>JBOEGH010000001.1:0-1975 GCA_050633325.1 Alphaproteobacteria bacterium
GTGCAGAAGGTTCAGACTATCTTTATGGAGGAGGTGGTGATGATGTCCTGTACGGTGGGTCTGGTATTGATATGATCTATGGTCAGTCGGGTGCAGATACATTTGTATTTGATGACATTACGTCTAGCGACAATATTCAGGATTTCAATTTGTCCGAAGGTGATAAGCTAGATGTCTCTGATTTGATTAGTGGCTATGATCCGCTCAGTGATGCGATTAGTGATTTTGTTCAAATCACAGAAAGTGGATCTAACTCATATCTATCCGTGGATGCGGATGGTGGCGCAGATAATTTTGTTCAGGTGGCTTATCTTTATAATAAAACTGGTCTTACCGATGAGGAAGCGCTGGAAACATCCGGCAACCTTATCGCAGCTTAGTTGTCCCACACATCAACTAAGTTGAGGATGTCCTGCGTTTTGGCGTGGGGCATTCCTGCGTTAAATATTCTATCTCTCCATCCCCATGTCGCGGTCATTGAACATAGATTTGGCATTGGCAAAATGCTCTTGGAGATTAAAGTCTAGGTGCGGTTTTTCCGCTGCTTTCGTGTTCTTGTTTACAGAAATTTTCTCAAGGCCAGTAAATGTCCACTGTGTTTTACTATCCAGACCGTCTTTTACGAACGGAGTTTGCGTAGCAATTTTTGACTGCTCTAAGAGTTCTTTATCTTCACTGGTCGGTTGATAGGTTTTCTGCTTTGTACTTGCCAATATCTCAGGTTCTGGTGATTTAGCATTGTCATATATAGTGCCTTGCTCTTTTTCTGCTATCAGGGGCTGGTCATTAATGATGTTTTTCAGGGTTCTCAGAGGTTGATCACTCTCTTCGATAGCTTTCATGTTTCTGATATGCATTTCTGCAAGCTCTTCCTTTGCGATACGTAATTCAACATCGCGGATCATGTCTAATTTTTGCTGCTTTGTTAAAGTCATGATATTTGCTCCAAGTGCGTTTATTAAAATCTAGATCTCAAGGTCATTGCCTAAATCAAGATCATCAATGCCGATGTCATTTTGATGGTTTTTTGTTTGGGGTCTGCTGCGCTCATTCACATGGTCTTTCTGCTTTTCGTAAGATTTAACATGCGATAAATCACGGATAAGCTCTGCACGCTCTCGTTCTTGGTTTTGGCGTAGGATGTCTATTTGAGCCTGTAGGTTTTGACGTTCAGATAGTTGTTTGTGGATGATATCTTCGCGCTGTTTCTGGTCGCGTTTGTGGGCTTGCCAAGTTTCGTGTTCATTACGTTTGCGGGTTTTCCAGTAACGACCATTTAGCTTATCCCACAGACCTTTGAAACCACTGCGAATACGCGCTGCGCGTTTGAGTTCTGCTGCATGCCAATGTTCTTGCTGTGTGGTATGAAGTTGGGTGCGAGCGTCTTTATGGTGGGTGGTCATATCCTGCTTGTTACGGAGCAGGGGCAGCATCTCTTTCTTATGCTGGGCTTTAAGCTCATCGTTATAGCGAGTGAATAGACCGGAAAGCTGATTGCTGATCTTGTCTTTAGTCTCAGAGACTGATGGTAGGGCTTCTGCCTTACCAAGCCGTGCCTCTAATTCTTTGGCTTTTACGCCAAGATTCCTTGATAGGGAGTAGACCTCCCCATGAAGATCAATGGCGACATATTTGCGCTTATCGCCTTTGGCTAAAAAATAACCGCTGTCACGTAAAGCATTCTCAAAGCCTTTGCGATTATCAGACGCAGACCAGCTTTCTTGTAACTCGCGCTTAATGTCACTGGCTTTACGGCCAATACGAGCGGCTTGCTGCCACTCTGCGCGGGTATAGTTGAGCGGGTTTTTCTTGCCCTTATCCTTAAAACCATTCGGCAATTCCCAGCCATGCTCAAGATATAGGGATTTGGAGATATCATTTAGCTTTTTACGATCATGGCTCATATTGATGGCTTTCATCTCATAGCTATCAATCCGTGACCAGACACAATGTGCGTGGCGGCGGCCTTCCTTTT
>JBOEGH010000002.1:0-258449 GCA_050633325.1 Alphaproteobacteria bacterium
GGGCTAGGCTTATCAAACTTCATGACTTCACCCCCTTGCTTTGCTGGGCTAGAATATTCGCACAGCCATGCTCAAAGCATTGAGGGTTCTCACATGTTACCCATAGCTCACATTGCATCTGATCATCTGATGCTGGCGTTGATTGTGCTAAAACGGAATCACCAGCTGATTTCAGCGTAATATGGACGGAAATTGAATGTATATCTGACATGGTAAATCTCCTAAATAGCGCCCGAATTTTGGGCGGAATATGCCTTTTAAAAGACATATCAGGAGATTTCTTCAGAGGGTGATTTGATAGTACGTCATGTCAATTGGCTGTAAATGCTCTTTTCGACCTTAGTTAACTTCCTCACCCCATTATTCAAGGCTTGCTAAACTTGTTTACCCCAAAAGGATGCTATTGGACGGCCATATGCCAAGAACATACAAATTGAAGAACCCGTATTACCGTAATGCTAGGATCAGCGTTGGTGACACCATCAAATTTGTACATATGTTTATAAAAGGCATTAAGCCTTCTATTGCAGCGCAGGTAATTAACGTATCTGAGGTAACGGCTCAAAAGATATATAGAAAGCTCGATAGTTTGATTTGGGAGTCAGAGTTTATGGTGGAATTTGCCATGGCTCTGGATAAATATGATCATGATCTATGGAAGTTATTTCATGGGTTAAGAACAAAGTTGTTTGGCTCTTATGGCATTGATCAAATTTTATGTTGTGCGCGTAATTGTGAAACCGACACGCCACCTCTCATCATTAGGGAAATGAGGCGCAGCGGTAAATATGATGAGCTGCTAAAGAAAAGAACAGCGTGCAGAACATGCCAGATAAAAATATGTGGCAAGGAACCTGCCAAGGTAAGTGAGGCTGCTAAAAAAATACCGGAATATTTACGCCTTGATATCTATTCAGGAGATTCTGGGGATCTGATGTCGCTATGGCTCGATGTACTGGATTACATGGCTGATTATAGGAGCATACCTGAAAGAGAAGCTCTTGCTTATATATTTCGCGGGATATACGCATCTATATTAATAAGAACCAGCTTCCCGATGATTGATTATCGTAACATGCTAATTAAATACGGTAATAACCCTAATGGCCAGTCCGTAGAGGAGGCGAAAGAAATAATGAAATATCAATCATCATTAGACGGAATATTGCTCGATCATTTACTTGGGTATCTTGAAGAAGATCCTATTTAGGTATTTCAAACGCGATTTTCTTCATCCATNNGACGGTCATATCTGTGCCCCATCAATGCTGCCTGCACCTTATCGGGTGGCTCTACGGCTGTCAGGCGATCTTCGAAACTATGGCGAAGGCTATATAGGCTGTGATCTTCACTTGGAAGTAGGCCGTTATTTCGCAAGTATTTATTCAAGTTTCCAGAGAGCTGATCCGGTTTACGGTAATATCGATCAAAGCCATTGGGTAAGTTTTTGAATGCATAAAGCGATGAACCTACCAATGGCATATAACGTTGACTGTAAGGTGTCTTTATTTCTTTATCTTTTTCCGCATGAATGTAAATATACGGTATATCTGTATCTAGTCTTATATCTCCAATTTTTGAGTTTAAACCAACTAATTCTGAAGGGCGCGCGCCCAAGTCCGCCATAGCAAATAGAAACAACTGACATTCTCGCTCCAGACCCTTTAGGTTGTTAATGTTCAACAGTTCATCATGAATGAAGCTTGTTTTAAATGGTCTTCGTTTACTTTTAATCTCTTTGAACCTAATACGGCTAAATAGCTCATCAACATTAATATTGAGGTTATGGTTATCTCTTGCAAAGAACAGAAGTGTTCGTAAATGGGTGAAATCCTTGTTTGGGGAATTAGGTGACAAATCTTCTGTTTCAACACGCTCATGCCACCACGACCGAAACGCAAGAATATCGTTTCTGGTTATTTTCTCAATCGACAAATCACCGCAGACTAATATGAAGTTGTTAACCGCCTTTAATTTCGGGTTTTTCCACTTTCTAAGCTGATCTTCACTTTTCCTAGTGTGGTTAGGCTTCTCAAACTCTATAAATGATTCTAATGCTTCACTAATTGGGAAAGATGGTTTTTCTTCACCACCTAGTAAGGCGCTGACGTTTTCTGGTGTTTCTGGAACCTCCGACTGCAAAACATCTAGCCGATTGATTATTTTTTCAAGGTCAGAATTTGCAAGCTCTGATACTGGTCTGTATGAAAAGTTGAATGTTTGAGCCGTACTAACTGCTTTATGATAGGAGTGATTTTTATCAATAGGTGTGTTTTCGGATAGTTTCATCCATAGTCTATCCAGTTCTTCTCTTAATACGGACGCGCGCTGAATAGCAACAGATTCAGATGTTGTTTTTAAGCTTACTTGTATGACATCTTTTCCTTCGTAGTATTTTTTATACCTTTTGGGTATGCGGCGTTTGAAGTGATACCATGATTTTATTTTTATAATATGTTTCATGTGTGACGTTTTGTGTGAAAAATGTGTGATGTTTTACAATAACAGAGTTAGGTAAATATTCAGTTTACGTCAATGAGTTATATTGAAAGCCAAGGCTACAAATAAGTTCGGGATACAGGTTTTTGACTTATATATTGGGAAAGTGGCGGAGAGACAGGGATTCGAACCCTGGATGGGCTATAAACCCATGCCGGTTTTCAAGACCGGTGCATTCAACCGCTCTGCCATCTCTCCAGATTTTCGCGATCATACATTCGAGGTTCATTTTTTAGCCATTTTTGTGTATGTATGTCTAGTGTTAAATTAATTTTATTTAGGTTTTTTTCTGTAATGTTTGTTTCCCAACTTTTTATTGGTACGTTCTTAATCTGTGTAACTGTTGTTATACATGCAGTTTTCTTGGATAAGCTGATTACTTGGTTGGATAGATCCCGTAATCGTGCAAGTTTGGTTTTTAGGCGTTATTGGAAAGTACCTCTGCTTGTTATCGTGGTGTTGGGGACTTTTATTGCTCATATCGTTGAAATATGGGTTTGGGCAATGTTTTATTTATATGTTGATGCATTGCCCAGCTTGGAAGAGGCATTGTATTTCTCTACAACAACATTCACTACGGTAGGTTATGGTGATATATTTCTGGGCAAGGATTGGAGACTTGTGAGTTCTTTTCAATCTGCTAATGGTTTTATCTTGTTTGGTTGGAGCACAGCCTTTATCTTTGAGGTCATGTCCAAATTATACGAGAATGATTCCCGCGATGAAAATTAAATTACAAGTTCTGGCAATGACAGCCACCATGATGTTAACACCTGTTATGGCGCAGGCAGATGATAAATTTGATGATTGGGTCGTAAATTTTAAAAAAGAGGCTGCAAGCAAGGGTATTTCCGCAGATACAGTAAATAAAGCAATGTCGGGGGTAAAACCGATACCGCGTATAATTGAGCTGGATCGTAAACAGCCGGAAGGGACGATGACTTTTGCCAAATATCAAAAGCGTGTAATTAATGACGCTCGTATTGCACAAGGCAGAAGGTTGTATAAAGAACATCGTGAATTGCTGGATGCTACGGCTAAAAAATATGGCGTACCTGCACAATATATCGTGGCTCTTTGGGGGATTGAGACCAGCTACGGTAATAATACCGGTGGGTTTAGTGTGGTGTCTGCTCTATCTACTTTGGCTTATGACGGTAGACGCAGCAGTTATTTCCGTAAAGAGCTTATAAATGCGTTAAAAATTATTGATGCTGGCCATATATCACACAGTGAAATGAAGGGCTCATGGGCAGGAGCGATGGGGCAGAACCAATTTATGCCTTCAAGCTTTCACGCATATGCTGTTGATGGAAATGATGACGGCAAGCGTAATATATGGACAAGTCTTCCTGATGTTTTTGCATCTACTGCTAATTATCTTAGTCAAAGTGGATGGAAAGAAGATCAGCGATGGGGGCGTCGCGTACGAGTTCCGGCTAATTTCAAGAAAAACATGATTGGACTAAAAGTTAAGCATGACCTTAAAACATGGAAAAACTTAGGTGTTACTTTGCCGGGAGGTCAAGATATACCGGTTGTTGATGGTATGGTCGCTTCCATAGTTGCACCTGATGGTGTTAAAGGTCCTACTTACTTGGTCTATAAAAATTACCGTGTGATCATGAAATGGAACAGGTCTACATATTTTGCCACCTCTGTTGGCTTGTTGGCCGATCAAATAGCCCAATAGTCGGAGAGAAATAAATGATCGCATTTAAATATAATAATTCTGTTCGTGTTATTGCTGTATCTGCATGTATATTGGCTTCTTTTTCTGTTGTTACGGGGTGTTCAAGAATTGAGCTAGCGTCACATTTCGGGAAAAAGCTTGCCGGAACTACCGCTAAAAGTAAGGGGCATTATAAGGTTGGGTCACCATATACTATAAAGGGAAAGCGTTACTATCCAGCAGTGGATTATAATTATAATAGAACTGGCGTTGCATCATGGTATGGGCCGAACTTTCACGGTAAGCAAACTGCAAATGGTGAGATATTCTATCAAAATGAATTAACTGCCGCGCATAAGACGTTACCTCTTCCTAGTATTGTTCGAGTAACTAATTTAGAAAACGGTAAGTCACTGATAGTTCGTGTTAATGACCGTGGCCCATATGCTCATAGCAGAATTATAGATATGTCTAAACGCTCTGCTGAGCTTTTGGGCTTTAGAAAGCAGGGGGTGGCAAAAGTTCGCGTTACGGTATTGGAAGCGGAAAGCCGTATGGTGGCAGAGGCCGCACGTAATGGTCAAGATACCAGGGGTATGGAAATACCTATGAACAAATCAGGCTATAAAACTCCAGAAATTGTTGAACAAAAACAACCGCATCCGCCACAACCGGTTGAACGAGAGGTCTTAACATCTGCAAATCACGCAATGCCGGGACATGTAAAGAACGGTGTGTTTTACCCTGATCCTATGGTGGCACAATCGCCAATTAAAAAACATCGAATTTTTGTTCAAATGGGATCTTTTACTTCACGTGAAACAGCGATGAAATATGCAAGCTCATTGGGGCAGTATGGGCGCGCGCAGGTTCATACTATTACTGTAGACGGGGCTAAATATTACCGCGTTCGCTTGCCTAATAATAGCATTCCCGAAGCAGATGCATTGGTAGAGCGTGCGAGCGCAAACGGCCATAAAGCAGCAATGATTGTAGTAGACTAGATAATATCTATTAATTTATAGATTAATAACGTATCTCGTGCTTGAATAAAGCAATGTAAAAAATATAGGGCATGTAACCATGAAAAATAGATTCTCTTTGATCTTTGCAATGTTACTTTTTGTGGCTTGTGCCAATCCTTCTGCATCGTTTGCCGTCACAACGAAAGCAAAGCAAGCAATAGTAATTGATTATAATTCAGGCACGGTGTTGTTTGAAAAAGATGCTGATATGCGGATGCCAACGTCATCAATGAGTAAAGTCATGACGATGTATATGGTGTTTGAGGCATTGAAAAAGGGCACATTATCACTTGATGATACTTTTCCTGTAAGTGAAAAGGCGTGGAGGAAAAAAGGATCTAAAATGTTTGTTCCTGTTGGCAAGCAGGTGAAGATAGAGGACTTAATTCGTGGTGTAATTGTGCAATCGGGTAATGATGCTACAATTGTTTTGGCCGAAGGACTAGCAGGTGATGAGGATTCTTTTGCTGCTGCGCTTAATCGCAAAGCCAGAGACTTAGGGATGAAGAACTCCCACTTTATGAATGCAAGTGGCTGGCCTGATCCTGACCATTATTCAACGGCAAGAGATCTTTCAATTCTTGCGCGCGCGGTTATTAATGATTTTCCTGAATATTACTCGTACTACAAGGAAGAGGAATTTACCTATAGCAAGATAAAACAAGGAAACCGTAATCCGTTGTTATATCGCAATATTGGCGCAGACGGTCTTAAAACCGGACATACAGATGTCGGTGGCTATGGTCTTATTGGGACAGGTGTAAAGGATGGTAGACGTGTAGTAATTGTTGTTAATGGCCTGGAAAGCAGTAAAGATAGAGCAGATGAGGCGACAAAACTGCTTGCTTGGGGGCTTAACGGGTTTCGTGATCTGACCTTATTTGACGATCAAAATGATTTGGGGCGTGCTGATGTGTATCTTGGTATGAATACAACGGTTGGTTTGCGCGCTGCTAAGACTTTAAACCTTGTTGTACCAAAGTTATTTGAAAATGACCTTGATGTTAAAATAACTTATAAATCACCACTGAAAGCACCAATAAAAAAAGGGCAAGAAGTTGGAACTGTTACAATCTCTATTCCAAAGGGTAAGGTGGTTGATATACCTTTGATTACAAGTGAATCCGTTGATGGCCTCGGTACTTTTGCAAAAGTTATATCTAAAGCCAGATTGTTAACAACGGGTCAGGGGTATTTCGATTGATGAGTAATACAAAATTACCTAAATCTATGGATAGAGGGTTCTTTATATCCTTGGAAGGCGGTGAAGGTTCTGGCAAAACGACGCAGATTAACAGGCTGGTTAAAACATTATCCGAAAAAGGTTACGAGGTTGTGATAACTCGTGAGCCTGGTGGCACACCAGAATCTGAGAGTATACGTGATTTGTTGGTACAACGCGGTGGCGGTGATTGGAACGCAATGTCAGAAATATTGCTGTTGTTCGCCGCGAGGTCAATGCATATAGAAAAATTCATAGAGCCAGCACTCAATGATGGTAAAATCGTAATATGTGATCGTTTCACTGATTCTACTGTTGCATACCAAGGCAATGGTCGTGGTTCCAATATTGATACAATTAAGGAAGTAGAGCGCATATCTATAAACGGTTTTAAACCTGATCTGACATTTATTTTGGATATTGATGTGCGAACAGGCCTTGAACGTTCAAATGCACGATTATCCGCAGACGATGCAGGTGATAATACAGAAGACAGGTTTGAGCGTTTGGATATAGATTTTCACGAACGTTTACGTGAAGGCTTTCTAAGCATCGCTCGTAAAGATGAGGGTAGGTGCTATATTTTGAACGCGGCTCAATCTATTGATCATTTATCTGATGAGATCAAAAATATTACTTTGGCTAAGTTACAGGGTGAGTAGAGATATTATATGAGCCTGTTTGACGATGACGATATAATATATGATGACGATATTGGTGATGACACGGATATCGATGGCTTTCCAGATGTTAACGAATCTGAAAAACTAACTGATCCGCAATCAATGTCTTTTTGCCTTGGTCATAATGATCAGGAGAAGATGTTTATTGAGTTATTCGAAAAGGACAGCATGCCACATGCCATGATCTTTGCAGGGGCGCAGGGGATTGGTAAAAGTACAATGGCATTTCGACTTGCCAGATTTCTTTTGAAAAACGGAAATAAAGATCAAAACCAAGACAGTCTATTCGGCGGTGATGATGTCGCGCATGATATATCTTCTTTAGACGTTCCTTCAGACGATCCGGTGTTTTCGAGAATTGCATCAGGTGGTCATGCTGATTTTTTATATATTGCACGTAATTACGATGCATCTAAAGGAAAATGGGATGCAAATTTAAAGGTAGAAGCCCTACGAAAGATAGAGCCTTTTTTGCGCAAAACTTCATCAGAGGGGGGATGGCGCATAGTCATAGTCGATGATGCTGATACCATGAACCGTAATGCGCAGAATGCGATTTTAAAGATATTAGAAGAACCACCCGCAAATGTTTTGATAATATTAATAACGCACAGGCCCGGGATGCTTATTCCTACAATACGATCTCGTACACGTTTTGTGCAATTCTCTCCACTATCATCTGAAATATTGCTGGATCTATTACATAAGCAATCTGATCACCCTGTGCCTTCTTTGGATCAGATGGATATATTGTCCTCTATCTCTGAGGGTAGCATAGGTAAAGCAATCAATTTCATAGATGGTGGGGGATTTGATACTCTGATTCAAATATTCGATCTTTTAGATGAATATCCAAATTGGAACTGGGTTAAAATTCATCAATTTTCATCATCTATATCTTCACCGGCGCAAGATAAAGAATACCGTATGTTTGTAGAGCTTTTAAAATGGTTGTTCCGTCAGATGTTGTCTTCAAAAGCGCGCGGTGGTCAAGACTTACCAACGTTCTTACAGCGTGATTCATTGATGAACATTATGTCTGAAATGTCTCTGGAAAGCCTTATATCTATAACGGATGGTTTAAAACATCACTTTGATAGAGTAGAGTTTTCTAATCTTGATCGGCGAGACGCTGTACGCGGGTGCTTTCTTGTGATAAGTCAGTAGCTGTTATTTCAATAGGAGAGTAAGCTTTGACCAGTAAAACACCATTTTATATCACTACCGCTATTTCATATGTTAATGGTGTTCCGCATTTGGGGCATGCATATGAAACAATTTTAACGGATGTTTTGGCACGTTTTAAGCGTTTGGATGGTTATGATGTAATGTTTCTAACCGGTACTGATGAACATGGTGAAAAGGTTGCGCAAACAGCGGAGCAAAACGGCATGGAACCAAGAGCGTTCGCCGATAAGAATGCTGCTACATTTATTGAAATGACCAAAAAGCTTGGTATTTCTAATGATGATTTTATTCGTACAACTGATGAACGTCACTATACTGCTTCACAAGCTATCTGGAAAAAACTAAATGATAATGGTGATATTTATCTTGGTAAATATGAGGGATGGTATTCAGTACGCGAAGAGGCCTATTTCACTGAAGATGAACTGACAACATCAGAAGACGGGCAAAAGTTCACTCCGCTGGGTACAGAGGTAGAGTGGGTGGTAGAGCCGAGTTACTTTTTCAAGCTTTCTGCATATACAGACAGGTTAATTGAGTATTACTCTGCCAATATAGATGCGATACAGCCATCATCACGTATGAATGAAATTGTTAGCTTTTTAAAGCAAGAAGGTGGTCTTAGGGATCTGTCAATTTCCAGACATAAGAGCCGTTTAAAATGGGGTATACCTGTTCCAAATGATGAAGATCACGTTATGTATGTTTGGTTGGATGCGTTAACAAATTACATTACTGCGCTGGGTTATCCCGATGAAAAATCAGATAAATTTACCGATATGTGGCCTGCTGATTATCATGTAATTGGTAAGGATATCACACGTTTTCATGCAATATACTGGCCTGCATTCTTAATGGCGGCAAACCTAGAATTGCCTAAAACTATTTTTGCGCATGGCTTTATTAATGTGCAAGGTCAAAAAATGTCTAAGTCTATAGGTAACGTCCTATCACCTGATGATCTGGTTGAAATATACGGATTGGATCAAATACGATATTTCCTAATGCGCGAAATACCGCATGGGCAAGATGGTAACTTCTCTCATGAACAAGCCGTTCAACGTATTAATGCCGACCTTGCAAATGGTTTGGGTAATTTGGCACAGCGCACGCTTTCTATGATTTACAAGAATTGTGATGCGAAAATACCTTCTCCTAAATCATTAACTGAAGATGACCAAATATTGTTGAATTTGGCATATGCGATGCCGGATCAGATACGTGGTTCATTTGATGATATGAAAATCAACCGTGCATTAGAACATGTGTGGAGTGTTGTTAGTGCGTGTGATGTTTACATAGATGCACAAGCACCGTGGACATTAAAGAAAACAGACTTTGATCGTATGGAAACGGTTCTTTATGTATTGGCCGAGGTTATTCGCTGTCTCGCGATTATCGTGCAACCGGTTGTTCCGCACTGCGCGCCAAAGATATTGGAACAATTAAAAATATCAGACGATCAACGTATGTTGGCAAATATTTCATCTGATTATGCAATCTCTTCCGATGTAACGATAGAAAAACCAGAAGGTGTCTTCCCACGTATTGTAGAGGAAGAGGGCGCATAGAAAATGTGGATTGATTCTCATTGCCATCTTAACCACTCTGGAATAATGGAAAAGGGTGAGCCTACTGAGATTATCAATGCGGCAAAGTCATCTGGAGTTGATGGAATGATGACGGTTTGTTGCCGTATGTCAGAGGAAATAGACACATTATTAAATATCGTAAATAATAACGATAATGTCTGGTGCAGTATCGGTACACACCCACATGATGCGGGTCTTGATGCAGAAAAGGCTTTTTCGCAAAAGGATATTGTTGAGATAGCATCTAATCACGAAAAGGTTATTGCGCTGGGTGAAACGGGTCTGGATTACTTCTATGATAATTCACCACGTGAGGATCAACAGGCCAGCTTTCGTAAGCATATTCGGGCATGTATCGAATCTAAGTTGCCTATGATTGTGCATACTCGTGATGCAGAAGAAGACACCGCTAATATTATGAAAGAAGAGGGGCAAGGTACTTCACTTTCCGGTGTTATGCATTGTTTTAGTTCTTCGCAAGAATTGGCGGAAAAATCATTGGAGATGGGCTTTTACGTATCATTTTCCGGTATTATAACTTTTAAAAAGGCAGAAGAACTGCGCAATACCGCAAAAATAGTGCCATTAGACAAAGTTTTGGTTGAAACTGACGCGCCTTTCCTTGCGCCTGTTCCTTTTCGTGGAAAGGTTAATGAACCTGCCCTTGTTTCTAAAACTGGTGAATTTCTTGCAGAATTATATGGCAAGACTCCCGAAGAGTTTGCAAGAATAACTACTGATAATTTTTTCCGTTTGTTCGATAAGGCAAAGTTAAAATGAGCATTAAGGTCACTATACTTGGTTGTGGTAACTCGTCCGGTGTACCCGCCATTGGAAATTATTGGGGTGATTGTGATCCTAATGAGCCTAAGAATATTCGCATGCGTTGTTGCTTGGCAGTGCAATCAGATGAGGCAACCATAATTGTTGATACAGGTGCAGATCTACGTCACCAGTTAAACAAGTTTGATGTAAACAACTTAGATGCTGTGTTTTATACCCATCAACATAGCGATCATTGCCATGGTATTGATGACCTAAGGCCATTTTATTTCAGAAATGATCGTACGCAAATACAATGCTTTGGTAAAGATAGTGTTTTGGAAGAGATAAAGGGGAGGTTCCATTATCTTTTCTCAGGCGGAAGCCATAAAGACCTATACCCCCCTGTTTTAGAAGCAAACCCGTTTGATGATGAAAGATACGGCTCTAATCATGAATATAGCGACATAACATATGTTCCGTTTAAAATGGATCATGGAACATGCACATCTATTGGTTATCGTTTTGGTGATTTATCATATTGTGTTGATATGAAATCATTGGATGATAACGCCCTTGATATTATTAAGGGGTCAAAAATATGGATCGTTGATGGTGCAGGATTTAAAGATCCGCAAAACAGTGTTCACGCAGACCTCAATTCAATATATGAGTATAATAAGTACATAAAGGCGGATAGGGTGTATATAACATGCCTGTCATCAATGATGGACTATAATGCACTTTGCAATGATTTACCTGAAGGGTTTTATCCTGCTTATGATGGATTGCATTTTGATTTGGCCAGTCTTTAGAACTCAATAACATTTAAACTGTGATTTAGTTGTTATAATAATGCATGCGACCTTTATATATATGTGTGTGGAGTGTTAATATTTCCACCATGTGTTTATAATTGTAGAGACTGTGTGAATGAAGAAAGTTGCTCTAATAACAGGAATAACCGGGCAGGATGGGGCATATCTGGCCGATTTGTTGTTGAGCAAGGGATACGAAGTGCACGGAGTTGTTCGTAGGTCATCTTTATCAAACTTAACGCGCCTACAATATCTTCTTGGTGGCAGGGTAGATGAACTTAAATTGCACCACGGTGATATGACTGATGCGCTTAGTATCATTAATATTATACAAAATGTTCGACCTGACGAGGTGTATAATTTGGCCGCTCAAAGTCACGTTAAGGTCAGCTTCGAACAGCCTGAATATACCGGCAATGTTGATGCTCTTGGGGTTGTAAGGTTATTAGAGGCGATAAAAATTGCTGGTCTTGCAAAAACCACTAAATTTTACCAAGCATCAACATCAGAGTTGTATGGTAATACAGATCAAACACCTCAAAACGAACAGACCAGATTTTCACCGAGAAGTCCCTATGGTATTGCAAAGCTATATGCATTTGAAATGACTAAGAATTATCGTGAGGCATATAATATGCACGCATCTAACGGAATATTATTTAACCACGAAAGCCCATTGCGGGGGGAGAGCTTTGTTAGTCGTAAAATCACCAAATCGGTTGTTAGTATTCATAAAGGCGAAAGCAATCATCTTGTTCTAGGAAATCTTGATGCGCAACGTGATTGGGGGCATGCACGTGATTATGTTTATGGTATGTGGTTAATGTTACAGCAGAGCAAGCCGGATGATTATGTCTTTGCAACAGGAAAGACCCATACTGTTCGTATGCTTGTCGATGCGGCCTTTGGATATTTTGATAAAAGAATATGCTGGAAGGGAACAGGCCTTAATGAAAAAGGCTATGATAAGAAAACCGGTGACT
The DNA here is from genome assembly GCA_050633325.1 of Alphaproteobacteria bacterium. GTDB lineage: Bacteria > Pseudomonadota > Alphaproteobacteria > Micavibrionales > Micavibrionaceae > UBA1672. The sequence continues at coordinate 12,445 of JBOEGH010000002.1, forward strand.
TGGTTGTAGAGGTCAGTCCCGATTTATTCAGACCAACAGAGGTCGACTTATTAATAGGTGATGCAAGTAAGTCGCAAAAAGAGTTAGGCTGGGAGGCATCAACTTCATTCGAGACGTTGGTAGAAGAAATGGTCGCATCTGACCTGAACGCATATATTTAAATAATATATGTTGTTTTTGAATTTCTATCACGCCATAGTGAATCCTCATGCCTGCAAGTAGTGCAATAAGAGGTTAGTTATGGCGGAAGAAAATATAGTTGAAGATGTGAATGCGAACTCCCGTGGTCCTGTTGCCAGATTGCGTGGTTATCTTTTTGCGGGTATCGTTGTTACTGCGCCGATAAGCATTACTATTTATTTAACCTATGTTTTTCTTACATTCGTAGATAGCAAGGTTACAGGTCTCTTGCCGCAGGATTGGTATGACGCATTATATGGTGCAACAACATTTCCTGGAATTGGTCTGGTTATTTCTATCACAGGGTTTATTTTAATTGGTTGGTTTGCGACAAACTTTCTTGGTCGACTTATCATTAGAATATCCGAATATTTGGTAGACCGGATGCCGGTTGTCAGAACACTTTACAGCGCGATTAAACAAATTTTTGAAACTATAATGGCCAGCCAGTCTACTGCTTTTCGTGAAGTGGTTATGTTGGAATATCCGCGCAAAGGTGTTTGGTCTATTGGCTTTATTACAGGAAAGTCAGAGGGGCAAATTCAATCAATGACAGAGGCAGAAACAATGAATGTTTTTGTGCCAACAACACCTAATCCGACATCAGGATATCTATTATTTGTACCAAGGGACGAACTTAAATTTTTGGATATGAGTGTCGAAGAAGGGGTCAAACTTGTCGTATCTGCGGGGATAATAACGCCGGAAGAATATTCAAAAGAAGATTCTGACAACAAAAAAAGTGGCAAAAGAAAAAAGAAGTAGGTTGTATTTATGTTTGATCTTATAAATTCAATAAAATCCAGAGACCCTGCAGAGCCAAGCACGGCTGAGGTTTTTTTTGCTTATAATGGATTCCATGCGGTAATTTTGCACCGTATGAATAACTTTATTTGGAATTTGGGCCTGCGAACTTTGGCTCGCTTTACCGCTAATATAACCCGTTTTTTAACAGGTATTGAAATACATCCGGAAGCCAATATCGGTGCAAATTTGTTTATCGACCACGGGACAGGTGTTGTGATTGGTCAAACTACAATAATAGAAAATGACGTTACAATTTACCACGGAGTTACTCTTGGTGGTGTGGGGCGTGTAGGTCAAGTTGATGAAAAGCGTCATCCGACGTTAAAAAATGGTGCAATAATTGGCGCAGGTGCACAAATACTAGGCGATATAACTATTGGTGTTCATTCTAAAGTAGGTGCAAATTCGGTGGTTACATCGGATATACCTGATGGTGCTACTGCTATTGGCATTCCTGCACGCGTTATTGGCGGCGACGATAATGCTCGCGCATATGGTATGCCTTCGCGCAAAGAAATGGGTGATGTAACATTCACTATTGATTGCATAATTCGTGAAATGGGCAAGATTAAGAAAGAGCTTAATATAGAAGGCGATCACCCGGAAGGGCTAAGTGATTGCATAGAAAAGCATAAAGCAGCGGAATAGCTTAATTCTTACGTATATTAGGTTTTTTATTTTCTTCTTTTGCATCTTCATTAGGGAATGATGATGGAAAATGATCTTCTTTTGCGTCAAGGCGTTTATTGTCCCTTATTATTTTGCTATGCGCTTTATCTTTTATCTCGTTTGCATATCTCTCGATTTTGCTGCAACGTTTTTCTAAGTTTGAAAGTTTGATATAAGCCATTTTAAGGTGTCTTCTTCTTAGACTCCAATGCGCTTTGGCATGTGACATCCCATTTTTTAGAATAACGTTCCATTCTGTTGCAGTTTCTTTTGGTTGATTTTTCTTTTGTTTCCATTTGGGCTTTTTATATATAACGCTGTCATTTATTTTAACCTTGGATAATCTGCACTTACCCATACCAAGCTTTGTTATGTCATAAGTTATATCTGTCTTATATACGGAGCATACGAGATTACGTCTTTTACTGCCTTCGCACTGCTCTTGAATTGTTGTTGCTGTTGAGTTCAGTAATTTTTGTGGGTCATTTTCACTGACTATGTAATATTCAATATTCTCGTTTAAGTAAATTTTTGCGCCAACTTGACCCGATAATAAGGTAACCGATACTATAATTGTTAAAGCAGCAATATATTTGTTAATTACCATTATTCATCCTCCCCTAAAATATCTTATAGCTTGATCACATTCAAACAAGTAGAGCAGAGTTCTAAGTGCTTTTCCGCGCTCACTCTCCAGTTTTGGGTCTTTAGATATTATTAGTTTTGCATCATCTCTTGCCGTTGCAAGTAGATCCCCATGAACTGAAATATTTGCCAACTTGAATTCAGTGACACCGCTTTGCTTCGTTCCTAAAATATTACCGCTCCCACGAAGTTCAAGGTCTTTTTCTGCAATTGCAAAACCATCTTCTGTTTCACGCATAGTATTAAGGCGCTCTGTCGCAGTTTCGCCTAAGGGTGCACTATATATTAAAAAGCAATATGACTTATTTGCACCACGACCAACCCTGCCACGTAATTGATGCAATTGCGAAAGTCCGAATCGTTCTGCATGTTCTATTACCATTATAGTTGCCTCAGGGACATTTACGCCAACTTCAATCACCGTTGTTGCGATAAGGACATCAAGTTCACCTTTTGCGAATTTATCCATTACCTCATCTTTTTCCGCAGGTTTCATGCGCCCATGTATTAACCCTACACGATCCCCAAATGTAGATTGCAGTATATCAAACCTTTCTTCTGCCGCGGCGAGGTCAAGTGTTTCAGATTCTTCAACCAAAGGGCAAACCCAATATGCGCGTACTCCTTCTGATACTTTTCTTTTTATACCTGCAACCACTTGATCCAGCTTATCATTAGAAAACAACATTGTATCAATTGGCTTGCGGCCCGGTGGCTTTTCATCCAGTTTTGAAACCTCCATATCGCCATAAGCGGTTAACGCCAAAGTACGTGGAATAGGGGTCGCCGTCATAACAAGTATGTCAGTTCCCTTATTTTTATTAGATAGCTCAAGCCTCTGATGAACGCCGAACTTATGTTGTTCATCGATAACGGCGAGACCAAGGTCTTGGTACTCTAAGTCTTTTTGGAAAATGGCATGTGTGCCAATTATAACTTGAGCGGTTCCATCTTTTATTTGTTTTAGTATTAAGTCACGACTTTTACCTTTATCACGTCCGGTTAACGTAACATATCTGATACCTGCGGCATTAAGCCAATCTTTAAAGCTCTCTGCATGTTGACGAGCCAGTATTTCTGTTGGTGCCATTATCGCTGCTTGTGCGTTGTTTTCTATGGCGTTCAGCATGGCAAGACATGCAACCACGGTTTTACCGCTTCCAACATCTCCCTGTAAAAGGCGCAGCATACGCGCTTGTTCTGCCATATCATTGTCAATTTCACTCAGGCTGCGCTTTTGTGCACCAGTAAGATCAAAAGGGATAACGGCCGTAACTTTATCACGCAAAGCCATAGTACCGGGGAAAGAGCGTCCGTTAATTTTTCTTTGCCTGTCACGTACGATCGCCAATGTTAATTGATTGGCAAGTAGTTCATCATAGGCAAGGCGCATTTTAGATGCATATAAAGGGTCTAAGGCATCCTCATCGTCAGGATTGTGTAGGGATTGCAGGGCTTCGTTCCAGTTGCACCACCTTTCACGTTTCTTATATGATTCATCAATCCATTCAGGAAGTGGCGCAATGTTTGTAAGCGCCGCCGTAACGGCTTTGCGCATGACCTTATTTGTAACCCCTTGAGTTAACGGATATATAGGTTCAACGGTTTCTAATGTATTACGATCACTTGGTGATGCTATGTCAGGGTGCATCATTTGCGGTAAGCCTTGGAAATACTCAACCTTTCCACTGATGATTACTGGTTTACCAATAGGCAAAAGTTTTTCAATCCATCCTTTATTTGCATGAAAAAACACCAATGATATTGTGCCACTATTGTCTGTCGCATTGACCCGATAAGGCAAAGATTTGCGCGCGCTAGGTATGTGCTCTTCAATGTTTACTTCCATCGTTACGACTTTGCCGTTTGGGCATTCTGATATGGGGCATGTAAATCTTCTGTCAATGAAATCGATAGGAGCATGAAACAACGCGTCTAATATTTTTGGCCCTTCAATTAACTTTTCCATTAATTTACTAATTCGTGGCCCAACACCAGGCAAAGTGTTGATACTGCGAAATAAAGGGTCTAGTTCAAAGGGGCGTTGCGACATGTTTTAAAAAACACTCTTTCCAAATTTAAAATTAACGTTATTCTAGCGGTTAAAATAAATAAGATCGAGAATATTTAATGACTATATTCATGGAAGCAGTAGGTAATAACGATGAACCTATTGATAATAAGAAAAGACGACTGATATTCAGGTCATCACATCGTGGAATAAAAGAAATGGACATTATAATGGGAGAGTTCGCCACAGCACATGTTCCTGATTTTACAGAGGAGGAGCTGGCGGAATATGATGCTCTTTTGTGTAATAATGACCCTGATTTGTATAATTGGATCACAGAAAAAGAACCTGCTCCAAAAAAAGTCGCAGAAATGTCAGTTTTTGCAAAACTGTTGGCACATAAGTTGGCTTAAATCTTTTTGAACACGGCGATATACGTATAGCCTTTGTAAAGGTGATTTATTTCTAATTCACCTTTCTTCTCAAATTGAAGCAGTTTTAGATAGTCTAATATTTCGGGTTTATTATAAACGTGAAACATCTTTAACCACCAGAATATAAACTTACTTATCGGTTTTGGGATGTCCTTTTGGCCGCCAAAATCTACGATATGAATTTCACCACCTTTTGGTAACAACTCCAAAGCATGATCAATAGACTCTTGCCATGGTGGAATAATTGACAGCGCATACGAGAACACTATTTTATCTAAATCTGTATCAATGCCAAATAATTCATCAGGGTGAAATGATTGAGAGAATGATTGCTTTATATTTATCCTTTTTGACATATGGGCATTTCTAATATTTTGCCCTGCTGTTTTTAGCATTTCATCAGATGCATCTAACCCGTAAATGTTGGCGTTTGGGTATCTTTTTGCAACTTTGATTAAATTGCGTGCAGTCCCACAACCAACTTCACAAATATTGTCATTATCATCTGCGTCAATATTATCAATTAACTTGTCACGACCTAACAGATAATATTTACGCGTAACGTCGTATATGTGCCTGGTCCAGCGATACATGTTATCCATGTTTCTTTTGATCTGGTCTTCACCTGAATTCTTTTCAGAATTTTTAGCGGCACTCGCTGTCATATTATGCGGCTTTCGTTTTGGAGTTTATGCGTGATCTGTCAAGTGTGTAGGTGTGGAATCCTCCGTAAATAGATGATCTGTCCTCTTCATTGCGTGGTGCAGCCAAGCTTTCATCATAGTCCCATGGTGAAAGGTTTTCTTCTGTCAATCCTTTAGTTAATGGGCTGTGGTCGCCTGCGGTTCTGAATATTACGCGTGCACCGTCACTACCTGATCTTATAACCGCGCTCCACAAGTCATTAAGTTGGTCTTCATTCATCCAGTCTTGCGCGTCTAAGAAGACAAAACAATCAACACTATCTGCGCCTTGTTCGTCTAAATATTCGGTAATAGTCTTGTGAACCACTTGTGCTTTATCAATATTAGCTTTTAGCGTTTCATAATTCTCTTCTTTTAAATATCTGGGAATAGCACGTTTGTGCTCACGGTCATAGCCTCTGTTGAATGCCTGCCATGCGAAGTAGTTGTCCTCAATCGGGAATTGACACGCCATGCGTTCTAAACGCGCCTGAAGCAGGCCTGCCATTTGTCCATCGGCGGATTCGTTTAGTTCATCAAATTGTGATGGGGGTATTCCTAAACCATATAACGACTCCGGGTTTCCACATATCATTTTTATTAATTTTTTGTCGAATAGCGGCCCCAATGTGCGATCAAAAATTTCTTTTTGCTCTTCCATTGATTTTGCTTTCAATAGGTCACGTGGGTTTTGACCATATAGTTTTGCAACCAAGTGAACCATGCCGATTGATTTACCCAAAAGACCAAACTTGTATAGGTTCTTTTTGAACATATTGATGCGTCGACCATGTGGGAATACGAATTTCTCCCAATAATCTCTTGTGTATTTATCAAGATGCTTTGCAATATATTTGTCGTAATTTTTTACATTTTCAGGAGAGTCGGCACACCCAAAAAACAGAAAGAAACTATCATAATCAGGTAAGTGTTTTAATGCCGCAATCTTCAAACGGCCAAGTGCAACATGATGCGGATTAAGGTCAACCGCAGTCACCGAAGCAGGGGATTCGGTTAAGTAGTTCATCATATTACAACCACCAGAACAAATTGTCATGATGCGTGACGTATTGTCAATCTTCATTGCAGGTATATCTACCTCTGGGTCTTCCCATATTTGAGGGTATACAAACCCACTAAATACGGCCGTGAACATACGTTCTTGCAAGCCACGTTTTGACGTAGCTTTATTTTCGTGTACTGCACCTTTGAGCAATTCTTTGTTTGCTACTGTTTCTGTTTCGCTCATATTCTTTAATGTCCCTTGAAATACACTGAAACCTATATATAAAAAGCAATTCAAAGGCAAACAACCATTTACTAAAAAAAAAGGCAATGTTGTGCACAATATAACGCCAAAAGAAAATATAACCCATATTGGTAAAACGATTTTTGGAGTTCCCGAAGGTCAAGACGCAAGAGTTCTGGCAGAAAAAGCGCGTGCATTAATGCCTGATGATCGTGTATTGATTCATGTCACCCTAGATGATAGCCGCCAAAATGCGTTAGAGGAGTGGCTGAAATTCTTTGCACCAGATGTTAAGGTTTTGGTTATGCCTGCTTGGGACTGTTTGCCCTATGACCGTGTTTCCCCTCATGGTGATATAGTATCGGAAAGAGTTGCAGTCTTAACTAAGCTGATGGCTTGGGATAACGAGAAAGAGCGTCATCCGCGTATTCTTTTGGTTAGCGTAAATGCCGCAATGCAACGTGTTATGCCACGTGAGGTGTTGCGTGATGCAAGTTTTATCGCCAAGTCAGGTTCACAAATTGATTTGGCTGGTATGCAGGTCTTTTTATCACAGAACGGTTACACGCGCAGTGAAACAGTTCGTGAGCCCGGTGAGTTTGCCATTCGTGGCGGTATTGTTGATATTTTCCCTGCTGGTTATAAATCACCAATGCGACTTGATTTATTTGGTGATGAAATTGACACGATCAAAGAATTTGATCCGATAACACAACGCACAGAAGGTAAGGTTAAAGAGTTTGCTTTACAGCCCGCATGTGAATTTTTCTTGGATGATGATTCTATTTCACGTTTTAGATCCGGATACAGGTCAGAATTTGGCGTAGCAAGAAGCGATGATCCGCTTTATGACGCAGTGGGTGAAGGGCGTCGTTATAACGGCATGGAACACTGGTTGCCGTTGTTTCACGATCGCATGGATACTGTTTTTGATTATGCTCCTAATGCGTCGGTTATGTTTGATTTTCATGTTCATGAAGCATGCGAAGAAAGAATGGATCAGGTTAAGGATTTTTATAATTCGCGCAAAATACTGGAAAAGTCATCGCAAGAATCGGGAAGTAAAAAGGATAAGAACACTATTTCCGGATCTATATACCATCCTTTGGCAATTGAAAGATTGTACATAGATTTAACAGAGTGGCGTGATTTAACCAAAGATGTTTGGAGCTTGTCCGGATTTGGTGCACCGGAAGGCGATGATTACGAAGATGCGGGCGCACGTAAGGGGCGTGATTTTTCGGATATACGAAGTATGCCAGATGGGGACGTTTTTGGTGAACTTAAAAAATCAATATCTCATCAACAAAATGAAGGAAAAAAAGTATTAATTGCAACATATAGTGAAGGTTCAAAATCCCGTCTAAAGGGATTAATGGAAAATGCTCTTATAAAAGATATTGTTACAGTCAGTGATTATCACGAAATTAAAAAGATGCGCCCTCATCAGGTTGGAATATGCGTCCTATCCTTAGAAAGTGGCTTGAACTCATCTGACCTTGCTGTTTTTACTGAACAGGATATCTTGGGTGATCGCCTTGCACGTAAGGCAAAGAAAAACCGTAAAGCAGATAACTTTTTAACCGAAGCATCGGCCTTATCAGCAGGTGACTTGGTGGTTCATATTGATCATGGTATCGGCCGTTTCATAGAGCTTGAAACCCTAGAAGCGGCAGGTGCCGTTTATGACTGTCTTAAGGTCGAATATTCTGGTGGTGATCGTCTTTTTGTTCCTGTAGTTAATTTAGAAGTTCTATCCAGATTCGGTTCAGATCAAGGAACAACCCAGTTGGATAAACTGGGGGGTGCAGGATGGCAAGCACGCAAGGCAAAAGCCAAGAAAAACTTGATGGAAATTGCAGACAAGCTGCTTGGTATTGCTGCTTCTCGTCAATTGAAGAAATCGGAAAAGTTACAAATTGGATCTGAGCTATATAATGAGTTTGCGTCAAAATTCCCATATACGGAAACAGAAGATCAAGAAAGATCTATAAACTCAGTTCTGGAAGGTATGGCAGGCGATTACCCAATGGATCACCTTGTCTGTGGTGATGTTGGTTTTGGTAAGACCGAGGTCGCATTGCGTGCGGCGTATGTCGCGGCGATGTCAGGGGTACAAGTAGCCTTAGTCGTTCCAACGACTTTGTTGGCGCGCCAACATTACAATAACTTTCAAAAACGTTTCGCAGGTATGGGAATTAGGATAGAGCAACTATCCCGCATGGTCACCGCAAAAGATATGACGCGCGCAAAAAATGGGCTAGCCGATGGATCGGTTCAAATTGCGATTGGAACGCATGCTTTATTCGCTAATGCAATGAAATTTGATAATCTTGGATTATTAATTGTCGATGAAGAACAAAAATTTGGCGTAAAGCAGAAAGAAAAGCTTAAAGAGCTGAAAAGTAATATTCATGTTTTGACCCTTACTGCAACACCAATACCGCGCACATTACAGATGTCTTTGACCGGTGTTAAAGAAATGAGCCTGATCACAACCCCGCCAGTTGATCGATTGGCAATTCGTACCTTTGTTATGCCTGTTGATACAATGGTAATACGTGATGCATTACTGCGTGAACATTACCGAGGCGGTCAAAGCTTTTACGTAGTTCCAAGGATAAAAGACCTAAAAGAGGTCTCTGACATGCTCAAAGAAATTGTGCCTGAAATAAAATTGATTGATGCACATGGTCAGATGAGCCCGACTGAACTTGAAGATCGTATGACCGCTTTTTATGATGGTCAATATGATGTTTTGCTGGCAACTAATATTATTGAAAGCGGAATAGATATTCCGACGGCAAACACAATGGTTGTTCATCGTGCCGATATGTTCGGCCTGTCGCAGCTTTATCAAATACGTGGACGAATAGGCAGGTCAAAGGTTCGTGCTTATGCTTATTTGACTTACCAACCTAATAAAAAGCTAAATGATAATGCACAAAAACGCCTGGAAGTTATGGAGACGTTAGATACGCTTGGTTCAGGTTTTCAACTTGCGTCACATGATATGGATATCAGGGGTGCAGGTAACCTTCTTGGTGATGCGCAATCGGGTCATATACGTGAGGTCGGTGTGGAGCTGTATCAACAAATGTTGGAAGAAGCAGTAGCAGCAGCACGTGCAGGAGTTACTGAGGTTGAAGAAATGCCGGAAGAACAATGGTCACCTCAAATTAATTTAGGGGCATCTGTCTTGATACCCGAAAGCTATGTCGAGGATCTGGGCGTAAGGATGAGCCTTTATCGACGCCTGAATGACTTGGTTGAGAAAGAAGAGATAGAAGGCTTTGCCGCCGAAATGATTGATCGATTTGGCGATTTACCGGAAGAGGTTGAAAACCTTCTCAGCATTTTAGAAATAAAACAATTGTGTAAATTGGCAGGTATTTCAAATGTTGATGCAGGGCCAAAGGGTGCGATAATATCATTTCATAAAAATACCCCACCAAATGTTGATGGTCTTATGTCGTGGATTTTAACAAAGGCAGGAAGCGTGAAGATCAGACCGGATCAAAAAATATCAGCGATCAGATCGTGGCCCAAAACAGTGCAACGTGTTAAGGGGGTTCATAATCTTATGAAAGAACTTGCAGGGTTATCTTGATATAGTTTGCCTGAACCTATTAATTATTGTGAAGTTATGGCACTATTATTGATATAAATAGATTCGAGCAGGAGCATCTTTATATGTCTAAAGAATATGCCGAGAGTAAAATAAGGGAAGCTTTATCCGCTAATGGCGGTAACATTGGTCTTGCAAGGCAATCTGTTATTGCTATGGCGCAAACTGATGCTGACCTTCTGCGTGCTTTGTCCAGACCACATTTGGATGGTATTGTTGCATATCAAGTTGAGCGTGTCGCATCCGGTAGGGCAGAAATGGAAAAAAGACATCCTGAGGTAACTCCTGTGGAGAGTAAGAAGGATGATTTTGGTATGGATTTGCTGCGCGCCGTAGCGGCAAGTGACGCGGAAACTTTTGGGCAGGAATCTATAGGCGGAAAGCGTAAATCTGCTTCTAAACAACATATTCAGGCTATACATAAAATGGCTGGCAAACCATCTATAAAGAAACCACCATCAAGTAGATAAAAGGTGCAGCTATGGTTGATCTACAATCTTTAAAGCTAGAGATCGGTGCGGATTCCTTATCTGCTCTTCCGCGTGATGTTTCCCCAAGGGAGTATTTCTTGGGAGAACGTGCAGGCAAGGAGTTTATTTTGATGTTATACCCCGATGCATCAAAGGATCATATTGATGAGATGCTTGGGTTTATTAATATTGGTAAGGCTTTAAGTAATGCTGGTCTTAAAACGCCGGAATTATTTGAAAAGAATGAGCGTGAATGCTATTCACTTTTCGAATATTTAGGCGGAAACTCTTTTGGTTCTTATTTACGTGCTAATCCAGATAAGGCAGAGCATATATATGAACTGGCAACAGATGTTTTGTTTACATTAAAAGAGAAGAAAACATTGTCTGATGGTTTGCCGTTATACAAACAAAGCCGTATTCACGAAAACCGCCGACAAGTAGTTGACTATTATATGGCGATGCAGCGCAAAAGCAAAGTTAATGAAAGTACAGTTATTTCTTATCTAAATGTTTGGGACGAGATAGAATATAGCCTTCCACCTTGTCCGCAAGGTTTTGTGCATGGTGATTATCACCTTGAGAACATGATCTATGTTACACATGAAACGGGGATTAAGCGTTGTGGTTTAATTGACTTTCAAGATGCTTTGTGTGGTCCGCTTCCTTATGATCTGGTGAACCTGTTAGAAGATGCACGTGTCGATGTACCAGAAAGTATCAAAAATAAAATGCTTGATAGATATTGCCGTGGGATGAGTGAAAATGATAAATCTGTGTTCTTGGATTGGTATAGAGTTTTAGGTACTCAGTTTCATTGCAGGGTCATTGGGTTATTTATAAAGCTATCCATAGAGCAGGGGCGTGATGCTTATTTGGTCCATATTGAACGCTTGCAACGCTATATTGTTGAGGCACTGGAAACCCCTGTTCTTGCACCGTTAAAATTATGGTTTGAGAAAGAAGGGCTTGATTTTGACTCTATAAAGGATTTAGATGGCGATATAATTCGTAAAACTTTCGAAACAATAAGTTTCGATACCAAGTAATCAGGAGTTGAATATTATGTCCATTGTTGCAAATCGTTTGAGCCGTATAAAGCCATCACCAACTATTGCCGTTACAAACAAAGCAAAAGAACTAAAAGCAGCAGGCAGAGATGTTATTGGCCTTGGTGCAGGTGAACCTGATTTTGACACTCCTGACTTTGTTAAAGAGGCGACATATAAGGCAATAGAAGCAGGTGAGACAAAATATACTGCCGTTGATGGTACACCTGCATTGAAAGATGCAATTATCGCAAAGTTCAAGCGTGACAATGGTTTAGATTATGCGCGCGATCAAATTACTGTCGGCACAGGTGGTAAGCAGGTCTTGTACAATGCATTGATGGCATCTGTTAATCCGGGGGATGAAGTTATCATACCTGCACCTTACTGGGTGTCATATCCGGATATGGTTTTGCTAGCAGAGGGAACACCGGTAACAGTAGAGTGCAGTGCAGATAACAATTTTAAATTAACTGCATCAGATTTAGAGGCGGCAATTACGCCAAAGACTAAATGGCTCATTTTTAACTCTCCTTCAAATCCAACTGGAGGAGCATACACTCATGACGAGTTGAAAGAAATAACTGACGTTTTGTTGAAGCACCCACATGTATATATTATGACCGATGATATGTACGAACATCTTGTATATGATGGTTTTGAGTTTTGCACACCGGCCCAAGTTGAGCCGAAGCTATATGATCGCACCTTAACTTGTAATGGCGTTTCAAAGTCGTATGCGATGACAGGTTGGCGCATTGGTTACGCAGGTGGCCCAAAAGACTTGATCAAAGCAATTTCAAAAATTCAAAGTCAGAGTACATCTAACCCGTCATCAGTTTCCCAAGCGGCTGCTTTAGCAGCATTAGAAGGCGATCAATCATTCTTGGCAGAGCGTAATGAAGTATTTAAGGAAAGACGCAACATGGTTGTAGATCTTCTTAATGAAGCAGAGGGGCTTGAATGTCTAAAACCTGAGGGAGCATTCTATGTTTATCCATCATGCGCGGGATTGATTGGCAAAAAGACTCCTGATGGCAAGGCTATCGAATCTGATGAAGACTTTGTAACCTATTTACTTGAAAGTGAAGGGGTTGCTTGTGTTCAAGGTGCAGCATTCGGACTATCACCATATTTCAGGATTTCTTACGCGACAAGTACTGAAAACTTAACCGAAGCATGCGCAAGAATTAAACGCGCCTGTGCTGCATTGTCTTAATTAAAATCATGTAGTATGCGGGGTTGGTACGCCCCGTATATCTATAAAAAATCTTTATAAAAGAAAAAAACCGAACCCAAAGGGCTCGGCAAGTTGAACAGGGAGGTTTTACGTCTTGGGAGACGTAAGCTTCTTCGCTTGGAAGAAACTTAATCGTAACTAAGAAGTTACTATATAATGTATATCTATGTTTAATTTATATAACAAACGCTATTAAGGCAAGTTAGCTATGCATTTAACACATGACTGTTTATCGTTTGCTATGAATTTTTGTCGTACTAGAAAAGAAGAGTATCTAGAGACCACCATTGTCATTCATTTTAATGTGATCGAATAGAAACTCTTTAAGTACTGCAATACGTTTAGAGTTACGCCTTTCTTGCGGATATACGAAATATAAATCGACATTAGGTATCTCTAAGTCGGGGAATAAAACCTCAAGATCATCATCTCGTTCCACAATATATTTAGGCAGGGCAGTAATGCCCGTACCACTTTTTACTGTCGCGTAACGTGCATGCATTGAGTTTATTAATAATATTTTGGGGTTGTTTTGTACTTGAATATTAAACCTGTTAAACGTCCAATTGGGGCGCAAGAAAGGAGTTTGTGCGTTAGGTGGATATGCGATCATTACACGATTGCGTAATTCTTCCAATGTCTTGGGTTTGCTGTGTTCTTCAAGATAATCCTTAGACGCACATAATACAAAATCTATAGAAGTCAAATGTTTTTCTATTAGGTCACTGTGATCTGCAGGTTGTAACCTTAAGGCAACATCGGCTTCTCTTTTTCCCAAATCAAACACACGGTTGTCCAGCAACATGGTAACTTGAATTTCAGGATAGGATTGATGGAATTTTCCAATTTGTGGTGCTAACCACGTAGAGGCGATAAACTCCACCGTTGTAATTTTTAGTGGCCCTTCAGGAAGCACATGAGAATCAGATAGCTGCGTTTCCACTTGTTTAAGGCGTTTGAATACATCATTTGTCGTGTTAAGCAGCATTTCACCTTGTTCAGTAAGTATCAGGCCACGTGCATGTCTATGGAATAGTGGTAGTCCAAGACTGGATTCTAATGAGCTAATCTGTCTGGATATGGCTGATTGACTAAGGTTAAGTTCGTCACCGGCATGCGTAAAGCTTCCGGCTTCTGCCACAGCCTTGAAAATGCGTAATTTATCCCAGTCCATAATAATCCTTTACTTGGCTAATTTCTTATTAGAAATTTACGCAGCATTGTGAACTTAGTCTTAATTGCTTTCATCTTCATTCGCAGCAATAAATCTGTCTGCTTCCAGTGCAGCCATGCAGCCCATACCTGCTGCGGTTACCGCTTGCCTATATGTGTGGTCCGTTACATCACCCGCAGCATATACCCCAGGAATTGACGTTGCAGTAGAATCGCTGTCGGTTATGATATAATTTTCATCATCCATTTTAAGTATATCTTTGAACAGTTCTGTTGCAGGGTCATGACCTATCGCAACAAATACACCATCTTTTTTTATTTCGGTAACTTCATCAGACTTTGTATTCTTTATTTTTAATCCGGTCATGCCTGTTTCATCACCTATAATTTCTTCTACTGTGTGATCCCAAATTACTTCTATTTTATCGTTATCGAAGAATCTTTTTTGCAGTATCTTCTCAGCACGTAATGTGTCACGTCTGTGTATTAGAGTTACCTTTGAGCAGAAGTTGGTAAGGAATAATGCTTCTTCTACCGCGGTGTTACCACCGCCAATGATTGCTACTTCTTTACCACGGAAAAAGAAGCCATCACATGTGGCGCATGCTGATACGCCTTTTCCTTGGAACTCCTTTTCAGAAGGCATGCCAAGCCAACGTGCCTTTGCACCTGTCGCAATAACCACTGTATCACCTGTATAAACTGTTCCTGAATCTCCTATAGCTTTGAACGGGCGAGAGGAAAAATCAACTTCGGTTATGTAATCATTGATTAAATTTGTTCCTACATGCTCTGCTTGCGCTTTCATTTGCTCCATAAGCCATGGACCCTGAATGACATCTGCAAATCCTGGGTAATTTTCAACCTCAGTTGTTATCATTAATTGGCCACCTTGCTCCATACCAGTTACCAGTGTTGGTTTCAGGTTTGCGCGCGCGGCATATATTGCGGCGGTGTATCCTGCGGGGCCTGAACCTATAATAAGAACCTTCGTGTGATGTGTTTGCGTCATTACTTTATACCTTGAGTTTTTGCTTTGGGCATTTTAACTATTCGCCAGCCCTAGTAAAGTGCCAAAGCGTTTTTTAATTTCATTTGCGACCACTTTTGCATCATTTAAAGGTTCATATTCATATGGTGCAAGTGATCCATTGAATTCTTTTAATGCTCCGTGACGTATTAAATTTGTATGCAGATCAGATATTCTTTTTGCTCCACCCTCTAAGTTAATCATGTAAACAGGTTTTCCCGTAGTGCAGCTTTCTGAAATCATGGATGCGCTGTCTGCCGTTACCATTATATAATCGGCACATGATAGCATAGCCATATAAGGGTTTTCTCCCTGACCATCCCAAAAGAAGTTTTTATCATTATCTAATGATGACCTTAAAATGTCCTCATTTTCTTTTCCGGTTCTGCGTGAGCACGTAATCATTAAAGATGCATTTTGAGATTTATTTAGTTCAAGTAGATCTCCGGCTAGCTTCTTTGTTATCGTTTCTGTTAATTTATATGCCTTGCTGTTACCACCGATTAATACAGCAACACGAGGGCTATTCATCGACTTTAAGTGTAAAAATTCATCATACTCTTGATCCATCTTGTCAATGGTTATTTTATTCGGGCTACCTTTTGTGACGATAACATTTGCGCCACGTAGTGGGTCATGCTCCGGCACTGCTATTAGGTCGAATCCTTTTGTCCATGATCGTGGGTCTTGTACATGGATCGATATAGTTTTCCCCTTACTAAGGCGCTTAATATATCTTGCCGCTGCTATGCTTTTTCTACCGCTTGTAATTAAAAGGTCAGGCCAAGGTGGTGATATGGGTTCAGAAAATGTGCGCTTTCCTTCAAAGCCGAGATAGGGGGACAATGTCTTCCAAGGTTCATTTAATGATATCCGCTTTATCTGTGGAGACACCCCCAAAGCGTCAGCAATGCCTATGCATTGGTTCTCCGTTCCGGCCATTCCCTCGGTAATTATCCAACAGGATATTTTACAGCTTCTTTGTGTCATTTTATGTATTTTTGTAATTATATTTCAAAAGTTCTTGCATAAATTATTCGCTAATCTTATACAGCTCTATCACTATTACGAGCAACCTGACAAGTGGGTGCGTAAATCTTAAGGGCAATAAAAATATGAAAAAAGCGCGTCTTGATAAAATTGATATTAACATTCTTAAAAAGCTTCAAGGCGAAGGTCGTATCACAAATGTTGAGCTTGCAAAGTCAGTTGGTATGTCTGCACCGCCATGTTTGCGTCGCGTTCGCGCACTAGAAGATGCAGGATATATCAAAGGGTATAACGCGTCTATTAATGCACAAATGATGGGTTATGGTGTAACTATATTTGCGATGGTAAAACTCAAAAGCCAATTAGACAAAGATTTAGAAGAGTTCGAAAAACACGTGTCTAAAATGCCAATGGTAAGGGAGTGCTTTTTACTTGCCGGTGATGTTGATTTCATTTTGAAGGTGGTGGCCAAGGATTGGGATACTTATAACCTTAAATTCAGGAAAGAGTTAAGCGAAGCACCACATGTAGTGTCAATAAAGTCATCTTTGTCAGTTCGTGAGTCTAAGAACTTACCGGGTATTCCTATTGGTATAGCGGCGCAAAGAACTGCTTAGCTTCTATTAATCCTTATTTTTACTATGATCGAATTTTCCAAGCTTTAGGAAATTTAATGATTGTTCCATTACGTCAGTGTTGAACATCATGAAACTATGTGTGGTTGGCATGATTATATGATCTGACATACCATCTATTTTCGTGCGTTCAACCGGTACAATTCCATCATGCTCTCCATCTAATAGCCATGGAGATAATGGGTTAACTGACATGTTTCCGGCTATAACTCCTAGGGGGTAGGTGATGTCACCGTCGATATGCTCATAACCAGTGCCTAGTTGGTCGCTGGCAGGGCCAAAAATTGCCCTGAACATTGGTGCTATCATCTTTGTGTCGTGTAACCAATCGGCAAGTTCACTTCCCGTGTTTGGCGGTCCAAGCATAACGACTTTACCGATATTTTCCGGTTTATATTTCGCAATATAATATCTTGTTATAAGCCCGCCCATGGAATGCGTAACAAAGTTTAGTTTTCCGCATTTATTATATGAAGGGGAGTTTGTTATTTTTTCATGCACGAAGTCTCTTAATTCCTCTAACTCAAATTCTCGTGAGGGGTATTTGATGTTTATGACCTCGTAATCATTTGATTTGAAAAAGTTCTCCAGTAAAACCATGTCCATTTTGCTGCGCAATATTCCGTGCAGCAAAATCACTATATCCTTTGTTGTGTTGGTTCTCGATGACATTTTGTGCTTTCTTTTATGTTGCGCTGTCGTTGTTAGAAATCCATTCATTGAAGTCTTGTTTTGCAAGATCAGTATACACTTTTTTCCTATCTTTTCCTTTTAGCTTTCTGCGGCGTCCATTTTCCTGTCGTGGGCGCAGCAACTCATCAGGGGGAAGGGGGAATAGTCCGAAATTAATATTCATAGGCTGGAATGTTTCTGCGTTGGCACCACCAGTAACATGGTTCAGTAACGCACCCATAGAAGTTGTTTCTGGTGGTGATGGGTAATCTATCCCCAATATTTCACAGGCAGAAAAGCGACCAGCCATAAGCCCGATTGATGCGCTTTCGATATAGCCTTCACAACCTGTTATTTGTCCAGCAAACCTAATACGGGGCTGAATTTTAAGGCGTAGCGTATTATCCAGTAATTTAGGTGAGTTTATAAATGTATTTCGGTGCATTCCACCTAGTCGCGCAAATTCTGCATTTTCAAGTCCGGGTATCATTTTGAAGACCCTTATTTGCTCCCCATATTTCATTTTAGTTTGAAAACCCACTATATTATATAGGGTTCCAAGCTTGTTATCTTGACGCAATTGAACCACTGCATATGGTTTTTCTTCTGAATTTGGGTTCGTCAGGCCTACTGGTTTCATAGGGCCGAAACGCAGTGTATCGATTCCTCTTGATGCCATTACTTCTATCGGCATACACCCCTCAAAATATGGGGTGTCCTTTTCCCACTGTTTGAAGTCGCCATATTCTGCATTTACTAGTTCGTTTATTAGATTTTCGTATTGCTCCTTATTAAGGGGGCAATTGAGGTAATCTTTTCCTGTTCCCGCAGGTCCTACCTTATCATAGCGTGATTGAAACCATGCTGTGCCCATATCTACGCTATCTGCATGCACTATGGGTGCTAATGCATCAAAAAAAGCAAGTTCGTCTTCGCCGGTTAATTTTTGTATGGCCTCTGCAAGAGGGGTAGATGTAAGAGGTCCTGTCGCAATTATTACATGCTCCCATTCCTCTGGTGGAAGTCCATCAATCTCTGCGCGTTCTATTGTTATATTTGGGTGCTGCTCAAGGGCGTTGGTAACCCCTTGTGAGAATATATCACGATCAACTGCAAGTGCACCACCTGCGGGAACTGCTGCTCTATCACCTTCACCCATGATAAGGGAGTCTAGCAAACGCATTTCAGTATGTATTAAGCCAACCGCGTTATGCTCATCATCATCTGACCTAAATGAGTTAGAGCATACAAGCTCTGCAAAACCATCAGTTTGATGTGCCGGTGTTTTAACTGTCGGGCGCATTTCGTGAAGTATAACTTCGACACCCATATTTGCTGCTTGCCATGCTGCTTCGCTGCCTGCCAAACCTGCTCCGATAATGTGTAATGTTTTATTTTTCATGCATAAATCTCTATCAAAAAGGTTTGCATAGGGCAATTTAAATGTAATTAATTTGATTTTTGTGCACTTTAGTCATCTTTATGTTGCGCAGCATTTGGTCTGTTCTCTTTAATATTGTAGTTAAATATGTTCCAATGGTTGTGTATATTAGGTTAAGGTTTGATTCTTTATGGTAGAAGATATGAATTCAAGTAATGAAATGAGCGAGAGCAGGTTCTATATGTGGCGGACTTTGTTTGCTGTTGCGCATGCTGATGATGTCGTTACGGATCAGGAAATAGAGTTTATGGCTCATATCCTTGAGGATATTGATTTCACGATTGAGCAAACTGCAATTCTCAAGGATGATATTAGCAATCCTAAGGATGTTGAAGAAATGTTTCGTGGCATGAATAGTGTAGATGATCGTAAGGAGTTTTTTGATTTTGCCCGTGATCTTGTTTGGGTCGATGGTGAATTTGGTGAACCAGAGCAAGGTGTTATGGTTAATTTGCTTCAAAAACATCTAAAGGATGTAGATTTTGATGACTTGGTTGGTAATGTTTCTTTGCAATTCGAAGATGATAGAGAATCCTTACCTTACGCCAATGTTGATAATAGCCCTAAAACCGGTAATGCATTTGGATCATTTTTTCGTAAGTTATTCGGTAAGAATTAATTGGTACTGTAACGAAAAATTGCTCTGAAAGATTAGATTAATTTGTATTGCATAGTTTTAATAGGGTGCGCTTTTCGTGAAAAGAAATAATATTTGTATCAATAAGATGGTGCTATGCCAATATTTACGATAAATCGGGTTGCCTTATGTATTTTAGCGAATTAATGTGTGCTACGATTTTGAGTTATAAAGAAGAGTGATTTTCAAATGACCTTTGTAGTTATAGATGCGTGTATCCGTTGTAAATATACTGATTGTGTTGAAGTGTGCCCTGTAGATTGTTTCTATGAGGGGGAGAACATGTTGGTTATAAACCCCGATGAATGTATTGACTGTGGTGTTTGTGAGCCTGAATGTCCTATTGAGGCTATTATCCCTGATACAGATGATAAGGCCGATGATTGGGTTGAATTCAACGCGAAATATTCTGAGGAATGGCCGAATATAACTATCAAGAAAGATCCTATGCCAGAAGCAGAGGAAATGAAAGACAAGTCAGGTAAACTTGAATCTGACTTTAGCAGTGAACCGGGAGAGGGGGATTAACCCGCACCCCTTATTGTGTTTCTGTTGTACTTTATTCGTTAACGCCTAGCTTGCCCTGTAATGAAGAGCTGGAAGTCGTGTATTCAAAACGCAGTTTTGCATCAGGGCGACAATATTTGAATGCCTGACGCGACATAAGCGCAGCTTCATGAAATCCTGATAATATTAACTTCAGTTTACCGGGATAAGTATTGATATCGCCAACAGCAAAAATACCTTTTTGAGATGTTTCAAACTTTTCAGTATCAACAGGTATTACGTTTTTATCCAAATTCAAACCAAAGTTGGCTATCGGGCCTAGCTTCATTGTTAATCCAAAGAACGGTAGAAGGGTGTCACATTCAATAGTTTGTAATTCCTTGTTAGAATCCAACATTTCTATGGCTTCTAATTGACCGTTATTACCGATAAGTTTTTTGATTTGCCCCATATGGAAGTCCATATCTCCATCAGAAACCATTTTACGCATCTTTGACACGCTGTCAGGTGCAGCGCGGAATGCGTCTCTTCTGTGGATCAAGCTTAAACTGCTTGCGATGGGTTGTAGATTTAAACTCCAGTCCAAAGCGGAGTCACCGCCACCTGCAATAATAATTTTCTTGTCTTTGAACTGGTTCATTTTCCTAACGGAATAAAAAACGGAAGTTCCTTCGAATTCTTCTATGCCTGGTATAGGTGGCTTTTTAGGCACAAAGCTACCGCCACCAGCGGCAATTATGATGCATGTTGCATCAAACACCGTACCAACATCAGTTGTTAGACGCCAACGCCCATTATCAAGTTTTTCAACACTTTCAGCCATTTCTTGAAAATGGAATTTAGGAGAGAAAGGTTCAATCTGCTCCATCAATCTGTCAGTCAGCTCTTGCCCTGATATGCTTGGATATGCAGGGATGTCAAATATTGGCTTTTCAGGATACAGTTCTGCGCATTGTCCTCCTGGACGATCAAGAATATCAATTAAATGACACTCCATGTCCAACAGTCCCATTTCAAATACGGTGAATAAACCGCATGGTCCTGCCCCAATAATTACTGCATCTGTTTCGATAGGTGTATTTTCTTGTTTCATGTGTTTGTCTTAAAATATTATAATGTGTAAGTAAATACAATTAATGATCTTAGTCACCATTTTCAGCCGTGTTTTTTAGAGTATATAGAATATCTAAAGCTTCACGCGGTGTCAGTGAATCAGGGTCAATTTCGCTTAGCTGTTTTTCCAGTTCAGTTTCTTTCTTAACTTCTACTGGATTTTCTAAAGATGCAATGTCAAATAAGGGAAGGTCATCTACGATTTCTTTCGATGTGCGTTTACCCTTGTCAGATTGAAGCATTTCCAATATTTGCGTAGCGCGCGAGATAACGGCATTTGGAATACCTGCAATCTGTGCGACGTGAATCCCGTATGACCTGTCTGCGCTGCCTTTGATAACCTTATGCATAAAGATAATTTTATTGTCCCATTCTTTAACTTCTACGGTATGGCAAGACAGAGTATTAAGACTGTCCTTCAATGTTGTTAATTCATGGTAATGAGTGGCAAATAATGACCTACATTTATTTTTCTCATGTAAATGCTCGACGCATGCCCACGCGATTGACAAGCCATCATAAGTCGCAGTTCCACGTCCTATCTCGTCTAGTATTACAAGAGAGCGATCCGTTGATTGGTTCAAAATAGCCGCCGTTTCGACCATTTCTACCATGAATGTCGATTGACCGCGCGCCAAATCATCTGATGCGCCAACCCGACTAAAGCATTTATCTATTATACCTATATGTGTAGATGTCGCAGGAACGAATGAACCTGATTGTGCAAGAATTGCGATTAATGCATTCTGCCTTAAAAATGTGGATTTACCCGCCATATTGGGGCCGGTAAGTAACCACAGTTTTTGTTCTTGGTTCAAGTTGCAGTCATTTGGCACGAATGGTGCGCTTTGCTTTTGCAACACAGATTCTACTACAGGATGGCGTCCTTTTACGATTTCAAAGTTTTGTGAATTATCAATTTTAGGACGAACATAACCCATGTTCTGAGCCAACTCAGCCATAGATGAGGACACGTCTATTACTGATATTGTTTTTGCAACTAAATATATTTCTTCTGATACTTCTATTGCCTGATTAACCATATTTGCAAAGAATGCACATTCCATAGCGGTTATTTTTTCCGCCGCTGATGACATATCTCTTTCTAACTCAGACAGTTCAACAGTCGTGAACCGCACCACATTTGCAAGGGTCTGACGATGCACAAATTGTTTGTTTGTTTCATTACTATCTTTGTTATCATCACTTTTAAGAAGAAGCTTATCACCGTGTTTTGACGGTATCTCAATGAAATACCCAAGAACGTTGTTGAATTTAATTTTAAGAACATTTAAGCCAGTATCATTTCTGTATTTCTCTTGTAGAGCGGCAATAAGTTGACGGCTTTTATCGCGAAGTGTTCTTAAATCATCTAATTTTGCGTCGTATCCTTGCTTTATGAAACCACCATCTCTTGCAAGGGCAGGGGGATTGTCATCCAGAGATTTTTGTAAAATGTCCTGAAATGCAGCCAGTTCAGGCTTTTGTTGCAAATTCTTTAATAAGCCGTTGAATGATGAGTGGCTGTTATGATCATTTTGAATTTCTGCGCGAATTATCTCACTTTGCGCCAGAGCATCTCTAATCATACAAAGGTCTTTTGGACCACCACGATCTAAGCCAAGGCGTGATAAGGCGCGTGCCATATCAGGGCATCCGCGCAAATAATCACGTATAATGTGACGCATTTCAGTGTAGTTAAAAAAGTACTCAACCCGGTCAAGGCGCTGGTTAATCTTAGAAACATTAGCAAGTGGCGCAGAAACAGAGGATTGCAACATTCTTGCGCCGGCACTGGTCACTGTTAAGTCAATACTGTCTAGAAGGCTTCCTTTTCTTTCACCTGAAAGTGTCTTGATTAATTCAAGACTGTTGCAGGTGGTTGCATCAATCT
This sequence comes from Alphaproteobacteria bacterium, assembly GCA_050633325.1. Lineage (GTDB taxonomy): Bacteria > Pseudomonadota > Alphaproteobacteria > Micavibrionales > Micavibrionaceae > UBA1672. The sequence continues at coordinate 35,602 of JBOEGH010000002.1, forward strand.
CCATCACCTCATCTGAAGTGACTTTCTTAGGTGGACTTATGTATGGGGTTTTACCTTTTTGTGTGCGAAGGATGTAATCAATCAATGACCCTGCCGCTATTATGTCTGATTTACTAAAATTGCCAAAACTATCTAGTGTTTCAACGCCAAAAAACGACTTTAGATGTCTCTTTGTGTTGTTGATATCAAACATCGATGATGGTTGAGGGGTTATTTGATTAGTTATAAGGGATAAGGTATTGCCGTGTTTTTCTGTAAGTTTATCAGAAAGCAAAACCTCACTTGGGTTTATGCGACTTAACGTCGTGCGCAAGTCGCCAGTACTTGTTGTTTGAACCATAAATGATCCTGTAGATAGCTCTAGCCACGCTACACTGGATTCATTTGATGTCTCAACAATGGCACAAATATAATTATTCTGTTTGGCGTCTAAAAGATTATCTTCTGTTAGTGTGCCTTGCGTAACTATGCGAACGGCCTCGCGGTTTACCAGTGCTTTTGAGGGGCTTTTACCATTGAGCTTTGCTCTTGCTTTTGCTTGTTCAGGGGTTTCTGTTTGTTCACAAATTGCAACCTTGCACCCTGCGCGTATTAATTTTGCTAAATACGGTTCATATGAATGAAACGGAACACCGCACATGGGTATGTTTTGACCCTGTGCTTTTCCGCGTTGCGTCAGCGTTATATTTAAGATTTCTGATGCTTTTACCGCATCATCATAAAATAGCTCATAAAAATCACCCATTCTATAAAATAAAAGACATTCAGGGTGGTCTGATTTTAGAACATGATATTGCGCCATCATCGGTGTATGGCCTTGCGCCAAAAATACGCTCATTTTTTCTTCTATGTTAGACGAGGAAGTTGGATGAGCGTCGCCTGCTTTTGCCGTGTGAGCCATTTACTGAGTTACTCTTTTATATGATTATTCTTTACCTGTAGATCCAAAACCACCTTCACCGCGCTCTGTTTCATCGCCGAGTTCACTAACGGTTTTCCAGTTTACATGCGTATATCTTTCAACAACCATTTGCGCGATACGCATGCCACGTTGAACCGTAAATGGCTCTTTACCGTGATTGATTAATATGACTTTAATTTCACCCCTGTAATCTGCATCGATTGTACCGGGAGAGTTCAAAACCGTAACACCGTGATTAATGGCAAGTCCTGACCTCGGGCGTATTTGTGCCTCGAACCCTTGTGGTAGGGCAATTGATAATCCGGTCGGGATTAAAGCTCGCTCACCTGCGTCTAATTCCACCGCTTCTTCTAATGCGGCCGTTAGATCCATACCAGCAGATTGTTTCGTGGCATATGAAGGTAATTGCAACCCAACAGCGTGGCTCAAAGGTAACAGTTCTACTTCAATGTCATCTTCATTAATCGTGGTATTATAAGTCATTTTTATCGTCCATGTGGTTTATTATTCTGTTTACCAATTCATACGCAATAACACTCTTGTTAGCGCGCGCCCATTTTTCTTGATTATCTCGATTTATTAAATGTATTTGATTTTCGTCTGAACCGAAAGCCTTTTCAACACCATTTTCATCAATGCCCACTTCATTTGCAATGATCCAATCGCAACCTTTTTTGTTAAGCTTGGCTGTTGCATGCTCTATTATATTATTTGTTTCCGCGGCAAAACCAATTACCAGATTAGGCCGCTTGTCAGGATGTGATGAGATGGTTTTTAATATGTCAGGCGTCTTAGTTAATTTCAAATCAGGAACATCGTCATTTTTGCTATCGCTCTTTTTGATTTTTTGTTTTTCAGGCTCACTAACGCACCAATCGCTAACCGCCGCTGCGCAAACTGCTATATCAACGGGTAGGGCGTTTATTGCTTCGCTTAATAATTCATGAGACGTTTCTATGTTTATTAATTTCACTCCGTTAGGTTCGCTAAGATGTGTCGGGCCGGATATTAGTGTTACTTTTGCTCCTGCATCTCGCAGTGATTTTGCAATGGAGTGCCCCTGTTTTCCTGAGGATCTGTTGCCCAAAAACCTTACAGGGTCAAGTGGTTCATAAGTGGGGCCACTTGTGACAAGCGCAGAATAACCCTTTAATGGTTTTTCAAAGAAAAAATCTGTTATGGCATCAAAAATTTCATTTGGCTCGCTCATTCGGCCAAGGCCGGTTTCCCCGCAGGCCATATCACCCACATTAGGGCCGGTAAATATAGTGCCACGATTCTTTAGACTATCTATATTTGCCTGAGTTGCCGGACTATTCCACATTTCAGGGTTCATTCCCGGTGCAACTAATATAGGTTTATTCGATGCGAGCAGAGTTGTTGACGCCAAATCATCAGCAGACCCATGTGCCATTTTCGATAAAATATCCGCACTTGCCGGTGCTACAACTATTAAATCATTATCACGGCTTAGTTTTATGTGACCCATTTCTGATTCATCATCTAATGACCATAAGTCACAATAAGCTTTATTACCTGATAGAGACGATATACTTAACGGAGTTACAAATTGTGAACCGCCTTTGGTTAATATGCACTGCACTTCACCATTGTTTTTCTTAATTAACCTGATTAGTTCAAGGGTTTTATAAGCGGCAATGCCACCCGAAATGATGAGTAATATTTTTTTATCTTTAAGCATATATTATTATTACGTTCTTCGTTTAACACTGTAAAGAAAAAGCCTCGCAATAACTGCAAGGCTTTAAATTTTTTAATTTATTTAGGTTCTACTATTATTGACCCATCACACCTTTTACTGCGTCTTTTGCCGCATCATTTGCGTCTTCAACATTCAAATCAGTAGTAGTTTCAATTACTTCCTCAGCAACATTTGTTGTTACTTCACCTGTTTCAGGCTTAGCTTCTTCTATTGCTTCTTTTACGTTTTCTTCAGTCGCGCCTTCTACTGCTTCGACAGCAGTTTCCTTTGCCGGCTCAACTGCTTCTGTGATTGCATCAACGGCATTGTCAACGTTTTCTGAAACTGCTTCACCAGCAGAAGTTGCGATGTTGTTTAATGCTTCTGCAGATGTTGCTGTTGCTTCCTTTGCAGTCTCCATAGCAGCTGATGCTGTGTCGCTTACAACGTCCGTAGCGCCTTTAGCCATTTCTGCCGCTCCTGTAGAGATGCTTTTAACAGATGATGCCGCGCCGTTGATAGTCTCACCAAAATTAACACCAAGTGAACTGTCGCCTGCAGCAGGTGTGATTGATGCCACGCTTGCGCCATCTTCAGATGTCGTAACATTATTGTATATTGCAAATATCGCAACTAGGCCAGCCGCCAATACAGTTGTCGAATACATAATTGATTTTGTGAAGTTGCTCATATCTCTGGTCTTCCGTTCTTTATTTCTTAAATTACTTATTACTTAATTTTGCGGATAATGCATCAGAACAGGAACTCATGTCAAATAAAATGCGACAGATGAACCTTATATGCACATGAATGTTATGTTGGTAACACTTAAACTATGGTTTCGTTCCTTGGTGTATCGCCACGATTCCTGCGGATAAATTGTTGTATCGTGCTCTTGTAAAACCAGTATCCTTTATGCGTTGCGTAAGCTCTTCTTGTGTTGGAAATTTGCGTATACTTTCCACCAGATATTGATAGCTGTCTCTATCATTGGCAATAAAATCGCCCAATCGCGGTATTACATTATAAGAGAATAGGTCATATGCCTTTGCCAACGGAGCCGTTTGTACATGAGAAAACTCAAGACAGAAAAATTTTCCACCGGGTCTAAGGACTCTGAACGCTTCTGCTAATCCAGTATCTATATGTGTCACGTTTCTAAGGCCAAATGCAATTGTGTATATGTCTACGCTGTTGTCTGGCAGGGGAAGTTTCTCTGCATTGCCGGTAACCCAGTCAAAATCATTGACCCAACCTTTATCAATTGCACGATCTCTACCAACACTAAGCATATTCTCGTTAAGGTCACATAAGGTGATATTAGCACCAGAACCGATTTTCTTTCTTATACGAAAGGCGATGTCTCCGGTTCCGCCGGCAACATCAAGATAATCCATCGCCCGACCAGAAATCATTTTGCGCGGTCGTATCATTCTTATGAACTGATCTTTCCAAATACGGTGCAAGCCACCACTCATAAGGTCATTCATTATATCGTACTTGTCCGCAACACTGTCAAACACGCCAATAACGCCTTCGGTTTTTTCTTCTGGAGATACTTGTTTTTCTCCGAACCATGATTTTTCTGGATTTTGCATGCTGTTATTCTCCTTAAACGATGGTAATAGTTATCACATGAATTTGATGAAAGCTATGGCTACTGTTGCAGGAATGACTGGTTTATCACGAATCGCAGGATTCGTACGTGATATCCTTACTGCGGCTTATCTTGGTGCAGGACCAGTGGGGGATGCATTCTTTGTCGCATTGAAATTGCCCAACTTTTTTCGCAGGGTAACCGCGGAAGGGGCGTTTAGCATTGCATTCGTTCCGATATATTCGGAAAAGTTGGAAAAAGAATCAAATGAAAATGCAGATTTGTTTGCCAGTAATGCGTTCATGGTGATGCTTAGTGCGTTATCGGTCGTTACTCTCATTGTCATAATGGCTATGCCTCTGGTGATTAAAATGATTGCACCTGGTTTTTCTGATGATCCAATGCGCAGTTTACTTGCTGTGGAATTGGCGCGCGTAACTTTTCCTTATTTATTGTTGATGTCATTAACGGCACTTCTTGGTGGTGTGTTAAACGCAGTGAACCGATTTGCTCCATTTGCATTCGCACCTGTTTTATTCAACCTCTCCCTTATAACTTTTCTTCTTATTAGTGATCAATTTGAAACTACCGGCCATGCATTATCATGGGGGGTCTTAATAGCAGGTATTTTACAGCTGATGCTTTTGTGGTGTTGCGCCAAACGTGCAGGAATCAAGATTGCTATGAAATTTCCTAAGTTTGATGCTGATATACGAAAACTGCTAAACACTATGGGGCCTGCCGTTTTAGGGGCAGGGGTGGTTCACATTAATTTATTTGCTGACCTTATATTGGCATCATTTTTAGGTGCAGGGTCAATTTCCTATCTTTACTATGCAGACAGGCTAAATCAACTACCCCTTGGAGTAGTCGGTATTGCGGTCGGTACTGCTTTGTTGCCTATGTTGTCACGCGCTATGACACGTGATGATAATCAACATGCAAGAGACCTGTTTAACAGGGCTTTAGAGATTTGTTTGTTATTAGCTCTTCCAGCTGCGATTGCTTTGGCGGTTATTCCTTTATCCCTAGTTAGCGTATTATTTGAACGTGGTGCATTTGAAGCATCTGATTCGCAAATTACAGCAAATGTTCTTATGGCTTATGCGCTTGGTCTTCCCGCATATATCGCGATAAAGGTCTTTTCAACGGCACATTGGGCGCGTGGAGATACTAAAACCCCTGTCCGTATTTCTATTATTGCTACTTTAATTAATATCGGCATGAGTATTGTCCTAATACAATATATGGGTGTTGTTGGTATTGCTCTTGCGACAGGCATAACAGGGTGGTTGCAGTTCTACCTACATGTGAAAGCATTAAAGGGTCATCCGTCGGCAAGTTTCGACAAGAGATTCCTATTAAATATGCCTAAAATAGTCCTGTCTTCTTGCCTTATGGGAGGGGGCGTGTATATACTCGCCGCGATTTTGCAGGACTATATCTTTGATGCAGATTTGTTGCTTCAGATTGTTGGTCTTACCATAGTTATTGTATCGGGATGCACTCTATATGGTGGGTCTATAATGGTAACTGGTGTAGTTAAGTCAAAAGATATAAAAAAGTTAATACTAAATAGAGGTCAAAAAACATGAAACGCATTTTATCAGGTATGCAACCAACCAGCCAATTGCATTTAGGTAACTATTTAGGTGCGTTAAAGAATTGGGTTGATTTTCAAAATGACCCGGATGCACAGTGTCTTTATATGGTCGCGGATTTACATGCCATTACCGCAGATTATGATCCTAAATCATTGGCTCAAGCATCACGTGAAATTGCTGCCTCATTCATTGCTGCTGGTATTGATGGCGAGAAGTCTTCAATTTTTGTACAATCAGCAGTGCCGGAGCACTCACAATTAATGTGGTTGCTGGCTACAATGGCGCAAATGGGCAAGCTAGAACGCATGACCCAGTTCAAGGATAAGGCCGGTAAAAACCAAGAAAGGGCGGGGCTTGGTTTGTTCTCATATCCTGTTCTTATGGCCGCTGATATACTTATATATAATGCAACACATGTTCCAGTAGGTGAGGATCAAAAGCAGCACCTTGAACTTGCGCGTGATTTGGCATCGACCTTTAATACGCGCTACGGCGTTGATTTCTTTAATCAGCCAAACCCGGTTATTACTGGGCCTGCGCCGCGTGTAATGTCACTGCGCGATGGTACACAGAAAATGAGCAAGTCCGCAGATTCGGACATGACACGCATTAACCTTACTGACGATGCTGATCTTATTGCCAAAAAAATCAAAAAGGCAAAAACAGACGCAGATCCTTTGCCTGAAACTATTGATGAACTTAAAGATCGACCTGAGGCACTAAACTTGATCACATTATATGCGGCATTATCAGAAACCACTAAAGAAGATGCTTTATCTTTATTTACAGGACAGCAATTTGGTAAATTTAAGCCTGCTTTTGCTGATCTTGCTGTTGAAAAGTTGGCTCCAATAACGGCAAGAATGAATGAATTACTTGATGATCCTTCCCAAATAGATGTGATTTTGTCTAAAGGGGCTGAAAACGCACGATCTGTTGCTTCACCTATATTATCTGATGTTCATAAAATTATGGGTTTCCATAGCGACTAACAAGTTTTGCTTTGTAAATTTTGTCTTGTATTAAGAAGATGTTTGCATTTTTCGTATTAAAATAGCACAATGTTAGCGAGTTAACTTATTGGGACAGCGTAATTATGCATTCTTTTTTCAAATCACTTTTTGTTGGAGCAGCTTTTTGCTCTATGGCTATATCATCTGCACAGGCAGAAATCTTCTTCGTTGAAGATCAAAATGATCGCTTTACAGTGACTTTTCCTGATTTATGGAAAAAAGTTGGTAATCAGAAAGTTGACGATAAATTAACCGTTGTAGGCCCCGGAGAGAACAATTTTGTTAATTGTCGCGTTCGTGTTCGTGATGATCGTAGATATGTTATCTTTCCGAACAAATTTGGCTCTGCAATACAAAAAGTATCGTTCAGTAAAGAGTTCTGGAATAACTACTTAGGTGAGTATGACGAAGTTAAAGTAGAAGCATTTAAAGATGAAGCTGCTCTTGGGCGCGGTCACGCAAGTATGGTTGAAGCCTCTTACGATACGGCAGAAGGTCCATTAGTGCGCAAGCGCGGTCTTATGTTTGCGTCGTTGTATTATGATAAATTATATGTTGTGGACTGCTCAACTGAAGAAAGCGTGTATTCTAATTGGCGCTCTGAGCTGCTTGGCATAGTTAAGTCAGTTGATTTCAAAAAAATGCAATTCGAAAAATCTAGCGGTAATTATAGAGACTTTCAAGATGATGAACCTGTAGAAGTTGTAGGCCCTAAAGAGTTGGATGTTTATAAGTTCTAATCAGAACAATAAGAAGCATTGTCATATCCTTATCGCTAACATATAAGAATTATGCGCGTTATCTTTAATTACAAAGATTAATGATAACAGGGTTTTGTGTTGATTAAATTTGTATTATTCATGCAAATTTATTCTCTGGGGTGATCATGCAAATCTATTTGCCAATTGCAGAAATGAGTATACCTGTAGAAATGATTTTTCTGCTGGGTGCTTTTGTTGGTTTTGTTTCTGGCGTCTTTGGTGTGGGAGGAGGCTTCCTTACAACTCCACTTCTTATTTTCATGGGAATTCCTTCTGCTGTTGCTGTCGGAACACAGGGAAGCCAATTGGTTGCCTCTGGCGTTAGTGGTGTTATGGCATATTGGCGTCGTGGACATGTTGACTTTATGATTGGCACAATAATGTTGGCTGGTGGTATTGGGGGATCACTGGTTGGAATTGTATTTTTCCAGTTTATAAAATATATGGGGCAAATGGATCTTATTATATCTTTGCTCTACATAGTTTTGCTCGGGTCAATTGGCATAATGATGTTATTTGAGAGCGTTTTTACGATGTTTCGTAAGAAAACGGTCAAATCTGAGTTTAATCGCCTTAAATCGCCGTCTTTGATATCAAAATTACCTTATAAAATGCGTTTTCCACGCTCAAAGCTGTATATTAGTGCAATCGTACCGGCGGGAATAGGATTTGTTAGTGGGTTTTTGGTATCTACAATGGGTGTAGGTGGCGGTTTCTTATTAGTTCCTGCAATGATTTATATTTTGGGGATGCCTCCGCTCTTGGTTGCGGGGACGTCTCTTTTCCAAATTGTTTTTACAAGCATTTTTGCCACGATAATGCATGCTACAGTAAGTAACAGTGTAGATATTTTATTGGCAATATTCCTGATTTTAGGTGGTGTTATAGGTGCGCAATTCGGTGTTGTCGTTTCAAAAAAAATAACCGGTGCACGCGCAAGGGTTATATTAGCACTTCTTGTACTTGGAGTTTGTACGCAGCTAGGGCTTCAGCTGTTTTTCCATCCGTCTGACTTGTTTGTGATGGTGGTGCAATGAAGCTTATAAAGTCTTATTCTTTGTTATGTGTTTTGCTTTGCACTCTTATAAGTGTTAACGCGCAAGCAGATTCCAGTAATCTTGTAATTGGTGTCGCAAATGACAAGATTGACGTAACGGTAGGTTTTTCCGGTTCTTCTATTGATGTGTTTGGTGATCGCCGTGATGGTAATACTGATGTTGCCATTGTTATGGAGGGTCCCAGAAAAGATATAACAATTTGGCAAAAGGATCGCATCGCGGGAACATGGGTAAATCGTTACTATGCAAAGTTTAAAGAGATGCCCACATATTATAACTACGCTATAAGTGCACAGGGTTTTTCTTCTGCATTGCTTGATGCAATGTCTAAAAATGGTATAGGGCACGAGGCATTATTCCACACAGTCGATGTAAGTAAATCTCGTAAAATAAAAGACATAGAAACTTATCAAAATGCGCTTGTTCGTAAAAAGCAAGCATTGGGTATATTCTTCCAAGAGCCTGCAACAATAAAGTTCATGAATGATAACTTCTTCAGGGTACGTTTTCACCTGCCACCGTCTGCACCAACCGGTGAATATAAAATACACAGTTTTTTAATAAAAGATGGTAAAGTGATAGGCGATGTGGTTGATATGCTGACTGTTGAGCAGGTCGGATTAAACGCGTTTATATATAAGGCTGCGCATGAATATAGTTTAATTTATGCATTGTTTTGTATATCTCTGGCTCTGTTCTTTGGATGGTTGGCTGGTGCGGTAAGGGTTAAGCCTTAATTTGATGTATAGGAGTATTAACTGTGAGTGATGATATAGCTAAAGAAAAGCGTAAGGGAGTTTTCCTTGTTATTGTTGATACAACAGAAGAATTCCTTGTCTCTGTGGATTATGCATCGCAATTTGCAAATGCTGAGGATGGATATGTAGCATTGTTAAATGTTATAGAGCGTACATATGTTCAAAACTGGCAAAATGTAGAGGATAGAGTCCGCAGTGAAATGCGCGGACAAGCAGAACAGTCAACATGGGATGCAGCAGGCCGGGTGATGGAAAATACTGGCAAGATACCAATGATTTGTATAGAAGAAGGTGATCGAGTTGAATTGATCATTAAAACAATTGAAGAAAATAGTAATATTGTTGCACTTGTGCTGGCGTCAGCTAATTCGTCAAAACCAGGGCCGTTAATAACCTATTTTTCAGGTAAGGGGTTGGGGCGTTTGCCTATCCCTTTGTTGGTTGTCCCCGGACATCTTGAACCTCTGGACTTTTTCTAGTAGGCGTTAAAAAGGCACATAAAATGTTTATACAAACAGAAGATACCCCGAACCCATCAACGGTTAAGTTTATACCGGGACAGACAATATTAGAATCCGGAACGATGGATTTTTCATCTTTGGAAGATGCTTCAAAATCTCCTCTTGCTGTTCGCCTGTTCGGTATAGTAGGGGTTAACCGCGTATTCTTGAGCTCAGATTTCGTATCTGTCAGCAAGGCAGATGACACAGATTGGTCAATGCTAAAACCAATGGTCTTAGCACTGTTGATGGAGCATTTGTCTACTAATCAACCAATTTTGGAAGAGGGGCACGCTTCACAAGATGCAAACTCAGAAGAAGATGATGACGAGGTTACACAACAAATAAAAGAGTTGTTAAACGAAAGGGTTCGCCCAATGGTCGCTCAAGACGGTGGGGATATCGTGTTTGAAAGATTTGATAATGGAGTAGTGTATTTACAGATGCGCGGTGCATGTTCAGGTTGCCCAAGCTCTACAGCAACGCTTAAAGTCGGCATAGAAAACATGTTGCGTCATTATATCCCCGAAGTTCAAGAGGTTCGCCCCTCACCAGAGTATTAAAATGATAATACTTTCCATAGATAGTACTATGGGTGGTTGTTCTGCCGCCTTGCATAATAGCGAAGAAGGAGCGGTAGCCAATAAGGTTCTCGAAATGTCCAGAGGGCAAGCTGAACACTTAATGCCGATGATTGATGAATTATTAATCGAGACGAGAGTAGGCTATAACAATATTGATAAAATTGCAGTAACTAAAGGACCGGGCGCATTTACCGGTATGCGTATTGGTTTGGCTGCGGCCAAGTCATTGTCTATCTCTTTGGATATTCCCATTGTAGGGGTGTGCACTTTTGATTCTGTATTGCAAACCCATATGAATGATAACCGAAGCTCAAATTATGAGTATTATGGTGTTTTACTTGAAACCAAAAGGCGCGATTATTATTTTCGTATGTTCGATGGTGATAGTCTTGAACCATGTTCAGAAAAGCTATGCGCATCATCTGAGGATGTTATTGAGCTAATCGGTGATCGTCGGTGTGCCATTTTAGGGGACGCATCGCAACGCTTTATGTCTGAAATTGAAACTGATAAGGACACCATATATTACGATATAAAACTGCCATGCCCTTATGCGGTCGCCCAGTGCTCTATACACGGTGGTGGTGGTGGGTGTGAACCTGTTTACTTAAGAGCACCTGAGATAGGTGTTCCTAAAAACCCACCAAGGAAAATGAAGTCATGATCATATTTTCATCACTTAAAAATAGTGTTTATGGTTGAGATAATATTCAAATTGTGTATTTTGTAGCTTGTAAATTTAATAACAGGGTAGACAAAAAATGAGTGATGAGATTAGTCGTGAAGAATTGCTGGTGCTAACGACAGAGGTGGTTTCATCTTATGTTTCTCATAATACATTACCTGTGACAGAAATTCCGGATATGATTTCCCAAGTTTACAAATCATTATCTAGCGTTGGTAGCGATAACATTACGGTCGGTGATCGTCCACAGCCAGCGGTTCCAATCAAGAAATCGATAACAGATGATTATTTGATTTGCTTGGAAGATGGTAAGAAACTTAAAATGTTAAAACGTCATCTGAAAACCGCATATAATATGACACCAGAAGCCTATAGAGAGCGTTGGGGACTGCCTGCTGATTACCCTATGGTTGCGCCGAGTTATGCTGAAAAGCGCAGCAAACTTGCAAAGGACATAGGTCTGGGAACACGCGGTTAACTGAGCTCTTTTGACCTGTTTTTTGCTGCACTTAGGGTATCATCAAGTATTTTTTGAAAGCGCCCATCCATTAATACTTCAAGTGCAGCTTGCGTAGTTCCACCCGGACTTGTTACATTTTGGCGTAGTGTTGATGCAGTAACATTACTGTCATGTTCGGCTAATGCTGCGCTTCCTATAACCGTCTGCCTTGCAAGGGAAATTGCCATATTTTTGTCTAACCCTAATTTTTTGCCTGCATCCGCAAGGGCTTCAATAAAGTGGAATAAATATGCAGGGCCACTTCCTGATAGAGATGTTACCGCGTCCATAAGGCTTTCATCTTCTATCCATTTACTTTCGCCTGATGTAGATAGTAAAGCGTCTGCAATATTTTTTTGCTTTGCCGAAACATGAGAGTTAGGAAAAGAAACGCTTATACCTTTTCCTATTGCTGCGGGAGTGTTGGGCATTGTTCTGATAATCGGTTGGCTTGATCCAAATATGCTCTCTAATGTTGAGATATTTTGTCCCGCTGCGATTGAAAGTAAAATAGTGTTACTGGATATGTTGCTTGCTATTTTCTCTGATGCTTCTTTTAGGATTTGGGGTTTAACCGCTAGTATCAAAATATCTGTGCTAGGTATATCTGTATTATAAGATGGATAATAGTTGATGCGTGGATCATTTTGCAAATGAACCGGTAATGATGATGGGTCAACAACATTAACATTGCTGATAATGCCATCTTGTAACCAAGACATCATCATGGCGCTACCCATTTTACCACATCCAATTAACGTGGCAGAATACTGTTCTTTATTATTTGATAGAGTGTCATTAGAAGTCATGAAATTCCCTATGATTCACCAAGGGTTTCCATCATAGCCAAGGATAGTAGTTCTGCGTTAACGGCACTTTCGTGTGATAGAAGTTGAAACACAGTTTGATATCGTTCGCATTGAACTAAAGAAATATCGACTAAATCTTCAATATAGTTTTTTCTGTGCTCATGTCCGTGGATCAGGCATGTTTGTCTGAATGATGGTGATAGATTATCTTTAGTGATCTCAAAATGACCCATCCACAGATCTGTATTCATTTCCATTAGTGCTGTCGCAGCAACGGCAATATTCTCAGGTTTTATTTGCATATTGTACTGGCAACATAACTGCAATGCGTTTAAGTGCTCTTGCCATACAAATAGTAACCTGTATTCACAAGAAGTTCCCGCCACCTCGACCAGAATTTCTTGATTGTTCATACGGTTATATACCCAATTATTATCGCACAACACGTCTTCGACGCTGTCTAGTGGATTTTGGGTGTCACTGTGGGTACTAGCTTGATCTCTCATTATGACTTTGCGCCTAACCGTTTTGCGTTTGATATAAAATGTATATTGATTAAGACGGACTCCTATCACAGGTAATGTTGCCCGACAAGACGATTCGTTTTTGTTTTTGATATTTAATGTGCATGGATTTATATGCGTTCAAATGAACCTTTTATGTAATGCTTGTTTAACCATGTATTAATGTAAAAATAGGGTTTAATTTTTAAAATCACCGAGGTAATAAATATATATGGATTTTAGTTATTTTCAATTTGACCCTGTTGCAATTGCAATTGGACCTTTGGTAATTCGTTGGTATGCGCTTGCTTACCTCGTCGGGTTTCTTGCCGGCTGGCAATATTGTTTGAACCTTGCGAGAAGAGGTTCAGGTTCTCTTCGTCCAAATGATGTTGATATTGATGACTATCTAACTTGGGCGGTCATCGGTGTTTTGCTTGGTGGTCGTTTTGGATATGTATTATTCTATCAATCATCATATTATATAAGCGAACCTTTAGAAGCTTTTAAAATATGGAAGGGCGGAATGTCCTTTCATGGTGGTCTTTTAGGTGTCGCAATTTCTATGTTGGTGTTTAGTAAAGTCCGTAAGATAAATGTATTTAGATTATCAGATATAATATGCGCTGCTGCACCTATTGGTCTTTTCTTTGGTAGGTTGGCAAATTTTGTAAATGCAGAACTATATGGCAAGGTAACAAATGTTCCTTGGGCTGTAACTTTTCCAAATGCAGATGGTGCACGACATCCTAGTCAAATATATGAGGCGTTGTCGGAAGGCGCACTTCTTTTTGTAATTCTATTTTTCTTGTCGCGTTCTGATAAAGTGAAAACAGGTGCTGTTACAGGTGTGTTTCTTTTAGGCTATGGAACATTCAGAGGGTTAATTGAGTTCGTACGTGAACCCGATGTTCAAATAGGCCTGATAGGCGGATTTATATCTATGGGGCAGGTGTTATGCCTGCCTATGATTTTGCTTGGTACAATATTTATTTATATGTCCTCTAAGGATCAGTTGTCAAAAAAACAAAAAAATGCATGATAATTTAAATCAAATAATTTCCAATATTATTGATGCCGATGGGTCAATGAACCTTGGTGAGTTTATTTCAACTGCTTTGTGTCATCCTGAATATGGTTACTATATGAAAGGCGCCCCATTCGGAGCAGGGGGGGACTTCGTAACTGCGCCTGAAATATCACAAATGTTTGGTGAGGTTATTGGGGCATGGGTCATAGATATATGGTTTCAAATGGGAAAGCCGGAAACCTTGAATTTGATTGAGTGCGGTCCGGGGCGTGGAACGTTAATGTCTGACATTATGCGTGTTGGTAAGTCTGTTGACGGTTTTGTGGATGCAATTAACATCCAATTGGTTGAGGCAAGTGGTTCATTGCAGGTCATGCAAAAAGATGCGCTTAAAGATTATGTTGTTTCATGGCACAGTGAAATATCAGAGATTAATAAAGGCGCACCATCGATATTAATAGGCAATGAGTTTCTGGATGCACTGCCTATTGAACAGTTAATGCGTAACGAAAATGGTTGGCAAAAACGAGTTATTGTGCTTGATGAAAACAACGGTTTTAAATTTACGTGGGCTGAAGCAGACCATAAATTGAAGCAATTATTACCTTCAGAGACCGTGTCCAATAAAATATACGAGGTGTCACCTGCCAGAAACTTGTTTATGTCTTCATGTATCGATCTTTTAAGTGCGTCAAAAGGTGTCGCTCTGTTTATTGATTACGGATATATTAAATCGCATCACGGTGATACTCTTCAGGCTGTAAGGAAGCATGAATATACGAATGTATTAGAGGATATTGGTTTATCGGACATTACATCTCATATTGATTTTGAAGCATTGTCACGCCATGTGTGTGAACTTGGGGGGCATGTGTCGCCAATACAAACGCAAGGTAATTTCTTAAAAGCCCTAGGAATTGAACAACGATTAATTGCACTGAAAAATACAGCTATGAAAACCAATGATACGGGGATGGCTGCTAATATTATAAAGGGCATGGATGCATCAGTTGATAGATTAATAGGAAATGACCAAATGGGTGAATTGTTCAAGGTTATATGTGTTAAGAATAGCGAAGACATAACGCCAGCAGGATTTTGATTTATGAATGATAATGTGAAATATTACTCTGAAACTACATTTGTTAGAGATGAGGAAGATGATGTTTTCCATGGTTTCTTTACCAGAAAGGGGGGGCGGAGCAACGCATCATTTTCCGGGTTAAATTGTGGTCTAGGGTCTGAAGATGATGATGACATTATATCATATAACCGATCTTTGGTATCGCAACATTCAGGTCTTGAATCAGAGAGTAACCTTTTATCCCTATATCAGGTGCATGGAGCAAAGGTTGTGTGCGTCAAAGAACCATGGGCGCATAGTGAAAGACCAAAGGCTGATGGCTTTGTTACTGATGTTGCGGGTATGGGTTTAGGGGTTTTAACTGCAGATTGTGCGCCTGTGCTTTTCTGGGGGCGTAAGGATGGTGGTGATCCTGTTATAGGTGCTGCACATGCGGGCTGGAAGGGAGCCGTTGGAGGTGTTCTTGGTAATGTTGTTACTGAAATGGAAACCCTAGGTGCAAATAAAGACACAATATACGCGTGTGTGGGGCCATGTATAAGTAAATCATCGTACGAGGTCAGTTCAGAATTTATTGAGCCATTCATAGATGAAAACAGTGAAAGTGAACGCTTCTTCTTCGGTGGTTCAAAGGATGGCCATTTGATGTTTG
Source organism: Alphaproteobacteria bacterium (assembly GCA_050633325.1). Taxonomy (GTDB): domain Bacteria; phylum Pseudomonadota; class Alphaproteobacteria; order Micavibrionales; family Micavibrionaceae; genus UBA1672. The sequence goes on from JBOEGH010000002.1 coordinate 51,363, forward strand.
ATTTATCCGGTTATTGTGCTTGGAGGTTGTTTCGTGCGGGGCTAAAAAATATCTCATTGCTTGATAAAGATACATATAGCAACGAACCTGAGTTTTTTAGTTACAGAAGGTCAATCCATCGTAACGAACCAGGATATGGACGACAGATTTCTGTGATTATTATAAATAAATAAATAATTGTAGATGTTGAATAATTACATACTAAATATCTTGATTTATCGCTCGTTTTTCTTATAGTGCGCCTATAGCAAAATATTAATAATAGAACACAAGGGCATGACACCATGAAATTGATTTCTGGTAACTCCAACAAGCAATTATCTGAACTCGTTTCATCTTATCTTGATGTCCCCTTGACCGAATGTAATATTCAAAGATTTTCAGATAATGAGATTTTCGTTGAAGTGATGGAAAACGTCAGAGGAAAAGACACGTTCTTTTTACAGTCAACATCATACCCTGCGAATGATCACCTTATGGAGCTTCTCATTGCCATTGATGCACTGAAGAGAGGGTCAGCAAGTCGCATAACTGCGGTTATGCCGTATTTTGGTTATGCAAGACAAGATCGTAAGACAGGTGGTCGTACTCCTATTTCATCAAAGTTGGTTGCTAATTTGATTACTGCTGCAGGCGCAGATAGGGTTCTTACTTTAGAACTTCATGCAGGGCAAATTCAGGGATTTTTTGATATTCCGGTAGATAACTTAAGCGCAGCACCTGTTTTTGTTTCACATATTCAAGATAAGTTCCCGGGCGCGGATATATGCGTTGTTTCCCCGGATGTTGGTGGTGTGGTACGTGCACGACATTTCGCAAAAAGGTTGGGTGCTGATCTTGCAATTATTGATAAACGCCGTGAAAAGGCCGGCGTGTCCGAGGTTATGAATGTAATCGGTGATGTTAAAGATAAGATTTGTATTCTTGTTGATGATATAGTCGATTCTGGTGGTACTCTTTGTAATGCTGCTGCCGCTCTGGAAGGTATGGGCGCAACTGAGGTTCATGCATATGTCGTTCATGGGGTTCTTTCAGGTAAAGCCGTAGATAGAATTAGCGGTTCTCCTTTGAAAACATTGGTTTTGACAGACAGTATTGAGGCAACAGAAGAAATGAAGGCTGCGCACAATATTGAACAGGTTAGTATTGCATCACTTTTGGGTGAAGCTGCGCGACGCATCAGTGAAGAACGGTCTATTTCCGAACTGTTTCGTTAACATAGACCTTTTATGCGTTAAATATTGAGATATATAAAGAATTTACTTGAAAAGATGTGCCAAATTTGGTTTATCTTTGGCTTCGCACATATATGTGTAAAACGGACCAACACCCCTGGAGGTTGGCCATAACGAAATGTAAGGAAAAATGCTATGTCTAAGAACTATGCAATGAAAGCGGAAAAGAGGGATCGCGCCGGTAAGGGGATTGCACGTTCACTTCGCCGCGCTGGTCGTTCACCGGCCGTAATTTACGGTGATAATAAAGAACCTGTTAAAATATCTATTTCTGAAAATGAAGTGAATGTTGAATATAATAAAGGTCAAATGTTTACAACCCTATGTGAACTCGACGTTGAAGGTGACAAGAACTTGGTTCTTGCTCGTGATGTTCAACTACACCCTGTTACAGATGTGGTAGAGCACGTTGATTTTTTACGTGTTACTAAGAAAACAAAAATTGCTGTTAACGTACCTGTGAAATTTACCAATGAAGATAAATGTCCAAGTATTGATGGTAAGGGTACACTGAACGTTACACGTTATACTGTTGAACTTCTTTGTGGTGCAACAAGCATCCCTGATGTTCTAGAAGTTAGCGTAGAAGGTAAACAGCATGGTGATGCCGTTAAGCTTAGCGACGCTACAATGCCAGAAGGTGCTTCACCTGTTATTACTGATCGTGACTTCACTATTGCTACTTTGATTGCTCCTAAGACAGCTGAGCAAGAAGAAGCTGAAGATGCTGCTGCTGAAGAAGCAGGCGACGGTATTGTTAGTGATGAAGAAGCCGCCGCAGCTGCTGAGGCAGAAGAAGCATAATTTATGCTTGTGTGGTTAAAATCACTTGCTAATTTATTTAAGACAGAGCCTTTATCCGAAGGCTCTTCTTTGTTTCAAAATGAGGAATATAAAGATATGTGGCTCTTTGTTGGCCTTGGTAACCCCGGACGTGAATATGAACGTAACCGACATAATGTAGGGTTTATGGTCATGGATGCTGTTCAAAGGGAGTTTCCGATATTCGGCTCATTCAAATCCAAGTTTCAAGGCAATATATCTGAAGGCCGTCTTGGTAATCAAAAGGCGTTATTATTAAAACCTGAAACATATATGAATAATTCGGGACAATCGGTTTCCAAGGCAATGAAGTTTTATAAAATTGAGCCTGAAAGAGTAATAGTCTTCCATGATGAACTTGATATTGCACCAAGTGCCGTCCGTATAAAGCAAGGCGGTGGTAATGCTGGTCATAACGGATTAAAGTCCATTCAAGCTCATTTGGGTACCGCTGATTTTTGGAGGGTGCGTATAGGAATTGGCAGACCACATCCGCAGGCTGATGTAAGTAATTTCGTTTTGGATAATTTTTCAAAGTCTGAGCAAGAGTGGCTTGAGCCTTTGGTTGATTATATGGGGGATAAGGCAGATGTTATTGTGTCTGATAGCCCGAAAGAATATGGATCGTTAATAAAAGAACATTTTAAGAAATAGAGGAATATATTATGGGATTTAATTGTGGAATTGTTGGGCTTCCTAACGTTGGAAAATCAACCCTGTTTAATGCACTTACGGCCACAGCTGCGGCGCAGGCGGCAAATTTTCCATTTTGTACAATTGAACCTAATGTGGGTCGGGTTGCTGTCCCTGATGATCGTATGGCTAAGATCGCTGCGATAGCAGGGTCAGAGGAAATATTACCGTCTCAACTAGAATTCGTGGATATTGCCGGCCTAGTAAAAGGCGCCTCAGAGGGAGAAGGGCTGGGAAATCAGTTTCTATCTAATATTCGTGAAACTGATGCAATCATTCATGTCATTAGATGTTTTGAAGATGGTGACGTTATTCATGTTGATGGCAATATTAACCCCATACGTGACGCAGAAACCATAGAAACTGAACTTATGCTGTCTGATTTAGAGTCAATGGGGAATCAAATCACAAATTTGAGTAAGAAGGCGCGTTCTGGTGATAAAGAAGTATTGGCGCAAGTTGACTTTTTAACCAGTATCAAAGATGCATTGGACGATGGAAGGCCAGCAAGGGTAATAATACCTAAGGATGAAGATGAAGAGCGTTGGATGAAGATGGCTCAACTTATCACGTCAAAGCCGGTTCTTTACGTTTGTAATGTGTCAGAGGACGATGCCGTTAATGGAAATGAATATACGGCTGAAGTTCAGAAGATGGCAGGTGAGCAAGGTGCGGAAACAGTTATCATATGTGCATCTATAGAGTCTGAGATTGCGCAATTGGAAAGTGAAGAGGAGAAAGAGGAGTTCCTAGAATCTATGGGTTTAACTGAACCTGGTTTGAACCTTATTATTCGCGCAGGCAATAAATTATTAGAGCTGCAAACTTATTTTACTGCAGGGCCAAAAGAGACGCGTGCGTGGACTATACCAATTGGTGCAAAAGCTCCCCAAGCGGCCGGAGTTATTCATACTGATTTTGAAAAAGGGTTCATAAAGGCAGAGACAATAGCATATGATGATTACATATCATGTAATGGTGATATAGGCGCGAAGGATGCAGGCAAGATGCGTCAAGAAGGTAAAGAATACGTTGTTCAAGATGGTGACGTAATACTGTTCAGGTTTAACGTTTAGTTTGTGATAGCACCTTTAATGCATGCTTTGTTATTTCAAAGATGTGTTTAAGGTGCGTTATTTGCAGATATGTTGTTTTCAGCAGTATTTGCACAGTCTTGTTGTATTGTATCTTCGACGAAGCACTCAGGGTCATTTCCAGTTGCACTTTTTGCGTTTGATATAATTTGTTCGTCAATACTCACGTCACTTGCCGCGCTATTGTCAAAAGCTTTACTGCAGTCATTCTTTCCAATTATGCTTTCAACTGTGCATGCGTCATCAGCAGGTGCAGCGTCTTTGTTGTCGCATGGGCCATCACCTAGAACTCCTTCAACGGTGCATCCGCCGTCATTATCGTTTTTAGGTGCTGCATTACATACACTTCCATCAGCAAAGAAATCGGCAAGGCCAGGTAAGTATTCAGTCTCACGTTTATGTTCATAGGCAGTAAGGTCATTGCCCCTTGCACCCATCGACCCCTTGTAAATTGTGAAATAAGAGGAAGGGGACTGGTGAAGTTCCTCAGAGAACCTTAGGCCGTGTAGCCTGTCGTCTGCCCCCAGAGAATCAATGAAATCTTGGTCTATTGTACCGAATCTTTTTCCAAAGCTTTCCGATTTATGTTCCCAAACAGCAGTTCCTGTGTTGTGCCCCTCAGGAAAACCAAAACCTCTATCAACCATTAGAAGATCAGTAAGGTTGGGCATGAATTTTCCGCTATGTATTGCGCGGTTAATGTCGCCTTCTTCTATGCATAATTGTTTTGCTTGGTAAACCATCATTTCAGCGGCAATTTGACCAACTTCGATTTCTGTGAAAATCCTTTTATTTACATCTAGGCCAATATCTTCCGCCATTTGCTTTAACAGCTCACCATTCGGATTAGAGGGAATGTCTGCGAATAAAGTTGCGGTATGAACTGTACCCAGGCTATTTCTTGACGTGGTGCTGGCTAATGCTGCGTATGTTTGCTCACTAAAAAATGTGTCAGGCGCGGAGTCGTTGGTCCAGTCTTGATCCCATGGTGCATCTGCCGATGGAGGTGTTACTGACATACCGGTTGGTAGGTTTCCGTTTACCATCAGCTCCATAACGTTCAGAAGGGCGGTAGTAGCACCAAGGTCAGTTTTTATGTGACCCGGTAATGTTTCTGCATCTTTTTCCATCGCCCAAAGATGGATTAATGTTTGGTTCAGGTCACGTTGATCTGTTCCTGCACTGCCCATTCTTTTTTGTACCAAGGCATTTAAAAAGTCTACAGTACGATTATCATTATTCTGAGGTGAAAATTCTATTTCTATGTCAGGGTTTTGGCGTTGTAGTTGTTCCAACTGTTTTCTTAGCGCACGCCCTGTGTCTTCGTCTATCTTACCGTCGTTTGTTTCTTCAATGTTTAAATAATCTTGCGCCAAGTTTATTACTGCTTGCGCTTGATTGTTTGCCGTTATACTCGGAGTAGGCTTTTCAAAAAATGTTCTTTTTATATCAGCAGGAAATCTTATTTCACTGGGTAGTTCATTATACTGATCCACTAGTTCTTTTAATTCAGGAGTTCTGTCTATCTTGCTCTGATTTAAAATGAAATTGTTTAATATGTATAAGTAACCGCCATCAAGAGGGTTGGATGACTCACTAATCAGATGACCATCATCGTCTTTCCATGCCGCAGTCTCTTTTGAAATTTCAGGCAGGCGATCATTGACTAACTGCTTAAAAGCAATAAGAGCCATATCTGATTCATTATTTGAACCAGACGGTTTACCTGCGTTTGCTGCGTTAGTTTCTGCCATTTTCACCCTAGGTTATTTTTATAACCGTATATTTTTATATTTAGGATGAATTATAAAGGCTTTACACCGTTAAGTCAAATTTCAAGTTATAGCTATCAACACTAGGCTCTGACCAGTGTTTCGTATGCTTCTCTAAGTTTCTTGGTTATTGGCCCAACAGTGTAATGATAATCGTCGATTTGCCCGACTGCCGTTACTTCTGCGGCTGTTCCTGTTACGAATATTTCTTGGAAACTGCCAAGCTCATCGGGCTTAATGTGGCGCTCTTCGAATGGAATTCCCATGTCTTTTGCCAAGGCAATTACAGTTTGGCGCGTGATACCATTTAAAAAGCAATCAGGAATAGGGGTTATAAGTGTTCCATCTTTTACCGCAAAGAAGTTGGCGGCAGATGCTTCTGCAACATATCCGCGATAGTCAAGCATAAGCGCATCGTCGAATCCATCATCTTCAACGGCGTGTTTAGACATCGTTGCGATCATATAAAGACCAGCGGCTTTACTTTGCGTAGGTGCAGTATTCGCAGCAGGTTTTGACCATTGCGACGTTTTTAATGATATGCCTTTATCGCGTTTTTCTGCGTCAAAATATGTTCCCCATGACCATGCCGCAACCGCAACATGAGTTTTGGTCAATTTTGCAGAAACACCCATTTGTTCGCCACCACGCCATGCAACAGGACGGATATACGCACTTGTAAGGTCATTTTTCTTACACACGTCATATTTAATCTCTTCAAGCTCGTCAACGCTAAGTGGTATCGACATTCCCAGTATTTCAGCAGATTTATGAAAGCGCTCTGAATGTTCACGGCTTTTGAAGATTTTGCCGTCATACATGCGCTCACCTTCGAAAACTGAACTGGCATAGTGCATGCCATGACTAAGGACATGGATTTGCGCCTCTCTCCACGGCTTTACTTCACCGTCAATCCAAATAAAACCATCTCTTTCATCAAAGGGAAGTACTGACATTTTTGCGCCTTTCCTTGTTTACGCGATATTCTTTACAAAGTAAGATATATTTGAAAAATAATTTTGTGTAAACATAGATCATGACAAATTTAAATAAAGAAGATAGTAAAGCCAGCGATATGCCACATATCCTTGTGGTTGACGATGATACCCGTATTTGCGAATTGGTATCTAGGTTTCTTCATGAGCACGGATTTATTGTTCTGACTGCAGAAGATGCTTATTCGGCATGTGATATGATGGATATGTTTGATTTTGATGCCCTAGTTGTCGATGTCATGATGCCGGGAAAAACAGGAACTGAATTTGTGCAAGATTTGAGAGGCAAAGGACAGGGAGTTCCGGTTCTTTTGTTAACAGCATTGGGGGAGGCAGAAGACAGAATATCAGGTTTGGTTTCCGGTGCAGATGATTATTTGACCAAGCCGTTTGAACCAATGGAACTTGTTTTAAGGTTGAGATCTATTTTACGTAGAACGAAAAAACCTCAAGCAATCAATACTATATATAAAATTGGCAGTTGGTACTTCGATGTAAAGCATGATGAGCTTAAAAATGATAATGGTGTTTTGAACTTAACATCTATGGAGGGTAATCTGTTGCGTGCCTTATCAGAATCAATTGGAGAGGTTGTTAGTCGCGATGACTTAGCAAAAAGGTCAGGAATAAATACTGCGGGACGGACAATCGATGTACAGGTGACAAGACTGCGCCGTAAAATAGAAGAAAACACAAAGACCCCAAGGTTTTTGCAAACAGTACGCGGCAAAGGGTATCTACTTCGTGCGGAAAGAGTGTGATAATTGATGGATGAATATTCTACGCGACATTGTTCCGATACAAATAATGATGATAAATGTTATGCAAAGAAGTCAAATTTGATAAAGCGGTTCGTGCCCAGAACCCTCTTTGGCAGGTCATTGCTAATCCTAATATTGCCGATAATAATAATACAGGCAATTTCAATGTTTGTTTTCTTTGACAGGCATTGGAGCAAAATGACATCACGTCTTGCTTTCGCAGTAGCCGGGGAGATATCTTTTTTATCTTCGTATATTGAGATGTCAGACAACGAAGAGATGATAGAAAAGACTATAAATCTGGCAGAGAAAGAGTTTGAGTTTTTAATAACATTCGATAATGGTCAAACCCTTGACGATGTTTCTGAACCGTCTCACATGCTTGAAGGTTGGGAGGGAATGGTACGGAGGTCCTTGACCTATGAGCTTAGTAAGACTTTAAATAAACCGTTCTCAGTAAACGTTGATTTCAGAGAGAAGTGGACAGAAATACGGGTTCAGTTATCAAAAGGGGTTCTTAATGTGTCACTCCCTCAACGAAGATTGTTCTCCTCCACCACATATATATTTCTTATATGGGTGTTTTTTGCATCTAGCACTTTACTGGTAATATCAATTTTGTTCATGCGCAATCAGATTAGGCCAATAAGACGTCTAGCCATTGCGGCTGAGCGCTTTGGTAGAGGGCGTAAAGTTGATAGCTTTAAAATAGAAGGTGCAAAAGAGGTCCGTCAGGCAGGTCAGGCATTCATTGATATGAAAACACGCTTGCAACGTCAAATAACGCAAAGAACCGACATGCTGGCCGGAGTGTCGCACGATTTAAGAACTCCTTTGACACGCCTAAAGCTTCAAATTGCGATGATGGGTGACAGCTCTGATATCTATGACATGAAAAATGACATTAATGATATGGAGAAAATGATTGATGGTTATCTAAATTTTGTGCGCGGAGACGGTCAGGAAAAAACGGTGATAACAGACATTTCCGCTATGCTTCGCGATGTTATGATGTCTGTGAAACGTCAAGGATGCGATGTTTCTCTTAATCTGAACAATGTATTTGTTGCAATACCTTTACGTACAATGGCATTTAAGCGGTGCTTAAATAACCTACTTAGTAATGCGGCTAAATACGCGGATCATATTTGGGTCACTTTGGACAAAACAGGCGAGTCTGAAATACATATTATGATAGAGGATAATGGCCCTGGTATAGACGAAAGTAACTTAGAAGATGTGTTCAGGCCGTTTTATCGTGTTGACAGTTCACGTAATGTAAGTACCGGAAGCGTTGGCTTGGGATTGCCAATATCCATGGATATTGTTCATAATCATGGCGGGAAAATTTGGCTGGAAAAAAGCGAGCACGGAGGCCTTTGTGTTCATATTACATTGCCAATATAAGTAGTGGGTTAACGCAATTACTGCGTGAATATTTTTTTTACATGCTATTTATAGGAAATTATAATAATTTTAACGTGCTTATATTAAGTTTACTTGTGGCGTATATATATAAATGATGTAAACTGTGATGGTGTGTGAAACAGTTCAATAGAATCTTGAATAAATATGATGAAATCTAAAGGCAAAAAACAAAACAAGCCTAATAAGAGATCAAGGTCAATTTGGCTTAACTCGGGCTTGGCTCAGGCCATGGTATTGTTTAACGGTATTGTTATTACGATAACTGCCTTTATCGCCTTCAATCATTTCATAACATCAATGTCAGTTGAGCAAAATAAAAGTACCCTCAGAGAAGCAGGTAGTACCTTGGTTGATGGTGCGGCAGGTCTTGAAAATTCAGTTCGATTGGTAACCAGTATTATTTTATTGTCGGAGAGCGAAGATAAGGAAGCTCTGATCCACCAGCTTCAGCGTAATGTCCCCAATTTAAGCCATTTTGACCAGCTTATATGGGTTTTTGAAGACGGCCCCGGCAATTGGAGCTATGAAACCATTTTTGAAACCCCACAATTAAGTACAGTTAAACAATCTGAATACAAGCTTGTCCCCGATCAGAAACTAATCATGAGATTGATAAATGACGGAATTTTCAAAGATGAAAGATTGCATGTAATTTCAAACTTGAAAGGTATGGAATACATACAAGAAAAGGTTGAGCCTTTAACTATGACGCGTTCTTTTGCCTTCATTAAAAGGGCAATGAAAGATGGAGGAAAGTCTCAAGGGGTAGTCATAGGTGTTAGTCGCGCGGCTAAAATTTTTGATCAAAACATAATATCAGGCAATAAAAATATATCACGCATCACTATTAGGGACATGTCATCTGAAAATCGTATATATCATATGGACAGGGATATTGGCAGTGAAGAAAAACCGGAAAGAATAAAGCAGGATTACAGTTTCTTTGTCGGTGATAGTAAATGGCATGTTGTTTTGGAATTCTCAAAGGGGCAAAACGCGCTACTACTTGAACAAATACCATATATAATTTTGTTTTTTGGGGGGGTTCTAACACTTGTTGGGACGTTATTCATTCGTAACAATGACAGGCAGGCAAAGAAGCTTGCAGCAATGAATATTACATTGGAAAAAAAGAATTATGAACTTCTGTCCGAAGTAGGTGAAAGAGAAAGATTAAACAGTGCTTTATCTGTCGCGGAGAAAGATAATCGCGCAATAATAGACTCCGTTCGTGATGTTATATTTGAAATTGACACAGAAGGTACAGTCTTGTTCCTAAGTATGGCATGGCAGCATATCACCGGATTTGAAGTAGAAAGATCAAAGGGGAGTAACCTGTTTTCTATACTTTATCCGGCTGATCAAGAGAAACAACGTGAAGATTACGCATTGTTTATTAAGGGGCAAAAACAGGCATATAATACTTTTACCCGCTTGCGTATTTCGGATGGAACATTCAGAGCCGTTGAGCTTTCCCTTTCTATGGTTCGTCGTGATAAAAATGGCAATTTACGTGTTGTTGGTACACTTACTGATGTTGAAGAGCGCAGAAGAGCAGAGCGTGCATTGGCAGAGGCAGAGAAAAAGTACCGTATGATCGTTGAAAATGCTGCGGGGGGATTATATCAATTAACACCAGAAGGTATATATTTAAGTGCCAACCCGGCTATGGCTAATGTGCTCGGATATGATAGTTCTGCAGAAATGCTGCGTCTTATTAAAAATGCTAACGGTTATGTTTACCCTGACAAGGATGAGCGTGACAGATTAATGGATACGTTAAAGGCTCAAGAACAGATTTTCGGTTATGAAACCCAAGTGCTAACAAAGGACGATAAAAAAATATGGGTTCGCGAGAATATTCGTTTGGTCAAAGATGAACAGAATAACGACCTGTATTACGAGGGGTCAATGGAAGACATTACACAGCGTAAAGAGGCGGATATGGCTCTTTTAGGTGCGAAAATGCAATCAGATATGGCTAACCGTGCGAAGACTGAGTTTATCGCTAATATGAGTCATGAGCTAAGAACGCCTTTAAATGCCATCATCGGTTTTTCTGACATAATGAAAAACGAAATTATGGGTCCTTTAGGACAAGATATGTATAAGGAGTATGTTGCGGATATACATAGTAGTGGTGAAGGGCTTCTTAAAATTATAAATGAGATACTGGATATTTCAAAAATAGAATCCGGTGATAGAGAACTTAATGAGAGCGAGTTCCCGGCACTTGATGCGTTGAATATGTGTATAGATTTATACGATTTACGGGTTAAGGAAAAGAATATCGTTCTAATGAACGAAGCAAAAGATATGCCACATATTATAGGTGAAGAACTATCTATAAAACAGGTTCTTAGCAACATCTATACTAATGCTATTAAGTACACTCCAAAGGATGGACGAATTACTTTATTCTCCAATTACGACACTGATGGGGCATTTCGTTTATCCATCACTGATACTGGAATAGGTATGAGTGAGCGTGAGATAAGTAAAGCTCTATCACCATTCGGGCAGGTTGATAATGCTCTTGATCGTTCAGGGGCAGGAATAGGCCTAGGTCTACCTTTGGCGCAGGCTATAATGGGAATACATGGTGGAAGGATAGAAATATTATCGGAAAAATCAATTGGAACGACAGTAACTTTATTCTTCCCACGTGAGCGCGTAGTAAAAGCCAAGCAGAGCACAAATGGTAAAGTGGGCGTTTAAATAAAGTGAAGTTATATATTACTAATAGTAATATTTTTCAGCGCCCTCAATTTCTTCTTCCGTCATTTCTAAGACCTTTCTTGAAACTTGATAAGAAAACCCCGCGCGCGCAAAAACACCTAGAGATTTTTGTAAGTTTTCATCTTCCCCAATAAAGAACGGGCCTATCTTCTTCTTCTTTGCAAGCTTTAGCGCGGCCTCTTCTTCGGCTTGCTGAGAACCGTTGTGCTGATCATTATCCAGGCTATCCAATGCTTCTAATGTTCTGTCTTGGTCAATGCCTTTAATGCGCATTTTATTGACGATGGCACTGCGTGACTTTCCCTTGCGCCTAAGGGATGCGACAAGACCATTTGTGTATAAAGTGTCATCTAACAGGCCTGTGCGTTCAAATTTGTCTGCTAAATTGCGAACCATTGAAACACATTCATCATAATTCTGTTCTGTGTGGTGCATGCATGAACGCTTTACCTTACGTGTCATGACGAATATGAAGTGCTTTTTGCTTGCTGCAAATCTTTCTAAGTAATACAAACCTGAATTATGAAGATAGCTTTCACTTATCTTTTTGGGTGGCCGCTTTTCACGTTTTTCATAGCCTGATTTGTTATTTTTAGCCTTGCCCTTTTGTTGTTTTATCTTTATTTGATCTGATTTATGCTGAGACATATTTGAAAACTCCATAAGGGTAGTGTTGCAGATACAGGTACGAACAATCAACGAGAATTTAAATATGAACGAAGATAATTTTTTTCAAATATTCCAATTGGAAGAGTCCAGCATAAGAGGGCGTGTAGTTAGGGTAGGTGACGTTTTAGACAACATCCTTAACGCGCATGATTATCCATTGCCAATCGCACATTTGGTTGCAGAGACTATTGCCCTGTCCTTATCCTTATCTTCTATGTTGAAATATGATGGTATTTTTACTTTACAGGTTCAAGGTGACGGGCCGCTAAAAATGCTTGTCTCTGATGTGACCAGTGCAGGGGTTGTTCGCGCGTGTGCAACTTTTGATGAGGATCGTTTCCAAAAATCAAGAGAGCAAATATCAGCACTAAAAACTACGGAAAGCTCACAAAATCATTTAGCGCAATACCTTGGTAAAGGTTATATAGCTTTTACGGTGGATCAAGGCCAACATACTGAACGTTATCAAGGTATTGTTGAGTTGAAAGGGGCATCAATGGTTGATTGCGTGCAGCACTATTTCACACAATCAGAGCAGATAGGCACAGGCATTAAAATGGCGGTGGGAAAGCGCGAAGGAAAATGGCGTGCTAGCTCCATAATGTTGCAAAACATGCCAGAGGATGACGCCGTTAAAAAGGATATACTTGGTAATTTGGACGAGGACGATTGGCGCCGCGCGATGGTCTTGTTGGATAGTTGCACGGACGATGAACTATTGGATAGGGAGTTAGATGCAGACCAGTTATTGTTGCGTTTATTCCACGAAGAAGGAATTCGTGTTTATGAGCGCAAAGGCATTGAAAAAGGTTGCCGGTGTGACTTGCAAAGGGTTGAGAACATTCTTTATTCTATGAGTGAAGATGATATACAGCATATGGATGTTGAAGGAAGAATAGAGATGAAATGCGAGTTTTGTAGCCACTCTTATATGTTTGATACAAATGATGTTCTGGACAGAGTAAAACTATAATTACTGGTTTTAACTCACCCCTTCCAGAATTGCGGTGACATCATAACCAATATTGCAAATATCTCTAAACGTCCAAAGAACATCCCTAAAGATAACAGCCACTTTGAGCTATCAGGTAGGGATTGAAAGTTACCTGAAGATCCGATAACAGGGCCTAATCCCGGGCCAACGTTGGATATGGATGTCACTGCTCCTGACATTGATGTTATGAAGTCTAAACCTGTATATGATAGTGCCACGGCTAAAAATGAAAACCCCAGTGCGTAAACAAAGAAGAATCCCATCACTGATGACGGTACATCCTTTGGCATGGGTTTTCCGTTATAGTGGGGGATAAAAACACCATTAGGGTGCAAAAGCTTACTTACTTGGATTTTTGTAACAGCATACAGAACCTGAAATCTGAATATTTTTATACCGCAAGATGTTGATCCCGCACACCCTCCAACGACCATAAGGAAAAAGAAAATACTGACGGCAAAGCCTCCCCATGCGTTTATATCCCCGATCCCGAAACCCGTTCCGGTCATGATGGACACAACGTTAAAGAGGGCAGGAATAAAGGCTTCAGAAAGTGGCATATCTTGCTTTGCTGTTAGATATGATATTGTAACTATTGTTGCGATGCCAAGAATGGATAGGAACCACCTTACTTGAGAGTCCTTGAACAATGGTTGGAGGTTTCCCCTTATTGCTTTGAGGTAAAGTACAAATGGCATTCCGCCTAAAACCATAAATATAATACAAACAATAGCAGTGCTAGAATTATCAAAATGACCAAAAGAAGCGTCAAATGTTGAAAAGCCACCAGTAGATATTGTTGTCATTGCATGAGCTACTGCGTCAAAAATTTCAAGACCCGTCATCATATAGCAGAGCGCGCAAATTACTGTAAGGCCGACATATATTACCGCTATGAAGCTGGCCAGTTGCGCCGTGCGCGGTAATGCTTTCTCACTTTCAGATAGTTCGGTTTTGAATATCTGCATTCCACCGACTTTCAAAAACGGAAGAACAGACATGGCCATGATAATAATACCAATGCCACCCAGCCATTGCAGTATCGCTCGCCACAGCAAAATACCTGCGGGCGTATAGTCCAGACCAGTCATAACGGTTGATCCGGTTGTTGTTATCCCTGACATTGCCTCGAAGAAAGAGTCGGTTACTGACATGTCCAAGGACGAAAACCAAAACGGTAAAGCGCCAAATGTTGGAAGTATGAACCAAGTTGAATTTGTTAGTAGAAAGGCTTGTCTGGTTGTAATGTTAAAGTAGTGTCCGGAATTACTTAATATTAATGCCCCACCAAAAAATGAAGTTATTACAATACAAATAAAAAACACCTTCCAATCATCATAGCCAAAGTACAGGTCGGCCATCATGGGAAGAACCATGCTTAATGATAAAATGGATAGTAAAAGACCATTAATGTAGAGGATGGGTCGGAAATCCAAGATCTTCATTCCTTGTATAATTTCTAGCTTTAGATTCTAGACTAGGGATTTATTATTTTCAAGTCGCCTTAAGTCTAATTACCTTTTAAGTGTAGTGGGTGAAATAAAGGGAGCGCCTAAAAAGCGCCCCCTTAAAACTTTATATAGTAAACATTTGCCTACTTAAATGAAATGTTCACACGACGGTTTGCCGGCTCACGTACATTATCTGTTGTTTCAACTAACAAAGATGATTCTCCGTGGCTTTCTACAACTAGAAGGTCAGCACTAACGCCGCGTTCTACCAATGCGTCACGTACAGCATTTGCACGCTTGAATGCTAAGCGTTTATTGTATGTTGCATCACCTGATGTATCGGCGTGACCGCTAATGATAATTTGTTCAGGAGTGTTCTTTGCAACTTCCGCAGAAACAGCATCAACAACATTTTTTGCGCCTGCGCTTAATGTTTTTGAATCCCAGTTAAAGAATACCAAGTACATTGCTTCTTCTGGAGCCATAGGAGCAGGTTCTGCTACTTCTTCTACCGGTTGTGGCTTTTGTTGTACTAGGCCTTCAAGTTCAGCAATCGCATCAAGATATTCTTTTTTACAAGTCAGAGCTTCTTCAGATTTCCAGTTTTCTTCTTGTTGTTCAATCCAACAATCAAATTTAGCCTGCGCTAGTGCCGCAGTTGCAGGAGCAATCTCACGTGCACCCATGTCAAATGCAACAACTAAGCGACCACGTGCAGCACCAAGCTCTTTTATGTGGTTTTCGCTTAAATTCCAGTCACTTACCGGTTCCGGCATTACTGCTTCACCAGATGCCGCTGTTAGTCCTTTACGTGCAAAGTGTAGGGCATCAGGATAGTCGAACATTGCTTCTAATTCGTTGTTAGCAAACGATTTATATTCAGCAGCTAGTGCTTGTGTGAATGGGCTGCCAACTGCTTGAGCTTCGTTAAGCGCATCGACTTCGCTATATGTATCGTACATTGTACAGCCACTTAGTGCGACAACGCTGGCTGTTAAAACTAAATTACGTACGGATTTCATATTTTTGCTCCTTAAAATAAACGCGTATCAAAATAATAATTTTTTGGATATTTAGTGAAAAGGCATAAAAACGCCACGATTCTTAAACTTCCTTATATTCTTCTATAGTTAGTCGGGCTAAATGTAAAGTTTAGTTTTTGATTCATAAGATTTTTTTGTAAATAAGTCGATTGCGGTTTATTGCGTTGCACAATTTTTTTTACCGTATTATGCTATGTATAAATTAATGGATACTGGGAGTATAATACCAATGATTAACAACGTCATAGTAGGCAAAAAAGCTGCAATACTGATTGAAACAGGATTTTGTGAGAGGGAGCTTTTGCAAGCGCAGAAATCTTTGAGTGATATTGGTGTTGATTGTCGACTTGTATCAACAGAGGAATATCTGGTTAAAGGATGGAACGAGGTTAAGGGTTCTTCTTCTTCTTCTTCTTCTACTTCTTCTTGGGGCGGTGATTACGCGCCTGATGCTACATTGGATAAATATGTGGCTAGTGAATATGACATTCTTGTCATACCAGGAGGTCTGAGAAGCATTGCCAAGCTCAAGCTGCAAGATGGTGTGAAACCATTTGTTTCGGGATTTATTCAATCGGAAAAACCAGTCATAGCGTATAATCAGGCCGTAGAACTACTATCATTTTTAGGTATGATTGATGGATATTCCATAGCAGCAAATAGTGCCGTTTGTGATTCTGTAAAGGTGAATGGTGGGCGTTGTACTTCGTCTGATTTTATCGTTAGTAAGAACCTGATAACTCTTTCTCGTTTTAGCGATGCAGATGTAAAGTTAAAGCGCGCTGTTCTAAGTGTGTTAAATGGAGAGCGTTACATAGAAAAGGAAGTCTCCTCCGATAATATGCCGTACGCTTCTAAAGTTGCTTGATTTTATAGCCACTTCTTTTTAATGTTTCTTCCTTAGTTTAAGAATCAGGAGTTTAGTAATGCGCGCAGAAACAGAAGCAATGGTTAGCGAAATAGAAAATGCCCTAACTCTGATTCGGAGGCATCTTTGACTGGGATGTCGCTGTACAACGTTTGGATGAGCTGGATTCTCTTTGTGAAGACCCTGATCTTTGGTCGGATGCCCCAAAAGCGCAATCTTTGATGCGTGAAAGAACATTTTTAGAGCAAAATATAAGCTCGGTTCGTGACATAGAAACATCACTTCAGGATAATATAGAGCTAATCTCTATGGGCGAGGAAGAGGGGGATGAAACCATTATTTCTGAGGCTGAGGACGAGATATCGAAAATACGATCCTTAAGTGATAAGAAAAGGTTAGAGAGTTTATTATCCGGAGAAGCCGATAGCAATAATGCGTATATACAGATTAACGCCGGTGCAGGCGGGACAGAGGCGCAAGATTGGGCTGAGATGGTGTTTCGCATGTATATGCGGTGGGCAGAAAAGCGTGGTTTTAAATGCACCACGTTAGAGCGCAGTGAGGGCGAAGAGGCAGGAATAAAATCTACTACGATCAAAGTAGAAGGGCATCAGGCATATGGCTGGATGAAAACGGAAACAGGGGTCCATCGCCTTGTCAGAATTTCTCCCTATGATTCCAGCGCGCGCAGACATACAAGCTTTTCATCCGTTTATGTATCCCCGGTTATTGATGAGACTATAGATATTGAAATTGAGGATAAAGACCTGAGGGTTGATACATATCGCTCTAGCGGTGCAGGGGGGCAACATGTCAATAAAACTGACAGTGCTGTACGCCTTACTCATATACCGACAGGTGTAGTCGCGGCATGTCAAAACGGACGTTCCCAGCATCAAAATAAGGCAACGGCAATGGAAATGCTTAAGGCGCGCTTATATGAGATTGAATTGCAAAAACGTGAAGATGATAAAGCAAAAGAACATGGTGAGAAGACTGATATTGGGTGGGGACACCAGATCAGGTCATATGTATTGCATCCCTACCAAATGGTGAAGGATATGAGAAGTGAATATGAAACATCTCAATCTCAAGCGGTTCTGGACGGTGATTTAGACCAGTTCTTAGAGGCTTCTTTGGCACATATTTCGGGGGAATAGAATAACTGTGCGTAGACTTGTGGATAAAGATGGTATGGTTGTTGTATTAAAGTATTGTAACATAGGTTTTTCCTTGTGTTTTAGATCTTGACATAATATTATTATGTTTGCTTATCTAGGAGAGATTTATGAGCATGCGTAAATTTTTTACTTCCGTATCATTGTTGTTTTTTATTTCCAGTCCGGCTTTATCCATGGACTTTAGGGTGGATCATGTAGATGCACGTCCCGAATTTTATCAAGTTGGGTGGGATCAGAAGTCTCTGGAGGCTCAAACACAGGGGGCTGTTTACTTACGTGCTAAAATTGAAAAGTTAGAGCAGGAGAATGAACAACTACGCAACAGCTTTAGCCAGATGAGAAAAAAGCCTGATAATTCGCAATTAAGGGAATATGATGCGCGCCTTAATGCTTTGATTGAAGAGAACCAAATTCTTTCTTCCAAATTGTCTAACAGTGAGGCGCGTTCCAATAATTATAGAGGTAGCTCTTCTGCCGACGCTTTTGCAAAAAAGATATATGATCTTAAGGCGGAAAACTCCAGAATTAAGCAGGAGTTAGATAAGGCTGTTACAAATAACAGGTCTGGTAATTTGTTCTTGGAGCAAGAAAATAAACGCCTTAAATCGTCACTTGCTGCTTTATATGCTGCCGATACTGATGACAAGAGTGCAGTTCTAAGTTTGCAAAAAGAAATCAAATCTTTGAAAGCTGAAAATCAATCTTTGAAGTCTAAATCAGGAAAAAGTTCTAAAGAGAATATCGGTAAAGTTGTTTCTTTGCAAAAAATGGTGAAGGAATTGCAGGATGAGAACAGAAATTTGGCACAGACATTGGCTTCATCGTCTAATAAGTTACTTGGTTTGCAAGATAGTGCGGAGGTTTCTAAAAGTCAGAACACCAAAAGTTCTCGCACCATTGTGGATTTGAAAGATAAACTATCTAAGTCTCGGCAAGAAAATATAAGGTTAAGTAAAGAGATTGATAATCTGAGTTTGGTACAAAAAACATCTACTGATTCAAGAACTAGTAATGATGTTCAGATGTTAAAAGAGCAAAATAATAGTTTACGTGAAACGATACGTGCGCAGAATAACGTTCTTGTATCTGCCGATAATGCGACTAAAACGGCAGAAAAACTTCTTCTGGAAAATGCTCGTTTGAAAAAGCAATTGGATCTGGCCGGTAAGGTAGGATTATCCAATGGTAAATCAGCAAAAGACCTGTTTGCGCGAAATGAAAAGCTTCGGACTGAGCTTAAAAACAGGAGTGATGAATACACCACTAAGATAGACGGGTTGAAGGCTACACTTAAGCAATTGAGATTAGAGAATGATCGTTATGTTATGGGGCAAGTCACCAGCACATCTGATAAAAAGAAGTTTGCTGCGATGAAGGCAGAGATAGAAGAAAAAGAAGCCTTTATTAAAGAGGGGAGCAGCGCCATTACCTTGCTTAAAATGGAAGTAGAAAAATACAAAGAAGAGATATTGGCAACCAGAAATGATCAAGCCAAGGATATTGCAAGAAAAATCAGCGATTATAAATCTCGTATAGAAAGTATGGAAAAGAGCATTGATGATCGTGACAATGATTTATCATTGTTAAAGATAGAAAATCAGGATTTAAAGGCGCAAATAAAGCTTTCCTCAGACGGTGCCAGTTTAAGAGATGCTTCTGGTGCTGCTATAGATAAATCTAAAGTGAAGTATGTAGAAACATCATACCCCCCAGTTGATGAGGTATCTCCATTGTTAGAGCATGATGGAGGGCACAAATTTGATAAAGAAGATTTCAGCAATGATGAGTCTAACTCAGCATTTTTATCTGAAACGTTGCTCTCTCAAGAGTTGAAGCCTCTCCCCAATTAATTTTATGTACTGTGAACAAATATCCAATTTATGGATAACATGCACAATTCCTCCATGGACATAGCGAGATGTTATCAATCGCTTTTATCGCTATGGCTTCCATATCCCATATTGAATGGAGGAAGCATTCTCATGGTTCTTTCAAACATTTCCATGTTCTTGCGTGCCAAGTCTTCCATGTTTTTATTGTTCGTAAACATCTCATCCATCTTGGGTATTTGCCCGAAAGATTTAGAGAACTGTTCCTGCATTTGTTCTTGGTTTTGTGCGAAAATATTCATTGTTTGCTCAAGATAGTTTGGAAGCATATCTTGCGCATTGTTATCGTAAAAACCAATGAGTGTGCGTAAGAAGTTAGTGGGAAGTAGTGTCTCGTCACTTGCTTCTTTATCTGCAATAATTTGGGTAAGTACACCACGTGTCAGATCTTCACCGCTTTTTGCGTCAACAACAACAAAGTCATGACCCTCTTGAACCATTTCACGTAAGTCATCAAGTGTGACATAGCTGCTGCGACCAGTGTCATACAGGCGTCTGTTGGCGTATTTCTTGATTACAGTAGGCTCGCTTTTGCTGTCTTTAGCTTTGGCCATGTTGCACCTCTTGTTTAAAATTATCTTATGGATAGGTTCATATTATGCACAAAAAAAATATTAAATATAGTATTCGATGGTATTTTTTTGTTATTTTTTTTATGCTGCGCAAAGTAAATAAACGAAAAGTGAGTGTTTATGCGTAATAGCCCACATCCATTGTCAGTGCATTTAGGAATGGCTGCTGCACATGTTAACGGCATGCAGGGATATTCAACAAAGCCTGATGTGCAAATAACTCAAGCAGATGTTATAGAGATGGTGCGCGGTATAAAAATGTATCAAGATCATCCATTTACCCCTGATAAACTTCCTGTAACCACAATATGGAAGGATGGCGGTATTAGCGTTAATAAACCATCCATAGAAGAAGGTGAGGCTGCTGCGGTTAGGGGCACACCGCTGCTGATTGTTCCGTCTCTAATTAACAGGGGTAATATACTCGATATATCAAAAGAGCAATCAATGCTGCGTTGGCTAAGGCATAATGGGATTGATGCCTATTTGCTTGATTGGGGAGATATGGATAGTGTTGAGGAGCGTGCAATGGATATGGATGCCCTTATACAGGATAAGTTACAAAAATCTATACAGTCCGTATCGAAATTAACGGGAGAGAAAATAGATGTTATGGGATATTGCATGGGTGGCACTTTATTGGTCTCTGGTTACCCATGTTTTAAAGATCATATAAGGCGCATGGTTCTTCTCGCTGCTCCTTGGGATTTCCATGTTGAGCCATCAGATCTATATAAAAATGTGCGTGTTTTATCATCTCTAGTTTTGCCGGAGATAAGGCAAAGAGGGGTTTTACCAGCAGATTGGATGCAATCATTATTTATAGCGGTTGATCCGAAAGGGTCGTCGCAAAAATTCATTAGGTTTTCATTAATGGATCAATCAAGTTTAGAAGCAAAACTGTTCGTATCAGTTGAGGATTGGCTAAATGATGGGGTGGATTTACCGGGTAATGTTGCGCAAGAATGCATAGAAAGATGGTTCGTTGGTAATGAATTGTTTCTTAATAAATCAAAGATGATTAAATCTTGTGATAAATTATCCGATTTAGACGTATTGGTTATAGCATCAGAAAATGATGCAATTATTCCATATGAAAGTGCCTTAGGTGTTACCAGTGCACTTTCAGGCGCAAGAAATGTAAAAGTGATCACCCCTGTATGCGGTCATATAGGTTTGATTATTGGCAGTAAGGCCAAGGAAAGTGTTTGGAAACCTGTATTGAATTGGCTTAAATCATAGTGCGTTTGAAGTTATAAAAATTCATGCTTGATAAATATTCACATATGGATATCTTACGATAGATAATAACCCTTTGATATATGAATTGGATAAAACCATGGAAGATCCTGTCGTAATTGTCGCAGCAAAAAGAACTGCAATTGGCGTTTTGGGAGGGGGGCTTTCCACCGTACCCGCAAGCAAATTAGGTGAAGTTGTAATCAAATCAGTAATGGAAGAAGCATCTGTTTCTCCTGATGATGTTTGTGACGTAATTATGGGGCATGTTCTTACGTCAGGATGCGGTCAAAATCCTGCAAGGCAGGCTGCATTAAATGCAGGTATAGATCGTACAGCCACTACGGTTAACCAAGTATGCGGTTCTGGCTTGCGTTCGGTTGTTCTTGGCATGCAATCAATTCTATGTTCTGATGCAGAAATAGTAATTGCAGGTGGTCAAGAAAATATGAGTTTGTCACCACATGTTATGCATTTACGAGAATCTGTGAAATTTGGTGATGCCAAAATGAAAGATACAATGGTTCTGGATGGGTTGTGGGACGTGTTCAATGACTATCACATGGGTATTACCGCAGAGAATATTGCAGATAAATATGATATATCCCGTGAAGAGCAAGATAAATACGCTGCTCAATCTCAAAACAAAGCAGAACGTGCGATTAATGATGGTAAGTTTAATGATGAAATTGCTGCGGTAGAGGTACAGCAAAGGAAAGAAACGCTAACATTCAACAAAGATGAATTTCCGCGCGCTGGAGTAACGCCGGAGGGTCTGGCAAAGCTACGACCTGCATTTAAAAAAGATGGCACAGTAACTGCAGCAAACGCATCAGGTATTAATGATGGTGCGGCCGCAGTCGTTTTGATGCGTGAGAGTAACGCTAAGGCTCGTGGCTTAACACCTTTAGCAACGATAAAATCATGGGCGCAACGTAGTGTTGATCCATCAATTATGGGAACAGGCCCTATACCTGCGTCAAGCGCAGCTCTTGAAAAGGCGGGATGGGACGTTAAGGATTTGGATTTGGTTGAGGCAAATGAAGCGTTCGCAGCACAAGCTATTTGTGTGATGAATGAAGCAGGGTTTTCTCCTGAAATAACTAATGTTAATGGTGGTGCAATTTCACTGGGTCATCCAATAGGTGCATCTGGAACGCGTATATTGGTTTCATTATTACATGAAATGGTGCGTAGAGATTCCAAAAAGGGTCTTGCGACACTATGTATTGGTGGGGGTATGGGAATTGCCCTTTGTGTAGAGCGATAACATATTTGGTTTTTATAGTTTTATTTTGATTAGCTTAAGGAAATAGTCATGACACAACGAGTTGCAGTAGTAACAGGTGGTACACGTGGTATAGGACGTGCGATTTCACAATCATTAAAAGATGATGGCTATATTGTTGTGGCAATATATCAGTCAAACGATGAAGCAGCGGCAAAGTTTAAGTCGGAAACAGGGTGTGAAGCGATTAAGCTTGATGTCACAGATTTTGATAAATGTCAGTCTGCATTGGATAAAGTTGAAGAAGATTTTGGCCCTATAGGCGTGTTGGTAAATAATGCAGGAATTACACGTGACGGCGTTCTTCATAAAATGCCTGTTGAAAATTGGAACGATGTTATACAAACCAATCTGACATCATGTTTTAACATGTGTCGTGCGGTTATAACTAATATGAGAAATCGTAAATTTGGCCGTATCGTAAATATAAGTTCAATCAACGGTCAAAAAGGTCAGTTCGGTCAGGTTAATTATTCTGCGGCAAAGGCAGGTATGATCGGATTTACAAAGGCTCTAGCACTTGAATCTGCGATTAAGAACGTAACAGTTAATACCGTTTGCCCCGGCTATATTGAGACGGATATGACTGCTAATATTTCAAAGGATATATTGGATACTATTATTAAGCAGATACCTGAAATGCGCATGGGGCAGCCCGAAGAAATAGCGGCAATCGTTTCATTCTTGGCATCAGAGAAGGCGGCTTTTGTAACCGGATCGACTATTTCTGCGAACGGTGGACAATATATGGCATAGCATGGTGGATATTATCTAACAACATCATGTTTTCTATTGTTTGACGGATGGTTCACAAGTTATTGTGGTCTAATTCTTTACATATTAGGGATGATGTTGATGAAACGTGTTTTATCTGTTGTGTTTGCTATCATTATTTTATTCTTGCTTGGGATAAAATTTGCACCAAGTTTTATTGATCTTGAAATATACAAGGATCAAGCGGTGACAGAGTTTAAGACTTTGACTGGGCTTGATCTTAATGTAGGCGGAGACATAGAAGTATCAATACTTCCTTCACCAAGATTCAGTGTTACCGACGTTTCAGTAGGTTCACCTGATGGTTCAAAAGGTGAGTATTTAGCGCAGCTAAAGCGATTTGATGTTAATGTTGCCCTTTCTCCTTTACTTGAAGGTAAAGTATCCGTTTCACATGTAACATTGGTCGACCCTGTTATATCCTTGGAAATGATGAAGAGTGGTAAATTGAACGCTATAACGAAAGAGGTTCAATCAATGATTTCCTCTTCAGATGGCAATTCTAACAAAGCAGCTATGCCTGCTATTGCTTTGGAGAAGGTGAGAATTAAAAACGGTTCATTTTCTTACTTTGATCACAATAACGATAATACCATTACGGTTCATAATATTAATTCTGACTTAAGCGCAAAGAGCCTTATGGGACCTTATTCTGCGCAGGGGTCAATGTTTTATGACGGTTATTCTTTGAATTATGATGTTACCAGTGATTCTTATGATGTTGAGAACAAGATGCTCTCTCCGAAGATCAAATTATCACTTCAGCCTGGCGATATTGTTCTAGACTATGAAGGTGTCGTTAGCCTTGATGATGGGTATTCAATGCAGGGGCAAACCAGTTTGAAAATTGATGATATTAATAAATCTTTGTCCAAATATAGTTCTGTTAATATTGTTAAACTTGATCTGTCTCTTACAAGTAAGGGCTTGTTAAGCTTGGACGCAGGGAAAATTGATTATAAGAACTTTGATATAGAATTAGGGGATCAAACAGGTGGTGGTAGTCTTAGAGTTGATTTTTCTCCTTTTAAGTACAGCCTTTCTCTTAAAAGCGATGGGGACATGAGTCTTGATAATATTATCTCTTATAACTCACCGTTCAAAAACGGATCATTTGACCTTCAAGTCTCAGGTAATCAATCATCAGTGAAATTAAAAAATACTGTTGTTAAGCTAGATGGTGATGAATTTAATGTATCTGGTTTGTACACCCCAAATAACAAAGGCGGACGCCCAAAAATAGATTTGCGAGTTAAAACCTCTTTGTTAAATTATGATGATATTTCTTCAAAACTCAATAAAGGTGCATCAAGTAAACAGTCATCTGGTGATGTATTGTCTAATTTATCTCTGCCAGTTGATTTGAGCTTAAAGGTTTCAGCAGAAAAATTTATTTGGCAGAAAAATAATGGGCTAGGTTTAGACCTTGCTGCTAAATTTACAGAGAACTCTGTATCTTTAACTGGCTTTACAATTAATGACATTGTTAATTCATCATTTAAAATATCGGGAGCGGTCAAAAATTTAGCAAAAACATCAGGAATAACCGCATATATAGATGTGAAGTCATTAAATGTTCAAAATACAGCAAAAGCATTAGGAGTAGACAGCTCCAAATGGCCCAAAAACCTTAAAACAGCCAGTGTAAAGGCAAAGTTATCTGGTGATACATCCATGCTTGATGTGACATCTAATATATCTGCAATGGGTGGAGAGGTTATAGCAAGTGGTAAAGTGAAGAATGCGCTTGAAACACCGGCAGTTGATGGTCTTGTTCTTCAGATTAAGCATAAGAACATGTTAGATGCCCTTAATATTATAGCTGGTGCAAGACTGAATGATAAATCGCTTAAAGGTCCGTTGGATATATATTCGCGCATATACCAAAATGGTAACCATTACGAACTAAAAGACTTAAAAGGTGACCTGTCAGGTATTTCTGTTCAGGGTAGCGCCGACCTTGACCTTTCTGGTTCTGTACCTAAGGTGAAGGGCGATTTACATTTTGGAAATGTTAATCTTGCCTCTGTTATGACGAAAAGTGCAGGTAAAAGTGGTTCATCTAAGTTCAAAGGGCAGTCGGGTACGTCTTCCAGATGGTCAAAATCACCAATAGACACAAGTGCTCTACACGCCGCAAATGTTAATCTTTCTCTTAGTGCTAATAAAATTGAATATGGTGCATGGCCCCTTATTAAGCCGTCATTGAAAATTGGTTTGCACAATGGCGAATTGGAGATTAAAGACCTTAAAGCCGGTTTGTTTGGTGGTAGCTTAGATTTCTCTGCGTCGGTTAAATCTGTTCCAAAACCGCGTCAGCCGATCCATTTTGAAAGTCATATGAATGTTCAAGGAGCTAGGTTGGGTTTGTTATCTTCTGCACTGATAGGTAAAAAGGCCTTGAAAATGTCAGGTAATGGTAATTTAAATATGAAGCTAAAAAGCTCTGGTGCTAGCCCTGCTGCTTTAATACATGATCTTGCTGGTAACGGAATGGTGTCGGGCCGTAATATCACTATTAATGGTATAGATGTTGATAGGTTTGCACGCGCTTTATCAGAAGATAGTAAGGCAGGTGATAGCGTTATGGGGCTTTGGGATAGCGCAAATAGAGGTGGTAAAAGCCATTTTGACACGCTAAATGGTGACTTTTCAATAAAGGAAGGTGTGGTTCACTTAAATAAAATGGATCTTGATGGTGCTACTACTGCTATAGAGACTAGAGGTGGTGTGATTAATTTACCTAAATGGACATTGGCAACCAAGCATAAAATCATCGTTAAAGGTATAGATGATCAACCGTCCGATGTGCCCCCATTTGAGATATCTTTTAAGGGATCACTTGATAATCCTGCGCAAACTTTTGGGCAAGGCTTGTTGCAAGATTATTTAAACAGAAAAATTCAACGTAAGCTTGGTGATATAATTTCCAAAAGCTTGGGTAAGTCATCAAATGATAATTCTTCGCCCGTAAGTGAAAAGGAAGAAAGTAGCCAACCCAAAAAAGGTGGTGATATAGAAGATATTGCAGAAGAGGCAATAAGGGGTGTATTAGACGGCTTGCTGCGCTAGCTTGTCTTGTAAATATCGTAATGTATAAACGCGAAGAGCACTGGATAGGTTGCCTTCGCGTTTTTTGTCTATTTCATATATCAATGTATTAACTGAAATTTTTTGTTCTGTTGCGATTTCTCGCAAGGCGTCCCAAAAGGGTTCTTCGAGTGTAATACTGGTTTCATGCCCCGAAATACGAACGGACCGTTTTTTTGGTGAAGTATCTCGAGACATGTAAATTAACTTTCGTTAGTCACGTGGTTTGATCATTTCCAATGGCTTGATCCACTCTTTAAACTGCTCGGCTGTTAACAGTCCAAGCTCCAGACCAGCTTCTTGCAATGTTGAGCCATCAGCATGTGCTTTTTTTGCTATCTTTGCGGCATTATCATAACCTATATGAGGGTTTAAAGCTGTAACCAGCATCAAGCTCTCATTCAATAGTTTCTCAATGCGTGCTTCGTTTGCTTCTATGCCTGCAACACAGTTGTCTGTAAAACTGTGACATCCGTCGGCGATAAGGCGAATTGATTGCAATACATTATAAATCATAACAGGTTTAAACACGTTCAGTTCAAAGTGGCCGTTTGAACCGGCAACTGTGACAGCAACATGATTGCCCATAACCTGTGCACAAAGCATAGTAAGCGCTTCGCACTGCGTTGGGTTTACTTTGCCGGGCATGATAGATGATCCAGGCTCATTTGCAGGTAGGTTGATTTCACCAATACCGCAACGAGGCCCGGAACCCAAAAGCCTAAGGTCATTTGCAATTTTCATTAAGCTTGCTGCAATAACATTAAGTGCACCTGATATTTCAATCATTGCGTCATGTGCTGCCAATGCTTCGAATTTATTTTCCGCAGTTACAAAATCAAGTCCGGTTATTTGCGCAACATTTTCCGCAAACTTTTCCGCGAAGCCTACTTTTGAATTTATTCCTGTTCCTACGGCTGTTCCGCCTTGAGCTAATTGCATTAGTCTTGGCAGACATGCCTGCACGCGCGCAATACCGTATTCAATTTGCTTTGCATATCCGGAAAATTCATTTCCAAGCGTTAGTGGTGTTGCATCTTGTAGATGTGTACGACCAATTTTAACAATAGAAGCATATTCCTTCGCTTTTGCATCAAGGGCATCGTGAAGATGTTGCAGAGCAGGGATTAATTCATGGTGGACTTGTTCACCTGCGGCAATATGCATGGCAGTAGGAAAAGTATCATTTGATGATTGTCCCATGTTAACGTGATCATTCGGGTGCACTGGTGATTTGCTACCGCGTTCACCACCAAGAAATTCTATG
The DNA here is from genome assembly GCA_050633325.1 of Alphaproteobacteria bacterium. Classification (GTDB taxonomy): domain Bacteria; phylum Pseudomonadota; class Alphaproteobacteria; order Micavibrionales; family Micavibrionaceae; genus UBA1672. Next base: position 79,227 of record JBOEGH010000002.1, read on the forward strand.
GCTCTGTTTGATATTACTTCATTTGCGTTCATATTACTTTGTGTGCCTGAACCTGTCTGCCATACCACAAGAGGGAATTCCTCGATTAGAGTTCCGTCAATCACCTCATTAGATGCACGAACCATAGCATCACCAATTTCAGCGTCTAAAACACCTAAATCCATGTTTGACAGTGCTGCTGCTTTCTTTTGAATTCCAAGCGCGCGAATTAATGGTGCAGGCATAATTTCACCACCAATTTTGAAGTTGTGGATAGAGCGCTGTGTTTGCGCACCCCAATAACGATCCGCAGGAACGTCAACTGAACCCAAAGAATCTGTCTCGCTTCTTGTTTGTATTTCTGATGTTTTTATTGCTGCTTCACTCATATTGAAAGCTCCTTTTTGCTTTTTATGATTTTTGTAACGGTTTAATAAAGTTTACATGACCCATTTTGCGCCCGACACGTGCTTCTCTTTTGCCATATAGGTGAACGCACGTATTTGGTTGTTTTATATATTTTTCTATATCGTCAATATCATTCCCAATCAGGTTAAGCATTTGTGCGTCACTGTGACGTTCTGTTGACCCGATAGGTAAACCGCAAACAGTTCGCACATGATTTTCAAACTGTGATACTGCGCATGCATCAATGCTCCAATGTCCTGAATTATGGGTGCGCGGTGCTATTTCATTAACTAAAACTATTTCATCATCACAAACAAAAAGCTCTACTGTTAGAACACCAATCAAATTGACTGCAGACGCGATAGTATTCGCAATTTTTATTGCTTTATCTTCTACATTTTTTGTCACACCGGAAGGTATGGTCGTTGTATGTAGTATGTGATTCTTGTGTTGATTTAACATTGGCCCGTAAGCTTCTGTTTTACCAGTTTTATCGCGGCCAATGATTATCGATATTTCACATTGAAAATCGATCATTTCTTCCATGATTAATTCGTATTTTTTTGTCTCATTTAAAAATTCATAGATATTATCGATATCATTTGTATCGAATTTACCTTGGCCTTTACCGTCATACCCATCACGAGTGGTTTTCAGTATGAATGTATCCGCATTCCATTCATTTGCCGTTGCTTGTATTTCTTCTAAATTTGTAACTTTTTTCCAGCGTGCAGTTTCTATATTAGAGTTATTTATGAATGTTTTTTCTTTGATACGGTCTTGAGAAACCTGTAAAAGGTTCTTATCAGGAAATACGGAGTTGCTTCTCAAGCTTTCTAAATACTCAATTGTTTCGACTGGAATATTTTCAAATTCATAAGAGATAACATCGACCTTATTAGAGAATTCTTTTAAAGAATTTTTATCATCATAAGGGGCGATGATCGTTTCCAGTGCAACATGAGATGCGGGAGAGTTTTCCTCGGGGCATAGTATAACTACAGATATTCCCAGACGTGACGCGGCCATTGCACTCATACGGCCTAGTTGTCCGCCGCCTAAAATGCCGAGTGTTAATCCTTTTGTGAGATTATTCATATTTTTCTAATCTGTCGGTTTTTCAGCGACACTTTTGGTTTGGGCTTCTTTATATTCTTCCAAGCGTGATTGTATGTCCGCGTCATGCGTTCCCAATATTGATATAGCAAGCAGTGCCGCGTTTTTTGCACCCGCATTACCAATTGCAAGTGTGCCAACGGGAATTCCTCCGGGCATTTGCGCAATAGAAAGCAAACTGTCCATACCACTTAAGGCTTTGCTCTCTACAGGTACGCCTAGTACAGGCAATGGGGTTAAGCTGGCGACCATACCGGGAAGGTGAGCCGCTCCGCCAGCGCCGGCTATGATAACTTTTATATTGTTATCCTTGGCAGACTTTGCGTAATCAAACATTCTTTCCGGTGTGCGATGTGCGGATATGATTTTGCATTCATGGGGAATACCTAAATCATGCAGTATATCATGCGCATTCTTCATGGTTGCCCAATCTGATTGAGACCCCATGATTATGCTAACAAGCGGGTTTTTATCTGTATGTGTCATGATTCTATCTTATAAGGAAGATATACTGGCAAATCAAGAGATGAAATTAATGATAATCAGGCGATGATATCGTCAATTAACGCGCTTTCAAGTTTACGTATAACATCTTTAAGCCACAGCTTTTTCTTCTTTAGCTGTTGCATATGTAGCAGGTTTACAGGGCCGTCGCCGTTTAGTGCCGACTCTATTAGAGCATCAAGAGCTTGATGCTCCCCTCTGTATTCCGTAAGCTTAAGCTGTAATTCTTCCTGATCTTCTTGCATGTCTAAGGTAAATTTCTCAATAATACGTATAAATATAGGTATAAAGGATACCATATAATCCTTTGTTTGGTAACATAAAAGTGCATTGCTTTGCTTAATTTATCGCACTGCATTAGATATATCGTCTTTTTAAAAGGTATAGCCATGGTGTATTATAATTTTTCGTAGACGATTCTAGTCTAACGCCCAATTAGTTTTAAGAACGAGTTACCTTGATATGTCTAAAAAAATAGCAATTTTTACCAGTGGCGGCGATTGCGCCGGTTTAAACGCCGTAATGAGAGCGGCTGTTCTACGTGCAGACTCTATAGGATGGGAAGTAATAGGAATAGAAAACGGAACGGCGGGTCTGTTGGATAACCCTCCACGTTATAGAGTTTTAAAACCGGATGATTTCAGTGGTACGATTATGCGTATGGGCGGGACTATATTAGGCACAACTAATTCCCGTAACCCTTTTGCCTATGAAATGCCCGATGGAAGCGTGAAAGACAGATCTGATGAACTGATTGCCGCGCTTAAAGGTTTGGGAATAGAATCTCTTATTGGAATTGGTGGCGATGGTAGCTTTGAAATTCTTAGCAGGCTTGTAAAGCAAGGTGGATTGAACTTTGTAGGTGTTCCCAAGACGATAGATAATGATGTTCATATGACTGATTTTGCAGTTGGTTATGACACTGCTGTTAGTGTCGCTACTGAGGCTCTCGATCGTTTGCAGCCGACTGCGGCAAGTCATGATAGGGTCATGATTCTAGAGGTTATGGGGCGTGACGCAGGTCATATCGCTCTTACCGCAGGTATAGCAGGGGGAGCGGATGTTATACTAATTCCTGAAATACCTTATGAAGTAGAAAAGATTGCTGCTAAAATAAAGGATGTTAAAAATAATGGGCGTAACTTCGCTCTTATGGTTGTTTCAGAAGCAGTCAGAACCCCGGAAGGGAAAAAGCACGAAGTAGTTTATCATGGTGGTGAAACACGCTATGGTGGTATAGGCGATTATTTAGGCGTTAAGATCGCCGAAGCCACTGGTTTTGAAACCCGTGTTACTGTTCTCGGGCATGTGCAACGTGGTGCTGCTCCTACATATAATGACCGGCTTTTGGCTTCTGTTCTTGGTGTTCGTGCCGTGGAATTACTGGCGGAAGGTAACTATGGCAGAATGGTTACAGTTAGAGGTGGTGATGTTATCGATGTATCGATAGAAGATGCAATTAAGGAATGTAATATAGTCGACGTGAATGGTAAACGTGTCCATACAGCAAAGTCTTTGGGGATTTCCTTTGGGGATTAGTGGCGCAGTTGTTTTTACAGGTCGTAAAATAATGTGTACTGTTTTTTGTTAATCCTTTTTTGAAACTTGCAGCTTTGTAAGTGTCTCGTTATTATAACTTAAACTCAGGCTATGTGCTTGCGTGACAATATTTTTAAGAGTGAATTTTATTTATGCTATACGTACAGCAATCTTTAGGCCCTAGTGAAGAACTTATACATATAGGTAGATTTCACTGGATGTACACTGTCAGTTCTTTTATGTCTATTTTCTGGGGGCTTTTCGGTTCTATATTTGTCATTGTTATGGCTCATCACGCTTATATATTCTTGGGGTATATGCCTGCAGATGTGGGGTATAGAGAGTCTATGTCTATATTACATGGTGGTGTCCGTCTGTTCTCTTTCTTGGTGTTTATTCTGGGTCTGGTGAAATTCGCGCAAATGATGGTTGTCAAGGCAACTACTGAAATTGCTATTACTAATACTCGTCTTGTCTATAAAAGGGGGCTTGTTGCACGTCATGTTGGTGAAATTAGTATCGACAGGATTGAAGGTGTTAATGTGTTACAGCCTATTTTAGGTCGTATATTTAATTATGGCCGTATAATGATTCGCGGTATGGGTGTTGGAGAAGTTCTTCTACCACCTATTGAAGATCCTATAGCATTTAGAAGGGCTATCGAGGAGGCCAAAGAAAGATGACAGAAAAATCGGCATCATCAGCTGGCAGAACCAGACAGCCAAAGGCTTTTCAGGATAAAGAAATAGAAAAGGTATTGGTCAGTGGGGAAGAGGTTCTTTTAAGAGCGCGGTTGCATAGTGCGTTGTTCTGGAAGCCTGTAGCAGTTTTACTTTTGGCTGTATGTCTTGGAATAGTGATACCTGTATTAGGTATGCTGTTGGCCGTTGTTGGTGGCCTTATGTTTATAGTGGCTGTTTTAACACAACATTTTTTATTGCTTGCTGTTACTAATAAAAGGGTGCTTGCACGATATGGCTTATTGCAAATGGATGTTGTGGATATACGCCTGAGTAAAATAGAGAGCATAGATTTAGAGCGTATGTTGCCTGGGCAAATATTCGGATACGCCAGCGTAGTAGTGATGGGTACAGGGCAACGGTTGATACGTGTTCCGTATATAGGTAATGCAGATAATTTTAGACGGTTTTACAATGAGATAGTATTATCAGAAGAGGGTGGTGGAGATTTGGATGATAATTCTCGTACATCCAAAGTAGTAGAAGATCATGGAGAGTCATCTGAATAGTATCACAGTGGTGGTTATCTTTTTTCGCCTTGCTGTTATCTAAATTGAGAGTTTTTTTGTATTTTTGTTAAAAGCAGGTTGTAATGCCTGCTTTTTTGTTGTCGTATCGTTCCATTATTATGGAGCATTAAGATTAAAGGTGGTTTCTATGACTGACAAAAAAAGATCGCATGTAAATGGCTGGGATAAAGATAAACTGGTTAGCCGTTATACGACAGTTGGACCGGAGAGTGCTCCTCACCGTTCTATGCTTCGTGCTATGGGACTTACGGATGAAGATATTGCCAAGCCTTTAGTCGGTGTCGCAACATGTTGGAACGAATCCGCTCCTTGTAACATCAAGCTGGCTGATATTGCTCAATCAGTTAAAGTCGGTGTGAAAAATGGTGGAGCAACTCCACGAGAATTTACAACAATTACTGTAACTGATGGTATTGCAAACGGACATGAGGGAATGAGATCATCATTGGCTTCACGTGAAGTAATCGCAGATAGTGTTGAATTAACTATGCGTGGACACTGTTATGATGCTTTGGTTGGTCTTGCGGGTTGTGATAAATCATTGCCCGGAATGATGATGATAATGGCACGCTTAAATGTTCCCTCAGTGTTTTTATATGGCGGAACTATTATGCCGGGCAAATATAAGGGTGAGGATGCTGATATTATCACTGTTTTCGAAGCAGTGGGAGAGCATTCAGTCGGTAAAATTTCTGATGAAGAACTTTACTCATGTGAATGTGGTTCATTGCCGGGGGCTGGAGCTTGTGGTGGTCAATTTACTGCAAACACAATGTCATGTGTGGCGGAGGTTCTTGGTCTTGCTGTTCCAGGGGCGAATGGTATCCCAGCTGTTTATCCGGAAAAAGACGATATGGCAGAGGTGTCAGGCCATGTTGCCGTTGATCTGATCCGTAATGGTGGGCCTTTGCCACGTGATATTATTACACGCAAATCTCTTGAAAATGCTGCTGCTATTGTTGCTGCTACAGGTGGCTCTACTAATGCGGCGTTACATATACCGGCTATAGCACATGAGGCAGGAATTGATTTCAATCTGTTTGATGTCGCAGACGTGTTTAAAAGAACACCTTATATCGCAAACCTTCGCCCCGGTGGTAAGTATTTGACTAAACACTTGCACGATATTGGTGGTGTAGGTGTTATTATTAAAGAGCTGTTGGATAATGGATTCTTGCATGGTGATTGTATAACGGTAACAGGTAAAACATTGGCAGAGAACTATGCCGACGTCACATTCCCTGAGGGGCAAGACGTAGTTTTCCCTGTTTCTAACGCTATTCACCCAAGTGGCGGTGTTGTTGGTCTTCGTGGTAATTTGGCGCCAGAGGGAGCGATTGTTAAAATAGCAGGTATGACTGACCTTGTTTTTGAAGGTCCTGCACGTTGCTTTGACGGTGAAGATGATTGTTATAATGCGGTTTCTAATCGTGAGTACGAAGAAGGTGACGTGATTGTAATGCGTTATGAAGGTCCAAAAGGTGGTCCGGGTATGAAAGAGATGCTGTCGACCACCTCTGCATTATATGGTCAGGGAATGGGTGGTAAAGTTGCTCTTATTACTGATGGTCGCTTTTCTGGTGGAACACGTGGTTTTTGTATCGGTCATGTAGGTCCTGAGGCTGCCGTCGGTGGCCCAATTGGCTTAATCCAAGATGGTGATATTGTTCGTATTGATGCGGAGACAGGATCATTAGAAGTTAAACTATCCGATGAAGAGCTTGCTGAGCGCAGGAAAAACTGGAAACCACGCAAAACAAATTACAATTCAGGGGCATTATACAAATATGCCCAACTTGTGGGGCCTGCACGTGATGGGGCGGTAACGCATCCAGGTGCAAAAGAAGAGACTCATGTGTTTGTTGATCTTTAAAGGCTTGAAGGCGTATTAATGAAGTTTAGAGTACTATTTTCCCTGTTTGCACTTTATGGGACGTTATCCCTGCTTTTAGTCATGGTTAACTCTTCTGCCGTTAATGCATCGCCCTTACGATATCAAGAAGAAATTGATGCATTTTACTTGAGCAGAGAGGGGAGCCCTTACTGGTTTTCTCGTTCAAGGCTTAGTCAATCAGGAAAAGATGTCTTTGAGGTTTTGGAAAAGTCTTGGGAAAATGGTCTAAACCCGAAATCTTATCACGTCGATCAAATTCAGGCTATTTTTGATGCTAACCGTCGCTTGGATGAAGATCAGAGGTTAATGGTAGAAATCCTTCTTACTGATGGTTATATAGGATATATACGTGATCTTAGTGGTATGCGCGTTAATGCGCGGGACATAGGTCTGAAGTCAAAGCATTGGAGGCAGGCTATAGGTGCAGAAGATGCGTTATTATATTTGTCGGAAGGGTATGATATTAAGAGCGTTCTTCATGCGCAAGAACCGCAAGGGGCAACATATAAAAACCTTAAGAATGAGTTGATTGATCTTGTTAATAAAATAAATGATGAAGATGATCTTTATATTCACCCTAAATTGTCCTTTGGAACGCTTGTAAGGCCGGGGCGCAAATATATTGATATTCCAAAGCTAAGATCCAGACTTGGACTGGGTGAAGTAGATGAAGGTCTTGGTAATGTGTATGACCCTGATCTGGTTAATGCAGTGATGGATTTTCAGTCATCTAATGGTTTGAAGGCTGATGGCTTGATCGGTAAGCAAACTTTATACGTTCTTAATCAAACTCCATATGACAAGATTAAGCAAGTTATCGTTAATATGGAGCGTTTGCGCTGGGTTTCAGATGAAAAGCCGGACAGATTTATTGTTGTAAATATTCCATCTGCAATTTTATGGGCTGTGGAAAATGGTGATGTTAGGTTTGAGATGCCTGTTGTTGTAGGGCGTAAGAAAAGGCAAACAAACTCGTTTGTAACCCAAATACATGGTGTACGTTTTAATCCTACTTGGACTGTTCCTCCTACTATAAAGGAGGAGGACATCCTGCCGGAGTTGATAAAAGACCCGGGATATCTTGCCGGTAAAGGGATGGAATTGTATGATGGTTATGACAAGGATGCGCCAACTCTTGATCCAACTGTTATAGATTGGTCATCTGTTACTGAACATGATCTTAAAATGTTTCGTATGGTTCAGGTTCCGGGCAAAAATAACCCGTTGGGGCTAATAAGAATTCTTATGCCTAATGAGCATAATATATATCTTCATGATACCAATCATAAATCTTTGTTTCTACGATCTAATCGCGCAAAGTCATCCGGATGTGTCAGGTTGTCATCTCCAGAAAAGGTGGCAGAGTTCGTTTTAGAAAAACGTAAGGGATGGAACACTCGTAAGATGGATAAAATCCTTGATGAGGAGAAGATACGCGATATCTATACATCTGAGAGAATGCCTGTTTATATTCTGTATTATACAGTGTGGCTTGGTAGTGATGGTCAAGTAGTTTACGGAAATGATTTATATGACCGTGATAAGAAACTTTTGCAACTACTGGAAAAACTTGACGGATTACCTGTTATGGGTGAATATGAAGAAGGTGTTATGAGTATCGTTCAAAAATAGCAATATTCAATTCTTATCTTTACTCATTTGCAAAATTATTGTAGAACACCATCACCTATATGAAGGTGATTTCTGTAACTATGTCCTTCTTAATATAGTATTTGAATGAGGATTTTGTATGATAAGTGGCTTTTTCAGCAAAGATGCAAGCGATGAACAACTAAAATTACAACGTCGTAATTTTATGAAAATGGGACTTGTTGGCGCAGTAGGTGCTATGGCTCCTTTTGTTAAAACACGTAGCGTTCTGGCCGCTAATAATAACTCTACATGGAAAATAGCTTTCAGGCATGCCCACACGGGGGAGAGCTTTTCTGGTGTGTATCGCGTTGGTGATAAATACTTACCAGAAGCATTCGAGCGCATAAATTATGTGTTACGTGATTTCCGTACAGAAGAAGTATTCCCTATGGATCCGCATGTTGTAGATATTCTATCTATAATTCACCGTAAAAGCGGTGCAAGAGTTCCTTTCCAAGCTTTGTCAGGTTATAGAAGCCCGAAGACAAATGCTATGTTGGGTAAGAAGACTCGTGGCGTTGCATCTAACTCTTTTCATATGTATGGCCAAGCAATAGACATACGTATTCCTGAGTTCAGCAGTAGAAAGCTTCGCAATGCGGCCAAATCCTTGGAGGCTGGTGGCGTTGGATATTATCCTCGCAGTAATTTTGTGCATGTTGATACAGGTAACGTGCGCACATGGGTCTCATAATACTTTAACTATAATGAAGACAACTTTGTTGGAGCCTTGTAGGCTCCATTTTGTTAAATGGAGTAAAAATTAGTAATGATATTAATTGGATTAGGTGCAAATCTTGATGGTATATATGGATCTCCTGAAGAGTGTTTAAAGGCTTGCTCTAAATTATTGTCTGATAAAGGGGTTCATATATCCAGATCATCCAATATATGGAAATCTGCACCTGTGCCGGTTTCAGACCAACCATGGTACTGTAACGCTGTATGTTCGGTTGATACAGATTTAAGCCCACATGACTTATTACAAGCATTAGCATCAGTTGAGAATGATATAGGACGCGAACGTGGAGAAGAAAACGCTGCACGTGTTATTGATCTGGATATTCTTGCTTATGATGATGAAATTATTAATGAGACTAGATTGAAAGTGCCTCATCCCTCAATGCATGAGCGTGCATTTGTCCTTTTTCCTTTGCAAGAAATATCATCAAACTGGGTTCACCCAACTATTGATAAGTCTGTGGACTCAATGATTGTAGATATGCCTAAGGGGCAGGAAATAAAGCGTATAGATAATAGTAGCATACCTTGTCAATATGTGGATAAGCGAGTAGCTGTATAAAATGTTAAGCTTTATTGATAAATGCAAAAAAGATAGTCCTCTAATTATGGGGATTGTGAATGTAACCCCGGACAGTTTTTCTGATGGGGGCAGTTATCTTGCATCTGATAATGCCATAAATCATGGTAAGTGCTTAATTAAGGATGGTGCAGATATATTGGATGTTGGGGGTGAGTCTACGCGTCCAAATGCAGAAATAGTGACAATAGAAGAAGAGATAGACCGCATATCACCAGTGATCGATGGTCTTGCTAGGGCTGGTGCCCCATATATTTCGGTGGATACACGCAATGCGAGGACAATGCAGGCTGCTATTACCCTTGGTGCAAATGTTATAAATGACGTTAGTGGCCTTACACACGATAATGACGCTGTTGATATAGTGGCGCAAAGTAATTTTCCGGTTTGTATAATGCATATGCAGGGCAACCCACAAACCATGCAATCCTCACCAGTATATGAAAATGTTATCGATGAAATATTATATTTCTTTGAAGAACGTTTGGAGTTCTGTACTGCAAACGGTGTGGATCAGAAAAATATTATATTTGACCCCGGCATTGGCTTTGGGAAAACAGTGGATCATAATTTATCCATTATAAAGAACTTTAATAAATTTAAGATATTAGGATGCCCATTGTTATTAGGGGGATCAAGGAAAAGCTTTATTGGAACTGTCTGTGATGAGACAGAGGCCGATAAACGTGTTTATGGCTCTATATCTGCGGCGTTATATGGTGTTGAGAATGGTGCCGATATATTGCGTGTTCACGATGTTAAAGAAACAAGACAAGCTTTAAAGGTTCATAAAGCTATATTATCGGCTCATTAGAAACTTCACTATCGTGAAAGATAGAACACCGCTCTTTTACACCGACACCTTCATGAGTCCATACCTCCCACGGGAAATGTTTGTCATTTGGATTTGGCTTGAATTCATACAGGTGACAATTCTTAAAAATTGCGGGGGGCTTTAAGTTATATATACCGCCCAACCCTCTCAGCACGCCACCATGACATACTATTAATATTGGAGCATCATGATTGTTAAGATTTCTTGTTTTTCCTCTTTTTAATCTTGAACAAAATTCAGAAAATGACTCACCGTTTGGTGGTGTAGCCCAGCCAAGTAGTAATTCACGGCATTCCTCATACGAAGCACCTTCCCAATCACCAGCGTGAAGCTCTGCCACGTCTTTATCCTCATACATTGGAACATTTATTCCAATATTGATAATTGCCGCAGTATCGCGGGCACGTGATAGGTGACTGTGAATAATGACCTTTGGTTTTACCTCAAGAGAATTTACAATATCCTGCACAGATTTTGCTTGTTCTCGTCCTTTTTCGGTAAGGGGAGAGTCCATACTACCTGCCATTATTTCAGCTCTATTTGCCTCGGTTTCGCCGTGGCGTATCATGTAGAAATGCTTTGCTGGTAACATTAGTTTTCCTTTAGTTGTGAGGCGACCTTTACGTCATTACTATCGCGCTACCCATATTTCTAAGTGTGGCCACTATACTTTGTGCTGCGAGTATAGAGCTTTTAGGGTTCATCGGGTCAGGCATGTTTTCAATTCTGGAGGTGAGGGTTGAGTACTCACTTTTTATTGTAATTTCATGCGCATTACTAACCGCATTTGGATCTGCCCATATTTCCACGCGTGTGTTTTCAGCACCAATACCCGCAAGACTTAGTGTTGCTGCTACGTTAACATTTGCCGGGAAACCTTTTGATGCGTCTAGTGCATTCCCCTCAAATAAAAGGGTTTTTTCTTTGATGTCGGCAAGTGATATGTCGTTTTCAACAATATATGGTGCAGATTTAAAGCCAATAGGTGGCTTTGTTGACGCAATTTTAGAGCTGACAATTCCCATCTCTCTCATTGCCCTTACACCATCTAATCCGCATAACGCACCAGATGGTATATAGACGCGGCTTTCTGATTTCTGATAGCTATCTGCAATCTGTGGATAAATCAACCAAGCAGCCGCGCTGATAAATATTATATCAGTATTGGTTGTAAATGCGGCCTCGGCTAATTCAGGTACGGCAGAGGTTGGCAGGCATTCTATAACCATGTCGCATCGGTTAACCAGTTCATTAAAATCAACGTTAGGGACATTAAAATCTGTTTTAGCATCAGGGTCTGAAACACAATCAAGAACACAATTGCCTATGCCTTCTTCGCTTGTTATTGCTTTGGCTAATGCTGTTCCTATTGCTCCTATTCCTGCTATTCCAATTTTTTTTATCATTTGGCTAGGTCCTTTAAGTCTTGGTAAACATTATCAATTATTTCAATGTCATCACTGTTATTTGCATTGATTAGTGCGTTGCTTGATCTCTCACCCGGTATCAGTATTTCTGATATTTGGGCATCATGACGCGATGATTTTATCTCTTGTAATAATGCTTCTACGTGCTCTTCGAATTGATCTTGACCAACCAGCATATCAGGGTTTATGGCAATGAAGAATATTCCATCGCTGCCGTCAACTGCACTTCGCCCTGATTTTGCACCGATTAGTGCTCCGCTTAATATTTCGATGGCTAATCCTATTGAAAAGCCTTTGTAACCATTCATCGGTAACATTGCGCCATTCATTGCGTCTTTTATATTTTGCGATGTTTTACCATCTTTATCCACAATTGCATCAATAGGTAAATCTTGGCCGGATTTATGCAATTGTAACAGTTTGCCATACGCCCATTGTGCCGTTGTTATATCAACAATACACGGAGTGTTTTTTGACGGTATGCCAAATGATATCGGGTTTGTACCAATAACAGGATCATAACCGTCCGGATGACACACTAATGCCTCTGAATTGCAGCCCGCGATGCCAACCAAGCCATGCTTAACAAAAAGGCCGTTATAGTAATTCATCGTGCCTGTTGTTCCAAAGTGATTGCGAACACCAACGAAGCTTATGCCATGTGACTTTGCTTTTTCTATTGCTATGTTTGCGCCATATTCTGCGGCGACTAAACCAATATTGTTTTGACCGTTGATAATGGCAAGCGCACCCAAATCTAAATCTGCAGAGGGTGGCGCATGTGGCACTCCTTTTTCCTTTATGGCATCAATACACCACTTTATACGTAACAATCCGTGAGATTGCTTGCCCGACATTTCATTGTACATCAGATGATTACATATGGTTTCTATGGCTTTGTCGTCTTTAATACCAACATTATTAAATGCTCTTTGGCAAAGGTCAAAAATTTCTGACTTGGGGATAGTCACCATTATTTTGCATATCCTGCTGGAATCATATGTTGTTCATTGTGATAATAATAAACTATGGAACAATGGCAAGATCAATCAATAATATTAGCAGTGCGCAAGCATGGTGAGAACGGTGCAATAGTGTCATTGTTGACCTCAAATAACGGTCGACAGGCAGGATATGTCCGTGGCGCTTTTTCTGCAAAAAACCGTGGAACATTAGAAATTGGCAATATTGTTGATGCAAACTGGCGCGCACGAAACAGCGATGATTTAGGATCTCTAACGTTGGAGCTTTCCAGATCAACCGCTGCGCGTATAATGCAAGACCCACTGAAACTAGCAGCATTGCAAGCAGCATGTGGCCTATGTGATCAGGCTGTACCTGAGAAAGAAGGACACAAAGGTCTTTATGATGGTCTGTTGGCTTTGTTAGACATATTAGAGGGGCAAGTGTGGGCTGCAGGTTATATAATGTGGGAAATTGCCTTGCTTAGAGAACTAGGCTTTTCTTTGGATCTTAGTCGCTGTGCCGGTGGAGGAGACGATAATGACCTGTCATATGTTAGTCCGAAAACAGGATGCGCGGTTAGTCGTTACGCAGGTGAACCTTATAAGGATAAACTTTTACCCTTGCCCAATTTTTTAAAACCTGGCGGTGGTGATACAGGCCTTGTAGATATTATTACAGGCCTTCAAATGACCCGTTTCTTTTTAGAACACTGGGTCTTTGTGCATCATAATCGTGGATTGCCTGAGGCAAGAGAAAGGTTGGGCTTGCGTTTTGCCGAACATTTTGCCAAAACAAATAACTCGGATAATTTTAGAAATACAAACGAACTAGGTAGTGAACTCTATGGCTCAGGATAATGAAGAACAAAAAATCATCGACCAGCCGATAAGCGAAATCCTTTCTGACAGATACTTGTCTTATGCGCTGTCTACTATTATGAGCCGGTCTTTACCTGACGTGCGTGACGGGATGAAGCCTGTTCATCGTCGTTTAATGTATGCGATGTATCAATTAAAATTGGCACCCACACAACGCCCTAAGAAGTCTGCGCGTGTGGTTGGTGATGTTATTGGTAAGTTCCACCCGCATGGTGATACTGCTGTATATGACGCTATGGTTCGCCTTGCACAGGATTTTGCGCAACGATATCCGCTTGTCGATGGGCAAGGTAATTTTGGTAATATTGATGGTGATAATGCCGCCGCTATGCGTTATACGGAGGCGCGCCTGACTGACGTTGCGTTGATGTTGCTTGAGGGCATAGAAGAGGACGCAGTTGATTTTAGACCAACTTACGATGGTTCAGAAAATGAGCCTGTAGTGCTTCCTGGTGGGTTTCCAAATCTATTGGCCAATGGTTCCAGTGGTATTGCCGTTGGTATGGCAACAAATATTCCACCGCACAATGTGGCGGAGCTTTGCAGCGCGATGGAGCTTATGCTTGAAAAAGATCCTACAGTTGCCGAGCTTGTTGATATTGTGCAAGGACCTGATATGCCAACCGGTGGTACATTGGTTGAGAAAAAAGAAGACGTTGTCCGCGCGTATGAAACGGGCAAGGGCGCTTTCCGAATTCGTGCTAAATGGGAAAAAGAAGATCTGAAACAGGGTATGTATCAGATTGTTGTTACTGAAATCCCATATCAGGTGCAAAAGTCAAAGTTGATTGAGAAGATTGCAGACTTAATAAACTTAAAGAAATTGCCTCTATTAGATGATGTTCGTGATGAATCGGCTGAGGATATACGACTTGTTATTGTTCCTAAGAACCGTAACGTAGAAGCCGAAATTTTAATGGAAGCTTTATTTAGATCATGTGATCTTGAAACGCGCTTTAACATGAACCTTAACGTTCTTGAAAATGGTTTAGTGCCACGTGTTATGAACCTGAAAGAAGCGTTACAAAATTGGATGAATCATCAACAAGAAGTTCTTGTTCGTCGATCCAGCTTCAGGCTTGCCAAGGTTTTACATAGATTACAGGTTTTGGAAGGTTATTTAATTGTTTACCTTAATGTTGATGAGGTAATCAGAATAATTCGTTTTGAAGAAAAACCAAAAGAATGCCTTATGGAGACCTTTAGCCTGAATGAGATTCAGGTGGAAGCCATTTTGAACCTTCGCTTACGCAGATTGCACAAGTTAGAAGAAATGGAAATCCGTACAGAACACGAAGAGTTAGAGAAGGAGCGTGATGCACTTGAAAAGCTTATCGGGTCAGAAGCGCGCCAATGGACAAGAATCAAAAAACAGATAGCCCATATAAAGAAACTATTTGGTGAGGACACTGAATTGGGTAGGAGGCGTACGATTGTTGGTGCTGCACCTGCGCCTATCGCTGTTGATCTTGATGCAGCAATGATTGAGAAAGAGCCAATCACAGTTGTGTGTTCGTCGCAAGGATGGATAAAGGCGTTAAAAGGGCATGGTCATAATGGTGCAGACATCAAGTACAAAGATGGTGATCGCGGGCAATTTGTAATAGAGGCGCAAACAACAGATAAACTTGTTATATTTGCAACTAATGGACGATTTTATACATTAGGGTGCGATAAGTTACCTGCAGGTCGTGGATTTGGTGAGCCTCTACGTATTATGGTAGACATCCCAAATGATTCTGAGGTTATGATGATGACTCTGCACCAGCCTGATCGTAAAATGCTGTTGGCATCGACAGATGGTCGTGGCTTTGTAGTTAACTCCAGCGATGTTTTGGCGCAAACAAAAACAGGTAAACAAGTATTGAATGTTTCTGGTGATGTTGAAGCCGCGATTTGTCGTTATATGAGTGATGGCGACGATCACGTCGCGGTTATTGGAAAGAACCGTAAAATGTTGGTGTTCCCATTGTCAGAAGTGCCGGAGATGAGCAAAGGTAAAGGTGTTATCCTGCAAAAGTTTAAAGATGGAGGCCTTTCGGATGCAAAAAGCTTTAATATGGAACAAGGGTTGTCATATAAGTACGGTTCGGGTTCAACAACTGTTGACGATATAACTCCATGGATAGGAAAGCGTGCAAGTGCCGGGCGTCTGCCGCCTAACGGGTTTCCTAAAAGTAACAGATTTGATTATAAGTTTTAGTGGCAGGATCATCGATTGATAGATTACAAGCGTACTGCAATTAAATTTACGATTTTGAATGTTGGTTTCTTTTTACTGTTCTTCTCAAGCACATTTACGGGGAGTGATGATTGGGCTTTTTCGTATAATCATACTTATAACAGTGATCCGGAAATCATTATAAGTATGCAATTTCTTTTTGTTTCTATCATAGGATCATTATTATTCTTGTTTACCAAGCACTTTAAAATGGCGATGACCTTTTCATTATTATATTTTTCTGTGTTCGCCGTTTCATTGATTGTCGGAATAATTATTTTGGCATTAAGATGACATATTAAATGATAAAGTTATTATTGCATTAGGGGAACTCTACCGCGCCCGGTGTTCTTTGATATGGGTTTATGGGTAAAGCAGGAATTGGTGGCGCTTCGTCTGTTATATCATCCTCTACCAGTTCGTCATCCTCAGGTGCAGGTGGAGCTGTAAGCTCTTCCTTTAACAGGATCAAGGTAATTCGTCTGTTTCTTGGATCTAGGGGGTCATCTACGATTAAAGGTAATGTATCCGCCTTGCCCATTACGTTATTTAGTCGATCTTGCGGCACTCCTGAGCCAAGCATAACCCGACGCGATGCATTGGCGCGGTCTGCGGACAACTCCCAGTTCGTGTATGTTGCACCTTTGGCATATCTTGTTGCATCAGTGTGCCCGCGAATAGAAATCTCATTGGGCATATCAAGTACTATTTCTGTTATTTGTTCGAGTAATAGTTTAGTTTTACCAAACATTTTATCGCTTCCGGGCGGGAACATTGATGATCCATCTTGGTCAACAATTTGAATGCGTAAACCTTCCGGCGTAACATCGATTAGAATATTTTTTGCAAGTTTTGCTAAATTCTTGTTTTCCAGTATAGCTTTTCTTATCTTTTCTGCGGCTTTTTCAAAGCGTTTCTTTTCAGCCGCTTCTTTGGCTTTGGATACTGTTGATTTGCTTAATGTGCCTCTTTTTCGTTGTTTACTGTTTTGTTGTGGGATCATGGGGTTTTTGTTTGATGCCATTGCACCTTGTGGTGACATGGTTAAACCACCCATAAGGCCACCTGATCCGCTTTTACTGTCTGATATAGTTGGGTGGCTTGGGTTAAAGTGATCTGATATCGCGTTCTTTTGCTCTTTTGTTGTAACGTTTAAAAGCCACATAAGCAGAAAAAATGCCATCATAGCAGTAACGAAGTCCGCATAGGCAACTTTCCATGCACCACCATGATGAACATAGGGGAGCTTTACTATATCTATTTTTATATTGTTTGACTGTGTCATGTCTTGGTTCAAAATAACGTTCCTGTATTATCCCGGAGGAGGCGGTAGCTCGTTTAATATTTCTTCTAATTCGGCAAAGCTTGGCGCAAGATTATGTGGTAGAGCTTTACGCGCAAATTCAACGGCGACTTGGGGGGCTGCTCCTGTTAAAAATGCAATAATACCTGTCTTTAGAATTTTATAATACATCACTTCAGAGTCGGCTTTTTCCGTCATTGCCTGTGATATAGGACCAAAAATACCGTATGACAACCAAACCCCAAGAAATGTACCAACAAGAGCACTACCAATAAGTTTACCCAGAACTTCCGGTGGTTCGGAAATTGAGGCCATAGTTTTAATAACCCCTAAAACCGCCGCAACAATACCAAGCGCAGGAATACCCTCCGCCATGTGATGTATTGCGTGTCCTGGGTGATGCTCATGATGGGAAATCTCTGCAATTTCTTTATCCATCAATCCGCCAATTTGACCAGGGTCTTCATTACCAAGCGATATAATACGAAAGTAATCACAAACAAAGTCAACGGCATGGTGATTCCCACTAAATGTAGGGAACTGATTGAACAGTTCACTGTCATGTGGGTTTTCTACATGTGCCTCTAATGCAAGAAAGCCTTTTGAGCGTGCAAGTTTAAACATTGTGAACATCATGCTCAACAGCTCTACATAATCTTCTTTTTTATATGCGGCAGGCTTAACCAAGCATCCGAAATACTTCATTGTGTATTTTACGGTGTCCATTGAATTGGCAATAAGGAATGCCGATACCGCACAGCCCATGATGATAACCACCTCGGCCGGAGTAGCAGGCAAGATAACACCAGTAAGGAGATGCATGGCCTTTTCCATACCAGCGGCCATGATAAGACCACCAAAAGTACAGACGAAAACCATAATAATGCCGAGAAGTTTCATAGTCCGGTTTTATCCTTTTCTACTATATTGCTGTGATAACACACATGCATGGACAATCCTTGCCCGAAAAACAAACTGAAATATACGCAGTAAAATATGATGAGATAGAAACAATGAATCATCACATAATCAAGATATTTTATTATGAGGTTTTTCTCATTGAAAATCAAGAAATTGGATATATTTTCTAATATGTATATAACGCTATGTATGTAAGGTTTTGGCCAAGTCCAATGCGCAATATGTTAGTATTCCATTTGCTCCCGCGCGCTTGAATGAAATCATCGTCTCGGCAACCGTGCTGTCGTAATCTAGCCAACCATTATCGCAAGCCGCGCGAAGCATGGCGTATTCGCCACTGACGTGATAGGCGAAAGTAGGCACTTTAAATTCATCTTTTACGCGTGTGATGATGTCTAAATAAGGCATTCCCGGTTTTACCATTATCATATCTGCGCCTTCTTGTATGTCTAGTGCAACCTCAATGATGGCTTCTTCACTGTTTGCAGGGTTCATTTGATATGTTTTTTTATCACCACTTAAGCACCCTGATGATTGAACAGCATCGCGGAAAGGACCGTAAAACGATGAAGCATACTTAGCCGCATAAGATAAAATCATTGTGTCGCTATAGCTGTTATTGTCTAGGGATGCCCTAATTGCCCCGATACGGCCATCCATCATATCTGATGGTGCGATTATGTCTGCGCCGGATTGTGCTTGTACAAGTGCCTGTTTACAAAGCACCTCAACAGTAGGGTCGTTTAAAATTTTACCATTTTCTATTAAGCCGTCGTGGCCATGGCTTGTATATGGGTCTAAAGCAACATCGGTGATAATCCCTATGTCTGGTACAGCGTCCTTTATTGATTTTATAGTGCGGCACATTAGATTGTCAGCGTTATATGACTCGCATCCGTCGTCTGTTTTCTTGCTTGCATCTGTAATAGGGAATAGAGCAATTGCAGGTATCCCAAGGCCGTGCGCTGCTTTTACTTCTTTGATTAATAGATCTATAGAGTACCTGTTAACGCCTGGCATCGATTTAACAGATTCGCAGATGTTATTACCTTCTATTACAAAAACGGGAAGAATGAGGTCTGTGATACGAACATTGTTTTCTTCAACCATATTTCTTATCCATGCGCTGGAACGAAGTCTGCGAGGGCGTTTTAGAGGAGGTTGCACATTTATCATGATTAAATCTTATCTTTTTTACGTTTCTTTAAGTAAAAGATATATAAAATTACTTTGATGTTAGATCAACTTTAATTATGATCAGCCATCACATAATTTAAGTCAATGAAATATCCGGAGATACATTGTGACAACACCTTATTATGAATCAATTCAATTGATTGAAAGATTACACCGTCATTTTTTGGACGTTTTGAAAGTTGAGCTAGATAAGAAAAACATCCAAGATATTAATAACGTACAGTGTATGATTTTATATAATGTGGGTGAAGAGGAAATGACAGTGGGGGAGCTTACAATACGTGGCTATTACCTTGGGTCTAATGTTTCCTACAACGTTAAAAAAATGGTGGAAAACGATTACTTAATTCAAGAGCGTTCTGTACATGATAAGCGGTCTATTCGTGTTAGGTTGTCTGATAAAGGTATTGAGCTGTGTGCTATGATTTCGGCAATGTTCGATAGACACGAAGAACAAATATCAGGTTCTGATATTAATGACGAACGTTTGTCTGACCTTAATCAAACACTTAAAATGTTGGAGCGCTTTTGGGCTCAACAAACAAATTTTGGTAGTGGTTTTTAATTTTGAACTATCTTCACTGTAGTGTGAAAATGATCTAATCTACTAAGCAGGTTTAAAGACCTGCTTTTTTATATGGAGTGATGTATATGAGTGATGCTTTGCAAGGTCGTGAAATTATAGTGGAGTTCCACCCTGTGGGAAATGTGGTTAAGGTTTCCGCTATGGATACCAGATCTTTAACGGAAATTTCGATCCAAGGGCCGGCCAATGGTCAGGAAAATATCTTAAAACGTAATGCTTTAAGGCGTCTTGAGTATGTTTTGAAAAAGAAAGGATTGATTTAGGCGCAGGGCAACTATATATTAATTTTCTTTATAAAATTAGTATGCATCGCGCATAAAGGATTCTAAATGGAAAAGCTTGCAATAGCTTGTGACCACGGTGGTTATGCTTTGAAAGAAGCCGTTAAAGAACGATTTTCCGGTAAGGTCGAATTTATTGACCTTGGCACAAACTCCAATGATTCTGTTGATTATCCCGAATACGGGCAGGCCTTGGCTAAATCTATCATTAATGGTGATGTGACACGTGGAATACTGATCTGTGGTACAGGCATTGGCATATCTATTGCGGCCAATCGTTTTTCTGAAATCAGGGCTGCTTTATGTACTGATGTGACAATGGCAAAACTTACGCGGGCGCATAATGATGCAAATGTTCTTGCTCTTGGTGCAAGAATTGTGGGTGAAGAAGTGGCGTTTGATATCGTGGATGCATTTTTAACAACGGAATTTGAAGGCGGTCGTCATTTGAACCGCATTAAGAAATTATAAGTAAACAAGTTTAAGTAACAAATTGATTTTCAAAATAGAAGGATATGAAAATAATGGGTAACGCAGCAGAAAATTTAGATACAAATGATAACGGATTCTTCACAGAAGAATTGAAAAGCGCAGATACAGATGTGTTTAACGCAATTCAAGGTGAGTTAAAGCGCCAACAAGAAGGTATTGAGCTTATCGCCTCTGAAAATATAGTTTCTAAAGCAGTTTTAGAAGCGCAAGGATCTGTATTCACAAATAAATATGCAGAAGGTTACCCGGGTCGTCGTTATTACGGTGGTTGTGAGTTTTCTGATGTTGTTGAAAATATAGCTCGCGAACGTGCTAAAGAGCTTTTTGGTGCAAAATATGCGAATGTTCAACCAAACTCAGGTTCTCAGGCAAACCAAGGCGTTATGATGGCTTTACTACAGCCTGGTGATACTATTTTGGGTATGAGCTTGGCCGCTGGTGGTCACTTGACGCATGGTGCTGCGCCTAACCAATCTGGTAAATGGTTTAATGCGATACAGTATGGTGTTCGTGAGAGTGACTCTTTGTTGGATTATGAAGAAGTTGAAAGACTAGCAAAAGAACATAAACCAAAAATGATTGTTGCGGGTGCATCTGCTTACCCTCGTCAGATAGACTTTAAACGTTTCCGTGAGATTGCAGACAGTGTGGGTGCATATTTGTTTGTTGATATGGCGCATTATGCGGGCTTAATTGCGGCGGGTACTTATCCTTCACCTGTTCCGCATGCGCATGTTACAACAACAACAACGCATAAGACTTTACGTGGTCCACGAGGTGGAATGATTTTAACTAATGATTTGGATATATTCAAAAAGTTAAACTCTGCTATTTTCCCGGGTATACAAGGTGGTCCATTAATGCATGTTATTGCTGCTAAAGCAGTATCTTATGGTGAAGCTCTTCAACCAGAATTCAAAGAATACGGTAAGGCCGTTATTGATAATGCTCGCTCTTTAGCATCTGCATTGAAAGATGGTGGTTGTGACATCGTTTCAGGTGGCACAGACTCGCATATCGTTTTGGTTGATCTGCGTCCAAAGGGCTTAACAGGTAAAGATACAGAAGAAGCATTAGAGCGTGCAGGTATGACTTGTAACAAAAATGCTGTTCCGTTTGATCCTGCTCCGCCAATGGTTACATCTGGTGTTCGTCTTGGTACTCCTGCTGCGACTAGTCGCGGTTTCGGTGTTGAAGAGTTTAAATTAGTTGGTGAATATGCAACTGAAGTTTTGGATGGCTTGGTTGCGAATGGCGCAGAAGGTAATGCATCAGTTGAGCAGGCTGTTAAGGCGAAGGTTGACGCATTATGTAAGAGTTTCCCAATCTACCCTAACGAATAATAAAACCTGTGAAGGGGTTGTATGCGCTGTCCATTTTGTGGGAATGAGGAAACTCAAGTAAAAGATTCGAGGCCGACGGAGGATAATTCAGCAATCCGTCGCCGTCGATCGTGCCCGGTTTGTGAGGAGCGCTTCACAACTTTCGAACGTGTTCAGCTTCGTGAGATGACTGTTCTAAAAGATGGTGGCAGAAAACAACCATTCACTCGTGATAAAATTATTAGATCAATGCAGGTTGCTTTGCGTAAGCGACCTGTAGACCTTGATGAAATAGAGGTAGAAGCAAATAAGATTGTTCGTATCCTTGAATCTCAGGGAGAGCCTGAAATAATTTCTGATAAAATCGGCGCACTTGTAATGGAATCGTTAACGCGGTTGGATGCGGTTGGATATATTCGCTTTGCGTCTGTTTATAAGGATTTTCGTGATCCTGAAGATTTTAATGACTTCTTGAATAAAGTAAGCCACCTGAAAGATAAATAAGGGAAAGGCCATTTTAATGGCTTCTGATGTTGACATTCACCATATGAAGTCTGCTTTGTCCTTGGCCAGTAGAGGTTTGGGGCGTGTTTGGCCTAACCCAAGTGTTGGATGTGTGATAGTACGAGATGGTTGTGTCGTTGCGCGCGCAAGAACCGCCGATGGTGGTCGTCCGCACGCGGAAACACAGGCTTTAGAACAGGCGGGGGCATACGCTAATGGAGCGACTTTATATGTTACATTGGAGCCGTGCACACATCATGGTGAAACTGCGCCATGTGTTGATGCTATAATTAATGCAGGAATTGCACATGTTGTTATTGGCGCGAAAGACGTTGATCCGCGTGTTAGTGGTAAGTCTGTTGGGATATTGGAATCAGCGGGCATTAGGGTTACTCAAAATGTTATGCATGATGCTTGCCATGATATTAATTTGGGTTTTTTTAGTCGCATTACTGAAAAGCGCCCATTTGTTACGTTGAAAATGGCTTGTACTCTGGATGGTAAAATTGCTTGTGCGTCTGGGCAGAGCAAATGGATAACCGGTGATGTCGCACGCCTGCATACTCATCATGTAAGAAGCCGTCATGACGCCATATTGATAGGTAGCGGTACTGCTTTGGCAGATGATCCGTTACTTTCAACCCGTATAGGTGGAATAGATCACAAATCTGTGCGCATTGTCTTAGGTGATAAATCAAAAATACGACCTGAAAGTAATTTGATATCAAGTGCAAAGGATATTCCTTTATGGGTTTTTGGTGATAAAGGCGATGAGTGTGATGCGATATTGTCTGATATGGGGGCTGTCGTAAATTCTTATGATCCATACGATCTGGTTTCAATTTTAGAAAATTTGGCGGGTAAAGGCATAACACGTATTTTGGTTGAGGGTGGTGCGCAAATTCATGCATCATTTATTAAGCAAGATCTATTTGATGAATTGCTTATATATCGTGCCCCTACTATGTTGGGTGGTGATGGGATTTCTATGATTGGTGATATGGGTGTTAATACACTTGAAAAACGCCATGATCTGGTAAAGCAGTATTCCCGAAAATTAGGCTCTGACGTTTTGGAGTCGTATAAGAAGAAAGTGAATATATAAATGTTTACAGGCCTTGTTCAAGAAATCGGTACAATTAGATCTGTTGATGAAAATAATGGTGATCTGAGGTTAGAAATTGAAACGGTCATGGATCTGTTATCGGTTCCTATGGGGGCCTCAATTTGTTGTTCAGGTTGTTGCCTTACAGTCGTTGCAAAAGGAAAAAAATCTTTCTTTGTAGATGTTTCTAATGAAAGCTTAAATAAAACTGTGATAGGTGCATGGCAGGTCAAGACCCGAATTAACCTTGAGCCATCTCTTAAAGTGGGGGATGAGATGGGCGGACATTATGTTTCCGGTCATGTGGATTCTACGACTAAAATTACTGATATAGAAGAGGATGGCGGCTCTTACCGCTTTACAATCTCTATACCGTCACATCTGGATGTTTTTATTGCGACGAAGGGGTCTGTAACTATTGACGGTATTTCCTTAACAGTTAATGAAGTTAATGATACAAGCTTTAGTGTTAATATTATACCTCACACTATGGAAAACACGACATTAAGTGATCGCAATGTTGGTGATGAGGTTAATATAGAAGTTGATTTGCTCGCACGTTATGCGGTGAATATGTTGAATAAGAAGGGCATAAAATGAATAATAAGTCGGCAATATCAAAGCAAGATGTCCGTGATGCACGATTAGGTACAGATGATCAGAACATACTATCTTCTATTGATGAGATTATAGAGGATATGAGAAACGGAAAGCCCGTAATTATAGTTGACGATGAAGATCGTGAGAACGAAGGTGATCTTGTTATTGCCGCACAGATGGCTACTCCTGAAAATATTAATTTTATGGCCAAAGATGGTCGTGGGCTGATCTGTCTTCCAATGGAAGAGAGTATGGTTGATCGATTGGGGTTGCAGTTGATGGGTCGTGGTAATAACGCGCAACACCGTACCGCCTTCACCGTATCTATCGAAGCGAAGGAGGGGGTAACAACCGGTATTTCCGCTGCAGATCGTGCAAAAACCATACAGACTGCTATTAATCCGCAAAATGGCCCCAACTCCGTTGCAACGCCTGGGCATGTGTTTCCCCTAATGGCACGTGAAGGTGGTGTATTGGTTCGTGCCGGTCATACTGAGGCTGCAGTTGATTTGTCGAAAATGGCCGGTTTCAGTGGTGCAGGTGTTATTTGTGAAATAATGAACGATGATGGCACTATGGCACGTTTGGATGATCTTGTCGGCTTTGCCCAGCTTCACAACCTAAAGATAGGAACGATTGCAGACTTAATATCATATCGCAGGCGTAACGAATTAATGGTAGAGCGTATTCATGAAGATGTTATTTCCAGTCAATATGGCGGTGACTTTAATTTATGTCTGTATTCCGCGCAAATTGAATATGCGGAGCATATAGCATTGGTAAAGGGGGATATATCAAAAGATGATGAACCCGTTTTAGTGCGCATGCATGCAATGAATATTATTGGCGATGTGTTCGGCGCAAACGGTGATAATACTCTGCACAAGTCGATGGAAATTATAGAAAAGGAAGGGCGCGGAGTAATTGTTCTTCTCAGATCTCCCAATCCGACCAGCCTGTCAGATCGACTTAAGAATAGGGATGAAAAAGCAGATGCGGAAAATAATGGTAAGCAAAATGAAAAAGTTTTGCGTGATTATGGTATAGGTGCGCAAATTTTGCTGGACTTGGGGGTAAAGAATATGGTTTTACTGTCCAACAGTCCTAAAAGTGTCGTTGGCCTAGACGGTTATGACTTGCACATACAAGGTCACAGAGAAATTTCATAGAGCTAGAGAAGGCGAATTATGTCACATATTATGATTGTTGTATCACCTTACTATGATGAGGTTTCTAAATATTTGTTAGCCGGCGCAAAAGACGCTTTAGCTAAGGCTAATGCTACTTATGAAGTTTTTGAAGTTGCGGGTGCATTTGAAATACCAATGGCAATAAAGCTGGGGCATTTACGAAAAGAAACGCGTGGCACAGATCATCCTAAATTTGATGGGTTTGTTGCATTGGGATGTGTTGTTCGTGGAGAAACCGCTCATTATGATATTGTTAGTAATGAAAGCGCACGTGGATTGATGCAATTATCTATGGATCATGATTTGCTGATCGGAAATGGTATATTGACTTGTGATACTCATGATCAAGCTGTAGTTCGTGCGGATCCTGAACAAAAAAATAAAGGGGCGGACGCAGTTTCTGCAGTCTTGTCTTTGTTAAAATTAAAGCGGGCATTGTATTAATAATGACAAAAATCAATAAAAAAGACGATCAAAAACTCGACAATAATAAAGAGCTTTCTGCACGCTTGTTAGCGGTTCAGGCTTATTATGAGGTTCTACATAATTCAAAGCCTTTGCGCGTTGTTATCAAAGAATCTTTGGAGCGCGGCCTGCAGTTAGAAGACAGTGATGATATGGCCCCACCTCAGGGCTCTTTGTTTAAAAGCATAATGACATCCTTGGATTTTAGGTTGGCGGATATAAGTGAAATACTTGATGCGCACATACATAAGAAAGAAGTTATTTCGCCTGTTGTTGATGAAAATATCTCAGAAGATGGTGATTCTGATGATGACGATGATAAGGAAATTACTCCACCGCCGGAAAAAGATATTGAACCGCTTTTAAAATCGATTCTTCTTTGCGGAGTTTGTGAATTACTGGAGAGGCAAGATATTGATTCTCCGATCATAATAAATGATTACCTTAATGTTACTCATGCATTTTATGAGCAACAGCAGGTTAATTTCGTAAATGGTATACTTGCTAAGGTTGCTTCTGTTGTGCGCGATTAGGCGTCGTAAATAAGTTTAAAATTTTATCTATAGCTAACGGCCTATTAATCATTTGTTGGTAGTATGACTTTGTAATTCTTTATACAGGGGCAAAACTACTATGAATTTATCAAAGTTAATATTTACGGTTTTGGCCGTGTTCTCTTTCATTGGGGCGACGCACGCTGCTTCGCCTAAGGAGGATAGCGAAGGCGGAAGCGTTGAATACGTAAAGCTTGATCCCTTGATTTTGCCTGTAATAGATCAAGATGGTGTTTATCAAGTATTAAGCTTGGCAGTTGTTATTGAGGTCGAAGGGGTTTCTGATGCTGATAAAGTTAAGGCAAAGAAACCAAGGTTAAAAGATGCGTATATACAAGACATGTACGGCATCTTGAACGAGAATGCTGCGCTTAAAGGTGGAGTCATTCAGGTTAATATGATTAAGAATCGCTTGAACAGTATTACCGACAAAGTAATGGGTGATAAAATAGACACAGAGGTTTTGTTGCAAGTTGTGCAACAGCGCCCAATCTAATTTTATAAATCCGTAGCACTTGAGTTTGGTGTGTTAAACCTTCCCATATTCCCAAGTAATTGTTGTGTGAACGTTAATTCATTGCCATGTGTAGGTGTTTTTGATCTGGAATAAGGGATGTTGTTTCTTGCCATCTCTTCGTCTTGGACGGTCTTCACAACACCTTCAGGTGTGAATGTTACAACTATTATGCGTTCATTAACCACTTCATCATCAAGTATGCCGTGCTTTTCCGTTTCTTGCCCTATGTAGTACCAAATATCATTGTCAAATGTAGATTGCGTTGTTGGTGACCCAAATACACGCAATACGTCAGACATGGTGTGTTCACCTGCGACAATATCTTCAACTTGATAATCCTGTAACAAGTTGCCACGTTGCGCGGTAACTGGTGAGCAGGCAATGATGCTTGCTGTGGCTATGGAACAAAAAGCGATTTTTAAAATTTTTTGCATGGCATTCTTTTGTAATAGTGGTATTTCTTTACGGACTGTAGAGATAATTTAATAAAAAACCTAGAGCAAAAATTAATGTTAGGCATGTTATTCAAACAAAAATACAAAAACAAAAAACATTTCAAGAAAATTGCCACAAAATTGTATGCTTGCGCCCTTGAGAATACTCGTAAGGATGTTTTTTACAAGAATTGCGGTGTTCCTGACAGTTTCGATGGCAGGTTTGATTTATTACTGCTGCATATATTTATAATTTTGCATCATATTATGGATCATGAAGAATATGAGGGAATTTCTCAGGCTTTGTTCGATGTTATGTTTAAAGATATGGATCAAACCTTGCGTGAGATAGGTATTGGTGACGTTGGCGTGCCTAAGCATATGAAGCGCATGATGAAGGCATTTAACGGTCGTATGTATAACTATCAGGTGGCTATATCACCAGATAGCGTAAAGATAGAAGAGGTGGAGGGGCTAAAGGTTACTAGTCTTGAGGAGGCTATTGCACGCAATCTATATGGTGGTAGGGATGTAGATCAGAATCATGTAAATGAAATGGTGGCTTTTGTTACTAATAATATAGAAAACCTTGAAACGTCTGTTGATGAAATCGCGGATGGGGGTATTAGTTACATTAATAAATTTTCTGATAATGAAGAAGAGGTAGAGAAGTATGTCGGGTAATGGGTTTGAAATATCTGCAGATAATAAAGAGTGGTTACAAATTGTAGAATCAGATGATGTCGGTTCTTCTGTCATTAGGGTTAAATCTGTTCCACCGGTATCCTTTTACCCTGTTCTTTGTCGTAGGCTAGGGCTTCATTCTATTGAAGAAGTGGAGGCTGACCTAACTTTGCAGCGTAATAATGTTAATAAAGTGATTCATGTTAAGGGTGAGATACGTGCCAATGTTCATCAAAAATGCGTGGTAACCGCAGAGCCAGTGCAGGAGAGCGTAACGGATGTTTTTGATGCATGGTTTAAAGATCCTAATCAGGCTGTGTCATTTGAAAAAGCTAAGCGTGAGCGCATGAGTCGCAAAGAACAAGAAAAGCTTCCTATGATTGATGAGCATGATGATCCAGAAGAAATAATTGATGGTAAAATTAATTTAAGCGATTTGATCGTACAGTATTTATCCTTGGCTCTTTCACCTTATCCACGTGTCGATGGTGCTGTTTATCAGGGCGATGATTCCGGTTTGGGGGATGCTCCTGATGGAGTTTATGACAACCCTTTTGCCGCGTTGAAAGATTGGAAAAAAGGCGAAAGTAATAAGGATAAGTGATTAAATATAAAAAAATCAGGGGCTGATCGTATAATTTCCTTGCTTTGATCCTGAATTTTAGGTATTACCCACATTCGTTTATTAAGAAAATTCATAAAGGGAATCGGACCATGGCCGTACCAAAGAGAAAAACCACAAAGTCAAAGCGCAATATGCGTCGTGCGCATGATTCATTACCTGTAGAGAACTGGGTAGAAGACAGTAATACTGGAGAGCCAGTACGTCGTCACCACGTTGACCTGAAAACAGGCATGTATAAAGGACGTCAAGTTCTTGAAGAGCGTGATTAGGATTTAGCATTTCTTTTTTGAATTGCTTTCCAATTTTTTATGCACTGCTCATTGCTCTTATTTTTTAGAAGAGATGGTGTAGTTAAAAAAATTTAGTTATATAGTTTTATATGGTCGATAAGCTTAGCTCTATTGGCCATGTTCTTTTTAATAGATCAGGATGTTTCCTTTTGTCTGACCAAAATACCCTTGATACAGTTAATATTGCCATTGATGCAATGGGTGGAGACTTTGGCCCAAAGGTTATTATCCCTGCCTTGGAAATGGTTTTAGATGGCCGTCCGGAGGTAAGCTTTCTTATATATGGGGATGAGGTTGAGATTAAAAAGCACCTTAAAAAGCACCCAAAACTTACTGATCATGTAAAAATATTTCACACAGACAAGATGGTTAAAAATGACGATAAGCCTTCTGCCGCTTTAAGGGCTAGTAAGGGCTCGGGTATGCGTATGGCTATTGAGGCCGTCAAGAGTGGTGAGGCCGATGCTGTCGTGTCTGCGGGTAATACTGGCGCGTTGATGGCGATGGCTAAGATCGTGTTAAAGACTATCCCCGGTATTCACCGCCCTGCAATCGCTTCGGTTATGCCTGGTCTTAATGGTGATACTATTATGCTTGATTTGGGCGCTAATGTATTGGTGGATGCCGATACATTGGTACAGTTTGCTGTTTTAGGGTCGGTGTTTGCGCGTGCAAATAAGACACGTAATGATGATGGCGTGCAAAACGATATACGACCCACTGTTGGTCTTTTGAATATTGGTACAGAGGATACTAAAGGGCCAGAGCATGTGCGCGCCGCGGGCGAGATTTTGTCTCGTATAGACTTTCCAGGGGAATATAAAGGGTTTGTTGAGGGTAATGATATTACCAAAGGTGATGTTGATGTAATCGTTAGTGATGGTTACGCAGGCAATATTGCGTTGAAAACAATGGAAGGGGTAGGTCATCTAGTCAGGACTTACTTAAAGGAGTCTTTCAGGTCAAATACATTATCGAAAATTGGTGCTTTTTTTGCTTATTTTGCATTGAAAAATTTGCGCAAGCGCATGGATCCTCGCCGCTATAATGGTGGTGTTTTTCTTGGCCTTAATGGCGTGTGTATAAAAAGCCATGGTGGGGCTGACGCTCTGGGGTTTTCAAGTGCGGTTATTTTGGCCGCCAGATTGTCTCGTAAGGGTTACATCGCTCAAATATCTCATGATATTAGCAGTCTTACCGATCAGGAAGATTTTCTTTCGCAAAACAATTAATTTATAAAGGGTTTTCAATTCATGTCAGTAAGTTCAAAGCTCATATCTACGGGCAGTTATTTGCCGGAAAAGATACTTACGAATAGTGAGTTAGAGAAAATTGTTGATACATCAGATGAGTGGATATTCCAGCGTAGCGGAATACGATCACGTAGGATAGCCGCAGAAAATGAGTCTACTTCTGATATGGCTGTTAATGCGGCTAAGGATGCCTTGGATTGTGCAGGTATAAACCCCGCCGATATCGACGGTATCATTGTTGCTACTACTACCCCCGATCAAACATTTCCATCTGTAGCCGTTAGTGTTCAACATGCTTTGGGTGTTCCTGTTGGTATTGCTTTTGATGTTCAAGCGGTGTGTAGCGGTTTTATTTATGCTTTAAGTGTCGCTGATAACTTTATTAAAGCTGGGCAAATGAAACGCGTTCTGGTCATTGGCGCAGAAAAGATGAGCTCTATTATTGATTGGAGCGATCGTGCAACATGTGTTCTTTTCGGTGATGGTGCAGGGGCTGTTGTTTTGGAGGCTCAAGAATCTGAGAATAATAGCAATGGTGCAGGGTTGTTATCCACGCATCTTTATGCAAACGGTTCTATGAAAGATTTGCTCTATACCAATGGCGGGGTTAGTACTACGGGCGATAGTGGCCATATTGTTATGCAGGGACGTGAAGTATTTAAACATGCCGTTCGCCTTATGGCTGATGCCGTTAATGTGGCTTTGGATAAGAATAACATGTCTGCAAATGACATTGATTGGTTGGTGCCGCATCAGGCTAACCTTCGTATAATTGAATCAACAGCAAAGAAACTATCTATGCCTATGGACCGCGTTGTGGTTAGCGTAGAGGGGCACGGTAATACATCCGCTGCATCAATTCCTCTGGCCTTTGATGGTGCAGTCAAGGATGGCAGGATTAAGCGTGGAGACCTTGTTTTGTTCGAAGCTCTGGGCGGTGGCCTTACTTGGGGTTCGGCTTTGTTGCGGTTTTAGATAATTAACATCACCTTCTTAGTTATTGAATTGAATCATTTTTTTGACACTATAGCGTTCAGTAATATTGACGCGACAATATAGAATCGTATAGTCTGTTAATCATACAAAATGGAGTTGGTTGCTATGGAAAGTCGTACAATAACGCGCGCAGATCTCGCTGAAGCTGTCTATGAAGAGGTTGGTTTATCCCGTAATGAGTCATCTGATCTGGTTGAATCTGTTTTGGATGAGGTCTCTAACGCTTTGATTGAGGGTGATAACGTTAAGATATCATCATTCGGAAGCTTTACCATTCGTGAAAAGGGGGAGCGAGTAGGTCGTAACCCTAAAACTGGTATTGAAGTTCCTATTTCCCCTCGTAAAGTTTTGGTGTTTAGGGCTTCGCATGTTCTAAAGTCTCGCGTTAATAAAGGGGCATAAGTTGCTCTGTACAAAAAATAAATACATTTAAGGATAGGTTTTTTTATGAGCACTCAGATAACATCATCAGATGATTTGTTTCAGGACGAAAATGTTGCATCTACAAATGAAACCGATTCATTTGAGAGTAAAAGTACACGCCAAGCCGGTGCTGCTCAGAAGAGTGCTCGCCCGAGAAAATCAACCACAGCATTTCGTACGATCAGTGAAGTAGCTGATGATCTTGGTGTTCAACAGCATGTATTAAGGTTTTGGGAAACTAAATTTACTCAAGTTAAGCCGCTAAAACGCGGTGGAGGTCGTAGGTATTATAGACCCGAGGATGTTGAGCTGTTGCAAGCAATATATTGTCTGCTCTATGTTGAGGGTTATACGATAAAGGGTGTTCAGAAACTTTTGCGTGAAGTTGGTAAGAAGAAAATTATTGCTAATTTTTCTAACGCCACTGAAAAGAGCTCTGAAGCCTTGCATCGTGACGAAGCCTCTTCTATTGAAGAGTCTGAAAGTGATTCCTCTGATAAGGTTTCTGGAAAAAACTCTTCTGGTACGTTGAGTGATAATCAACGTGACGCACTAGAATCTGTGTTGGCCGAGCTTCATGAACTTCGTGGAATGGTTAAGAAGCGCCGCTAAGTTATTCTGGCTTTAGTAGGGTTAAATGTAGATTGATTTCTGTTCCCGTATCATTTAAACAGTCATTTAAGATAAATAATGTCGGAACGTGGCGCAGTCTGGTTAGCGCACTAAGCTGGGGGCTTAGGGGTCGGAGGTTCAAATCCTCTCGTTCCGACCATTGTTTCAAACATCTCTTATATATCATGGTGGTAAAACTATAGCTTGCACGGTGTGACCGTAAAGTGCGACCTGCTGTGCTAAACCTAAGATATTTAATCCGTTCCAGACACGTTATTTTTTATTTTCGATACCCAATTAAAACGCACGATAATAGGCGTATAAGTATTTCATTAAAAACTAGATTTCCGAAAGGGGCTTTGTAACTTCATAAATCACTTTTATACGTATATTGATAGTAGAAATGAATGTTATATACATGACCTAAGTTATAGGTTTAAAATACTTATGCAGATCTTAGATATGTAATCGATAAGGGGAGATAAATGAAAATTTTTATAAGTATGGGATTGTTAATTACAATTCTTTTCAACACACCAATAGCTCGGGCTGCTATTGAGGATGATGTTCGTTGTACCTACAAAGTTAAGGGGGTTTCTGCCTTAAACACCTTGGAAGAAGCGCGCAGTATCTGGGCAAATCAAGGATACGTTGAAGTAGGGCAATATAGTTCATCACAGCACGGAGTACCTGTTAAGACACTTAAATTTTCATCTCAGCCAGACAAATCCAAGTTCACATCTGATGATATAGACTTAATCTGGGGTGAAGGGTTTCAAAGTAAATCTGACGGAACTAGACCTAAATTTGTGAGTGTTAGGATGGTTGGCGAGCTTGAGGATAAAAGGGAAACATGGGACAAAAACAAAGTTGCGCCCCGTATCACCAACTTATTAGACAACTGGTGTGATAAAGGTTCTGAAGGATCATGTAATATCCGTAATCCTAGAAGGGCCAGCCTATATATTAAGAAAAAGAAAAGTGAGACAAGCCCTAGCTGTTCAATCCAATTTGTTTTTCATGCAGGAAAATGGTGGCATGAACAAGTGGAAACTAACTATTTACCGTAGTGATAATATAAGTAAATATAAGATAGCATATTTTAACATTGAAAGATTTAGAGCATGAACACTAACATCCTTAAAAATACGGCTTTCTATATATGTATATTATTTGTAGGGGTTACTTTCCTACCTATTACAGCAATGTCGCAAGATATAAAAAGTGAGTATACAGGAACGATTATAGGGCGCGGGGGACTGTTAACAAAAATGAAGTTTGAGTCATATTATAACGGAGGGAAAGAAGTGATAGAGCTTCCTATTTTCTTCTCCCTGTTAAGCGATAAATCAGGAGATTGTAGTTGGTTTGCACATGGCGACGCTGATAATATTGATGAGTTTTTTAATGCAGTTGGATCAAAATCTATAACGATAACCGGCGTTAAGCTACTTCCTTTAAATATGCCTTCCGGTCAAAAAACAATAAGTTTTGAAGGTGCCAAAAACTCAAAGCTTATTTTTTGTAGTGTTGAAAGTTACACTATCAATGACTGAATAGACTTTTTTATGGTGATGATACCTATGGTAGTGGTCGGTGTTGTCTATTATTGATAAGTATTGTTATTTGATATAGAAAAATAGTGCTTCTTTAATATGTTTATATGGTTGTAATGATATGGTTTTTGTTATGCACGTTTTAATGACTATTTCGTGTTTTTTAATGTTTTGTGGTGCTTCACACGCATCTGAATTAACATTGGCGGATGATAAATATTGTAATCATATGATTAAGGGTGTTTCACCGTTATTATCTTATGAGGACGCTAAGTCTGTATTTTTATCGCAAGGATTACATATATTGTATGAGCGTAATAATTCATTCACTAAAAATGGAAAAAAGCACAATTTACGCAGGATGATGGCTGCTAGCTATAAGGACACTGCTAACATTACGGTAAATGATTTTAGTGTCTCATGGGGGGAGACCGCAAGTTTTTCTCATGTTCTACGTAACGGTACTGAAACTGTTGAGGGTGTAAGTGTATCGATATCCTTAAGGCATATGGGAAGGGCGAAAAAGTCAAAGGCAAAGGGTTGGGAAACTAAGCCATTTGCGCCATATGTTAAGGACTGGATATCAGATAACTGTGTTGGTGATGATAAGGAATGGTGCCGAATTACAAAATCCGGGGTTAGGGCCAACTTTAGGGATACATCAAAAACTCAAAGGGCATTCATACCTCACTGTAGTCTTTCGATCACGACCATCCCTTCTATGAGGGAGACGGTAAAATCATACCCTGTAGGGAAAGAGCGTTAATTTCTGTTTATGTAATTTGCGCCAATGGTTTTCTTTTTGCTATTTCTTTCTTCCTTAATTTACTTTTTAGTGATATTAAGAAAATATAAAATACAAAGGGACTCAGTTTAATGAAGGATATGCAGGAAAATGCAAATATTGCGGCTAACTTTTTAAAGGGATTGGCAAGCAAGCATAGGCTTTTAATATTGTGCGAATTGGCGACAGGAGAAAAAAGCGTAAGTGAGCTGATAAGTGCGACAGGTATGGCGCAAACCTCAATGTCGCAACATTTATCCAAGTTAAAAGAGGAAAGCATTGTTGTATTTAGGAGAGAGCACCGAACATTGTTTTATTCAATAGATAATGATGCTGTTTTTAAAATTATGGATGTTTTGTATCACGAGTTTTGCGAGCAAGGAGATAAAGAATGACACAAACAATAAGCGTTAAAGATGCCGACGCTATGGTTAAGAATGGTGAAGCTGTTTTGGTTGATGTGCGTGAGGCTGATGAATTTAAGGAGGAGCATATTCCATATGCTATGTCCGTTCCGCTAAGCTCTTTAGAGGAGGGTGTTGGAATATTAAATATACCTGAAGACACGGCGATCATATTTCAATGCTTGAAAGGCTCAAGAAGTAAAATGGCGTGTGAGCGTATACAGGGTTTAAGCTCATGCAATAATAAATTGCTAAATTTCCATGGCGGTATTGAAGCGTGGAAAGAGGGTGGCTATCCCGTGATTGGTTCTTCTTCACCTTCATCTGGTTTGTCCATTTTTAGACAGGTGCAGATAATAGTTGGCTTTATTGTTGCTGCTTGTGTAGTTCTTGGTTTTGTAGGTCTGAAGCCCGCATTTGCTGTAGCCGGCGTTGTTGGCGCAGCATTATTCACAGCAGGCTTAACCGGTTGGTGTGGTCTTGCTATGATTTTGGTTAAAATGCCGTGGAATAAGGTTTCCTAACTTTATAATAAAGGATGAATTAAGTTATATTTATTCGACGCTATAGCGCGTGATCTATAAAATCTATTAGAAATTTATTGAGTGGTAAGTTAACGTTTTTGCACCCGTTTTCTTTACGATCCTTGATTTGCATAGCAGATACTATAATTGATTTTCTATATTGGGCATCTTGCCATTTTTCTTTGAATAACATCCTGAATTCAGGTTGGTTTATTTTTTCTGATATGGTTTTTAAATATGTATCTTCAAGCTTTTTGTAAAGCGAAGGGTAATTTGTTATTTGGTTAATTTTTTCTAGGTTCTCTTTGAAAAATAATGTCTCTGGACAGATTTTTGATCCGTTTGATTCATCTGGGTAGTTAATTAAGGTTATTACGTCTGCTTTTGCCTTACCTGTTATGGGGCAGTTATTCTTCTTTAAGTAGACAAGGTTAATAATTCCCTTTTTCATTTCCAGTAAATCATTTTCTGATATGTCTTGGTGTTTTTCTATTGGTTCAAAAGCTTTTTTAAGCCTATCTTTCTGCCTTTTTGTTCCATTTACACTGTCGTCTAGTACTTTTTCAACCTTCGGGATTATGTATTCAGGGGAACATACATCATTAAAAATAGGGTCAAATATATCTGGTAAGAATATTTTGTATGAAAATATAAGGAATAGTAAAATGAATAATGCGGAGTCTTTTAACTTCTGTTTAGGAGTTTTGCATTTTGCCTTGTCTTTTATATCTAAGTTGACAGGTTTTGTTTTGAAACTGTTCTTCTGTTTCCCATTACTTTGGGCATAACGGTGCATCCATACTCCGATATGCATCGGGATACCGAAAAAAAATATTGTTACAATTGATTTGGATAGTAGTGAGTGTTGGTTGTCGTCGCTTGTGAAGACAGAAATACATGCAAATAGAAGTAAAGCAGATAATAAGAACATTATAACTGCACTTACTCTCGCTATTTTCTTAACCATTATATTGATGCGTTCTTTGTTCATATAACCTTATAAGTGGAATGGTGAACTAAATGGATTATATTTATGCGGTTTTATTTCTGCATTGAAATTATTAAAGAAAAAGTGGTACGCCCTACAGGAATCGAACCTGTAACCCCCTGCTTAGAAGGCAGGNNNNCTCTATCCAGTTGAGCTAAGGGCGCACATTGAAATATAATCATCGATAAACTGCATAAAAAGCTAGTAAAAATCAAGCTGTTTTACGATATTAGTAAAAATATATTATTTAAAGTTATCAGAATAGTTTTTAGGCTTAATCTGTCGCTCGTTTGATTCAATGATGGTGTAGTCCCAGCCTTTTTTTTCAGCAAAACTTAAAGCATCATCTTTTGTTTTAAATTTTAGTTTTACCTGATTCAGGGTGTCGGTTGAGGGTGACCATCCCATCAGAGGTTCCGCCGCACCTAATTCGTGATGTTCGTGCTCAATGATCCAACTGGTAGACTTACCACGCCCTGATTGCATTGCATTACGGCTAGGTTTGAAAATTCTTACATGCGGCATATTGTGTGACCTTTTGATGATGCTTTGTTATTTTACCAACGATAGATGCGCCTGCCAACCAGGCTTATTACAATTGCGAATAATATATAGGGGCTAAGATGGTAGGCGTAAAGATGGCCGATATCTTCCGACATGCAGGTTACCCTCATTCCAAGATAACCAAGTCCGCCAACGGCCATGGTATTCATGAATGACATTACATAGGGGTGAGTAGTTTTGCCCTTTATTGATAATGCTATTATTATTAGTGCAGGTATCACACCAAATACAGTTGAATTTGTTATGCAATGATGAACATGTAAAAAGGGTAAATTGTGATCTTCCATTATGCTTCGTAACAATATGTGTATTACAAACCCTAATAGTAAGGTTGTAGGCACGGCCAACATCCATCGTTGTCCGCGCATATCTGGCACGCATAACCAAGATGAACACGCCATAGCACTTATGGATATTGATAATATATGAATCAGTTCAAATACAAAATTGGGATCATTTAACTTAATTGATAAATCTGGTCTTATTGAAAGAAATGTCAGTATAATTGCGGCATAGGAAAAGGTTATAACAACCCATAAAGCAACGCGTTTAATTGGATGCGGCATAACTTTAACCTCTACCAAATCATCGGAGAGTGTTTCTATCAGCTTCTCTGTTTTTTGCTCTGCTTTACTCATCATTCAATATATCTTTTAACTTGTTTGTTGTTCTGTGTGCTGTAACTTTTACGGCAGAAACGCTCATATCCATTTTGCTAGCCACTTCCTTTGCGCTATATCCTTCTATTTTCATCATCCTGAAGATGGTTTTTTGTTTA
Source organism: Alphaproteobacteria bacterium (assembly GCA_050633325.1). GTDB lineage: Bacteria > Pseudomonadota > Alphaproteobacteria > Micavibrionales > Micavibrionaceae > UBA1672. The sequence goes on from JBOEGH010000002.1 coordinate 117,190, forward strand.
TCTGGCAGTGTATCCAAAGCCTTTTCTATATCTTTTAATTCGCCGGAAGTAGCTTGGAAAGTTACATTTTGTGAAAAAATATCCGTATTTTCTTGTGCGCTTTCTTTTGTGCGCTTGTCTTTATAGTGTTTGCGTAGAAGATCTGTGCGTCTAAATTGTATGATTGCCTTGAGCCACGGCTTGAATGGGCGATCAGGGCTGTATGAGTTTAAGGATTTGTGTACGGATATAAGAACATCTTGCGTAATGTCGTCTACCCAGTCTTGATTCGAAAGGCTGCTTGCTATTACTGATTTTATAAATGGTGATATATCATGCAGCAGTGATGCATATGCTCGTTTATCACCAGATTGAGCTTCTGCCGCTAATGCCTGCCATAACTCATCTTGCGTTAGCTCAGTCATTACTTAAACAGCACCACGTATGTCCAAAGAAATAGTCCTCTGATCTTTTATTATATTTATCTGATTGTTTTATAAAGTATATTTTAGCAAACATTACTGTATATTATCTTAAACGCATTTCATGACAATAGTTTAATGTTATAATTTTGGTAAAAAGTGCTGAAAGTGGATAAAAATTTATTGACTTAAAAAATTACATGTCTATTGTTCTGGAATAATGGATATACAAAAAGCACTTATAGCATTCGAAACTTTATCGCAAGAGACTCGCTTAAAGGCGTTTAGGTTGCTTGTCGGCTATGGTGAAAGCGGTGCGGCGGCAGGTGTAATAAGCGATAGCCTTGGAGTGCCGCATAATACTCTTTCTTTTCATTTGTCACATATGAGTAGAGCAGGGCTTATCGTTCCACGTCGTGAAGGGCGATCTATTATTTATACTGTTAATTTTGAGGCATTTCAGGATCTTCTAAGGTTTATGATTGAGGATTGTTGTAGCTCGGAGGTTGCTAATATTAGAGACAGCAAAAGCCGTAAATGCACATTAATTGAACTTGTTAACCTACCTAATTCGTGTGCTGAGGGATGTTAGATTTTACCTTTTTAACTTTTTACTTAAACTTTTTAAATTTATAAATTTAATGGAGAATATTATGAGAAATATATTATCTTTAACATCGGCGATAGCTGTGATGGGCATGTCTAGCCAGGCATTTGCCGCTGGTGATCATATCAAAGCTGTCGGATCATCTACGGTGTATCCTTTTGTTACGGTTGTTGCTGAAACATTTGGTAATAACAGTGATTATAAGACACCAATTGTAGAAACAACCGGAACAGGTGGCGGTTTTAAGCTGTTTTGTACAGGTGCAGGCGACAAACACCCTGATATATCAAATGCTTCTAGACCAATAAAGTCGAGTGAAAAAGAATTATGTGCATCAAATGGTGTTAAGGATATTACTGAAATCAAAATTGGCTTTGATGGTATAGTTCTGGCTAATGCCAAGGGTGCACAGAAATATGACTTTTCAAAAGAAAACTTGTTTTTAGGACTTGCGAAACAAATACCTGTGGACGGTAAATTGGTTAAAAATCCGCATAAGAAATGGAGCGACATAGACGCATCATTACCAGAGGTTAAGATTGAGGTTTATGGTCCGCCAACGACATCTGGCACGCGTGATGCATTTGTTGAATTAGTGATGGAAAAAGCATGTAAAGATTTGCCTGAATTCAAGGCTGCTTTTCCTGATAAAAAAGCTCGCAAGAAAGCATGTCACTTGTTGCGTGAAGATGGACACTATATAGAAGCTGGCGAAAACGATAATCTGATCGTTCAGAAAATACAAAGCAATAATCAAGCACTTGGAATATTTGGTTTCAGTTTCTTGGGTCAGAATGGTGACATTGTACAGGGAAGTAAAGTCGGAGGTGTTGAGCCGACATTTGAAAATATTTCCAGTGGTGATTACGGGATATCACGTTCTTTGTTCGTGTATGTTAAAAATGATCACATTGCCAAGACATCTGGCCTAAAGGAATTCGTTTCAGAATTGGTTAGCGATGAAGCCGCGGGCGACTTTGGTTATTTGACTGAAAAAGGTCTTATACCACTTCCTGAGGAAGAGCTTGTTGTGATGCAAAAGCGCGCAGAAGAACTATAAAAAAATAGTTCTTTAAATAATAAGTAAAATATGTAGAGTAGCCGTTTGTAAATAACGGCTATTTTGTTATATAGATTATAGCTAACAATTAATGCAGCCTTTTCATTTGGAAGAAATTGTGTAATGGCGAAATTTGAACGTTTAATTAGATCAAGTTTATTAAGCTGTACTATGTTATCTGTGCTGATAACTATACTTGTTGTTCTTTCAGTCTTTTCTGAAACAATGAGGTTCTTCTCTAATGTTCCAGTATTTGATTTTATATTTGGTTTAGAATGGAGTCCACAGACTGCTTTGCGTGCTGATCAGGCTGGTGGGTCTGGTACTTTCGGGGCGGTCCCAGTGTTTTTGGGTACATTCTTGGTGACATTTATCGCCATGCTTGTTGCCGCACCTCTTGGGATCTTTTCTGCAATTTACTTGGCTGTATATGCTAGCCCAAGGTTTCGTTTATGGGCAAAGCCCGTTTTGGAAATACTAGCTGGTGTACCTTCTGTTGTTTATGGTTATTTTGCGGTTATAACTATGGCACCTATGTTACGTGCTTTTGGTGATTCTATCGGCTTGTCTATTGCATCGGAAAGCGCACTAACTGCAGGTACTGTTATGGGGATTATGATAACCCCTTATGTGATGTCAATTTCTGAAGATGTTATTAGTGCCGTTCCTAAAACGCTAAGGTTTGGGTCTTTGGCAATTGGTGCCACGGATTCTGAAACGGTTAAAAGGGTTATTTTACCTGCTGCTCTTCCCGGAATTGTTAGTGCACTTTTACTTGGTGTATCCAGAGGAGTGGGGGAGACAATGGTAGTTGTCATGGCCGCAGGTATGGCGGCAAAGCTGACTGTAAATCCTTTAGAATCCGTAACAACGGCGACTGTTCAGATCATGACATTACTGGTTGGAGATCATGAGTTTGATAGTGATAAAACTCGCGCAGCATTCGCTTTAGGTTTTTCTCTTTTTATAATGACTTTATTGTTGAACATTGTTGCTTTGGTAATCGTCAAGAAGTATCGGGAACGCTATGATTAGATTATTTGAAAGACGAACACGCATTTCTGTGCAACGGATTAAAAAGAAGAAAAGTCCGTTTATATATAAGTCGTATAGTAAAAAGCCTAAGCATACCTTACTTAAAAAACGTAAAATGGCAGAGGGGCGTTTTCGTGCTGCTGGCTTTATCTCTATATTAATTGCTTCTTTATTCTTGGTAAGTCTTGTTTGGAATATTTTTTCCACTGGTTATTCTGCATTTACAGGAACTCAAGTTAAGTTACCTATTACTTTTCAAGAGGAGTCGGTGGAAAAAGGTGCTTACAGGAAGATTGTGCAAAATGCATTGCTTGAGGTTTTTCCGGAAGTCCAAACACGTAAAGAAAAGCGTATGCTTTTTGTTATTACCAGTCGTAATGTTCCGCATGAATTGAAAACTATAATCAAAGATAATCCATCATTGATAGGAACAACGCAGGAGTTGTGGTTACCAGCTTCCAGTGCTGTTAGTATTTTTTACAAGCAAAGGCTGCTTGAGGAAAGTAAACGTATTGGTAAAATTAATGGTGAGCAAGCCAAGTGGATTACCACCCTCGCTCAATCACAGCGCATGCGTTTAAAGTTCAATACTCCTTTTATTATGAATGGTGATTCTAGGGAAGCTGAGCAAGCAGGCGTTTTAACCAGCACAATTGGATCTTTCTTTACTATATTTATATGTATATTGCTTGCATTCCCTTTGGGGGTGGCCACGGCGATATATTTGGAAGAGTTTGCCCCACGCAATTGGTTTACCAGCCTTATTGAAATTAATATTAATAATTTAGCTGCTATTCCGTCTATCATATTTGGTTTGTTGGGGTTATCTATCTATTTGAATTTTCTTCACCTTCCCAGATCATCGGCGCTCGTGGGGGGGATGGTGCTTGCGCTTCTAATTTTGCCTGTGATTGTTATATCTACGCGAAATGCTTTGCGTGCTGTTCCGCAATCCATTCGTGATGCCGCGTCTGCTTTGGGTGCAACGCCGACCCAAGTGGTGTTTCATCACACTTTGATATACTCACTGCCTGGTGTTATGACAGGTGTTATATTGGGTATTGCCCGCGCATTTGGTGAAACTGCGCCTTTGCTAATGATTGGGATGGTTGCCTTTATTGCGGACGCCCCGCGTAACCTTACTGACCCTGCTACTACACTACCTATTCAAGTGTATTTATGGACCAATAATCCTGAGCTTGGCTTTGTTGAGAAAACCGCGGCTGCTATAATGGTTTTGCTCGGCTTTATGGTTCTGATTAACTTGTTGGCAGTTTATGTACGTAAACGATTTGAAATAAAATGGTAAATGAAATGAATGTTGATAACCCTGTAACAGGAAATACAGTAATGGATAATGATGAAACACTTGAAGTTCGCATGAAAACACGTGATCTTAGTGTCTTTTACAATGATAAGCAGGCGTTGTTCGACGTAAATTTAGATATATACAACAATCGTGTTACTTCTTTGATTGGTCCTTCTGGTTGCGGTAAATCTACGTTTATGCGGTGTTTGAACCGTATGAACGATTATGTGGATGGTTGCCGTATTACCGGTAAGGTAAGGTTGGATGGGTTTAACATCTATAAGGACAATGTTGACACAATTTTGCTACGACAGAAGGTTGGTATGGTTTTTCAAAAACCAAATCCGTTTCCGAAATCCATTTTTGAAAATGTTGCATATGGTCCGAAGATTCATAAATTGACCTCAAATAAAGATGACATGGAAGAGTTGGTTGTTAAGAGCTTAAAAAGAGTAGGATTGTGGGAAGAGGTGTCAGACAGACTTCATGCTCCCGGGACATCATTGTCAGGCGGTCAACAACAACGCCTTTGCATTGCTCGTGCTATTGCTACTGAGCCTGAGGTTATCCTGATGGATGAGCCGTGTTCGGCATTGGATCCTATCGCTACGGCACGTATAGAAGAGCTGATAGCAGAGCTGGAAAAAAGGTTTACTATTGTTATTATTACGCACTCTATGCAACAGGCTGAGCGTGTTTCAAACTATACTGCATTTTTTCATTTAGGTAAGATCGTTGAGGCCGGCGAAACGGAAATGATATTCAATGATGCAAAGAAACCTCAGACCAAAGATTATATAGATGGTAAGTTTGGTTAACTGCTATTATAGGAATTTATTCTTGATTTTTTGTTGTTAATATGCGTAATATAATTAAATAAACGCGACGACTCTATCAACAGGCTCACATTATGTGGGCCTTTTTTCGTTTTTAACATCAAAAAATATTAAGGAATTTTACTATGCTAACAAAAATTGGAGGGCGTGGTTGTTTTGTGTCGACCATGCACGAGCAATCACCTGCATCACAAATTGTTCATTTGATTATATCTATAGGTAACTCACACATGATTGGTAGGGTCGTAGCTCAAGGAGAAACATTCCCAACAAAAGTTTGGGAATACGGTGTCGCAGAGACTCTAGTGCAACCACCTTTCGCAATGTTGGATCATAATGGTGATGGGCAGAACGACCTTTCACCTATGCTCACATTCTCAGAGGATTATCTGGCTGCTAACTCCTCTATCGATAGGCTAGTGTTTATACCGAATGCACAGGGGTCTACTGGTTTTAGTAATAATGTTTGGGCAGCGGATCAAGTGCCTAATAACCTTAGTGAAGTGGTGACACGCCATAACGATGCTAAGGCTGCATTAGAAGCACTAGGCTACACGGTTGTTACGCGTTCGGTGCATTATCACGCGTCACGTCCAGACTTTGACAGCAACACGCCCGAACAGCTTACGGATGATATTGAGGCAATGATAACTTATCTACGTGCAAACCTTGATGGTGTTGACGCAACACTACCGGTTATCATTGGAGGTGGAATGACCGCATCTCAACTAGCAGGGCGCAGCGCCGATGATGTCAATTTCCAATCTGCTTTCAATGGTGTGAAGAATCGTATTCCTTATACGTGGAATATGGATATGATTAACCCTCAAGATGGTTATGAAACTGGCTTACCTGTTATGCCTTATGATGGTGTGCATGCAGATCACGCAGGGGAGCTGGCAAAAGGACACTTGCACTATAATGCTCTACTGAATGCTCTTTCTAATGACAAGCCAAATGATCCGTTTGAGAGCTTGTCTATGTGGAATGACTTCGTAGCTTTTCATGATTTCCGTTCAGGTGGTGGTTTGGATTATTCAGGTAATGGTAATCACCTTACCCTTGCTGATGCTGCAAACCCGCCCTTAATGGTGCATGACACTGCGACAGGTGGTGTGGATGCTATTGTGTCTACTAATACAAATGGTGCTGCAAACAGATATTGGCACATGGGTGTTCCACTGCCTGATAGTTATACTAAGGTAATAATGGTGCGCTTTACTGACCTTGATGGTACAGAAGGTATATTCCAAAACCATGACCAAGGTGTAAGGTTTTTCTATACCAATGGTGCAAATGAAATACGCGCTTATCATGACAATTCTGGGGTGGCTGTATCCATATCTGGTAATGATATCAATCTCGGGGAGTGGCATACTATTGCTGTTACTTACGACCAAGCCACCACCACGATGAGTATTTATCTGGATGGTGTTTTAAAAGAAACTAATTCTGGGGTGGCCGCGCATAGTGGTACAGTTATGGAAGTTGTAGGCGCACAAAACCTAGTTGGTCAGAGACCTTTTAGAGGTGATTTTGTCTATGCAGGTTATACTGCAAGCGCAATGTCTCAGACGCAAATAACAGAGCTTCATGATGCTTCTCAAACATTACTTACGCCTCCAGCACCACCACCCGCTGTTATTACAGACCTTTCAGAAATATCAGGAATACAACGACATCATGACGTTAAAGTAAGTAGCTCCATCACACATGTTGCGGGTAAGGCTTCACAAATAGACGACCTAAGCGGTAACGGTTATCACCTAAGTCAAGCTGTCGCTCAACGTCAACCAACATATGACGCGACTACTGACTCGCTTCTGTTCGAGAGATCACAGTCCAATCGTCTTATTGGCGATGGTGCGTTCATGTATAATTCACCTAATGGTGGAACAATAATCGCGGTTGTTGATTACCTGTCATTAATGAACGCGGACACGTTAGCCAGCGAGTACAGTTCCACAACAAGTGCATATTACTCGATAGCCCGTTTGCGCGGGGATACAACACCAACGCCTCAATCTGGGGACGATGCAGGTAGCTCCGTTATCAACGATAATCGTTTAACGTCTATTGATGTGGTGGCTATTGGTAAGCACGTATATGCGCAACATATCGAGTCAGAACTGATGTCCTGTGATATCAATGATGTTGCTGGTGATGTCCCACAAACTTTAGACCGTACTGGACACACACTGACTCTAGACAAGTTCACGCTAGGATCGAGGCGTGGGAATGATCGTTTTCCGCATGTCAGGGTCTATGAACTAGCGGCGTGGGACAGGAAACTAACAGAGACAGAGTATGCACAAGCCTACAATATGTTAGCCTTAAAATGGGGCATAAATCCATGATCTATATACATACAACTAGCACCGAACCCGCTGAGCTTGAAAACATCTACATCGATACTTGGTATCATGTAGCGGTGGATCGCACAAATAATCTATTACTTCACTACGTTGATGGTGAGCTTATTAACTATGTTGATATATCGACTATGACCGATGTTATTAGTTTCAGCGGTGGAGAGTGCCTTATTGGTAAAGATGTACCGTCTGATGGTGCTTAGTCTCGCGCACTTGAAGGTTCTATGGGTGATCTCCATATATATAAACGCGCACTAAGTAGTGACGATGTTACCAACCTGTATAACCACGTAAAAGGTGATTATGTTTAATATGTGTATATTTAAATTTGGCATTATGTTATATGGGGTACTATAAAACCCCATATATACCACATTGTTTTTATTGTAATTTTTTGTTGACACTGCACGTTATATCATTCATAAATCCTCATCTTTTAAAAATATAAAAGCAAATGAAAGTCTAATAGAGATGAAAACATATTCTGCAAAACCTGCTGAGGTGGAGAAAAAGTGGATTATAATTGATGCAGAAGGCGTTGTTCTTGGTCGCCTTGCAAGTATTATAGCACTGCGTCTTCGCGGCAAGCACAAGCCTGAATTCACACCGCATGTGGATTGTGGCGATAACGTTATCGTAATTAACGCTGATAAAGTACACCTAACCGGTCGTAAGCGCGAAAATTCAATATTCTTTTGGCACACTGGTTTCCCAGGTGGTATTAAGCAACGCAGTAAAGGTCAGATCCTTGATGGTAAACACCCAGAGCGTGTTGTTCAAAAAGCTGTTGAGCGCATGCTTCCTAAAGGACCTTTGGGACGTGCTGTATTCAAAAATATGCGTGTTTATGCAGGAACTGAGCATCCTCATGAAGCGCAAAAGCCGGAAGTTCTGGATGTTGCATCTATGAACCCGAAAAACAAAAGGTAGGGCATAATCATGGCTGATAAAAAAGACGAAAAAATTACAGATCTTAAAGATATTGGTAGTGCCGTTGCGGAAACTAAAGTTGCTGCGACACCTGCTGATGATAAAGTAGAAGCTGCGGAAGAAGCTCCTGCAAAGAAAGAACCAAAAATTGATGCGCAAGGTCGTGCATACGCAACAGGTCGTCGTAAAGATGCGGTTGCTCGTGTATGGGTTAAGCCGGGTTCAGGTAAAGTTACAGTAAATGGTAGAGACCAAGCTGACTACTTTACGCGTACTACTCATCGTTTGATTCTTAACCAACCATTCTTGGTTACTGATCGTGTTGGAAAGTTTGATGTTATATGTACAGTTAAAGGTGGTGGTCTTTCTGGTCATGCTGGTGCTGTTCGTCACGGTATTTCTCGTGCACTTGAAAACTTTGATCCTGCACTACGTCCGCCTTTGAAGAAGGCCGGAATGATGACACGTGATGATCGTATTGTTGAACGTAAAAAGGTTGGTAAGCACAAAGCTCGTCGTACTAAGCAGTGGGCAAAGCGTTAACCGCATTTGTTGGTTCAAAATTATACGAACCAATTATACAGAATTCAAAAGCGTCCCTTTGGAATGTTCCCAACGGGGCGTTTTTTTGTTAGCTTAAATATATGATGAAATATGTATTATTTATTTTCGCTTTATACTTTATTCCTTCCTATGCTTATGCTGAACAATGTAATAAAGGCGAGTTAGCGGTTGAATTCTTGCAAATGAATGATCTTCTTAAAGAGGGTTCGTATACTGCAAAGATTGTAGGTACAATTGATGTACCAACTCCAAACTACACATATTCTTTAGAATTTCCTTCGCCGAGCACTGGTTTAAAAGAAGGGGCAATGTTACATGGTTCTCTTCGGGTGTTTAAGAAGAGTTATTTTGTGATGAGTGCTCAAGTAATTACTCCTATATTGATAGAGGGTACGGTAGAAATTCCTTCTAATTCTGTGGGAATATTTATTGATGTCCCCAAGCCATTCAGTGGCAAGCCAGAGTATTTCATGGTGAGGTTTCCAGATGGATTTGATGGCACAAAAACCCTATGCATGCCTCCTGAAATGTATAAATAAACAAAGAGATATAACGACATGACCAACTTTATACTGCCATATAACGGTATATTCCCCCAAATTAATGATGATGCATTTATCGCACCTACTGCATCAATTATCGGTGATGTCAAAATAGGCGAGGGTAGCAATATTTGGTATAATTGCGCGCTACGCGGTGATGTTAATGATATTAAAATCGGTGCACGTACAAATATTCAGGACGGCGCAGTAATTCATGTAACTACTGATTTTCAAGGCACGCATGTCGGTGACGATGTGACGGTGGGGCATTTGGCAATTTTACATGCTTGCACGGTAGAAGACTTTGGCTTCGTAGGAATGCAATCTTGTGTAATGGATGGGGCAGTGGTTGAGAGTTTTGGCATGCTTGCGGCCGGGGCGTTGTTAACGCCGAATAAATGTGTACCAAGCGGACAGCTTTGGGCAGGTTCACCGGCAAAATATATGCGGGATATTACGGATAAGGAACGTGAATATATAAAGTGGTCAGCCCCGCATTATGTGACTTTAGGGCAGGAGCATAAGAAGAATATTAGCTTATGAGTGACGGAATCTTATTAAAGAAACCTCCGAATTTTACACCGTACTTTGTTGCAAAATTAAAGGAAAAGAGAAGCGTGGCATGGCCCGTATTTTGTTTGTTTGTTATGTGTTGGTGCGTTTATGGTGAAATAGTAGATGGTGAGGCATGGAAAGTTGCCGTTATGCTGTTGGTGATTGCTTTTCTTGTCTTTTATATTTCAATAATTATTCGTGTGAACAGAAACCTTCATATAATAGAAATATCGGAAAGTGTTATTTGGCTTTGTATGCGTGGCGTATTTATTCCTAAGGATAGGTTCTACAAAGCAATCCATGATGAACGTATTGTGCCGCACCAATATATGGGAAGAGTTAAACATAAAGACATATATATTATGTTTAAAATTACGCGTAGAGAGAGGTTAAGTTTGACTCTCAGGTCAATTGGAACCTCTGTCATCTACAAACTTTCCCCTACCCAATATCAAGTTACCAAACTTATTCCTTATACTAGAGGGCTTGGGGAGGAGATTGAGCTTAACGTTACAAAAACTGAACTTATCAATGCCTTGAATAGCTTTAGTGGTGGTTCTTAGGGGCTGGTTTTACCATCTTACTTGAACGTAACTTCCCGGTGCAGGTTCAATGCCCTTATTAACATTGCGCGCGGGGATTTTATCACCGCTAAATTCGCTGACCCATTTATCCCATGAACCCCACCATGAACCTTCATGCTGTTTGGCATTTTCCAGCCATTCATCGGCAGATGATGGTCGTTTATCATTACTCCAATAGCAATATTTATTCTTATTTGGTGGATTGACCACCCCCGCAATATGACCTGATGCAGCAAGGGTAAAGGTTGCGCCTTCATTGCCTGTTAATCCCACGCCCTCATATGTTGCTTTCCATGGTGCTATGTGATCTTCACGTGTGGAAATGAAGTGGCGTGGCGTTTTTATTATTGATAAATCAACGGGTGTATCATTTACGTCGATACCACCGGCCTCAACCAATTTATTGTCACGATACATATTGCGCAGATAAAAACGGTGCATAGCCGCAGGCATGTTTGTGCAGTCATTATTCCAATATAATAGGTCAAAGGTAAATGGTTCACGCCCCATAAGGTAATTATTTACTACAAATGACCAGATTAAATCGTTGGCGCGCATCAGGCTGAATGTCCTTTGCATTTCTTTGCCGTCTAACACGCCGTTTTTGTCCATCATTTTATCAAGCGTATCTAACTGCGTATCGTCAAGAAACAGCTTCATGTCTCCTGCATGCTCAAAGTCTAATAAGGTGGTTAAAAATGTAGCAGACGCAATGCGACTATCTTGCTTTGTTTGTGTTAGATAAGATAATGTTGTCGCCAGTAACGTACCACCAAGACAATAGCCGACAGCATTTGTTTGTGTTTCGCCTGTTATTTCCTCAATTTGATTTAGAGCCTCTAATACTCCTTCATTCATATAGTCTTCAAATTTCTTATGAGATAATTTTGCGTCAGGATTGACCCATGAAATCATGAAGACCGTATGGCCTTGCGAGACAGCCCATTCTACGAACGAGTTACCAGGGCGCAAATCAAGGATATAATATTTGTTAATCCATGGCGGTACTATTAACATCGGGGTTTTGTTAACATCGCTTGTCGTTGCGTCATATTGTATTAATTGTATTAATTCATTTTGATAAACTACTTGCCCTTTTGTTGTTGCGACATTCTTTCCCAGTTCAAAGGCAGAGTTGTCAGTGGTGGTGATATCTAACTTTCCGTCTTTCATATCATTCATCAGGTTTTCGAAACCTTTTACCAGATTTTTGCCACCGGTCTTCATTGTTTCGTTCAGAACGTCAGGGTTTGTAATCGCAAAATTTGTGGGGGAAATAGCGTTTGTGAATAATTTTGCCTGAAAGTTAAGTTTCTCTTTTTGCTCTTTGGTTAATCCTTCAAAATCATCGATTGTTTTTTCCATGTGCTGGCAAGTTAAAAGGTATGATTGCTTTATAAAATCGAAAAGAGCATTTTCCTGCCATTCAGGCGCTTTAAACCTGCGGTCTCCCTTATCAGGAGTTATGGAAGCGTGTTCTGACGTTTGCCCCATAAACTTACTTATGCTTCCTTGCCATAAATTTACCCACTCTTGTGTGTATTGTGCCTGTATCTCCATAAATTTGTTTGGATCTTTTGCAATGCTATCCAAGAAATCCATATAGCTTTCTTGGATGTTCATCGGGTCAAAGTTGATAGAGGTAAATTGTTCCATAGCTTCTGCTGTACCATATTTGCCGACATATTCATTGAATATTGGTTGTGCTTTTTCATATGCGTCTATCAATGCCTGCCCCAATGCTACAGGATCTGGCATGCTAAAGTCATTTTCATTGTTTTTGTTTGTGTCGGTCATGATATTTGTCCAATTATGATGTGGCATTAATGCATTATGATATTGCAAAAATCAAGCCAACTCACTTGCAACAAATCGTAAAGAAGGCTAAGACCATAATTCAACTTTATACGTCTTCAAAAAAGGTTAGATTATCATGAATAAACCATTTCGCATCGGTATTGCTGGATTAGGAACTGTGGGTGTAGGCGTTATTAAGGCCTTGACCGAAAATGCTGATATAATTGCGGCGCGCGCCGGTCGTGAAATTGAGATAGTAGCCGTGTCCGCACGTAATAAAGGGCAAGATAGAGGCGTTGATTTATCTGCTTTTGATTGGGTTGATAATGCGGCTGACCTTGCCGATTACGGTGATATTGACGCTGTTGTTGAGCTGATTGGTGGATCAGAAGGGGTGGCGTCAGACCTTGTTAATGTTGCACTTGATAATTCACGACATGTTGTTACGGCGAATAAGGCGTTGCTGGCTCATAACGGTTATGATCTTGCGAAAAAGGCAGAAGGTAACGGTGTGTCGTTGGCTTACGAGGCCGCAGTTGCCGGCGGTATACCAATTATAAAGGCGCTACGTGAAGGCTTGGCCGCTAATAAGGTTAGCGCGGTTTACGGAATTTTGAACGGAACATGTAACTATATTCTTACAATCATGCGTGAAACAGGCCGCGATTTCACGGAGGTTCTTGAAGATGCGCAGGAGCTTGGATACGCAGAAGCTGACCCAACTTTTGATATTGAGGGTATAGATGCTGCGCATAAGTTGTGTTTGATAACTTCTATTGCATTTGGTTCAAAGCCTGACTTTGGTGCATTACAGGTTCAGGGGATAACAAATATAAATGCTACAGATATCGCGTCTGCGACTGAATTTGGTTACAGGATTAAGTTGCTTGGCATTGCTCGTGAAGTTGATGGCGAGATAATGCAAAATATTGAGCCGTGCCTCGTTCCTATTAACTCACCGATGGGGATAATAGAAGACGTATATAATGCGGTATATGTTGAGGGAGATTCGGTGGAAAGCCCGCTTTTCACCGGTAAAGGGGCAGGAGAGGGGCCAACGGCATCTTCCGTAGTAGCAGATATAATTGATCTGGCGCGTGGAATTAAAGTTCCTACTTTTGGTATTGCTGTTGAAAACCTAAAAGAATTACCACGTGTGTCTATGGGTGACACGCGCGCGCGTTATTATTTGCGCTTAAACGTGACAGATCGTGCAGGTGTGATCGCGGATATAGCCTCTATTTTAAAGGATAATGACATATCTATTGAAAGCTTGGTACAGCATGGCCGTGACCCGGAGCAGGTAGTGCCAATAGTTCTCACCTGTCATGAAACGCGTCATGCATCAATGGTTAATGCTGTTTCTCTAATAGAAAACTTGGATTCATGTGCGGAAAAACCTTGTCTCATGCGCATTGAAGAGCTATAGCATAGACATTAAAAATAGGATAAATCAAAATGACACAGGCACAAGCAGGTAACATGACACAAGATACAAACGCAGAATTAATGGATCGTAATTTGGCTATGGAGGTTGCGCGCGTGACCGAGGCGGCTGCTCTTGCTGCATCAAAATTAGTTGGTCGCGGTGATAAAGTTGCCGCTGATCAGGTTGCTGTTGATGCTATGCGTTCTGCGCTTAATACTCTTCATATCCAAGGGCGTGTTGTTATCGGTGAAGGTGAACGTGATGAAGCGCCAATGCTTTATATCGGTGAAGAAGTAGGGGCAGGAACTGGCGGCCCTAAAATCGATATTGCACTTGATCCGCTTGAAGGTACTGACATTACTGCGGCTGGCGGCCCTAATGCTTTGGCTGTTATTGCATTAACTGATGAGGGTGGATTCTTAAATGCACCTGACGTTTATATGGATAAAATTGCGGTTGGACCATCGATTAACCCAAATGTTTTAGATCTTGATGCTCCTATTGCTGATGTGTTGGCAAAAGCAGCAAAAGAAAAGGGCGGAAGCATTAACGAACTAATGGTTTGTATTTTGGATCGTCCACGCCACGAGGGATTGATCGCTGATGTACGTGCTGCTGGTGCTAGAATTAATTTGATTGGTGATGGTGATGTTAGTGCGATTATCGCAACTACAGAACCTGATACTGGTATTGATCTTTATGTTGGTTCAGGTGGCGCACCGGAAGGTGTATTAGCTGCGGCTGCGTTGCAGTGTATCGGTGGTTCAATGTTGGGTCGTTTGACATTCCGCAATGATGATGAGCGTGGAAGAGCAGAGCGTTGGGGGATTACTGACCTTAATGCAATCTACACAACAGATGACCTTGCAAAGGGCGATAATGTTATGTTCGCCGCAACTGGTGTGACTGACGGATCTATGCTACGTGGTGTACGCCGTTATCCTGGTGGTGCCAAGACTTCGACGATTGTTATGCGTTCTAAGTCCGGTACAGTTCGCCGTATTGAGGCAACGCATAATCTAGAGCGTAAAAATTGGTTGAAGTCTATTTAATCACTTCTACTTTCTTTACGAATCTCTTAATCTGTCTATATGTCAGAAAATATTGTTTCATACTCCTTGAATAAGGCACGTTGGGTTGTTCCTGACGTGTCAGTTGATAGCGTTGATTTTTTGGTGCGTCGTTATGATATACCTGAAATAGTCGCCCGCTTGATATGTCAGCGCGGTATTGATCCCGAAGATGTTGAGAGTTTTTTAAATCCTACGCTAAAAAATGATTTTCCTGACCCGTTCTCGCTAAAAGATATGGGAGACATGGCGGAAAATGTTGCTATATCCATTGAAAATGGAGAGAGTTTTGCTGTTTTCGGCGATTTTGACGTGGATGGTGCAACCTCATCTGCGGTTCTTTACCGGTTCTTAAAATCTGTAGGTATTGATGCAGATATCTATATTCCTGATCGCCTTAGTGAGGGTTATGGCCCTAACATTGACGCTCTAAAAAAATTGAAAGAGCAGGGTGCAGATGTTCTCATGATGCTCGATTGTGGTACGACGGCATTTGACATTGTTAAGGCAGGCACTGATCTAGGCCTTAAAATTGTAATATTAGACCACCATGAGGCAGAGGACGAGCTGCCTGAATGCTGGTATGTTATTAACCCAAAACGAAAAGATGATGCTTCGGGCTTGGGTATGATGGCGGCCGTAGGGGTTACCTTTATGGCCTGCGTTTCCATCAATAACAGGTTACGCGATCGGGGGTTTTACACCAACAGTGAATTTTCTGAACCAAACTTAAAAGGGCTATTGGATATTGTTGCGCTTGGCACTGTTTGCGACATGGTGCCATTAATTGGTGTAAATAGGTTGTTCGTTCGTATGGGTTTTTCTATTCCATATGATCAAATGAATGTTGGCATTAAAGAGTTGATGAGTGTATCGGGGATTACCGCACCTATTTCCACATATGACTGTGGCTTTGTTCTAGGGCCTAGAATCAATGCTGGAAGTCGCGTTCATAAAGCAGATTTGGGGGCGCGATTATTATCTAGTGACAATGCAGAGGATTGCAAAAACATCGCTTGGACGCTTAATGACTGTAATGATAAGCGTAAAGCAATACAAAAAACCATGGAAGATCAAGCAATTCAAATGGTTGAAGATCATAATATGCAAGATGATCCGTTTATATTATTAGATCATGATGACTGGCATGCAGGTCTAAGTGGCCTTGTTGCTGGCCGTATTAAGGAAAAATACCAAAAACCAACATGCGTAGTAACGTATGCGCATAATATGTCAGATATAAAGGAAGGGCGTGGGTCAGGGCGATCTATACCAGGTATCCATATAGCCCAAAGTTTCATAAATGCGCGACTTGCCGGGGTTCTGGAAAAGGGCGGTGGCCATGCTATGGCGGGTGGTTTTACAATGAAACCGGATAATATAGATGCATTGCGTGAGTTTTTGAATGAAGACATCGCAAAGCAAATGGAAAATACGGATACTAATGTGGAAACCGTTATTGACGGTGTGTTAACGACACAGGGTATCACTGTTGGTCTTGTTGATATGTTGCAAAACAAGGTCGGTCCATTCGGGCAAGAACAACCGGAGCCTGTGTTTATGTTAAAGAATATTAAGGTGCATAAGGCAGATATACTTGGTGGTTCTCACATAAAGGTTATGATTAGTGACTGGGAAGGTGGATCTAGGATTAAGGCTATGGCATTCCGCAGTGTTGATACTGAGTTGGGTGATGCTTTTCTTAATAATAAATCACATGCATTTGATGTCCTTGGGCAACTGAAGATTAATGAATGGCAAGGTCGTAGGTCTGCGGAAATGCATATTGTTGATGCTGTTATAGCATCCTAAAAATCATTTCATGTATATAGTACGTTATAATATATCATTATTTCTTTGCCTATTTGTTACGATGAGTTTATAAGAGCCATAATCAATTATTGAAAGATGGATGTGTGTAATGTCACGAATTAAACGCGCGCAAGGAATGTTCTCATGGGTTGTTGTTCTCTCAGAGATCAGTCATATTTTCTGTTGCGTCTTACCGAGCGTCTTTAGTGTTCTTACAGTTTTGGTTGGCCTAGGTCTTATCGGTGCATTACCAGTTTGGATGGAAAGTCTGCATCATGTAATGCATGATTGGGAAATTCCGTTAATTGCTATGTCAGGATTTGTTCTGGTGATTGGTTGGTCTTTGCACTTCATCAGCAAGAAAATTGATTGTCATGATACCGGATGCGGACATGAGCCATGCGGTAAGAAAAAAGATAAAACGGCACGTATATTACAAATCGCTACGTTGCTATTCGTAATTAATGTTTCAATTTTCCTTGGCTTGCATTAATTTTTATAGACATCATCTGGATCGAATAGCTTTTTATCATCCACTAGAGATAGTTTTACTTTAGAGTTATCATCTAAAACCCTGTAAAAACATGATTTTCTGCCTGTGTGGCATGATCCGTGATCTGTATCAATCTTGAGCCATATGCAATCTTGGTCGCAGTCAGTGCGTATTTCCACGATTTTTTGTATATGACCACTAGTCGCGCCCTTGTGCCACAAGGATTTACGACTTCTTGACCAGTAATGTGCTTCGCCTGTTTCTATGGTTTTGTTTAATGCTTCTTCGTTCATGAAGGCAAACATTAATACATCTCCGGTTTTGTCGCATGTGGCGACACATGGGATTAATCCCTTTTCATCGTATTTTGGGGTAAAGCTAAGGCTTTCTTCTATGTCTGATTTGCTCATTTTTTCATTCGTTCTTCAAAGGCATCCCAAAGCTGGGCTTCTAGGCAAACGCCGTCTAATTCATTGATTTCTTGTAATCCTGTCGGAGAAGTAACATTAATTTCGGTTAAGTAATCGCCGATAACATCAATACCAACAAATACAAGACCCCGCTTTTTAAGTTCTGGGCCTATTCTGTTACAAATTTCAATTTCTCTGTCGTTCAACGTTGTTTTCTGTGCGCTACCGCCAGCGTGGAAATTTGCACGTGCATCATCAGGTGCAGGTACTCGTAATACTGCGCCTGCCGGCTCACCATCTATAAGGATAATACGCTTGTCGCCTTTACGTGCATCAGGCAGGTATTTTTGGGCTATTATTGGCTCTTTATAATGTTCTTCAAACATTTCCAATATTGTATTGAAGTTAAAATTATTTTCGTCAATGTGGTAAACTTGCGCGCCACCGTTACCGTATAAGGGCTTAAGGATTATGTTTCCGTGCTTTTTATAGAAATATCTTATCGATTCTTGGTCGGATGTTATTAATGTTGGTGGTGCAAGATCCGGATAATGCGTTACCAGTATCTTTTCCGGCGCATTTCTAACATGCGAAGGATCATTCATAACAAGCGTGTCATTAACAATATGATCCAGCATATGTGTGGCGGTAATGTATGTCATATCAAATGGCGGATCTTGACGCATTAATACTACATCAATGTCAGTGTTTAAGTTAATTGTTTCGCTATCGCCTAGGGTAAAGTGATTGCCCTGCTCACGCCTTACCTCAAGCTTGTTGGCTCTGGCGGTTACTTGCTGGTTTTCAAGGCATAATGTCGGCGTAAGATAATGGTATAGTGTGTATCCACGCTTTTGCGCCTCAAGTGCGAGGACAAATGTGCTGTCCTTATTAATGTCGACATCTTGTATGGAATCCATTTGAATTGCGATTTTTAGGCTCATTTGACTCACTTTTGTTGCTTTTCTTCCGTATTTATAATAGCTATTCATACGAAAAGAAATATAGAGATTGAAAAAGAGTAAATGAATTTTGAAGAGTTAGGCCTAAGCGCCCCGATATTAGATGCGATTAAAGATTGTGGATATGATAGTCCGACCCCGATACAGGAAAAGGCAATACCCCATATTTTAATGGCGCGTGACGTTGTTGGTTTGGCGCAAACGGGTACTGGTAAGACTGCGGGATTCACTCTGCCAATGATAGAGATTTTAGCAGGTGGAAGAGCAAAAGCACGTATGCCAAGGTCTTTGATACTTTCCCCCACACGTGAGTTGGCAGCACAAATTGCCGAAAACTTTGATACATATGGTAAAAATTCTAAGCTTACAAAGGCTTTGCTAGTTGGTGGTTCATCCATGGGTGACCAGATAAAAATTCTTGAGCGCGGCGCGGATGTCCTTATTGCAACTCCGGGGCGTCTTATCGATTTGTTTGAGCGCGGAAATATTCTTCTGACTGATATTAAAGTTTTGGTTATCGACGAAGCAGACAGAATGTTGGATATGGGTTTCATTCCTGACATTGAAAAGATATGCTCTCACTTACCCACTATTCGCCAAACTCTTTTATTTTCTGCTACTATGGCGCCGGAGATAAAAAAGCTTACTGAGAAGTTCCTTAGTAATCCAAGAGAAGTAGCCGTTTCCCCGCCCGCATCGACTGCAATTACAGTGGAACAGTTTCAAGTTAACGTATCTCCACGTGCAAAAAACGCTGTTTTAGAAAAAATCATCAGACAAGAGAAAGTTAGTACGGCATTTATATTTTGTAACCGTAAACGTGATGTTGATTCGTTGAGTAAATGGCTACAAGATAAAGGCCATAATGCTCGCCCTTTGCATGGTGATATGGCACAGGCCGCACGCACTAAAACATTAGAGGAGTTTAAGGCAGGTGATATTCCTTTGTTGGTGTGCAGTGATGTCGCCGCCCGTGGTATTGATGTAACGGCGGTATCGCACGTGTTTAATTATGATGTTCCTGTAGGTCCTGATGATTATGTGCACCGCATTGGTCGCACAGGTCGCGCCGGAGAGACCGGTCGTGCGTGGATGCTGGTTACTAAATATGATGACAAACAGCTGGACGCGGTTATTAAACGTATTGGCAAAGAGATTGAAATAGTTGACGTGTCTGTTAAATCAGAAGGCACGAAAAACAGGCCTGCATCAAAAGGTGGCAGTGATAAGCAAGACAACAGACCAAAGTCACCTAAAGCCAATAAGAAAACCCATGCCAAACCTCAAAAGAGCAATTATTCAAGTGATGATGATTGTGCGGATCATGTTGGGTTTGGTGATGATATACCTGCTTTCTTTAAGTAATTGTACTATTATAAGTATTTGCAGGGGGTAATAAATCTCTGTCTCTTGACTTTACGGAGTGAAAAAACAAAACTGTATATCTAGTCTCCAATATGGATTCCAAGAAAATACTGGTAAATTAAATGGTAAGGCACTCACATATGTTCTTTTCTATTCGTAGATACTTTGTAATTGCAATAGGGCTTTCTGCGCTATCATCTTTAACAGTTCATGCTGCTGATGGCAGTAATTCACCGGTAGATTTGCAGGCAGATAAATTAATTCACGATGATGGTGGCCAAATTGTAACTGCATATGGTGATGTAGTACTGATTCAAGGTGGTAAAACGGTTAAAGCGGATGAAATTGTATATAATTTGACGCAAGATACTGTCGTTGCGACAGGTAGTGTGGAGTTCATAGATGCTAATGGTGATAAGCACTATGCTGAACGCGCCGAGTTTAATAATGCTCTTAAAGATGGATTTGTTGAGGGACTTAAAACTTTTCTGATTGACGGCTCTAGGTTTAAGGCATCAAACGGAAAACATGTTGGTGGTAACACTACCGTCATGAAAGATGCATTTTATACTCCATGTGAAACTTGTGAAGATAATCCTGACGAGACGCCGTTGTGGCAAATTAGATCTTCTGAAGTTGAGCACGATAAAGAGAACAAAGTTGTACGCTATCGTAATGCAAGATTTGAAGTTAAGGGAGTGCCTGTCGCTTACTTGCCTTACTTTGCTCATCCTGATGGCTCTGTTGAACGTAAAAGCGGTTTCCTAACGCCATCCGTTGGTTACAAAAGTGATCTGGGTGCTTTTGCTCAAGGTAGTTACTATTGGAATATTGCGCCGGATAAAGATTTGACAGCAGGTCTGATGGTTATGAGCGATGCTGCCCCTTTAGGGATGTTACAATGGCGACAACGTTGGAACAATGCTTCTTTAATTGCAGATGGTAGCTTTACCTATTCTGCACGTAATGAGAGTGATTCTGGTGTTAAGGTAGAAAAAGATGAGGAGTTTAGAGGGCATCTTTCTGCTGATGGGCTTTGGAATATAAATAATAAATGGCGTAGTGGTATTAAACTAGATGTTGCGTCCGACGATCAGTATTTGAGGCAATATGATTTCGACAGCGACGATGTTCTTGAGAATGAAGCGTATGTTGAAAGATTTTCAGGGCGTGATTATGCCGTTGCCAGATTGCTTGCTTTCCAAGACTTAAGAGTGGAAGAAAATAGGGAAGATCAACCACACGTTCTTCCTGAAATACAGGCAAGCTTCATAGGTGAGCCGGGTAAAGTTCCTGTAATTGGTGGTAGATGGAGTGTTGACGCGTCGTTACTTGGTTTGTTACGAGATGATAGCGAACAAGATGTGAACAGGGTTCATACTGCGCTGGGTTGGAAAAGGCGATTTGTTTCCGATTATGGTTTGGTGTCTGTCCTTAATGCGAATGCACAGGGATCTCTTTATCAGGTGAATGATCGTACGGGCTCTCAAAATAACAACGATATTGACAAAAGTTCAAGAGAAGGAAGAGCTTTTGGTTATATTAATGCACTCACTAGCTATCCCGTTGCAAGAAACTTTGAAACTTCGCAGATGGTTGTTGAACCGTTAGTATCAGTAAATTTATCACCAAATATTAGTATTGACGATGATATCCCTAATGAGGATAGCCAAGATGTGCAAATAGATACACTTAATCTGTTTGAGGCAAATAGATTCCCTGGTGTTGATGGTGTTGAAGACGATTCTCATATTACCTATGGTTTGCGTACGGGCTTGTATGGTCACGATGGTAGCCATGGTGAAATCTTCCTTGGTCAAAGCTATCGTTTTGAAGATGATGATAACCCATTTACAGAAGGCTCAGGTTTAGACGATCGTGATTCCGATATAGTTGGCCAAATCTCAGGAAGCTATCAAGATGATTATACCTTGGATTATAGGTTCCAGTTGGATAATAAACATCTTTCATCTCAACGTCATGAAGTGGACGCAGCGGCTAATATTGGCGATCTGACATTATCGTCCCGTTATCTGTATGCAAAAGGTCTAGAGGGAACAGACATCAGCGAAACCCGTGAACAAATACGTAACTCTGCCTCTTACTATATAAATGATAGGTGGCGTGTATTTGGTTCTGCGCGTCATGATTTGGGAGATAACCCCGGTTTACGTAAAGCTAATTTTGGTGTGGATTATATCGGACAGTGTATATCTCTTTCTATGATTGGGCAAAGAACTCTAACTGATGATACATCTGGGGACAGCGGAACAGAAATTATGTTTCGTATAGGGCTTAAAAATCTGGGTGAATTTGAAACCTCTGGGGTTCAAATCGGTGGCGGAGAAGAATAAAGCCATTTTACTTTTCTTGATTTGACAAAAATATAGTATAATCCTGCTTCTGTAATTTAATAAGGAATGCTCCTTGGGCTTTGTAATCGATTCCAGCTTTCATATGTGGTTTATGTTGCTCTTAACTGGCGGGGCTATATATGCTTTTGTACGGGAAAAATTTCCTTTAGAGGTCACTAGTGTATTCTTAATGACAATTCTTCTTCTATATGGACAGATTTTTTCTATAGTAGATGAAAATCAAAATAATCTATTAGATCCAGAAACAATTTTATCGGGGTTTGCGAATCCATCTCTTATTGCAGTGCTCGCATTGCTGGTTATGGGGCAAGCAATGATTCACACAGATTCTTTGCGGTTTTTAACCAACTTGTTTGTTTTTAAAAATAAGAAATTTGCGTGGTTGTCAGTACTAGCCATATTAGTCTTTGTTATGGTTCTTAGTGCTTTTATGAACAACACTCCTTTGGTCATTATCGCTATACCTGTCATGCAAGCAGTACTACATTCGGTTGGTACACCGGCCAGCAGAATGATGATGCCACTTAGTTTTGTTGCGATACTTGGTGGTATGGTTACTTTGGTAGGTTCATCGACAAATCTTTTGGTGTCTAGTTCTATGGTTGAGGTCGGTTATGCTCCCCTTCAATTCTTTGATTTTGCTATTCCCGGATCTATATTGGCTTTTGTTGGCTTTTTGTATGTTATTTTTGTTGTACCGCGTTTTCTTCCAAACCGTGCCTCTATAAAAGAAGAGTTAGTAGGCGATGAGACAGAGTTCGTCGCAGAATTAGATATTGCAGAGGACAGCAAGCTAGTAGGTGCAGAATGTATTGATGGTAAGTTTCTTGCCCTCAAGGATATGAATGTTAAGCTTATCCAACGCGGCGGACATTTAATATTACCACCATTTGAAGGTCATCGTATCCATAGTGGTGATATACTTATCGTTGCTGCTACTCGTGAAACTTTGGGGTCTTTATTAATGCAGTATCCTGGGTTTTTGTTGTCTGAAGAAGAAGCAGAAATTATCGATGGCGATGGTGAGGGCAGTAACGGAGAGGCATCAACTATACAAAATGCTGAAACACGAGTGCTTGCGAAAATAATGATTACCCCGGCATCTCGTATGGTTGATATGTCGATTGACCACGTTAGTTTCCATAAGAGATTTGGTGCAATTGTCTTGGGTATACAGCGTCGTGCGCGTGTGGTTCGCCGTCGATTAGGTCGTATCAGGCTAGAAGCTGGAGATGTGTTGCTGATCGCTGGGAAGCATAACCGAATTAATAATATTAGACGTAACCCCGATTTTATTGTGTTATCTGGATCTAAAAAGGATTTACCTGTCCCTGGTAAAGCACCAATCGCAATATTCATATTTCTTGCAACAATAAGCAGTGCCGCACTCGGGTTTTTATCTATTCCCGTCGCGGCCTTTGCCGGTGCAGTATCCATGATTGGTGCAGGGTGTCTTAATATTAGGCAGGCTACTCGTGCTATTGATCGTAAAATATTCTTGTTAGTCGGTTCTATGTTGGCTCTTGGCGTGGCATTACAAGTAACTGGTGGAGCGAACTATATTGCCGACCTTATTTTATATTCTCCTTTTGCTCATTCTCCTTTAATTTTACTTTCTTTGCTTTTCATTATCGTCGCAATTACTACCAATGTGTTGACCAATAATGCTTGTGCAATTTTATTTACTCCTATCGCCCTAAACCTTTCGGAGCAAATAGAAACCCCACCTAACCTTGAATTTGACTTGTCTTATATATTTGCTGTGACGGTTGTATTCGCGGCTAATTGTTCGTTTGCTTCACCTATCGGATATCAAACAAATTTACTTGTTATGGGGCCTGGACAGTATAAATTCAGAGACTTTATAAAGGCTGGTATACCATTGGTTCTGGTTATTTGGGTCGCTTATATTTTTGTAGCTAAATATTATTTTGGTCTGTCTTAATAAAAGATATGAGGTAATGTAAATGCACTTTTCCAGCTATAATCCTAATGATAGATACCGACAACGTAGTGCGCGCAGAACCAGTAGTATAATCGTGTTTATGTTTGTTTTTGGTGGAGTGTTCAGTGCCGGATTTTGGGCAGGTGGTATGCGATCTCAACAAAGGTTATATATCCTGCAAGAAGAAAAACGCGTCTTGAGAGAAGAAAATGACGATGGACAGCGTGTAATGGTTGAACTTAGAGCAGAAGCGCAAACATCAAGCGTTAGGTTGGAGCAATTAAAAGCAAGTTATGATGAGCTTTTATCAGACGGTCCAATGCGTGATTTAGTCACTTTGGTTCGTAAGCAGCTAGTCCAAGGAGTTGATGCAAAACGCCTGAAATCAGTTATATTATCTGCACGTCCGCCTCAAAATTGTAGTGATCCTGAAAATAAAAGATTTGTGGTAAAAACTCCTGTTTATAAAGGGCCAAGCAGTAAGGCATTTATACGTGGTGGTATTTCAATATTTGGTACAGGTATAGCATCGAAAAACAGCAAAGGTAAGAAGGAGGCATGGTTCGACCCAAGCCAACCGGTTGAAATAACCTTTCAAGGTAAAGGGAAAAAACCAGAAAATAAAAAGGGAGTCTTGCCGATACATTATTCAATGGTTTCTGGTGGAAAAGAATATCGCTTCACTATAACGGCAGGTTCAAAATCATTTGTAAAGGTTACATTTGACCATTGTGATTACCCTTGATTACTGAAGTAAGTTTTTAAATAAAATCGATATCTGTGTTTCTATCTGTAGGTTAAGGTCTACAGGGTCTTCATTGCGTTTAGTTGTGTCATAGCCCCGCGCATTTAACGTCATCATGGCACGCCCATTTAAATCACCGTCTAGGCGAATTTCAAAATATTCATAATAGTAATTTTCTAACGAAGCCCTTATACGGTGCATTCTTTTGCTGCCACCAGGAAATAAGCCAGCGATAACATCTTTGGGCATTTTAATTATGCCACCTCCTTGGCTCTGTAATATTCCGCCGCTTACCGTCATCTTATCTTTGTCAATATGCAGTGGAATTACACCGCCTAATTGTCCTGTAATTACAATATCTTTAAACCCGGAGTCGCGAAATAACTTCTCTATATTGATATCGGAAACTATTAACTTGTTTTTGGATGTAAGATTACCTTCATTGGTAATGGGGTATTGTGTTTTTATACGCCCTCCATATACATCAAGCTGTATTGATTTTACCAAGGGAGTATTTTCTCTCTTTGAGAGGTTTAGGTTTATTTTCCCTCTCTGGGGTATTCCTCTTTTGAGGGGTAGCTTAAAGCTTAGATGTTCTTTTGTTATTTTTTTTGATTTAGAATTTAATGTAAACTCAGAAGTAATGTTTGGTATCTTAAATGAACCATAATCTATTACACCATCCTTTACTTTTGTTCTCATTGACCAGGTTAAATATGGTTTATTTTTAATTTTGTTAATTGCGAACTCTCCGGAGGAAGAAAGCATGAATTTAGTTGGTGTGTAGCCTTCTTTATGTGTGCTTTTATGTTCTATCTTTGTGTCGGTTACTGAAATTATACCTGCTACGCGGTCATTTTCATTATTGTAGGCAAACCCTCCACCAACTTCAAAGTCAGGGGATTGAAACGAGGCGGTTAATTCTCCGCCTATAGTGCCATTATTATTTGTTGTACTAATTGATAATATGGGGTCTTTCAGATTTGAAACAATTTCAGGAAAGTCTTCTTTTAAGTCTAACTGGTTATTTTTTCTGAGGAAAGAGACGAGAGCTCCCAATGAATTTGGGGTTATTGTACTGTTTGTTTCAATTATATCGTCAATTTTATTTATATGCGTTTTCCACTCTATTTCTTCTATTCCGAAAACTTTGCCATCTGCCATTAAGTTATAGTTATTGTTGTTGCCTTTTTCTAATACGGCATGAACGCCTCTTAATGGTAGTCCTCCCCAATTTACTGATGCAATCTCTGATTCAATTGACATATCATATGTCATGTCTTTGATGTTATTGACAAAATCCAACTTTGCACTCCCTCTGCGAATTTTGAGGTCGTTATAGGACATTGATAATTGTTCAATTTCTGTTACTAAGGATAACTTGTCAGATGGGGAAATGGTGCCATTTAATTTTGTATTAAATTTAAGGTTTCTTTGTGTGCTGTTTGCCCTTCCTTTAATAATTATGTCTTCAAGTTTTGATAGCTGTATTTGAGCATCATAACCAATTTTAAGTCCCCCTAGATGCTCAGATAAAATATTAATATTACTGCTTTCTATATTTATTATTGTGGCAGGAATGCTACGTAATTTTTGTAAAAAATTCTTATTATCAACCCATCCGGAAATGCTGAGGGATAGAGATTGAGACAGTTCTCCCGTTAAGTCTAAGTTTTTAACAGAAATTTCTTGGGCGTAGTCAGGGCTTAGTAAGAAATTTAGTAAGGAAAATTTTACGCTAATTTCTCTAATTGTGCTGAAGCTTTGCTTATCTAGAGAAATATCGGAAAATATTATTTCGCCGTTTTTATGTGATATTTCGCCGAATTTAAGGTTTTCAAAACCAAAAGCATTGAAATTATCTATAATTTTTTGTTCTATTTTTTTTGGTATATAGGTGAAATAAGCATAAGATGACAATCCGCTAAGGGTTATGGCTATAACAACAACGAAAATATATAGTGGTGTTTTCATGGTTTGTATTTGTTTTTTATTTATTCCAGTTAAACGTCGATGTCCTCAACGAATTGCGCATTATCTTGGATGAATTGATATCGGGCATCAGCATTCTTTCCCATTAGCCTTTGAACCAAATCATCAACTTCAGACGATGGTGTTGTCTCAGGAGTTTCCTCATCTATTAATTCTTCAGCATTTATCCCAAGTACAGCCATTACATCCGGCAAAGTAACTCTGAGAAGTATTCTGGAATCAGGATCCATTGTTGTTTCTTTTAGTTGGGCGGCTGGCATTTCACCCAGACCTTTAAAGCGACTAACTTCAACTTTGTTTTTACCTTTGAACGTTGTGTTCATTAATTCGTCTTTATGTTCATCATCACGGGCATATGCGCTTAACGTACCGCTAACCAAACGATAAAGAGGGGGTTGCGCAATGAATAAATGCCCCTGATCGATTAATGGTTTCATCTGAGTATAGAAAAACGTGACTAGAAGAGCGGCGATATGTGCACCGTCAACATCCGCATCAGTCATTATTATAACTCGTTCATACCTTAGATTATTAAGGTCAAAATCTTTTCCTGCACTACATCCAAGGGCAAGTATAAGGTCTTGGATCTCGTTATTTGCCCTAATTTTATCCTTTGACGCGCTTACTACATTTAATATCTTACCACGTAAGGGCAGTATAGCTTGAGTTTTACGGTTACGCCCTTGTTTTGCTGACCCACCCGCACTGTCACCCTCTACGATGAATAATTCAGTGTCACTTGCGTCTGACTGACTGCAATCGGCAAGCTTTCCTGGTAGACGCAATCTCTTTGTTGCGCTTTTACGCGCCATAGCACGATCATCTTTACGGCGCAGGCGTTCTTCTGCTTTTTCTATGATCGTGTTAAGTAATTTTGTGCTGGACGTCGGGTCTTTGGACAGCCAGAGGTCAAAATAGTCTTTTACAGCGGTGTCTACTAACTTTGTAACACTAGTACTAACCAATTTTTCTTTGGTTTGCCCTTGGAATTGAGGGTCAGAAATAAATACTGATAGTAAAATTGTGGCGCCTGACATTATATCATCCGCAGAAATAACGGATGATTTTTTAACTCCCGTCATATCACCATATCCACGTAACCCCTTTGACAATGCCGTCCTCAGGCCACTTTCATGAGTACCACCAAGTGGTGTTGGTACAGTATTACAATATGAGTGAATAAACCCATCGCCATCTTCCGGCCAGTCGATAGCAAGCTCTATACGACCTAAATTATCTGGTAATTTGATATTACCGTGAAATGACGTTTCGGTTATTGTTGGTCTGTCTTTTAACGTCGTTTCAAGATAGTCCAGTAAACCGTTTGGAAATTTAAATACTGCCTCAGATGTTACAATACTGTCTGGTTTTATAAGTTCGGCGTCACATTTCCATCTTATCTCTACCCCAGAATATAAGTAAGCTTTAGAGCGCAGCATTTGAAATAACCATGAAGGTTTAAAGCCTATTTTATCTCCAAAAATTTCAGGGTCGGGGTGAAAACATACGGTTGTTCCACGTCTATTATTTATAGAACCAAGGTTTTCTAATTTTGAAACAGGCTTTCCTCTTGAATAGCTTTGCTTGAACAGGGTTTTTTCGCGCGCGACCTCAATCCACATATCGTCTGATAGTGCGTTTACAACAGAGATACCAACACCATGTAAGCCACCAGATGTTTGATATGATTTGTTTGAGAACTTTCCACCTGAATGTAGGGTAGTTAAAATAACTTCTAAAGCGGACTTTCCCGGAAATTTAGGGTGTTCATCTACAGGAATACCACGGCCATTATCTCGAATCGTAATTATATTACCTGCGCTTAGTGTGAATTCTATCCAATCAGCATGACCGGCCACAGCTTCATCCATTGAGTTGTCGAGAATCTCTCCAACCAAATGGTGATAGGCGCGTTCATCCGTGCCTCCGATATACATACCGGGGCGTTTACGAACAGGTTCTAGTCCTTCTAGGACTTCAATATCAGAGGCAATATAATCAGACATATTGTAACGTTAATCTTTTTTAATTGAAAAATAAACAGGCACAGGCCTTATTCCTTAACGTTATGCACGGTTTGAATCAATCGTTTATTTTTACTGAATTAAAACAGTACTTGTCTGTGTCCGGCAATAAAGGATATAATAATCACTGGATATAACTTTATTACACATCCGTTTGGGTGTTTCTTACGAGAAGGTTTCTCTTTGTTAGTGATGTTTAAAAAAAATATTAGTCTTTATTTGTTCGCCGTTGTTACTGTCCTTGTCGCTATAGGGTGTCAGTCATCTGTTTCACATGCATCTAATACCAGTGGAGATATATTCAGTCGTTTTAAGAAGGATATGCCCAAGGTTGAATTGTTGAGTGATGAAGAGTTTAAAAAGCTTACTAAGCAAGTAAAGAAAAAACCTTATGGTGATAAGGCTCTCGCATATAAAATTAGAATACCCGAGAAATGGACAGAAAAAGAAAGCGGTAGTTCAAGTAACTTTGTTTTAAGTTCAAAGCTGTTTTTGGAGTTGAGTTCTTTTTACGGTAAACCAACTGTTGATGGTCGCAGTCGTATAGAAATAAGTGTGCTAAAGCTGGAGAGAAACCTAACAGCAGAACAGTGGTACTTGAAATATATCATTGAGGGAGGGTTCGCCACTCACGGATTTGTTGTTCACAACAAGAAGAAGGCAGAATCATTGATGATTTTATTGGAAAAAGATCGGTCATATTACCTTAGAACAGTTGTGATATTGAATGGTAATAGCGTTATTATGATGCGTTATTATGTTCCTGTTGGTAATATGCAAAAAGAGGCTGTTATGCAGGCGCAAGTATCTGAATCTTTCGAGGTTCTGTATGAGATGGATCGTCCTTTAGAAAAAATGATGATTTACAGTTTTTTGGATATCATAGATTTGAAATACCCGAAAGAATGGAAGGTCTATACGAACCCTGTTCGTGATGTTGATAGAATGTCTGTAACAGTTATGAATACAAAGGAATATTTTGACTTGCACGGTGCTCTTAGTTCAACATCTACGGATGCAAAGCTTGATGTAACTGTTGTGTCATCATCATCCCAAAGCACCCTTGTCGAAGAGGTCGCAAAATATAAGCAAAAAATGGAAGCCGATGGCTTATTGATTGGTAAAAAAATAGCAAACAGGGATGAATATAAATATAGCGATAATATGGATTTTGCTTTGACAGAGATTTATGAGGGAGGGGATGGTTCTAGTGAATTTAATGAATATGAATTCTGGTTCACTGTTATGGTTGGAGGGAATTACTATTACTTCCTTAATTTGTTGACTCCATCCAGAAACGATAACTTTGGCGTTTGGGCAGAAAATACACAGCACTACAAACGCATCATAAAAGAAATGTCTCCAATGACAGGTGCATTCTTAGAGCGTGACTATTAATTTTTAACTTTAATAATTATTTGGTTAGCTGGAATAGTACATATCTACTTCTATTGGGTGCGTGATTTGTTCGTATCTCATTATTTCTGTTTCTTTTAAGTGTATGAATGCCTCAATGATTTCATTCGTAAATACATCACCTTTAAGTAGAAATTCGCGATCACTCCTTAATGACTGTATAGCGTCAGAAAGGGATACGCATATCCCTTGGTTCCCTGTTGGCGTAGGGACGAGATCATTACCCAAATAATCCCCCGGGTGTATTTTATTTTCTATTCCGTCTATTCCTGCCATTAACATTGCCGAAAATGCCAAATAAGGGTTAGCTGTGGCATCAGGAAAGCATGTTTTTATGCGTTGCTCTTTAGGTGTATTCGCCTTCGGTATATAGCAAGCCGCAGATTTGTTTGAGGCAGAGTAAGATAAGTTAGGGCTATCATTAACGTCCGATATTATCCTTTTATAGCTGTTTGTCGTCGGGTTTGTAAAAGCGTTAAGCGCGCGCGAGTGTTTTAATATTCCACCTATATAATATAGTGCTGTTTCTGATAATCCGGCGTAACCTTTACCGGCAAATAAAGGTTTGCCCGATTTCCACAAAGATTGATGTATATTCATTCCCGACCCGTTTTCTCCATTTATTGGTTTGGGCATGAATGTGGCGCTTTTGCCATAGCTGTGTGCAACATTATGTACGGCATGCTTGTACATTTGTATATTATCCGCAGATTCTAATAGTGGTGCGAATCTAATACCAAGTTCGCACTGTGATGGTGATAATCCATGGTGGTGGCCTTCTACGTTTACACCCATGCTTTCTATAACACTTAACATTTCTGCTCTAATGTCAGAAAGGCTGTCTACCGGACTCTCTGTCATGTACCCGCCATTAACATTTGGTCTATGCCCCATATTTCCTGTTGTGTAATCACGAGCTTTGTTGTGCTGCCCTTCTTCGTTATCAACCATATAGGAAACATGATTTCCTTGCGTGCGAACACGTACGTTATCAAATATAAAAAATTCAGGTTCTGGGCCAAAATATGCTGTATCTCCTATCTTTAGTTTTTTTAGATAAGATTCGGCAGCCTTTGCAATAGATCTAGGGTCAAGATCATGCGGCTTATTTGATGTTGAACTGTGTATATCACAAAATATTTTTATTGTTTTTTGGGCGGCGAACGGGTCGTAAGTTGCACGAGAGATGTCGGGCTTAATAGTTAAGTTTGATTCTTGGTTATTACTCAGGCCATTTATAAGTGAGCCATCTAAATTGATGCCGTTATCTATAACATCTTTTGTAATGTAACTGGCGTGGCGCGTTGTATGTTGCCATTTACCGCTTATGTCAGTGAAGTTAAGGTCAACGAATTGGATATCTTGCTCCTCAATGTATTTTATTACCTCAGCAGCAGATTTAAATGACAATGCATATTTATTCACGTTGGAAACTTTCCTCTTAATATAGCCTTATTCAAGTTCTATCATGGGGGCATTAAGGCGACAAGTTCAGATTGTTTAAGAAAATGTATATAATATCCTTGACCAGAGCATCATATATATTATAGACAATATTACCAATTCTTGTGGCGGTCGTAGCTCAGTTGGTAGAGCCCTCGGTTGTGATCCGAGTGGTCGCGGGTTCAAGCCCCGTCGATCGCCCCATTTACCTCATTTTATTATATATGAATAAATAGATACCGCTTTGGCGGTATGGCCTAGTATTACTGGTTATTTCTTCATGATATAAAAAAAATGCAAATTTTTAAAAGAAACACTTGGAATTAGTAAAAAACTAGGGTAGAAACTCGCATTAAGTCTGAATGAGGACTTTATAAAATATACCTGTGCGGATGTGGCGAAATTGGTAGACGCGCTAGATTTAGGTTCTAGTTTCCTTTGGAAGTGGGGGTTCAAGTCCCTTCATCCGCAC
The DNA here is from genome assembly GCA_050633325.1 of Alphaproteobacteria bacterium. GTDB lineage: Bacteria > Pseudomonadota > Alphaproteobacteria > Micavibrionales > Micavibrionaceae > UBA1672. The sequence continues at coordinate 149,735 of JBOEGH010000002.1, forward strand.
CATTTTAAAAATTTAAAGCCGAATGATACGGCTTTTTTTTTCATTATTTTTTTGAATTTTAAACATACGACAAGAGAAGAGCATCACAATGCAAGTAAAACAGCTTAAGCAAGACGGTTTAAATCATGAACTTGAAGTTACTGTGGGCGCGGATGAAATCGCGAACCATGTTGACACACGTTTGTCAGAGTTGAGCAAGACGGTTAAAATACCTGGTTTCAGACCTGGTAAAGTGCCTATGCCTATTATGAAGCAAAAATACGGTAAAGCCGTTATGGGTGAAGTTCTTGAAACTGCTGTTAATGACAGTTCGCAACAAGCAATTAAAGAGCAAGAGATTACTCCTGCATTGCAGCCTAAAATCGAAGTTAAGTCATTTGATGAAGGTAAAGACCTTATTTATACTATGGAAGTAGAAGCACTGCCAAAAATTGAAGTTCAAGACTATAAGGGCTTTAAACTAACTAAGCAGGTTGCTAAGGCCGATGATGCGGCGATTGATGAGGCGTTAACACGTATAGCGTCTATGCGTAAATCAAGCAAACCTATTGAAGGCAAGCGTGCGGCTAAATCTGGTGATACTGTTGTTATTGATTTTGATGGTCGCACTGCGGATGATGACGTTAAGCAACCAGGTATGGCGGCAGAAGGTCATAGTCTTGAGCTGGGAAGTAATTCATTTATCCCTGGTTTTGAAGACCAGTTGGTTGGCAAAAAAGCCGGCGACAAGGTAGAGGTTAAGGTTCAATTTCCAGAAGAGTATGGCTCAGCCGAGTTGGCTGGTCGTGATGCTATATTTGATGTTGAAATTCACGAGATTCGCGAGACTGTTGATGCGGAAATTGACGATGAATTCGCTAAATCACTTGGAATGGATGATCTTGCCGCTCTTCGCAACGCAGTTGCAGAGCAGACAAACCAAGAGTTTGATAACCATAGTCGTTTGAAATTGAAGAAAGAGTTGTTGGATCAGCTTGATGAAGCACATAAGTTTGAAATACCAGAAGGTATGAAGGATCTTGAGCTTAAAAACATTCTTCAGCAGGTTAAAATGGACAACCAGCAACGTGGTGTTGATGAAGAGCCAACAGAAGAGGAAACAGCAGAGCTGGAGGAGATTGCGGCTCGTCGTGTTCGTCTAGGTCTAGTTCTTTCTGAAATTGGTAAAGAGAATAACATTCAAGTTGTTGATGCAGAATTGCAAAAAGCTGTAATTTCTGAAGCTCAAAAATACCCTGGTCAAGAAAAAGAGGTTTTTGATTACTTCTCTAAGAACCGTGATGCGCTAGAATCTCTTCGTGCACCAATTTATGAAGATAAGGTTGTTGATTTCATTCTTGAGCTTGCAACGGTAACAGACAAGGAAGTGACTGTTGAAGAGTTAACCGCAGATGAGGAAGCTGAAGAAGCACCAAAGGCAAAGAAGAAGCCTGCTGCAAAGAAAAAAGCTGCCTCTAAGAAAAAAGATGATGATGCATCTGAGGACAAGCCGGCAGCAAAGAAAGCTCCTGCTGCGAAGAAAAAAGCTGCTCCTAAGAAAAAAGCATCTTAGTAGAAGTAAATTATTTTTATAAAAATCTTGAACAAGCCGTGCACAGTGGGTACGGTTTGTTTTGACTCTAGCGTTCATGCGTGCGAGTCTTATTCATTCGAATAACCCTGTAATTTTAAAAACTGTGAGCAAATATGTTTGATTCAAATCCAATTGATACTTATATGAACCATCTTGTCCCGACTGTGATTGAGCAGACAAACAGAGGAGAGCGTGCATTCGATATCTATTCCAGGCTGTTGAAGGAGCGTATTATATTTCTTACAGGTGAGGTAAATGATTACGTTTCATCTGTAATTTGTGCGCAGTTGTTGTTCTTGGAATCAGAAAACCCTAATAAGGAAATATCATTCTATATTAACTCTCCGGGTGGTGTCGTTACGGCAGGTTTGGCTATGTATGATACTATGCAGTATATCCGCCCTAAAGTTTCTACTGTTTGTGTGGGGCAGGCGGCGTCAATGGGTTCATTCCTTCTTATGGCAGGGGAAAAGGGTATGCGTTATTCTTTGCCTAACTCACGTATAATGATTCACCAGCCGTCTGGTGGTGCACGTGGCCAAGCAAGCGATATTGAAATTCAGGCGCAAGAAATCCTACGTTTACGTCAAAGCTTGAACGAAACATATGTTAAGCACACTGGTCAAAAATTAAAAGTCGTAGAAGAAGCGATGGATCGTGATAACTTCATGAGCGCTCAAGAAGCCAAAGACTGGGGGTTGATTGACCATGTTGTTGAATCAAAGCCAGTACCTGAAGATGAAAAAGATAAGAAAAAATAAACTTTTTTCTGTGTAGTATGGTTACATTGGTTTTAGTGCTCTATTGTTTTTAGAGCGCTTTTACCAAAGTTAAATTGAAATGAGACACCTTTTGTTAAGGTGTTATCTTCAATATATAATATTCTCTTGTTATTGATATGTAAGGATTTATCGATGTCAGATGTAAATAGCACTCTATACGCTGTTCTCCCTTTAAGGGATATTGTGGTTTTCCCACATATGATAGTACCATTATTCGTTGGGCGTGATAAATCGGTCCAAGCGTTAGAGCATGTAATGCATACTGATAAGAAGATTGTCCTTGTAACGCAGAAAACTCCAACGGAGGATGATCCAGGTCCCGGGGATTTATATTCAGTAGGAACAATTGGAACAATATTACAGCTTTTGAAATTACCTGATGGAACAGTAAAGGTTCTTGTCGAGGGTGGGGAGCGTGTAAGTCTTTCCAACTTGGTTGAAGATAATGGGTTTATAGAAGCAAATATATCAGAGATTATCGATACTACTGTTGGTGATGAAGAGTTAGAAGCGCTGTCTCGCGCGGCAATGACGCAGTTTGAACAATATGTTAAGCTTAATAAAAAAATACCGCCTGAGGTGATAGTTTCAATAAATCAAATTGATGAGCCATCAAAAATGGTTGATACAATTGCATCTCACCTGGCACTTAAAATTGATCAAAAGCAGGATTTGCTTGAACTTGCCACCACGGCTGAGCGTTTAGAGCGTATATATTCTTTCATGGAGGGGGAAATAGGTGTTCTTCAGGTTGAAAAACGTGTGCGCTCTCGTGTTAAAAGGCAAATGGAGAAAACTCAACGCGAATATTATTTGAATGAGCAAATGAAGGCTATTCAAAAAGAGTTAGGCGATGGTGAAGATGGCCTGGACGAGTTGGGCGAACTTGATAAGAAAATAGAAGAAACAAAAATGCCTAAAGAAGCGTTAGAGCGTTCAAAGGCGGAAATGAAAAAACTGCGCCAGATGAGCCCGATGTCAGCAGAGGCAACCGTTGTACGCAATTACTTGGACTGGGTTTTGAATGTTCCTTGGCATAAAAAATCCAGAGTTAAAAAAGATATAAAAGCTGCTAAGTCAGTTCTGGACAAAGATCATTACGGTTTGGAAAAGGTTAAAGAACGCATTTTAGAATATCTTGCTGTTCAACAGCGCACTAATAAAGTGCGTGGTACAATTCTATGTCTTGCCGGGCCGCCGGGCGTTGGTAAGACATCTTTGGGTAAGTCCATTGCAAAGGCTACTAACCGCAATTTTGTGCGTATGTCTTTGGGGGGTGTCCGTGATGAAAGCGAAATACGTGGACATCGTCGCACTTATATTGGTGCGATGCCCGGTAAAGTTATTCAGGGCATGAAAAAGGCAAAAACAATCAATCCTCTGTTTTTGTTTGACGAGATTGATAAGTTGGGATCAGATTATCGTGGTGACCCTAGCTCCGCGTTGTTAGAAGTTCTTGATCCGGAGCAAAACGATAAATTCCAAGATCACTATCTGGAGTTGGATTACGATTTATCCGATGTTATGTTTGTATGTACTGCGAATAATATATCTAATATGTCTCGTCCTCTTCTTGATCGTATGGAAGTTATCAGAATATCGGGTTACACTGAGGATGAAAAAATACAAATAACACGTCGCCATTTGCTTAAAAAGCAAATGAAACTTGCAGGTCTTAAGAATAACGAGTTTAGTATCAGTGATGCCGCTATTCGTGATCTGATTCGCTATTATACTCGTGAGGCTGGTGTTCGTGGTCTGGAAAGAGAATTAGCAAATCTTTGTCGTAAGGCGATAAAAGAGATACTTATGAAGGGCAAGGAGAAGATATCTATTACCCCTCGTGGCCTTCATAAATATGCAGGTGTAAAGAAATGTAGATACGGAGAAATAGAAGAATTTGATCGCGTCGGTGTTGTCAATGGATTGGCATATACCGAAAGTGGCGGTGATCTTTTATCTATTGAGGCAGTTAGAATGCCTGGTAAAGATTGTAAGATTTCCACGACCGGGAACTTAAAAGATGTTATGCGGGAGTCGATTACAGTGGCGGAGATGCTAACAAAATCTCGTGCCGCACAATACGGCCTTGATTACGAGGTGTTAAAGACACAACAAGTTCATGTCCATGTTCCGGAAGGGGCAACACCCAAAGATGGTCCTTCTGCCGGGGCGGCGATGGTGACTGCAATTATATCTGCGCTTTCTGATATTGAAATCCGTAGAGATATCGCAATGACTGGTGAGGTTAATTTACGTGGTAATGTTACTGCTATAGGTGGTTTAAAGGAAAAGCTTCTTGCTGCACTTCGTGGTGGTATAAAAACGGTTCTTATCCCTCAAGATAATGAAAAGGACTTGGCGGATATACCTAAAAAGGCTTTAAAGGGGCTGACCATTATCCCTGTTAGAACTATAGATGAGGTTCTTTCTCATGCTCTTTTAGACATGCCCAAGCCTCTTGATGTGCTAAAAAATGAAGAATTAGACGAAATTTCTTCAAAAACAGCAGAAAACAAGGGACAAAGCGTTATTCACCATTGAACCTTTGCAAAAAAAAGATTACAAAGGAATCACTAAGAATGATTGTAACAGCGCGCTGAGCAAGAGTTTTGTGCTTTGATTCGTTGTTTTCATTTTTTGAGCTGATTCTGGAATGGTTCTAGATTTGGTGTGGTTTTAAAACTTAAACGTAAAGGGAATTCCTTATGAACAAGCAAGATCTTGTATCAAAAGTAGCTGCATCCGCAGATATGTCTAAACAAAAAGCAGCATCTGCTGTTGATGCTGTTATTGACGCAATTAAAGGTAGTCTTGAGACTGGTGAAGATGTGCGTCTTGTTGGTTTCGGTACTTTTTCTGTATCTGACCGTGCAGCGACTACTGGCCGTAACCCACGTACTGGTGAGCCAATTGCAATTCCAGCGTCAAAGCAGCCTAAATTTAAAGCTGGTAAAGAGCTAAAAGAAGCTGTTAACGGTAAAAAATAGATTTTTACTGTTTTAGTTTTGTAAATATTCCGTTTGGTCGCTTCATTTTTATGTGCGGCCAAATTTTTTTTATAAATATTGAATTATGCTATTGCTTTTTCTCTCGAGAGTAATTAGATATAGGCCATCGATTGGGAAGGGTGATTAGCTCAGCTGGGAGAGCATCTCGTTTACACCGAGAGGGTCGGCGGTTCGATCCCGTCATCACCCACCAATCGATCCTTTACCCCCTTTATACAATTGATGTTTCTTTTCGTATGATTGTTTACGATTATCTTTTATGGCGCATATAATATGTCGATGTGGTGTGCAGAGCGTTAATACATGATTTGTTAGGAAAACATCATGAAACACTGGTTTAAGGTGTTTCCAATATGCTTGTAAGCTGTTAAAATTTAATCTAATAATTTTCTTGAAAGAACAAGAATCATGGCTCCGCAAGAATTACTTATTGAATACCTTCCTATTTTGGTTTTTATGGCTATTGCTGCTGCAATGTCGATTGCAATGATTGCCGGTTCTATTCTTGCAGGTGTGCGCAAGCCCGACGCAGAAAAGCTATCTGCTTATGAGTGTGGGTTTGATGCTTTTTCGGACGTGCGTGGTAAATTTGACGTGCGTTTTTACTTGGTTACTTTGTTGTTTATTATTTTTGATTTAGAAATCGCATTTTTATTTCCTTGGGCTATTACCCTTGGAAAAATTGGTGTTTTTGGTTTTTGGTCTATGGTGGTGTTCCTTTCCGTTCTAACTGTTGGTTTTGTTTATGAATGGAAAAAGGGTGGACTTGACTGGGAATAGAGATAAGAGAGATGTATTATTATGGGACACGACAAAAGAATTATTGAGGCACCGGAATATACGCAGGAAATGCGTTCTTCTTTCCCTCCTGCGCAGGATCAGGATGTCGTGCCTGCCGCAATTTCAAAGACGTTGGATGAGAAAGGCTTTGTCTTAACCAGTGCGGATAGTTTGTTTGATTGGGCGCGTACAGGGTCTCTGTGGCCTATGACTTTTGGTTTGGCTTGTTGTGCCGTTGAAATGATACATGGCTATATGAGCCGTTACGACCTTGATAGATTCGGAATTATCCCAAGACCTAGCCCGAGACAATCTGATGTGATGATTGTTGCGGGAACACTTACAAATAAAATGGCACCTGCATTGCGCCGTGTTTATGATCAAATGCCAGAGCCAAGGTGGGTTGTATCAATGGGCTCTTGCGCCAATGGTGGTGGGTATTACCATTACTCTTATTCAGTTGTACGTGGTTGTGATCGTGTTGTGCCTGTCGATATTTATATACCGGGCTGTCCGCCAACAGCAGAAGCAATGGTGTACGGACTGTTACAGTTACAGAAAAAAATACAACGAGAGGATACACGAATTGCCCGATGATTCTCTCAAAGATTTATCTGATTACATATCAGAAAAACTGGAAAAGCATGTTACAGGGTGCGTATTCGAAAAGGATGAGCTTGTTGTAAATGCTAAGGCTGACGATATTGTCGCTGTTTTGCAGTTCTTGCGTGATGATCGTGAGTGTGAATACACAACCCTTATTGATTTATGTGGTGTTGATTATCCTGATCGGGCTGAACGATTTGAAGTTGTTTATTGCCTGCTGTCTATTCGTCAGAATAACCGTGTTCGTGTGAAAATATCTGTTGAGGAGGATCAAATAGTTCCTTCAGTTACAGGAATATTCAGTGTCGCAGGTTGGTTAGAGCGTGAGACCTGGGATATGTATGGCGTTTTATTCGCAGGCAATCCTGACCTTCGTCGTATTTTGACGGACTATGGATTTGAAGGTCACCCACAACGCAAAGACTTTCCACTTACCGGTTATGTTGAGCTGCGCTATGATGAGGAGCAAAAACGCGTTGTTTATGAGCCTGTAACACTTACTCAAGACTATCGTTCTTTTGATTATCTTAGCCCATGGGAGGGAATGACAGATATGCAAATCCCGGGTGATGAAAAGGCGGCTGTTCCGGCGCATGGTTGGAAAGGTGTTTTAGAAGAAAATAATGACGAAGCGGGAGGTAAAGAAAATGCCTCTTAAAGATAAGATAGACACCCCTGATGTAGTAATTGGCGAAGAGACGCAAATAAAGCCGTTTACAATGAATTTTGGACCACAGCATCCTGCGGCGCATGGTGTTTTGCGCTTGGTTCTTGAAATGGAAGGTGAAATTGTTGAGCGCGCAGACCCGCACATCGGTTTGCTTCACCGTGGCACAGAAAAACTGATTGAGCATAAAACATATACACAGGCCTTACCTTATTTCGATCGTTTAGATTATGTTTGCCCGATGAATCAGGAACATGTTTTTGCAATGGCAATTGAAAAACTGTTGGGCGTTAGTGTTCCTCGTCGTGGTCAGTATATCAGGGTGTTGTTTTGTGAACTCGGCCGAGTGTTAAATCATATACTGAATATAACGACTTTCGCGCTTGACGTTGGTGCTATTACTCCTGCTCTTTGGGGATTTGAGGAGCGCGAAAAAGGTATGGAGTTTTATGAGCGCATCTGTGGCGCACGTCTACATGCCAATTATTTCCGGCCGGGTGGAGTAGCACAGGACATGCCTGCAGGTCTTGCAGAAGACATGATGGAGTGGTGCGATAACTTCCCTAAATTTTTACATGACCTTGAAAGCTTGCTAACTGATAACCGCATATTTAAACAACGTACTGTTGATATTGGTGTGGTGTCACCAGAAGATGCACAGGATTGGGGATTTACCGGTGCAATGTTACGTGGCTCTGGTATTGCGTGGGATTTACGTAAATCTCAGCCTTATGAGGTTTATGAAGAGTTGGATTTTGATATTCCGATTGGCAAGACTGGTGACTGTTATGCACGTTATTTGGTTCGTATGGAAGAAATGCATCAATCAATCAGTATTATGAAACAGTGTCTTGAAAATATGCCAACGGGTTATGTTCGTTCAAATGATTATAAAGTCACCCCGCCACCGCGCGCAGAAATGAAAAGCTCTATGGAGGCTTTGATACATCACTTTAAACTTTATACTGAAGGATTTCATGTTCCTGCTGGGGAAACTTATACTGCTGTAGAAGCTCCTAAAGGTGAGTTTGGCGTATATCTGGTTAGTGATGGTACTAATAAGCCGTATCGTTGTCGTATTCGTGCTCCGGGTTTTCCGCATTTACAAGCTCTTGATTTTATGAGTAGAGGTCATCAACTGGCTGACACTGTTTCTATTATTGGCTCTCTTGATATTGTGTTTGGGGAGATAGATCGATGATGTCTATGCCAATATATGATGTCAGTGCTTTAAACTTAACTAAATGAAAAACAATGAAAAAACCATTTGATTTACATGCCGATTACCAACCTGAGAGCTTTGAGTTTAGCAAAACTTACAAAAAAGCGGTGAAGGATGTTATATCTCGTTACCCTGAGGGAAGGCAGCAATCTGCCGTTATGCCTTTATTAGATTTGACACAACGTCAAGTCGCGGAAGAGGGGGCAAAGCAACATCCTCCATATGGTGGGTGGGTACCGCGTGCGGCAATGGATCATATTGCTGGCCTTTTGGGCATGCACAAAGTTAAAGTCTACGAAGTTGCCAGCTTTTACTCTATGTATAACACTGCACCGGTTGGGAAGTATTTGGTTCAATGTTGTACTACTACACCATGTTGGTTGCGTGGCTCAGACAAGATCGTTGAGGCAACTAAAGATCATTTGGGAATAGGTATGGGCGAGACTACAGAAGATGGTAAATTCTCTCTTATGGAAGTTGAGTGTTTAGGCGCGTGTGTAAACGCTCCTATGGTTCAAATAAATGATGATTATTTCGAAGATTTAACGCCTGAAAATATGACAGAGGTATTGGATAACTTGTCCCAAGATATGAAAGCAACTGTTGGCTCTCAAATCGGGCGCAAGGCATCAATGCCAAGTTCCGGTCCAACAACAATGAAGGATCGCGCAAAGAAAGCGAAGGTTATGTAATGCTTAGTGATAAAGATAGAATATTCACAAACCTCTATGGCTGGGAAAGTTTTTCTTTGAAGGCGGCACAAAAACGTGGTGACTGGGATAATACTAAGGACATCCTTAAAAAAGGACGTGAGTGGATTATCGATGAAATGAAGGCGTCCGGGCTTCGTGGTCGTGGTGGTGCGGGATTTCCTACAGGTTTAAAGTGGTCGTTTATGCCTAAGGATGAGGGCGATAAACCGCATTATTTGGTTATTAATGCAGATGAATCTGAGCCGGGCACTTGTAAAGATCGTGATATATTACGAAATGACCCGCATAAACTTATAGAAGGCGCGCTGATAGCAGGCTTTGCGATGGGGGCTCACACTGCTTATATTTACGTTCGTGGTGAGTTTTATAATGAAAGTTCGTCATTATGGAAGGCTATTCATGAGGCATATGGAGCAGGGCTTCTAGGTAAGAATGCCGCCGGAACAGGGTGGGATTTTGATGTTGTAGTTCACCGTGGTGCAGGAGCATATATTTGCGGTGAGGAAACAGCGCTTATCGAATCAATCGAAGGTAAAAAAGGCCAACCAAGGAATAAGCCTCCATTTCCTGCGATGGCTGGGCTTTATTCGTGCCCGACTACTGTTAATAATGTTGAGACAATCGCGGTTGTTCCTACTATTTTACGCCGTGGTGGTTCTTGGTTTTCAGGGCTTGGTCGCGATGAAAAGAACGCTGGTACGAAGCTGTTTTGTATATCAGGACATGTGGAACAACCATGTAACGTTGAAGAGGAAATGGGAATCCCTCTTAGAGAGTTAATTGAAAAGCACTGCGGTGGCGTTATAGGTGGTTGGGACAATCTGTTGGCGGTAATTCCCGGTGGATCATCTACTCCGATGCTTCCAAAAGAGACATGCGACAGCATACATATGGATTTTGATTCTTTGCGTGAGGTGGGAACAGGTCTGGGCACTGCCGGAGTTATTGTAATGGATAAATCAACTGATGTTATTCAGGCAATTTGCCGATTGTCTCAGTTCTATATGCATGAAAGCTGCGGCCAATGTACACCATGTCGTGAAGGAACAGGTTGGCTTTGGCGTATGATGAAGCGCATGACACAAGGAAATGCAACTGTTGAGGAAATAGATCAACTCTTTGAAATAACAAAGGAAATAGAGGGGCAAACAATATGTGCACTTGGTGATGCGGCGGCATGGCCTGTACAGGGTTTGATTAAGCATTTCCGACCGGAAATGGAAAAGAGAATCATGGAATACCGTAAAATGGCGGCATAGATTATGAGCTTTATAATAACTTCTATTTCTACTATTGACCCTTCTGCGTTGGAATTTGATGGCACAGACGGCGAAACCGTTCACCCAACTGCGGCTTTTGAAATATTAGGCACATTGTCTGATAAAAAAGTTGAAACATATGGGGTCGTTTGGGATATCGAGGGGCAATGTGCAGGTTTTTTAAGTGAAGAGCTAGATGAGTTTTTAACAGAGAGTCACCCTGATCTTTATACTGACAAGATATCTTTGGATGTATCGTCTTTTATTTATAAAAAATTCATAGGAGAAGATGTTAATCTTCCATTTGTTGTTTGGTCTACTTAATTGTATTTTGACTTTATACTTACGTTTATTATATCTTTAACGTATGAGTAAAAATAAAGAAATACGTGATAGGGTAGAAAACATATTCCAACAATCATTGTCATCATTAGATGTGATGAAAGATTTTGCCTTACGTGCGGAGTTTGGAGAAAAAACTAGTATATGTAAATCATTGGAGAAATCGCCATATACTAGGAATTATTGTAATCAGGAATTATTTGCATTATCCCAAGATTGGCCGTTAATAGTTTTTGAGAATGCTACATTAGACATAAGACCTAATACCCCATTGTCTGTTACACGGGGAAGTGACAAAATTCTTGAACAAGATCCGTTCCATTATGATTACCTCGGAGTAGAAAGAGGCGATAGAGAGGATAAATCAACCCTTTTATTTAATGGTAATAACGTTGATAGAGAAGCTCCCACATATTTTGCGTTACCTGATGATGTGAAACTTTATATACCTAAAATGCAAAAGTTAGATATCCCTAGCGAAGCTTTACAGGCATTAAAGGAAATGGAAAAAGATGTTTTCTCTTTTTCTTTGAATGATTCTGAAAAAGAAGTTCGCAAATCTATAAGGAAATCATATCCGCAATTTACTGATGACTTATTTAAATCCTTACCTGCTGAAGTAAAGTTTTCTCATACTTGGCGCAAAGATGTTGATACTGTTACCATGCATAGTAATGATGGTGCAAAAATGTTGCACGCACGCGGGGCATCAGTGAGTGATGTTAATAACAGAATAATGGCGTGTGATTTTTATCCTAGCTAGAGAAGTACTCAGCGGCATTCTTGAATATTTTCAAACCATCAGAATCATCTGGTAAATCCACGCCTTCACGTTGGGCATTGTCTTTGAGCTCATGGTAATCATCTCGTTGCCATGTGAACATGCCACGCTCAGGGTGTGGCATTATTGCCAGTATGCGTCCGCTTTTATCTGTTAAAGCGGCGATATCATCAATAGATCCGTTTGGATTATGTGGGAACTCTCCATTTGCTGAATCACCATTAGGTGTCACAAACCGTGCAGCAATCTGAGAGCTTTCCTTTAATGAAGATAGGGTTTTATCTTCCATCATAAAGCGTCCCTCGCCATGTGCTACAGGTATGTGTAGCTTGTCAATATTCTTAAGCCATGGAGATTGGCTGTCCACCGCCAAATCTATCCATCTACATTGATATCGCGCAGAGGAATTATATGTAACGGCAACATCACGCTGACCATAATCATTGAGGGCAGGCACAAGACCTAAATTAACTAATATTTGGCAACCGTTACAAATTCCAATAGTCAGAGTGTCTCTCTCTACAAATTCTTTCAAAGAATCCCAAAGAGCAAGCTTCATCTTCTGTGCGAAAGCATTGCCTGAACCAGTGTCATCACCATAAGAAAAACCACCGGGAACGGCCAATATATTATACTCAGACAGTCTGTCAGGGGTTTCTATCAGATCATTGATGTGAACAATATCACCTTTTACACCACTTTTTTCAAAGGCGTGTAAAAGCTCTTCTTCTGAATTTAGACCATAGCCACTTAAAACGATAACTTTTGTACTCATGATTAGTAGTCCCTTAATGGTGCTTTATAAGCATCATCCAACTTATTTATATTGAGGGTTAATGTATCGCGAATGAAAAGGTTTTCACTGTAGGATACGCTGCCTATATAATGGCAATGTTCAAAACCCTTAAAGTTTTTCTCGAACGCTTTTTTGTTTTTAGGAGATACTGTAACCACTATGCGTCCTGTACTTTCAGAAAACAGCATTTTGTCACGTCGTAATTCAAAACCTGAAAGATCTATATCCAAGCCAAATTGACCTGCAATTGCCTTTTTCGCCAGTGTAGTTCCTAGACCGCCATAGCCAACAGCAAGGGCAGAGGAAATTAAACGATCACGGCTTGCGCGTGCATAAAGTTTATAAAGACGTAAATTCTGGTGAGAATCTGTTTCCGGAACATTTGACCCTAAATAACCTAGCTCATCATAATATTCAGAAGCGCCAAGCTCGTCTTTTGTTTCCCCTAATATATATACACTATCACCGGCAGCCTTTGGCGCAAGCGATATTGAATGTTTGGAATCTGGCATAACACCAATACTTGAAACCAGTAAAGTAGGAGGTGCAGATACCTTTATAGCCTCACCATTTTCATTATAACCTTTAAAGTCGTTGAACATACTGTCTTTACCGGAAATGAACGGTGTCTGATATTTTACGGCAATATCATATATGGTTTCTACGGCACGTTTGAGTTGGCCTAAACGTTCAGGCTCATCAGAAGAACACCAACAGAAATTATCCAATAAAGCAAGTTGAGAGAAATCTACTCCTGCGGCAACTGCGTTACGTACCGCCATATCCATTCCTGCCGCCGCCATTGATGCAGTATCAATATCGCTGTAACGCGGAAATACACCTTGGGACAGAACAACGGCCTTTGGTGAATCTAATGCAGGGCGTGTAACACTGGCTTCACCATATACGCGACCTTTTCCTTGTAACGGACCAAGTACAGCAGTACCTTGGACGTTATGGTCATACTGAGTTGCAATAAATTCTTTAGAACAAACATTTAATCGACCCAACATATTGAGCATTGTTTCTTCATAGTTTTCAGGTTCATTTAGCTCTGGCTCTGTTTCACCACCACGTGTAAATGTTGTTTTTAGAGGGGTTTCAGGATTACCATCGTGAAGGAAATCCATTTCCAGATCCATGATGACGTCATTCTGCCATGATATTTTAGCACGCCCAGAATCATTATATGTACCAATGACTGTTGCTTCCACTCCGCGTTTTGCAAAGAATTCTATCAGTTTATCTGTATTTTCAGGGGGAACAGAAAATGTCATACGTTCCTGACTTTCTGAAATCCAAATTTCCCAAGGGGATAGTCCTGGGTATTTGAGTGGCACTTTTTCAAGTTCTAGATGGAAACCACCTGACCCTTCAGCCATTTCTCCTACAGATGAGGATAATCCACCTGCACCGTTATCTGTAATCGCACTGTACCATCCGAAATCACGGATCTCTTTAATCACTGCGTCAGACATTTTCTTTTGAGTTATAGGATCACCAATTTGAACCGCCGTTGCGGGTGAGCCTTCGTCTAATGCAACAGATGAAAATGTTGCACCATGAATACCATCCGCACCAACACGACCGCCTGCAACAACGATTTTATCTCCAGGGCGCGCACATTTTTCGTGTCCTGCTTTACCATTAATTTCTCGTGGCATTAAACCAACTGTACCAACGAATACCAAAGGCTTTCCTGCGAATCTGTCGTCAAAATATACGAATCCAGATGGAGTAGGTATGCCAGAGCAATTACCACCGGCTTCAACACCCGCAATAACGCCGTTCATTATATTTGATGGTGGCAATAGGGCGTCGCTGCATTTTGCGTCGCGGAAGTAATTAGGAGTTTTACGTGGATCAGCAAGACAGAAACCATAGCGGTTCACCACAGGTTTTGCACCTTGGCCAAACCCAATACAGTCACGATTAACACCAACTATACCAGTTATTGCGCCACCAAAAGGATCAAGAGCGGAGGGCGAATTATGTGTTTCGACTTTATCCGTGATTAAGTAATTATCATCGAAAATTATACCGCCGGCATTATCTGAAAATACAGATACGCAGATGTCTTGTTCACCACGTTCAGCGCGTATTTCTTTGGTCGCACGTTGTATGTAATGCTTGTACAGGCCTTTTGCCACATCATCTATTGGGGATGCGAATATAGTGTGTTTACAATGCTCTGACCATGTCTGGGCCAATGTCTCAATCTCAATGTCAGTGGCGTCTCTACCTTCTTTTTTGAAATATTCTTGAATTGCTTTTAGATATACCAGTGGCAGACCTAATGGGCCGCGTTTTGATCCGTCAGAATTGGGAATACCATATTTACTAAGGGTTTCTAGACCCTCATCATCTATATCGAGGTTTACTTTATCGGCGATTGTGTCTCTTTGTTCTAAAACCACCTTTGGGATTACAACATCCATGCCACCATCACGTTTGTAATCATCTATACTTTTAATAGATATACGCTGGATCAGTTTGTTCGAAATAATTGATGATAACTTCTCTATGTCATCACGTTGCGCCTTACCCGTGATAAGGTATAGACGTGATGAATAGCATGTATGATCGTTATCGTTACCTGCGGATAATTTTAAAAGCTCAGATGTTGTGTTTCCAACATTATCTGTAACCCCGGGAAGAAAACCAATTTCAAGTGCCCAATCAAAATTTGTGGGTGTTTGGTTTACTTTTTGGGTAACAGGGTTAGCCAGGCTATCAGCAAAAGAATTTTTTTGCGCATCCGGGCTTTCTGATGAATAGACATCAACGGCACGGACACAGGCCTTTACACCCATACTCCCAAGAGCTTTTTCTATTTGATGTGCCCGACCATCATCTTTATGGGCTAGAATTTCTATTCGAGTATGCATATAATTATCAGGTAACTGTTGATCTTAATAGTTGCGCAGATTAAATAGTAGTCTGAGAAATTTTTCAATACTCTAATTACCGATTAACGCGGAAATAGAAACAAATGCCTAAAATTACAATTAATGAAATGGAAATTGAAGTCGAAGCAGGAACAAGCATCTTGCAAGCGGCAGAGCAATTAGGCGTAGAAATACCACGTTTTTGCTATCATGATAAATTGTCAGTACCGGCAAATTGCCGCATGTGTTTAGTTGAGATTGAAGGCGGCCCGCCAAAGCCAGCCGCATCATGTGCGATGGCCTGTGGTGATGGAATGGTTGTTCACACCGAATCGGAAATGGTAAAAAAGGCGCGTAAAGGCGTTATGGAGATGCTTCTTATTAATCACCCACTTGATTGCCCTATCTGTGATCAAGGTGGTGAATGCGACCTACAAGATCAGGCTGTATCATATGGTTTTGATCGTTCTCGATATCATGAGGATAAACGTACAGTACCTAACAAAGATCTGGGGCCTCTTATCGGCACTGAAATGACGCGCTGTATTAATTGTACGCGCTGCGTGCGTTTTGCAGAGGAAATTGCAGGAACACCGGTTCTTGGTCAGTTTAATCGTGGTGAAGACGCAGAAATTGGTACATTTATTGGTGAAATAGTCGATACGGAGCTTTCAGGTAATCTTGTGGATATTTGTCCCGTTGGTGCTTTGACGTCGAAACCTTATACTTACACGGCAAGAAGCTGGGAGCTAACAAAGACTGAAACAATTGATGTTCACGATTCTTTGGGCTGTAACATTCGCGTTGATTCGCGCGGTCGTGAAGTTATGCGCATTTTGCCTAGGCTAAATGAGGATATAAACGAAGAGTGGATAGATGACCGTGCGCGTTATTCGTATGATGGTCTGTCTGTTGGACGAATCGACCGCCCTTATATTCGCGATGAAGAGAGCGGTAAGTTACGTGAAGCAGATTGGGCAGAGGCCTTTGCACATATAAAGGATAAGTTATCAGGCATTAAAGGAGATGGAATCGCTGCTCTTGCAGGGGATATGGTCGATGTCGAATCGATGGTGGCCATGAAAGACCTTATGAAAGAGCTGAAAAGCCCTAATATGGATTGTCGTACAGATGGTGGTAATTTTTATACAGATAGCAGATCATCATATTTGTTTAATTCCACAATTGCAGGAATCGATGAGGCAGACGCGATACTTCTGGTTGGTGTCGACCCTCGTCATGAGGCTGCGTTGATAAATGCACGTATAAGAAAAAACTGGCTGGAAAAGAATGTACCGATATCTTTGATTGGTGAGGCTGTTGATTTGACATATCCATATGAACATGTCGGATCAGGGCCAAAAGACTTGGAGAAATTGGTAAAACAATATGCAGGCAAGGTTAAGGCAAAGAAGCCAATAATGATCGTCGGGTCAGGGGTGTTTTGTCGCGATGATGGTTTGGCCGTTCATGCATTACTTCATGAAGCGGCGGAAGCGCTTGGCGTAGTAAAACGGAACTGGAACGGTCTTAATATATTGCATAACGCGGCTTCACGCGTTGGTGGTCTTGATGTTGGGTTTTTACCGCAAAAAAACGGACTTAATTTTTCTGAAATTATTGCAGGTACAAAGGACGGATCAATTGAAGCTTTGTTCCTTCTTGGCGCGGATGAGTTTAATGCACGCGTTAATATTGGTTGGAAAACATTTGTAGTTTACCAAGGTCATCATGGCGACCATGCAGCAGAGCGCGCAGACGTTATTTTGCCATCTGCCGCATATACTGAAAAGGATGGTTTGTACGTAAATACAGAAGGGCGCCCGCAATTGGCAAAACGAGCCGTATCTCCTCCCGGTGAAGCAAAAGAGGATTGGGCAATCTTAAGAGCAATGTCAGATCAGATATGTAGAAAATCATTGCCCTATAATACTCAATTAGAATTGCGTAAGAGAATTCAAAAAGAATGGCCTATATTCAAAAAAATTAATGAAATTGGCAATACCAAGTGGAGTAAACCAACTATCAAGGGTAAGATTCAAAAAGACCCTTTTACTGTCTATGTTCGAAATTTTTACTTAAATAATTCGATATGCAGATCTTCTGAAACAATGAAGTTATGTGCTAATTCCTTTACTAATAAGAATGAACTTCAGGAGGCCGCAGAATAATGTGCAATAAGAAAACTACACTTGAACAAGTCGAAGAATTCCACAACACTTATGGCCTTCCGGTATTGGATGAACCTAGTATATCTGATCAAAAAACTAATGAGCTTCGTATAAATTTGTTGGCTGAGGAGTTGGATGAGTTGAAAGAAGCCCTGGAGCAGGGCGATGCTGTAGAAACTCTGGATGCACTTATTGATCTGCAATATGTGCTTGATGGGGCTTTTCTATCACTTGGTATGGCGCATTTGAAACAACCAGCGTTCGATGAGGTTCATCGATCTAATATGAGCAAGCTTGGCGCAGATGGTAAACCAATTCGTCGTGAATCTGACGGTAAAGTGTTAAAGGGGCCTGACTATTTTAAGCCTGATATAGCACAGTTTTTAAACAATAAGGACGCCGCATAAATGGAAACTATCATTGAATTTGTTCTGTGGGGGTGGGGTTTCTGGATTGTCAGGAACGTTGTTTTTACATTGATAGTTGTTGTCGGTATTTTGTTGTCCGTGGCATATATGACATATGCCGAGCGTAAGGTTTTGGGTGCTATGCAACGTAGACAAGGACCAATGACTGTTGGTCCTTTTGGCCTGTTGCAGCCGATTGCAGACGGAATTAAGTTGTTTTCAAAAGAGACAATCATACCCTCACAAGCACACAGAGTTGTATTCTTGCTTGCTCCTATGATGTTGTTTGTATTGTCACTGATTGCTTGGGTAGTTATTCCATTCGATAAAGGGTGGGTTTTAGCAAATCTTAATGTTGGGATTTTGTATTTATTTGCCATATCGTCTATGGGCGTTTACGGCGTTATTATGGCCGGATGGGCATCTAACTCACGATATGCTTTTCTAGGTGGTCTGCGATCTGCCTCCCAAATGATATCTTATGAAGTTTCCATGGGCTTAATTATTGTTTGTGTATTACTCGTAACAGGATCTTTGAATTTACAAGAAATAGTGTTGGCGCCGCGTCCGTTATGGGTGCAAATTATGTTGTTTCCAATGTTCATCGTATTTCTGATTTCAATTCTTGCTGAAACTAACCGTTGCCCTTTTGATTTACCGGAAGGAGAGTCGGAAATAACAGGTGGATTTATGGTTGAATATTCTGCAATGACCTATGCATTATTCTTTCTGGGTGAATATGCCAATATGATTTTGATGAGTGCAATGACAACCATATTATTTCTGGGTGGTTGGTTACCTCCGTTCGGAATAGAGCCGATTAGCTTTATTCCGGGTATTATATGGTTTGCACTTAAGGTGTGTGCGATTTTGTTCTTTTATATCTGGGCACGCGCTACTTTGCCTCGCTTTAGATATGATCAGTTAATGCGACTCGGTTGGAAGGTGTTCTTACCATTTACTTTGGTTTGGGTTGTTTTTGTTGCAGGGACTCTGATGACGTTTAATGCACTGCCCGGTCAACGTGAGGCGGCCGCTGCGGCTAATGTTGAAAAAGCCAAGAGCGTTATTGTAATGAAGGACACCGCCGAAGGAAAAACGTCAAATATTGAGGGTTCAGAATAATGGATAAATTTGCACGTATATTCTTCTTAACTGAAATTGTTAAAGGTTTTCTTCTAACTTTGAAGTACATGTTCTTTGTGCCTAAAGTTACTATTAATTACCCGTATGAGAAGGGGCCTATCTCCCCTAGATTCCGTGGAGAACATGCACTTCGTAGATACCCAAACGGTGAAGAACGTTGCATAGCATGTAAACTATGTGAGGCAATTTGCCCTGCTTTGGCGATAACAATTGAGGCTAAACCGCGTGATGATGGATCACGCCGTACAACGAAATATGATATCGATATGACCAAATGTATTTATTGCGGTTTGTGTCAAGAGGCATGCCCCGTTGATGCAATTGTTGAGGGACCTAATTTCGAATTTGCAACGGAAACTCGTGAAGAGCTGTACTATGATAAAGATAAATTGTTATCTAATGGCGATCGTTGGGAAGCACAAATAGCAGCTAACATAGTGGCTGATGCGCCTTATCGTTAAAATATGAGATTAATTGTACTTCTATCTATATTGTGTGGTGTTTTGTACTGGAAATCTGGTGGTGAGTTTTCCTTAGGGGGCAGTTTTGACGGTTTGGTGGGCGGAAGGCATGCTCCAGATAGCCCTATTCAAAAATCCAACTTTCCTGCAAAAAGTCGAAATATAAATGGTTTTACATTAACTCTGCATCACAAGTTTTCTTTGACCGCATTAGTTCTTTCAAAGAAAAACTATATTTCAGGAATGGAATCTAAGTTATCTCCGGTTGATTTGGCGTTAGGCTGGGGGCCGATGTCTAACCCCGGTCCTCTCAGATCAATTAGTATATCTCAAGGCGGTAGGTTCTATCGATTTAGGTATAACAACCCCCCACCCATCGCGCATCGTGATATTGAGCGCCACAGTTCCAATATGCATATTATTCCTGCAAATGATAAAATTTCTAAAGAGCTTAAAAAAGTTAGGAAGGGTGACGTTGTTTCATTAAGAGGGCATTTAGTTGATGCAAAAGGGGCAAGGGGCTGGTACTGGAAAAGCTCGCGCACACGTAATGATACAGGTGCGGGTGCTTGTGAATTGTTCTTGGTTGATGGTATAGCAATTAAGTAATCTTGCTAATCTTCTTACATCGTATTTTCTTCTATGAAATCAAGCTCTACTGGCTTTTGTGATTCCTCTATACCTTTTTCAATTTCGTCGTTAGGTATTCCGTATAAGTCCAAATTTTCCTGATTAGTAGAGTTCAAAGCATTTTGAGCAGCGTCTAAAGTCAAAGGAACTGACATAGTTTCATTGTCATTTGTAAATATTAAGTTGTCACCGGACGCTTTTGTTGTAGCAGCTTGATTGTAATGCAAAGTGCATGCTTTTCTGACATCTCTATATGTTTCTGCTGCTTTGAACTCTTCTAGGGTTATTTCTGTAACCTCTATTCCATTATTTATATTATCCACCATTTTGGCCTCCCATTTGTTGGGGGCATTTTAATGATGCCTAGGTGTGGTGTCAAATTTGGTGATTTTATAGTGTTATACGTTTTTAAAATATTGAGTTAATAGGGGTGTGAAAATATAAAAGAAGGGATTCTGACCCTGGGTTTTTATTTCCGCCCAAACCTGCATGTGATATATGGTTTAGGGCTATTGATACCCTGTTTTTATTTTTGAATTTATAGCCTAATTCAATCTGGGATTTAAATTGAATTGGGTGATTGAGGTCTATATCATTATTGCCATGAGAGTATAAACCAACGCCAAATGAGGTTGTTAGAAACGTGTTTTTAGTTGGTTCTAGCTCTAAAAGTAATCCGCCACCGCCCCAAATGCTTTGCCTGCTGTTAACTTGCAACCCAAACCAAGGCTTTATACGTTTGAATACTACTGATTTGGATGGTCTGTATTCAACAGCAACAGTAGCGGAATTGTTGTTGCTGTCCAATGCGTTGTAATATCCTACTGATAACCCCAAAAACCCGAAATCTTTTGCGTGCGCGTTTGTCTTTACTACAGATAAGCAGAAAATTAATATCAATGTTGGTGTTATAAAATGCTGATGCATAAGTTATTCTTTGTGAGGGAAGGGTGAAGAAATTAGAAAGAATTATATAATCAGTGTGTATTACAGAAATATTGAGTCTTTTCACTTGATAAATCAATATAAAAAGCAAGAATAGATAATGTTTTTTTGATTTCCTGCCTTGCGGTACCTTTAAGAAAGGATTAAAAATAAAACTAATAATAATAGAGATATTTCAATGATCATACAGGCGTTAGCCTTTTATTTATTTGCAGGAATTTTAGTTGTGAGTGCCTTGATGGTTATTACTGCTCGTAATCCTGTGCATTCGGTATTATTTTTAATATTAGGTTTTTTTAATGCGGCAGGATTGTTCGTCCTCTTGGGGGCTGAATTTATCGCCATGATACTCGTGATTGTGTATGTCGGGGCTGTCGCTGTTTTGTTCTTATTCGTTGTTATGATGTTGGAAATTGATTTCGCAAATTTACGAAAAGGTGGAATGCAATATATACCACTGGGGATTGTCATAGGTGGAATATTATTGTTTGAATTCGTTACAATTTATACTTATTGGCAATTCTCGCCATCTGCTAGTATGAATGCTGATCTTCCGGTTTCTGCCTTTGGTGATATGCAAAACGCAGAATCTTTGGGGCTTGTCCTTTATACTAACTATATCTTACCGTTTCAGTTGGCAGGATTGATTTTATTTGTCGCCATGATTGGTGCTATTGTCCTTACTCACAGGAATCGCCCAGGAGTATTGAAACAAAAAGTATCTGATCAGCACGCTAGAAAAGCATCAGATGTCTTGGAAGTTAAAAAGATATCTTCCGGAACGGGGGCATAGGTATGGATACGCTTCTAAATATTGGAATGACACATTTTCTGATACTCGCAGCTATTATCTTTACGATAGGTGTGTTCGGAATATTCCTTAATAGGAAAAACGTAATTGTTATATTGATGTCAATAGAGCTGATGTTACTTGCTGTTAATATAAACTTTATTACATTTTCTGCTTACTTGAATGATTTGGTTGGCCAGGTTTTCGTTATGTTTATCTTGACTGTCGCCGCTGCTGAAGCTGCGATTGGCTTGGCTATATTGGTTGTACTCTTCCGCAATAAAGGCTCTATCGCCGTGGAAGAGATTTCAGAGATGAAGGGATAAGGCTTTATGGAACTGCTAGCTGTTTTTCCTCCGTTATTCGCGTTTCTGATAATAGGCCTGTTCGGTAAGAATATGGACTATAAGCTGTGCCAGTTTGTTGCATGTTCTGCTGTTATTGTTGCTGCTCTTTCTTCTATCAGCTTATTTTTCTCAGTAATATTGAATGAAAATATGGTGGATGCATCATATTCTACCGTTTTGGCGGATTGGATTACGTCTGGTGATCTATCTGTTCGATGGGCGTTGAAAATTGACCAGTTGTCCATAGTTATGATGTGTGTGGTTAATATTGTTTCCGCATGTGTTCATGTCTATTCTGTCGGTTATATGAGCCATGACGCCTGCAAAAGCAGATTTATGTCATATCTTAGCTTGTTTACATTTGCTATGCTTATGCTGGTTACTTCTGACAATCTTTTGCAGTTGTTCTTTGGCTGGGAGGGCGTTGGTGTTGCATCTTATCTTCTTATTGGTTTTTGGAATCATAAGCATTCTGCCAATGCGGCTGCTCAAAAGGCGTTCGTTGTAAATCGTGTTGGTGATTTCGGCCTTGCACTTGGTGTTATGGCGGTTTTCGTTGTTTTTGGCAGTATAGAATTCGCAACTATCTTTGATAATGCAGAGAGCCATGCGGATACGATGATGACGTTTCTGGGGCTTGAATTTCATGCTTTGACGGTTATTTGTTTGCTTTTATTTGTTGGTGCAATGGGTAAGTCAGCACAGCTTGGCCTACATACATGGCTTCCTGATGCTATGGAAGGGCCAACACCGGTATCTGCACTTATTCATGCTGCTACTATGGTGACAGCAGGGGTTTTCCTTGTTGCTAGGTTCTCTCCGGTGTTTGAATATGCTCCCTTAGCCTTGATGGTTGTCACTGTTGTTGGTGCTACTACTGCTTTTGTTGCGGCCACTATTGGGTTGACGCAATATGATATAAAGCGCGTAATTGCTTACTCAACGATGAGCCAGTTAGGATATATGTTCTTCGCGCTTGGTGTTTCTGCTTATGGTGCTGCAGTATTTCATCTAATGACTCATGCGTTCTTCAAGGCATTGTTATTCCTTGGCGCAGGATCAGTTATACATGCAATGTCAGATGAACAAGATATGCGCAATATGGGTGGTTTGTGGAAAAAGATACCTGTTACATATGTTATGATGTGGATAGGGTCTCTGGCCTTGGCTGGTGTTTGGCCGTTTGCTGGCTATTTCTCAAAAGACATTGTTCTTGAAGCCGCTTGGGCTGACCATACATGGTTTGGTGAATATGCATATTGGATGGGCATTATGGCCGCATTTATGACTGCGTTTTACAGTTGGCGTTTGCTAATTATGACTTTCCACGGTTCTCCTCGTGCTAGTGAAAAAGTGATGAGTCATGTGCACGAGTCTCCTTCTATCATGTTGTTCCCTCTGTTTATTCTTGCAACAGGAGCGATGTTGTCAGGTATTGTTTTCTACGGTGGCTTTGTCGGTTCTTCTATCGAGCATCACGCATCAGCCGAAGTTCACTCGGAAATAGCGCCTGCATCTGGTGAAGATCATGATGGAAATGACGATCATGGTAAGGATAGTGACCACGCCAAACATGATGATGCGCATGGTAAAGGTCACGGGTCTTCTTTAGAAGTTAACATGTGGTCTAAAGAATATTTTTGGCATGATGCAATTAAAGTTTTACCACAAAATGATACTGTTGAGGCCGCGCATTCTGTGCCTTATTGGGTTAAGAAGCTGCCATTGGTGGCAGGTGCTTTAGGTATATTATTAGCTTATATAATTTATATGTTTAAACCCGGAAGCTCTGCGGTAATAGTACGTGTGTTTAAACCTCTTCATGTTTTATTCTTTAACAAATGGTTCTTTGATCCTATTTATAACTTTTTGATAGTCACAAAATCATTGGCTCTTGGGCGTATTTTTTGGCGCAGCGATAAGTCCGTAGTAGACCGTATGGGTGCAGATGGTGTTGCTGCTTTCTCAGGCAGATTTGCGCAAAATCTTTCAAAGTTCCAAAGTGGATACATATATCAGTATGCATTTGTAATGATTGTGGCACTTATAACAATTATTACATGGTTTGTGTTGAAAGCTGATCCATCATTTTATTCCGTTGTTAATGCACAATCTGTAGAGGGATTAACGAAATGAATATGCCTCCGGTTCTCTCTATTATGATTTTCTTACCGCTTATTTGTGCCGCTATGGTGGCATTGGTTCGCGGTGAAAAGGGTGATGAAGCCATAGTTGAAAAGAACATAAAGAACTTATCATTGTTCGGTTCTTTTTTCGTTCTTGCTTTTGGTTTGTTCATGTATCAGAATTTTGATCACACCTCGTCAGGTTTCCAATTTGAAGAGCAATATTCATGGTTAAAAGCCGCAGGTATAAACTATCACCTCGGTATTGATGGTATCTCGGTGTTTTTTATACTTCTTTCCGTTTTTCTTACACCGATTTGCATATTGGCCAGTTGGAACAGCGTGAAGAGTAGAATTAAAGAGTATATGATCGCCTTCCTGGTTCTTGAAAGCTTTATGATAGGAACTTTTGCGGCCTTAGATTCTATTCTATTCTACGTGTTTTTTGAGGGCGTGCTCATACCGATGTTTTTGATTGTTGGTGTTTGGGGTGGTGAAAACAGAGTTTATGCATCGTACAAATTATTCCTTTATACTTTGCTTGGTTCTGTTCTTATGTTGTTGGCTGTGTTGGTTTTATACATGCAAACAGGAACAACCGACATCCCTGAGTTAATTAAAAACCCCGTTAGCTTTGAGTTACAGAAATGGTTGTGGCTTGCTTTCTTTGCGAGCTTCGCTGTTAAAATGCCTATGTGGCCGGTTCACACATGGTTGCCTGATGCTCATGTTCAGGCACCAACCGCAGGATCAGTTATACTGGCTGGTGTTTTGCTGAAGATGGGTGGTTATGGGTTTTTACGTTTTTCAATACCTATGCTGCCTGAGGCAAGCTTATATTACGCGGAGTTTGTTATGTGGCTTAGTGTTATCGCCATTATATACACATCTTTGGTCGCGTTAGTTCAAGAGGATATGAAAAAGCTTATAGCCTACTCATCCGTGGCGCATATGGGGTTTGTTACACTTGGTATTTTTTCGTTTAACCAGCAAGGTATCGAAGGTGCTGTATTTCAGATGATCAGTCATGGCGTTATATCCGCGGCATTATTTCTGTGCGTAGGTGTAGTTTATGATCGGTTACATACGCGTGATATCGGCCGTTATGGTGGTATTGTTAAAAACATGCCTATTTACGCAACATTCTTTATGATATTTACCCTTGGTTCTGTCGGTCTTCCTGGTACAAGTGGTTTCGTTGGTGAGTTTTTGTCACTGCTTGGTGCTTTCCAAGCCCATACAGTAGTGGCTGCATTCGCAACAACAGGGGTTGTTCTTGGCGCTGCTTATATGTTGGTTTTGTACAGACGTGTTGTTTTTGGTCCACAGGACAATAAAGACGCATCTGAAATGCCAGATTTGAATATTATGGAGAAAGCCATTTTAGTCCCCTTGGTAATTTTAGTTTTTTATTTGGGGGTATTCCCAAATGTTGTTCTGGGCAAAATTTCTCCCGCAATATCAGAAATAGTTTCAATTTATGAGGCTGTTGATACTGCTCATGAGGAGGCTAACTCTATTGATAAAAAAGACGATAAAAAAGACGAGGAGGGCAGATAATGGGTGATTTACACATAATGCTAATTCTTCCTGAGATTTTCCTTGCTCTGACAGGTATGGGTTTTTTGATGTTAGGAGTTTTCCAAGGAAACAGAAGCACAGATGTTATATGTTGGTCTGCCTGTGTTAGTTTTATTATTGCTGCCGTTCTTCTTACAAAATATGATTGGAACACTCAGTATATATTGAACAATATGTTGGTAATGGATCAATTCTCAGGTGTTATGAAACTGTTGATTTTGTTTGGCTTAATAATGTCATTGGCATTGTCTGTTCAATATCTATATCAGGAAAGAATTGCTAAGTTCGAGTATCCGGTTTTGGTGGTGTTCTCTGGCATCGGCATGATGTTGATGGTTTCTTCTAATAACTTCCTTAGCCTGTATATGTCTTTGGAACTTCAGTCTTTAGCCCTGTATGTTTTGGCAGCGTTCCACAGAAACTCTCTTCGTTCTGGTGAAGCCGCAACTAAGTACTTTATTCTAGGTGCGCTTTCTTCGGGTATGTTGCTGTTTGGAATATCACTTATTTATGGTTTTGTTGGTTCTGTTGACTTTATTACAGTGCAAAAAACACTGGCTGATTTGCAGTTGATCCCTCCTGGGGTTGTTGTTGGTATGGTGTTAATTCTTGTCGCCATGGCTTTTAAAATATCTGCTGTTCCATTTCATATGTGGACACCTGATGTTTATGAAGGATCACCAACATGTGTAACAGCTTTCTTTGCAATCGTCCCTAAGGTTGCTGCCCTTGGTTTGTTAATACGTTTATTGTTTGGTCCTTTTGCGCCGGCGGCTGATCAATGGATGCAGATTTTATATTTTATGTCTATCGCTTCTTTGGTTGTCGGTTCGTTCGCAGCCATTGCCCAGGATAATATTAAGCGCCTGTTTGCATATAGTTCTATAGGGAATATGGGGTATGTGATGATAGGTATAGTCGCAGGAACTTCTCAGGGAGTTGGTTCAGTTATAGTATTTTTATTTATTTATTTGGCCATGACTGCAGGGGCTTTTTCTATCATTTTGTTGATGCGTAGAAATGGTCTGGCCGTTGAGAAGATTAGTGATCTATCAGGTTTTGCGAAGAATAATCCAATGCTTGCTTATGCTATGGCGGTCTTGATGTTCTCGATGAGTGGTATACCACCATTAGCAGGGTTTTTTGGTAAGTTGTTTATTTTCCAAGCTGCAATTGAGAGTGAATTATATGTTCTAGCCACATTGGGCATTATTTCATCCGTTGTGGCAGCGTATTACTATATTCGTGTTATTAAAGTGATGTTTTTTGATGATGCGGTTGAAGAGTTTGATGAGAATAACGATTTAGGAAAACGTATGGTCCTTATTGTTTCTATGTCTGTTGTATTTGGATTTATTTTCTTACCTAATGCTATTTTAGACAGCGCGTTGAGTGCGGCAAAGTCCTTGTTTTAAGATGTTCTCCTATGACAATTAATTGGTCTGTTAATACTCATGAACATCTTGCCTCAACGCAAGACACCCTTAAGGAAATGGTTGCGGTTAAAGGTGCTGATTCGATATCAGAAGGCACTGTAATTCATGCTATACAACAAGATAGTGGCCGCGGTCGTCATGGTCGAGTATGGGAAAGTGAATTAGGGAATCTAACATTTTCATTTATTATAAAACCTAATTGCGATATCAGTAACATAGGGCAAATCGCAATTTTATGTGGTCTATCCATTTCTAATGCGGTTGAGGAAACTATATCTGAAAATGATAAATGCGTTTTGAAGTGGCCCAATGATATATTAATTAACGACCGTAAGTGCAGCGGTATTTTGATAGATGCAGCACCAGCTGAGCATAACAAAGTCCCATATTTTATTATAGGTGTTGGAATTAATGTTACTTCTTCACCTTTAGCCGAGGCAACATGCCTAAAAAATCATACAGATGATATAATTGACCCTGAAAAATTTATGAAGGACGTGTTATCCTCTTTTTCTGATATTTATACGCAATGGAAATCTGATGGATTTGATGATGTAAGTTCGAGATGGATTGAGAAAACGTATGATATTGGCCGTGAGGTCTCTGTTAAAATAGGCAGTAATCATGTTAAAGGGTACTTTCACTCTATTGACACATACGGCAATTTAGTAATTATTCGTGCTAAGGATGATAAGAAAATAAAAATAACCTCAGGTGAGGTGTTTTTACTATGATAAGATTACTCTTTGTACAATAAAAAGGATGCACCAATGTTACTAGCCATTGATGTTGGAAATACAAATACTGTTTTTGCATTGTTTAATGATGATGTTTTATGCCATTCGTGGCGTTGCGCAACAGAATCATCACGTTCTGTTGATGAATATGCGGTCTTCTTAAAGCAATTATTTGATTTAGAAGACATTAATCGTGATGATATCAATGATGTCATAATAAGTTCAGTAGTACCTGATACAGATTTTCATCTGACAGAGCTGTGCAAGAAGTCATTTAATACCGATCCGTTGTTCGTTAGTGCATCCTTATCCAAAATAAAAACGGATCTGGAGCAGCCAAACGAAATAGGGGCAGATAGATTGGCAAGTGCGGTCGCGGTTGTTGCGCATTATAAATTACCCGCAGTTGTTATAGATTTTGGTACTGCTACGACTTTTGATGTAATTGATGAGGCTGGGGTTTATAAGGGTGGCATTATATCTCCTGGGGTTCGTTTATCAGTAGAGGCATTGACTTCTCGGGCTGCGAAACTACCTAAGATAAAAATTGAAAAGCCTGATAAAATTATTGGTAAAAACACTTTGCAGGCAATGCAATCAGGTATGTATTGGGGGTATATCGGTGTAATAGACACAATTATTGATAAGATTAAACATGAGCTGGGAAGCGATGTTTTTGTTATTGCCACGGGCGGTTTAGCACCCTTATATGCTGAGAGCACAGATAATATCAACGACGTTGATGGTGACCTGATTCTGAAGGGGTTATTGGAAATGTATAAAGAAGACAAAAAAAATGCGTAAAATTTTTAAAAACAATGAATTCTATTTTGTTCCATTGGGGGGAAGCGAGGAGTTCGGCGCTAACTTTAATCTATATGTTTGTGATGATGAGTATTTGGTTGTTGATTGCGGTATAGGTTTTGCTGATGATCGTTATCCTGGCATAGACCTGCTTTTGCCTGATCCTTCTTTTGTCTCAGATAATAAGGATAAATTGGCAGGGATTATCATCACTCATGCACATGAGGATCATATCGGAGCGGTTGCCCATCTTTGGGACAGAATGCAATGCCCGATCTATACCACTGAATTTACAGCGAATGTATTGCGTAATAAGTTGGATCAAGAAGGTGTTAAGGGTGCTCCTATACATATAGTTAACCAAGATGATATCGCAAACATAGGATCATCATTTTGTGTTGAATTTATTCCTGTCTCACATTCTGTTCCGGAAAGCTCGGCTTTATTGATTAAAACCAAACACGGTAATGTATTGCATAGCGGTGATTGGAATTTAGATCCTGCACCTGTTGTGGGGCGAAAAACTGAAGAAAGCCGTTTTCGAGAAATAGGCGAGCAGGGGGTTATGGCTTATGTTGGTGATTCCACAAACGCACAGGTAAATGGTTATTCAGGATCAGAAGCAGATGTAGCAAAAGGATTGGCCGAAGAGTTCAAACTTTGCAAAGGTAAGATTGCGATAACAATGTTTGCCTCTAATATTGGAAGACTTGTTAGCATAGCAAAAGCGGCAAAGGAGGCAGGGCGCAGTGTTGCTATTATAGGGCGTTCGCTACACAGGATGACTGGCGCAGCCAGAGATTGCGGATATATGGATGATGTG
Organism: Alphaproteobacteria bacterium; assembly: GCA_050633325.1. Taxonomy (GTDB): domain Bacteria; phylum Pseudomonadota; class Alphaproteobacteria; order Micavibrionales; family Micavibrionaceae; genus UBA1672. Next base: position 179,559 of record JBOEGH010000002.1, read on the forward strand.
GCTGATTTTGTGTCAGAAGATGAATTGGAATATATCTCAGATGATAATGTGGTTTTGGTTCTTACAGGCTCTCAGGGTGAGCATAGAGCGGCCCTTGCCAGAGTTGCACGTGGCGATCATAGATCGGTTAAATTAAATCGTGGAGATACTGTTATATTTTCGTCGCGATCTATTCCGGGTAATGAGCGTACAATAAATACAGTTAAAAATAACCTGAGCGCAGGAGGTGTAAATATTGTAACGCCAAACGACACAAGTAATATTATACATGTATCAGGCCATCCTTGTCGTGATGAAATAAGCTCAATGTTACAATGGGTACGGCCAAATTGCGTTATACCTGTACATGGAGAACGACAACAATTGGATGCTCAGGCATCTTTGGCAAAAGAATGTCAGGTGAACCAGATTTTAGTCCCTAATAATGGTTCAGTGATCCGTCTTGCGTCTGATAGTTCGGAAATTGTAGATCACGTAGAAACCGCACTATTAGCCGTTGATCAGCGCAGAATAATTCCCGCGACCCATCAATCAATTACTGCGAGACGCAAATTGCAATATTCAGGCGCGGTTCATGCGTCACTGGTTTTAGATGGTGATTTACGTCTGCTAGGTAAGATGAAAATAGATACTGTTGGCCTTACTTGTAAGCGCAATGATGATTGTATCGCGCAAGAGTTGGAAGACAACATTTTAGATACCTTAGACAGCCTTGATATAGATATTGTGTTAGACGAGAATGAGATATCCCGTAAAGTTATGAGCTCCTTACGCAAATATGTGCAAGATATGCTAGGGTTACGCCCTAAAACAACGGTTCATGTAACCTTGCTAGACATTTAAGGAGTAATAATGAACCCTGTATCAGCATTTGTTGTATTCGTTATGGTTTGGTGGAGTGTTTTGTTCTGCGTACTTCCTATTGGGTTATCAACAACGTATGAAAATACCGATGAAGGCGAAGAAAACAGCGCCCCAGGTGCACCAAAAACAATAGATATGAAAAAAAAGGTTGTTATTACAACAGTTGTTTCTGTGTTGCTGTGGGGTATTATTTGTTTTGTTATAGAAACTGAAATTATCGATTTTAGAACGTGGGCTTTGCAAAATTGAGCAATTTATAAGGTGTGTTTAATGATGCGTTTATTACTAAATATATTGTTTGTTTTCATATGTTATTCCAATGCATATGCATCAGGTGAAAATGATATAGTTGCCATTTGTGGTAAATTAAAAGACCTTAAAAATGGTGTATCTTATGTCCCAAACATAGATGTGTACGGAAACCCTGTAACTCCCGCAGACGTTAGTAACGCCAAATCTAATTTTGTAAATGATCCGGTAATTATACCAATAGAAATTGATTTGCTGGATCGTCTTAACCTAAGTTTGCCCACAGAAATATCGTTAAAGCCAACAGTCGCCAGTCTGCATATATATAAAGATGGGCAAGTTAAATATAACGGTGAAGATGTGACAGGTCGTGCTCTATCTTTATGCAAAAGTAAGCAAGAAATAACTAATATTCCTCAATCAGAGCATAGACAGAACGCACACAATCCCTTACCCTCTAGCGACAAAATTGAAGGGCAGTATCCGGGTGATGTGAAACCGAATACTCCACGTTATAATGAATAAGTCTACGGAGTACATAATATTATGGGTAAGAAACAACGCACCGCAATAACCCCAACGCGCTCGGAAGATTTTCCAGAGTGGTATCAGCAGGTAATTAAAGCCGCGGACATGGCCGAAAATTCACCTGTGCGTGGTTGCATGATAATAAAGCCATATGGTTTTGCTTTGTGGGAAAATATGCAAAATATTTTTGATGTGTGGCTTAAGGACTATGGGGTTCAAAATGCCAGTTTTCCATTATTGATACCTTTGTCTTTCCTTGAAAAAGAGGCAGAGCACATTGATGGCTTTGCCAAGGAATGTGCGGTTGTAACTCACCACAGATTAGAGGCAAGCGAAGATGGCCTAACCCCTGCAGGTAAACTGGAAGAGCCCTATGTAATTCGCCCGACCTCTGAAACCATTATCGGCGATTCTATGTCCCGTTGGATACAGTCATATCGTGATTTGCCAATGAAGTTGAACCAATGGGGTAATGTTATGCGTTGGGAAATGCGTACACGTTTATTCTTGCGTACGTCTGAATTTTTCTGGCATGAGGGGCATAACGCCTTTGAAACACCAGAAGAGGCCAAAGACGATTGTTTGACGATATTAGGTATGTATGAAAAATTCTTTGAAGAGTATCTGGCATTCTCTGGTTTTACTGGTATCAAAACACCGGATGAACGTTTTCCCGGTGCATTAGAGACATACGCATTCGAAGCTGTTATGCAAGATGGTAAGGCCTTGCAAGCTGCAACAACGCACGATTTGGGGCAAACCTTCTCACGTAGCTGTAATATTTCATTCCAAGGTCGTGAAGGCTCAGAACAACTCGCCCACACAACAAGTTGGGCATTCTCTACACGCGCAATTGGTGGCATGATCATGATTCATGGTGACGATGATGGTATGATAATGCCACCACGTATCGCTCCTCAACAGGTAATAATATTACCCTTTATTAAGGATAAGTCAGCTGAAGACGAAATATATGATTATGCGCAGGAATTTGCAGATAAGTTAAAGGCAAAAGGCGTGCGTGTTCATATTGATAAACGTGATATGCGCAGTTCTGATAAAATGTGGGATGCTGTAAAGAAGGGTGTTCCGGTTCGTGTTGAAATTGGTGGACGTGAAGTGGAAAACGGTGAGGTATCATATGTGCGTCGTGATATCGGTCGTGATTCAAAAGAGACCCTGTCTGTTGATGCGTTCTTAGAAAAACTTCCTACTGTTCTTGATGATATTCATGATGCAATGCTTGCACGTTCTAAGGCATTCAGAGATGAGCACACAATTGATGGTGAAAGCATAAAAGATATTGATGACTTCTTTGCCGCTGATCGTATTGGACTTGTTAAAGTTCCGGTAAGTTTACTGGAAGATGCGGAATTAGAAGGTGTGATGAAAAAGCATTCATTATCCACTCGTTGTATGCCGTTCGCTGATGATGGCAAAAAGGTGCTGATTGGAAAGGCGTATTAACTTTATGATATCTAAATTCGAACGTACCGTTGCATGGCGTTATTTACGCTCTAAAAAGGCTGAAGGCTTTGTGTCTGTTATTGCCGGGTTTTCGTTCGCGGGTATTATGTTGGGTGTTGCAACACTAATTATTGTGATGAGTGTTATGAACGGCTTCAGACAAGAGTTGTTTAGCCGTATATTGGGTCTTGGCGGTCATATGAACGCCTATTCACAAGCGGGTGAATTATACGATTATATGTCTTTGGCTGAATCTATAAAATCTGTGCCGGGTGTCGCGTCAGTAACCCCGGTGATTGAGGGGCAGACATTGCTGTCTTACCACTCATCTGCAAGTGGTGTTATGGTTCGTGGATTGTCTCAGGCTGATTTTGCATCACGTGATGTCCTATTTAATAGCATTAGACAAGGTGACATAGAGAACTTCAGAGGTTTTAAAATTGCTATTGGTTCTGTTTTGGCAAAGCGTTTGCACATTAATATAGGCGACAAGATAACACTTACCTCACCAAAGCTAAAAAGCACACCGTTTGGTACTGTTCCGGTTCAAAGGTCGTTTGAGGTTGGTATTATATTTGATGTTGAAATGTATGAGTACAATAATGGCTTTGTCTTTATGCCATTACCCGCAGCACAAAAATTCTTTCAATTTAAAGATAGCGTAAGTGCAATTGAAATATTTTTAAGTCAACCTGATCGTATAGATGAAATCAGGCGTGCTGTGGAGATAGAGCTTAATGGCCGTGCAGGGACATATGATTGGCGTGATATGAATAAAAGCTTCTTCAATGCGCTTGAGGTGGAGCGTAACGTAATGTTTCTCATACTTAGCATGATAATAATTGTTGCGGCATTTAACATTATTTCATCCATGATTATGCTGGTTAAGGATAAGGGGCATGATATTGCGATTATGCGCACTATGGGTGCAACGCGTGGTAATATGATGCGAATTTTTATGCTTACAGGCGCCAGTATAGGTTTTATAGGCACAACATTAGGTGCTGCTTTGGGTATTGCTTTTGCGCTTAATATAGAAACTGTTCGTAAGGTGATTGAGGGGCTTACCGGCACTGTACTTTGGGATGAGGAAATTAGGTTTTTATCTGAAATACCCGCGGAACTTGATTGGAACGAAGTGTCAACAGTGGTTCTGATGGCGTTTGCCTTGTCAATTTTTGCAACTATTTACCCTGCATGGCGCGCGGCTCGTTTAGATCCGGTAGAAGCGTTGCGCTATGAATAGCTATTGTGATAACAAAGAGCAATGGAGATGAGGTTAATGGATACTTTTAAAAAATACAGTTTTCCGGACGCTGACGCTGCTTCTGAAAATGATGATTATTTTACTCCTGTTCCTGAAGACTACGATGATGACGCTACGTTCATTGATGATGATATTTTGGATGATCACATCGATGAAGACGATATTGGTGATCTGACAGAGGATATTCAAAATGAAGAAGATATGCGCGCAGAAGGAAATTTGTTACTTTTAGTGCGAAGCCTAAACAAAGATTATATTCAAGGTTCTAATAAGCTTAAAATCCTAAATAATGTTGACCTTCGTTTGTATTCAGGTGAAATTTCCGCACTTATTGGGCCAAGTGGTTCAGGTAAATCAACATTATTACAAATATTAGGACTTCTGGATGCGCCAACATCTGGAAAAATTATGATTGGTGAGCGTGATATATCCAGTTTGCGTGATAAGGCGCGAACAAAATTGCGTAATGAATATATTGGTTTTGTTTATCAGTTCCATCATCTTCTGCCTGAGTTCAGTGCATTAGAAAATGTTGCATTACCGCAAATAATATCAGGTGTTAAGAAGAAAGATGCAGAAGATAAGGCCGCAGATCTATTAGAGCAATTGGGTTTAGACCATCGATTAAAACACCGTCCAGCGACTTTATCAGGTGGAGAGCAGCAACGTGTTGCAATTGCAAGAGCGTTAATTAACGATCCTTATCTGTTATTCGCCGATGAACCAACAGGAAACCTTGACCCGGAAACATCAGAAGAAGTATTTGAAATACTTTTAAAACAAGTTAGAAACCGCGGTATTGGTGCGTTGATTGCCACTCATAATATGGAGCTGGCCAACGAGATGGATAGAGTGTTGGAAGTTAAATCTGGAAGAGTTCTTCCTTACTGATTTTTATCGTAGATATTACACTATTATTTCTGCTAATCTCCACTCATGAAACAACAATTTGTGCATCTCCATTTGCACTCTGCTTATTCTTTGGCGGAGGGCGCAATTAAGATCGGTGATCTTATAAAACTTTGCTCTGCGCAATCTATGCCAGCGGTCGCTGTTACTGATACAAACAACCTTTTCGGCGCTATGGAGTTTGCGTTAAGTGCATCAAAGGCAGGTGTGCAACCAATATTCGGGTGTCAGGTTAGTGTTGGAAATGATGAGCATCAATTGGTACTGCTCGCGCAAAGTGAGGTTGGATACAAGAATCTTTGTAAAATTGTTAGTTCTTCATATATCAATGATAATGAAAATGTAGAAGTGACAACAACTCATGAAATTTTGGAAACACATTCTGATGGCATAATATGTTTGAGTGGCGGCATGAAAGGTGCCATTGCGCAGGCAGTTTCTCATGGACAGATGGACAAAGCAGAACAAGAATTACTGCTTTTGAACAGAATATTCAAAGATCATTTCTATATAGAGATACAGCGTCACGGGTTGCCGGAAGAAGATAAGGTTGAAGATGAAATTATAGATTTGGCATATACGCATGACATTCCTCTGGTGGCTACAAATGATTGTTATTTCAGGGATATGGGCGCTTATGAAGCTCATGACGCGCTTCTTTGCATTGCTGATGGCCGTTATATCAGTGAAGAAGACCGAAGAAGAGTCACACCAGAGCATTATTTTAAATCTTCCCGCGAAATGATTGCATTATTCGAAGATATTCCCGAAGCAATTCAAAACACTGTTGTGATAGCGCAGCGTTGCTCTTATTTACTTAAAACAATTGACCCTATATTGCCGCCTTTTGAGACCGAAAGTAAACGCCCCGAGAAAGATGAACTTGAGGTTCAGTCAAAAGACGGTTTGGAGTGGCGTCTAAATAAATTTGTTTTCAAAGATGGGATGAGCAATGAAGAAAAAGAAGAAGCTGCGAAACCTTATTGGGATCGCCTAGATTTTGAGCTTGGTATTATTAACCAAATGGAGTTCCCGGGATACTTCTTAATTTGTTCTGATTTTATTAAATGGTCGAAAGAGCACAGCATCCCAGTAGGACCGGGAAGGGGGTCAGGAGCGGGGTCTATAGTTGCATGGTCGTTACAAATTACCGACCTTGACCCACTGGCTTTAGGTTTGCTGTTTGAGAGGTTCTTGAACCCTGAACGTGTCTCTATGCCGGACTTTGACGTTGATTTTTGTCAAGATAGGCGTGATGAGGTTATTAAATATGTGCAAGAACGATATGGCCATGACCATGTCGCGCAAATTATCACTTTCGGTAAATTACAGGCACGCGCGGTTGTGCGTGACGTTGGTCGTGTTTTGCAAATGTCATATGGTCAAGTTGACCGTATTGCCAAAATGATTCCCAATAATCCCGCTGCTCCTATGACGTTGCAAGAGGCATTGAACGCGGATGCGGATTTACGCGCCGAACGTAAAAAGGATGAAACACAAGGGAAACTCATTGATATCGCACTACAGTTAGAGGGCTTATACCGCCATGCTTCAACGCATGCGGCGGGTGTTGTGATTGGTGACAGACCTTTGGATGAGCTAGTGCCACTATATCGTGATGCTCGATCAACCATGCCCGTTACGCAATATAACATGAAATATGTTGAACAAGCCGGTCTTGTTAAATTTGACTTTTTGGGGTTGAAAACCATGACAGTGGTTCAACAATCACTTAATATAGTGAAGGAAGAAACAGGTGTTTGCATTGATGCTCTTGATATACCCCTTGATGATCCTAAGTCATATGAGTTAATGGCTCGTGGTGACACGGTAGGTGTGTTCCAGTTGGAGAGTGCAGGTATGCGTGACATGTTGCGCAAGGTTAAACCAACAAGGTTTGAAGATATTATTGCTCTTGTTTCATTGTATCGCCCCGGTCCTATGGACAACATTCCAAAATATATTAGCGTTAAGGAAGAACGCGAAGAACCAGATTACATGCATCCTGTTTTACAGCCATTTCTTGAGGAAACCTACGGTCTTATGATCTATCAGGAGCAAGTTATGCAGGCCGCGCAGAGTTTGGCAGGATATACATTGGGTGGTGCGGATTTATTGCGTCGTGCGATGGGTAAAAAGATTGTCGCGGAAATGGATAATCAGCGCAAAATGTTTGTAGATGGCGCAAAAGAGCATCATGATGTGCCGGAAAAAATATCTTCTGAAATTTTCGATCAGATCGCTAAGTTTGCCGGATATGGTTTTAATAAGTCTCACGCGGCGGCTTATGCGTTAATTGCGTATTGGACGGCGTGGCTGAAAGCTAATCATCCTGTTGAATTCATGGCCGCATCAATGACACTGGATTTGGGTAATACTGAAAAACTGAGTGTTTTTAAGCAAGATATTGATAAAATGGGGATGAAGCTTTTAACGCCTGATGTAAATAAATCAAATGCTGATTTTAAGGTAGAGAATAAATCAGTGCGTTATGCTCTTGCCGCTCTTAAAGGAGTGGGCGAGCAAGCTATGGAGCAAATTATTCACGAACGTGAAGAAAACGGTCAATACAAAAGTCTTGAAGATTTTGCAAAGCGTTTAGATGCCAAAGGAATGAATAAGCGCCAATTTGAACAGCTGGTATGTGCAGGAGCATTTGACGGTCTGCATGAAAATCGCGCAGAAATGAGCGGGGCTGCGGACATAATTTTACGCTATGCCCAAAGTTTACAAGAGGAGCGTAGTACAGGACAAGTTAGCCTATTCGGAGGTGATGACGATGATGCCGGATTGGGTTTGCCTGACTTACCTGAGGAGAAAAATTGGGATCCGCTTGAGAAGTTGGCAAGGGAGTTTAAGGCCGTTGGCTTTTATCTGTCTGCTCATCCGTTAGATACACGTCAGGCGCAATTTGAACGTATGAAAATTGTATCTCTATCTCATGTTGAGGAAGATATAAAAGATAAGCAAGCAGCACGTTATTTGATGGCTGGTGTTTTGCTTAAGAAACAAGAGAAAATGTCGCAAAAAGGCAATAAATACGCGTTTTTGCAACTGTCTGACCCTACTGGTATTTTTGAAGTTACTATATTCTCTGAGACTTTAAATAATGCGAGAGATTATTTAGAGGCAGGAATGTCTCTTTTAGTTACTGTTGAGGTTGAACAAAAAGACGATCAATTACGCTATACATCCCATAAAATTCAGCCGTTAGAAGATGCCCTTGAAGGTAAGATTAATGAAATTCATATACATTTATCAACAGGTGACTCTGCACCCAAAATTAAAGAGTTAATAGACGCAGGTGGGAAAGGACGATCAAAGATAACGATATTTGCGCATATTGATGATGACCGCCGTGCACAAATTGATATTCCGGGACTCTGGTCGTTGAATGCTAAGTCTCGTAACGATATACGCACAGAAAAAGGTGTTATTGATATATCAGAGTTATGAGTTATCAAGGCCAGTAATATTGTAGGTAACCTTGTTTCTTTCATTAACAACTACCCCATCAAGCTTATATCCGCGCTCTGCAAGGTCTTCTGTAAGCATTTGTAAATCAACCGTTAATGCATCGACGTCTTCTTGTGATATTTTTGGCACATGCCTGTCATACATTTTAGATCCAAGCACACTTATCACAGAGTCTTTTAATGAGTTCACTTTCAATTGTGCACGCTCAGGTGTGTCAGAGTTAACAAGCTTTTCATATTTAGAAAGATCTGTATCCGGTAAGTCAGCAAATAGGGCGAAGCTAACCTGTAGCTTTTCATGTATTTGTTTTGCAACCTTATCACTATTGTTTTCCATTGTTTTTACCTTAAGCGTTTATAAATTTGGCCGAACGTGGCATATTTTGTTTTTGAAAGTCAATAAAAATCCTTGCAATTGCTATGGTTTACCTATACAGAATACCCAACTTAAATTCACATGTAAGTTCCTGAACCAGTGTTTGATTATCAAACCGAGGCTTACAGAGGTATAACTGGAAATATAGGAGAAATAAAATGGCAGTACCTGAATTCACAATGCGTCAACTATTAGAAGCTGGCGTTCACTTTGGTCATCACACACGTCGCTGGAACCCGAAAATGCGTCAGTACATTTTTGGTGTTCGTAATGGTGTTCACATTCTTGACCTACAACAAACACAACCTTTATTGGCTACAGCATTAACAGAAATACGTAATATCGTTTCAAAAGGTGGTCGTGTTCTATTCGTTGGAACAAAACGCCAGGCACAAAGCTCTATCGCTGAAAGCGCTAGCCGTTGTGGTCAGTACTATGTTAACCACCGTTGGTTAGGTGGAATGATGACGAACTGGAAAACAATTACGTCATCAATTAACCGTCTACGTGACTTGGAAAAAATTCTTAACGGTGACCGTTCAGGTTACACGAAAAAAGAACTACTTATGATGACACGTGAGTATGACAAGCTTGTATTGGCAATCGGTGGTATTAAAGATATGGGTGGACAGCCTGATGCTTTGTTCATTATCGACACAAACAAAGAAGATATCGCAATCAAGGAAGCAAACAAATTGGGTATTCCTGTTTTTGCTATCGTTGACAGTAACTCAAGCACAGAGGGTGTGGATTATGTTATCCCTGGTAACGATGATTCTCTTCGCGCTATTGATCTTTACTGTGAGCTGGTTTCCGGTGCGGTTATCGATGGTCTTCAAGCTGAACTTAAATCTGTTAAGCACGATTCAGGTGCAGCAGTAGATGTGAAAGTTGATCTTCCTGAGGAAAAAGCAGCCAAAAAAGAAAAGAAAGCTGCTAAAGAGCCAAAGGCAGATAGCACTAAGGATAAAAAGGCAGCATCAGCTTAATTGCTGGTGCTATCACCTTTAGATATTTTTATACAAATCAATTAAATTCAAAGAGGATATATAGACATGGCTGACATTACAGCATCAATGGTAAAAGAACTTCGTGAAAGCACAGGCGTTGGCATGATGGATGCTAAAAAGGCACTTGTGGAAAATGATGGTAATATGGATCAAGCTGTTGATTGGCTTCGTTCTCAGGGTCTTTCTAAGGCTGCTAAGAAATCTGGTCGTACGGCTGCTGAGGGACTTGTTGCTGTATCTACTGAAGGTACAACAGGTTCAGTTGTTGAGGTTAACTCAGAAACTGACTTCGTTTCTCGTAATGAGGAATTCCAAGGTTTCGTTAAAGATGTGGTAAATGTTGCAAAGTCTGTTGATACAGTCGAAGAACTTGCTGCAGCTGATCTTGGCGGTAAGTCTGTTCAAGATGTTCTGACAAGCAAAATTGCAACAATCGGTGAGCATATGTCTCTTCGTCGTGTTACAACTTTGAAAGTATCAGAAGGTGCGGTTGTTGGTTATGTTCACAGCGCATTGGCTGATGGTCTTGGTAAAATTGGAGTTCTTGTTGCACTTGAATCATCTGCAAGTGAAGATGTTTTACAATCAATCGGCAAGCAAGTTGCGATGCATGTTGCGGCGGCAAATCCACGTTTTCTTGGTAAAGAAGATGTTGATGCCGATGTTCTTGAGCGTGAGCGTACAGTTCTTAAAGAACAAGCAATTGCATCAGGTAAGCCTGCTGAAATTGCAGAGAAAATGGTTGATGGTCGTATCCGCAAATTCTATGAAGAGATTTGTTTGACTGAGCAATCATTCATCATGGATACAGACAAAACTGTTTCTGAAGCTATTGCCGCTGCTGGTAAAGATGCTGGTGCTGAAATTAAGTTAGTTGCGTTTACTCGCGTTCAGCTTGGTGAAGGTATTGAGAAAAAAGAAGAAGACTTTGCTGCAGAAGTTGCTGCTGTTGCTAACGGTTGATAATAACTTTAGTTACATATCTTCCTGCGTAGTGATTTTTTCTGCGAATTTATAAAAATACTGAGGCAAGCCCTTTGGGCTTGCTTCGCTGTATGAGTGCCACTATATTGAGTTGCATTCATGATCTAGAGTTAATTTACGGAGCCCATAAATGACGACCCTCAATAATCAAGACAAGATCGATCTGGAAGAGGTTTCCAAAAACCCTTATAAGCGCGTTATGCTTAAGATGTCAGGGGAAGTTTTGATGGGGAATAAGGAATTTGGCCTTGACCCTGACATGGTTCAACGTGTCGCAGAAGACATTCAACAAGTTGTTAATATGGGCATTGAAGTTTGTGTCGTTGTCGGTGCAGGTAATATATTCCGTGGTGTTTCTGGGGCTGCAGACGGTATGGATCGTACGACTGCCGATTATATGGGGATGCTAGGTATTGTTATTAATGCGCTAGCTTTGCAAAATGCGTTAGAGAATATGGATGTTCATACGCGGGTTCAATCTGCGATTCGTATGGATGCAATTTGTGAACCATATATACGCCGTAAGGCGATGCGTCATATGGCGAAAGGTCGGGTGGTTATATTTGCTGCCGGTACTGGTAATCCATATTTCACAACGGATACCGGTGCGGCTCTACGTGCATCGGAAATGAATTGCGATGTTATAATGAAGGGCACAAAAGTTGATGGTATATACAGCGACGACCCTAAGAAAAATCCGGAAGCCGAGCATTACCCGCATATCACATACATAGATGTTCTAACCAAAGATTTAAAAGTTATGGATGCGACGGCTATATCGTTGGCGCGCGAAAATGATATTCCAATCATTGTTTTCTCTGTTATGGAGAAGGGTAATTTTGCGACCGTCGCTCGTGCTGATGGGAAATTTACAGTAGTTACAAATTAGAAAAGGGGTATATTTGATATGTCATATGATAAGCAAGATCTAAAACGTCGCATGGACGGCACACTAGAATCATTGAAAAAGGAGTTTTCGGGACTTCGTACGGGACGTGCTTCGGTTAATTTACTTGATACCGTAGTTGTTGATTTATACGGAAGTAAAATGCCTCTTAATCAAGTTGGTACAGTTAGTGTGGTTGAGGCAAGAATGCTGTCTGTTCAAGTATGGGATGGTAGTGCCGTTAAATCAGTAGAAAAAGCGATACGTGATGCAGGTTTAGGGCTTAACCCAATGCCTGATGGTAACAATATTCGTATACCTGTTCCTGATCTTAACGAAGAAAGACGTCAGGAATTAACAAAGATTGCTGGTAAAATTGCAGAGAATGCTAGGATCGCTGTTCGTAATGTTCGTAGAGATGGTATGGATAACATCAAGAAAATGGAGAAAAGCGGGGATATAACAGAAGATGATTTGAAACGCTATTCTGATGAGATCCAAAAACTAACAGATGACGCTATAAAATCTATTGATGGGTCATTGGTTGATAAAGAAAAAGATATTATGACGGTTTAATTGTTTATGGTTAATTTTTCGAATAAGCAATTAACAAACGACGTTCCTGTTCATGTTGCCGTTATTATGGATGGCAATGGTAGATGGGCAAAAAAGCGTGGTTTACCAAGAAGCATGGGGCATAAAAAAGGCTCTGAAAGTGCACAAAGAATAGTAGAGAATGCTGCTAAATCTGGTGTTAAATACTTAACGCTTTTTGGATTTTCTTCAGAGAACTGGAACAGGCCATCCGATGAAATAAAAGAACTTATGAAATTGTTGCGTCATTATCTTAGGTCTCAAACTTCTGAGATGCATAAGAATAATGTGCGTTTGTCGGTTATAGGTGATAAAACAGCATTTGACGATGATATTGTCGATCTTATTAAAAATGCGGAAGAGTTAACCCAAAATAATACTAAAATTCATGTTGTCATCGCTCTTAACTACGGTGGTAGGGTAGATATAGCCCAAGCCGCTAAAAAGCTTATTGATAAGGCTGTCATGGATGGTGTGGTTCCTGACATAAAGCAAATCGAAAATGATTTTTCTAATTCGTTATTTACAGCAGGAATACCTGACCCTGACCTTCTAATAAGAACAAGTGGAGAGCAGAGGATAAGTAATTTTCTTTTGTGGCAATGTGCTTATTCCGAAATGGTTTTTACACAGACTCTATGGCCGGATTTCAATGAAAATGACTGGAATGATGCATTGAACGAATATTGCAAGCGTGATCGTCGCTTTGGTGCCCTAAAGCAAGTTGATGGAAAATGTTGCTGATGCTTAATATGTCTACATCATTAATGAAGCGTATAGTTTCTGCAATCATACTTGCTCCATGTTTTATTATGGCGATTAAGTTTGGCGGTATGGTATTGGCTATTCTTCTTTTCATTGCATTTTTAATATCATTGTCTGAGTGGTTTTATTTATCAAAAAAGCTTGAATATTTTGTTCCCACTATGTTGTTGGGATTTATTTACATGTCTATATCATTTGCCAGCTTTCTTGCACTACGTGAGGTGTATTCCATTAATGTTCTTATTATATTCATTGGTATGATCTGGGTTAGTGATATTGGAGCATATTTTGTTGGTAAAACCTTTGGTGGGCCAAAGCTTATTAAAGAAGTAAGTCCAAACAAAACTTGGTCTGGTTTTGGCGGTGCATTGTTCTTTCCTGCATTGTTTTGTGTTTTATGGGTTTGGCTGTTTGGATTTCATGATGTTTTTGATCATAACTCTTGGTATGCATTATTTCCTATTACTGCCGCTCTTGGTGTTGCGATTGGTTGTGTCGGGCAGGCAGGAGATCTTATGATTTCATTTGTAAAGCGTCAGGCAGATGTTAAAGATACAGGAACCCTTATACCGGGGCATGGCGGGTTATTAGATCGTATAGATTCAATGCTGTTGGGCGCTCCTGTATATTTAATTTTAATTACGTTGCTATCCTATGTATTCTAAAAAGAAAATAACCATATTGGGGGTTACGGGATCTGTTGGTCAAAGTACAATGGATGTAATCTTATCTGCACCAGAGTCTTTTGAGGTGTATGCGGTAACTGCAAACTATAACATTGAAAGCCTAGCCAATAGCGCGGTCAAATTAGGGGCTAAAAAAGCTGTTATTGCTGATAGATCATTAGAGGGGGAGCTTAAATCCCTATTAGTGGGGCACGATATCATTGTTGAGTCAGGTGGTGACGCGATAATTTCAGTATCATCACACCCTGTTGATTTGGTTATGGCGGCTATTATGGGATTTGCTGGCCTTCGCCCTATTTTATGCGCGTTAGAGAATGGGGTAAATGTTGCTATAGCTAATAAAGAGCCTTTAGTCGCTGCAGGTGACCTTATAATGAAAACAGCGCGCGAAAATAATGCTAAGATTCTTCCTGTGGATAGTGAACATAACGCAATATTTCAGGTGTTAGAGAATCACAATAGATCTGAAGTAGACAAAATTATTTTAACTGCATCTGGTGGGCCATTTTTGAATTGGAGTGTCGAAGATATGTCCAATGCAACACCAGAGCAGGCGATAGCTCATCCTAATTGGGAAATGGGTAAAAAAATATCGGTTGATAGCGCAACTATGATGAACAAGGCCTTAGAGGTAATAGAAGCTGCGCATTTATTCGGTTTTCCTGCCGATATGATTGATGTGGTTATTCATCCTCAATCTACTATTCACTCAATGGTTTCATATTCAGATGGCTCAATATTATCTCAAATGGGTGCAAGTGATATGCGTACTCCTATTGCATATTCTCTGGCATGGCCGGATCGTATGGATAGTGCGGGTAAAAAACTTGATATTAAGCAATTGTCGCAACTAACATTTCAAGAACCTGATTTAGATAAATTCCCTGCCTTAATGTATGCGTATAAATGCGTTAAGTTAGGCCAGAGCGCATGTATTACCTTGAATGCCGCTAATGAGGTGGCTGTTGACTTATTTTTACGCAAAAAAATAAACTTTTCCGGCATTATGGATATTGTTTCCTATGCTGTTGATGATTTCTACCCAGAGATATCGGATAGATCGTTAAAAACGGTTGAAGATATAGTGGAATTAGATAACACTGTTCGTCTAGCTGTTGAACGTTTTAACCAAACATAGAATTTTAAGGATACGAAGCACGTTATGGATATTTTTGGTCTTATTCAGGTAACCGGACAAAATATATGGATTTATGGGGGAGCATTCATACTTGTTTTGAGTATCCTTGTCTTTGTACATGAATGGGGGCATTACATCGTTGCGCGTATGTGCGGTGTACGTGTGAATATGTTCTCTATTGGTTTTGGTAAAGAAATATGGGGATTTAACGACAAAAACGGCACAAGATGGAAGTTATCTTTAATACCATTAGGTGGTTATGTTCAGTTGTTCGGTGATACTGATCCGGCAAGTGCAGGTCATAGTGACGCCATCGAAGATGAAGATGGTGAAGTTCGTGAGATGACAGAGGAAGAAAAGGAAGTAGCATTCTTTACTAAACCGGTATGGCAACGTGCCGCGGTGGTTTTTGCAGGTCCCGCGATTAATTACCTATTCGCAATTATGCTGTTGACGGGGTTATACGTAACATACGGAAAACCTGTCTCTCCGCCAACTGCTGCTGCTATCATGGCGGAAAGCAGCGCGGATGAACACGGCTTTGCTCCGCATGATGTTATTGTTTCAATTGACGGTAAACACATATCTTCATTTGGTGATATAAGGCGTGAAATGATGGTAGCCCTTGATGGAGAGAGGCATTTCGTTGTCAAACGTGGTGATGAATTAATAGACATTATGGCCAAGCCCAAACGCCTTGAAATTGAAGATAAATTTGGTTTTAAAAGCTCTATTGGCTTGCTTGGATTGCTTAGTGCGGAACACGGTATTTCAATCAGTGGGATAACGCATATAGAAGGTAACGAAGTTAAATCTACCGCGGAGGCTCTTGCCGGAATTAAAAGTCGTTTAGATAAAACATTTACTATCAGCACTAAGCGTGGTGATGATATTAAAACCATGACTATAAGTCCTGTTTCTAACATGAATTCTCATTTAGGAACGGCTGCTAGTGTTGAGGAAGAAGTTCTATACCTGTCTAATTTGCCTGCTAAGACTTATTCTCCGCATACTCTTATGACTGCTATACAATCTGCTATAAATGAATCATATGTTATGACGCGTAGTTCTCTCGAGGCGTTATGGCAGATGGTAGTAGGGGTTAGAAGCGCAACCGAGCTAGGCGGAATAATTCGTATTGGCGCAATTGCTGGCGACATGGCGCAACAAGGAATGGTTCCCTTAATACTTCTTATGGCTCTTTTATCTATTAATTTAGGTTTTATAAATTTGCTTCCCATACCTATGCTTGATGGTGGCCATTTATTGTTTTATTTCTTTGAGTCTATTCTTGGTAGACCAGTACCTGAAAAGTTTCAAGAATATGCGTTTAGGGCTGGATTCTTCTTTATTATAGGTCTTATGGCTTTTGCGAATTTGAACGACATTTACCAACTGATTATTTAACAATAATTACGTTACAGGAGGGCTTATGGACACGACATCGTTGCTAATGCAGGACATTGCAGAAAATCTATTTTTTTATGGTTTAATGTTTGTTGTGACCTTGGCAATTGTAATCATTGTTCATGAGTTTGGTCACTATTGGGCGGCAAAAAAATGCAAAGTTCATGTTGAGCAGTTTGCATTTGGTTTCGGTAAAGAGCTGTTTGGCTTTGGTGGTGGTGATCTTAAGACCAGATGGTCTTTTTGTGCCTTTCCTCTAGGTGGGTATGTTAAGCTGTTCGGTGATGTGGATATCAATGATCCGGTGGTTTGGGATCACGAAAATGATTGCAAGCGAACATTAAGTGAGGAAGAGCTTAAACATGCTTTTTGCACCAAAACTGTATGGCAGCGTATGTTCATCGTTGCCGCAGGCCCTGCTATAAACCTTCTTTTAACATTTTGTATATTCTGTTTTGTGTTCTCTACTTATGGACAACGGTCAAAGCCTTTAACCATTAACGGCGTTGCTGTTGACTCCGCTGCTTATAATGCCGGGTTTCAAACGGGTGATATCTTTGTAAAGATGGACGGCAAAAAGATACGCCGTATGGAGGATGTGTATGACCTTACTTGGTATGAGCTTCCACCTGTACCGCATGAATATACAATAATTCGTGATGGTAAAACTCTAAACATTACTTTAACGGCAAGACATTTAGAATATACAAACAAAAAAGGCGTTGATAAAAGCCACGGACAAACGGGAATGATACGCCTTAATGCCATTGAATTCGAAGACTTTGAAACCGTTGAAGGTGTTTTGACAAATGGAGATCCTGATGTGGTAAGGGAGATGTTGTCTAACAAAATGGATAGAGATGTTCGCGTAGGTTGGCCGTTTAAAAAAGAACGTATTGATGAGTACATAATACATATACCCTCAGATATTAACGGTCATTGGGATGATCCCGATCATCAATATTATGACCGCATTCTGATGTCTGATCCTGACAAGCAATATTTTGTTCGTCTAAGCCCGTTTGAGGCAATTGGAAGGTCACTGTTTTCTATTAATAAAATCATTGTTGACGGGTATAAGCTTATAAGTGTTGCACATAAGGGGAAAACTGATGAGCCCTTGTTGGGGGGCGTAAGTAAAATAAGTCAACATACGGCAAGAGCAGCAAAAGCAGGGTGGTATGATTATGTGATGTTTGTTGCGGGGTTTTCCCTAATGATTGCGGTGATAAACTTGTTACCAATACCCGTTTTGGATGGTGGTTTTCTTGTCTTTTTGACTTATGAAGCAATTAGAGGAAGGCCAGCGCCTATGCGTGTGCAAAATATTGCAATGATTATTGGTCTTATAATTATTGTGGGACTTATGATTATTGCTAACGTTAATGACTTGATTTCTATGTTAAGTGATATAGAGTCTAGTTAAGAATCTTACTAAAATAGGCTTATCATGAAATTTTCGAAATATTTTAAACTATATGCTCTTAGTTCTGCTGTTTTTGTTGCAGGTGTTGTTTCACCTGTATGCTCATATGCCGCGCAAATGGTTAAGAAAATTGAAATATCCGGAGTTCAAAGGATTGAGGAATCAACAATTGCCTCATATATGGATTTAAAAATCGGTGATCCTGTTGATAACGTCGCTACGGATAGAGCATTGAAAAGCTTGTTTGCTACAGGTCTTTTTGCAGATGTTAAGGTTGAACAGGTTAATGGCGTAGTGTCTGTAAAAGTTGTTGAGAACCCTGTTGTTAATATTATTACTTTCGAAGGTAATGATGCTATTGAAGATGATGAGCTATTATCAGAGGTTCAATTACGCCAAAGACAAGTGTTCACCAGATCAAAGGTTCAATCAGATGTTAGCAGGCTTTACCAATTATACAGAAGGCAAGGTCGCTTTTCTGTATCGATACAGCCTCAAATAATACAGTTAGACCAGAACCGAGTTAACTTGGTATTTGAAATACATGAAGGTGAAGTAACAGACATTAAAAGTGTTAAGTTCATCGGAAACAGTAATTACAGCGACGGTAAACTTCGCAGTGTTATAAGTACGAAAGAAAGTGCTTGGTACAAATTCTTATCAAGCAATGATCGCTATGACGCAGACCGTTTGGCTTATGACCAAGAATTATTAAGAGGGTTTTATGAATCTCAAGGTTATGCGGATTTCAACATTTTATCTTCTGTAGCTGAGCTTTCTAATGATAAAGACAGTTTCTTCATAACGTTTACCGTAGAAGAAGGTCGCCGTTACAAAGTTGCAGGAACAGAAATTATATCTGAAATTAAAGGTCTTGATGAGACTGTACTTAATGAAGCAATTACCTTTGATGTTGATGATTGGTATGATGCGGATCAGGTAAAGCGTACCGTTCAAAAAATGACGGATCAGCTTGGTGATCTTCAATATGCTTTTGTTGATATTCGCCCTGACATCAGAAAAGATCGTGAAAACGAAACTATTACGGTAGTATTTGCAATAAATGAAACTCCTCGTGTGTTTGTTGAAAGAATTAATGTAAATGGTAACATACGTACGCTGGATAAAGTTCTTCGTAGGGAACTGGAAGTTGTTGAAGGAGACCCGTTTAACCGTTCGAAAATTGCTAAATCAGAACAGAATATAAGAAATATTAATTTCTTTGAAACCGTTGATTTGGAAGTAACGCAAGGATCTGCACCTGATAAAACTGTTATCGATATTAATGTACAAGAAAAATCTACCGGTGAGCTATCTATCGGTGCAGGATTCTCTTCATCGGACGGGCCTTTGGCAGACCTTAGAATTAGAGAGAGAAACCTTCTTGGTAAGGGGCAAGATCTTGTCCTATCTACGGTCATCGCAGGTGAAAAAAGCCAGATAGACTTTTCTTTCACTGAACCTTACTTCCTTGATCGTGATATTTCTGCTGGTATTGATTTATTCCACATTACGCGTGACCTTCAGGATGAGAGTTCATACGATCAAAAGCGTACAGGTGGTGGATTACGTGTTGGTTACCCTTTGTCAGAGAATTGGAGGCAGACAGTTAAACTGAGGTTCACTTCAAACGAAATTACAGATGTTGGTAGTGATGCATCCAGATTTGTTCGTGACCAAGAGGGCGACAGAACAACTTTTGCACTGTCACAGAGGCTTTTCTATGATACCAGAGACAGTGCAATACTAACAACGAGCGGTACTACTTATTGGTTAGACACAGAAGTTGCAGGTCTTGGTGGCGATGCAAAATATGTGTCTGCAAAAACCGGTGCATCTTATTACCACCCTCTTGGTGAGACATGGAATGTTAATATCCTCGGTGAGGTTGGCGGGATACAAGCATATGGTGACTCTGATGTTGAAATTAATGAGCGTTATTTCTTAGGTGGATCAACATTACGTGGTTTTGAGCGCTCTGGTGTTGGACCACGAGATAGCTCTACCAATGACTCTCTTGGTGGTAATTTCTTCTATAGGGGAAGTGTAGAGACATCATTTCCGATTGGACTACCAAAAGAACTAGGGATCAAAGGTCACGCGTTTAGTGATGTGGGTTCTCTTTGGGATATTGATGAAACCGCTGCTGGTATTGACGAGGAAAACTCAATTCGTGCAACAGCAGGTTTGGGCTTGTCATGGAAATCCCCATTTGGTCCAATACGTGTTGATGTTGCTATTCCTTACCTGAAGGAAGATTTCGACGAAGAAGAGAATTTCAGGTTTGATTTTGGTACACGCTTTTAATAGAGTGTCAAATTAACAAACACACATTTGAAATAGGAATTTAATATGAAGTTTGGTTATCTACGAACTATATTTGCTGTGGCTTTTACTGTATTTTGCTTGTCTACTACTCATGCAAGAGCGGAAGCTAATATTGCCGTTATTGATATCGATATGATATTGGTTAAGTCAAAGGCGGCAGTGTCGATCAAAAAGCAGGTTGAAAGTAAACGTAAAGAGTTTTTGCAGGAAATTAAAACTGCTGAAGATAAGTTACGCACAGATCAAAAGAGTTTGGAAAAAAAGCGTAGTGAACTTTCAAAGGAAGAGTTTCTTAAGCAAATTCAGGGTTTTGAGAGTAGACGTTTGGTTGCACGTAAAAAGATTCAAGAAAAAAAGCAAAAGTTAGAAAAAGCTTATTCAGAAGTGATGAGCAACCTTACAAAATCAATATATGAGGTTTGTCAAAAAATTGCTGTTGAAGATAAAATTGATCTTATCATTACACGCCAGAATATCGTTGTTGGAAGTATGTCTTTAGATATAACGGAAAAGGCGATGGAGCGTTTAAACAAGAAAACTCCCAAGTTGTCTCTTAAAGTAAAATAATTGTTTTCTAATGGCTGATCCTCGTTTCTTTAAAAAATCAAAAAGCTTTTCTGTCTCTGAAATTTGTGAAATTTCCGGGGCAGAAACCGTTGATGATTCAATAGAAAATATATTGTTGGATGATGTCGCGCCATTGCATAATGCGAAAAGCAATCATTTGTCTTTTTTGGATAATGTAAAATACAAGAAAGACTTTATTAGCACTAAAGCGGGAGCATGCTTCGTTTCACGTGAAATGGTTGAACATGCGCCTGAGGGGCTTTTGTGCCTTATAACTTCAACACCATATAAATCCTATGCATTGGCTGCTCAGGCTTTTTATCCTGAAATATATTCTGCACAGGATGCAAATATAAGTGACCACGCAATTATTGATAAAACGGCAATAATTGCAGATAATGTATCAATTGGTCACGGTGCAGTTATTGGCAGTAATGTGGTAATTGGTGAATTTAGTCGTATTGAAGCGAACACGGTGATTAATAACAATGTAGAAATTGGATCTCATTGTAGGATTGGTAATAATGTTACTATCTCATATGCACTGATAGGTGATTATGTACGTGTTTATCCCGGTGCAAGAATTGGTCAAGATGGATTTGGTTTTGCCATCTCTCTTTCCGGGCATGTAAAAGTCCCGCAGTTAGGGCGCGTTATTATTGAGAGCCATGTTGAGATTGGTTCTAATACCACGATTGACCGTGGTTCAGGTCCGGATACAATAATTGGGCAGGGCACATGGATTGATAATCTTGTGCAAATTGGCCATAATGTGGAAATTGGACGTGGTTGCGTTATTGTTGCGCAAGTAGGTATATCTGGTTCAGCAAAAATTCAAGACTACGTTGCTATCGGTGGTCAAGTTGGAGTTGCAGGTCATATTACTGTCGGTTCAGGTGCGCGAATAGGTGCGCAAGCAGGCGTTATCTCTGACGTTCCTTGTGGTGAGGAATATTTAGGATCTCCTGCGTTTCCTAAATCACAGTTTTTTAGGCAAGTGGCGGCACTTAACCGCTTAATAAAAAAGAAAAAGTAAGATTAACTACGTTAAATATATAAAAGTAAGGTGTTAAAATGACAGAAGACAGTAAAGATCAGATAGATATAAATGGTATTATGGACATGATACCTCATCGTTATCCAATTTTATTGATAGATCGTATATTGGAACTGGAATCAGGTGAAAGCGCAACAAGCTTAAAGAATGTTACAATAAATGAGCCTCACTTTAACGGACACTTTCCTGGCTTTCCTGTTATGCCAGGGGTCTTAATAATTGAGGCTATGGCACAGACATCGGCATTGGTCGTCGTTGACTTCCTTGGTAAAGAAGCTGAGGGTAAAGTTGTGTATTTTATGACAATCGATAGCGCCCGCTTTCGCAAGCCTGTTACACCAGGTGATAGTATGCATGTTCATGTTGAAAAAATACAATCTCGAGGGCCTGTATGGAAATTCAAAGGGGTTGCAACTGTTGACGGTAAAGTGTGTGCTGAGGCAAAGTTCAGTGCGATGATCACAGATACGCAATCAACAGCGTAATTCAAAACTCTATAAATTAAGAACTGAAATAATCAGTAACAAAGCGTTACTTGTTCTTTTTTGTTAATATATTATCATATTGATAATATTAATCTAACTAATCACCGAAGAATTCATATGCCAAATAATATTCATCCAACTGCAATAGTTCATGAAAACGCGGTCATAGGCGACAATGTTGGAATAGGTGCCTATTGCGTTGTCGGCGAAAATGTATCTCTGGCAGATAATGTGAACCTTCGTTCCCATGTATGTATAGAGGGGCATACTTCTATTGGTGAAGGATGTGACATATTTCCTTTTGCGTCTTTGGGCGCTCCTCCGCAGGATCTTAAATTTGCGGGTGAAGTTACAAAGCTGATAATTGGTAAAAACAACACTATACGTGAGCATGTTACGATGAACCCCGGTACCAAACATGGGGCAATGCAAACAGTTATAGGTGATAATTGTTTATTTATGATGTCCTCACATGTTGCACATGATTGTATTGTTGGAAATAATGTTATCATGGCTAATAACGCTACGATTGCAGGTCATGTAGAGGTAGGCGATTTTGTTGTTATAGGCGGCCTGTCA
Organism: Alphaproteobacteria bacterium; assembly: GCA_050633325.1. Lineage (GTDB taxonomy): Bacteria > Pseudomonadota > Alphaproteobacteria > Micavibrionales > Micavibrionaceae > UBA1672. The sequence goes on from JBOEGH010000002.1 coordinate 202,607, forward strand.
GCGGTTCATCAATTTGCTCGTATAGGTGATCATGCAATTATCGGCGGAATGTCAGGTGTTGAAAATGACGTCATCCCATATGGTCGTGTTAAAGGTGAAAGAGCATCTCTTGCTGGATTAAACCTTATAGGTTTAGAGCGTCGTGGATTTGAAAAGGCTGAAATCAGACAATTACAGCGTGCATTCAATCAGCTCTTTGGTGATGAGGGTACTTTGGAGCAAAGGCTTGATATGGTTTCATCAGACTTCCCGGATGATAACTTGATATCTACGATTGTTGAGTTTGCGCGCGCAAAGAGTAGTTTTCCGTTATGCCAGCCACGCAAAAAATAGATATAGAAAAGCTAGGTATTATCGCAGGTGGCGGGGATCTTCCCTTTCATTTAGTCTCTACTTGTAAGGATAGTGGTATAACGCCTTACATTATTGGCTTGAAGGGGCATACAGACCCAAATCTAATGGACAGTCATGACCACATCTGGCTTGATCTTGGCGCTGTTGGTAAAGTGATTTCATTCTTTAAATCTAACGATGTTACTGATCTAGTGTTGATTGGTAAAGTAAAGCGTCCATCGTTCAAGGAAATAAAGCCGGATATTAAGGCTGTTAAAATACTATCTCGTATAGGGTTGCGTGCTTTAGGTGATAACGGTCTTCTGGAATTGTTAAAAGAGGAATTGGAAAGTGAAGGCTTCAAGCTTCATGGTGTTCATAACTTCTGTGATAACTTGTTAGTTAAGGAAGGGTGTATTGGCAGCTTAGAGCCACATAAAGATGACTGGGACAGCATAAATTTTGGTTTGAAAGCCTCTCAGGTAAACGGTTCTTTAGATATAGGCCAGTCTGTGATTGTGCAAAATGGTATGATTATTGGAGTAGAGGCGGTTGAAGGTACTGATGCATTAATGGATAGGTGTAAACATCTTCAACAAAAAGGCCGCGGTGGTATATTGGTTAAAACACGCAAACCCCAGCAAAGTAAAGAGCTTGATATGCCTACTATTGGCGTGAATACAATAGAGAATGCACATAGAGCAGGATTGTCTGGCATAGTCATACATGCAAACAACGTAATGGTTGTTGATACAAAAAAAGTTGCTAACTGTGCGGATAAATATAAAATATTCGTAATTGCTGTTAATGTAGACACTTAAATTAACATTATATCTGAGGGTTATATTTGAACATGAAAATATTTATGATTGCCGGTGAGAGTTCAGGGGATGCGCTAGGTGCTCCTTTAATTAGAGCATTAAAAGATCAGTATGGTGATGACGTTGAATGCTTGGGTGTTGGTGGACCACTGATGAGGGAAGCTGGTTTTGATGAGCTTCTTCCTCTGGATCAAATTTCAGTGATTGGGATTTGGGAGGTAATACCTAAGCTGCCGCGTCTGTTGAAGTTAAATAAGTCAATCGTTGAAGAAATTGAAAAGCAAAAGCCTGATGTCGTTATAACTATCGACTTCCCTGATTTTAACTTTATTTTGGCTAAATCCCTTAAAAAGCGCGGTATATATAAAGGCAAATTAATACATTATGTTGCGCCAAGTGTTTGGGCGTGGCGTCCCGGGCGCGCAAAAAAGATAGCAGGTTTTATGGACGCTATGATGTGCTTGTTCCCTATGGAGGTTGAGTTCTTTACTAAGCATGGGATGCAAGCCGCCCACGTTGGACACCCATTAGTAATGAGCGATTCAAAAAATGCTACGGGAAACCTGTTCAGAGAGGAAAACAGCATTCCTAAAGATGCTAAGGCTATTGGGCTTTTCTTTGGTAGCCGTGAAAGTGAATTAAAGAAGCTAAGCGGAACGATAAAGGAAGCTGCACTGATAGTTAACGATATCGAAGAGAATATACATATTATTGCCCCAACATTACCTAATTTGGAATATAATGTTCAAAAAATGTTGGAAGACTTTAATCTTCCTATTTATGTTGTTTCTAATCCTGAGATGAAGTGGGAGGCGATAAAGGCATGTAATGTTGCCATATCTGTTTCTGGAACTATGGGGTTGGAGCTAGCTTATGCTGGTATTCCGCATACGATTGCTTACAAGGTAAATTCATTAACAGGAATTATGTTGCGTGTAATGGCAAAGGTTAAGTATGCGCATTTAGCAAACATACTGCTTGATAAGCCTATTGTTCCTGAATGTATACAAGGGAAGTGCACATCGAATAATATCGCGAAAGAGGCTCTTGAATTACTTCAGAGCAAAGAAAAAATGGATGAGCAAAAAGATGCCTTCCTCGCTTTGGGAGAGATACTGGGCGATAATAACTCTATGACACCATCTCAGCGTGCAGTTGAGTTTATAGGTAAAATTGTGAACAAGTAATTATTATAAATTACTTGTTCTTATTTAATGTAATGAGTTCTACCTGTCTTCAAGGTCCACATAGGGCCTTTGTTCAGGGCCGGTATATAGTTGTCTTGGACGGCCAATTCTTAATGCTGGTTCTTCAACCATTTCTTTCCATTGTGAGACCCAGCCAACTGTACGGGCAACTGCGAATAAAACAGTAAACATACTGGTTGGAAAGCCCATGGCCTTTAAGATTATACCGGAATAAAAGTCAACATTCGGGAAGAGTTTTCTATCTACGAAGTAGGGGTCTTCAAGTGCTATTCTCTCAAGCTCCATTGCCAATTTTAATCGTGGATCAGATACACCTAAATCTTCAAGAACCTCATCACAAGCGGCTTTTAACACATTTGCGCGTGGATCAAAGTTTTTATACACACGATGACCAAAGCCCATAAGCCTGAATGGGTCATCTTTATCTTTTGCGCGCTCAATAAATTCAGGGATGTTTTCAACGCTGCCTATTTGATCTAACATCTCCAGAACAGCTTGATTAGCGCCACCATGACTTGGCCCCCATAGACAAGCAATACCAGCAGAAACACAGGCAAAAGGGTTCGCTTGAGATGATCCGGCAAGTCGTACTGTGGATGTTGATGCATTTTGTTCATGATCGGCATGGAGTATAAATATTTTATCCATCGCTCTTGCCAAAACCGGATTAACTTTATATGGCTCTGCCGGAACAGCAAAACACATATATAGGAAGTTTTCAGAAAATGATAAGTCATTGCGCGGATACATAAATGGCTGACCAATAGAATATTTATGTGTCATGGCTGCAAGTGTGGCAACCTTGGCGATCAGTCTATGCGCCGATACTTGCCTTTGTTTTGGGTCATGTATATCTAATGAGTCATGATAAAATGCAGATAGAGCACCAACTACGCCACACATAATGGCCATTGGATGTGCATCGCGTCTAAATCCACGATAAAAGAAGTTAACTTGCTCGTCGACCATCGTGTGATATGTTATTTCATGTTCGAATGTTTCTTTTTCTTGTTGATTAGGTAGGTCGCCGTTCAAAAGTAAATGACAAACTTCCATGAAATCACTTTTTTCTGCAAGGTCGGCTATGTCGTACCCTCTATGCTGTAGAATACCTTTTTCACCATCAATGAAAGTAAGCCTGGATTTACAGCTTCCTGTGGCGGTGAAGCTAGGGTCAAATGTAAAATGTCCGGTTTGTGCGTAGAGCTTTCTTATGTCTAAAACAGGTGGTCCGTCTGTACCCTCTAATACCGGTAATTTAACACCTTCGCCAGTTTGGTCATTGGTTAGGGTGAATGTTCTATCTGTTTTTTGCTTCTGCGTCGTCATGGCTATATATCCTTGGCAATATTATTTAGGGGTATTGTAATTAACAGTTACGCAGAATTTATTTTGTAGATGTTTTGTTGCCACGGAATATGGCATCAGGAAGGGGTGTCACTAGGACATTACAATGATAGTATAAAAAGCTCTCTTCATCAATGGTATAGTGAAAATGTGCTAGCTTATCTATTTAAAGCAAAATTTATGCGCTTACATACTTCTTCTATGCCAAGTATTTCTGCCGCATGGAAGATTGATGGGGAAACAGTAGTACCTGTTAATGCTGCACGCAATGGCATGGCGACCTTACCCAATTTACCATTTGTATGATCGTGGGCAATTGATTTACATATTTCCTGAACTTTATCAGCGTTAATCGAACTTTCCGCCTCGAATGCGGAAATAATTGCCTTTAAAACTTCATCAGAACCATCCAAGTTTTTCAGTGCTTTATCATCAAAACCATATGGTGTTGAACGTGTATAAAATATAGATTCATCAACGAATTGCAACAATGTTTTGGATCGCGACTTTAACTCATCTATACCTTGTGAGATTCTTTGTTTTCCTGTTTCGTCAGGTTCTATGCCATGGCGCTCTAAATAGAATGGAGTGGCTTGTTTTATTAACTCTTCCGCACTGCTTTCATTTATGTAATGTGCGTTTAAGCTATCTAATTTGGCGAAATCAAATTTAGAAGGAGCTTTGCCAATGTTTTCTAAATTGAACCACTCAATCGCTTTGTCGCGTGGTATAATCTCATCATCCCCATGAGACCAACCAAGGCGCAACAGATAATTAAGTAAGGCCTCTGGAAGATAACCCATATCTCTGAATTCTTGAATGCTTTGCGCTCCGTGACGTTTGGAGAATTTGCCTCCATCAGCGCCGTGTATCAGTGGGGCATGCGCAAATGTTGGTACATCCCAACTCATTGCATCAAATATTACTTTTTGTCTGAATGTATTATTTAAATGATCGTCACCGCGAATTATATGTGTAATTCCCATATCAAAATCATCAACAACAACAGATAACATATATGTAGGAGTACCATCACTGCGTAGAATGATAAAGTCATCAAGCTGGTCGTTAGAAACACGAACCTCTCCTTGTATTTTATCATTGATAACTGTTTCACCTTCTAATGGGGCTTTTATTCGAACCACAGGTTTTACATCAGCAGGTATTTCCTTGTTTGATGCATCTCTCCAACGTCGATCATAAAATGTTTTTTTACCTTCTGTGCGTGCTTTTTCACGCATTTCATCTAATTCTTCAGGGCTGCAATAGCAATAATATGCTTGCCCTTTTGCAATCATTTCATTTGCTATTTCTGTGTGGCGATCCAGTCTTGAGAATTGTGATAAAACCTCACCATCATAATTAAGACCAAGCCACTCAAGCCCATCCATTATTGCCGCTACTGCTTCTTCTGAGTGGCGTTTTCTGTCTGTGTCTTCAATTCTAACAACAAATTCACCGCCCTGGTTTCTTGCATATAGCCAGTTTAAAATGGCAGTTCTTGCATTACCAACATGCATAAATCCTGTAGGGGAAGGGGGGAAACGTGTTACAACAGTCATAATTATTTGCCTTACATTAATACAGATCACATAATCTGGGGACACTAACATGCAAAATGCCGCAGGCATAGATCATAGAACGGAAAGGGGAGGATTTTTTTTAAGCTCTAATCGTTTTGTTTCTTGCATGGAGCATATAATTTATGTGCAAAAAGAAAATATGTTTCTATGGGTGCCTGTGTTTTTCGCACTTGGAGTTGGCTTATACTTTTCCCTTCCTTTTGAACCACCGTTAATTTTGTGTGTTTTCATACTTCTTTTTTGGGGGGCTGTTCACGTCCTTATAAGGCCTTTGATCTATGGTGGGGTTATTGGTAAGGTAATTGTTTACATATCATTGATCATATTGTTGTTTTTGTCTGGGATGACAACGTCAACGCTACGAAATGCAGTAGTTAACACTACAATATTAGATAAAAAAATTGGGCCGGTTACCGTAATTGGTGATATCGAATATATAGAGGAATTAGGTGAGCCTAAAGGGAGCAGGATTACTCTATCTAGTTTGGTTATTGAGGGAGTTGATGAGGGCAAGACCCCTCGTAAGGTTCGACTACAGTTACGTACCGATAATAACATTAAAATAGGGCAGAGGATTAAGGTTCTGGCTTTGTTGAATCCGCCATCTGCACCCCTGTTTCCTGACGGTTTTGACTTTAGGCGCTATCTTTATTTCAAGGGGATAGGTGCAGTAGGGTTTATATATAATCAGCCAGAGTTGATTGTTGATAAGGGCAATAATGACTTGCTGAATATTGAATCTATTCGACACAATATAGCGTTAAAAATCAAAAATAGCTTACAATCATCAAACGCAAGCATAGCTTTGGCACTTATAGTTGGCCAAAAAAGTGCAATATCAGAGGGCGACCGTAACGCTATTCGTGATGCTGGTCTGGCTCATATGTTGGCTATATCGGGATTGCATGTAGGTATAGTAGCCAGCGTGTTCTTTTTCTTTATAAGATTGTTGTTGGTTTCCATTCCCGGTGTCTCTTTGCATTACCCAGTGAAAAAAATAGCTGCGGTTATGTCTTTATTAATCGCTGTATTCTATATGATGATAGCGGGGGCAACTATACCAACTCAACGTGCTGTTATGATGATTGCCATTGTGTTTTTAGCGGTAATATTGGATCGTTCACCCATTTCTTTACGGCTTGTGGCTTTTTCTGCATTGTTTGTGTTGATATGCGCCCCCGAGAGCCTAATGTCGGCAAGCTTTCACATGTCGTTTGCCGCTGTAACATGTTTGATATATTTTTACGATGTTACACGTAAATATTGGATGGTATGGTATAAGAAGAAAGGGTGGTATAGAAAGATATCCCTTTATTTTATAAGTGTTTGCATTACCACTTTAATAGCAAGCTTAGCCACCGCACCTTTCGCTTTGTACCATTTTGGTCAAGTTTCATATTTGGGTTCTCTGGCCAATTTTGCTGCTGTCCCTTTGTTGGCATTTTTTATTATGCCATTTGCAATAATAAGCTTGGTCGCCATGCCTTTTGATCTGGAATATTGGCCATTGCAAGTGGTGGGCATTGGTGTTGATTATATGATGGATATATCTTATTGGGCATCATCCTTGCCCGCCTCAGTTATACGGGTATCATCTTGGGGATTTTTGCCGTTTATAATTATGGTTTTATCCTGCCTGTTTATGGTTTTGTGGAAAGGGTGGGGAAAACTTATTGCTATTCCGTTTTTCGCGCTTTCTTTGTTTATGTCTAGTTTTCAGGATCACCCTGATATATTGATTTCGTCATCTCACAAGCTATTTGGATTCAAAGGTGCTTATGGATTATATGTATCCACCAGAAGAACTGATAGATTTGTGTTGCACAACTGGGAAAGGTTTTATGGGCAAAAGAAAAAATCTGCTGTTTTGCTGCCCAGCAAAGGTGGGACTAAAAAAAGCAATGATGAATTTTATAGATGCGGCGAGGAGGGGTGTCGTTTTGTAGTTAATGGTCACAAAGTATCATTTGCACGTAATCCTTATATATTAAGTGCAGAATGTGGTTGGGCGGATGTGTTGATTTCAGTTAAGCCCGTACCATATCAATACAAAAAACTATGTAATGCTAAAACAATTATTGATAAATTTGATAGCTGGAGTAATGGAGCTCACGCATTGTGGTTAGAAAATGGTGATTTACGAATCAGTAACGTTGCTCAGACCACCTCTGGTCGCCCGTGGTCTGCTTATGATTACAGTAAAAATTAAAAATGCATAGGTGGTTGTCTGCCGAATTTTAGTGATAGCTTCGTAATAAGCTAGCTAAACGTCCCTGTATTTTTACACGTTCAGGTTCTAATATTTGTGGTTCATAATCATCATTTTCAGGCTCTAACACTATTTTATTTCCCGCGCGCCTTAATCTTTTTAGTGTAACTTCTTCGTCATCTACTAGCGCTACTATTATTGTGCCGTTTTCGGCGCTGTCACATCTTTGTATTATTACTGTGTCTTGATCATGTATTCCTGCCTTTATCATCGAGTCACCATCAACGCTTAATGCATAGTGATCACCATATCCTACAAAACCTTGTGGTACTTGGATTGCCTCACCCTCGTTGCGTATTGCTTCTATTGGTGTTCCTGCTGCAATGCGTCCGTATAATGGTATTTCATCAAGAGCAGCAAATCCAGCAGCCTCGTGCGTAGCGGTTATTTCTGCAGATACTTGTGCAAGTGTACTGTTTTCGCCGTTATTAGGCTTAAATCCCTCGGGCAGCCTTTTTATTTGCAATGCACGTGCGCGGTGAGGTAGGCGCTCTATATATCCTCTTTCAACAAGTGCAGATATAAGACGATGAATTCCCGATTTTGATTTAAGGCCGAGGGCATTTTTCATTTCTTCAAATGACGGGGGTATATCATCATCTGACATTTTTTCATGTATATATAGTAATAAGTCTTTCTGTTTTTTGGTCAACATAGTTGGTAAAATCCTATCCTAGGTATTTATATACACTATTTGTTCTAGTTTAGTTCGCTGTTTGTGTCAAGGTGGGTGAGCGTTATTTGCCCAAAAGATCGTGTACCGCTGATTTTATATTATCTTGCCTCATCAAGCTTTCACCGACAAGAAAGCCTTCATACCCAACATTTTTTAAATTTTCTATGGTATCGTTAGATGATATACCACTTTCTGATATTTTATATGTTGTTGATGGTATGTTCATTGAAAGTTCGATTGATGTTTTTACGTCAACTTCTAGTGTTTTAAGGTTTCTGTTGTTAACGCCAAGCATCATAGGATTTAGCATCAGTGCGTTTTCTAATTCCTCAAGGTTATGCACCTCAACCAAAACATCCATTCCAAGGCTAACGGCAGTTTCGTATAAGTCACGTGCCATTCCGCTGTCTAGTGCGGCGATGATAAGTAAAATGCAATCTGCGCCCAAAGCACGTGATTCATATATTTGGTATGGCTCAATCATAAAATCCTTACGAAGAACCGGCATATCAACGCTTTTCTTTATATCTACCAGAAAATCATCATGTCCTTGAAAATATGGTTCATCAGTTAGAACAGAAAGACAAGTTGCCCCAGCTTCTTTATAAGTTTTGGCAATCTCAATGGGTGAGAAATCTTCTCTTATTACACCCTTGCTAGGTGACGCTTTCTTGACCTCAGTTATAATGGCTGTGCCATCGGCGCGCTTCATTTTACTAATAAATCCACAAGGTAAAGGCTTTTCAGAGACCATATACTGTAAATCAGCCAAGGTGCGTAAAGATTTTTTGTATGTAATATGTTCTTTTTTGCGATTACATATTTGTTCCAGCATACTCACTTTTGCATGTCTCCGTTATTTTGTGTGAAATCTCTGTATTCTTTGAATATTGAGTATGCTTTGCCACTGTCTATAACAGCCCTAGCGGTATTAGCGGCATCTAAAAGATTGCCCTCTTTACCTGAGATCATCAATACGGCAGCAGTATTTGCAATAACGATATCTTTATAGGCGTTACATTTACCGTTCAAAATTTCTTTTAACGCATTAGCGTTGGTTTCAGGAGACCCACCGATAAGGTCGGAAGCTTTGCTTTTCTCTAATCCAAAGCTTTCCGGTGTTAAGGTCTCTTCGGTGATATTACCGTTATCAAGCTTTGCTACATAGGTATCACCTGTGGTGGTTATTTCATCCAGGCCATCAGATCCGTGCACTATCCACGCTTTTTTTGTTCCCAGATTATTCAGAACCTCGGCTATTGGTACAACAAGATCACGGTCAAATACGCCCAATAGTTGGAATTTTGTTTTTGCGGGATTTGCAAGTGGACCTAATATATTAAATATAGTGCGAGTTTTCATGGATTTACGCGCATTTGCAACATGCTTCATCGCCCCGTGATGTCTAGGCGCCATAAGAAATGCAAAATTATATTTAACTAATGCTTCCTCCAGTTTTTCTTGTGTGACGTTAAGGTTTATTTCCAACGCTTCTAATACGTCTGCTGCTCCTGATTTAGAGCTGGCGCTGCGGTTACCATGTTTCGCAATTGGTACTCCACATGCTGCTGATACTATAGCTACAGCGGTGGATATGTTATATGTCCCTGACTTGTCGCCGCCAGTGCCACAGCAATCGACAGAATTTTCAGGCGCACTTATAGCCAGTGCTTTTTCGCGCATTACTTTTGCTGCGCCTGTGATTTCGCTAATACTCTCTCTACGGTTTGATAGGTGGGTTAGAAATTCTACGATTTCGTCATCACTCCAATTTCCGTCCATTATATCCGACATAGCGCGACGCATCTCATCCTCATCAAGGATTTTGCCGTTTTCTAATTGTCTTATAATATCGCTAATCATCTCGTTAACCTGACAAAGTTTTCCAATAAATCATGACCGTGTTCTGTTGCAATACTTTCTGGGTGGAATTGAACACCGTGAATAGGTTTTTCTTTATGTGATAGTGCCATTATAATACCGTCTTCCGTCTCGGCGGTAATTTCCAAACATTCTGGCAAGCTTTCCCTTTCAACTATAAGAGAATGGTAACGCGTTATTGTGTAAGGCGAGGGGATGTTTTTGAATATAGCGCCGTTATTGTGTTTTATTTCAGATGTTTTTCCATGTAGAGGCTCAGGCGCGCGTATAATCCGTCCTCCTAAGGCTTGTGCAATTGATTGATGTCCCAAACATACTCCGAATAGTGGGATGTCATTCTTTTCTGCCAATGCAACAATGTCTAGGCAGATGCCTGCATTATTAGGGTCACTGGGACCCGGAGATATTAGTATCCCGTCGGGATTTTCATCTATAATTTTTTGTGCTGAAACTTCATCATTTCGGTATATTTTAGTATCCGATTTCAAATCTCCAAGATATTGAACCAGATTGAATGTGAAGCTGTCGTAATTATCTATTAATGTAATCATGGATTTGTTATGCCGTTCTGTGCTAGAAAAAGCAAGTATATAGAAGACCCTTATTTTAATGATCTGAGTTTAATGAGTAAATGGAACATCAAGAACGAAATCGCCACCCATTAAAAATATTGCTTTTCATCATGATTGGTGGGGCTTTAGTGATTTTCACTGACCTGTTTATTTTGGACAAGAATCAAACTCTAATTAATAAGATTATATCTAATGACACTTCGGAGTCTGTTGAATATACCAGAATTAAGACGCGCCACAATTCTTACATGAATGACGGTATAGATATAGATTCTGAAATATTATCCGTTGCGAATGTTATCAGACCACCAGAAATAAAAAATGATACAGTTGAAATCATTGACATGACTGATGGGGGGGGAAACCATGATGCTGCCTCCTTGGCTAATATATCTCCTGCTCTAGGTATTGAAAGAGATGATGAGGACCTTGAAAGGTTTTTCAAGAAAAAGCCTTTGGTCGATAAATCTAAATATCAAGATGACAAAAATGTTTCTGACGTAATACACGACCTTGATAGTAGTAATGAAGATATGTCTGTTGTTTATTCTGTGGGAGAAATCCCGATCAACGATGATGATGACATAGATGTTACAGAAAATAGTATAGCCACTGAATACAGCTCTCCAAAAGGGTCTGGCATGGTTGTTATTATTATAGATGATATGGGTATAACATTACGCAGTAAATTGGTGGAGGTTCTTCCCGGGCCTTTAACACTATCTTACTTGCCATACGCAAAAGGTTTGGATGATCGTGTCAACAGGGCGGTTGGAAATGGTCATGAGGTTATGCTTCACATGCCTATGGAGCCTATGAACGGTTCTTTAGATGGTGGGCCACAAGTCCTTAAAACCAGTCAAAAGCATGATGAGTTTAAAAAGACACTTGATTGGGGGCTTTCCAGTTTTGATGGCTTTGTAGGGCTTAATAATCATATGGGCAGCAGGTTGACGCAGGATGAGAAATCCATGCGACGTGTAATGAACCATATTAAAAACACGGGATTATACTTTATAGACTCTAAAACTATTGGTTCTTCCGTAGTTGAAAGTGTGGCACAGGAAGTCGGCGTTCCATATGCTGTGCGGGATGTTTTTTTAGATCATGAGATAAGCGATGAGTTTGTGAAGTCGGCATTGGCTAAGCTGGAGAAAAAAGCTCATTCCCAAGGTTATGCAATTGCGATTGGTCATCCGCACAAGGAAACTATTGCTGCTTTAAAAGAGTGGTTGCCAACCTTGAAAGAAAAGGGATTAACTCTAGTCCCTGCGAGTAAGGTTATAAAACATCCTGTTGGTGCGCGTGGCGATATTGCGCTTATAGATTAACCATATAAGCGTTTAAAACAACCACATACAAAACGTATCGATTTTTATAGTTAATCGATGGATCTGAATTTTTTTGTAACTAAATCTGCGGCATGGAATACTGCCTTTGCCTTGTTGCAGCATTCTTGATATTCAAATTCAGGGTCGCTGTCTGCAACAACGCCACCGCCAGCTTGCACATATATTTTGTTATCTTTTACAAGTGCGGTTCTCAATGCGATACAGCTATCCATTGCGTTTTCTGAGAAATAGCCAACACCACCAGCATAAGCGGCACGTCTGCTAATCTCTAATTCGTCAATGATCTCCATTGCACGTATTTTGGGCGCTCCGCTAACTGTTCCTGCGGGAAAGCCTGCAAACAGTGCATCGACAATATCCAAACCCTTTTTTAGTTTACCCTCTACATTAGAAACTATGTGCATCACATGGGAATATAACTCTATTTGGAATTTGTCAGTTACATTAACGCTGCCTATTTCTGCGACACGGCCGACGTCATTGCGGCCAAGATCTAAAAGCATTAGATGCTCTGAACATTCTTTTGCATCATTGAGTAAGTCATCCGCAAGCTCTTTGTCTTCAATTGCGTTTTTACCACGTTTTCGTGTTCCTGCAATGGGACGAATGGTGACCATATCATCCCGCACACGCACTAATATTTCCGGGCTTGACCCAACCAGAGAGAAGCCTTCGAAAGATAAGTGAAATAAAAATGGAGACGGGTTTACGCTTCGCAGTGATCTGTATAATTCAAACGATGGCAGATCAAAATCAGTAGAAAATCTTTGTGATGGCACAACCTGAAAAATTTCACCGGCATGAATGTACTCAACGGCTTTTTTGACGGCGTTTTTATAGTCACCCTTTGGGGTGTTTGATGTGATCTCTTGTGCGCTTTCTATGCTGGTTTTGTGATCAAGCAATGTTCTATCGAGCGGAGAGTTGATAGATTTTAATGCGTTTATTATGCGTGTACACGCATCACTATAGACCATATCAATGGGAGTGGACGTGTTCCCTGAATGCTCATATACGGGCGTAGCAATACAAATCATGTTTTTGACATTATCAAATATGGCTAAAATCGATGGCCTGCTTAGAACACTATCCGGTATTTTTAAGTCGTCAGGGTTATTATCCGGTATGTCTTCTGCTAATCGTATCATGTCATAACCGATATATCCGAACAATCCTAACTCACACATAGGTGGCAGACCATCCGGTACTATATCGATAGAACTTTTGGCTATATTGTCCTTAAGCGATACTTTGGCACAGATATCCTGCTGTTCCCAGTCTTTGTGCTCTCCCTGTTTTGTCTCTACTTTTCCGCCTTGCGTGCATTTCCACAAAAAGTCAGGGTTAGTACCGATTACAGAGTACCTTCCCAGAGTAGCTCCACCTTCAACTGACTCTAATAAGAATGAGTAGGCCGTATGGCCGCATAATTTTAGATATGCGGATACCGGTGTTTCTAAGTCTGCTGACACCCAATGCCATATAAGCTGTGTTTTGTTGTCGGTGAAGTTCTTTTTGAACTCATCGGGCTTTGGACTAAAACTGTGGTCGGTATTTATACCCATTGCTAAAAAACCTTAGTTTTCATCTGCTTGTTGACCGTAAACACGCTTTAATAGGTTCGTGTTTATCGTTGCGTTGTATTTTTTGGATAACATGTTCAGGTAAACTAATAATGCTTCCTCTTCCAGCTCAGACTGTAATCTCTGATTTATATCATCTAAAGACTTTTGGTTATCACTGGTTACTTTTGGTATTTCGTATCCTGCAATTTTTATTAAGGCGAATTTATCATCCAGCCTTATGGTTTGATGATCTCCCACTTTTGATTGGAATATGGTCGGGCGGTTATTTGCCTTTAGGGGGGCTGGCATCTCACCGATAACCCTGATGCCTTTTATATCTTTAGACACTATGTTGTTTTCCTTGGCAATACTTTCAAATGTTGATCCTTTAACATCAAGCTCTGCCAAGTATTTGTCCATACGCTTTTTGTTTTCTATGTATTTTTGGTCGGCGATATATTGTGTATGAATTTCATCTTTAACACTGTCGAACGGCTTATGTGTTTTTTGTTCAATTGAAGTCAATGCAATGCTAACAAATTTACCGCTAGGCAGCTCCTCTGCGATTGGCTGTGCTCCATCTTCCAACAGAAATAACATTTCGGTTAAGGCTTCTTTGTCTGCCGGAGTAAAAGTAGTCTTATCGATCTTGCCTTGTTTGTTTAGGCCTTTGCTATCAATTGGATTTACTAATTCTATTGATATATTTATTTCCTTTGCAATATTTTCAAAGCTAGTACCGTCATCAAGCATATTTTCGAATTTAGTGAAAATATCGAATATATGATCGGATTTTTTGCTTTCTAAGATTTCGGTTTGTATCTGGTTCTTAACCTGATTTAAAGGCTGTGTTGATGGTGGTATTATCTTTACTAGCTTAACGATATGAAAACCTAATGTTGTTTGAACAGGCGGCTTTACCTCTTCGATTTTTCTGTCAGAAACAGCATCAGATAATGCAGGTAACATGAGCGTTGTTTCAAATGGTATATTCTCTATGTATTTTGCATTTTCTCCTACGATTTCTTCTGATGCGTCTTTGAGGCTTTTTCCCTCTTGAACCAGTGTGAAAATGTCATCTGCTTGTTGTTTGTTGTCCGCAATTGATTGTGTCAGAACAATTTGCTCTCCAATTTTGAAGTTTTGCTTATTGTCATTATAGAACTGTTCTATTTCCTTATCTGAAACTGACATATCAGTTTCAATTTTATCAGAATCAAATACTGCGATTTCAGCACTGCGAGATTCAGGTATTACATATTTTGCAAACTTTGTTGCTTCATATAGTCCTTTAAGTTGACCTTCGTCAGGTTCTTGAATGTTCGATATTTCGCTGTCCGGAAACATCAGTATTTTTATGTCTCTTGTCTGATTCTCAAAAGAGTGAAGCTCACTAGATAGTTCGTCAAGATTTGGTTTGAACCCTGATTGTATAGCTTTTTTGATTATTTCGCCGGACACTTCACGTTTAATGCCCGTAACAAAATCTTTCTCTATCATTCCTTGGCGGCGTAAGATCTCGTTTAATGCCTCTTGCAGGGTTTGATCGTCTCTTTTATGTGGTGCTATAACTTGTCCAATATGTTTTGCAATCTGTTCTTTGTTTATCTCTATGCCTAGCTTTTCCGCTTCTTTTAGCATGAAGTATGATCTTATTTCATTCGCAAGAACATCATCTGCCATGCCTATTTTATAGGCCTGTTGTGTTGACATGTTGTAACTGGCTAATGTTCGTCTTAAAGTATTATCGAATTGCCTTATGGTTATGGTTTTATCTTCAATTTTCGCTACATCATTACCGCCAACATTACCGTTGCTAAAAGACCCACTTAAAACTAGAC
The DNA here is from genome assembly GCA_050633325.1 of Alphaproteobacteria bacterium. Taxonomy (GTDB): domain Bacteria; phylum Pseudomonadota; class Alphaproteobacteria; order Micavibrionales; family Micavibrionaceae; genus UBA1672. The sequence goes on from JBOEGH010000002.1 coordinate 218,055, forward strand.
CACCAACAGCCATCCCAAGAAGACCAAAAACAACATATTTAAAAAAGCCACCGACTTTTCCGCCACGCAAAGATTTCATAACCATACTTAATTTAAACCTAATATCTAACAATTTAACTTTGATCACGCACTATAGGCAGCTCATACCACGGGGGCAAGTATTCAAATTACATGTATGGATAAAACTGAGTGTTAAAAAGTGCTTTCCACAATAGCTGGATGTAGATAAGTTCAACGGATATGGTTTTAGGCACTATGAAAATGTAAGGAATATGATGATGAAAAAACTGATTGCAGGGAATTGGAAAATGAATGGAAGCCTAGCTCAGGCTGATAATTTACCTGCATCTATAGCGCAAGAAATTCAAAGTAATTCTAGTGTACGTGATTCTTTTGAGTTTTTGGTTTGTCCACCATTTCCGTATATGTTGGCTATAAAAGATATCTGTGTAAAAAATGGTATTTCTTTTGGTGCACAAGATTGTTCTGAACATGATTCTGGCGCATATACGGGTGAGATATCCGCGCAGATGATTGCCGATTGTGGTGGAACTTATGTTATTTTAGGGCATTCTGAAAGAAGACAATACCATGGCGAAACGAATGACATAGTCTCAGGAAAAGCTAAGGCAGCACATGGCGCAGGTCTTGTTTCCATTATATGTGTGGGTGAAACTGAAGAAGAGCGTGAAGCAGGCAAACAAAACGAAGTGGTCGGAGAGCAGCTTAGATCATCACTTCCTGTTGGGGCAAACGCAGAAAATACGGTTATTGCATATGAACCTGTATGGGCGATAGGGACTGGAAAAACTGCTAACAGCGAAGATGTGGCAATGATGCACAGTTTTATATGTAATCAATTAAAAGAACATCTTGCAGATTCTAAAAATATGCGTATTTTGTACGGCGGTTCGATGAAGCCAGAAAATGCATCCTCTCTTTTGTCTACGCCCCATGTTGATGGTGGCTTAATTGGGGGGGCAAGTTTGAAGGCAGAACAATTTGTTGGTATTGCTGTCGCAGCAGATCAAGAATAGTGTAAAAATTAATTTTATATCTGGTCTTTGACAGTAAGAAACCGTATAAACTGTGTTAAACACACAAAGAAAAGTTATTTAGGCTATGGAATCCGTAATTCTTGTAATACATCTTATTTTGGCACTACTAATTATTGTGCTTGTACTTCTTCAACGCTCAGAGGGCGGTGGTCTTGGTATAGGCGGTAATAACGGTGGTCTTGGCGGTCTTGCATCTGCAAAGGGAACTGCCAATGCATTGACCAAGGTAACAGGGCTTTGTGCTGCCGGATTTTTTGTTACATCTCTAACCTTAGGTGTTTTGGCCAGTCAACAGAGCCGTGTGAACCAAGGGATTCTAGAAGATGTTAATCCTGCTGAGATACAGGTTAAGGACATAAGTGCGCCGACTGGTGTGACATACACTCCACCTATGGAAATGCCCCCCTTGAATGTGCAAACAAATAATAGCGAAACTACGGGAAGCGTTGAAGTAGAGAAAACTGATATAGCTCCTCCAACAACTGACAATACGTCGGAGCCTTCAGCGCCGATAGAGTAGAACCATGACAAGATTTATTTTTATTACCGGTGGCGTTGTTTCCTCATTAGGAAAGGGCCTCGGCTCCGCTTCGCTTGGCGCATTGTTGCAAGCCAGAGGCTACAGTGTTCGCCTTTGTAAGCTTGATCCTTATCTAAATGTTGACCCGGGAACTATGAGTCCATTTCAGCATGGTGAAGTTTTTGTTACCGACGATGGTGCTGAAACAGACTTAGACTTCGGTCATTACGAGCGTTTCACTGGTGTTCCTGCGCTGGCTACGGATAACACAACAACAGGCCGTATATATACCAGCGTTCTGCAAAGAGAGCGTCGTGGTGAGTATCTTGGTGCTACGATTCAGATTATCCCACATATTACCAATGAAATTCAGGATTTTATCCGTGAAAAAGAAGGTTCGGCTGACTTTGTTCTTTGTGAAATCGGCGGTACTGTAGGTGATATTGAGAGCCTTCCTTTTCTTGAGGCTATAAGACAATTTGGTAATGATGTCGGTCGCGAACGTGCCATATTCATTCATGTTACATTGTTGCCATATATTCCTGCTGCGGGTGAGTTGAAGACAAAACCAACACAACATTCTGTTAAAGAATTGATGAGTTATGGTATTCGTCCGCAAATACTTCTCTGTCGTGCTGATCGCGAAATAGAGGAAGATGAGCGTCGTAAAATTGCTCTATTCTGTAATCTTGATGAGGCGAAAGTAATCCCTGCGTTGGATGTATCTTCTATATATGAAGTGCCCCTTACATACCACGCCGAAGGCTTGGATAAGCAAGTTATGGATAGCTTTGGAATAGAAGATAAAGAACCTTTGGATTTATCAACTTGGAATAATATCGTTGATACCATTAAAGAGCCAGAGGGTGAGGTAACAATTGCTATAGTCGGTAAATACACGAACTTGGCGGATAGTTATAAGTCTTTGAATGAGGCACTTATACATGGTGGAATTGCTAATAAGGTTAAGGTTAACCTTAAATTCATAGAAGCAGAAATTTTTGAATCAGAAGATCCGGAAATACATTTATCGGGTGTAAATGGTATTCTTGTCCCAGGCGGTTTTGGTGATCGCGGGGTTGAAGGAAAAATTCTTGCCGCACAATACGCGCGTGAGAAGAAAATTCCGTATTTTGGTATTTGTTATGGTATGCAAATGGCCGTGATTGAAGCAGCGCGCAATTTATGTGGTATAGATGGTGCAGGATCTAGTGAGTTTACTGATTGTAAAGTTCCTGTCGTTGGCCTTATGACTGAGTGGGTTCAAGGGTCAGGCAAGCAAGAGCGCGGAGCCGACGGTGACCTAGGCGGTACAATGCGTCTTGGTGCGTATCCCGCAAGTTTAAAAGATAACTCTAAAATTTCAGAGATATATGGTTCAGATACAATAAGTGAACGTCATAGGCATCGCTTTGAAGTTAATGCAAACTATATTCAGCAATTGGAAGATGGAGGCCTCAAATTCTCTGGTATGTCTCCGGATGGAAAGCTTCCTGAAATTGTGGAATATGAAGATCATCCTTGGTTTATTGGGGTTCAATTCCACCCAGAATTAAAGTCCAAACCATTTGATCCGCATCCTTTGTTTGTTTCATTCATAGGTGCATCTGTTGATCAAGGGCGTCTTGTCTAGTTCTTATTAAGCTATTACCTTTGTTATATGATATGGTTAAAATCGTTGACCTTGTTTACCATGGGCTATGTTGAGATATGAGATACTATATACTTGCGATGTCGCTAATTTGTTTCATTGCATCCTTTATTTTTACAAAAATGGAAACACATTTCCAAAATAATTCTTATGTAATGGAGGTGGAGGCCGTTGAAAATCGGTTTGTTCCAGCAAGGCCTTATAAATTTTTAGGTCACAAAAAAGAGGTTGGGTATATTCGTTTTCTTACCCCAAAAAAACACTGGCATGGCCATAATATGTTGAAGCCCCTTCCCGCGAATGTAAAAAAGGGGGATGTGTTTAATGTCAGGATAAGAGAACTTCCTAATTGGGAAACCAGAAAGCCAAGGGAAGTAAGGAAAATAGGCTCTTCTTCCTTTTCGTATAAGTATAAAGCTTTTGTTATTGTACCTGAAGGGGGAAAACCCTATCAGGGGCTGGCTGCTCTTTATTTTATAGGAGGGATTCTATGCTTTATTGGTGCGTTTTTTGCATCGCCACCATCGCAATATAGAACAAGGTTCAGTAAGCTTTATTATATAGGGTGGTTTCTTGTTTATGCCAGTTGGGCTGTTCTCGTTTGTAGCTGGGCTAACATCTATAATATACATAATAGTATACTTGTCGGATCATGTGTAATTGCATTCATATGCTATTTAACCACGCTTAAAGAAATGATGGATAAAAAAACAACAATGTCAGACGAGCATATGGGTGCACGATCAGGTCGGATAGGTAGATCATTTGATTACACCCTACATATAGGCACAATGTTTGCGCATATGTTCTTTGTTTATATGGCGATATATAATCCGCCTTTATAATTGTTTTAATCGAGCAACGATTTTTGCATCATTGTTTTGTGTGTTTATTTGATAATTTTTATTAACTTACATGTTAGAAGATTATATTAATTATTCTTGAAAATAGAGCCGGATACACATATGTTTTCTGCATGGAAAAAATCATAAAAGTTGACCAGCTTAAAATTGGTAATAAACAGCCCTTAACAATTATCGCCGGCCCTTGCCAAATTGAAAGCAAGGATCATGCGTTTGAAATGTGTGAGGCATTGAAACAGCTTACGCGAAAAATGGGCTTACAGTTTATATTCAAAAGCTCGTATGATAAGGCGAACCGTACATCTATTTCTGGTGTAAGGGGTGTTGGAATCGATAAAGGGTTGCAGATATTATCTGATATTCGTGAGCATTTTGGAGTTCCTGTTATTACTGATGTTCATACGGAGGATCAGTGCGCGCGAGTAGGTGAGGTTGTGGATGTCCTTCAAATACCTGCATTCTTATGCCGTCAAACCGACCTTCTTGTCGCTGCTGCAAAAACAGGTAAAGCGGTTAATATTAAAAAAGGGCAATTTCTTGCTCCTTGGGATATGAAAAACGTTGCGCAAAAAGTTGCGGATAGCGGCAATGACAATATTATGCTTTGTGAGCGTGGTGCAAGTTTCGGTTATAATACTCTTGTGTCTGATATGCGTTCTTTACCTATAATGAAGGAAACAGGATATCCTGTTATTTTTGATGCAACACATTCTGTACAGCAACCAGGTGGTCTTGGTGGTTCTTCCGGCGGTGATCGTACTATGGTTCCTGTTCTTGCGCGTGCTGCGGTGGCGATTGGTGTTGCTGGTGTATTCATTGAAACTCATCAAGATCCAGATAACGCGCCTTCTGATGGTCCTAACATGATCAAGTTAAGTGAAATGCCAGACTTTTTAGATACACTGATGAAATTTGATAAGCTGTCTAAATCATGTTAATATAATTATATTAATCAGCAGGAGGCTGGATTTATGGCACGTGTAGCCGGAGCATCGCAATATTTGAGTCAAGCAACCCTTGCTAATAAGCAGGGCTCCACCCATTCGCCTTCAAGTCTATTATCTTTGACCAGTTCTGCCAGTATTCTTGATGCCGGTCGGGGTAATGCTGTGCCGGGAGTGGGGATTTCCGCACGATCACGTGCATTGAACGCGGCTCAAATCCAGAGTAACAGCGGTTCTATTAATGAGCTGTTTTCATTATCTGGTGGTGGTAGTGCAACAGTTGAAGCGGCGCAAATACAAATCGCAGGTCTTGCTGCAACGGCAACGAAAAGCCGTGATGTTGTTACTCAGGAGGATGGGTCTTTCGCCAGTAATACCATTCAGGTTGATGATGGCTCTGTGGCAACTAGCTCTCTTGGTTCTGAAGTTGATGAAATAGTATAATAATACCTGTTATGTTATTTTTAATGTAAATATTGTTTATTTCCCTTTATTTTTCTGCATTTTTCGCTAAAACATCTTACATAAAAGATTACAGCTCTATTTAGGGGCGCCGCAAAAGGACAGAAAATATGACCGCCATTATTGATATTCATGCACGACAAATTCTAGATAGCCGTGGAAACCCAACTGTAGAAGTTGATGTTCTTCTCGAAACTGGAGCAAAAGGTCGTGCAGCTGTTCCTTCTGGTGCTTCTACTGGTGTGCATGAAGCGGTAGAGCTTCGTGATGGTGATAAGGATGCTTATCTTGGTAAGGGTGTTCAAAAGGCCGTTGATTTTGTTAATACTGAGATTTACGAAAATCTTGTTGGTGCAGATGCTGAGGAGCAAATGCATATAGATCAGGACATGATTGACCTTGATGGTACTGAAAATAAAGGTCGTTTGGGTGCTAATGCTATCCTTGGTGTTTCTCTTGCAGTTTCAAAGGCAATGGCGGATGAGCTTGATATGCCGCTTTACAGATATATCGGTGGTTCTTATGCGCATAATTTGCCGACACCGATGATGAATATCATTAATGGTGGTGCACATGCGGACAATCCTGTTGATATACAGGAGTTTATGATTATGCCTGTTTCTGCTGAGAGTTTTAGTGATGCCTTGCGCATTGGTGCGGAAATTTTTCATGCCCTTAAAAAGCAGCTATCCGATGCCGGCTTTAATACTAATGTTGGTGATGAGGGCGGGTTTGCTCCTGCGGTTAAGTCATCTGATGAGGCGCTTGATTTTATAATGAAATCTATTGAAGCTGCTGGGTACAAGCCTAAAGATGATGTTGTTATTGCGTTGGATGCTGCGTCTACGGAATTTTATAAAGATGGTAAATACGAGCTGGAAGGCGAAGGTAAGTCTTTGACTTCTGCTGAAATGATTGCTTACTACGAAGATCTTTGTGCTCGTTATCCTATCGTTTCTATTGAAGATGGCTTGGCCGAAGATGACTGGAGTGGTTGGACTGATTTGACGGCGGCTCTTGGTGATAAGGTTCAACTTGTTGGTGATGATTTGTATGTTACTAATGCAAAACGCCTTAAGCGTGGAATTGAAGAAAAAGCCGGTAATGCAGTATTGGTTAAAGTTAATCAAATAGGTACTCTTACTGAAACTCTTGAGACTATCGAAATGGCGAAAAAGGCTGGATTTGGTATTATCCTTTCTCACAGATCTGGTGAAACAGAGGACTCTACTATTGCTGATTTGGCGGTTGCGACAAATGCAGGCCAAATTAAAACAGGTTCTTTGTCACGTTCTGATCGTATAGCTAAGTATAATCAGCTTCTTCGTATTGAAGAGCAGCTTGATGCTACAGCTGGATATGAGGGGAGAGGGTTTTATCGCTCTGATCTAAAGTAAACTTTAGAAAGTTGTTTTTTCTAAAAAGCGTTATAAAAGAATCACTTGCTTCATGTTGTTCTTTTTATGTTCACGTTAAGTCATTGACTCTAATCAATTTTTTAACTTGATCCACAGGCTTGTATGTGATTCTATGGGGTTATGGATAGGTTACAAGACATTCGTAGGACGCTTTATAGGAAAATGCCTTTTTTTGCAGGCGTTTGCTTATGCTTGTACTTTTCTTATCACACAGTTTCCGGGCATCGCAGTTACTCGCGTTTGTCTGAGTTAACGTCTGTTTATCAGGCTAAAGAGGCGGAGTTATCGTCCCTTCAGGCTGAGGGCGCATCTGTTGAATATAGGGTCGCGGGAATGCGCCCTGGCTCTATATCTGCTGATATGCTGGAGGAGAGGGCGCGCCTGATGTTGGGTTATAAGCGTGTTGATGAGATTGTTGTGCTTGTGCATTAGGTCTTATTGTATTCCATAATTTCTTTTTATTACAGTGTGTTGCAGTGCACAAAAACAGCTTTTTTCTCTAGTAATAGCTCGTGAAATGTTGTAGCACTTTCTATACGTATTTGAATAGCTTTGGTGCGTTCGGCATCAGGAGGAAATGTATCAGTGGCAGCTTCTAAAACTAAGAAAAAAACAACATCTAAAAAATCGTCTAAAAAGCAATCAGATGTATCCGGTAAGGTGGATCTGGATCAGCTTAAGAAGTTTTATTATGAAATGTTAATGATCCGCCGTTTCGAGGAAAAGGCAGGGCAATTATATGGTATGGGTTTGATAGGTGGGTTTTGCCACCTTTATATTGGGCAAGAGGCTGTTGTTACCGGTATAAATTCGGCTCAAGAACCTCAAGACACTGTTGTTACATCTTATCGTGATCATGCGCATATGCTTGCATGTGGTATGGATCCGAAGGGGATTATGGCTGAACTAACAGGACGTGTTGATGGGTATTCCCGTGGCAAGGGTGGCTCTATGCACATGTTTTCTTTAGAGAAAAACTTTTTCGGTGGTCATGGCATTGTCGGTGCAGGTACTGCAATTGGTGCGGGTTTAGGTTTTGCGCACAAATATAAAGATGACAACGGCGTTGCTGTTGCCTATATGGGCGATGGAGCATCTAATCAAGGTCAGGTTGCCGAATGTTATAATATGGCGGCATTATGGGGCTTGCCGGTTTTGTTTGTTATTGAAAATAACCAGTATGGAATGGGTACTAGTGTTTCCAGATCATCTGCCGGGCAATTATATAGGCGTGGTGAAGGCTATGGTATTCCGGGTGAGCAAATAGATGGTATGGATGTTTTTGCTGTAAGGGATGCGGCTGAGCAGGCTTTGTCATATATAAGGTCGGGCAATGGACCATATATTTTAGAGGTTATGACATATCGTTACCGTGGTCACTCTATGTCCGATCCTGCAAAATACCGCAGCAAGGAAGAAGTATCATCAATGAAGACTGAGCGTGACCCCATTACGCAGGTTAAGGATATGTTGCAAGAGCAAGGCATTGATGAGGCCGAAATAAAGCAAATAGATAAAGATATTAAAGTGATCGTTAACGAAGCGGCAGAGTTTTCACAGGAAAGCCCTGAACCGCACCCAGATGATCTTTGGACAGATATATTAGTGGAGAGTGCATAGATGCCAACACAAATTTTAATGCCGGCGTTATCGCCCACAATGACTGAAGGTAATTTAGCTAAATGGCTGAAATCAGAAGGTGATTCTGTTGAAGCAGGTGACGTGATCGCGGAAATAGAAACAGACAAAGCAACAATGGAAGTGGAAGCCGTTGATGAAGGTGTAATTGGTAAAATACTTATTAGTGAAGGCACTGAAGGCGTTGCTGTTAATTCTCCTATAGCTATTCTTTTAGAAGATGGTGAAAGTGCAGATGACATAGGTAACGAATCTGTTGCTGTTATTACTGAAGCTTCAAATGATGATGTTGCTGCGCCTGTTGAAGATGCACCTGTGCACTCCAGTAATAATGTTGAACAAGCCACAGGAGCGATCATTGAGAATCGCGATATACTATATGCTCAAGGTAAAGTGATTGAGCCAGTACCATTTGATGAGGCTTCTTTTACAGATACAGTTAATCAAACTGTTCGTGAGGCATTGAGAGATGCAATGGCAGAGGAAATGCGCGCAGATGAACGCGTTTACTTGATGGGGGAAGAGGTCGCAGAATACCAAGGCGCATATAAGATTTCACAAGGTCTTCTGGATGAGTTTGGGGCAAAACGTGTCATTGATACGCCTATTACAGAGCATGGCTTTGCTGGTATGGCGGTAGGTTCTGCAATGAATGGTTTGAGACCAATTGTTGAATTTATGACATGGAACTTTGGTATGCAGGCAATTGACCATATTATTAACTCTGCTGGTAAAACCCTTTACATGGCAGGGGGGAAACTAGGTTGTCCTATTGTGTTTAGAGGGCCTAACGGTGCGGCATCTCGTGTTGGTGCTCAGCACTCACAATGTTATGCTAGCTGGTATGCACATGTCCCGGGGCTAAAAGTTGTTGCACCGTGGTCTGCTGCGGATGCCAAAGGATTGATGAAGGCGTCTATTCGTGATCCAAACCCAATCGTCTTTTTAGAAAATGAGATATTGTACGGGCAAAGCTTTGACGTTCCAACATCAGAAGATTTTGAAATTCCTATTGGTCGCGCAAAGATTGAGCGTGCAGGAGCTGATGTAACAATTGTTGCCTATTCAATTATGGTGGGTAAAGCTTTGGAGGCTGCTAACGAATTGGCAGAGCAAGGTATAGATGCCGAGGTTATAAATTTACGCACCATTAGGCCACTAGATCGTTGGACGATACTTGAAAGCGTTAAGAAAACAAATCGTATTGTATCGGTTGAAGAGGGTTGGCCTTTTGCGGGTGTAAGTGCTGAAATTGCTGCACTTTGCGGTGAACACGCCTTTGATTATCTTGATGCGCCTGTTACGCGTGTTTGTGGAGCAGATGTACCAATGCCATATGCAGCAAACTTGGAGGATTTAGCATTACCTAAGCCTAAGGATATTGTTAGTGCGGTCAAAAAAGTCTGTTATATTGATTAATTTTATACTGGAGAATGTCATGACTAAATTTCTTACATACACATCATTTTTTGTTATTGCGTTTTTTGTTGTCGCTCCTAATACGTATGCAAAATCTCCTGTGGATGTACAGTTATCTCACAAGGATAAATTGAAAAAAATGCAGGAAGAGCGTTGTAAGAAAAAAGAGGTGGCAACAATTGCTATACGCCTTACAGGTTCCGGTAACTCATTTAAAGAGTTAAGCGCTTATGTTGATAAAGTAAGAAGCGATATGGTGGAGCAAGGGTCTTTATTAGGGGTAAGTGATCTTACCTCACGTAATGAGAATTTTTCAATACGCTCAGTAAATAATTACAGATCAAACGGTAATAATGACAAATATAATTTGACTGGTAATATTAACTTTGAATCTAAGATGGTTGTCGAATCGTTGGATTTGGCCGAGGCAATGAGCGAAATGGGTTACAACACGTCATATACTCAAAATGTTAGTCAGCAACGTTGTTATTAAATTTATACTACTATTAGAACTTTAAAATGAACGGGTATCTCTTATGCCAATAAACATTACAATGCCGGCACTATCGCCAACGATGACAGATGGAACACTTGCTAAATGGCTTAAATCGGAAGGAGATTCCGTGGAGTCTGGTGATGTTTTGTGTGAAATTGAGACAGACAAAGCAACAATGGAAGTTGAAGCAGTAGATGAGGGCACTATTGGTAAAATCCTTGTCTCGGAGGGAACTGAAAACGTTCCTGTAAATGACGTAATCGCAGTTTTGTTGGAAGATGGTGAAAGTGCTGATGATATTGGTGATGCAACTCCTGTTAAAAACGCAGCACCCGTAGAGGATAAAAAAGAAAGTGTTGTCGTAGATAATGCACCTAAGTCTGAAAATGTTGCCCCTGCTGTTTCTAATCCAGCGTCTGGTAATCGAATCTTTGCATCGCCACTGGCGAAAAGAATGGCACAAAATTCAGGTGTAGATTTGACTACGGTTAAAGGTACAGGGCCGCGTGGTCGTATTGTTAAATCGGACATTGAGAATGCAGGTAATACAGCACCTAACGTTAACAAATCTTCAAGTGCTTCTAACGCTGTGGTTTATGACGATCCTTCTATTAAAACTAATGTGTTTGGTATGGCATATAAGGAAATACCAAATAATAATATTCGCAAAGTTGTTGCCAAACGTTTGTCTGAATCAAAGCAAACAGTTCCACATTTCTATCTTACCGTTGAGTGTATTTTGGATAATCTTCTTTCTGCACGTAAAGAGTTGAATGATAAGACAAATGGTGAATACAAGCTTTCAGTAAATGATTTTATTATTAAGGCTTCTGCTGCTGCGTTAAAGGCTTATCCTGCTGCAAATGTTTCATGGACAGATGACGCTATACAACAATTTGTTAAGGCGGATATTTCAGTTGCTGTCTCTACACCTACTGGGTTAATTACTCCGATTATTAAGGCGGCTGAAGATAAAGGGTTACGCGATATATCAACTGAGATGAAAGACCTTGCAGGTAGGGCACGTGAAGGTAAACTTAAACCTGAAGAGTTCCAGGGTGGATCGTTCTCAATTTCAAACCTAGGAATGTTCGGTGTTAAAGAATTCGCCGCAATAGTTAACCCACCGCAAGGATGTATTCTTGCAATCGGTGCAGGTGAGCAGCGCCCTGTAGTGATTAATGGGCAAATAGAAATTAAAACTGTAATGAATTGCACGTTATCTGTTGATCACCGCAGTGTTGATGGTGCTGTCGGTGCAGAGTTCCTTCAAATATTTAAACAGTATATTGAAAACCCCGTGGCCATGCTTGTATAGGAGAGTTTAAATGTCAGTAAATAGATACCCAATTATTGGTGTTATGGGCTCTCATGAGCAATCGTGGCATGACTATTCTTATCCTGTTGGAGAGCTGATAGCTAACCGTGGTTACAATTTACTAACTGGTGCTGGTGGTGGTGTTATGACAGAGGTGGCCAGAGGGTTCACAGAAGTTGAAAACCGCAAGGGTAGCGCAATAGGCATCCTACCTGCCGTTGATTATAAGGGACAAAATCTGGATAAAGAAGAATATCCAAATCCATATATTGAAGTACCGATGATAACTCCTTTAAGCGCTAAAGCTCAAAATGACAAAATGCCATTTAGCCGCAATTTGGTTAATGTTATGACGTCTCGTGCTCTTGTTATTCTGCCGGGATCTCACGGAACTAGAAATGAAGTATCTTTGGCGTTAATGTATAATAAGCCATTGATTTTATTTGGCCCGGAAGAAGAGTTTTCAAAATTCCCTGAGGATCCTCCACGTGCACAAACGATTGCTAACATTGAAGAGTTTCTTGATGGTGTGTTGAATATCAACTAAATCAAGCATTTCATTTTTATAACAAACATAATTTTAAAATATTTTAAGCAGGATTTCGATAAATGAGTAAAAATTTCGATATTGTAATTATTGGTGGCGGTCCGGGTGGCTATGTAGCAGCAATTAGGTCAGCTCAGCTAGGAATGAAAACCGCAGTTGTTGAAGCACAGCATTTAGGTGGTATATGTCTGAATTGGGGATGTATACCGACAAAGGCTTTACTTAGGTCCAGTGAGATTTATCATCAATTACATAATTTAGAAGAGTTCGGCTTGTCTGCTAAAAGTGTAGACTTTGATCTGGAGAAAATTGTTAAACGCTCTCGCGGTATAGCGGGTCAACTTTCAGGCGGCATTAAACATCTCCTAAAGAAAAACAAAGTCACCGTTTTTGATGGCTGGGGTAAATTGCAAGGCGGCGGGAAAGTTGCCGTTGAAAAAGACGGTAAAGTTATAGAAACATTGTCGTCAAAGCATATTATCGTTGCCACAGGTGCGCGTGCGCGTGTTCTTCCGGGAATTGAGCCAGATAAGAAAATGGTCTGGACATATAAGGAGGCAATGGTACCAACAGAAATGCCTAAATCTTTATTGGTTATTGGTTCAGGTGCTATTGGTATTGAGTTTGCTAGTTTCTATAAATCAATGGGTGCGGATGTCACAGTAGTTGAAGTAATGGATCGTGTTCTTCCTGTTGAAGATGAGGAAATATCCAATCTAGCGCATAAGGCGTTTAAGAAACAGGGAATGAATATCCTGACTAATGCAAAGGTTCAAAAACTTGATAAGTCGAAAGACAATGTAAAAGTTACGGTTGAGACTGCAAAAGGTAAAGAAGAGATCATTGTTGATGTTGTTATCTCTGCTGTTGGTATCGTTGCGAATACAGAAAATATAGGTTTAGAAAAGACTAAGGTTAAGCTAGATCGCGGACACATTGTTACTAATGAATGGTTGGAAACAGATGAAAAAGGTGTTTATGCGATTGGTGATGTTACAGGTGCTCCTTGGCTTGCGCATAAAGCTTCTCACGAAGGTATTATTTGTGTAGAGAAAATCGCAAAACAAAAGGATGTTCATCCGTTAAATAAATCAAATATCCCCGGATGTACGTATTGTCATCCACAGGTGGCGTCTGTTGGCCTAACTGAAAAGGCGGCAATAGACAAAGGGTACAAAGTAAAGGTCGGGCGTTTTCCATTTATTGGTAATGGTAAAGCTGTCGCATTGGGAGAGCCTGATGGATTGGTTAAAACAATCTTTGATGAAAAAACGGGAGAGCTTCTGGGGGCGCATATGATAGGCGCAGAAGTAACCGAAATGATACAAGGATATGTGGTTGGTAAAACTCTTGAAACCACTGAAGCAGAGCTAATGCATACCATCTTCCCTCATCCTACATTGTCAGAAATGATGCATGAAAGTGTGCTGGACGCTTATGGTAAAGCGATACATTTTTAAAAATATGGCATTTTTGGTGAAATACTGTCAAATTAGACGATGAGTTACATTATTAGAAGGCAGTTATGGATCTAAAAGAAGAAGACATCCTAGGTGATAAAATTTACGATCATTGGTACTATGTATCAAAGGGTAAGGCTATGCGTAGTTTTCTCGGAGATACTAAAGTGGATGAAGTCCTTGATGTCGGTGCCGGATCGGGCATATTCTCCAGACAATTGTTAGATCACAAGATATGCAAGAGTGCTGTTTGTGTTGATCCTAACTATTCTGAGGAAAAAGAAGAAACTCACAACGGTAAATCCATTAGTTTTGTGAAATCTATAGATCGGACGACGCAAGATTTAACATTGATGATGGATGTGTTGGAGCATGTAGAGGACGATGTCGCATTATTGAAGGAGTATGCGGACACAATGCCTGAAAATGGTAAAGTCTTAATTACTGTTCCTGCATTTCAATTCATGTGGTCAGGTCATGATGTTTTTTTAGAGCATTACAGGCGCTATACTATTGATATGATGGAAGAAACTATTAGTAATGCTGGGTTGCGACCCGTAAAAAGTCGCTATTTCTTTGGCTCTTTATTTCCCATTGTGGCGGCAATTCGTTTGGTAAAGAAAATACTGTTTAACAAGGGTAAAATTGAAGGTAAGAGCGAACTGAAAGTCTATCCTGATGGCGTTAACTCTACTTTGATTGCTTTGCATGATGTTGAACGTATGAGCTTGTTTTCATTTAATAAACTGTTTGGCCTTAGTGTTTTTTGTTTATGTGAAAAAGTTTAAATATGGAGGTAAGTGTGCGTTATTTAATAATATTGTTTCTAGCCATTTTTACAATGTCTACTGTATCTGGTTCATCATTGGCTCAACATCTTACAGGTTTGGAAATAGAGGGGCTGTTTAAAAAAACGGAAGAGCTCTATACACAAGATGTTCTGGATAGGGATGAAATAATAAGGCTGACGAAACTTCACACTACAGATGATGCTTTGGTTGAGCATGAAATGAAGTCTAATAAAGGCCCTCGCATAATTACAAAGACTTTAACCCGTGATGAAGTTATTGCGGATATGGAGAACAAAAAAGATAAAACATATGATACGAGTTTAAGGCGTACGATCACAGATATTAGTTACTCAGACGATAAGGTGAGTGCAACTGTTGAATACACTGCCCTTTATATTGCAACGGTAGAACTGTCTGAAGAGGAAAGATCTTTGCCAGAGTATCTAGGGCAGACAGTATTGCCGTTTAAATCACTATCCGCATGTAGTGAGAATTTTAAACTTGTCGATGATGTCTTGAAAAGTACGCTCTTAGAATGTAAGACAGAGATATTATATGGTAAAGCACGCGCAATTAAGTAAGATTAGCTATTATGACTTATAATTCCAAATTATTGGATAAGGCAAAACGCCACCCAGAGAAGCAAAAAAATCCAGACCGTCCAGCAGGACGTAAGCCTGATTGGATACGCGTTCCTGCGCCTCAGGGTAAAGTATATTCTGAAACAAGGGATATAGTTAAAAAGCAAAAGTTGACTACTGTATGTGAAGAAGCGGGATGTCCTAATATTGGTGAATGCTGGCAGCAAAAGCATGCGACATTCATGATTTTGGGTGAGGTATGTACTCGTGCATGTGCTTTTTGTAATGTCGCAACGGGTAAACCTGATGAGGTTGATAAGCTAGAGCCATTACGAATTGGTGTGGCGACAATGCAGATGGGACTAAAGCATGTGGTCGTTACTGCTGTTGATCGTGATGATCTAAAAGATGGTGGCGCAGATCATTTTGCAAAGACCATTATGGGCATACGTATGAAGAGCCCGAATACAACTGTTGAAATCCTTCCTGGTGACTTTAAGGGTGATATGGATGATATAGATCACGTTATTGCGGCAAAACCAGATGTATTTAATCATAATATGGAGACAGTGCCGCGTCTTTACCCGACAATACGTCCAGGAGCGCGTTATTTCCGATCCTTACGCTTGTTAGAGCGTGTAAAGGACGTTGATCCATCAATCTTCACTAAGTCAGGTATGATGGTTGGTTTGGGAGAGACAATGGAAGAGGTGTCACAGGTTATGGATGATATGCGTGCTGCACGAATTGATTTCATTACAATTGGGCAATATTTACAACCTACACCAAAACATGCACCTGTTATGAAATGGTGGACACCTGAGGAGTTCGAAAAACTTACAAAAATGGCGAAAAGAAAGGGATTTCTTATGGTATCTGCTTCACCATTGACCAGATCGTCTCATCATGCGGGTGATGATTTTGAAAAGTTAAAAGCCGCACGTGAAGAGAAGTACGGCTCTATTGCTGCTGAGTAAATTTTATATACGCATTATTCTATGACAACACACGCAGAAAAAAGAAACCTTCCATATACGCCGGAACAACTATTTGATTTGGTTGCTGACGTGGCAAAATACCCCGAGTTTTTACCTTGGTGTATGAAAAGCCGCATAACAAAACGAGAAGGTGATGATATTTTTTATGCTGATTTAACAATTGGTTATAAAATGGTTAGAGAGAAGTTCGGATCTAAAGTTATATTAAATTCTCCTGATCATCTTCATGTTGAATATCTTTCGGGTCCTATGAAATATCTATCCAACCATTGGAAATTTATCCGTGAGGATGATGGTTCCTGCACAATAGATTTCTTTGTTGATTTTGAGTTCAAGAATAGGGTTTTGCAAAATCTGATAGGGGTCTTCTTTACAGAAGTTATGCAAAGAATGGTAAGCGCATTTGAAGGACGTGCAAAACAATTATACGGTGATAACGGTCTCAATCAAAAGGTTTAGAGCTTTCTCACACGCTTGGTTACGAACCTCTTTCCTGTTTCCGGAGAAGTTGCATTTGGTTACTTGTGGTTCTCTGCCTGTGATTGATATGCCTATATATACTAGGCCTAATGGTTTATCTTCTGTTCCGCCGCCAGGCCCGGCTATTCCGGTTACTGATACTGAAATATCTGCTTTGCTGTTTTTTAATGCACCTATTGCCATGGCATCTGCGCATTGTTCGCTTACTGCGCCGTAATGTCTGATTATGTTTGGTGATACTTCTAAGTGCTCTTCTTTTGCAGAGTTAGAGTAAGTGACAAATCCGCGATCAAATACCGCTGATGACCCTTCTCTTTCGGTCATAGCAACGCTAATCATGCCACCAGTACAGCTTTCTGCTGTTACGAGACGTAAATCCTTTTCCAGCAAAGCTTTGCTTAAAGTATCAACAAGTTTATCCATAATGTTATCCTCAAAAATACTATATTATATATGATATACCCAATACACATATCGCGGCAAATAAGCCCGCAAGGATATCATCACCCATAACACCGACTGCGCCCGGAACTTTTTTGTCAAAAAAGCTGATGGGCCAGGGTTTTAGGATATCAAAAAAACGAAATAAAACAAAGGAAAGCAATATAAGAATAGGGTTAAGAGCAGCAGGGATCAGGGCAATCCACTGGCCTGCAACTTCGTCTATTACAATCATTTTGGAGTCATGACCATCCATAGCCTTATCAAATTTATCGGCAGACCATAACCCAATCAAAGTAATGATGAACACTGATATCATTAATCCATACGCGCCACTAAACGCAAAAATTGCTATGCCAAAGGGCAGGGCTGCTAGACTTCCCCACGTTCCGGGAGCGGGGTTTATAAACCCCGCTCCAAACCAACTGGCAAGCCAGACAAAGGCTTGTTTTTTATTGAGCTGTTCAGGAACTTTATATTGTAACTTCATTGATATTATATCCTTAAGTCAAAGTTGGCAGTGATACTGATACTGCTGTTTGTGCTGCTATACCTTCTTCACGTCCTGTAAAACCAAGTCTTTCTGAGGTTGTAGCCTTTATATTGATACGTTGAGTTGGCATATCTAAAATATCTGCTATGCGTTTAACTATTTCATCGCGGTACTTACCAATTTTCGGTCTTTCACATATGATCGTAATATCTGCATTAATAAGTTTACCGCCTTTATCGCGTAATAACGCCATGGCATGTTCCAGAAATATTGCGCTATCCATATTTTTGAAATCCATGTTACTTGGTGGAAAGTGAAGACCGATATCACCTTCACCTATCGCACCTAATATTGCATCAGTCAACGCATGTAGGCCAACATCCGCGTCTGAGTGACCTTTTAGCTTTCTGTTATGCGCGATATCTACACCGCAGATACGGGTATGAGTAATGCCTGATTGTTCATCATCAAAAGCATGAACATCGTACCCTAACCCTGTGCATATGTCTGTTGAGTTTTTTGTTGATAATAATTTCTCTGCCAATTCTAAATCCTCGAACAATGTTATTTTAAAGTTACTTTTGCTTCCTTTTACAAATTTAACGTCTATTCCCTGTGATCTTACGATAGAAGTGTCATCAGTATAGCTCTGACCGTTAGAGCAGTTTTCATGAGCATTTTTTATAGTAATATATTGAAATGCTTGCGGTGTTTGTATGCTCCATAAGTTATCACGCGATATAGTTTCGGTTGGCAAATTGTTTGTATCACAATAACTTAGGCTGTCAGATATGGGGTATGCAAGACTGGCCGCCTTATATTCACTCATACAGTCTATTAAGTTATTTACATCTGATATTTGTAAAAGTGGTCTTGCGGCATCATGAATTAATATTATATCTTCATTTTTTAGATTAGATAAATGCTGCAAGCCTTTATAGACACTATCTTTGCGGTCTTTTCCTCCGTAACACATTTCCACGTTATCAATGCCTTTGATAGCTTCAGTGTATAAGCCCTCATGTTCGGGGTTGATTACAACACATATCTTGTCAACGTTCGGCATAGAGGTAAATATGCCGACTGTATGGTGTAATATTGGTTGCCCTGATATTTTTATATATTGTTTAGGAATATCATTGCCAAGGCGTTTTCCAGATCCCGCAGCAACAATAATAACGCTGAATTTTTTATTGTCATACATGTGTCATAATACCTTGAAAGTAATAAAGCGCCGAATTTAGTTGTCTTTTCAAGTGATGCGTTGTAAAAATGCAACACTTTATTATATGTTTATATAAACGAATTTACTTATAACAGGATCACTTTTGTCAATACACACAAAAAATTCAGATAATGTTATTGATGATGATGTGCAAGAAAATCGCCTGACCTTTAGAGAAATGGTTTTCAAAGCATTTTCAGGCATACATTTTTCAAGGCTAAAATATAGGTCTTGGCGTACAAAAGTGGGTATTTTGCTTGTCATAGCATCTATTGTCAGTGGTTTTATAACTTACGCAGCATTAACAAAGACTCCACCTTTTGGAGATGATCCAAATTTAGTTATTACATTGCTGAATATAGATCTGATAATTCTACTATTACTGGTATCACTTATTGCTCGACGTATCGTCAGCGTGTGGAGCGGTAAAAAACGTGGGATTGCGGGATCTCATCTGCATGTTCGTCTAGTTCTTATATTTAGTATTCTTGTCGCTGTACCAACGATACTTATGACTGTTTTTTCTGCATTCTTTTTCCACTTTGGAATAGAAGCATGGTTTTCACAGCGCGTTCAAACCGCAATACATGAGTCGCAGGCAGTGGCAGAGTCATATCTGGAGGAGCATAAGCAAGTTATACGATCTGATATGATGGCCATGGCCAATGATATTGATAGGCAGGCAGAACAGTTTTTATTGGATAATAAGTCGTTTTCCAAGGCGATAGATACTCAATCATTTTTTAGAAACTTATCAGAGGCAATAGTAATCCAAAGAAATGGGCGGGTTTTGGCACGATCTTCTCTGAGCTTTTCTTTGGAGTATGAAATTCCCCCTGATTATATTTTATCGCAAGCAGATCAAGGCGATGCAGTCTTAATGATGAATGAAGACCAAGATAGAGTTCGTGCCTTGGTTAAGCTTAAAAATATGGAAGACGCATATTTATTTGTCGGGCGTATGGTCGATCCCAAAGTGCTATCTCACTTAAAAGCGGCAAAGCTAGCTATTGAAGATTATGATAACTTACAGGCCAGATATTCAGGGTTACAAATTACTGTCACTATGATTTTTGTGGTGGTGGGATTGCTGTTGTTATTGGCGGCTATTTGGTCTGGTCTTTTATTGGCAAGGCAGCTAGTAAGCCCGATTAGCGAGCTTATAAATGCATCTGATAGAGTAAGAGCCGGTGACTTTACATCTCGTATGGCGGATATAAAAAGATTGGAAGAATTTGAGTATTTGGCCCGCTCGTTTAATCGTATGACTAGCCAAATACAGAACCAAAGAGATGAGCTTATTGATGCTAACAGGCAAATTGATAATAGGCGTAGATTAACCGAAACTGTTTTATCCGGTGTTTCATCCGGTGTTATTGGTGTTGATTGTGATGGTAATATAAATCTGGCTAACAATTCTGCTGTTAATTTACTTTCGAAAACACAAGTTGAGCTTACAGGTAGTTATATACTGGATACACTGCCTGAACTGAAAGAGGCATTGAATAATGTTGCTCTTAACCCCAGTAAAGCAGTGCAAGAGCAAATACAGGTCTCTTCAAACAATGGTAATCAACGAACATTCATGTTCAATATTGTGATTGAACAAATTGAAGAAAAAACCACAGGCCTGATTATTACATTCGATGATATTACCGAGTTACAAGCAGCACAAAGGAAGGCCGCATGGTCTGATGTTGCAAGACGTATTGCACATGAGATTAAAAACCCTCTTACGCCCATTCAGCTATCTGCGGAGAGGCTTAAGAGAAAATATTTGAAAGAAATATCAGGTGACGTTGATACTTTTGAACAATGCACTAATACAATTATTAAGCATGTAGGTGATATTGATCGTATGGTTGATGAGTTTTCGTCATTTGCACGAATGCCTAATCCGGTATTGAAGATAGGTGTTATCAGTGACCAGCTTGAAGAATCCCTTATATTATCAAAGCAAGCCCATAGTGATATTAGCTTTAATTATTTGAAGAGTGATAACAAGTTCATGGTTAGTTTCGATGCGCAGCAAATACGACAAGTTATAACAAATTTGTTACATAATGCTGTTGATGCTGTTAACGCCAAAAATAAAGATGAGAACTCAAAGGAATCTTCTGTAGGTGAAATTGATATAATTATTGATGAACATGGTGATGAGGTGTTTGTTGCGATTACGGATAATGGCATAGGTTTCCCAAAGGATGAGGATATATCAATGTTAACTGAACCCTATATAACGCACAAAGTTAAGGGAACGGGACTTGGTCTTGCGATCGTAAAGAAAATTATGGAAGATCATAATGGTGAAATACATTTAGGCGTTCCTGATTGGTTGAAAAATTACAAATCATGGAAAGATATGGGGGGAGCATGTGTTGTGCTAACGTTCCCAAAGCCGATTACAGTTTCTAGAGGTGTTGAAGATGCATGAGAAAATACTAATTATAGATGACGAAAAAGATATCTGTATGTTGATACAAGGTTTGCTTGAGGATGATGGCTATACAACTCTTGCCGCACATAACAGCGATGATGCATATGAAATTATAGAGCGTGAATCGCCTGATTTGATTATTCAAGATATCTGGTTACAAGGCAGCAAAGATGACGGAATTAAAATTCTTGAAACAGTAAAAGAGACATACCCCATATTACCATTTATTATGATCAGTGGTCACGGAACAGTTGAAACCGCTGTCTCTGCTATTAAGCTTGGGGCGTATGATTTTATTGAAAAACCGTTCCAGAGTGATCGTTTGTTATTAATGATACAACGTGCATTAGAAAATGCCACGTTAAAGCAGCAAAACAAAGATCTAAAGCAACGTACAATTAATCCCAATGCCGGGGTGTCTATAGAGATTACTGAACAAATGCGCCATACCTTGAATAAGGTTGCCCCAACGAACAGCAGAATTTTAATTACTGGTGAGGCAGGAAGTGGCAAGAACTTGGCTGCACAATATGTACATGAAAAATCGTCACGCTCTGATATGCCTTTTATGGTTCTAAATTGCGCTAGTCTAGACCCTGAAAAATTAGAAATAGAATTGTTTGGCGCAACCCAGACACAGCATAATAAGGACGTTAAATCTGGCTTGTTAGAGCTTGTTAATGGCGGGACATTGCTGCTGGATGAGGTTATGAACCTTCCTATAGAAATGCAGGGCAAGGTTCTTAATTTTCTACAAGATGCCGCTTATCACAAGGTCGGGTCAAACCATAGAATACCCGCAGATATTCGCATAATTGCAACAACCAGTGCAGATGTTGATATGATGATAAGTAGCGGTGGTTTTCGTGAAGATCTTTATTACAGGCTCAATGTTGTACCGATACATGTATTGCCATTAAGGCAACGAAAACAAGATATAATAGATATAATTTCTCATTATTCATCGTTTCAATTTACTGAAATGGCAATCGCTAAGTTACGATCATATAAATGGCCCGGTAATATAAAGCAGTTGCATAATGTATTAGAATGGATATCCATTATGAACGAGAATGCAGAAAATGCGATAGATGTTGAAGGCTTACCGCCAGAGCTTGGTGGTGGTTTACAGCCTGATAACGGTGAGGACGCGGATAGTTCTTTATTAGTTGATGAAATGATGCAAATGGGTCTACGTGAAGCAAGGGAATGCTTTGAGAGGCACTATTTATTGTCTCAAGTAAATAGGTTTGATGGAAATATATCTAAAACAGCCGAGTTCGTTGGCATGGAACGATCAGCATTACACAGGAAATTAAAGTCATTAGATGTTTTTTCTAATGATAAACAAAACGTTGCATAGTACACTCTGCTTCAAATAAATTAGGAGTTTGCAATAAACTCTGTAGGCGAAAGAAAAAATTATGAGAGTTATTATTTGTGGTGCCGACTTGGTTGGATCTAGTATCGCATCATACCTTTCCAAAGAAGATAACGATGTTACGGTAATTGACCCGGACAGTGATCTGTTAGCGCAAATTCATGATGCCATGGATGTTAATACAGTTACCGGTCATGCATCTGATCCTGATATTTTAAATGCTGCAGGTGCAAATGACAGTGATCTTATCATCGCAGTAACTGAAAACGATGAAATTAATATGATTGCCTGCCAAATAGGCCATTCTTTGTTTGGTATACCAAAGAAAATTGCACGCATCAGAAGGCAGTCTTACTTGGATCCATCATGGTCTAATTTATTTAGTAGGGCGCACATGCCCATTGACGTGATTATATCGCCGGAAACCCTTATTGCGCAGAATATTCTGCAAAAGCTTGCTATTCCGGGGACAACGACGGCTCTTCGTCTTGCAGATGGGAAAGCTTACTTAATTGGTGTTGCCTGTATGGAAGATTGCCCTGTGCTACATACCAGACTTGGGCAACTTGATAAGCTATTTCCTGATTTATCATTTTCTATTGTTGCCATTGCAAGGGGCGCAAAAAATATTATTCCGGATGAGAATGATATGTTGGAAGTCGGGGATGAAGCATATATCGTTGTAGATAGTAAACATTTACGTCGCGTAATGGCGGCATTTGGCCATTTAGAGAAAGAGGCGCGACGTATAATTATATCTGGCGGGGGTAATATTGGACTTTCTTTAATACATAAACTTCAAGAGGAAGTGTCAGGATTAAAGTTAAAAGTCATTGAAAACAATGAAACACGTGCGCAGCACTTAAGCGAACAATTAGAAAATATAATCATTCTTCATGGCGACACTCTGGAGCGTGGAATAATGGATGAGGCATCTATAAGCACTGCTGAAACATATATCGCGCTTATGAATGATGATGAAAGCAATATTCTAGGCTCTTTGCTTTCCAAGCAATATGGATGCAAGCGCGTTATTACTCTTGTTAATAATCATGCTTATTATCCACTTGTTGGCCCGCTAGGTATTGACGTAATGATTTCGCCTAAATCTATTATTGTTGCAAGCATTATGCAGCACGTAAGAAGAGGTAGAATTAAAGGTATCCATAATATCAGAGATGGTGAGTCAGAGTTGATGGAAATAGAAATATCAGACTCTTCGCGCATCGCGAACAAGGATATAATAGACATAGAATGGCCATCAGGTGTGTCAATTGGCGCGGTTATTCGTGATGGAAAAGTTCTTATCCCGAAAGGTAGCTTTAACATTCTACCTAGAGATCATATGATTATTTTGGCCTCATCAGATAAAGCTCGATTGGTAGAGAAAATGTTATGTGTACATGTAGACTTGTTTTAAAGGATCAAGATCTATGAAGCTTGGTATTTTTGATTCTGGTTTGGGTGGTTTGCTGATTGCAAAGTCCATCCGTGAGAAGTTTCCTGATATAGATATTATATATTTTGGTGATACTCTTCACTTGCCTTACGGTAATAGATCAAAGGAAACTATATACGAATATAGCGAGCGCGGTGTAGATTTCTTATTTTCGCAGGGGTGTAACCTGATAATTACTGCATGTAACACGGTTAGTGTTTCTGCCTTACGAAAATTGCAGCAAGTATACCTCCCTAATAGTAAATATTCTGACAGGCGTATATTGGGTGTTGTTGTACCCACATTAGAATGTGCGCGTGAAGATGGCTATAAAAGGCTTGGCTTGATTGCGACAAATTATACTGTGCATTCCAATGTTTATGAAGATGAATTGCAAAAAATTGAACGTGATATAAAGATATTTCAGGTACAGACTCCGCTTCTTGTACCGCTGATAGAGTATGACGGTATGCCTTGGGTGTCATCGGTGTTGGAACATTATCTGCGCCCATTATTGGATAATAATATAGAGTGCTTAATTTTGGGCTGTACGCATTACCCATTCTTAAAAGAAGAAATACGTGAGATTATTGGTAATAATGTATCCCTTATTACGCAAGATGAAATTATTCCATATAAGATCAAAGAATACTTCAACAATCATCCGGAAATTTACGACAAAATTACAAGTTGTGGGAGCACAGAGTTTCTTGTAAGTGATATAACTGAAAATTATAAAAAGGCGTCTCACAATATATATGGTGATATTATCGACATAGAACATGTCGCATTTTCAGTCAAAAATAATCGTTACATGCGAGGCAATGAATAATGAAAACTATCAAGAACATAAAAAAACCTGACGCAGTTTTTTGGGACTGGGACGGTACATTAGTAGATAGCTATAGTTTTCTAGACGAAGCACATAGCCACACCCTTGTTACTTTGGGTTTTGCACCATTTAAAGAAGGGGAATATAAACAATATTTCGGCAAACCAAGAGAGACACTTTACCCCGCGATTTACAAGGATAAATGCGAAGAGGCTAAGGTTATTTTTGGCAAGTATGTAACAGAAAATAGTCATAAAATTAATGTCATAAATGGTGGTGAGGCTATATTAGATCATTTTTTCTCTCAAAAAATACCAATGGGAATTGTTAGTAATAAAAAGGCTGATTTAATTAAGTTAGAAGTAGAGCGATTAGGGTGGGGGAAGTATTTTTTAACCATAGTCGGTGCGGGAGATGCAATGAATGATAAGCCTTCTGCAGATCCTTTAACCCTTGCGTTAAAGCGCACAAATATAGACCATAATACAAATAACATTTGGTATATTGGTGATACTGAAAATGATTTGGCCTGCGCCAGTAATCTGGGGTGTGCATCTTTGTTCCTAACCGGCCATGATGATACGGGCAGGTTGATAGAAACATACAACCCAATAATAAGTTTTGAGAATTATTCTCAATTAGAAGAGATTTTAGTTGCAATATAGATTAATTGCTCTAAAAATGAGCTGTGTTTACGTCTATTGATGTAAGGTAACTAGTTAAAAATAAGAGCTTAGGAAATTTAAATGGCCGATAAAATTCAAAATGTACAAGATGTTTTTCTAAACAAAATTCGTAAGGAAAAAATGTCTGTAACCGTTTTTCTAGTTAACGGAGTTAAGCTTCAAGGTATTGTTACTTGGTTTGACAATTTTTCAGTGTTATTACGTCGTGACTCACATGTCCAACTGATATACAAGCATGCAATTTCTACAGTTATGCCTGGTGGACCACTAAGCCTTAATGATGAAGATGACGCGACAGAAGAATAAGGCGCATTGCTATATTCTTTAGGGTTTTAGATTTTGGCTAAAAAAGACAAAATGCATGTTGGTATACAGGATCAAGATCCTGATACTGTTTATGTGTTACAACCCATCGATAAACGTGTTTTTGCACAACGTAATATAGAAGACGTCATTGAAGAGGCCGAAGGTCTAGCAAGAGCGATAGACCTTGATGTTATTCAGACTAGAGTAGTAAATTATTCAAAAATTAATGCAGGTAGC
The DNA here is from genome assembly GCA_050633325.1 of Alphaproteobacteria bacterium. Lineage (GTDB taxonomy): Bacteria > Pseudomonadota > Alphaproteobacteria > Micavibrionales > Micavibrionaceae > UBA1672. Next base: position 244,175 of record JBOEGH010000002.1, read on the forward strand.
TTTTTTGGTAAGGGTACTCGTGCGGATATTGGTAAGGAAATATCTGACCTTGACCCTGTTTTGGTTATAATAAATTGTGCCTTAACCCCAATCCAGCAGCGTAATCTTGAAAAAGAATGGAATGCAAAGATTATTGACCGTACCGGACTTATTCTTGAAATATTCGGGGCGCGCGCCCAGACAAAGGAAGGTTGTTTGCAAGTTGACCTTGCCGCTCTTGCTTATCAGAAATCCAGACTTGTAAGATCGTGGACTCATCTTGAGAGGCAACGTGGCGGAGCAGGATTTATGGGTGGTCCCGGTGAACGCCAGATTGAACTTGATAGGCGTATGATTGCCGATAAGATAATACGTTTGAAAAAAGATCTTGAAAATGTACGTAAGACTCGTGATTTAGGACGCAAAAGTAGAGAACGTGTACCTTTCCCAATAGTATCCTTGGTTGGTTATACTAATGCAGGTAAGTCTACATTATTTAATAACATCACAAATGCAGGTGTTTTTGCCGAAGATCTGCCATTCGCAACTCTTGACCCGACGATGCGCCGAGTGACATTGCCGCAAAATCAAGATGCAATTCTGGCCGATACGGTTGGTTTCATTGCTGACCTTCCTACACATTTGGTAGCAGCGTTCAGGGCGACGTTAGAGCAAATAACACATGCAGATGTTATCGTTCATGTTATTGACGTATCACGCAAAGATTACATGGCGCAGAAAAATGATGTTATCCAAATATTGAAAGATTTGGGCATAGAATATGAAGCCGATGACCGAATTATAGAAGTGTATAATAAGGTTGATTTACTTGATGACGATACATATGAGGAGTTTTCAAGGCAGTATAAAGTATCCAATATTCCTACTGCTTTAATATCTGCATTTAAGGGCCGTGGAATAGATGATTTGTTAGATCAAGTTGTTCATATAACTGCAAAAAACCGTCATGACATTACATTTAAAATTGATGTTACTGATGGAAAAGCTTTGGCGTGGCTTTACTCTAACGGTGATGTTTTGGAGCGTACGGACGGTGACAAATATGTAGATATTTTGCTACGTCTTAATAATGCCGATCAAGATAAGTTTGAAAAAGAATTTGGCTACAAAGTATCTGTTTAATTTTTGTTCATGTTAACTTGCTTTTTCAAGTTCTTTTTGTTTGTTCCAGCCGTCTTCCATTTCTTTTAAAGATGCATCATTAATATTTTTTCCACTATCTATAATATCTTTTTCTAGTCCTCTAAATCGTCTTTCAAATTTATTATTGCATTTGCGTAATGCTTCTTCACTGTTAATACCAAGCATACGACCATAATTAGATATAAGGAATAAAATATCACCTAGCTCTTCTTCTTGATTTATTACGTCTTTGTTGCTTATGGCTAGGCGCATTTCTGTAATTTCCTCTTCTAACTTATCAAGAACACTTGATGGGTCACTCCATTCAAACCCAACTTTGGCTGCTTTTTTCTGTAACTTTTGAGACTTTAAAAGTGATGGTAAGGCGGCAGTAACACCGTCTAAAGCACTTTTCGTATTGTCACTTGTTTGTTTTTTCTCTGCCTGCTTTTGCTGCTCCCAAATTTTGTCTACATCCTCTGCCGATGCTGCTGTCAGGTCTCCGAAAACATGAGGGTGGCGGGTTATCATTTTTTCTGTAACATCATTTATTACGTCATGAATATCGAAATGTCCTGCTTCTGATGCCATTTGTGCATGATAAATGGATTGGAATAGTAAGTCTCCCAACTCCTCGCGCAGGTCTGTCATTGATCCGCGGTCTACTGCGTCTGCAACCTCATATGCTTCTTCAAGAGTATAAGGTATAATGGTTTTAAAGTTTTGCTCTAAATCCCACGGGCAGCCGGTATTTGGCGTTCGAAGGTCTTTCATAACTTTGATTAAATCATGGATGCTGCGCTTAGTGTTGTTCTTCGTCATTTTAAAAGTTCTCATACTTTAATTTATTATCTTTATATTACTTGCGCGCGTTGCTCATCTATACCCATTGCGTACAGTATCGGGTTACTTCCGGCCTGGCGCTTTGTAAAATCTTCTTTGCAATGTAAACCGTCCCAGCCAATTTGTATTAGACTTTGTGCTATTGCACCGCCAAGAGTTGTTCCGGGGCCAAGTACTATAATACACTCAGGCGCAAACTCTTTCATTCCCACATGTATAGCCTGTGTAAAATCATAATATTGGCAAACTTGATGTTCAAAAGTGTAATTTTGCAACTTATTTATATCAGTAGAAAATGGTCGCCAAACATGACCTCTTCCATCAATTAGTGGAATAGAAGGCATAGAGAAAATGTTTGAATTAAACATTCCTAAGGCTTTTTCTGAAATTGGTTTTTGTAACGGTGTGTGGAATGCTGCGTGATTGGGTAATATAAGGGGAAAACGGTCTTGTACTATTGGTAGTTTAGTGTGCAGATTTTTTATTCCCGCTTCATTGCCGCCATATACGACAAACCCGCCTAATTTTATTGATGTGAATACTTCTGATCCATCGGTTTTATTTATGTTCTCTACAATGTCGTTTAATTCATTCTCTTTACCATCAATTATGTTCCACTTGTCATCTACTATCGGATATATTAATTGCCCACCAATGAGAGATTCCTGCATCATTGTTCCCATAGTATTGATTACTTCTGTGGTACTAATCTCTGATAGAGATTTTCCACAACCAAGCGCAATGTACCAGCCCATAGAATTTCCTGTTACAGCGACAATGTCGAATTTATCTTTGTTGATTGATTGGTAATCCCCGTACGCACAGGCAAATATCAGAGGTGAGGCGTTATCACCTTCTGTGTGTTCTTTTATGCTGTAGCTAGGTTTTCCATCAAGTTCTGATATTCTAATTTGGTCTTGTGATTCCCTGTATTGGTCAATCATTGAAATAAAATTACTTTTATCCGCATGGTGTTTTTGTAAATAGCCAAGCTCAGCCTTATTATAAGTTCCTCTTCCTGGGGCAATAACTATTGCTCTTTTCTTAGATGTTTTCATATTCATTCCTCGCCTAAAAGTTCAAGCGCACTTTGGATTATAGTTTCCTTACTAGGGAGTGTCGCAGCATATGCTTTTCCCAATGGGATAAAGCAATCGTCGGCGGTTAATCTTTCGGTCTTAGGCGTTGGTGAAGTGTTTTCCATTACCATGGTCATTAAAGCTTCACTAATAGAGCCGCTGCGCCTGCATTCATCAACAATTAATATGTGTTCACATGGTTCTATAGCTTTTAATATTGCAACTTCATTTAACGGTGCCAGCCAGCGTAGATCGATAATGCGTATTTTTATTTTGTGATCTTTTTCTAAAGTTTGGGCTGCTTGACGTGATAGGTAGTAACCATTGCCATAGGTAACAATGCAAAGGTCTTTGCCGTCTCCATGGATATTAATATCACCTAAAGGTATTGGCTTTGCTTTGCTTGGCTCTATATATTTAGATGTCCATAAGCCGTCTTTTTCATCATGTAAATCGCGTTCCATGTATAACGCTATTGGTTCTAGAAAAACTACTATTCGTTTTTCTTCTCTGGCCAGTCTTACTGACTCACGCATCATTTCCACCGCGTCTGCACCATTGGATGGGCAGGCTATAATTATTCCCGGAATATCACGAAGAACAGAAAAAGAATTGTCATTGTGAAAATGACCGCCAAATCCTCTTTGATAAGCAAGTCCGGCGATACGAATTACCATTGGGTTTGTGTATTGTTTATTAGAGAAAAAGCTTAGCGTTGCTGCTTCTCCTCTAAGTTGGTCTTCTGCATTATGTAGATAGGCAAGGAATTGTATTTCCGGTATCGGTATAATTCCGTTATGCGCCATACCGATGGCAAGGCCAAGAATTGTTTGCTCGTCCAATAAGGTGTTAATAATTCGGTTCGCACCAAATCTGTCATGTAGCTTGGAGGTGACATTGTATACGCCGCCTTTGGGGCCTATATCTTCACCTGCCATTACAATATTATTATGTGATAGCATTAGGTCATGAAGCGCCCAATTAAGCAGGCGCGCCATATGTTGTGGTTGTTCCATTGCTTGTACTTCACGACCAAAACTCTCATGTCTTTCTTTGGTGGTGGGGGCAGGTAATGGAGGTATGTGTTTATTGGGTGAGGGTACTAAACTGTATTGTACTTCTAAAGATGTAGTGAGCTTAGGCCTGCTTACTATGTGCTTTGCGGCATTTTCGACATTTTCACCTATTTCATTATATATATCCAAAATCTCTGATGAGTTGAGTATTTCGTTTTGTATCATAAGGCTTGCTGTATGAAGAAGAGGGTCATTTGCCTCATCTCTTTCAACTTTTTCTTTGCTCATATATGCGGTTTGCACATCCGGCCCCGCATGACCGTATAAGCGCACACATTTTTTATGCAGAAATACCGGTGATTTGTTTTCACGTGCATAAGTTGCTGCTTCTTGCGTTACTTTATATGTCTCTAATGCATTAAGGCCGTTGCAATAATAGTATTTTAATCCTGTGCGATCTTTAAAGTTATTATATATCCAATTTTTAGGTGTAGGGGTTGAAATTCCAATGTCATTATCTTCACATAGGAATAATAAAGGAAGTGGAGAATCTTTGTATGATGCCCAGCCCGCGGCGTTAAATGCCCCTTGCGCGGTAGAGTGATTAACCGATGCATCACCGAAACTGCAAAATATTATTGAATCGTTTGCTAATTCATTTTGTTTATTTAACTTTTCATTCAGTCCTATGCTGTGGGCTGCGCCGACTGCTTTTGGTAGATGTGATGCAATAGTGCTGGTCTGTGGTGGAATGTTAAGAGCCTTACTGCCTAAAACTTTGTGACGACCTGCAGAAATAGGGTCTTCACTGGATGCCGTGAAGCTTAACAATAAATCCCACAAGGGTGTTTGTCCGGGTAATTTCTTAGACCTTTGTATGTAAAAAGCAGCATCACGGTAATGCAGAAATGCCATATCATCAATACGAATAGCAGCAGATACCGCGGCGTTACCCTCGTGTCCTGAACTTCCTATGGTATAGAAACCCTCACCAATAGATTGCAGGTTACGTGACTCCATATCAAGGCGGCGACTTAATATTTGGCTTTCAAATATTTCTACAAACTTGGTATTTGTAAGTCCTACGCTATCTGGTGATACTATATTTACATGTGGTAAATCTTCATCTTTGACACGGCGAAGGAAATTTTCATGAACAATTTTAGAACGATCTTTCATGACCCGTACTTTATCATCGGGGGGGAGTGATGTATAGTTCATACCACATATAAAATAGGAAAATGCATAATGAGTAATTCAGTTTTTCAATGGGAAGATCCGCTACTACTAGAGACTAACCTTAGCGATGAAGAGCGCGCAATACGTGATATGGCTCATTCCTATGCTCAAGATAAACTAAGCCCGCGAGTTTTAGATGCATACCGAGATGATCATTTCGATCCTGATATATTGAAAGAAATGGGAGAACATGGTCTGTTGGGCGCAACTTTGCCGGAAAAATATGGCGGTTCAGATGTTAATTACGTTTCATATGGTTTGATTGCCCGTGAGATTGAACGCGTTGATTCAGGATACAGGTCTGCGATGTCTGTTCAATCATCTTTGGTTATGTATCCTATATATGCATGGGGATCAGAAGATCAACGTATAAAGTACCTTCCTAAATTGGCTAGTGGTGAGTATATCGGATGTTTTGGTCTGACTGAACCTGATGCGGGATCTGACCCATCAAGCATGAATACGCGTGCGCAAAAAATTGATGGTGGGTATAAATTGAGTGGTTCAAAGATGTGGATCAGTAACTCACCAATTGCAGATGTGTTTGTTGTTTGGGCAAAATCAGATGCGCATGATAACAAGATTAAAGGGTTTGTACTTGAAAAAGGTATGAAGGGGCTTAGCGCACCCAAAATTGGTGGTAAATTATCTCTTAGAGCATCTATTACAGGTGAGATAGTTATGGACGAAGTTATTGTGCCAGAGGAAAATATTCTGCCAAATGCAGAAGGTTTGCGTGGGCCGTTTGAATGCCTTAACCGCGCGCGTTATGGTATTGCATGGGGGGTTATGGGGGCTGCCGAATTTTGTTGGCATGCTGCGCGTCAATATACACTAGACCGCAAGCAGTTTGATAGGCCATTGGCGCAAACTCAATTAGTTCAAAAAAAGTTGGCTGATATGCAAACGGAGATTACATTGGGGCTTCACTCTGCTTTACAAGTTGGCCGTTTGATGGATGATAATAATTTTGCGCCGGAGATGATATCACTGATTAAGCGTAACAATTGCGGTAAGGCGTTGGATATTGCACGCGTGGCAAGGGATATGCACGGCGGAAATGGTATCGCAGATGAGTTCCATGTGATGAGGCATATGTGCAATCTTGAATCTGTTAATACCTATGAAGGTACTCACGATGTTCATGCTCTTATTTTGGGGCGTGCGCAGACAGGATTACAGGCATTCTTTTAATTGCCATCACAAGCATTTTATAATACAAGACTAATATGGTAGCTATTTCAGAAATAAAACGTCACAAAACCCACGCTGTACGGGTTAGGCACGTCACAGTGGGTGGTGGCGCACCTGTTGTTGTGCAATCGATGACAAATACGGATACAGCGGATGTAGAAAAAACTTTCGAGCAGGTGAAACAGCTTTATTTGGCGGGATCTGAAATTGTTCGTGTAACTGTTAATAACGACGAAGCGTCAGTTGGTGTGGCTAAACTTCGTGATAGGCTGGATAAAGAAAATTTAGAAGTCCCGCTCGTCGGTTGTTTTCATTATAATGGTCATTCGTTACTTCAAGATCACCCTTCTATGGCTCAAGCACTCGATAAGTACCGAATTAATCCTGGTAATGTTGGTTTTGGTAAAAAGCGCGATGTCCAGTATGAACAAATAATAGAAGCCGCGATAAAACACGATAAAGCAGTGCGTATAGGCGTTAACTGGGGCAGTTTGGATCAGGCATTAGCCACCAAATTAATGGATGAGAATGCTAAGTTTGATACGCCGCGATCTTCTGATGAAATTATGCGTGAAACTTTGGTTGAATCTGCGCTTATGAGTGCGACAAAGGCACAAGAAATAGGCTTGCCTAAAGATAAGATAATTCTCTCTGCTAAGGTCAGTCGTGTACAAGATTTGATTGCAGTTTATGGTGCTTTAGCAGAGCGTTCTAACTATGCTTTGCATGTTGGGTTAACTGAGGCCGGTATGTCATCAAAAGGTATTGTTGCAACGGCATTGGGTGAGGGTATTTTATTACAGCAAGGTATAGGGGACACAATTCGTGCATCGCTAACGCCTGAGCCAAATGGAGATCGTTCTTTAGAAGTTCGTGTATGTCAGGAAATATTGCAGTCTTTGAATATTAGATCATTTATGCCAGAGGTGAGCGCTTGCCCAGGGTGCGGGCGTACGACAAGTACTTATTTTCAAGAGTTGGCACAAGATATACAGCGTCATCTTGATGTTAATATGCCTGTTTGGGCAAAGAAGTACCCCGGCGTTGAAACGATGAAGGTCGCCGTTATGGGCTGTATAGTTAATGGCCCGGGGGAAAGTAAGCACGCCGATATCGGTATAAGTCTACCCGGTACTGGCGAATCACCTGTTGCACCTGTTTTTACAGATGGAAAAAAGACACACACCTTGCGCGGTAATAATATTGCGCAAGAGTTCCATGATTTAGTCGATAATTACGTCAAAGCTAGGTTTGGCAACGCATAATAGATATGACTGGATCGGATGCTCGTCATATCGTAAACTCCTGTAAATCATATAACGTAGGAGTGTTTGAATTATGCGCATTGGTGTACCTAAGGAAATCAAAACATTAGAATATCGTGTTGGTCTAGTCCCTTCATCGGTTAAAGAACTTGTGTCTCGTGGACATGAGGTCATGATAGAAACCAATGCGGGTGAGGGCATTAATTTTAGTGACGCTGATTATATAGAGGCGGGCGCAAAAATAATCTCCACGGCAAAAGAGATTTTCGAACAATCTGAAATGATTATTAAAGTTAAAGAGCCTCAGGAGCAGGAGTATAAGATGCTTCGTAAGGGGCAAATACTGTTCACTTATTTGCATTTGGCGGCCGATAAACCACAAACGCAAGGGTTAATTGACTCTGGTTGTGTGGCAATTGCTTATGAAACTGTTACAGGACCTAATGGTCATGGCTTGCCATTATTAGAGCCTATGAGTGAGATTGCCGGACGTTTGTCTGTTCAGGTAGGTAGCTTTTACCTTCAAAAGCATATGGGCGGATTAGGGCGCCTTATAGGTGGTGTTCCGGGGGTTAAGCCTGCGGATGTTCTTATTATTGGCGGAGGGGTCTCAGGCTTCCACGCTGCGCAAATGGCAACGGGCCTTGGCGCTAATGTAACTATACTTGAGCGTTCTAATCCACGCATGCGCTTTTTGGATGAATATTTCCATGGTCGTGCAAATATTGTTTACTCTAACCTTGATACATTAGAAAGAGCGATAGCAGAGGCAGACCTAGTTATAGGTGCTGTATTGATACCGGGTGCTTCTGCACCAAAGCTTGTAACACGTGATATGCTGTCTACAATGAAGAAGGGGGCGGTTATGGTTGATATAGCTATCGATCAAGGTGGTTGTTTTGAAACCAGTAAAGCAACCACGCATGCGGAGCCTACATACGTCGTGGATGACGTTCTGCACTATTGTGTGGCAAATATGCCCGGTGCAGTTCCTTTAAGCTCTGCCTTGGCGTTAAATCACTCTGTTTTGCCTTATGCGATGCGTCTTGCAGATAATGGTTGGGAAGATACATTGAAAAATGACCCTAACTTTTTAAATGGTCTAAATGTTTGTGATGGAAAGCTCACAAATCAGCCAGTCGCAGAGGCTTTAGGCATGGAAAGTGTGCCATTGGAAAGTGTGTTTAATAGCTAGATTTTTAATAAGAGTGGAATAAGATGATTTTTTTTTAATTTTTCGCAATATGATACTTGACGAAAGATGATCATCCTAATATAACACTCTTCATCTCAGATGCGCGGGTGTAGCTCAGTTGGTTAGAGCGCCGCCCTGTCACGGCGGAGGCCGCGAGTTCAAGTCTCGTCACTCGCGCCATTTGAGATCTAAAATAAAAAAGCTCCTAAGATTATTCTTAGGGGCTTTTTTGTGGTTTGGGTTAGACACTTTTTCCTAATAGTTAAGATGCGCAAAGAAGGAAGTTCTCTGGCACGATAATCCGTATTAATTCCGAGTGTAAAAAGGCACAGATTTCTAGGGTTATTTTGAAGCCGTTTTTTGATCGCTATGATTGTGTTTGTATCCCTTATCGGTTCTACCTTAATGGTTGAACCTTTTGTCGGATGGTTCTGTAGCTGCATCTTTCTACGCAGTTTCTCCAGGCGGTCTCTTTGGGTCAAATCATGTCCTTCGGATACATGTCATGAACGTTTCTCAGGCGATATTTATCCCACGCGACAGCTAATATCAACTTTTACCTAAAAGTTGATAAGCCCCGTATTTATGCTGCTTTACGGCTATGTCCTTAGTCGCTTACTTGGAGAAAATTTCTATGGTATGCCTTGCATATCCTCGTATTCATTTGTGTGGATAAATCTTATCAACTTTTAGGTAAAGGTTGAAGTCATTTAGGCAAATAATTTTTTCAACGAAAACGAAGGGAATTAGACTGAGATGTTAATTTTTGGTTGTGCGTGTTTGTTAATGTTGCTATGGATGTATAACAGTAACTAGAGCTCATAAAGGGGAGTTTATTTGAAAAAAATAACTATATTATTGGTCATCATTATATTTTCCCCTCTTGCAGCCTTTTCTCAAAAAGATACTCGTGCCGTAGATTTAGAAGAAATGATTAACGATGTTAAATCAATTGTTAAATTGAGAAATGACGATGATCTTTGGGAGTCCGACACTATTACAAAAGCTGTAAAAAAGCATATACCTGTCGACTTGGAAAAAACTGAAATATTTGATCTGTTAGATAGCAAAAAGATTAGCTATCACAAGACCTCAAAAAAATATAGTGAAAAGCATAATGCTGAAGAAAGTTACACCTCTGATATAGATTTTTGGATATTTCCATATTTTGTATTTTTTGACCATACGTTAGTTTTATTTTTTCATTTTAAAGAAGAAAAGCTTACTAAAGTACAAGGAAGGGTTAAGTGGAACGTATTGTAAACACTTAATTATTAGGTGATTTCAATTAACCCTGCGTCATAATTAGTTGAAGTGCGACCAAGTGAAAGGAAATAATATGCCAGAAAAAATTGAAGTCCGCTATTTGGATATGAGCGGACATCCCGGAGCGTCATCAGGGAGTAGTTCTGGACGTTCTAGTGGTAGTAGTAGCGGGCTTTATTCAGGGAGTGGTCTGGGATCATCAGCAGGCAGTAGCAGTGGGTCGAGCAGCGGAAGCTCTGGAGCGGTAAGCGATAGCGCTAGTTTAGGGTCGCGTGGCACAAATGGATTATTTTATCATCAGTATATTGTCTATACGGATAGTGAGGGTAATGAATATGCTGCTCGTGGTGGCAGTGAGTTTGGCTGGACAGGATTTGGTGAGATTATAACTGTGTATGGGGAATTTAATCCTGATTTCATTGATTATCCAAGAGGCGAGCCCGAAGGGTACGTTGATCCATCAGAAACAATTATAGAGGGAGATGACTTATCATCATATTGGGAGTCGATTAAAGACGCTATGGATGCAATTGAGGCTGAGGGACATAATTATTCGCCAACAGGGAAAAACAGTAATGCAGCAGTAGAAGAGGCATTGGAGCGTTCCAATTTACCTGCGCCTCAAAACGACGACTTTAATCAGCCGGGTGAATATTGGTCACCAACTTTTGTAGATGACCTTCCAGAAGGCGTCGATCCTGATTATGATGACTGGCTGTTCGATATCCCTCAATGGTTTAATGACCTTCTTGATGATTGGGGTAAGGCAGAAAATGAGGGTTCTCCGTTAGTACTTGATCTTGATGGAAATGGAATTGACCTTACCTCAGTAATTGGCACAGAGGCAGTTTATTGGGATATTGATGAGGATGGATTTGCTGAAAAATCAGGATGGATATCAGGTAATGATGGACTGCTTGCAATAGACCTTAATTCCGATGGTGTTATTAATAATCATGGAGAGTTGTTTGGTACAAATACCACGGATGGCTTTACTATTTTATCTAATTATGATTCAAATACCGACAATGTTATTGATGCCAGCGACGCACAATTTGCTGATCTTCTCGTGTGGGTTGATGCAAGTGCGAATGGATATAGTGAAAGTGACGAGCTTTATTCTTTAGCTGATCTTGGTATTACTAGCATAAATATCAATGCTAATTTGGTTGATTATTATATTTCAGATAATCACATAACGCATGAAAGCACCTTTACAATTAATGGCCAAACGCAAACGATTGTTGACGCGTGGTTTGCATATGACAATGTTAATTCTCATTATCAGGAGAGCTACACACTTGATTTTCGTACAAAGTTCTTGCCGACTTTGCGAGGGTTTGGTGACGTAAAAGACCTTCATATTTCTATGAGTATGGATGAAACTTTACTTCTCATGGTTCAAGAAATGGCAATTGCAGACGTGGCGACTTTATTTGATCCAGTTTTCGATTTAAGCAGTAAGTTCGAAGATATTTTATTCCGTTGGGCAGGTGTCGAAGACGTTGATCCAGATAGTCGAGGAATATATGTTGATGGGCAGGAGTTGGCTTTTCTTGAGAAATTCTTTGGTGAAACGTATTTACAGCAAAGTACATTTGAAAATCCGGGACATGTTCCAGCTGAAATTCTTAATACTTTGTATGATCAATTATCTAAAACATTGTTGAATAATATTCTTGTTCAAGGTGCGGCTTCAGTATTTTATGAGAATAACGCGCATTATGATTTCGTCACAGGATCAATCGAGAATTCAGATGTTAATCTTGTAAATGTCATTGAAGCTGGTCAGGCGAGCATTGACTCATCGAGTGAGAATGATGCCTATGTGATTTCCACACAAACTGGCAATGTTTCCCTATATGAACAAGGTGGATTAGACGAGATATGGTTGTCAGGTGTTGATTCAGAAGATGTGCGCTTGGAAAATGTTTCTAACTCTCATCTTAAAATCCATACCGGAACCCAAACAATTACAGTTATCAATCATTTTGGTTCCTTTTATCAATCAGGGCTTGATGGTTATCGCATCGAAAAACTTGTTTTAGACGATGGGACTACGGTTGATTTACTGAATAATTTAACGTTCAGTGGCTCAAGTGGAAATGATAATATCGTCGGGCTATCGCAGTCTGATACCTTAATTGGAAAAGGTGGTAACGACCAGCTAGATGCTTCTGCGGGTAATGATATCCTCATTGGTGGTACTGGTGATGACTGGCTTTATGGTGGCGTTGGCGATGATCAATACGTCTGGTCTGTCGGTGATGGTAACGACATAATCCAAGATTCTGGCGGCGTTGACTACGTTGTTCTACACGGAGTTCTTGCAAGCGAAGTAACAACCACTCAGTCTGGTTCACACGATTTGAAAATTCATATCGGTACGGAAACGCTAACGGTACGAAGTCAATTTTCTTCTGATTACTATAATAGCAGCACATATGATTTTTATCAGATTGAAAAAATCCTTCTTGATGACGGAACAGAAATTGTTCTAGCCGACAATACGTCTTATACCGAAGACCCTGCCGCTCCAGATATTGTAGAAGGAACTGCAACAAGCGACTATTTGTATGGTGCTTCCAGCACCTCTGACGTCCTAATTGGTAATGGAGGTGATGATTATCTATATGGAGATACTGGGGATGATACCTACGTTTATAACTTGGGTGATGGCAGTGATACCATTACAGATTATGGCGGGTTTGATACTTTGGAATTTGGAGCTGGTATTACTATTGATGATGTTCGACTTTGGAAAGACAATAATCATCTTGAGATCTATATTGGGACAGATAAAATCAAACTGGATAATCAATTTCACTCCTCTTATGGATATGAAATTGAAACAGCCACTTTTGCAGATGGTACTACGTTAGACCTTCTTAATAACCTAACTTTTACAGGTACTACTGGTTCAGATTATGTTTATGGTCAAACAGTTTACGATGACACGCTGATAGGTGGTGAGGGTGATGATTACCTTTATGGTGATACAGGGGATGACGTTTACGTTTATAACCTTGGTGATGGCAACGATACCATTACAGATTATGCGGGCTTCGACAAAATATCTTTTGGTGCCGGAATAACTGTAGACGATGTTCGATTTTGGAAAGACAACAATCATCTTGAGATTTATATTGGCACAGATAAAATCAAGCTGGATAATCAGTTTCACTCCTATTATGGCTATGAAATTGAAGCTGCTACATTTGCCGATGGCACTACGTTAGGCCTTCTTAATAACCTTACCTTCACAGGCACATCAGGGTCAGATTATGTTTACGGACAGTCAACTGACAATGACACTCTCGTTGGTGGCGAGGGTGATGATTACCTTTACGGCGATAACGGGGATGACGTTTACGTTTATAACCTTGGTGATGGTAGCGATACCATTACAGATTATGGAGGGCTTGATAGTTTAAAATTTGGAGCTGGTATTGCTGTCGATGATATTCGTCTTTGGAAGGATAATCATCATCTGGAGATATATATTGGTGTTGATAAGATCAAACTGGATAATCAATTTCATTCCTCTTATGGCTACGAAATTGAAACCGCTACGTTTGCAGACGGCTCTACATTAGACCTTCTTAATAACCTTACTTTTACAGGATCTACTGGTTCGGATTACGTTTATGGACAGTCAAATGCTAATGACATTCTTGTTGGCGGTGAGGGTGATGATTACCTATATGGTGATACGGGAGATGATGCTTACGTTTATAATTTAGGTGATGGCAGTGACTCTATTACGGATTATGGTGGAGTTGACAAGCTTATCTTCGGGGCTGGTATTACAATTGGCGATATATCCCTGTTAAAAGATGGCAACGATTTGGAAGTGCATATAGGCTCAGAAATAATTGAACTAAAAGGCCAGCTCCACTCTTCCTACGGTTATGAAATTGAAACAGCTATATTCGCTGATGGTTCAATACTTGATTTAGTAAATAATCTGACTTTTACGGGTACTTCGGCCTCTGACTCTATGAGTGGCACAGAGGGAGATGACACCATGTATGGTGCAGAAGGTTCAGACTATCT
>JBOEGH010000003.1:0-38166 GCA_050633325.1 Alphaproteobacteria bacterium
CTTCCAAACATTCGCGACCCTTCCTGTTGCCGCCTTTGCCACTGGAATTGCATATTATCATGCCGGTGTTGCAATAACTATATGCCTAACACGTGCTCCATTTCCTGTTGGAAAGACCTATGGTATAGACCTTTTAGGTGCTGGCCTCGGGTGCATTGGGGCACTTTTACTTATGCAGGCAATGGATACCCCATCTGCTATTTTGTTATTATCGGGAATTGCCTTTGTTTCCGCACTTTTATTTCCTGTTTCTGAAACAGATAAAAAAGATGTGACACTTGGAAATCATACAATAAACCTAAAGAAAACTGCATTCATATTTTGTATTGCTACATTCACAATCAGCGCGCTTAATGTTGCGAGTTCCAAACCATTTCTATACCCCTTATGGATAAAAAATAAATTCGTAAGAATGCATCATATAGACTATGAGGAATGGAACTCAATTTCTCGTGTTACTGTCATGAACGAAGAAAAAGATATTACTCCATATCTTTGGGGGCCATCACCAATTTTACCAAAAGATGCAAAAGTTACCGGAAAATATCTGGTAATAGACGGGGATGCAGGTACTCCTATAACTAAATTTGACGGAGACTTCAGTAAACATAAATATTTGGAATATGATGTTACCAATGTTGCTTACACGTTACCTAATATCAAAAAATCCGCAGTTATCGGTGTTGGGGGCGGTAGAGACTTGCTTGCCGCAAAATATTTCGGAGTAGACGAAGTAACCGCACTGGACGTTAATCCGGTTCAAGTTAAGTTGCTTAATGATCATCCTTTTTATAAAGAATATGCAAACTTATATAATCAACCAGGTGTAAAGATAATCAACGATGAGGCACGCAGTTGGTTCAGACATAATACAGACAAGCTAGACCTTATACAGATGAGCTTAATTGACACATGGGCTGCTACTGGTGCGGGTGCATTTTCTTTATCCGAAAACGGTCTATACACAGTCGATGCATGGTCAATATTTTTAAATGATCTCAGTGAAAATGGCGTTTTCACTGTAAGTAGATGGTCTGCCGATGTTATGGACGATACAGGACGTACGTTAGCAGTTGCAATGGCTGCATTAATTAAGCAAGGAGTTAGTGATTTCAGAAACCATGTGATTATGATTAACTCACATGTTATTGCGACCACTATTGTTTCAAAATCACCATTCACTACCGAGCAGATTGCTGCACTCGAAAAGACCGTAAAAGACAAACAATACAATATTATTCTTATGCCCGGTCACCCTATAAAAAAGGGTATTTTACAAGAGCTTATCGTAGCCAAAGATTTGAAAGAAATAAATGAAATAGCAGACAAGCAATTTTACGATGTATCTCCTTCTACTGATATGCGTCCTTTCTTCTTTAATCAGGCACGCATAACGAAACCGTGGGATATTATTAAAATGGTAATGTTTACAGACCAGTCTGGTGGTCATGAAGTATTCCATGGGCAAGCGAAAGCTACTTTTAATTTGTACACTATCATCCTATTTTCGTTTTTAATGGTAGCATTTGTTATTGTAGCCCCACTTCTAAAAACAGTAGAAGACAAAAAAAGCACGTTCATAAAGGCAGGAACGCTTTATTTTATACTAATCGGCTTAGGGTTTATGTTTATGGAGATATCATTACTTCAGGCATTTGGCGTGTTTTTAGGACACCCGATTTACGGTCTTAGCGTAGTTTTATTCAGCCTGATAATAGCAGCAGGGATAGGAAGTTTGATATCGGACAAAGCACCGCTAAATACATTGCCCAGACAAATAACATGGTGTTTGGTAACCTTATCCTACGGGTTGTTACTATCCTATATTTTGAGCGATATATTCTATATTTATGCGGAAGCAGAGATATTACCACGCATATTAATTAGTGTTGGCCTTATCGCCCCAGCTGGAGTTCTTATGGGGTTTGGTTTCCCCACAGGCCTTAGCCTAACCGAAAAGTTTGACACACGTGCTACCGCTTGGTTTTGGGGGATAAACGGAGCAGCAGGAGTACTCGGAAGCTCTTTAGCTATCGCATTTAACATTGCGTTAGGTATAGATAAAACCTTGATTATTGCGGGGGCATGCTATGCTTTGCTAATTATACCATTTGCTGTTCTGGCCAACAAAGCAAAGTAATTACAATAAAGCCAATAAATCTTCTGCGGCACTAAGATCAAGTGTCGCAGATTTTTTTGATTTTTCTAACATGGGGTCGCCACCATATTTATCAGCGTTATACAAATAGTCTTTGAAATCTTCCTCAACGAATGATGCTTTTACAACATCAGATGCAGAAGCGGCGGCGCGAACCATTGCAATGCCCAATATAAGAGAGCCACTTATTGACGTTACCAACTGTAATATGGTGAACTCAATATCATTTAGCCCTTCAACATACTCTTTAACCGCTATATGGGATGCCTCAGACTGCTCAACTGCTAGAAGTGTCGTTGTCGTCGATAGTTTACAATTAAAGCCACTCTCAAAACCAGTTACAAAAGGTTGCCACGCTTCTTTCTGGCGGGCGACCAAGTCTTCCGGATTATCTGCTGGATAACATAGTAAATCTGTATCCAGATACTTTAAAATTGCTTCACTCATAACCGCGCGATCTGATGAAACACGGTCAATATAAGTATTCAAAATCTGCGTGAATGGCATAGTATCCGGCACTATTTCATCCGCTTGCTGCTCCCACTCACTCACAACTCGTTCAGCAATTTTTTCGTTCATGGCACACAAAAATGCCTTCGACTTCGTCCGAACAGGACGGCCATCAAGTAAGATGTGGTAACCGCCTTTTGCTTTTTCTATAGAAACAGTTTTGTAAAAACGTTTCATTACTCTGTCACTCCATCAATTGTAGTGTTTTCATCGCTATCCGATAGCTTTTTAGAAATATATGATGAACATAAGGAGACTTTAGAGGAACTCTGAAAGCTAGATTGCACAAATTCATAGGCATCTTTGTTAAGGCTTATTTCGGAATGCTCTTCCTCTTTAGAGGAAATATAAAATGTTAAGTCATCAACATTCTGATCAGCGCCAATTTTGTTTTCACGAACCTTGATACTTCCGCGGTTTGTATTTAACACAAACCTTTTTATATCGAGATCACCGTCACTATGTGAAAATCTAGCCAAGCCACAATCCACATTTATAATAGTTCCTATTTTATTCGGTACATTCTTCAACCATTTTTTAAAAAATTTGGTATATAACTGACCATCTTGGAGAATAGAAATAATGTCGCCTGTGTCTTGGTCAGAAACAAAAACCAAAGATGGCATTATACCAAGATCACCATGTATAGGACCAAACTTAATTCCCGCATTACTTTGAAGAATAGGAAATGTCAGGTTATTAAGTAGGATGTCAGGAAACCTAATGCTCTTAAATTCTAAGATAACATCAAGGTTATAATTACCCAAAAATGACGCTTTACCCTTAGGTACATCTCCGTAACCAACTATGTCATATAACCTCTTTAGAATGTGAAAGGCAGATCCCTCATCATTTAGATCACTATAAACAATGTGATCTGACATTACTTTACCTGAAATTTTAGCGGGAGAGTTTGAGTAATCAAAAATAACGTCAGGAGAAACAATACTTTTACCGCCAGATACGGCAACGTCACCCTTTACCTTTAAAAGTTCTTCGCCAATCAAAGAAAAAATAATATTACCCTCTAAGGCATTATCACCCGAAGATAACTTAAAATCCTCTAATTTATAATAGCTTGAATCGTGCTTTACGATCTTTCCTTCAAAATGAATATCTGCAATATCAAACACCAAAGGAAACGACTTTTCGAAGGAAAATGTGTAATTACCCTTTTTACCAAAAATTTCCATATCTGCAGCAAAAGACCAATGATGCACCCCTATTTTACCATTACCGCGTAATTTTGCCGTTTGAGTGCCAAGGTCGTGGTCTATAAACATCTTTTCAATATGTAACTCTTTAGATGCTAATGCGCCCTTTACAGTGGTGAAATCCTCTAAATAAAAACTTGTAATTTCAGGGGTTTGAGTAACTACGTTCCAAAACGGCATAAATGCCTGAATTTTTCCAATATGTGCAATAATATGACCATCTTCCGGAGTGGACATAACATTGATACCCTCAGCGTCAAATCCTATCCTTGGAAAAAACCCCATATATACAAGTTTACTTACAGATGTTTTCCTGCCGCCAAAAACATTGCTGGCAAATCGTTCTACAGACTCTTTCAGACTGTCATTAGACCCACCCATATTCGACAATACTGTTATGCCAACTAATATAAACGCACATATAAAGAAAGTTAATTTCAAAATTCTGGACAGCCAGTTTTTTTCTTTTTTATCTAATAGGTGAGATTCTTCAGTCATTTAAAACTCTCTGTAAATCATTAAATCATGTTTAAGTATAAGGGATAAAGCGGTTCAATCAAGTTCTGCGAACGGGTCTTGCTTATATTTATGATCAAAGCCGAGGCTCTTCCAACTCTTCACCAAATCAGCCGCAGGCGGCGCAACAATATCCAACGTTTGTCCGCGCTTAATCGGATGTGGTAGAACCAACCTCTGTGCATGTAGATGCAATCGCTTGGCCAAATCCATTCCCTCTAGATCAGCTTCAATCAATTTACACTCTTCATCTTGAACTGCGCGATATTTCCTATCACCCATTATGGAAGAACCCAAAGCATCTGCTGCATGAACGCGAATTTGGTGCGTACGACCCGTACGCGGCCAGAATGCGACAAACGCCGCCGCACGCCCTGCACTTTCAATAACTGCATAATCAGTAAGCGCAAACTTGCCCTCTTCTTCATCAATAATCATTTTCTCAAAATCACCTTCTGACTTAATCAATGGAGCCTTAATTGACCCTTCAAGAAGTTCAGGAGTCGGAGTAACGATAGACCAGTAAATTTTGCGGACATCACGATTTTTAAATATAAAGCCAAGTTCTTTCGCAGCTTTAGCCGATCGAGCCAACAATAATATACCGCTAGTGTCTTTATCCAAACGATGAACAAGGCGCGGTGTTACACCTTCTTTGTTTTGGAATACATCCAGCATACCATCTATGTGACGTTTTGTATTTGTCCCCCCCTGCACGGCCAATCCGTATGGTTTATTTAGGGCGATAACATCCTCATCTTGGTAAATAACCAAAGAATGCATAAATTCTACGTCTTCATCCGTAATTTGATATTTTCTGGGAGAACGCTTTTGGTCGGATACCTTAAAAGGTGGGATTTTAATTTCCTGACCACCACTAACTCTCGTATCCGGCTTTGCACGTTTTCCATCAACACGGATTTGCCCCTTACGTAACAATTTTTGCGCAAGGACATATGGCATATCTGGAACATATTTTTTGATCCAACGCTCTAAACGTTGGCCGTCATCATCATCTTTAACAGTGATAAATTGTAACTCACTCATGGTGTAATACCTCTCATAATCCAAAGTGCCAAGAACAATGCCAGCACAGAAAAAACAACCGACGCAAGCATATATATCATTGCTTGCAACATTTCCCCGCGTTCCCACATAGTTACGAAATCTAGTGAAAACGTAGAAAATGTTGTAAATGCACCCAAAAAACCAGTCATACAGAACATACGTAATTCATGCGATACTGCATTCATTTGCGAAAATTTTGCAATCATCAGCCCCATAAGAAATGATCCCAATATGTTCACAATTAATGTTGACCAAGGAAAACCTGTACCAATAAGGTGAACCGTTGCCACATTAACGCCATAACGTGCGACCGCGCCTAATGCACCGCCTACTGATACTATTGCTATTGTGCCAAACATATAAACCTCTTACACTTACATGACATCTTATAGGACACTCAGACACATATGTTAAGCTCTTTAAATACAACAAAAAAGGGAATTGTAATCGCATTTTGCGGTTTCACTAGTTTCGCAACAGCAGATGCCAGTGCAAAATGGCTTGGTATGCACTATGATGTACTGCATGTTATTTTTTGGACTTATTATATTTCCCTTATAATTGGTCTGTGTTTTTCAAGCTTTTTAGGAGGCATAAGAAACACGATAAAAACAAAAAGGTTACCCATACATATTGGACGTGGTGTTTGTGCGCTTGGTATTGCTCTTTGTGTTGTAAGTGCATTAAAGGGTGATAATGCTCTGCCGCTATCTACTCTTTATACCATATTATTCTTAGCCCCATTTCTAATAACAATTGCAGCACGCCCAATTTATAAGGAAAAAGTAACAGCTAAAAATTGGGTAATTATCGCCTGCGGGTTTAGTGGGATTTTGGTTGCCTTTCGCTTTGGCCTGACCAACATATCCGTAGAAATGATGTACGCTTTTCTGGCTCTTATTTTTATTGTTGCATTAAGTTTGTTCGCGCGCCCTCTGAACCATGAGGAAACTTTGCTCTCCTTATCTTTCTTTCCTAATATAACCACTCTTTTCTTGCTTGGTATATTTCTGTTACCCGAAATACCCCTGCCACAGACACAACATATGCCGGTTTTCTTGCTAAATGGTATCTGCGTCACAGTAGGATTAAGTGCCATCGCCTACGGTTTTCGTATCGCGCCATATGCGATTATCGCACCGCTACACTACACGCAAATGGTTATAGCATTAATTGCTGGCTATATTGTTTTCGGTGACATCCCTGATATATGGATGGTAACCGGAGCGGCAATAATTATTGCAAGTGGTATCATGCTTGTCTTAAGCGCGCCCAATAATCAAGACGCTTCTTAATATCTCTCTCAAAACCGCGTTCAACAGGTTCATAGAACTTCTCGCGCGGTAAGTCATCAGGGAAATAGTTCTGGCCGGCAAATCCCTCCGGCGTATCATGATCGTATTTATACCCTAAATTATATCCCTCTGACTTCATAAGCTTAGTAGGTGCATTCATTGCATGTTTCGGCGGCATTAATGAACCTGTTTGCTTCGCAGCGCGTTTTGCCGATTTAAGTGCCATATAACTAGCGTTAGATTTTGGTGCAGTGGCCAAATAAACACATGCCTGTGCCATTGCCAGCTCTCCTTCTGGTTGGCCTAAACGTTCAAATGCTTGCCATGCCGCAATTACTATTGGTAACGCCTGCGGGTCGGCCATAGAAACGTCCTCTGACGCCACACAAGTCATACGACGTAATATATATTCCGGATCCTCACCTGCTTGTAACATACGTGCCATCCAATATAATGCGCCGTCAACATCAGACCCTCGCAATGATTTATGGAATGCACTGATTAAATTGAAATGTGCATCGTTTCCTTTATCATATAAAGGCGCGCGTCTTTGCATCATATTAAGCAAAGCTTCACTGTCTAAAGTAACGTCCTCTATGACTTGCGCGAAAATTTGTTCCGCCATAGATAATATATAACGACCGTCACCATCAGCCATAGTCTTCAACAAGTCTCTAGCTTGTAAATCCAAGGGTAACTCTCTGCCCTGACGCTTCTCCCCTCTGACTAACAAAGTATCAAGACCATCCTCATCAATGCGTTTTAGTACAAATACTTGGGCACGACTAAGGACCGCAGCATTCAATTCAAAAGACGGATTTTCAGTTGTCGCACCAATCAATGTAATCGTGCCATCTTCCATCACAGGAAGAAATGCGTCTTGTTGTGATTTATTAAATCTATGTATTTCATCAACAAATAATAATGTGCCCTGACCGTTACTTTTGCGGATTTTTGCCGATTCGAAAACTTTGCGCAAATCTGCCACACCTGAGAAAATCGCAGATATTTGATCAAAGTGCAGGTCACTATGTTGTGCCAATATACGTGCAATAGTAGTTTTTCCACACCCAGGCGGCCCCCATAAGATTAAAGATGATAGTGCGCCCGCTTCCACCATACGTCTAAGCGAACCATCTGCGCCTAACAAATGATTTTGACCGACTACCTCATCTAGTTTTTCCGGACGTAAAATATCCGCCATCGGTCTGTTTTGATGCGCTGCACCAACTTTTTTCTCACTTTTTTCTGCAAATAAATCCGACATGCCTTGACCTATACCTGTTGAATGTGAAATATAGCGTCATTATTTACCGCCTGTGAAGGGTTGAAAGAAAATGAGTACGCAATCACTTGCATACACTGATGAAGTTGCCGCAGAAACTGCGCCACTATTCGATAAACTGTCAAAACAATATAAGAAAGAGCATTGGGAAACCATTGCACCTTATATTTATGAAATAAACAAATTGAAGCGCGAAAAAAACGCGGTGATTCTTGCGCATAACTATATGACACCTGACGTGTTCTTTGGTGTTGGGGATATTGTTGGTGATTCGCTTATGCTTGCCCGTAAGGCGGCAGAAACTGATGCAAATATTATTGTTCAGTGCGGCGTGCATTTTATGGCAGAAACCGCAAAAATACTTTGCCCTGAGAAAAAAATTCTTATGCCTGATATGAAGGCTAGTTGCTCATTATCTGAATCTATGACTGCACAAGATTTGCGGGAAATGAAGGCAAAGAATCCTGGCATTCCTGTTGTTACTTACGTTAACACTTCGGCAGATGTTAAGGCGGAAACCGATGTTTGTTGCACATCATCTAATGCAGTGCAGATCGTTAATGCGTTGGGTGCGCAAGGACATGATACAGTTATCATGGCACCCGATATGTATCTGGCACAAAATGTAGCCGCACAAACTGATGTTAAGATTATATACTGGGAGGGAAGCTGCATGGTCCATGAACGCTTTACCCCACAAGATATCAAGGATGCACGTAAAACTTATGGTGATGATTTAGTTGTTCTTGCCCACCCTGAATGCCCGCCTAATGTTATGGACGAGGCTGACTACGCAGGATCAACCGCACAAATGGATGACTTCATAAAAGATAAGCAGCCCAAACGCGCTATGCTTATGACTGAATGTTCGATGAGTGATAATATCGCGGCAAGTAATCCAAATGTTGAAATGATTGGTACATGCCAAATGTGCCCACATATGAAGCGCATCACGCTGCCCAAAATTTTAGAAACCCTACGTACAGAGCAACCGGAAGTAATAATTGATCCGGAAATATCAGTACGCGCAAAAAAAGCAGTAGACCGTATGTTGGAGCTTAGCTAAATGTCTCTATCTCCGCTTATAATTGAGAATATGGTACGTGCTGCCTTACTAGAGGATTTAGGGCATGGTCATGACATTACCAGTCAATCTGTTATTCCCGCAAATGCAAACAGCAAGGCAACCTTTCGCGCGCGTGAGGAAGGTGTACTTGCAGGCCTTATACCCGCTCTATCATGTTTCAGTCATACTGACCCTGATTTCACCTTTGAGATATATGCACAAGATGGTGAAATTATAAAAGCTGGCCAAGAAATCGCCACGATAGAGGGGCCTGCGGCGGCTCTACTTACTGCTGAGCGTTCTGCCTTAAACTTTGTTATACATATGTCAGGAATTGCAACACTGACACGCAGATATGTTTTATCCGTACAAGGAACGAATGCAAAGATCTGCGATACACGTAAAACTCTTGCAGGCCTACGCACCCTACAAAAATACGCAGTACGAGCCGGAGGCGGTCATAACCATCGCCATGGTTTAGATGATGCAATATTAATCAAAGATAACCATATTGCTATTGCTGGTGGTATAAATGAAGTACTTACCCGTGCCAAGGATAATGCAGGCCACACGGTAAAAATCGAAATCGAAGTTGATACATTGGAACAACTTGACCAAGTATTAAATCACGGTGGTGCAGATATAGTTATGCTAGATAACTTCGCAATTGGCGATTTGGAAACAGCCATTAAAAGAGTTGACGGGCAATTAACAACAGAAGCATCAGGGGGAGTAAGCCTCCTCACCGTAGCTGACATTGCAAAAACAGGTGTAGATTACATATCCGTGGGGGCTCTAACTCACTCTGCCCCTGCGCTCGATATTGGGTTAGACATCGAATAAGAACCGCTCAAAGAAGTCCCGCCTCACGTAATTCCTCCTCCATTTCAGGGGAAAGGCCATCAACTACATCTCCAGTATAAGGACCACGATCAGGTGGCGCATCACAGGGCTTTAAGTATCGCCAACCTTGGAATGGACGACGCGGCATGTGAACGGTCTCAATCATATTTGCGTCTTGCAAAATCATACATCTTGTACCTTTATCCTTGGTCTCTACCATTTCAAATCCAAGAATACGGTGGCGACACTGAATACGGTTTTTTATTACACGATATATAGATCCGCCATCACGCAAAATCTCATCCGCACGCTTTGCCTTATAGCGCGTCCAGCAAGGAACAGCAGGTTGACCGTGATAATCAATGATTTCACGCTGTTGCAATTCATAAAAACTTTGCAAGTCCGCAACGCCTACGACCAGTTTAATAAGATGTACACTCATGATTATATACTACTTGATACTGAAACTATTACGCAATGCTAAACACTATTAAGAAAAAAGCCAAACTAATCAGGGCAGTATATCATTTCACCGCGCCTAAATGCCTCACCATCACAACCTTTATGGTTCAAATATTTTACAAGACTATTTTCCCTTTGAGCATCAGTAAGCGAATCATCATCTACATCAGGTGAAAACATAATAGTTCCAAACAGAACCGCAGCGGCAAGAGCACTTCCCACTGATTTGATTCTAGACTTTGTTAGTGAACTAGAGCCAAAAGAACTACTTAAGTTTTGCATATCATAACCTTGCTCAAAACAGTCTTACAACTTGCAAGATTATTAACATAGTGAGTTAGTGACGTGCAACCATCATCTTTTTAATCTCAGCAATTGCCTTGGCAGGATTCAATCCCTTTGGACATGTGTTCGTACAGTTCATAATAGTATGACAACGATATAGGCGGAACGGGTCTTCTAATTGATCCAAACGTTCACCTGTTGCGTCATCACGACTATCCGCAATCCAACGGTAAGCCTGCAACAATACTGCGGGCCCCATAAACTTGTCGCCATTCCACCAATAAGAAGGACAACTGGTAGAACAACAAAAACACAAAATACAGCCAGCTGGGCCATGACCATCTGAGCCGTTAAGAACAAGTGCGTCCTCTTCAGATTGTAAACGTTCACGGCTAGGCGCGGGGGTGTCTGATTTCATCCATGGCTCAATCGCGGCGTATTGTGCGTATATGTGATTTAAGTCAGGAACTAAATCTTTGACCACTGGCATATGCGGTAATGGAGTTACTTTTACGTCGCCCTTAACATCACCAACATCTTTGGTACATGCCAATGTATTCGTACCATCAATATTCATCGCACATGATCCACAAATACCTTCGCGGCATGACCTGCGTAAAGTTAGAGAGCTGTCTACATTGTTTTTAATATACAACAATGCATCCAGAACCATTGGACCACATTTATCTAAATCTATTGTAACCGAATCTATACGTGGGTTTTTCACCTCACCATTCTCATCCAGATCATCTGGAGACCAACGATAAATATTGAACGTCTTAGGGCGATCTCCACCATTAGATGCATCAATTTTTTCACCTTTTAAGATCTTTGAATTTTTAGGAAGCTTAAATTCAGCCATTTTACTGTCTTTCGAAACAAGTTTTTATTGAGGGAAAAGAATAAAGGTTTTTATTCAGTTTGTTAAGGTGTTTTATACTAATATGTTACGTAATTTATATATAAAAATTCATGTTTATTATTTATTCATAATAGATAATTATATTAGGTAGCAAAGTTATATAAAGAGGAGCTTTTTCAATGGGTTTAACAATTGTAGATATGACAGGTGACGGCATATGGCCAGAGATGTCCAAATTGATAAGAGATGAACTGATTGCTCCGTTTTTTCAAGTGGATTGGAAAATCCATGACATCAGTTTACCCACACGGGATAAAACGGATGACCAAAATTTAAATGATGCTATCGCTGATTTAAAAACATTCAAATCAGGGGTGAAAGGCCCGACAATAACACCTAACCCTACTCAGACCAAGGATATGGGACTAGCCAAACAATGGGGGTCACCCAATGGCATTTTACGTCGTGCCATAAATGGTGCAGTCATAATGCGCACCCCATTGATGGCCAGTAACCTACCAATTAATGCGCCGGCTATGGCGGGTGTAACGATTGCACGACAAGCAGTTGGTGGCATATATGGTGCGCCAAATTTTAACATACCTAAAACAGGTAGTATGAAAGTCGTATATACAGATGAGAATGGTAACGAACAAACCATGTGCGAAAAAGATGTAACGCCCGGCGTTGCAATGCTTAGCCTGGAAACAAACAGCTCCATTAAAGATTTTGCGCGCGCGACAATACAACAAGCACTCGCTATGAATAAATCAATAACATTCGCATCTAAATGTACTATTTTACCAGTATATGATGGGCGTTTCGTTGAAATATTCGAAGAAGTATTCCAAGATTATAAAGACCAATTCAAAACAAAAGGACTTAACCTTTTTTCTGGCGAGTTAATTGACGCAGCAGTCTCCAAAATCCCACAAGGAAAGAATAACGGCGTTATACTTGCACTTAAAAACTATGATGGTGATGTAACATCCGATCAAGTTGCGGGAGAGCATATATCACTTGGTATGATGGACTCAATCCTCACCAGTGCGGATGGAACTCTGCTTGCTGACCCACCACATGGTACAGCACCTGATCTCGAT
The DNA here is from genome assembly GCA_050633325.1 of Alphaproteobacteria bacterium. Classification (GTDB taxonomy): domain Bacteria; phylum Pseudomonadota; class Alphaproteobacteria; order Micavibrionales; family Micavibrionaceae; genus UBA1672. The sequence goes on from JBOEGH010000003.1 coordinate 12,668, forward strand.
AAATTCTGGCATGAAGAAGGAAAGCTTGTTGCAAACCCTACTGCATATATATTTGCCTACGCCGAAGCAATTCGCCACAAGGCAGACCTTGAAGGTGATAATGATACCGTGAATAATGCAATTGCACTAAAAAAAGCGACGCTTAGCACTATCGAGGCGGGCCATATGACTGGCGATCTCTCTCATGCAGCGGGCGTTAAGGCAATCACGGGACAAGAATTTGTTGCACATGCAAAAGACACAATGGAAACAATGATCAGATAAAAATAAAGCCTCGTAAATAAATACGGGACTTTAAAATACTATATCGATTAAATACGTTCTAATAAACGCGCTTTTTCGGTGGGAATGGCTCAATCTCGTCAGTCAACGTAGTCATGATAACTGGGCGATAATCAATATTAGTATTACCCTTTTCGTCAATTGAAATCACAGTATGCTTCATCCATTTCTTATCATCACGATCCGGGAAATCGTCACGCGCATGTGCGCCACGTGATTCCTCACGATTAGCGGCTGCATGCATAGAAACAACGGCCTGTGATAAAAGATTATCCAACTCTAAAGCCTCAACCAGATCAGTATTAAACACCATTGATCTGTCTTTAATACCAATATCAACTTTAGCAGAGAAACATTCGTTAATTTTACCTACACCTGCATCAAGCACTTCACCTGTACGGAAAACCGCCGCGTGATCTTGCATTGTGTGTTGCATTTGATCACGAAGTTCCGCCGTTGTAGTACCACCATCAGAATAACGATAATGATCAAGACGATCTACTGCTTTGCTACCATCATCAGAACCAAATGATCTATGAGACTGACCCGGGGTAACTGTTTCTGCCGCACGGTTAGCAGCCGCACGTCCGAACACAACAAGATCAAGTAATGAGTTAGAACCCAAACGGTTAGCACCATGAACAGAAACACATGCGGCCTCACCAATAGCCATCAATCCTGGGACTACTGCATTTGGATCCTTCTTACTTGGACGCAGAACCTCTGCGTTATAGTTTGTCGGAATACCACCCATATTGTAATGCACTGTTGGCAAAATAGGAATTGGCTCCTTAGTAACATCAACACCCGCAAAAATACGCGCACTTTCGGCAATACCGGGCAAGCGTTCTTGTATAACCTCAGGCTCAAGATGCATAAGGTTCAGATGCATATGATCTTTCTTCTCACCAACACCGCGTCCCTCTTTGATCTCGAGAATGATTGAACGTGACACAACATCACGACTTGCAAGATCTTTTGCACTCGGGGCATAACGCTCCATAAACCTCTCACCCTCAGAATTGGTAAGATATCCACCCTCACCGCGCACACCCTCAGTGATTAGACAACCTGCACCATATATTCCAGTTGGATGAAATTGCGTGAACTCCATATCTTGCAAAGGAAGGCCGGCACGTAATACCATCGCATTACCGTCACCTGTACATGTATGAGCAGAAGTACAAGAGAAATAAGTACGACCATAACCGCCAGTCGCCAGAATAACTTGATGAGCACGGAAACGATGCAAGATACCTGTATCTAAGTCCCAAGCCATTACCCCTATGCACTCACCTTCATCAGACATAATAAGGTCTAGAGCAATGTACTCAATAAAGAATTGCGCATCATGTTTCAAAGCCTGCGTATAAAGAGTATGCAAAATAGCATGCCCAGTACGGTCAGCCGCGGCACATGTACGCTGTGCTGTTCCCTCGCCAAAATGAGTAGTCATACCACCAAAAGCACGTTGGTAAATCTTACCTGCGGCAGTACGGCTAAATGGCACGCCATAATGTTCTAATTCAATAATCGCTGGTATTGCTTCGCGACACATATATTCAATTGCATCCTGATCACCTAACCAGTCAGAACCCTTAACAGTATCATACATGTGAAACTGCCAACTATCTTCACCCATATTACCAAGCGCAGCGGAAACCCCGCCTTGTGCCGCAACAGTATGAGAGCGTGTCGGAAATACCTTTGATATAATCGCAGTATTCAAGCCCTTTTCAGCACAACCAAAGCCAGCACGTAAACCCGCACCACCTGCGCCAACAACGACGACATCAAATTCATGATCTATAATTTCGTAAGAACCTGTCATTTTATTATAATTCCTAATTTTTTTCTAAATACCCGCAGTAAATGCGATTTTTAATACACTGAAAATACAAGCCACAGCCATACCGTAGAAAAATATTTTCTGCCCGATAAGCTTAGCCATTTTTAAACACCCACAAGATATGTAATCTTCGACTACCACTTGCACACCCAGTTTCGCATGAAGCATAACCGAACTGATAAGGATTATCATCAATATCGCATTAATAGGTTGCCCCATCCACGTAGTGAACTCTGCATATGATGCGCCTTGAAGGCCAATAATTGAATAAACCAACCACAGCACTAACGGTATTTGCGCAATTGCAGTAATTTTTTGATGCATCCAATGTTCCGCACCCTCGTGAGCAGAACCGCTACCTTTAGCGGTTTTAAGTGGTGCTACGAATTCTTTTTTCTTATATCCCATAATATATCCCTTTTATCCTGCAAAGCATCCGCATGCAATAACCCATGTCAGCACAGTCATAGACACTGCCCCAAGCAAAACATAGTAATTTGAACGATGCGCACCTGCCTTATTAAAATTCTTACCCATATCCCAAAACATGTGTCTAATACCGTTGCACATGTGGAAATACAAACCAACAGACCAAAGGAACAAAACAATTTTACCAGGTAAAGATGTGGCAAGGCCCATCACAAAATTATATTGCTCTTCACCACTTGCGGCGGAAATAAGAAATGCCGTGACAAGTAGCGTCCCAAAAACAAGACCTACACCTGTGATACGGTGAGAAATAGACATAAGTGCAGTTAATGGTAACTTATAGACCTGTAAATGCGGTGATAACGGTCTTTGGATTTTTGCTTCAGACATATTCTAAAGAGTCCTTTATTAAATTTTTATGAAAGCATCATACGGACTATGTTTCTAATTTTAAAGAGACAATTTCACTCTATTCTTAATTTTTAAATACTATTAGGGTATATTACACAATTACAGAGAAAATAAATTCAGAAAGCCACAAGCAATGAGACAACAAAACATAGAAAGCAAAAAAGTTAGTACCGGAAAATTTTACATGCTTCGCTGCTTAATTGTTATGGCGCATACTGACGGAACTATATGCGAAGATGAGCGCGCTTACATGTCCGCACTAATGAACAGGCTATACCTTACAAACGACCAAAGAGAGATATTGGAAAATGATTTTGAAGAAAAACAAAATATTGGAAACCTGTTCAGCCACATAAACGAGCCTTCATATAGAGGGCAAGTAGTTTATTTCGCACGATTAATGGCGCATAAAGATGGTATTTTCACACCCTCAGAACAAGATTTATTAGACCGCATTCACTCCATGGCGACTGACGGTTTAGATATTGAGACAATACGCAATGATGCAAAGAAAGCAACACAGCTAGAAATCACAGCACATGACATACAAATTGATAAAAATCGTCCAACTAAACACGGACACCCCATACCATATTTTCAATGGTTAGATGAAATACTACTGTCTATTGGAATAGATTTGATGAATTAAGGGAATTATTTCCCCTTAATCAACAACTCGGCAATTTGTACAGTGTTCAATGCTGCACCTTTACGTAGGTTATCAGAAACACACCAGAAATTAAGGCCGTTTTCAACGCTGATATCTTCACGAATACGTGACACATAGACATCATCCTCACCTTGAACTTCAAGAGGAGTTACGTATTCTAGTTCTTCGTTATCAACATCAACAACAGTTACACCTGTAAAATCACGCCAAAGAGCGCGAGCCTCAGCCGCAGATAATTCATTTTCCATTTCCACATTGACCATCTCCGCATGACCAACAAAAACCGGAACACGAACACATGACGCGGAAACCTTGATTGACGGGTCGAGAATCTTTTTAGTCTCAACAATCATTTTCCACTCTTCTTTGGTCAGGCCATCATCCATAAATGTATCAATTTGCGGAATAGCGTTAAATGCTATTTGCTTTGGATATACTGATGGCTCTTTCGTGTCGTTCATGTAAACGCTCTTAGTCTGATTAAACAGCTCATCCATTGCCGCTTTACCAGAACCGGAAACAGACTGATATGTGCTTACAACAACGCGTTTAATTTTTGCTGCATCATGCAATGCCTTTAACGCCACCACCATTTGAATGGTTGAGCAATTAGGATTGGCAATGATATTACGCTTTGTATGTTCTGCCATTGCTTCTGGGTTTACTTCCGGAACAATCAAAGGAACATCTGGGTCCATTCTGAAATGGCTGGTATTATCAATAACAACTGCACCTGCTTTTGCCGCAATAGGAGAGTATTTTGCAGACACCGCACCACCTGGAGATGACAAGACAATATCCACGCCCTTAAAATCGAACGTGCTTAAATCTTGAACTTTAAGATCCTGATCACCATAAGAAACCTCACGTCCAACTGAACGGCTTGATGCCAATGCAATAACATCGTCAGCAGGGAATTTACGCTCGTCCAAAATATTTAAAATTTCATGCCCAACATTACCTGTTGCACCGACAACTGCGACTTTATAGCCCATAACAAGCTCCTTTATATTTCCTGCTTATTGATATCTAATAGGTTGTGATAATCTATAATCCACACATTGTGCAAGCATGTTTTGCACTTTAGCCATACAAAACAAATGAATTTTCACTTTATGATTCCAGTTTTAATAGTTATATGCCTGTTATGCGCGTTATTAACATTAGTATTACTAGCGTTGATCGATGCCAAAACACATCTGCTTCCCAACAGATATGTCGGATTATTTCTAATACTGGGAATTACATTCCACTTCACCAGTCAGTTCCACTTCACATCTGCAACAGATTGCATAAATGGTGTGATAGCAGGAGCAGGATTATTACTTGTCGTTCGAGCTATTACAAATCATATATATAATCAAGATACATTGGGTCTAGGGGACGTAAAACTAATGGGTGTTGGTGGTTTCTGGCTAGGGGTGGATTACATATTACTGGCAATTGCACTAGGCGCATTTGCGGGCACGCTACATTGCATTACATATGGGCTATCTTTATCTTACAAAACTAAAACAAAGGTCAATTTATTAACTTTGAAAATACCAGCAGGACCAGGGTTAATTTTTGGAATTATTAGCCTTGGTATTTTTAAATTTTATACACTGTCCACATATATATAGATGTAAAATTCTTCTGGACTTATCAGACAAGAAAGTGCATTTCCTAGTATCATGAAACATTTACTTGGAATTGATGCGCTGTCACCTGATGAAATTCAGGACATATTGAACCGCGCCGACTATTACGCCAAATCTTTGGCCAATGGTCGTTGGGATCGTGATAAATTAAAAAACAAGATTGTACTGACTTTGTTTTTTGAAAGTTCAACACGGACGTTAACCTCGTTTGATATTGCGGCAAAACGATTAGGCGCGGACGTGGTTAATTGGAATGCTGAGCTAAGCTCTCTTAAAAAGGATGAAACTTTTTCTGATACTATCGACACGTTGAGCGCGATGGAGCCCGATTGCATTATCATAAGACACAGTGAATATGGCGCACCCAATTTTGTGGCCAACCGCGTTAATTGTCCTGTCGTTAACGCAGGTGATAGCTGGCGTGAGCATCCATCACAGGCTTTGTTAGATGCACTGACTATAATTCAGGAAAAAGACCAATTAGACGGCCTTACCGTGGCAATATGTGGTGACGTAGCACATAGCCGCGTTGCGAGTTCTAATGCAAAACTTCTTACGAAGATGGGGGCAAATGTTCGCTTTGTTGCACCAGAATTCTTAATGCCGCAAAAGTTACCTGTTGAGGGTATAGAGTGTTTTGATAACCTTGAAGAAGGTATTAAAGACGCCGATGTTGTTATGACATTACGCATTCAAAAAGAGCGTATGGATCGCGGATCAATCCCTAGTGACGCGGCATATTTCAATAATTACGGCCTGACAATGGAACGTTTATCACACGCCAAGAATGATGCCTTAGTAATGCATCCGGGCCCAATGAACAGAGGTGTAGAAATAGCCGATGAAGTAGCCGATGACCCAATACGCAGCCTGATGAAAAAACAGGTCGCCAACGGTATTCCAACACGTATGGCAATTTTGGATATGGCTATGGGTGATTGATTATGGAGTGGAAATTAATGTTTTTACTTATATCCCCCATACTTTCATTCGTTTTTGGATCAATCGCATTTGGAGCTATTCTGACCAAGATTTTTGGATACGGGAATATTCGAGAAATTGGATCGGGAAATATAGGAACCACAAATGTGCTAAGAACTGGCAACAAAATGCTAGCGTTGCTCACTCTGATATTAGACGGAGGAAAGGGGGCTTTTCTTATTCTTATCTTCATAGGCATCCCAAACTATACAGACCCCTCTAACATTTTTTCTGTAACCAACTACCCCGATAATATCATGTTTTCTTTAGCACTAATCTTAGGATTTTTCGCCATTCTTGGCCATTGCTTTAGCGGAGGCAAAGGTGTAGCAACCGCTCTTGGAGTGTTTCTTGTGGCCACCCCTTACGCCGGTCTGGCCGCATGTGCAACATGGCTGATTACCGCAAAAATAACAAAAATATCATCCCTGTCTGCACTGATCGCCGTTGCGATTGCCCCGATTGTAACACTTATTATATATGGTACTGCGCCTGCGGTAATTTGCGTGCTTATCACTGTTTTGATATGGATACGTCACAAAGATAACATCAAACGCCTTCTAAAAGGTGAAGAGCCGAAAATAGGCGCGGGCAAAAAAGACAAAGAAGAGGCGAAAGTTGAACCTGTTTCAGAATAAATCACAAATACAAGATTTAGACGAGACCGAGCGCTTGGCCGCGATGCGCCTTTTCCGTACTGATAATATCGGCCCTATCACCTATTACCAACTTGTAGAGCGATATGGCAGCGCAAGCGAAGCATTGGCGCAACTGCCTGAATTGGCAAAACGAGGCGGTCGTAAAAAGCCATTATCCCCACCGTCAGAAAAAGATATAGAGCGCGAATATAAGGCACTCACCAAACTTGGCGGGCAAATTATAACTGTACAGGACAAATCCTATCCCCTCGCCCTAACCGCAACAGAAGACGCACCTCCCGTTTTAAGTGTTATAGGTGACATCAAATTACTCAACAAATCTAGCATCGCCATAGTTGGCGCGCGCAATGCATCAATCAACGGACGTAAATTTGCACGTAAAATAGCGCAAGATCTGGGCGCTCGCGGACAAACTATTATTTCAGGATTAGCACGCGGAATAGATACGGCCGCACATGAAGGCAGCATAGAAACAGGAACTATTGCTGTGGTTGCAAGTGGTGTTGATGTTGTATATCCGGAAGAAAACCAAAAACTATACGAAGAGATTGCAGAAAAAGGATTAGTAATCGCAGAAAGTAAACTGGGCGCAAAGCCATTCGCAGCCAGTTTCCCAAGGCGCAACAGAATTGTATCAGGTATTTCAAAAGGCGTAATAGTAGTAGAAGCAACACGTAAATCAGGATCACTAATAACCGCAAAAATGGCGGGAGAGCAAGGGCGAGATGTTTATGCCGTTCCGGGCGCCCCCTTTGACCCCCGTGCAGCAGGACCTAATCATTTAATACGTGAGGGTGCAACACTAATCCGCAGTGCAGATGATGTAATGGAAATATTGATGGATTTTTCGGGTAATTCACTACGTGAACCGCCAACATCTATCACAAATTTTACTCCGCCATTACACATTGTTAATAATAACGAAAGCACAGAAACACCTGAAATTAGGCAAGAAAAGATACTATCTCATTTATCTTTTACACCAATTTCTGTTGACGAATTGATCAGAGCATGTCATTTGACTATTTCCTCCATACAGATAACTTTACTGGAATTGGAGCTAGCAGGACGCGTGAAACGCTTATCAGGAAACAGAATTAGCCTGCTCGATAACGAATAAAAAACAGAGGAATAAACGTGAGTAAAAATCTAGTCATCGTTGAATCACCCGCAAAAGCGAAAACTATCAACAAGTATCTTGGCTCTGATTTTGAGGTGCTGGCATCATATGGTCACGTGCGTGATCTGGTAAATAAAGATGGTTCAGTATTGCCTGATGAAGACTTTAAAATGAAGTGGCAATTAGGTGATCGTGCGGATAAAAATGTTAAAGACATTAAGAAGGCATTGAAAAAAGCCGATGCTATATTCCTTGCACCCGACCCCGATAGAGAGGGAGAAGCGATTGCATGGCACATATATGAATTACTTAATGATGATAAATTATTGGACGGAAAAGAGGTTCACCGCGTAACCTTCAACGAAATCACTAAGGCAGCTGTGAAAACTGCGTTTGACAACTCTCGTTCACTAGACCAACCCTTGATTGACGCTTATCTTGCGCGACGTGCGTTAGATTATTTAGTTGGATTTAACATCTCGCCTGTTTTATGGCGTAAACTTCCCGGATCACGTTCTGCAGGTCGTGTTCAATCCGTTGCCCTGCGACTTATTTGTGAACGCGAAACAGAGATTGAGATCTTTAATCCGCAAGAATATTGGAGCATCGAGACACAACATCGTACACCAGAAGGTGCGCCATTCAATGCACGATTAACACACTTGGCCGGCAACAAACTGGGTAAATTCGATATACCTAGCGAAGAAACCGCAAAATCCGCGGTTGAACGCATTAAGAATAAAAACCTGTCCGTTCAAAAAATTGAGAAGAAACAAGTTCGACGCAGCCCTTCTGCACCTTTCATCACATCATCTATGCAAATGGAAGCATCGCGTAAGTTGGGAATGTCTGCATCAAATGCCATGCGCCTTGCTCAGCGTCTATATGAAGGCGGTGAAGATGGCGGTCTAATCACTTATATGAGAACAGACGGAACAACTCTATCTGAGGATGCAGTTAAGCAATGTAGAAGTGTTATAGGAAATGATTACGGTAATAAATACCTGCCCGATGCGCCGCGCCTATATAAGTCCAAGGCGAAGAATGCACAAGAGGCTCACGAAGCTATTCGCCCTACCGACCTTACCCGTACCCCTGCTTCACTAAAAGGCAAATTGGAACACGATCAATGGCGTTTATATGACTTGATCTGGAAACGTACTATCGCATCTCAAATGGAAAATGCGATCATGGATCAAATGAAAATTGATCTCTCTGACGGTACAGACGATGTTGTTTTACGAGCAAATGGCTCTGTAGTTGCGTTTGACGGATTCTTGACATTATACCAAGAAGATACGGATGATGATGAAAATGTAAAAGAGTCAGACCGTCGCCTACCTGCGATGAAACAAGGTGATGCCGCTAAATTAGTTGATACAACTCCTAACCAGCATTTCACACAACCTCCTCCACGTTATTCAGAAGCCTCTTTGGTTAAGAAGATGGAAGAGCTGGGCATTGGTAGGCCATCAACATATGCCGCAATTATGCAGGTGTTACGTGATCGAAATTACGTGGTAATGGAAAAGCGCCGCTTTATGCCCGAAGATCGCGGACGCCTTGTAACAACATTCCTGTCCAAATTCTTTACCAGATATGTTGATTATGACTTTACTGCAAATTTGGAAGAAGAATTAGACGCAATTGCATCAGGTAACTTACCTTGGAAGGATGCTCTGACCTTATTCTGGAAAGACTTTAAGGTCGCAGTTGATGGCACAAAAGAATTAACGATTACAGATGTGATTGACCATCTTGATGCGGAGCTTGGCCCTCACTTCTTCCCTGAAGGCGACGAAAGCAGATGCTGTAAAGCATGCGAGGAAAGCAAAGAACTAGATAATGGTCGACTTGGGTTAAAGCTTGGTAAATTTGGCGCATTTATCGGATGTTCCAATTACCCTGAATGTAAATTCACAAGACCTCTTGTTGTTCCTGACGGCACAGAAGATGATAATGCGGCACTTGCGAATGAGCCGAAAGTACTGGGCGAGGAAGAAGGCACAGGAAGGTCAATATCACTAAGGCGTGGACCTTACGGGCCTTATGTGCAGATTGACCCACCGCCCGAGGCTATCGCAGAAGTAGATGCAATTAATAAAGAGTTCCAAAAAGAATTCGAAGCAAAGGTTAAGAAGGCTGAAGAAAACGGAAAGAAACCTCCGAAAAAAGCCAAGCGAAAAGCACAGCATAAACCTAAACGTCAAGGTCTTCCTGCGGGAACCAATGTTGAAGATGTAACATTAGAGATGGCTGTCGGGTTACTGGCTTTGCCACGTGATGTCGGAACACACCCTGAAACAGGTGACATGATCCAAGCAGGCATAGGACGATTTGGACCGTTCCTAAAACATGAAGGTAAGTTCACATCTCTACCAAAAGATGATGACGTTATGCATGTTGGTATGAATAGAGCCGTCGAAGTACTAGCCTTAGCAGCAGAAAAAAGAGCCGCAAAAGAGGCAGCAAAAGCGATTAAAGACGCAGAAAAAGAAGCCAAAGCAGAAGAAAAAAAGAAGGCTGCAAAAAAGAAGAAAGCCGCAGCGAAGAAGAAAAAGTCTCCTGCAAAAAAGAAGGCTGCGACTAAAAAACCAGCAGCCAAAAAGAAAAGCGCATAGGAAATGGCACAATTAACCAAAGAAGCAATATTCGACTTTATACAATCTTCTGCCACCCCTATCACAAAACGCCAGATTGCACGTGCCTTCCATATTAAGGGTGGCGAAAATCGCGTTGCGTTAAAACAAATACTAAAGGCGTTAGAAAAAGACGGGTCAATAACCAAACAGCCCGGCGGAGTTTATAGCGCACCAGAGGGACTACCATCTGTTGCCGTAGTAGAAGTTTCCGACATAGATACGGACGGCGATGTTTTCGCCATACCTTTGGAATGGGACAAAAATATAAAAGGCCCCCCACCACGCATAGAAATCATTCCGGATCAAAAAAACTTCAAAAACATTCGCGAAAAAAGTCGCGCATTATGCCGCCTATCAAAACAAAGCGATACCGTATATGAAGCACGAATAATACGCCTTATTGATGAAGGGTCCAGATATGAGGGCGGCAGCGTTATGGGCATTATTCGCGTTCAAAAAAATGGCGCAATATTGCAACCAACAAATAAACGCGCGAAATACGACTTTGATATTTCTGTTGGTGATCTTAATGGCGCAAAAGACGGAGACCTTGCCGCGGCTGAAGTGCTACCCTCTCGCGGATTAAAACGCAAAAAGGTTCGCATCGTTGACGTACTGGGAAAACAGGATGATCCCAAAGCCATTAGCCTTATTTCATTACATGAAGCCGGCCTGAGTGATACCTTCCCCAAGGATGTCGAACAAGAGACACAAGGCCTAAAGGTTCCTGACGTTAAAGACCGCGAGGATTTACGTGACATCCCGCTAGTCACTATTGATGGCGCAGATGCGCGTGATTTCGATGATGCGGTTTTTGCAGAAAAGTTAGAGGACGGCACATACCACTTGATCGTTGCCATTGCAGATGTCGCACATTATGTAAGGCAGGGCAGCGACCTTGACGACGAAGCACAAAAACGCGGCAACTCAACTTACTTCCCTGATCGTGTCGTACCGATGTTACCCGAAGCATTATCGAATGATCTATGCTCACTTAGACCGAATGAAGCGCGCGCTTCGCTTATCGCGCATATGTGGGTTGATGAACGAGGTAAATTAATACGTTACAAATTCACACGTGCCCTTATAAAATCTCACGCACGCCTTACATATGAGCAAGTACAAGCCGCAAAAGACGGCAATACTGACGATACCACTGAGCCATTGATGAAAGATGTTATAGAGCCTCTATATACGGTATATAGCGTTTTAGACAAAGCACGACGTGACCGTGGAGCACTTGACCTTGATTTACCGGAACGTCAGATATTGATTAATGATAATGGTGAAATGACTGGCGTGACGACTAGGGCACGACTGGATGCACATAAATTAATCGAAGAATTTATGATTTTGGCAAATGTCGCCGCAGCATCAGCATTAGAAACAAAAATACGGGGAAACAAGGGCGACTATCCGTGCGTATATCGTATTCATGATAAACCTAGCTATGACAAGTTGGAAAGCGCACGTGATTTTATAGAGAGTTTTGGTCTTTCACTTCCAAAGGGATCATCTATAAAACCAAAACAGATAAACCACTTATTACAAGCAGCAGCAGAAAATTCTTATTCCCATTTAATATCGCAAATGGTTTTACGAACGCAAAGCCAAGCTATCTACTCTACAGAAAATTTAGGGCATTTTGGATTAGCTTTGGAAAAATATGCTCATTTCACCTCACCGATTCGTCGTTATGCAGACTTGCTTGTTCACCGTGCATTAATTGGCGCATACGGACTGGGTGATGGCAAATTAACTGACAAAGAGATATCGCGCATTGATGAGATCGCACAACATATTTCAGAGACCGAACGCACGTCTATGAGCGCAGAGCGCAGTGCAGTAGACAGATTTACCGCCAGTTACCTTTCCAGCCATATAGGTGCGGAATTTGAAGGGAAAATTAACGGTGTTACGCGCTTTGGTTTATTTGTCACCCTAAATGAAAGCGGTGCAGACGGCCTTATACCTATGAAGTCTTTGGGTGATGATTATTATATTCACGATGAAAAGGCACATGCCCTTGTCGGACGCAAGCGCAAACAGGTTTATCGCCTTGGCGCATCTATGAATGTTATTATCAAAGAAGCCAACGGAATAACCGGATCATGTATTTTTTCACCCGCCCCAGGGCAAAAAGGTGCCGATATACCAGGAATGGAAACGCCACAAATTAATAGTGGTTACGAGCCACAAAGAGGCAGGCGTAACAGTCATTCATCACAGAATAAACCAGACGGAACAGGAAGAAATAAGAAGAGATATTCGTCTAAAAGAAAAAAACGATAAACTTCGCACTGAAATGCTTGACATTCAGAACAAAACCCTTCATAAAACGCGTCTATAAATAATATAGTCATTCATATCTTTATTTGGACTAGACATGAATGAAGCAGCGTATTTCGATACGTAACGAGCGAATAACAACGTCCAAATGAATAGATGGATTACTAAGATGGCAAAAGCATCACACGTAAAAGTAAGATTAGAAAGCGAAGCAGGTACAGGGTATCGTTACTACGCAAAACGCAGCACGCGCGCGGAATATAAAATAAAGAAAAAGAAATATGACCCTTGGGCTGTAAATCCTGAAACGGGTAATAAAGGCATGCACGTCATGTTCGTAGAAAAGAAAATGCCACCTTCCAAAAAGTAGGGTTGGTGTATATTCTTATTTTAATTAACGTCCGTTTATCGGGCGTTTTTTATTGGAGTGAAATATTCAAATACCAATTATGACTTGAAACAATTATATTATCATGTAAACGTGTGTTTCTATCAATGATTGAAGGATAAATACATGGTGCGCCTTATAAAGCTTATATCAGTAACGACTGTCTTTGCATTAACCTCATGCGTTGCAGAGAACTCAATCCAAAAACAGATAGATTTACTAACACCGAACGTATCGGCGCTAAACTCAACAGTAAAAGAAATGCACGGAATTGTAATTACAGTTAAAGGATGCCACATTTCTTCTGCACGTATAGCAACATGCAACTTTACTGCAAAAAGCAAATTCCAAGATCGCACTATGAATTTACTTGGTAGTAATTACGTAAAAATACAAGATGATACAGGCGTATCATACCCTACCCAAGTTGCATTTGGGAATGATCCGACCGATAAATCACAAAGAGCAACCACATTAATTGCAGATACCCCATATAATTTTACAATAATGGCACAAAATATATCAACACAATCAACCAAAGTGCGGGCCATCACTATTTCGCGCATGGATGTAAGAGGGCCAAGTGGCATAAGATACATTAAAACCAACTTCTCCCATCCACCTATAATAAGTGAAGCTAAACAAACGCCTACACAGTACACAGATACAAAAGAATTACACGCAGAAGCGTCAGAAGAAAAGACACATAGTAACGCAACGCAAACGCCATATAAAGGAACACCATACACCTATTTGCTTGCAAAGATCGTCCCTATTAATGAGCATATACCTGTAGACCCCACCATCAAATCACTTTGGGGTAATGGCGCTTATTTATACCTTAACCCTGACGGTCGTCTTGGGCATAACTGGTCCAAGCCAGGACCATACGCATATATACCACAACAAACTTGGAAAATTAAAGGAAACCAACTTGTCATCGCCTTCGGTAACGCAACATACAGCTTTGATCTAAACGAAAAAACATCACCAATGGTTACCTATTTGGATCAAGGTGGTGTGTTTAAGATGAGTGCTTATAAAAAAGGTAAAAACCAGAAGTAGTGTTTTACTATACTGATCCCACCTGAGCATTAGAATCACCAACAGATCCTGATTCAGGCTCTTCTGATGGGCACTGCGAATTAAATGCTCGCTCAATGTTTTTGTGTTCTTCAGGGACTAATTTACCCTTACCCTCAAAAACACTGCAATTTCTTCCACCGTTCTTTGCATCATACAAGCATTTATCTGCGCGCTCCAAAATAGAAGAAATAGAATGACCGCCATTATTTATAATTGCACCACCAATAGAAGTAGTAATCTTTAGACTCCCGCCCTCTGCGCTACATGGCACAGCTTCTTCCGCAATAGCACAGCGAAGGCGCTCTGCCACCATATAAGCACGCTCGGGAGATACATCAGGCAAAATAGCAACGAACTCCTCTCCACCAAGTCTGGCGACCAAATCAAAGCTACGTAAATTATCTTTCATTCGTTCAGAGAATACTTTTAGCACCTCATCCCCCGCTTTATGCCCATGGGTATCATTAACCGCCTTAAAATGATCAATATCCAACATAATGACGGCTAGAGCTTTATTACTTTTCGCATTATTTTCAATCAACTTTTCCAAGTGCACTTCGAGATATCTGCGGTTATAAAGCCCCGTAAGACTATCAGTAAGAGCAAGAGATAGACTGATTTCATAAGTAGATCGCAATCTTTCCTGAAATCTTTTACGACGTATCTGCGTCCTGACACGTGCGAGAAGCTCGCTCTTTTCCAATGGACGCAATATATAGTCATGCGCCCCCATTTCCAGACCGTGTGCGACCCTTTCAAGATCATCTGCCTCAGATATCATGACAATAGGAACAGAGCGCGTGCGCTCATTAGATCGCAAATGGGAACATAGACGAAGGCCATCCTCGTCTTGCAAATTCAGACTTACAATTAATATATCAAAATCATGAACTGATGTTAGTTCCATACCTTGCATGCCGTTTTCGACACCCATAACTATGTTAAGGTCAGATGATAAGGCCTCTGTGATTTTCTTACGCTCGAACTCTTTGTTCTCAATCAATAATACGCGTGCGCCCTCTACCGGCTCGCTCATTAGATTTGTCTTTTCACTGGTAACACCAAACTGCATTGCAGCATTTTCCCTGATGCGCCATTCATCTAAAGCCATTTTAAGACGCGCCAAAGACCTAACACGCGCCATAAGCGCAACATCATTAATAGGCTTACTAAGGAAATCATCGGCTCCCACTTCTAACCCACGAACCTTATCTTGAACATCAGTTAAAGCAGTAACCATAACAACAGGAATATGTGCATGATCAGGGTTGCTTTTAATCCTTTCGCAAACCTCGAAACCATCCATTCCCGGCATCATAATGTCCAAAAGGATTATATCGGGACGTTCACTTTCAACCTTTTCCAAGGCTTCCTGACCACTAGTAGCCGTAATCACCTCGTAATACTCACAGGCTAGCTTAGCCTCTAGTAACTTAACATTTGGAAGAATATCATCAACAACAAGTACGCGCGCAGACATTAAATAACATCCTTTTGTTGTTCTTCTTTTTGCTCAGCGTCCAACACCGCAGATTTATCATCAGCGATATCCTCAGGCTTGTCTAAATGCTTTTTAACCACTTCTATAAAACGCGCCACTGAAATTGGTTTCGATATATAATCCTCACAACCACCTTCACGTATTTTTTGTTCATCACCCTTCATAGCAAAGGCAGTAACAGCAATTACAGGAATATTTTTTAGCTCTTCATCTTGTTTTAGCTGTTTAGTAATATCCAAACCTGATATTTCAGGAAGCTGTATATCCATAATTATAAGATCAGGAGTGTGTTCCTTTGCCATACCAAATGCCATACGCCCCTCTTTAGTTGACACAGTATTAATACTATGTGCCTCTAGCAAATCCTGGAACAGCTTCATATTTAGGTCATTATCTTCTACGATGAGAACAGTTTTATTCATATGTGTATATATTATCCTGATAGATTTAACTTATATATCCCTTGCATCCTAAACATCATGGGTTTCTAAAACGTTAAAATTTACATTATATTCTACTAATATTATTATACATATCAAGTTACATAAAATTAATGCTATTGTACGTCACCAATTTCCTCAGAAACGCACGCATCGCTCATAGGCTCTAAAGCACGTAAATTTTGTGTTATAGAAAAATCCTTATAGTTTATATCCATACCAGTAATAACACCATTTTCAAGTAGCACCAATGACATTTCGTAATCTGCCACTTCTTCTAAGTTATTTAATGGAAAGAAAGCCAGCTGCACATTCCACGCTGTATCTAAAATCAAATTATTGTCTATATGAGGTACGTACTCCTCTAATGGTTTATACGCCTGTTTACCAACTATGAAGCTGTTAACATCGACAGGGCCATTCTCATCGCTACCATCAAATATTGTAGCATTATAAAACTTTTTTCCCTGCTTAATCTTATCCAACACAGATATTGTATGAGCCATTGGGAACAGAGAACCTTCAGGCAAATGAAAGCTTACCCCCTTAGGTATAGAATAGACCACTTCGCCATCGTCATTTTCATTATCTTTATTTACACTTCCGCGAATTTCTTCATATAAAACACCCTCACGCTTACGCTTACGCTGCATCGTAAAATTAAAGCTGTTACCATCAAAGGCCTCATGCGTTGAGAAATCGCTGGTAATACGTACAGCCGGAACTTCAGGGTACTCATAAACCATATCAAAACGATGATTAGAGAGCCAAGCATCGCAACCAGGTTGCCACTCATAAAACATAGTACCGCTAATATTTGTGATATTTGATCCACTTTTCTTTGAAGATAAACGTACATCATACAAAGCTTTATGCGGCGCCAAACCAATCGCACGCGCAGGGTCCAGAATATCTTTTGCAAAGGATATATTACCGCCAAATATAAGAAAAAATGCAACGTAAAAATACATCACCCTATATCTACGTGCCAAACAATTCATTCAGAAAAATCTCTCTTAAATTCAATATAGCTAAAGGTTACTGTTTGATATTACCCTAAACATACAAAAGCCGAAAGAGCAATAAACTAAACTCGGCAGACTCTTCCTACAAACTGGGAAGAAAACAACCAGCCACATACATAAACGTCCTTATACATGTGCACATAACAAAACAACTAAACCTCACTTAAAACCCTGATATATATAAACAAACACATGCCTTTACCATAATTGGCACGATATTCGCATGTACCAATATTAACAATACACACAATGCGTAAAAGGGTAGCAATATGACAACATATATAACAAGAAACACCATACTGGACAAACAAGCCAACAGAAATGGCGTACCCAATGGATCCAGAGATCTATTCCATTTCTTGAGGAAAGCTCAACCTAGCGCCAAAATACGCACCACGACAGAAGATTTATTAAAATCAGCATACAAAATGTTGGAAAAGTCAGAAAAGGAAATAAAAGAAAAAGACAAAAGAATAAAAGCCTTAGAGAGCATAATAACAACTGATGAGATGACGGGACTGACAAATCGCAGAGGTTTTTACAAATCTTTTAAGTCCGAGCTAGAGCGCACAAATAGAAATAACAGCAAAGGCGGAATTCTTATAATGATAGACCTTGATCACTTCAAAAGCATAAATGACACATTTGGTCATATAGCAGGTGATGAAGCATTAAAAACGGTTGGTAAGTTCTTAACAGGAACTATAAGAGAAATGGACGTAGCAGCGCGTATAGGTGGAGACGAATTTATCACGCTATTTTCCGATACATCAATTCACCAAGCAATGGAAAGAGTCAAATCATTGGGTGAAGAGCTGAACAACCTATCGTTCAAATGGGATGGTAGCACGATAAACATACATGCCAGCCTAGGGGTAAAAGAATATAAACAAGGAGATACTATAGAAGGTATCATAAACAGTGCAGACAAACGCATGTATAAGGATAAAGAAAACAAAAAACACACAAAGCACTGATTAAACGAACATCAAAGAATACTAGCATACCCCTATGTTAGTTTATATGGCTCGAACACGCACACTCCACACACATCGTGTTCGGGCCTTTATATAATTACAAGCTATCACAACTAGCGCAGAAATAATCATGGTCCAAAATAGTCGCATTTATCAATAATGTGTACTTATTAAGATTCATGGTATAATTAAGCTTCTGTTGTTTTAGATATGCGTCTTTCAAGCGCTCTTCACCCTCAATAAGCTCAATCGCGTTAAGATTACCCAATTTAAAATTTTCTGCATTTAACATTTTAACATTAATGTTATTTTTAATTTCAGAATACACAGAATCCAACGATATCTGAGACGATAGAATTTGGTGATAGGCCAACTCTAAATCTTTTCTCAGCTCTTTAACAATTTTCCTGTTTTTAAATTCTAGCTCTCTTATTTCGCTTCCCACCCTATTAGTTTTATGATTTCTCAAAAAACCATCAAATATGTCATAACGCATTGTAAAAGCAGCAGAGACATCATTTGCGCTTCCCACATCTCCACCATCATTATATTTGCGTTTTGCGCTAATATTAAAATCAACGTCAGGCATATATGCCGCTTTTTCCTTGTTAAGTTTATGTTTCAAAGCATCAAGGTCGGCCTGATTAATCTTAACGGCGTTATTACCATGCTCTGCGCGTTCAAAATAAAGAGAAAAGTCATATTTTTCCGGCATTAAATAATCCGGATTTTCTGCAGAAAAGTCAGGCAGACTTCCCGTCAGGAACTCTAAATTACTGATAGCATCATTCAGTGATGATTGCGCTCTACTAACTTCCAAGGCTGACGCTGCTTGACGGGATACAGCATAATCATTCATGACCTTACTTATAGCACCAGCATTATACATTTCATTAATGTTTAAAACTATTTCATTTATCTCTTTGGAAAAATCTCGCAAAATCTTGACTTCATTTTGATAACGAAGAGCAGTCAAATAAAATTTAATTGTGTCTAACAATATACGCGTTCTTTGCAAACTAGCCTTATGAGTAGCAGAATCTGTAACTTTTTCACGACGGTGAACTTCAGAATTTGTCGCATTACCATCATAAACCTTTTGGCTGAGGCGTAATGTCGTATCACCATAGTTAGTGCTTGAATTCCCTCCCGTAGGAGAAAGATACTGACGCCCACCCTTTACCTGAACATCAATACGAGGAAGATATTCTGAGCTTGCCTCTTTCGTATAATCACGCATCTGGTTTATACGCTCATTTGCGATTAACATGTCAGGATTATTATCAAGAGCAAAAAGTATAATCGTACTAAGAGACATACTAACAGGATCATCACCACCCTCTGATGCATATAAGTTTTGCAAACTAAAACAACATGACACAGCGGCCAGAATATAAAGGAACTTTCTTTGCATTTTACTTCCCCTCAAAAATAATTTTAACCCAGTGATAACTATCGCCAATTGAAAAACCTTCCGTAGTTTTCGGGCTTACGTTTTCTATAGGTATTTCGCCCTCTAAAAATAGATTACGAACGTTTAACATCCTTGATACTGCCAGCTTTCGCGATACAACATCATTTAGTGAATCAGGGTTTTTAGACGCAATAATCTTAACCCTAACATTCGGATTAGAAGATTTTTTCCTAATCAAATCAATTACTTTTAACCTGTTTTCTTCAGTAACAGAGATGGAATCCTTTCCGAAAAATATGACCACTCCGTCTTCATTTTCTAATTCATCTACCTCTTGGTCTATGGTTTCTGAAAATTCCGTATTAACCTGATAAAGCTGTATTTCGTTTTCTTCTGTCCTAACAACAGATACTTTCAATTTATTCTCTAAGTTATCAATCTTCTCCATCAAAAACCTGTTTGTATCTGCAAGCTCCTTTGCTGTGGCACTTGCCTGTGTGTATTCATTAAGTTCAGACAGAATCTTGTTCTTGAAAATAATGATATGAAAATAAAGTGCACTGGCTACAATCAAAACAAAGAAAACAAACATGATAATCACAGAAGAAAGAATATCAACAAAGCCTGGCCAAGCCATGCTGCCTAGATCTTCCTCTTCATCTGACATTACAACTCACCCTCATCAAGGTCATTCACATCTTTATTCTTCCTTCTAGGGAAGAAAGAGAAACGGGTATCATTTGAGTATGTCCCAGACTTTTTATTCATCGCGTTTATCGCACGTGCCAGCTCATTATTAGAACGCTGCACACCTGTTAGTAAGCTTTCAATATTCTGTAGTGTCTTTTGGTTTGCCTGTTGTTCGGAACTATCTTTATTTAACTTTTCTATATTAATTAACAAAGATTCAACATTTTTCAGCGTATCCTGCATATCCTTAGATTTAGTAATATCATGGCGCGCAATTTCTAATGTTTGCTCGTTCATAACACCAATAGATTTCTCAATTGATGCTAGTTTAGGGGTTTGCTGAGATATAGATTCCAAAACAGTAGAGTTAGATGCGTTAGCCTCTTTAATCTCATTATAAACAGCACCTGCGTATTTACTATTATTTTGATCCATAACCTCCAAAGAAGAATTAATAGCAGGCACTGCTTCTGCAATTGCCTTGTTAGTTATATCAATACTTGTCATCGCAGAATTCATAGTATGGGATAAATTCTGAACATCACCCATGCTAACCGTAATTTTTTGAGTTTGAGAAACTAGGCAATTCAAAGTGTTATCTAAAACTTGCGATGCCTTTAACAACTCACCTTGGTTACCCGAAATAACCTTTAGCTCGTCTGATGCACCCTTAATACCTTGACCTACATAGGATATAGACTCTGCTATATTCTCTAGTTTTTTATTCGTTTGAGTTGTTAGATATACATAACCGGTCAACCAATCTTTAAGATCATGATCAGTTGCCTTAACTTGTTGTGCAGGTTTTTCAGAAGCCCTGTCTTTACCTTCTTTATTATCCGCTTCCTTAGCTTTAGCAGCCAGTTTTTTCGGATCAAATTTCTGCACTCTGTCATCAATCCAACGGGACACATTCTCAACAAAATAATTTTGAGGAGTAGCGGCAAGATGCAAATAAAAACCGATGAGAAGAGACCCAGTAAGACCGAATAATGATGAACTGAACGCAAGTCCCATCCCCTGTAACGGAGCGGCTAAAGAACCAATAAAGCCTGACATCTCTTCCATGCCCACTTCACCTTCACCGCCCAAATTAGACATACCATCAAGAGCCTCACCAACGGCATCAATAGTACTCAACAACCCCAAAAAAGTACCTAATAGCCCCAACATAACCAACACGCCACCAATAAAGTTAACGCCCTTACGGTTATTATTGATACGGTAACCAAGTTTTGATTTTATAAATCGAGCCTGATTATCAGTTATATTAAAGAAATTAAATTTCTCGTAATTGTCCAGAACCTCTGCCATAGAATATGTGTTAAACAGTTCACCCCTGTTTTCTAGCGCAATGCGTAAATTTTCAACATCTCTAGGTGTGACATTTTCCTTCAACGTTGTTTTCTCTAACATACGCAGGAAAGAACTGGCTCTAAATATCAAAAAGCTATTGTAGTAAACCCTAAGGATAGCAAAGATCATGAATGATACGATTAAGCCATTCAAATAAATATTTGTCTCAAAAAAAACAAGCAGAGTTGAAAAGCTCTGTGTTACGACATACATCAATGCGCCTGTAACTATTAACATGGGTGTGGTTACATAATAGAATAAATGTGCCTTAATTCTACCAAATCGGCGAACACGCCTATCTTGGTGAATTAGCTTCCATCCCAACAATTTCCTTACAAAATTAGGGATAAAATGCCTGTCATTGGTGTATATGTACTGATCACTTTCATCGTACTCACCAATATAGACTTTCTTAACTTCCTTTAATCTAGTAATAAAGGATGAGATAATAGACATTTCAAAGCTTTTCTTTGTTACCTAAGGATATGAGAACACATACATTAAAATTTTAGACAAGATAAGCGTGCAAGACAACATATGAACACTAGATCCACATGGTTATCAACAATTGAAACCGAGAAAAAATAATATATATTTTAGAAACCGTAGACCATTTTCATAGACAAGCTATGCTTATCCTGATCGCCGTCATAACCTAAATTATAACCCGCATCAAACTGCATAGCAGCCATCTTTTGCACTTTCAGGTTAACACCTGCGTTAAGCATATGTTTGGATGGATCATGGCCTTTTACCTTAAACTCACTATCTGCGAGTTCGACAATACTTTCCACACTATCTTTTATAGCACTATATTCATATGAAAGATTAGCCGTAGGGTTAATGACCATATCATCATGCTTAATCACTTTACCATAAATAGCACCAGCACCAGCAGCAAGGTTATTTAACGAAGAATACCTAACGCGTAGCCCAAGATCACTATTGCCTTTTTCCCTATATTCATCGGCAGATAAATAATCATATTTAACAAATGCATGTGGCTGGAAATACGAACCATTTTGCAATGGCCTATGTTGGCTGATGCCTGCATTCAAAGATATCTGTTCACTTTTGAAGCTCCCCGTAGCGTTGCTACCACTTAATGTCCCAACATTAAAGCGAGTAACATCATTATCATTCCTGATATAAGAAACCGAACCATTTAAAATGGTATTACCTGCAAACATACGCCCGCCATATAAACTGACACCAAAGCTATCTACATCAGTTTGGGATGAGTTTGCATTATCGGATTTCACATCAGACCTACCAATTAACAATGCCCCACCAAACATATAGTCATTATCTATATCGGGAATATCTACACCGACCATCAGCCCGGCAGTATTCAGATCAAAACCATCTACATCTTTAGATGCTTGAGACCCCGCCTGATACAATGCTTTCGTCCACACACTCCCCTTAGAAGAGGTTATCTCATTGCGATTATGATGGTGCGTTTGCCCCGTCATCAAATCTTTATCACCAGAAGCAAAGATAAACTGACCATCGCTTTTAGCCGTTGCATAACTTTTCGTAAAAAACCTGTTTGATACCGATCTATCATATATGGCGCCTTGAATATGATCCATAACTGCATATGAGGCAGCGGCATACCCACCGTCAAGATCAGGAAGAACTGACTCCAAAGCTTCGTTAAAAGCACTACGAGTCTCTGCATTACCTAGAATAGACTGAATTTGATTAATGGCTTGATCTTCACTGGATGAAAGATCACCCAACAAGAACTGTACAGCCGCTTGATTACTGGAAGAAGATGCAAGACTATCAAGATCATTAACCGTCACAACTAAGTCAACATTATCTCCATTTTGCTGAAGGGCAAAATTATACAGATATGAGTTATCACTAAAACTTGGAAGAACAGTAGCACCACCATTACCGGTAATAATATTGGTAATAGTTCCATTCACCAGCATTTGTGATGACGGATCAACAAAAACAGACATTGTGTCATTACTGAAATCAACAGGACCACCGGAAGACACGTTAATCCTTGCTGTACTATTTGTACCCGTTTCACGCCTAACCCCCAATGAATAAGACGCAGAATCTGCATCGGCAACATATGTATCAGCAGACAAAGTACGCCCCGCACGTATAGTAACATCACCATCAACATCAAGAGCGCCACCAGTAGTAACGTTAGCATTAACAGTTAAGTTGGTGTTACTGTTAACCGTTACATCGCCCAAGGGCACACCGCTACCTGCACTACTTCCTATTGTTAAGTTACCGCTCGTCAAAACAACGCTAACCCCTTCAATTTGTGTGGCTGTTACAAAATCGCCACCCGCGCCATCTGCACCGAAATTAACTATGTCACCATTATGGCCATCAATTTCACCGATGAAAGAACTACCCGACAAGAAATTTAAAACCTCACCACCATCTCCTGCACCAAGATCAATATCGCTACCATCATTATCAGTGTTAATAGCAGCAGATGTCGTCCAAGTATCATCACCAGTTATTGATAACTGCTCAATACCAACAGAACCACCGATGTTAGCACTTTGAGTAACAGTATTACCGCCACCAGATGTAGCAACATTACCATCGCCAACAACCGCAGAGCCGTCGATTGCATGGTCAATATTTATGCTGCCGCTTGTAAAAAGAGTAACACCATTATCTATATTGAGGCTAGCATTAGTATCCTCATTCAAAGTACAGTCAGCCCCCGGCAATATACCGGTGCAATCTTCAGCCATAGATGAAGGTACGGAAACACTGCACATTAATGCCGTAAAAAACGCAGCTGAAATAAAGTTAACTTTTCGAAATATCATAATGTACACTAAATGTTATGAAGCATAGGGAGAGAAGGCGAAATGCCAATTAATTCATACTACCTTTAAACGAGCCACAATGCAATAACCACTCTCCATAGGCCTTTACGATAATTAAGACTGAATACTTAGAGTATTACCACTATCCCAAACAACAGTTCTAACATTACCAACAATATCGTCAGAGGTAACAGAACCAGTTTGATCCAATACATTTATATCGCTTAAAGCTATGGTAGAGGAATTTACAAATATAGTCAGAGATCCGGAACCATTAGTGATAGATGATATATCACTATCTCCTATATCAAACAAATCTCCACCCGTGAGGTCAGTATTCGTAAAATCAAGTTCCTCTACGTCAGAGAATAGAGATGCAAAATCAGAACCTTCTATATTAGCGTCAGTCAAATTACTGACACCGTTAAGGGTAACATTATCCGTACCAGAGCCACCGTCTATAGATGTTAATTCAGAAAAAGCATCAGTATCAATTTGAATAGAATCATCGCCAGTTGTTAACAGGTAATTTTCAAATCCTGAAATTGTATCTACATCACCTTCGGCATTCGTCAAAGAACCACCCGCTAAATCTATAGTACCTGAAGTAATAGCAGATGAACTACCTGAATAATCCAAAGTATCAACATCTGCACCACCGTTCAAAGTGTCATTGCCATCACTAGTGCCATCTCCACCCAATATGGTGTCGTTACCTGCGCCACCATTTATTACATCATCTCCATCACCACCATCGATATTGTCATTACCCGCACCACCATCAATTACGTTCGCATTACCGTCACCGGTCAAAGTATCAGCACTTGCAGAACC
>JBOEGH010000003.1:38173-38351 GCA_050633325.1 Alphaproteobacteria bacterium
TCACATTCTCAATGCTGGTAAATGTATCAAGACCACCGCCACCTGAGGACGTACCCGCACCAAGATCAACCACCACCGCTGAACCGGCCGCAGCATAACTGATCGTATCACTACCGGCACCACCATCGATATCATTTGCATTCGCATCACTGATAATGGCTGTCTCTTATACACATCT
>JBOEGH010000004.1:0-282138 GCA_050633325.1 Alphaproteobacteria bacterium
TATCATGCGCGCGATATGGCGATTGTACGTGCACATATGGGTAGAATTCCTGTGTGCCTTGTTTCTGCTACGCCATCTTTGGAAACGATGATGAATGCATGGGAGCAACCATTAGGAAGTGGTAGATATAAACACTTAATACTTGAAAGTCGTTATGGCGGAGCACATATGCCTGACATTTCGGTGGTCGATTTGCGTGAGGATAAACCGGATCGTCAGTGTTTTCTATCATCATCAGTTATAGATGCGGTTCAAAATACTTTGGATGATGGGGGGCAGTCTTTATTATTTTTGAACCGTCGTGGTTATGCTCCTTTGACATTATGCAGAACTTGCGGTCATAGGTTTGAGTGCCCAAGATGTACTGCATGGTTAGTAGAACATAAAAGCTCCGGCCGCTTGCATTGCCATCACTGCGGGTTTCACACTGGTGTGCCCAAGGAATGCCCGGAATGTGACGATATAGATAGTTTGGCCGCATGTGGGCCAGGGGTTGAACGTATTTTTGAAGAAGCAAAAGCAAACTTTCCCGATGCACGTATTATGATACTAGCCAGTGATACGGCGGAAAGTAACGAAGAAATGAAGGTGATGCTGGCAGAGATTATTGCTGGTGAGGTGGATATAGTCATCGGAACGCAAATAATTGCGAAGGGGCATCATTTCCCTAACCTTACATTCGTTGGTGTTATTGACGCCGATCTTGGTTTGAAGGGTGGTGACCTTCGGGCGGCAGAGCGTACATATCAAATGCTACACCAAGTTGCAGGTCGTGCAGGACGTGAGCAGAAAAAAGGTGTGGTTATGTTGCAAAGCTGGATGCCTGAACATCGTATAATGAAGGCAATGGCATCCTCATCACATGGTGGTGGTAGAGATGAATTCTTAAGCGTAGAAGCAGCAGAGCGCGAGATGGCAAACATGCCACCTTATAGCCGTTTGTGCGCCATAATAGTTGCGGGGCGTGATGCTAAAGTTGTATTTGATATTGCAAAGGAACTTGGCAAATCATCTCCGCAAGGGGTAACTGAAGAAGGTTTACGTATTCAAACTCTTGGTCCTGCTCCGGCTCCATTAGCGCGTTTGCGTGGGCAATATCGCTATCGCTTGCTGGTGCGGGCAGATAAAAAAATAGATATTCAAAAGACTGTTTCACATTGGATAGGGGGTATAAAAACCCCATCAACTGTTCGCATTTATATTGATATAGACCCACAGAATTTTCTTTAATTTAGACCTTACTATGTCTTAGTACGTCTAGAGTTGTTTTTTGATACACAAGTCATTAGTAATTCACTCTATAAAACTTATACTCAAGGAGTATTATTTTATTAAATGGTCAAACTTAATTGGCTGTGTCTTTGTATATAGAACCAGCATCAAAGTTACTATGATGTTTGTATATGTACATATGATTTGCGCTTTTAGTTTGGCTGTCAGACCACATATTTTGTTTTCCGGGTTCTGCTCTACGTGATAAATACGGGAATACAGATCGCAGAGTGTTATCAATGTTTTTTGATAGAGTATTGTTAAAGTTAGGTGACACAATAAAGTTTGCAATCAATATGGCATCTTCATTTAGGTGCTCTTTTATTTCCAAAAAGAATTCTTTTGTGACTAGGTGTTCGGGAATGCTTAAACCACCAAGATATGCATCAAGTAGTATTATATCGAATTTCTTGTCCGTTCTTGCCAAATATGCGCGTGCCGGAACAGGGAAAAATGTTTTGTTATCTTGAAGCTTTTCTTTCAGAAGGTACTTTTCTGATACTTCCTTTAGATCCTTATCAATATCTATATAAATATAGTTGTTATTTAATTTATTGTGCCCGAATGTAAAGCCACCGGCACCGATAATCAAAATGTCTTTAGGAGGCGAGCCTTCAGGTATTGAGTCAATTGTAATACTCTCAAGGAATTCGACATACTCATGTTTTTTTCCTTCTTTTGAATACATGGATGAATCATTATTATTTATGAATAGGTGGGGCGCGTCACCATCTTCTTCAATGTTCATAACCATAATTGTGCTGTATTTATTATTTTTAACTATCTTCAATGTCTTCATAACAGAGTCGGAATTTAGCATCACTGCAAGGCCTGTAATTGCAAGCATGATCATTGTTGTGTCTCTTGTTTGTTTGTTTCCTATTATTAATGATAGAGACAGGAGTAAAGCGAAAAGTACAGTTACTGTGTGGTGTGCACCTATTACTTGCATTAGGAATAATGTGGTTACCAAAGAACCGCAGAATGACCCCATAGTTGATATAAACAGCATTCTACCGGTGACTTCAGATAGTTTTTTCTTTGAGAAATAGTTACTTACCAGCGGTATGGTCTGGCCCAATAAATACATTGGAGTTACAAGAAATACCAAGCAGTAGACAAAAATTTTCAAAATGTTGTTTTCTATACCCATGGCCTCAAGGCCGATAAAGAAAAATTGGAATATAAAGTAGCTGAGAGCAGGTAAGAGGAATGCGCTTGCTATTAGTATATTTGATAGTAGTTTTTTTCTTATGCTTTGAAATTTTCCTTTTGAGTTTTTTACATTGAATTGCCCACCGGAATGATATCCGAAGGCAAGAGGCATTAATACTGATGCTATGATTACTGAAACAGAGTCTGTACCGCTTCCAACAAAAGGTATGGTTTGTCTTATGGCCAGTAATTCGGCAGATAATATTATGTAGCCTTCTAAGGCAATTATAATGAATAGGAAAAGGGTGTTGTTTAATTTGGTCATTAACTTTTCGCTTTGTTTTTAGCTTTATTGTTGTTTATAGGCTGGCCAATGTCTTATGGAGTAAGCTTTTTAGGTTTATCATAGAAGACAGTGTTTTTGTTATCGGTATATATACTGCCCGTTTCGTAATCATATTCATGGCGATACATATATATTGTATTTGCCATTGTTGTGGGGCTTTCATCCCATAGTTTGTAATTCTCTCCAATGATGTGTCTTGATATATGTGGGAATACTGACCTTAGCGTGTTGTCTATATTTCTGGTAAATGAGTTGTTGAAATGCGGTGATAATATCATGTTGGTTATTAAAACCGCATTGTCCTTAAGGTGTGATTTGATTTCTTTAAAGAAATCTTGTGTTATCAGATGCTCAGGAATGCTTGCTCCACCTAGGTAAGCATCAACAAAAATTACGTCATATTTTTTATCTGAGCCTTTTAAGAAAGCACGTGCAGGCTGGGGAATGAATTTTTTATTATCGCCTATGGGTTCTTTCAAGATATGTTTTTCCGCTACATCTTTTAAGTCTTTGTTTATGTCGACATAAGTGTACAGGTTATTTTCATCATCGTGACCAAAGGTGAAGCCTCCTGCACCTATAACCAATATATCACGAGGTGGGGTCGCCCCGGCAATGGGTGCAATTGCAACACGCTCTGCAAATTCTATATATTCAAACTTATCCCCCGCATCATTATATTGTGAGGAGTGGTTTCCATTTATTTTCAAAAGACGATTGTCATTTTTCAGGGTTCCAGCGGCGATTATACTATACTCATTATTTACCTTAACGTGATCTTTTTTGAGTAAGGATGTGGAGTTGAAGCTGAGTGCTAGTAGGGCAATTACAATGCTATAAATAACTGTAGCCGAGGTTTTCTTCTTGTTTAGTAATATCACTAAATATGCAAGTAATACGAAATTAAGGCTTACGGTGTTGTGTACGCCGATTGTCGGCATAAGGCATAATGTTGAAAATACCGCCCCAAGAAAAGACCCGACGGTAGAAAAGAAAAGCATCTTACCGGTGATCTTTGACAGTTTTTCTTTTGAAAAAAAGTTACTTATTAATGGTACTGTTTGCCCTAGTAAATATATTGGTAAAACTAGAAATATTGCAGAATATATAAAGGTTTGTGCAATTCTGTCTTCTATCCCTATACTAGGTAACCAGCCAAAGAATGCTTCTATATACTTATAAGACAATCCGATAAGAAGTATGGATGAAGAAATTAGTAGGTTTATAACTAGTTTTTTTCTGACATTGATAAAACAGCCTAGTATCCTCTTTGCTTTAAAACGCCCGCCATATTGATATCCGAAGGCAAGCGGCATTAGTACTGCTGCTATTATTATTGATACGGTGTCTGTCCCGCTACCGACATATGGTATTGTTTGTCTTATGGCTAATAACTCGGATGCTAAAACTATATATCCTTCAACAACAATAATAGTAAAAAGCAGTAATGTGTGGTTTATTCTTTTCATGAAAGCTATATCCAAGTTATTCTAAAAGTTGTGTATCATAGTATTGTTTTTTTAAAAACTAAAGAGAAAAAGTATGAGTAAAGTTTTACCCAAGGATCTGACATCCTATGATCTTTTGAAGGCTGTTGCTATTATATTAATGATTATAGATCATGTCGGTCATCATTTTTATCCGGAAGAAATGTGGTTTAGAATCATTGGTCGCTTGTGTGTGCCGATATGGTTTTTTCTTGTTGGATTCGCAAGAGAAAATGAATTGTCCAAAAGGCTTTGGGTGGGCGGGGTAATTGTTGCTGTTTCCAGTATTGTGGCAGGTCAGTATTTGTTGCCTTTAAATATTTTGTTTTCCATTTTGATTATGCGCTATATTCGCCCCGGATTAGTTCGTAACGGATTACACTCTCCGGACGCGTTACGAGGAGTGTTTTTGATAATTGTTTGTTCCAGTTTACCGTCAGCTATATTGTTTGAGTATGGGGCAATATCTATGCTGTTTGTTTTATTTGGTTATATAGTTAGAAATAAAGATGAAGTTTATAAACGTATAGAACCACAATATATAAAGATTTTTTCAGTAGTGTCTTTCTTTACCTTCTTTTTGATGGAAGGGATGAGCCTGCCTCATGTTTCTTTAACTCAGGCACTTGTAATGTTTGTCGGTTTTGTGGTTGTAGGCTTTACTTTATGGAACTTTCGTCCCGCCGTTTATGTTGATGCTCCGGATCAAATGGCACCGTCATTAATAAAAATGATCCAGCTGATTGGGCGAAGGACGCTTGAGATATATGTAATCCACATAGTTTTATTTCGTGTAATTGCAATTTTTATCTATGAGGATAAATACATATTTATGAATTGGCACTACGCACCTGCAAGCCTTGTTCAGATGTTTATATAGGCAAGGGTAAGGTGGGTAAAATCGTGCCTTATTATGTATTGTTTTGAAAAAAATGGTGAAGGCGTGTTCTTGATACTTGTCATGCATGTTTTGGTGTGCTAATTCTCCCTCCAGTATTTTTATATATGAAAAAGTAAATAGTCGAAGTATTGTAAAGAAAAGGGACTAGAAATTTGACATCGTCTTCATCAAATTCTTCAGAGCCAATCTCTTCTGTCGTAATGACGCGTTATGCAGGTGCCCTTATTGACTTGGCGGAAAAGGGCAAATCCGTACAGAAGGTTCAAAAAGATTTTAAAGATATAGAGTCTATGATTGCCGATACTCCTGAATTAGGTGAGGTTATTTCATCTCCGTTGGTTAGTCAGGCTAAACAGGAAAAAATTATTAGTGATATTGCTTCTAAGGCAAAGTTACAAAAGTTAACAAAGAACTTTCTTGGTGTTCTTGTTGAGAATCGTCGCTTGAGTATCCTTGTGGGGGTTATTCGCGCATACAATAAGATTGTGTCTTTGCGTTCTGGTGAAGTGACTGTGCAGGTTCAGACTGCACAAAAAATGACGGTTACTCAGGAAAAAGCGTTAAATAAGAAGATATCTAGTGCAATTGGATCAAACGTTTTGGTTGAGGCCGTTGTAGTTCCGGAAATACTTGGCGGTATGATTGTTACTGTCGGGTCTTATATGGTTGATGATTCTGTGCGCCGTAAGTTAGAGCGCTTGGGGGCATCACTTAAAAATAATTCAAATCAAAATACAGTTAACTTGAAAGAGGTCGTGTAATGGAAATTCGTGCAGCAGAAATTTCAGATATTTTAAAGAAACAAATAGCAGATTTTGGCGCTCAAGCTGATGTCGCGGAAATCGGGCAAGTTTTGTCTATTGGTGACGGTGTTGCTCGTGTTTATGGTCTTGATAATGTTCAAGCCGGTGAAATGGTTGAGTTTGCCAGTGGTATTAAGGGTATGGCCCTTAACCTTGAGGCGGATAATGTTGGTGTTGTTTTGTTCGGAAGTGACAGTGAGATCAAAGAAGGGGACATCGTTCGTCGTACAGGTCAAATCGTTGAAGTTCCTACAGGACGTGAATTGCTTGGTCGTGTTGTTGATCCGTTGGGTAACCCAATTGATGGTAAAGGTCCTATTAAGTCCAAGTCATCTAGCCGTATCGAAGTTAAAGCTCCGGGTATTATTCCACGTAAATCTGTTCATGAGCCGATGCAAACAGGTCTAAAAGCTATTGATGCTCTTGTGCCAATTGGTCGTGGTCAACGTGAACTTATTATTGGTGACCGTCAAACAGGTAAAACTGCGGTTGCTGTTGATGCGATTATTAATCAGAAAACAATTAATGCGACTGATAATGAAAATGAGCACATGTATTGTGTTTATGTTTCAATCGGTCAAAAACGTTCAACTGTTGCTCAGTTGGTTAAGGAATTGGAAGAGCAAGGCGCAATGGAATATTCCATAGTTGTAGCTGCTACTGCTTCTGATCCTGCTCCTCTACAGTTCTTGGCACCATATGCCGGTTCTGCGATGGGTGAGTATTTCCGTGATAACGGTATGCATTCTTTGCTAGTTCTTGATGACTTGTCAAAGCAGGCGGTTGCTTATCGTCAAATGTCATTGCTTCTTCGTCGTCCTCCTGGTCGTGAAGCGTACCCTGGTGACGTTTTCTATATTCATTCCAGACTGTTGGAGCGTTCTTGTAAGTTATCAGATGATCATGGCGGCGGTTCTATGACTGCTCTACCTATTATCGAAACGCAAGGTGGTGATATATCCGCTTATATTCCTACAAACGTTATTTCGATTACCGATGGTCAGATTTTCCTTGAAACTGGTTTGTTCTTTAAAGGTATTCGTCCGGCGATTGATGTTGGTGCGTCTGTGTCACGTGTTGGTTCTGCCGCTCAAATCAAGGCCATGAAACAGGTTTCTGGTACTATTAAATTGGACTTGGCTCAGTATCGTGAGATGGAGGCATTCGCACAGTTTGCTTCTGATCTTGATGCTTCAACTCAGAAATTGTTGGCACGTGGTGCGCGTTTGACTTTGCTTTTGAAGCAGCCACAGTACAAGCCACTGGCTGTTGAAGAGCAGGTTGCAGTTATATTTGCAGGTACTAATGGTTATCTTGATGAAGTCGACCTTGATCAAGTAGAGGTTTATGAACAACGTTTACTTGATAGTCTTCGTAGTGCAGGTTCTGAAATACTTGCTAAAATCAGAGAAGATAAAAAACTTAATGACGATAGCGAGAGCAGCTTGAAGGCTTTCCTTGGAGATTTTACAAACTCGTTTTCTAGTGTGAAAGAGGCAGCATAAAACATGCCAAGTTTAAGAGATTATCGTGACCGAATAAAATCGGTTAAATCGACAAGAAAGATTACGTCAGCCATGAAAATGGTGGCGGCATCTAAGTTACGTCGAGCGCAAGAACAGGCAGAGGCGGCGCAACCATATGCTCGTTCTATGGCGGGGATGCTATCACGTCTTTCTGCAAACGTTGTTATTAATGCAGCAAGTCCTAAATTGCTTGCAGGTACCGGTAGTGATCAAAAACATTTGATCGTTGTCGTTACTGCGGATAGAGGTCTTTGTGGTGGCTTTAATGCTAATGTTGTCAAAGAAGCGCGTGAGAAAATTTATGGGCTGCAAATGCAAGGCAAAGAAGTATCAATAGTTTGTGTAGGTCGCAAGGGTTATGATCTTTTAGCGCGTGAGTTCGGTGATACTATACTGCATGCATTCAATGATGTATTCGGTAAAAAGGGCGTTGAATATTCTGAAGCTTATAAAATATGTGAATTTATATTGTCTCGATTTGAGGCAGAAGAATTTGATATCTGCAGTTTGGTTTACAATAACTTCCGTTCGATTCTGGTGCAAGAACCAACGGCACTACAACTGATACCATTCCAATCTGTTGATGAAGAACAAGAAGACGTCAGTAACGAAGTGGACGAAGAACCACAGATTAAGTCTCCTTATAGCTTTGAGCCAACAGAAGAAGAGATTTTGGCAAAACTATTGCCACGCAATTTAGGTGTGCAGATTTTCCGTTCTATGCTTGATAGTTCCGCGGGCGAGCAAGCCGCACGTATGACTGCAATGGATAATGCGACGCGTAATGCAGGTGAAATGATAAATGATTTAACTTTGCAATATAACCGTGCCCGTCAGGCATATATTACAAAAGAGTTGATCGAAATTATCTCAGGTGCGGAAGCTGTTTAATACGAAGGTTTTTGGTTGTAAATGAAACGTTTTTTTCAAGATAAAAGTGTCTATAAGAACATCAGTAAGATAACGATTGCTGTCGTATTTGTGTGCTTATTTGTGGTTATTTCGCATACAGCATCTGCTGATTCAAAAATCAAGTTTAGCGACATTAAATTTGGTAATCATCAGTGGGGTAAGGAGTTTACTAACTTTATTGATTTGGGCCCTTCTATTTTAGGGCGTGATGAGTTTTTTGATGTTGCTCCACCTCCGGTAAATGACTCCCAAATTACTAAAGATGAGTTATCCTTTTTGCAGGAGATCGCTGAAACTAAACGCGATGAAGATGCTGTATTGCGTATTCACTACGAGAATGTAGCGAAAAATCCGCAGGAATTTTTTGCAAAAGAGGGGCTATTAAACATCGAAAGCTATAAAACAGTTGATTTGCTTTCCATGATTGATGAAGATCATAGATATTTTATCTTGGAGCGTAAAAAGCATTTTGCGCGTGCAAGACCTTCTCAGTTAGATGAAAGCCTTTCTACTGTTATCCCTAACCCTGCACATGCTTCATACCCATCAGGACATGCATCACAATCATATATGATTGCACTAGTTTTATCAGAATTTGATCCTGAAAATGCAAATAAATATAAGCAGTTTGCGATAGATGTAGCACATAGAAGAGAAATAGCAGGGGTTCATTACCCAAGTGATAGTGAAGCAGGAAGGACGCTTGCTATTGATGTTTTGGCTCGTTTGCGAAGTGTTCCGGTATTTGAAAAGAAATTTCAAGAGGCGAAAGCTTCTCACTTGAAACCTGACTTTGTGAGGATGACGGATGAAGAAACTGATTCACTTACGACAATTAAAGATCAAAAATAATTATATATTTTAACACACTTCTAATAATGGAGAGGAAGTAAAAATGGCAAAAGCTAAAAAAGCAACTGGAAAAATTCTACAGGTATTGGGCGCGGTTGTAGACGTTCAATTCGAGGAGGGTGCTGTGCCACCTATCTTGAGTGCTTTGACAACAGATAATAATGGCCAAACATTGGTTCTTGAGGTTGCTCAGCATCTTGGTGAAAATGCAGTTCGTGCTATCGCTATGGATATGACTGAAGGTCTTACACGTGGGCAAGACGTTATTGATACAGGTGACCAAATTCAGGTTCCGGTTGGACCAGAAACTTTGGGTCGTATCATGGATGTCGTTGGTCAAGAAATTGACGAAGGGAAGCCTGTTAAGACTAAATCACGTTGGAGCATTCACCGTGAAGCGCCAACATTCGCAGAACAAGCAACGGACACAGAAATACTTGTTACCGGTATTAAAGTTGTAGACCTTCTTTGTCCTTACGCAAAGGGTGGTAAAATTGGTTTGTTCGGTGGTGCTGGTGTTGGTAAGACCGTTACAATCATGGAATTGATTAACAACATCGCAAAAGGCCACGGTGGTGTGTCTGTATTTGGTGGTGTTGGTGAGCGTACACGTGAAGGTAATGACCTTTATCACGAGATGATTGAATCAGGGGTTATTATCCCAGGTGACTTTGAGGCATCTAAAGTGGCACTTGTTTACGGTCAGATGAATGAGCCGCCAGGTGCGCGTGCGCGTGTTGCTTTGTCTGCTTTGACAATGGCAGAATATTTCC
The DNA here is from genome assembly GCA_050633325.1 of Alphaproteobacteria bacterium. Taxonomy (GTDB): domain Bacteria; phylum Pseudomonadota; class Alphaproteobacteria; order Micavibrionales; family Micavibrionaceae; genus UBA1672. Next base: position 10,028 of record JBOEGH010000004.1, read on the forward strand.
GTGACGAAGAAGGTCAGGATGTTCTTTTCTTCCTTGATAACATCTTCCGCTTTACTCAGGCTGGTGCCGAGGTTTCTGCCCTTCTTGGACGTATTCCTTCTGCTGTTGGTTATCAACCGACATTGTCAACTGAAATGGGACAAATGCAAGAGCGTATTACTTCAACAAACAAAGGTTCTATTACATCCGTTCAAGCTGTTTACGTTCCTGCGGATGACTTGACTGACCCTGCGCCTGCTACAACGTTCTCTCACTTAGATGCTACGACTGTTTTGTCTCGTCAGATTGCTGAGCAAGGTATTTATCCTGCGGTTGATCCTCTTGATTCGACATCACGTATTCTTGATCCTCGTGTTATTGGTGATGAACATTATGAAGTTGCGGCACAAGTTCAGCAAATTCTACAAAGCTATAAAAACCTTCAAGATATTATTGCTATTCTTGGTATGGACGAACTATCAGAAGACGATAAATTGACTGTTGCACGTGCACGTAAGATACAACGCTTCTTGTCTCAGCCATTCCATGTTGCGGAAGTGTTTACAGGTTCACCTGGTATTTTTGTTGCGCTTGAAGACACAATTAAAGGGTTTAAAGCGATTGTTAATGGTGAATATGATCACCTTCCTGAGGCTGCTTTCTATATGACTGGTACAATTGAGCAAGTTATTGAAAAAGCGACTAAAATGGCGAAAGAAGCGGCATAGAAATATTCGGCATTAATGCGTTAACTCTTAATTTTTAATGTTATATGTATTGATGCCGTTTAATTTTTAATGGCGGTAAATAGAAGTTAGGAAATTGAAATGAGCAACCTGATAAACTTTGAATTAGTATCACCCGAAGCTAAATTGGTGTCAGAGCCTATGTATTTAGTGGAAGTACCAGGAGATGACGGTACTTTTGGTGTTGCTGCTGGTCACTGCTCTTTAGTTTCCTCGCTTCGTTCTGGTGTTGTTCGCCTTCGTAAAGATGAAAACTCTGATGAAGTGCAGGAGATTTTTATTGCAGGCGGGTTTGCAGATGTAACGGCGGAAAGCTGTACTATTCTGGCGGAACAGGCAATTAACGTTAAGGACATAAATCTGGAAAGTTTGGAGCAATACCTTACTGACCTTACCGAGGACTTATCTCTTGCAGAAGAAGTAGAGGATAAGGCACGCATTAACAATAAGATATCACTTGTTAAAGCAAAGATATCTGCGGTTACGGCCTAAAAATATTAATACTATCCTATATCAAATGAATTTTTGTCTATAGGATTAAGATGCTCACATCCATCATTAACGTTATCTATGGTTGATGGATCTATATTTAGTTTATCTGATAACTCTGTAACTATTGTATCTACTATTTCCAATGCTCTTTTATGATCTTTTAGGAAATCATGCACTTCTTCGTTTTGGTGCTGTTCAAAAATAACTTCCAGATTGTGTGTTGTGTCATCCAGAGCTTTCCTTAGAGGGGACAATATTTCTAGTGTCTCTTTTTCTGAAAGAATTCCTTGCTTTACAAACTCCATCATAAATTTAATGTTAGTTTCCGGATGAACGAAGGCGTGGGATAATGCCGATGCCATTGGCTCATTATCTTCATTTAGGCTCATAAGAAGAGTAGGGCTTGACTGTTCTTTTACGGCTTGAACAAAATCTGCATTGCTATCTAATGATAAACTTTCTAGAGCAGATTTTAATGCAGCCTTACTCTCGTAAGTTTTCTTTTGCTGGCCTTCACCATATAGCAAATTGTATACTTCGCCTGCTTTATCTACAAAATCTTGGCTTAGGCTTTTGTTATTTTCAACCATTATGTGCACCCATATTTTTATTATTTATACTAATCTATATTTTTTTATATTTTTTTTCAACAAATGGTGTGTCTTGTTTGATTTCCTTAGACTTCGCTGTTACCCCATTTATCATTGTGAAGGTTGATTTCAACAAATTTTTGTTTTTTTAATGATGCCCTTAGTTCATCCTCCTTTGTTCCCACAGTGAATAAGTTTAGGCATTTGTCAGTAATAAAATTTTCTTTTTGAGCAGTTTCCATCCATTTTACAAATTTGTCGAACCCTCCGTTATTATTTAAAAATCCGATTGCACGCTGATGTTTGTGTAGTTGCTTTAACCCAAGAGCGCATATAGCATAATATGAGTTTTCCACCGTTGGAATATCAATTAAGATTGGCTCTGCTGTTTTTCGGGATATTTCATCTTCGAAATGTGGGTAATGGTTTGGCTCTTCTGGTGTCGGTATTGGTGGAGTGTATTCTTCCAATGCGGGTATTATCTCAGAAACTTCATTTACTATAATAAGAAGACCTTTTTTAAAATCCGGTAAGCCTTGTAGATATGTAATAAAATCATCCCAATAACCATCAATATTTACAAGAACCAGAGGTTTGTTGTGTAAACCAAGGTTTCCCCAGTATAGCATTTCAAGGCTTTCATCAACTGTGCCGAAACCTCCGGGTAGGCTAATAACAGCATCAGCCATCTTGAACATTAGTTTTTTCCGATCACAAAGATCTTCTACCATTATTGTTTCTGACAAATTCTTTAATATGCGCTCACTATCTTTTAACTTTCTAGGTATAATTCCTGTGACATGTGCCCCTGTTTTTAAGGATGCATCAGCCAATAACCCCATTAGCCCCGCATCCATACCACCGTAAATCAAGGATTTTCCGCTTGCACCTATTAAGCTGCCCAATTCTTTTGCGGTATCCTTAAATACAGAACGACAACGCCCTGATGAACCTAGATAGACGGTAACTTTGTTTATGTTGTTCATGGTATATGTATCCTTTGTTCTGTATGCCAGATATTAGTGTAATTAATAAAGTTTTCAATAATATTGAAACCGTATTCTGTAAGTATTGATTCAGGGTGGAACTGTATTCCGAAAACGGGGTTGATGTTGTGCTGTATTGCCATTATTTCGTTATCATCGCTTTTGGCTGTAATTCGAAGCGGACTGTTATTTTGTAGCTGAGTAATTAAAGAATGATAGCGTCCTACTTTAGTAGGGCTTGGTATGCCTTTAAATAGTGATGATGAATCATGTATTATTTCGCGTGATTTACCGTGTATAGGTGTTTGTGCGCGTATTGTCTTTCCACCATAGGCCTCACCAATGGCTTGGTGACCTAGACAAACACCTAGTATAGGTATTGTGTCCCCTAAATTTTTGATAAGTTCAATAGATATTCCTGCTTTGTTTGGGGTGCAAGGCCCAGGTGATATTATGATTGCGGTTGGTTTTTGTTTTTCTATATCTTCAATGGTTATTTTATCATTGCGATATATACGTGAATCCACACCTAGCTCTTTGATATAGTGAGAAAGATTGTATACAAAGGAATCATAATTATCGATAATCAAGATCATGGGAAAGGATAGTAGCGTTGTATAGATGAAATGAAAAGATCATATATCCCCTCTATTATCATTATATTTCAGGGGTATCTTCTGACCATGATTTGAAAAGATCAAATATATTACCTTGGTTACTAGTGCTTTTGGGTTCTTCTGTTGTGTAATCAGGGTTTAGGTGGATATTTGCGCGCCTTGATTCCTCTTTATTGTCTTCCACGCCATCAACCAAAGATGCGCACTCACCCTCGTTTGTGCCATAAATATCTCTATCTTGACCGACAACACCTTTAATGTTTTGGTATCTTGTTACCGGTACTCCTTGTTCTTCCAATGCTGTCAAAACATTCTGGGCTCTTCTTGTCGCAAGAAAGAAATTCTCATTTGATTGGCCGTCTTTACTGGTGCATCCTTCTATTTCGAATGTATCGCCTGTTTTTATAAGATATTGCGCTATATCTTTTATTTGTTTTTCTGCCCCTTCGGGAACTTCGTCTTCATCTGGGCCAAAAAATATAGCGAGCGGAGGAGGGGCTATATCTTTTTTCGCTTGTTCTTGCATATGTGAACCAGAGGTATTTTGATTGTTTATCAATGCGTCGGATTCTATTTCTGTGCTTGATGTCTCTTGGTTATTAGTTGCTATCGTTAGTAATATAGCAACTGACAGCATGCTAGCTCTGTTAAATGTACTTAAATTTTTCATTTTTTTATCACCCAAATTAATTGATTAATGATAATGAGTTTTTAGTTTTATGTCAAAGTTTGGTGTGCAGATATATAATATTTGCGTTTGTTGTATTTTCTAAGTCTTTATAGTTAATATAGAAGGGTAATTGTTATATGCAGGAAAACAATATGGTTGAAAATGGTAATAAGAATGTGTTGAACCAGACTAAAGGTGCTGTTTTGGGATTGATTGCTGATTATATTGAACGCTCTGAAACCGAAGTTGTCCCTGTTACCAGTTGTCATTCAGCGGTGGCATATTGGATTTATTCGGAGGATGCAGTAAATGATAGCGATGAAATTGTGTTGTTAGGCCCTGATGTTAATAATGACCTTGTGTATCATTCCATACTTATGCGTGGAGATGGTATCATCGGTGATACGGAGCGTGCATCGGATAGTAGGAATATAGATACTAAATATGATGCTAAAACAGGCATTTATACAACCAAGATGGATAATGATAGTGCAAGTGATTTTAGGTATGAAACGCTGCACCGTATTAGTATCAAAGACTTCAATGATCAGTATTTAAGAAATTTAAACCATGATGCCGATGTTGAACCTTCAACACCAGATGTGCTTTAATTGTTATTCAGTTTATAGAGCTTATTCATCATTAAATGATTGTAAAATTGCTTCTGCCTTATCAAGGGTTTCTTGATATTCATCTTCAGGGTTTGAATCTGAAACTATTCCCCCGCCGACTTGAAGGCTAACTTTATCTTTGTCGAATGTAAGTGTTCTAATCAGTATATTTGTATCCATATAACCATCGAAACCAATATATCCGATAGAACCACAATAAGCGCCCCTGCGACTTGGCTCTAATTCATCGATAATTTCCATTGCACGTATTTTAGGAGCACCAGTAATAGAGCCACCAGGGAAACACGCCCTTAGGAGGTCTAGCGTAGTTTTATTTTCTTCCAACTTACCTTTGATAGTTGATACCAGGTGATGGACTTTCGTAAATGTTTCTAAGTTACAAAGATCGGTTACATTTATTGAATGTGCCTCGCAAACACGTGAAAGATCGTTACGCATTAAATCCACTATCATTGTGTTTTCTGCGTTATCCTTTTCACTTGATTGCAGGGACTGCCTATTTGCGCGATCTTCTTCACGGTTATTTGATCGTGGACGTGTTCCTTTTATTGGGCATGTTTCAACTTTATTATCCTGAAGTGTTATGAAGCGTTCCGGTGAGGTTGATGATATTTTAACATTGCCAATATTCATATATGCAGAAAATGGCGCAGGGTTTACTGTTCTCATATGTAAATAATGAATAAATGGGTCAAAATTATCCGGTAAGTCAGCGTCAAAACGTTGAGCAAGGTTAACTTGAAATGCGTCACCATCATGGATGTAGTTTATTACTTTTTGTATTTGTTTTGTATATTCGCCTTTGTTGAAGTTTGATGTCCAGTTAAGTTTTGTTGGTTTATATTCGGGGACGTCATATTCTTGTGAAAACTGCTCCAATAGGAAATTACATTTTTTCTGCGCCTCGTGTTCGTTACGCGCGTGAGTAAACATATATGTTTTTCTAAGCAAGGAATCGTGCGCCAGAACTTGGTCATAAATGCCCACAGCCATATCAGGTGTTTTTTCTTTGTTTTGCGCTTTGTTTGGTAATTCTTCAATATATCTTGCCAGATCATACCCGAATAGACCTGCTGCGCCCCCCTGAAATGGTGGCATATTTGGTATGTGTGTGGTTTCTTTTATCCAAGAGTCCATTCGTGATTGTAAAACTGTGAAAGGGTCGCTGGTAAATGTTAGGTTCTGTTCCCAATTTGTTACGGTGATGTCACCGTCTTTTACGGAGATCGTTTCTATGGGATTACACATTACAAAGCTGTAACGGCTTTTAGCGTGATTGTTATCAGAGCTATCTAATAGTAAGCTGTAGGGCAGGTGCTTCACTGCCAAGAAAGCTTTAAGGTAATCTATTCCGGTAATGTCGCGAACAAATGGTTTCATTTTCTTCAAATATTTTATCTATGAATTTGCAGTATAGGAATACTTTTGGCAAAAGCACAAACTTTGTGCGTTCTATTATCCACAGCGCTTATGATGAGCCTTTTTGGAAGGCAATGATTTCTTGCACAGTTTCACTTAACCCGGTTTTTATAATCTCTGTATTTTCGGGGAATGCACCATGTAGTCGTGAAGGTAACATAGAGTCCAGCATCACAAATATTCCGCGGTCATCTGCACGACGTACTAATCTGCCGAACGCCTGCTTTAATTTCAATCTGGTAATCATTTCATCATAACGGCGTTTACCAAACTCTTCGCGCCTTGCTTTGTGAAGTATAGTTGGGCGTGGCCAAGGAACGCGATCAAACACTAGCAAGCGTAAAGACTCTCCGGGTACATCAACACCATCACGTACTGCATCTGTTCCTAATAAACATGAATTTACATCGTCGCGGAAAATATCGATTAGAGTACCCGCATCCATATCGTCTATATGCTGTCCGTAAGTGGTGATACCGTTTTTTTCAAGAGGTATAGCAATTTTACCATATACCGCGCGTAATCGTTGTACAGCGGTAAATAGGCCTAGAGCCCCTCCATTACTGGCATTGAACAGGGCTTGGTATGCGGATGATACCTGACCCAAGTCATTCTTGTTGACGTCATTGACAATAAAGACCTTTGTGTTTTCCGCGTAATCAAAGGGAGAGTTATAACTGCTTTTATGTGGTTGGGTTGTTAGGTGCTTTGCGCCTGTTCTTTCCAATGCCGCCTGCCAGTTTAATTCCTCATCATCAGTGTGATCTTGCAAAGTTGCAGAAGTTACCGCCATTCCATGTACATGTGGTCTAATGCTTGCCGAAAAAGGTTTCATAGGATCGGTATAATGTCGGTATATACCAACATCCACTGACTTTCCATCTATCCTTTCAACCTCCATCCAATCAACAAATCCGTCAGACTTATTTGTTTGTTGTTCTTGATCCTTTTCCTCCAAAGTTTCAAGCATAGCAATCCAGCTTTTTAGGGTTATGGCGCCACGGGTTTCAAGTGATACACTTAAAGTATCCAGACGTTTACGGATATCTGCGTCCATCTCTCCTTGGTCATTGACTAGACGCGCATTCATTATTTTAGATAATTTTTCAATTGGTTTTAAGAGTTCTAATAGAGCATTCCTGAGTTTTTTACATGCAAGTAAAGCAGGTTCGTCGACAGGATGTAGGTGCGTTTCTATGGAATAGGGGGTTTCAGTCCCCTGTGCCCTTGCATATACAAGTCGGTATATATGCATAAGAAATTCTTCGGTCGGGCCGTTTGGTGTATTATCTTTGAATCTACGGCTCCACCCTATGGCGCATAAGCTGTTTGCATGGTGTAATATGTCTTGTAGTGCCGTTTCTGCCTCTTCATCGCCTGTGATTAAATCTTCTATACGTTTTTTTAAACCGCGTGCACGCCCCTTGTTATTTCCTTCCATACCTAATATCCAACGGCGTAGTTCTGCGGCTTCTCTTGCTGTCAGGTGGGCGGAAAAGGCGCTGTCAGCTGCATCAAATAAATGATGTCCTTCATCAAAAATGTAGCGAGTGGGCAGGTTTTCTAACGGTGATGACATTGCCGATTGGATCATGACCAAGGCATGATTTGCTATGACTATTCTTGCGTGTTTTGCTTTTCTTATTGATCTCTCAACAAAGCATCTATGGTAATGGTCACAGGCAGAGAATATGCATTCACCGCGCTTGTCTGCCAAACCGTATGTGTTTCCTATACCTAGTAATCCTGCCAGCCACCCCGGAAATTCATTGCCTGATAAATCCCCATCTTTACTGGACGCCGCCCAACGCACCATTATGCCCGCGGCAATTGCGTGTCTTGGGTTATGTGTTGTGGGGGCTGCGGCTGATAAATCATCTAAGTTTAGAAGGCATAGATAATTTTCACGCCCTTTACGGATGGCAACATAGGCGTTTTTTACTTCCGGATGTTGGTAAAGGCGATCTAGTTCACTGTCTATTTGGCGCTGTAAGTTCTTTGTATATGTGGAAACCCAAACGGCACCTTCGTTTTTCTCAGACCACACACTTGCAGGGGCAAGATAGCCAAGGGTTTTTCCTACTCCTGTTCCTGCTTCTGCCAGAATAATATGTGGGTTTTCATCTTCGCGCATTGGTTCGAACATTTCGCGCATTTTATTGCTGTATGATTTTTGCTGTGGCCTTATCTCTGCCGGCTTGTCGCCTACATTTAATAATGATTCCAGTTTTTCATATGTTTCTGCTTCTCCTGCGCCGTAATGTGATGGCGGTGGTTCAGGCGCGCTTTCCGCCCATTCGGGTAAGTGTTTCCATATGTTTAGAGCATTTTTTGATAGTATTTCTTCATTAGGTCTGTATTCGTGACCTAATGCCGCATATATGAAGTGTGTCCAAGGCCATCCTTTACCTTTTAGCCCCATTATTCCGGAAATTTTCAGGGGGTCAGCCTTTTCACTTAGAGTATCATATTGCAAGTCTTGCAGTAGTTTCCTGCTGATATCCATTAGTGTGAATGGATGGTCTTCAAATGAATCTGGTATATCTAGATGTAGTGCCTTTGCTAAGCCAACTGGTGTGGGTACGCAAAACTTCGTTGGATGGACAAATGCAAATAACTCTAACACGTCAAATGTATAGAATTCTTCATAGCCAAGTTGTTTTTTCGTCTGAAACGAGTGACAAACAAGAACTGTTTTATTGTTGAGTATTCTGTGTGCTTGAGAATGGGGGAGGGTTTGTATCTCCCCCTCATTGCTTAGTATTGCACATTCGGTTGCATTTGCGGTAACGGCCATTATATCCGGCAATAGTATTTTTGCAGAAGATGATGGTGATTGTTCTGTATTCATATTTATTTTTCTGGCGGAGTGAATATTTCAGGATCACCACCTGTTGGGATGCTTTCCAAATATATTGATTGTGATGGGAATGCAAAACCTGTTCCTGCTTTTTCTTCAACAATTTCTTTGATGACTAAGGCAAACTCTTCTTTTATCGCCAGCCATTCACCCCAATTAGTTGTTTTGGTAAAGCAGTAAATCATGAAATCAATGGATGAGTCGTTGAAGCTGTCTAATCTAACGAATGTTGACACTTTTGGTGGTTTTTCAAAATCATCACAAGTCGCAAGATAGTTTGAGATCTCATCACGTATTAGGGTCAATTGTTCACGTGTTGTATTGTATGTAACACCAATTTTCCAGTAAATACGACGGTTAGTCATGCGGCTGAAATTTGTAACAACTGCGTCCGACAAGTCAGAGTTCGGAACATATACTGGGGCTTTGTCAAATCGGCGAACACGAGTGGAGCGAAAACCTATTTCTTCTACTGTTCCTTCAACAATGCCATCAACCTTGATCCAGTCTCCGGGATAGAAACGTTTTTCCGCGATTACTGTTAAACCGCCAATTAGGTTTTTAAACAGATCCTGCGCACCCAAGGCAATTGCCGCACCAAATAAACCTAGACCGGCAAGAAGAGGGCCAATAGCAATCCCCCAAATTTCAAGTATGACCGCCGCCCCGATGAAAAAGACCAGAACTTTCATAAATTTAAAAATCCAGATCATCATTACTTTGGTTAGAAGCTTCTCTAATTTTCTTGATATGTGTTGAATAGGCTCAAGTGATCTGTGTAGTGCCCAAAATATTGTGAAAGCAATCATAGAACGTATCAGGCGCGTGAAGAATTCAGCGACCATACCGTCAAGATTCAGGGCTTGTGCGGCAAAGAAAAGACCCATAATTATCGGTATAAACCTTACAGGAGGAAGTAGAGCCTCTATTATTTTATCATCAACATCAGTGTCAGATTTTTGTGACCACGCATGTAAAGTGTGCAGGATATATTTACTTAAAACACCACGTAAAATTAGAAATATACTGAAGACACCAAGCGCAACAATGATTTGTCCGACATTTATGCCCATGAAACCATTGTGCCAAACATCGATAACCTCTGACCATAAATTATCAGTATATACTGTTATATTGTCAGTTGCTGTTTGTTTGTCAGCCATAATAGATTATCTCCTGCTTGCATATATGGATGGCAGGATAGTGATCGAATCTATGATAGGCAAGTGTGCTGTTGTCTTAAGTTTATTTTATGCTGTAGAGCTTATGCTGATCCTAAAATGGATTTAAACATTGTTGCCAGACTAAATTTGTTGAATTTTGATTTCAAATGTAATTTTAGTGCTGCGTTTCTTAATGCTATTTTATAGTCAGGGCCGATACCGACAGTTCCGTCTTTCATTGTTACAACGGATAGGTTTCCTTTACCATTAGGTCCTGATATCACAGTACTGTCTGCGACCATGTTTCCCTCTAGTGAACGGGATTTTTTTGCATTGAATCCTGGATAGTCACGCATAACATGAGCATCATGTGTAAGACCCATATCATACTCTTGTTCGTCCAGTCCTTGCCATAAAAGGTGTCTACCATTGTCATTTTTTTGATATCTGTGCTTTCCTAACATCAAAACTGCACCAATGCTCAGCTCTTCGTTTATTTCCCTGAATTCAGAGGGGGAGTAGCTGATCTTACCCATGCAGAAGCTTTCAAAACGATCAACATGACCAAGCATCTTTTTTGCGGTTGGGCGGGCATTCTCTATATTAAGCATAAAATTTACTCTTCGATTCAGTTAAAAGCAGTTAATCACAAAAAATGCATTCGCCTGAAATATATGGCGAATAGCACCGTTATGTTTAGAGTACTATGCGTGTATTTAAAATTTACTTAAAATTTGAACTAATTTTTACGAAAAATTGTTTTAAAATCTATCTTATGCAGATTTAGAAAGCTTATTTTCCAATGCATCGTTAATAAGATCAACTGTTTCACTAGCTCCGTAAAGGGCGATAAATGAACCAAAGCGCGGTCCTTGGTCTTGACCTAACAAAATTTGATAAAGCGCTTGGAACCAGTTACGAAGTTCATCTTTTTCATATCCATTTTCTTTTCCTGCGGCGAAAACGGCGTTCATATAATCTTCTGATTTCAAACCATTTTCCATTTTACCCAATGTATCTGCAAGAGCGTTTAATGCATTACGCTCACGATCGTCTGCTGCGCGGTATGATTTTTCAGGAAGCACAAAGTCTTTGTAGTATTGTATAGCATGCTTGACCAAGCGATTTAGCAAAGGAGCATTGTCAGGCGTTGCGTCTGGGGCATATTGTTTAATGAAACCCCATAATGTTTCTGGATCATCTGTGTTTGCGGCATTTACCAAATTTAACAATAAAGCAAATGAAATAGGCGTGTTCTGCGTTGCTGGAACTTCACCATTATGGATGTACCATGCGGGGTTATCCAGCTTTTTTGCTGGTTCTTGTTCATTCAATTTACCTGCGAATGTAATATATTCGTCAACCGCCTTTGGTATAATATCAAAGTATAGTTTTTTTGCAGAAGTAGGGCGTTGGAACAAATAATATGCCAAGCTTTCCTGTGGTGCGTATTTTAACCAGTCTTCCATACTAAGACCGTTTCCTTTGGATTTGGAAATCTTTTCACCTTTTTCATCCAAGAACATTTCATAATGGAAACCTGCTGTGTTTGGTTTGCCCAATATTTTCAAGATCTTTTTGGATATATCAGCAGAGCTTTTCAAGTCTTTACCGCTCATCTCATAATCGACATCAAGAGCATGCCAGCGTAATGCCCAATCGGCACGCCATTGTGCCTTTACCAGTCCTCCGGTAACGCTTTGTGTTACTTCGGAACCATCAATGTCTTTATATGTTATTGTTCCGTCTTCGATATTTGTGTCAATGATAGGGACTTGCAAGACCTCACCAGTTGATTTAGAAATAGGTAAGAAAGGAGAATAGCTTGCAGCGCGTTCTTCACCTAATATGGGAAGTACTGCTTTCTTTATATCTTCATGATGTTTCAGCATAAGCAGCAATGTTTTATCAAAGTCACCCGACTTATAACACTCGCTTGCAGATTTAAATTCGTAGTCAAAACCCGAATTATCCAAAAATTCGCGTAACGCCGCATTGTTATGATGCGCATAGCTTGGGTGGTCTGTGCCGAAAGGGTTAGGAACCAAGCTCAATGGTTGTCCTAAATGCTGTGTTAGCATATCTTGGTTAGGAACGTTCGTTGGTACTTTACGAAGGCCATCCATGTCATCTGAAAAACAAATAAGTTTGGTCGGTATTTCAGGGTGTAATGTTTCAAAGGCTTGTTTTACCATGGATGTACGGCATACTTCGGCGAATGTTCCAATATGTGGTAAACCGGATGGGCCATACCCTGTTTCAAACAACACGTAACCTTTTTCAGGTGTTTGTACCTGTCCACGACCAATTGCGCGCAGTCGTTTAACCACGGCTTTCGCCTCTTCAAATGCCCATGTGCGGTTTTTGATGGCTATATCTGCGGCTATGTTGCTTGTCATTTTATGTGGTTCCTTATTTTTAGGCATAAATAAGTAACAGAGTATAACCGAATATTCAAAGAAGATTTTTATGCTTTATCTATATTTTCTGCGCTTATATACCGTAATTGCTATGATTGTTGTAATGAAGAAAACATGAATGGCGTTAACGGCAGAAAGTTTGAGATCATTTAAGGAGTAAACACTGTATAGCAGGCTTACTACGGCGGTGTAGTGCCATATAATCCATGTAGGCAAATATATATCGTGGCAGGCTGATTTAGTGCGATATAGTTTAAATGCCTGAGGAAGGTATGCCAAGCCAACTATTACACCAACCGTAGAATATAAAAAGTCTATCACAGGGTTTTCCTAAATTTAGTTACTTAGTAGTTATTATCTATTATTGCTATTTTGTCACGTTGTGGTTTCTCTGGTTACAGAAACATATTTGTTTTTACCGTTGGAATCTTTATACAAGTATATATGAAAGCACTAATACCTAATAATGATAGACCATTAATGGGAGAGGCAGAGTTTGATCGTTCTAACCCTTTTCGTATTAATTCTCCATTCACACCTTCTGGTGATCAGCCAACGGCAATTAAAACATTAAGCGAAGGCCTGCGCGATGGTTTAACAGATCAAACTTTATTAGGTGTTACTGGGTCGGGTAAGACATTTACTATTGCTAATATAATTCAAGAGCTGCAAAGACCCGCCCTTATACTTGCCCCTAATAAAACTTTGGCTGCGCAGTTATATTCAGAGTTTAAAGAGTTTTTCCCTGATAATGCGGTGGAATATTTTGTTTCATATTACGATTATTATCAGCCAGAAGCATATGTAGCGCGATCCGACACCTTTATCGAAAAAGACTCCAGCATTAATGAGCAAATTGACCGTATGCGCCATGCGGCAACGCGTGCCTTGTTTGAGCGTAAAGATTGTATCATTGTTGCTTCTGTATCTTGTATTTACGGTATCGGGTCTAAAGAAGATTATATGGCGATGGCATTTCCGTTGACCACTGGTCAGACCATAGATCGTGATGAATTGATTGCCAAAATGGTTGAGCTGCAATATACGCGAAATGATATAGCGTTTGAGCGGGGTACGTTTCGTGTTCGCGGTGATACAGTGGAAATTTTCCCTGCCCACTTTGAGGATCGTGCGTGGCGTTTTTCTTTGTTTGGTGACGAGTTAGAGCAAATCATAGAGTTTGACCCGCTAACAGGGCAGAAATTTGAAGAGCTGGAGGGGGTACGTATTTTTGCAAATTCTCATTATATAACTCCTGGTCCCACGATACAGCAGGCTATATCACGGATAAAGGAAGACCTTGCAGATCGTTTGAAATTTTATGAGTCTGAAGGTAAATTACTTGAGGCTCAAAGATTAGAGCAGAGGACTAAATTTGATCTTGAAATGCTGGCTGCCACCAATTCTTGTAAAGGGATTGAGAATTATTCCCGATATTTAACGGGTCGTCCTGCTGGGGCTGCGCCGCCGACATTGATTGAATATTTGCCGGATGACGCACTTATGTTTTTGGATGAAAGTCATGTGATGGTTCCACAACTACGTGGTATGTATAATGGTGATCGTGCGCGTAAAACAACACTTGTTGATCATGGTTTCAGGTTGCCTGCTGCGATAGATAACAGGCCGTTACAATTCGATGAATGGAATGCATTGCGTAAGCAAACAGTGTATGTATCAGCAACCCCCAATGAGTGGGAGCTGGAACAATCAGACGGTATATCAGCTGAGCAAGTTGTACGTCCAACAGGGTTGATTGACCCGCCGGTTGAAATCAGGCCAACTGAAAATCAAGTTGATGATTTGATGCATGAGTGTCATGAAATAGTTAAGCTGGGCGGGCGCGTCTTGGTAACTACTTTGACCAAGAAAATGGCAGAGGCACTTACAGAGTATTTGGATGAGCATAATATAAAAGTACGGTATCTACATTCTGATGTTGATACGTTGGAACGTATAGAAATTTTACAAGAATTACGTGAGGGCACATTTGACGTTCTGGTTGGTATCAACCTATTACGTGAGGGACTGGATATACCTGAATGTATGCGTGTATGTATTTTAGATGCAGATAAAGAGGGGTTCTTGCGCTCTCGTACGTCTTTGGTTCAAACTATTGGGCGTTCGGCACGTAATGTTGATGGTAAGGCGATCTTATATGCCGATAAAATTACTGACTCTATGCAATATGCAATTGATGAGACAAAACGTAGGCGCGAAAAGCAAATTGCCCATAACGAAGCGAACGGAATAACCCCGCAGAGCGTGAAAAAGGCGTTATCCACTGCCTTTGATCATATGTATGAACAAAAAGATAAGCCCTCTGGAAAAAGGGAAATGGGTGATAGTGCTGTTAATGATTTCATTCATAACCCTGCAAAAATGCGCAAACATATAGAGGGTTTGAAAAAACGTATGCTAGCCGCAGCAGGGGAACTGGAATTTGAAGAGGCAGCAAGATTACGCGACGAAATCAAAACCCTTGAGGATAGAGAGTTAGGGCTTTGAGTTGTTGTGGCAATTCTGGGGTGATTGGGCTGTAATCAAAAATATTTTACCTGCTTGTTTGCGACTTTATCCATTCTATTTTTTCTTTGCTCCATTTTTCCGCAGGTGCTGGGCTAATGGATTTATCAGATATTCTAGTGCTCTGACCCGGGGTTAGTGTTACTGAACCACCATCGTTAAACACATGTATTTCACCACTTTGTAAATATATCCAGCATTCTTTGTCCTTCATTGTGCGGTGAATATGTGTGCCACGTATACCGATGCTTCCGAAATCAAGGTCAATTTGCACGTTTTCTTCTTTGCCTTTATCCAGTAAACCACCAACAAATTCAAAACTCCCCCTTAGAATTTCAAAACGTGCGGTATTTCCGTCTAAGTTTTCAGGGTCAAAAGTATATTCGTCTATTGTAAGCTCAGCCCCTTCGTCGCTAAGTGATATGTGTGTTTGATCTATAAAATCAATTCGTATGTAACTGCCATCGTTGATTGTTGTTATTGTATCGTTGAGGTGTATAGCTTTAC
Source organism: Alphaproteobacteria bacterium (assembly GCA_050633325.1). GTDB lineage: Bacteria > Pseudomonadota > Alphaproteobacteria > Micavibrionales > Micavibrionaceae > UBA1672. The sequence continues at coordinate 25,635 of JBOEGH010000004.1, forward strand.
CAATAGTAATTGGTGTTGGTGCTTCTTTGTCGTCGCGGGTTATCTTTACATCGCCAGTTATGCTTGTAACTATACCTATGGGTGATACGTGTTTTGCAAACACAGTATTAGAATAGGAAGTTGATAGCGATATAATAAATAGAAAAATATACTTCATCATTTTGTGGTAACCTTTAAGCGTTTGTAATATATTCGACTGAAACAATAACAGCGTTACATAATTTTTTGTTTATATCACGCTAAATTTTTAACCTCTGGGGGAGAGTTAAAATGTCTGAAGCATTTTTAAAAGCTTTAAAATGGTACATATTGGTCGGTAGTGCAATCGTGGGCACTTCTGCTTTTATTATTGCGAATAACAGCAATTCTGTAAGGCCGGTTCTTATAGGTGTTATTTCATATGGCGTCGTGTATATAATGTCGTACTTCTGGAAAGAGTTTAGGGATAAATTGCTATTATATAGTATTATTGTTTTTCTTGTTTTGTCATTTTTCTCTGCAAAAGTACCGGTTTTCTTGTATATATTATTTGGGTTTCCGATGTCATTGTTTGACCCTCACTATACTTGGGCTGGTACTGTCGCTGTTTTGGGAATACCAATAATGACGTATATTTTTAACAAATATGACTAAATTGTACTCATAATTATTTAATATATAAACAGCTTTATTTGTTATCTATCTTGTTGTGAATATATAGTTTTTGCGTGTTTATGTACGCGGTGCAGCATATTTATTTTGCGTTGAATTGGCGCTCACACTGTGTTTTGTGGTACTATAGGTATATGAGACATGAACAAGGTAACACTTGGTTTCTCATTCCGTTTGAATATCTAAAAGGCCAGGAGTTTTTTAATAAGTTAGTTGTTAGTTTAAGTATATTGGCCTTATCGGGGTGTGTAACCACCGACAAATCTGAACCTTTGGCGCCATCGCCACCAAAGGTGTTAAGTAATTCATTATCTGATCATTCATCACATGTATCTTACCAGCCGCATTATTTTTCTGCGCCTATGCAAACTGACTTGTTAAGTGTTGATGTGTCTCCGATTGTAGATGAGATATCACAAGAAAAAGGTATTTATTTACCATCAAATGAATCTGAAGATGCAATACTCTTATCTTCCAAATGCAGCCTAAATGACCGTTTTGATCGTAAGGCTGTTGTGGCGTATGAATGGGGCAGATCGCGCCTGTCCTTGGATGTTGATGGCGTAGGCCTTGGCGGTGGAGATGATAGAGGTGTACGTGTTCAGTATAAAATAAGGCTGCAACCTGAAAAGACCAAGAAGCAACGTTGTCGATACTCTTCATCGTGGCAGGGACTGGTCGGATCAGGTTATAATGAGTTCTTTATACGTAAGGAGAACACAGTTTGGTCAGAGATAAGTGATGTTAAAAATTCAGCCAGACAGTACATAGATAAATTTTTTTAATGGTCTTGTTTTCCGTTTAATTTATATGAATTTTTATGATGGGTAGTGATATTTGTCTGAAAATAGTCTATAGTGATTACAATATCGATACTGCGTACGTCTTTGTAAGATCCCATATGTATAATAGGAGTTTTTATATTTATGCAGTCTGTTGTGCGTTATTTTTTCGCGTTATTTTTTCTTTTAATTATCTCAGGATGTTCTACTGATTATGCTGTTCTTGATGGTGATAATATTGCCGTTAAAGATCAGGTGGCAGATATTGAAAACGAACCTGTCACAAGGCTTTCTTTTGTTCAAACACAAGGTGGCCAGGATGATCTTGAAGTTGTTTTGCATTCGAACCCTGATATTTTGAGTGATATAGAAACAGCGTCCGGAGAGGGTGAAGTCGAATAAGGCTTTGATATTCAAAATCAGGGATTTATTAATAAATATATAAAATTCAGATATCTATATTGATTTTTTAATGTGGATAAAGTAATTTGTTTCTTGTGTTGTCTTTCTGGCGATACATTTCTGTGTACATGTTTATAATTATTTTAGGAAAATGTCATGGGTAAGTCTCCACTACGGTTTATGGTTTTTTGTGCACCTCTATTATTAGCATCTTGTGGTGAGGGATGGGAAGTTAAGCGCGTTGATAACGTCGTTCCTTACAGCTCAAGGACTGCGGGAACGGGTGTTGCTTATGTTCGTGCGAAAATGATGCCGGAAAAAGAATTGAAAGTAGAGCCGATTGCAACAGAAGCAGTTGAAGAAGTGAAAGAGCCTGTTGCTCCTGCATTGGATGCAGAAGAGATTTTTAACGAAGCTCAAACAAAGGGTAGCGCTCCTGCTAAAGCTGTTAAAAGTAAAGTTGAAGCAGAAGAACACTCATTTAACGACCCGAAAGTCAACAAAGCGGTTGCTGAAAAAGTCGCAAGCATGAATGCTGATGATGTTTTGTCTGATGTTCAAAAAGCAGAAACTGCTACTGCAGAGCTAAGTGCGGAAGAGTTCATTAATCAAAAGCCTAAAATTATAGAAAATGAATTATCTAATATTGATAAAAACATTGATCCGAATGTTGCTGATAAAGATGTATCGATTGATGTAGCTGCGGTTAGCCCAAATTCAGGAACGCCTGTAAGTGATGATAATGTTATAGAAGTTTATGAGAATAAAGTTGTTAAACCTGCGAAGGAAATTATGTCTCCTAAAAATGATTATCATAAAATCAATACCCAAGGTCAGAATGATTTAGACGATATATATAATGATCCGTTTGCTGATTTTTAAATATTAAAATTACGTATATAAATTTGTTTAGGCGGCCCGTTAAATTGCGGGTCGTTTTTTTATTACTCAATAATTTATATAAAAATAGAGATAATTTCAAAACGATAAATATAGACATAATGCTTTCTTTGTAGTTACCATAATAAGGTGAGGTGCGTTTCTCGAATACTAATTAAGTCACATTTGTTTGGTGTCATAATATAAGCAAGAAGCGGGTTTTAGCTATATTTTCAACATTAGAGGAAAGGTTTTTATTATGTCTATAGAGGTGGAAACAGTAGTTGCCGTATCTGTTATGATGGCTGTATTTTCAGCGGTGGCTGCGGTCGGTACTAGTATAGTTCTAGGAGCAGGTTTTGAGAGATTGCGCTCTGGGTTTGAGGTTATTAGCAAGCAGACGGGCTTCTTTAGTGATGCTATACATAAGTTGGAGCATAAGATGGAAGTTGTTGACGGGCAGGCCGGTAAATTTTCTCGTTCTATGGATGTTATGGAAGCAAAGGTAAACAGCGTTGGTGAACAGGCAAATGCTTTTAGCGGATCTATACAGGATTTAGAGAGAAAAGTAGAAATAGTGGATAAGCAAGCAGGATATTTTGGTGACGCCATCCATCGTTTGGAAGAGAAAGTTGATACTGTAAGCGCACATGAAGAGGTCGTTAAAGAAAAAATCGAAAAGCATGCAGATACCGATGTTCTAAGTGTTGGTAAGACTGAAGCTTTAGTATCTCATGCGGAAAATTTATTGACCCAAATGGGTGCTATTGCAGATCAGATGTCAGAGAATAGCTCAGCTACATCAAATGAATTTGTCCAAGAGGATGTTTTAGGATCACATAATTATGCACATTACACGCATGTTGCGGCAACAGATGCGGATGAAATACGCAGATATAACTGATAAACTAATAGTGTGGGGTAGGAAATGGAGGTCATATGATTTGGTCTCCGTTTTCACGTTTATTAGCATCGTTAAAATAATCAGTGGTAAGCAAGTTAAAAGATAGTTAAAGTACAGTGATTAAGAGGTTTGTCCTTGTTATTTTTACTTTGCTTGGCTTTTTAGGAGGCTTTATTGACGCTGTCTTTTTTTCTGTGGTCTAGTATTTCATTTACTCTGCTTGGGTTTTGGTTTTGGACAAGTTATTTAATCTTTAAACAAAAATCAGCATGGAAGGTTTTTGCGGATAAAAGGGATTTAAGGTACTACACTCATGGATTTTATAAATCTCCATCAATGAATGGTGCTATTGATGGATACAATATATCTTTTTTCACTAGTGAACATTCCGAATTGGATGCGAGATCTCAAAGACAACTTACGGCAATAGAAATAAATTTACACTCTAGCTTATCTGTACCTACGGCCATTGCCAGCGGCGGAATGTCAGTGGTGGTGGATACGTTGGATCTGCATAAGGAATACAAGCCACATAATAAGGATGGTGACCGTAGTGATTGGGATAACAGTTATGTTATTCGAACCCAAGATACTTCATATGTACACGAATATATGAGTGATGAACGTGTCGATGGTGTTGTTGAGCTAATGAAGACGGAAAAGGTGTGGGTCGTTGTTTTGTTTGTGGATGGCACTGCTTTGTTACGTGTTGATACGCCTTTGCCATTGGATACACCACAAAAGGTGGATGCAATTGTAAAAAAACTCATTAAAGTCGCGCGTAAACTTGAACTTGCGGATGGTGAGGAAAAAGATATACGCCGTAGAATGCCTAAGGCTAATTCTGATAAACAGAAGACCCTAGACATTGATGATGACCTTTTGAATGATGATATAGGCTTGGAGTTGGAAGATTAGGTTGAGTGTTTGAGTACCTGCTCGATATGTCTATGCGTTAAATCCACTTATATAAAATGAATATGGGGGATATTTATCTTCTTTATATGTTATCTCCTTCTCGGATAAATTGAAGGTGCAGTGCGTTTTGTTGCCTTGTTTATCTTTGCGGATGATATCTATCATATGTTTGTTTTTTGTTTCTAAAAATACGAATTCACCACTTGTTAAGGTAGGTGTATTTTTGCGCCAGTTAATAAATCTTTTTGTAAAGTTTAATACGGATGAGTTATCTAAGTTTTGTTTTATCACGTTAAGGTCATAGTGGCTTTTAGGTATAGGAAGCCAAGATTTTTCTTGTGAGAATCCGCAGTTTATTTGGTTATTCCACACCATTGGAGTTCTGCATCCATCTCTTCCTTGCCATTCAGGCCAGGTCTCTTTTGCCCAGGGGTCTTGTATTTTGTCTAACGGAATTTCAGCCTCTGGAAGGCCAAGCTCTTCACCTTGGAAAATAAAGGCGCTTCCTGGTAGACATCCCAATAGGGCAATTAGCATTTTTGAGAACTGCGGGTTATGACCATACGGTTTGTACCAGCGACTCGAGGCGCGTACTACGTCGTGATTTGAAAAAGCCCAGCTAGGCCATGCTGTGGTGTTTGCGTCATTATTTTTAACGTTAAAAAATGTTTCTATTGCTACACGTATTATATCTTCTGTTAATTCCTTATATGTACCGGACATCATATGCGGGTTGTAGCATGTGTGAAGGTATTTTGTGCCATCTGTGTATTGTTGAGCCAGTTTATATGGGTGGTCGTCTCCGATTTCTCCTATTAACACTCTATCGCTATATTGGTTACTTAATGACCGTAATTTAGCGATAAAGTCTAAGTTTTCAGGGCGTGATTTATCATATATGTGTTGTTGATTGGAATAGGGGGTTTCTTTTTCTAACTGTGTTGCGAATTCTCCACCGGTTTGTCGTGGAGGATTATCACGTAATAATTGGTCGTGAAAGTAGAAATTTACAACATCTAAACGTATACCATCTACACCACGATCTAGCCAAAATTTACATGTGTCAATGATTTCCTCTTGAACATCTGGATTGTGGAAGTTCAGGTCTGGCTGCTCTTTTAAGAAGTTATGAAAGTAATACTGGTTGTTGGTCTCATCCCATTGCCATGCGCTTCCGCCAAATACAGACACCCAATTGTTAGGCGGTTCTTTGTTACCGTCTTGATCATATTTAGCGTCCGCCCACACGTACCAGTCTTTTTTGGTTTTATCAGAAAACCATGGATGTTCTTCTGATGTGTGAGACATGGCTAAATCAATTATTATTTTTAAATTCAGGCTATGTGCTTTTTCCAGTAATTCATCAAAATCTGAAATGTTTCCGAATAGAGGGTCAACATCGCGATAATCTGAAATATCATATCCGAAATCTTTCATTGGGGATTTGAAGAAAGGTGATATCCATATACCATCAACTCCAAGAGATGAGATGTATTCCAGATGTTTTGTAACACCGTTTAGATCACCTATGCCATTATTGTTTGTGTCTTGAAAACTGCGCGGATATATTTGGTATATAATCGCACCTTTCCACCAGTCCGGTTCGCTAGACATATATTTTACCATGCATATATAAAACTGCTTGCCCTGATATTTCAACGCGATTATTATTTAAGGTGCATAGTAGGTTTCCACCACGTGCAGATAATTGTTGCGCGTTCATTGTGGTCTTACCCAAGACGTTTCCCCAATATGGCGTGAGACAACAATGTATAGCGCCAGTTACAGGATCTTCGTCAATTCCAATTTGTGGTGCAAAAAGGCGTGAAACAAAATCAATGTCACTTGATCCACGCGCCGTTATAACAAGCCCTAGTGTATCTGTAAGGGTATTTATTTTTGCTATATCGGGAACGTAATTTTGCACTTCTTCTGCGCTGTTTAAAATGGCAAAGGTCTTTGTACTGTTTAGAATGGTTTTAACTTCCATTCCTAGTATATCTTCTACGATAGATACGTCTTCTTGTACGGTGTAATTCCATTTGGGAAAGTTTAGGGTATATCCTGAATCGGTTTTATTTACGCTTAAATCACCAGATCTGGATTGAAAAATTATCGTATCTTTTGTAAATCCAAGATTTTCAAAAATGCAATATGCACTGGCTAGAGTGGCATGGCCGCATAAATCAATTTCCGTGGTGGGGGTGAACCAACGAAGGTGGAATCCGTTTTCGTTAGGTACAAAAAAGGCAGTTTCAGAAAGGTTATTTTCTGCTGCTATTTTTTTTAATATCTCGTCCGGTAACCATTCTTGTAATGGGCAAACGGCGGCTGGGTTGCCGCCGAATACCGTATCTGTAAATGCATCAATTTGATATAGATCTATATCTGTCATATGCAATTGAGAGCAGAGTTACTCTGCTGCCTCTGTTTTTTCTTCAGCAGGAGCAGCTTCTTCAGCCGCTGGTGCAATTGTCATTTTAACAATTTTATCTGGGTTTGCTGGTGGCTCACCAACTGCAACCTTGTCAATGAACTCCATACCTGATGTCACTTGACCAAGTACTGTATATTGACCTGTTAGGAAGCTACAGCCTGTGTCTGTGAAACAGATAAAGAACTGTGAGTTTGCACTGTCAGGGTTTTGAGAGCGGGCCATACCGATTGTTCCGCGCTTATAAGCATATTTGCTGAACTCTGCAGGAACGTCAGGGTATTTTGAACCACCCATACCTGTACCTGTAGGATCACCAGTTTGTGCCATAAATCCTGAGATAACACGGTGGAAGATAATACCATCATAAAAACCTTCGCCGATTAGCGTTTTGATACGCTCAACATGTTTAGGGGCAATATCCGGAAGAAGGTCGATTACGACTGTTCCGCCTGATGATACTTCTAGATTTACTGTGTTCGCGGATTCCGCTTTTGCATCTGTTCCTGCTGTCATGATCAAAAGACCTCCAAGTGTAAGCATAAATTTCTTAAGCATTTTATATCCTCTTAAGAGTTAACATTAATTGATTATTGGTTACATACCATAGGTGTAAATGCAAGGGGTGGGGGTGTTTTGTTACACCGTTTCTTTGCTTTTTTCTGTAACTTTATTCATTTTCTTGGATATACCCTCGATCGTGCGTGTATTGTTGTGCGTATCAACCATTGTTTTAAGCTCACTCACACATGTGCCGCAATTAATGTCTGCACCGCCAGAGCATGCCGCATAGACATCTTTTACGCGTGCGCTTTCATCTGTTGTATCCAAGTGGTTACGAACGTCAGTATCGGTAAATGGGTTACACATGCATATATACATACTTTTATTTCCAACGAGTTATATTGGTTGTTAGTAATGATAATTATTATCATTTAGGCATTCTAATTGCAAGCGATTATCAACTAAAAAAATGTATCTATTCATCAATATGTAGCGAATAATGTTATATAGGATATGAATTATTATTGTGGAGAGAGTTTAATGATATTTAGGCCGTTACTGATTGCGTCTTTGTTTATGTCTGTTTTTATATCTGTAGCACCTGTTAAGGCGAATGTTGACCAGGCAAAGGTCGATGTGCAAAAGGTGTCTCCACACAGGGTTTATAAAGATATAAGAAACAAAAAGGGAAATAATATAGCAGTACTTCTTTATGCTTCGTGGTGTCCTATTTGTGTTAAGAAAATGCCATATATAATCGATATAGAGCGATCAAACCCTGGATCTGTTATTGCTGTTTCATTGGATGAAAATCGTCAGGATTTCAAAAGGTACATAAAACGGTTTGATAACTTACCGTTCAACGCATTAATAATTGATGGCCCTGAATGGAAGTTGGTAAATAAGCTTAAGGGAGTAGGTATTAAGCCGTGGGATAGTATACCGCAGGTTATTTTGATTAACGCAGATGGTAAAGTAGTAGAGCAGGGTAATTTATCCTCTGAAAGGATAGCTGAGTTTGTCTCTCAGTAATTATTTCTTACCTTTCTAGTGGTTATATATACATAAAAAAACAGACCACTTTTTGCGGTCTGTTTACATTTAATAGTAAATATTGAGAAGCTTTTAAGCTTCTGCGTCTAATGCGCTTTCAGAATTGATTTGAATGTAGTTCTGAACACCCATATTTTCTATCATTTGCAATTGTGTTTCCAGATAATCGATATGACCTTCTTCATCAGCAAGTATTTTCGCAAAAAGATCACGAGAAACAAAGTCCTTAACACTTTCTGCATGTGCTACTGCGTCACGGTAATGACCTGCACCGCCATGTTCAAGTTTCAGGTCACATTCAAGTATTTCTTGCACATTTTGACCGATCATCAATTTATCTAGGCTTTGCAAGTTTGGAAGACCTTCTAAAAATAGAATGCGTTTGATTAGATCGTCCGCATGGCGCATTTCTTCTATAGATTCGTTATATTCATGCTTTGCTAGTTTAGTAATCCCCCAATCTTCTAGCATGCGAGCATGTAGAAAATATTGGTTAACGGCTGTTAGTTCTTTCTTTAGGGCTTCGTTTAAAAACTCTATAACTTTTTTATCACCTTTCATGGCGAAACTCCTTCTAATATTTTATTTAAATGCACGCTCTAATACTGCGCTTATATTCTTAATGTAAGCATCGTATGTGAAAATAGCATCCAGAGCATTTTTGTCAAGTTTTTCAGTGACTTGCAAATCATTCTCAAGCGCATTACGTAGTGTTAATGTACCTTTACCACTGCTTCTATCTGCCCATACGGTCATTGCGGATTTTTGAACAATTCTGTAGGCATCTTCGCGTGAAATACCAGCTTGTGTTAAAGCAAGCATAGTGCGTTGTGAAAACACAAGCCCACCAGTCATTTCTAAGTTATGTTCCATACGATCTGGATAGACTAACAATTTATCAATGATGCCTGCCAAACGGTTAAGCGCATAATCTGCAGAAATCAAAGCATCAGGAAGTATAGTGCGTTCAACTGCAGAATGAGATATATCACGTTCATGCCATAAAGCTACGTTCTCAAGGGCAGGGGTTACTGCTGCACGGATAATGCGTGCTTGCCCAGTTAGGTTTTCTGTTCCAATTGGGTTGCGTTTATGTGGCATAGCTGATGAACCCTTTTGGTTCTTATCAAAATATTCTTCTGCTTCGCGTACTTCTGTGCGTTGCAAGTGACGTATTTCAACGGCGATATTTTCAATAGAGCTTGCAACCACACCAAGTGTAACAAAGAACATGGCATGGCGATCACGTGGAATAACTTGTGTTGCGACGGTTTCTGGTTTTAGTCCAAGCTTATCTGCAACATGTTGTTCTATCGACATGTCAGCTGTAGCATATGTACCAACCGCACCTGATATAGTTATTGTGCTTACTTCTTCTTTTGCTTGGATCATGCGATCACGAGCACGTTTAAACGCGGCATAATGACCGGCTAGTTTCATACCGAATGTTGTTGGTTCACCATGAATACCGTGCGAGCGTCCAATACAAAGGGTGTCCTTGTGCTCAAGTGAGCGTTTCTTAAGTGCGGCCATAACCTTTTCAAGGTCTGCTATTATTAGGTCTGCTGCTTGGGTAAGCATAACGGCAAAACTTGTATCAATAACATCTGAACTGGTCATCCCTTGGTGAACATAGCGAGAGTCTTCACCAACATATTCGGCAACAGAGGTCAAAAATGCGATAACGTCGTGTTTTACTTCGGCTTCTATTTCGTTGATACGATCAACATCGAAGTTGCCTTTTTCACGCAAAGCGATGGCAGCACTTTCGGGAACAGTTCCAAGCTCGGCCATTTTTTCTAACGCTAGTGTTTCCACCTCCAACCATATGCGAAACTTATTTTCTTGTTCGAATATGCTGGTCATTTCAGGTCTGGCGTAGCGTGGTATCATTTTTATTATTCCTCATCATTATCTGGATATATTGTTATTTGTATCTTCGTATTCATTTATACGGATCATCATTTATTCCTTGTTAGGTCAGGAATATAAATGACTTAAGTTAAATCAAACTAATATTCGCCCAGAACTTATTAGATTTTTGATACAGGATCAAGTGATGCTTTTTTAGTTGCTTAACTTGATAACATCTTCTACCGGAACAATTTCGTTATCCGAAAAAACTTTGCCAGGTGGTAGGGGGAGATTTTTACCTTTTACGCCTTTACCGTTATCAAAGATTACTTCGTATCCTTTATAAATTCCTGTAATTAGTGTTATTGCGATTAATAACCAGAAGGTGTTTTTCATGCCATGCGTAGATACTGTCCATGCCATCATGCTAAATCCTAATATTACAAAAATGGTGGCCATTTTTAATTTAGATGGGTCATTTGCCACATATACATCATCAAAGCCTTTTGCCGGGCAAACTATTACCTCTATTTGCTGTCCTGTCTTGTATCCCTTGTTTTTGTTAAGGCCATCACTGGATAATTCTTTGCGTTTATTTCCATTTTCGTCCAGATATTCAAAAACAAGGTAGTTATCATGCTTTACCTTTTCAACTTCTTTGCCGTCTCTTATTTTTTTCTTTACTCTGGTTCTGTGTATTGCACCAATAATTGTAGCAGTCGTTACGCGGCCTTTTACTTTTGCATATAACATTATTGTAAAAATGATGGCTCCGATTATGAACAGTATTAGGCCAATGAGGAATGATGTAGCCGTGAAGTTAATGAATAACCCTTCGAACAGGTTGATGATCAGTTTTATTGCCTCTTTTAATATATCCATGGATTCCTATAAAAATATCATTTTTTATTAAAGATATAGCGGCCATTTTGGGCTTTTACCTTTGCGGGCGTACTATACCTTTCAAAGTGATCGTAACCTTCTTTCAGGTTTTGCCAGAAAGGATACCACTTAGATGCACGGCGTGCATACATGTTTTCGTGGCTCATGCGGAATGGATAAATATGTATGGGGATAGACTTGTTACCATATTTAAAGTTTTGTTCAACGATTAGATAAATTTCTGCGATACTTTTGTCTGTCATTGCAAGGCATCCAACTGATACACAATTACCGTGGATCATTAATAAAGATCCGGTGCGACCATGTGATCGGTCATATTCATTAGGAAATCCTATATTAAAAGAAAGGAAATATTGACTGTTTGGGTTAAGGCGGTCTTTTGTAACGTTATAAAACCCTTCAGGTGTTTGTTTGTCACCTTCTTTTAATTTAGGTCCTAAAACGCCGGATTTACTGCATATATTGTATGTTTTGAACAGGTCGTATTGGTTGCTGTAACTGCTTTTGACCCATAGTTCTAATTTCATTTCAGACTTGAATGCGCGGATTAACATCGGGTTATCCATGCTCATACCTTTAATAACCATTTCAGTACGAAGGACTGAGAAGTTTTTATCGCGTATGCTTTCAAGTTGTTTGTTTACTGGCTTGGGTTGTATCTTCGCATTACGTAGTGGCGGAGGAGACGCAGTACGCCTTGTCTCAGGTGTACAAGCAGCAGATAAAAACAGAACAATAGTAAGTAATATTGTCAAAATTACGGGGGGCCATATATACATTATATCAACCCTTCGTTACGGAAAGACGTGTAGCCGTTGCGAGCAATAATAATGTGGTCATGAATTGTTATTTCAAATGGTTGTGCCGCGGCAATTATTGCATTTGTCATGTTTATATCCGCAGGTGATGGTTTGGGATCGCCGCTAGGGTGATTATGCATAAGTATAAGGGCTGTTGCACCTAATTCAAGGCTGCGTTTCATAATTTCCCGAGGATATGCAGGGGTGTGGTCAACTGTTCCTGACCCTTGGATTTCATCTGCGATAAGCTCGTTCTTTTTATTCATGAATAATATTCGAAAATGCTCTTTCTTTTCATGTGCCATTGTCATATGGCAATAATCCATCAGCCGTGTCCAATTATTCAGAATTGGTTTTTGCATTAATTCCTGCTTTATCATGCGTTCAGAAATTGCGGTTACTGTTTTGATTGCGGTGGCTACGTTCTCACTGATGCCATCTATTTTTGTAAGGTCGTTGTGGGATGAACTCATTAGTTCAGGAAGAGAACCAAATTCAGATAACAAGGTTTTTGCCAGTTCTTTTACATCACGACGAGGAATTGCCATGAATAACAGTAACTCCAGTAATTCATAATCTTGTAATGAATTTGCGCCTGACCCAACAAAGCGATCTCTCAAGCGTTGCCTGTGACCTGCATAGTGAGGCTTTTTCTTTTCTTGTTTTCCGAATAAATCGGTCATCTAAGTAATAGCCCTAATTATATGGTGGTTTCGTTAGACCTTTTGGAGACAGTGTAAATATTTCAAATCCATTTTCTGTTACTGCTAAAGAGTGTTCGAACTGTGCAGATAGTGATTTGTCGCGTGTTACCGCAGTCCACCCATCGGTTTTTAGAACTTTGGTTGCGTAGTGCCCTGCATTTATCATTGGCTCTATTGTAAAGAACATTCCGGGTTTTAATACTGTGCTATGTATTTTTTTCTTTGCCAGTTTTTCAGGTTCTATTCCGTAATGCATAACAGATGGCGGCGCGTGAAATGAACGTCCTAAACCATGTCCACAGAAGTCACGCACAACTGAGAAGCGCTGCTTTTCTGCTACTTGCTGTATTGCGTAACCAATATCGTTTAAGGTTGCGCCTGGTTTTACAGCTTCAATTCCTGCCATCATTGAATCATATGTTGCATCACAAAGTCTGCGTGCTTTTACTGATATTTTATCACCTACAAAATACATGCGTGAAGTATCACCGTGCCAGCCATCAAGAATTACTGTGACATCTATGTTTACAATATCGCCATCACGCAGTTTCTTTTCGTTTGGTATCCCATGACAGACGACGTGATTTATAGATGTGCAAATAGATTTAGGAAAAGGGGTGGGGCCGCCACCTTGGTAATTTAACGGCGCCGGTATAGCACCCGCCTTAGTACAATGATCGTGGCATAAACGATCCAGTTCTTCTGTTGTTACACCGGGAACAACATGGTCTGTAATCATATCCAGAATTTCTGCCGCCAATTGTCCTGCCTTACGCATACCTTCGAAGTCTTCAGGGGTATGGAGTTGTATTCCTTCGGCAGTGAAACGTGGGCTTGTCATGTTTATTCCTTTTGCAAATGCTGTCATATTTTATCTACACATGTTAAATATATCTTTGTGTGAGATGTGTAAAGAAGATTGGATGAATTCAATGTCTAAGCAATATACTGCGGCAATGGTTGTAATTGGTAATGAGATACTTTCGGGGCGAACACAGGATCTTAACATTAATTATGTCGCCAATAAACTTGTAGATTGTGGGGTTACCCTATCTGAAGTTAGGGTTATTCCTGATTTAGAAGATGTGATTGTAACAACCCTTCGTGAATTACATGAAAAATTTGATTATATATTCACTAGTGGCGGTATAGGGCCAACGCATGATGATATCACCGCGGAAAGTGTTGCCAAAGCTTTTGATGTTGAGGTTAAAGAGAATGAAGAAGCTAGGGCGTTATTATTAGATCATTATGGAGAAGATGGTTTGAACTCCTCGCGTTTGCGTATGGCAAGAGTTCCAGTTGGTGCGGAACTGATCCCAAATGTTGTGTCTGCCGCACCCGGTTTTGTGATTAAAGGAACATATGTAATGGCAGGAGTACCGCGTATTATGCAAGCAATGATGGATCATGTTGCTTGCAATATAAAGGGAGGGGATGTTGTTAAATCAAAAACGGTTTCCTGCAACCTTACTGAAAGCGTGATCGCTTCGAAATTATCGGAGATACAGGATAAATGGGAGCAAGTTGATATCGGCAGTTATCCATATTTTAAAGATGGTGTGTTGGGGGTGAATGTTGTTTTGAGATCACATGTTGAAAGTGATCTTGAGCATGCCGCAAGTGATGTTTCAAGGATGGTTGAGGGGTTAATATGCCCCTGAACCGTATATAACAACGCGCAGTGTTTTGATTAATATAACTATATCTCCCCATAGAGACCAATTACGTACATACCACCCGTCCCAATATACACGACGGTCAAAACTTGCGTCGCTACGGCCACTGACTTGCCATAGGCCTGTTATTCCTGGGCTTACTTTGTAATAAAGATTTATTGTTTCACCAAATAATTCTACCTCATCGTCTAATATAGGGCGAGGGCCAACCAAGCTCATATCTCCTATCAGAACATTCCAAAGTTGAGGTAATTCATCAATACTGGTTTTACGTATAATGCGTGCGGTTTTTGTAGTTACCCTTGGGTCAGGTTGTTTTAGCTTTCTGAATTCTTCCCAATCGGCTTTTGATTGCGGGTCTTTCTCTAGTAACTCATGGAGAAGGTGGTCGGAGTTAGGCTCCATAGATTGAAATTTCCAACATTTAAATTTCTTGCCGTTTCTTCCTATTCGGTAACCGCCGTAAAAGCATGATCCACCTTGCCCCTCTAGTTTAAGGCAAGCCATTACAGTAAGCATTATTGGGGATAACAATAGCAGAGCAATTGCAGAGGCACTGATATCCATTAATCTTTTTATAAGTCGTCCTGTCGGCGATAATATAGAAGTTTTGGCATGTAGAAGCATTATATCATAGCCAAAGAAATATCTGGGCTCCATCTCGAATAGGCTGACGCGTGATACGGGTGGAACAATTGCATATAATGCTTTTAGATCAGTTAGAGTGTTTATTAATTTGTCCCTTTCTTCGCCGCGAAAGTTTTCTAATGAAATAACAAAGAAGCTATCCATGTTTTTTTCTATATAACTTTGGTAATCAATCCTGCCTTTTATAACCTCCATATCTTCATATTGCGCAGGTATAGAACTAAAATTCAGGTCTTTGTCATCGTCTAATATTACTGTGCGTATATCGTACCCAGTGTATTTGTCCGCGCTGAATGCAAACAGGCTGTCTGTTACTGTGTCTATGTCACCTATTATAACAGTGGGTATTCGCCATATGCCTTTGCCACGGGAAACTGCATACACAATCTGCCTACCAATGAGGGTTAGAAAGAATACGTAAACCCAACTGAAGCCAATTAGTAAACGAGAAAATGACATATCTAAAGCAAACCTTATGAAGCCATCCATTATAAATGCGATAAGACAAATACTAAGAATGTTTTGAACTTGGCTCCACCAAGGGACGCGTTGTGTATAATGACCTTTTGAAAAGAAAATATATAAAACGATGGGACACATCCAAACAAAGAATAAATCTTGGATCGCGCTGTAATCGGATAAAGGCTTGTTATATATTTCAGGAAGGATCAAATCCTTTAGAAATTGTGCGGTAAAAACGGCAAATACAAAAGACAAAATCATCGCAACTATGTCAGAAAAAATTAGTGTTGTACTGACTCTCTTTTTGACCAGCGTCCTTTTCTTTTCTTGTTTTTCTACGATAGGAGACATTATTTCTCTCATTTTGGTTTTTAATGCGTAAAGTATTTTACTATTACTAAAATTATACAAAGAACAATTATAGGATATCATCAGAAGATAAATTAAGTGATGCTTATATATCCAGCATGTAACTTTTGTATTGTATTTAAACTAATATCACAAATACAAATTCACCCAAATTGTTGCAATGCGCACAAGTAAATGCGCATCTCATTTTTAGGCTATGATCTGGTAGAACCTGTATTCAATTAAGATGGCGGGTTTTCCGCTGCATCTAACTTATCTTGATCTTCATTTTCTTTAGGCACGAGAGATAGTAAGTTCGCCTGTTTTGGACATATGTGCTCACCTGAATTTTCTTCCATGCACATTTTGCACAAAAGGCAAGCCTCGGACATTGAATCTATATAGTTAACCGGGATATGAACTTTTTCAATGTCTATCGCTTCTGAATTTAGCGTGTCGCTGGTTTCCTGATGTTTGCTGATGAAGGATTCTATTTTTTCCGAGGCATAATTATATGCAGGTTTGGCAACAAACTTATTTGCTCCATAGGCGACTGTACCTGCACCATATCCCATTCCACCTAATCCTAAATGCGCAAATATTAAGTCATCAATCGGGTTTATAAGAAGGAATACACCGGTTGAACCTAAAACTCCAAGGCTGTATCCTGCATCCGGTACAATATTTTGTACTGTCTCTCCACCTATGCCTGCGGTATCCATTCCTGCTAAGGCTAATCCAGTTCCGATAAGAGCTAATCCAGCGTGTTTCTTATGTGGTATTTCTCTTATAGCCCCATGTGCGCCACGAGCTCCATAACTTATTTTATCCCATATAGGGTTACAAATTTGCTTTGTTCGTTCCCACGCGATTTTCATTGTAACATCCAGTTTTTCAACGGAGTTAGTTAGCGCATATGCCGCCTGTGTAAGGCCATTACGTTGATGCAGTTGAAGGTGAGGGAAGTCAACGCCACCGCCAATTTGGCTTCTTTGATATTGAAGGTCGGAAATACTCTGACTATATTGTTTGAAACTGTCTTTACGTGATTGAGTGTTGTATTGAGTTTGTCCTGCAAATGACAGGCGGTCAATCACTCTTTCCGATGGGGCTTCTCTATATATTGCATTATAAATATCAGAGTCATTGCTTAAGAATGCTTGTGCTTGCATTATCTTTTTTAGGTCTTTGTTTATGTGACGCTCAAACTCTTTTGGAGTTATTTTTTCATCTTGAACATCTTTAAGAGCCTGTGTGAATGAAACAATCTTACTATGTATAAAATTGTGGTAAGTTCTGTTTTCCTCATCCATATATCTGGATGAAACATCCATTGCCAAGTTGAACTTATGTAGAGCAGTCAAAGTAGGTTCAATATTGTCTGATGCAATATTGAAGTTATTTGTCAGGCCACCAAATACACGTTTTTTTGCATATGATATTTCTTTTACGTTATCGGGAAGATCTGCCCTTATTTTTTCTTGTAAAATAGATGCTTGCGATAGTGATTCTATTATATCAGGTCTTGAGTCCAGTAATTTAAAGCGATCTTCATTGTTATCTAAGTGATTAGTTAATGTTTGTGAATTTTGTATGATTTCTTTGTGTAGGTCTTTTGTAGAGCTAGCCTTACGTTTCCAAAGTGATGCCGCCGCAATCCCTGCTAACAGTGGTATAGCAAAGCCACCTTTATCTGCTTCGTTCGCCAGAATTATAGTTTGCGGCTCAAAAATTGCTGTTAGGGCAGCAGCAGGAAGTGCCAATGGACGGTCTTTTATTGTTGCAATTGTAGAGTTTGCAAACCCATCAAAAAATCCAAAGATACGCTTCATACCATTTCTTGGTCCTGATGATAACGCCATAAGGCCAAGCGCAGCAATCATTGGCACATGTCCGATTGTGGTTTGGAATACGTTTACTTTAAATGTTTTGTCACCTGCGTCTATCGCACCATTGCTGGCGGATTTAAAGAAGGAGGCAGATTCGTTAACGGTACCGCCCAGTGCTTCTACTGTGTTTTCGGTTGCCAATTTTGCGATATCAAGAAGTGATAGAGTAGTACCCGTTACGGCATTATCAATTGTAAAATGCTTGTATGCGCCCAATATGCCATAGTTATTGTGAACATAACTTGATAAATGTTGCATTTGTTCATCTGAAATATCCAAACCGTTATCACGAATAAGGTGAACGAACTCTTTTTTGTCTTCTTCTGTTAGTTTACTTAAGTCCAAATCTTCTATCTGAGCGGCCGTATCACTTAGGCTGCCACCGTCATTGATGCTTCCCATTATATCGTCAAATGACATGGTGTCTGCAACATCAGAAGTGGATGCTCCTGTTGATGCTGCTTCGGTCATGGTATTTGCGGTTTCAAGTATCTGGTTTGCACCTTCAACATCGCCACCTGATTGCATGTAATAGGTTAGCCACGATAATACCACTACTGAAGATATAAATTCTTTTTTAGATGCGAATGGGCGCTTATATATGTCTTGGAAAAAGTCGATAGTGTTATCGACAAATTCTGTAGACATTCGGCTCAGACCATCATGCCCTGTGCCCATTGTTCTTTCAAATACATCTATTACATCTTGCAAGTCGTCATCCAGATGCTCTGTTGCCATATTTTGCCCGGATACAGATATATTTCCGATTATTTTTTGTACCTTGCGATAGCTTTGCGCGTGCTTTTCTTGCTCTTCTTTTGAAAGGCCGTCTATCTTTGGTAGTGATTCTTCTATGGCGCGTGCAATATTACGTTGGAAAGACAGAGTTTCTTGCAGCTCAGGGTCAAGGGCTATTGCTTCTATGTGCGCTTGTGTTGTGTGTTCTGCTGCTTTGAAATGTGATGCCACATCGTTTAGAACATTTACGCTCTCTACTACTTCGTTCAGTGTAGGGTCTTTTCTTTGCATGAAATAGTAATGTGCTTGACGTGCCTTCATTGCCTCTGATTCCAGCAATGGTGTTATTGCAGAATTTGCATATAACAAATCATGAAGCGTATTTTTCTTGTCATCAGCAATTGCAGCACCTTTTATAACTGATTTGTATATTGGTGAGTTTACGTCTTGAACTTCTGCTTCTATTCTTTCTATGATTTGCTCTACATGCTCTTGATGCCTCGTATCTTCAAGAAGTTCGATAAATTCAGGGTTTTGTAAATTGTCATGGGAAATGGCACAGAATTGATCCATTTCATCCATTGTTAAGTTAACTGTTCCGCCCAATATAACTTCTTCACCTTTTATCGTGGAGAGTATTCCATAGACAATTTTGTTTATGTCCTTTGAGTCTTTTTGTTCAATAAAGTCAGGCGATATTTCGAATTCAAACCCTTTTGAATGGTTGAATTTACTGCCTCGTATTATTGCAGGTTCTAATGCATCTGTGTTTTCGCTGTTTTCTTCATATTCTTTTACGCGATCATTTATGTCTATTTCACAAGTGTCACGCCACATGTCAGCGGTACGGATTTTGTGTTCAGGACCGTGTTGATGTTCTACGTCTTCATTCGGATCTATAAATTCGGGAAGAGTTGCTGAATTTGTTGTTATAACACGAAGTAGGGATAGGGTATTTTCACGCTCATTTTTTATTTGTTCGTTTACTCCTTCTCGCATCATAATTTTTTGACCTGCACTGGCATCATTATATCCTGTGTTTTCTTTAACAGCCTTTGCTATGCCGACATTTACCGGTTGGTGCAGGTTTCGTAAATGTTCTTTAAGCTCGGATAAGTTGCCGGTGAAATCTTGCTCACCATTACCACTGAAAAATGACATTTTATAGGTTTTAGAGTTTGGTTGTAGCTCTACATATGCACCGTAGTCTTCCACCATCTTTAATAGTGAATCATCAATAAGAAAGTGGGCTAATCCTATTGAACTTTTTTTTGTCGACGCGCTTTTACTATGAAATTCTTCATTCATACTTTTGGTGGACATGGCGTTGCCTTTTGTACTCTTATATATACTTAAAATTTATGTGATAAGGGATTATTGCTCCGGTTTTGCAAATAGATCCATCGCATCAGAGTTTAGCTGGTTCAGACGGTCTTCACATATCTCAAACATGTCATTTGTAACATCTTCGTAATTAATCTTATGGAAACTAGGCAGCATGTTGCGATCATTTGTATTTCCTGAAAAAACGCTTTCAGGTATTGAGAATATATGAGTTGCAGCCGATTTTGTGCTGCTTTGACCGATTGGATATATTGATGTCTTTGATGTTGTCATCATATCTTTTTCAACGTTGCGGTTTGGATCAGGCTTAATTCCGTTTAGTGCCAAATGAAACTGGTTGGTCATTGCTAGTGTCGGCTTCATAAAGAATTGAAGGTATTTTTTACCTTTTTCGATTACGTCACCATTATCTCTTACGATATCTCTGTTTGCAGTAAATGCGCGAACACCAATAAATGCTAAATCGCCATCTACAGGAACTTTAAGTGTTCGGCCATGATAATCGTATGATAGATAACCTTCAGGGCCTTCTCCGAACAATTCAGTAATTTGCCTTTGTGCGTTTGTTAATTGTTGTCCCGCGATCCTTTGGGCATTAACATCACCAGATTTTTGCGCCTTATCAACAGCAAGTGCAGCAGGGTATAACAGGGAAAGCGCTTCCTTTGCTGTGTCTATTTTATCGTCAGCAAGCGCCGGTTGTCCAGCCATTGATACCGCAACGCCAAGACCGGCGATAAGGTTAAACATTTTTGATTTGATCTCGTTCATTTTTTTACTCTGGTTTTGTTTTATTGATAATCATTCGCAACTTAAAGCTTGACGATATCGTTTGTCAATGATAATCATTATCATAATTAATAAATATTATTCGCATAATGGGCGTGGTATAGATCAGAAGGTTCTGAAGAATGGCATCTAAGGATAAACATAAAGATGATGACGATGATGGTTTGCTTTCAGGTGGACTAGGTACTGCTTTTGGTGTGGCGGCTAAAGGTGTGGCTTGGTATTTTGGTTTCTTTATGCTGGATTCATTTTTAGATTTTGGATTGCTGCACAGTACCGGATTTGCTGCTTCTCCTATTGCAGATATATCACATGAATTTATGAAACCTGTATCGGACGCAATGCCACAGTTCTTTTCTGAGGGGATGGGGGCTAATGCTTTAAATATTCTTACAGATGTTCTAGCGGGTATTCATCGTTTATTCGGTGTAACTGATACT
Source organism: Alphaproteobacteria bacterium (assembly GCA_050633325.1). Classification (GTDB taxonomy): domain Bacteria; phylum Pseudomonadota; class Alphaproteobacteria; order Micavibrionales; family Micavibrionaceae; genus UBA1672. Next base: position 46,760 of record JBOEGH010000004.1, read on the forward strand.
TTTGTTGAAGGTGCTGCCGTCGTGGCGGATCATGGTCTATCAAGCGGAAATTTGAGCGGTGGCTTTGGTGGTTTGCCGGATGCTGATTTTGGTACGTCTACTGATATTGGCGGACTTGAGTTACCATTTTAATGGGTGAGTATTGTCACTCTGTCTCAGTTATTTCTTTTAATTTTATAGTGCAGTAAGTATTGTCTGGAATATGAGGATATCATATTGCTTTTTAGTTGCCATTTGCTGTGGAATTTTATCTAGTTGTGTAACAGATATAATTGGCCTGTCTTCAGATAATTCAAAGCAAATTGAATATAAGGTTACAGGTATTGATGATACTGACCCTATTAAAACCTATATTGATGCGGTGATTGTTAGTAATATTTCTGAAACCTCAAGTGACCATGATGATAGTGATTTTTTGCATCAGTCTATACGGTCAGACATACTGAAAGTGGTGCGGTCAAAGGGGTACTACGATGCGGAAGTGGAATCTACAGATGATGATCTCGATACTTATAATGTTACTCTTGGGAATGCCACATATATTAATGACATTAAAATTACGCCAAACAGTTACGTAAATATCCTAAGCGATTTGTCTATTTCTGACGGTGATCCTTTGGATGCTAATGCGGTTTTTAACGCACAGTCGGATATTTATAACAAAATACAGGCTGACAATTGTTCCTTTAATTTATCCGTTTCTCATAAGGTTATCCTTGACCCTGATACTCGTACAGCCGATCTTACTTTTTACGTTGATAAAGGCATTAAGGCCTCTTTTGGGGATTTGTCTTTTACAGGTGACGACAGTGTTAGGCAGGATTATTTGGAGCAAATGGTGCCATGGAAAGAAGGGGACTGTTTCCGCCGTGATTTAATATCATCACTCCGCGACAAAATAATGAGCACAGGATTATTCAAAGAGGTTGAAGTTAAATTACCGGAAGAGGCTGGTGAGATCAGTACTATTCCCGTTGAAATAGAATTAACGGAAAAGGCTCAAAGATCAATTCGCGCCGGAGTTAGTTACTATACTAATGAAGGTCCTGGTGCTGTTTTAGGGTGGGAACATCGTAACTTTTTAGGCGCAGGTGAAGTGTTCAATGCCGATTTAACAATGTCACTGCGTGAGCAATCTTTGAAAACTAAATTACTGAAGTCGGGATTCTTACGTAAAAACCAGTCCGTTGTTTTTAAGGCGTCTTTGAATAGAGAGGATACAGATGCTTATGAAAATATGGAAATCGAAACAGGTGTAGATGTTAAGCGCATTATGGGTAAGTATTTATCTGCACATATTGGTGGTGACCTTAAAATTACAAGAATTAATGAGGAGGATGAAGATACTGAAAATTATGCGTTATTTTCTCCATATTCATCGATATTGTATGACAGTAGGGATAGTGTTTTAGACCCGCATAGTGGAATGGTTTTTAGTGCATCTTTACACCCCTTTATTGATGCATTGGGTCAAAGTAACCCGTTTGTCAGGGCTAAGGTCGGGGTGCAGAGCTATTACGACATAAGTGATAATACCACTCTTGCAGGGCGTTTGAGTGTGGGGTCAATTCTGGGCGCGGATACAGATGATGTTCCGGCAACTGAACGTTTTTATGCGGGTGGCGGTGGTTCTATAAGGGGCTTTGGTTATCAAGAGGTAGGGCCATTTGAAGATGGTGACCCCAAAGGTGGTAGGTCTTTAATTGAGGGCTCTATTGAGACCAGATTTAAAATATCGGATAATATGGGGGCAGTTCTTTTCGTGGATGCAGGGCAAGTCGATGATAAGGTTAGTCCAAGTTTTGAAAATCTTTCGGTTGGTGCAGGTGTTGGGTTTAGATATTATACTGATTTTGGCCCTGTTAGATTTGATGTTGGTGTTCCCATAAGTGGTAAAGAAAATACTGATCAGAATTACCAAATTTATATTAGTATTGGTCAAGCGTTTTAATCCCAAGGTAAGTGTCGATGGTTAAGCAAAAGATCAGAATAGTAGTAATGTCGTTTTGTCGCGTGGCTCTATCATGTTTTTCTTTTGCGATTACTATGGTGATGTTTGCACCATTGTTCATTGGTGATGTATATTATTTTCTTAATTCTGATAATACAAGGGAAGTGCTGGAATCATATATTGAGAACAAGGCCAGTGATAGTGTTTATGTTGTTGATATACAAGGTTTAGACTATGATCTTGCATCTGGATCGATCAATATTGATATTGTAGATATTTATCATTCGTTGCAGCCTTCGCTAAGAATGTCATCAATTAGTTTCAATATATCTGTTGAGTCCTTGATTTTTGGTGATATCAACCTTAATTCCAATATTAAAAAATTAGTTATTGAGAACCAGAATGCGCACAATTCGCCATTTGTTTTTAGTAATGTTAGCACCTCTATTCAGGGGGGAATATCAGATTTTATATCAGGAACGTTGAAGGCTAATGCTGCTTTTAAAGACAGAAATTTAGGCCTGTCTTCTAAATTCTTAATGGATAGAGGTGTGTTGAAGCTGTCTGACCTATCATTTTATGCGCCAGAATTGAATGGGCGTGGTGCTGTTGATGTGCATATGGCGGGTGGACTGTTACGTGGAAAAATTTCAGGAGAACTTAAGAGCTTGTCGTTCTATGAGAGCTTTATTGGAAATGACCATAGCCTTAGTGACGCAGAGATTAATCTTACTTTTACCCATGATACAGGAAAGCAAAATATAGTAACGAAAGCTCGTGTTAAGTCATATTCTAATAGGGATAGCTCAATCAGTTTAAATGATATTGGTGTTGATGCGGTATTATCGGGGCGTAATATTACTTTAAACTCTTTTGTCGCCGGTAATCCTGATGGTGGCGATATACACGCTGCTGGTAAATATAATTTGATCAATAGTTCTGCGGATTTTTCCCTTAAATTGAATGATTTTTATGTTTCGCATATGGATATGGCCAAGGGAGTAATTAACGCATACCTGAATTTAAAGGGTAGCGACCTTTCATATCTTATTAGTGGTGATGTTGTCGTTGATAATATGAACATAGACATCCCTGATAAATTTTCACAATCGACAGGGGATTTAAATATAGAGACAGTTGTTGATAGTGATAATGGTGGTCGTCAAGGGAATGCACAGTCTATAAATCTGGATATTGATGTTAACGCGCCAAAACAAGTGTTCGTTCGTGGTTGGGGGATTGATGCGGAATTTAATGGGAAAGTCAAAGTGTCTGGTGATGTAAATAATCCGGAATTCGATGGAGATATAAAATTAATGCGTGGACGCTATAGCGAGTTTGGTAAAGAGTTCAAATTATCTAAGGCTAGCTTGATGTTTTCCGGAACGATTCCACCCACACCGGATCTAGATATAGTTGCAGAGACAAAAACAGAGGAAATATTAGCCAAGATAGGGATTAAGGGGAAAGCATTAGAACCTGTTATAGAATTTTCATCTGTTCCACCTTTGCCTAAAGATGAGGTTCTTGCGCATATATTGTTTGGAGAAGGTGTCGAAAATATTTCTCCGTTTCAGGCGGTGAAGCTTGCGCAGACCTTACAAAGGTTTACAGGATATGGTGGTGGTGCTGCTAGTGGTTTTGACCCTGTTGATATGATTAGGAATGCTACTGGTCTGGATGATTTGCATTTCGGCACAGATAAAGACGGAAACGCAACTATAGGCGCGGGAAAGCATTTATCTGACAAAGTGTATGTTGAGGTGGAGGCGGGGTCTGAAACCGGCGCTGGGAAGGCTAATATAGAAATAGAATTAACACCAAATATCACCTTGGAAAGTGAGATTGGTCAGAATGCCCAAGGAGGCGCGGGTGTTTTTTGGAAGTGGGATTATTAAGTCATAATGACTTATTTCGTGAATAATGAAGATAGCGTTTCTCTGATCCATATACACATTGGGTCTAAGTTATTGCGTTCGTGCCAATAAAGGTAAAACTCAAAACTTTGTAGGTTTAATTCTGGCGGTGTTGGTTTTAGGATGATGTCGTGGTGTTGTGAAAGTTTTAAAGCCAGATTTTCGGGCATTGTAAATATTATATCATTTTGTTCGCAAAAATAGGGGATTGAAGCAAAATTGGGGAGGCGTATCATTATGTCGCGTTTTTTCTTTAGCTTCGATAATGCGATATCTATTTCCCCGATTTCATTTCCATGATCAGTAATTGATACTATGCCATGAGGGCAATCGAGATAATTATCTAATGTTATTTTTTCATTCCTGAATTTATGATTTGCTCCCGTAATGCATACCTGTTTTTCTTCTGATATGCATAAGGACTTTATGTTTGATATTGATGCTTCTGGCTTTTTTGCTGACATCGTAAAGTGAACTTCGCCAGATGTCAGGAAGTCGAAATGTTCTGATGGTTGGCTTTGTATATATAATCTCATATTGGGAGCCGCATTTTTAATGTATGTGTTAAATGCGGGAAGGAATAATATTGCCTCAAGATCAGGGCAGAAAAATTTAATAGTTTCTGTTGATGTGGAGGGATCAAAATTCGGCTGGGATAGCATTCCTTGTATATTTTTTAATGTTCCTTGTAATTGTATCTCCAGATCTATCATTCTGGCGCTTATATCATATCCGTGTTTGGTTTTTACCAATATCGGATCATTGAAAGTGTGGCGAAGTCGCTGTAATGCTCTGCTTACTGCTGGCTGGCTCATATTCAATTGTTCTGCAGTTTTTGTGATATGTCTGGTTTCTAATAGCTTTTGTAATATCACCAGTAAGTTGAGATCAATATTTCTTAAATTCATTTCATGCATAGTGATAATTATATATATGCATTTAGCGCATGTAAAGTTTGATGATAGAATTGTTTTCTTACTAAGAAATCAGGATATAAATTAATGAAAAGAACATTACCAAAGTTATTGGCTCTAGCGATTATCGGATCTACTTCCATACCAGCAATTTCAGTCGCGGCAGATAAGACATATGATCAAATGCCTGCGGGTATTTACAATATTGATAAGACTCATGCATCTGTTGTATGGAAGGTTAATCACCTTGGTCTAAGTACTTATGTGGCACGGTTTACATCTGTTGATGCTGTGCTTGATTTTAATCCTAAGTCACCGGAGAAAAGCTCCGTCACTGTGCGTATAGACCCGAAGTCTTTGCGTACGGATTACCCTTATCCGGATAAGGAGGACTTTGACGGGAAACTATCAACGGGAGAAGATTGGTTTAACTCGGAAAAGTTTCCTGAGATTTCATTTAAGTCCGTTTCTATAGAGCGCACCGGTGATTACACAGGGGTTATGAAGGGTGATTTAACTTTCTTGGGGGTTACTAAATCCGTTGATTTAAATGTGAGCTTTAATGGATCATTTTTGAAAAAACCATTCAGTGGAATGCCTGCTTTGGGATTTTCTGCGACAGGGGTGATCAAAAGATCAGAGTTTGGGATGGCTACATATGTTCCTAATATTGGTGATGAAGTGGAAATTGAGATTGAAGCCGAATTTACCCAAAGTAAACCAGAATAGTGGGGCGTGGACATATGAAAATTACTTTACTTGCTTGTGCTTCTGTTATCGCTTTATCAATTCCCGCTTATGCCGGAGATCACTCCGGTCATGACCATGGTGAAGCTCGCCCTTATAACTATATCCCTAAGGAAGGGTATAAATCCACAACGGGATCTGAATACGTCACAGCGTCATCTGATAAGGTCTTGTCCGTCAATCAAAAGGTAGATGACATATTTGGTGCGGCAGTTAACGGTGAAGTGTTGGTTCAACGCTTGAGTGCAAATAGCTATTGGGTGTTTAGCGGTAATTACAATACTACCTTCTATGTTGGGGGTAGGGGTGTTCTTCTTCTTGACCCTCTTGGTCACGATAATGCAACCGCAGTGTTGGAGGCGATTAAGTCGGTTACTGATAAGCCCGTTACCGCAGTTGTTTATTCGCATAACCATTCTGATCATATTGGTGGTATTTCTGTGTTTGTTGAGGAGGCGAAAAAGTCAGGTTATGAACTTGAGATAATTGCTACAGATAAAACGGTGGAAAAGCAGAAATATTTGAAATCTAAATTGCCCGCAGTTACGACAGTGTTACCGTTCAAAAATGGTTATGTTAACTTTGAGGGTCAAACATTGCGTGTCCTAGGGTTTGAGCGCGCTGCACATACGGATGATAGCTCTATGTGGATTTTAGAGGAAGAGGGCATATTGCATATACCGGACCACATAAATCCCGATCAAATGCCATTTTTGGGGTTTGGTGGATCAGAGAATTATGTTTATTTCAGATCTAACTTAGAGGAAATAGCGAACGCGGAATGGAAGATTCTATCAAGTGGTCATGGAAATGTAGGCAGTAAGAAGGATGTGCTGTTTATGTTGGGGTATCTTGATGATATTGAAGCCGCTGTAGAGAAATCATCGAATATGGTTGATTGGAATAAGTTATTTGCACTGTCTCCAAATAACCATGAGGCGTTGATGCATTCTTTTGCTGTTGAGCAAGCACGCATAGCAACTGATTTATTGCGTCTCAAATATGGTGATTATTATGGATTTGAGGCATCTGTTCCATATCAAGTAGGTATGGTTGCCAACGCAATGGCAAGCTATGAATAGGCATAGGGTTTAATTATGGTTGTTCGTGTTGTATTTCTATTTGCCTAAAATGTCTCGGAGATTTGAATAATCCCAAGCTTGGTAATCTTTGGACATTTTACGAACAATCATAATTTGGCACCTTCTATTAGTTATTGCCGATACCTCAAACCAAAACCCACCTTTTGTTAGGTCATTGTTTGTGTCTGTTTTTATACGAAGGCTAGGTTTGTATTTACAGGCTTCTTCTCCTGCTTGCGGGCAGAACTTACCATAGATATCTTTCGCTTTAGGGCATACATACCTTGTTTCAGGTTGGTATATGTCAACTATTTTGGATATATTTTCCTCATAAATAACTTCAGTAAGTGCTTCATTTTCTGCACCTGGATTTTCTATGTTTGATAGTCTTGTGATATCAGATGCTATTTTTACAATATATTTACCATCTTTTTCGAAACTCAGACCTTTTCTCATTCTGTGTTTCTCTTTGTAGCCCTGTGATTTAAGAACCTTTATTGCTTCACCAACGGTCATATCTATTGTCACACCTTCAATATTTTCGCGGCTAAAATTATAATCAAACGCAAAAGATTGGTTTGAAAGTGCAGGTATTATCAAAATGGCTAATAGTAATATCTTGATACGCATTTATTTCCCTAATATATCAAATGAAATCTCATGATTCACAACTATCAAATGATGTTCTTATATTCAATGCGTAATTAATAATTTATATTATATGTGGTTCGCTGATATTAGGGAGATATAATGACACGCTTGATTTTATTTGTATTTATAGCAGTTAGCACGCTTGCTCAAATGTTAAAAGCAGAAGAAACCAGTTATTTTGATTTTGATATACCTGTTTTAGACGGGGGTAAAAATATATCTCGCAGTAAGAGTGATACTAATTACTCAGTATCCTTATCCTATGAGGTTGTCGTGGAAAGGCCGGATTTAGTTTATGACTTCTATAATGAGTTTTTTCAAAATCATGGGTGGGGTGGTTTAATGATGGGCAGTGCTGTGTCTGAAAAATGGAGTGGTTTTAGCGCGAATATTAATGGTGAAGGTAAAGCTGTTTTTTCTAATTCTGCCATGTGGCAGCCAAAAGAAACCCCGGTTTTGGGCTTGGTTAGTTTAATTGTTAATGATTATAAAGAGGAGAAGTTCTATGCAGAGGTGCACGTAGACCTTAATCCAGAAATCAACAATGATAATTTTTTCGAGTTTTCAAAATCATTAGATAACCCAAGGAACATTTTTATTCTACAAAAGGCTATAGGTGCTGACCCTTTTCAACTGGAAAATATGAAGCCAAATCTAATTATTAAAGAATATGAGGGTGAAGCTATAATTGAGGCGTATATGAAAATGGCTGAGAAGACACTTTATCTATATCAAGATTTTGGAGAGCAGTATGTTCATAAATCAAAGCCTGTGGATGGTAAGTTTAAGCAGAACTTTCCAAGTAATTTTGGTGACCTTACATCTAGTGAAGCTGACGCAGAGATGTCGCAAGATGACCCTCTGGATAGATGGAGATTGTTACAGGAAAAGAGGGACGAAGTAGAGCATCCTATGCCAACCGAATGTAACAAATAATTAATATTAGGTGGCGCTTTCTGTTTATAAATGTAAATTGTGGTGGGCCCGGCCGGGCTCGAACCGGCACGTCCATACGGACAACAGATTTTAAGTCTGCAGCGTCTACCATTCCGCCACGGGCCCAAATAATGATCAAGTGCAATTTACGCTAATCAAATTTGTAGCTTTTAAATAATGGTTATATGTCGTTTGGTCAATAGAATATTGAAATGGATTGTAAACTTTATTGTTTGGACATGATGTTTGATATTCTACTGGCTGTGTTATATCCTTTTTGTGTAAGGAATAGCTGTTTTTTACGGCGTTCATCAGGAGGAATCTTAACCTGTATAAGTCCGTAAGCTTTTCCTCTTGCTCTTTCCTGGGTGAGGGCACTGGTTATTCTTGAAATGGTAGAAAGGGGCATGCCAGTCTTTTCAGATAGGTCTGTTAAGCATAAACCTTCGTTAAGAGCAATTTCAAAAAAGCATATTGCGTATTGTAATGGAAATTCCGGGTCGATTTTTTGTAATTCATGCAATAGTGCTGTGAATTTTTCTATGTCCTGTTTCATTATTTTTTTCCGTAGAGCCATCTTTTCTTTGGCGTGGCGTATAAATTATTGTGGTGTAAGGTAAGTTTATTATGCTTTCATTTTTATATTTTTCGTTTGAAAAAAATGGATACTTACCCAATTTATAGTTTATCTCAAAGTAAATCGCAAACAAACCGAAGCAGTTTAGATATATGGTCATTTATAATCCCCTTTATTTGATGCCTAAAACGGCATTAACTTTCACACACGATCATTGACTTTTTGTAATTATGCTAACTTACCTTTGTTAATTAATTTCTCTTGTATTGCGGTGTTGTCGTTAGTGGACGAGTGTTTAGCGGACAGGTTTATGACATTTATCAGGTCGGGGAGCATCGACTTAGGAAATGTTCTCATACCTATTTTTATACTGTTATCGAAAATGATTATGTGGGTGTTCAAAAAGCCTTTTAATACCATAGGGTGTTTTGACATTTGGTGTATGTTTTTCTCATCAGAAACAAAAATGCTTCCTGACATGTTTTTAGTAAAATGAAAGTCTAAGTCAAAACATGACAATGTTGAGAAAATACAGTTACTCATGTCGGAGTTATCGATCAGTGTCGCTCCGAAGTTTGCGTTTCTAAAATCGCATGATTGTAGGTTTGAAAATGATAGGCAGGTATTATAAAGAGAGCAGTTGTAAAAAATTGAGTTTTCTAAATTAGCTTCAGATAAATTTGCTCCACTTAAGTTTGTGTTGATGAAAACCGCTCCAGGCATTGATGCATTATCTAAATTTGCATTAGAAAGATCTTTGTTCTTTAGATTTACGTTGGAAAGATCTTTGTTTTTTATGATGGCTTCTTCTAGGCAATCTCTAAATGATTCGAAATATCCGGAGAATATTTCAGTACTGTTTTTATATTCAAAAAGTTTAAAATGTTGCATCTAATTTCCCCCTAATAATGCATTGACATAATCAGATAGTTGACAGTGTGCAACTGTTTTGTCAAATGTTTTCTTTTGCTGTTTTTGTAAACTATGAATTGAATCTTGTTTTTTGCATTACAAAACAATAGGTAACCATAGGGTGAAGTGACTAAAAAAACATATACTTAAGATTAGGTTTTTGGTGAATATGATTTTTTTTAATATTTCTATTGGCTATTATGTTTGAGTTTTAGGTTTTGCATGACTATCTTTGGGCTATGCTATTAATAGGTTAATTATAATGGAATTATCATCTCTGGAGAATGGTGCTAACATAATAAGAAGTTATGCCGAAATGCTACCGTCTACGCCTGGGGTGTATCGCATGGTTTCTATTGATGACGAAGTTTTATATGTTGGTAAAGCTAAAGCTCTTAATAAGCGTGTAATTTCATACAGCAATTTCTCAAATCTTCCGCACAGATTACAACTTATGGTTTCTCTGGTTGCGCGCATGGAATTTGTAAATACCCAGACCGAAGCTGATGCGTTAATTTTAGAATCTAACCTGATTAAACAGTACAAGCCCAGATATAATATCTTGTTACGTGATGATAAGACGTTCCCTTATATAGTTTTAAAAAATGACCATGACTTCCCACAAATATTAAAGCATAGAGGAGCAAAAACATTAGAAGGTGAGTATTTCGGTCCTTTCCCTAGTGCGGGTGATGTAAACAGAACTCTGTTTTCTCTGCAACGTGCATTTCTTCTTAGGAATTGTAGTGATTCAACATTAAAAAGCAGGAATAGGCCTTGCCTGCAATACCATATAAAACGTTGCACTGCCCCTTGTGTAAATAAGGTGAGTAAAAGCGATTACGCACAGCAAGTAAAAGGGGCGCAAGATTTTATGCGCGGTAAAAGCAGAAAGGTACAAGACCATCTTATTGAGTGTATGAACCGTGCTAGCGATGAAATGGATTACGAAGTCGCTGCGAGCTATAGAGACCGTATTAAGGCATTAACCTCTATTCAATCCAAACATGAAATGAATGAAAATTTAGGCGATGTTGATGTTATTGCTATTGTTCAAAATGCCGGAGTGAGTTGTGTTCAAGTGTTTTTTTATAGAGGGGGCAAGAGTCTTGGTAATAAAGCTTATTTCCCAAGACATGATAAGGGCGATAGAGAAGAGGAAATCTTACATGCATTTATATCTCAATTTTACCAAAATAAGGAGGCTCCGAAGAGTATAGTGGTTAATATTGATGTCGGTGGTGTAGATATTTTGGAAGAAGCACTATCATCAGGCTTAGATCATAATGTTTGTGTATCTGTTCCCAAAAGAGGAAAGCTAAAACGTGCTATTGATTTTGCTACGGATAATGCCTTAGAGGCGTTAAAGCGTCATCAAAGTCTATCTGTTACTAGGTTGAAATTGAGAAATGGTCTTGCTGATCTATTTGGACTAGATGATGTTCCAGCACGTATAGAGGTCTATGATAACAGCCATATTTCAGGAGCAAATATGGTTGGCGCAATGGTTGTTGAAGGGGAAAACGGATTTAAAAAAAAATCATATAGAAAGTTTAATATTAGAGAAGCATCTGTCGCGGACGACTATGGAATGATGCGTGAGGTTCTATCAAGGCGGTTTAGAAATGCCTTGAAGGATGATGAAGTGGGTTCGGAAAGTTGGCCTGATATTTTGTTAATTGACGGTGGACTTGGGCAGTTAAACGTATGTAAAGAAGTCCTAGAAGATTTAGGGGTGTTGGATAACCTTACTTTGGTTGCAATCGCAAAAGGAGAAGATAGAAACGCAGGCCGCGAGAAATTCTTTATGTTAGATAGGGAGATGTTCCAGTTGCCTGTAGATGATCCTATATTACATTATTTGCAAAGGCTTCGGGATGAGGCGCATAGGTTTGCAGTTAGTTCACATCGCGTTAGAAGGTCAAAGTCTTTTCTTTCCTCGCGATTGGATAATATCTCCGGAATAGGGGCAAAGAGGAAAAAGGATCTTTTATTACACTTTGGATCTGCCAAATCAGTAGAGGGTGCAAGTATTTCCGAGCTTAAAAAAGTAGATGGTATATCTGAGTCTACAGCAAAAACTATATATAATTATTTTCACGAAAAGTAACTTGGTATGATTTTATTCCTGCCATATATACATAAAAAACAGGATAAAAAATAAAATTGAATTGAATCAAAATGATGCATTTTTGTTTGGGGAAAACTACGAATCATATCTTGCGGAGGTGAAATCACCGTGTTACCTTTTACTCAATTCAGTCATAGTTAACTAAAAATTTGGTGTATACGTTGGTGTGCGCCGGACTCTAATACTCTTATGGAAAGGTGTGCAAAGAATGTTTCATCGAGTGAAATCAGACGTTCAGAATTCTGAACAAAAACAACAAGCCGAATCTGATAAAGGATATGGTGATGCGGACACGCGTTCATCGTCCGTTCGTCAGGAACAATACAAGCCAAGTGCAAGTGAAGAGAAATCTGAGCGTTCGCAAGGGGCAACATATGGAAAAAAACAACCCAAAACTCAGGAAGATACACATAACATGAGAGCAAGAGAAGAAGCAGTAACTCAAAAGAAATACGGTCGCGAAGCGGAAGAAGAGCGTAGCGAAGAAGCAGCTCCAAGAGCAAGCTATCAGCCGTCTGTTGCTCGCTCAAGTGGTTACAACAACTCATATACAGGTTCATCATCATCTTCATACACTGCACCGCAAGCACCTGATACATATACAGGTAACGACCGTACATTGACTATTGGTCGTGGTATTAACATGTCTGGTGAAATTGACGCTTGTGACCATTTGATGGTTGAAGGTACTGTTGAAGCGGCTTTGAAGGGTGCTAAACTTCTTGAAATCGCCGAGTCTGGTACATTCTATGGTACAGTAGAAATTGAAGAAGCGACAATTGCTGGTCGCTTTGAAGGTGACATTACAGTTAATGGTCGTCTAACGATTAAATCGTCTGGTGTTATTACAGGTTCTATCGCATATCGTGAACTGGAAGTTGAATCTGGTGCGGTTCTTGATGGTCGCATGACACCGTTGAAAGGTGTGGTTGATCCAAAGAGTGTTGATAGATATCGCGCTGGAAGCGATGCTTCTGCAATGGCTAAAGCGAAAGAAATAGTATCAAAAAAGGATAACAGGGAGCCAGCGAACACAGAAAATGGTCTGTTTTCAAAGGCGCATACTTCATACTAGTGTATGTTAGAATTAGGTCGGTATATGACTATTCATAGTTATCCGGCCTGATTTTATCTGCGCATTATAAAGTGTGTTGAGCATGGTTTTTGCTTGATCCCTGATAGTCGTTATAATTTATTTATAAGCCGTGCATGTTTGTACGGCTTTAATACTTATCTTTAAAACCGCATAAGTCATATACTAAGCATTGATTGCACTCAGGCTTTCTTGCTTTGCAAGTATAGCGGCCAAGAAGTATAAGCCAATTATGGGCATGTAATGCAAATTCATCAGGAACAACCTTTATAAGTTTATTTTCCACGGCATCTGGTGTTTTTCCCTTTGCCATTCCTGTGCGGTTCGATACACGAAATATATGTGTGTCAACGGCCATGGTAGGCTGTTTAAAGATGATGTTGAGAACAACATTTGCAGTTTTTCTTCCAACACCGGGTAGGGACATTAGACCTTCTCGTGTGTCGGGTATTTCACCGTTAAAATCACGCACGATAATTTCTGCCATTGAAATTACGTTTTTGGCTTTGTTGTTATATAAGCCGATAGTCTTTATGTATTCCTTTAACCCGTCAACGCCAAGATCCACCATTTTTTCGGGTGTGTCTATTTTTTTGAATAGGGGGCCTGTTGCTTTGTTAACTCCTATATCTGTTGATTGAGCAGATAAAGTAACAGCAACAAGTAGAGTGTAAGGGTTGGTATATTCAAGATCGCTTTTTGGCTCTGGCGTGATTTTATGCAAGCGTTTAAAAAATTCGTGAATATCATCTTTTTTCATAGTAAGTTAAATAGCAGCAGAAAAAGGGTAAGTCATGGAAAAAATTATATATGGATTTTATAAATCTTTATGGGGAGAAATCATTATTGGCAAAAGTGATCAGGGAGTCTGTTGGTTAGGTTTTATGGTAGATGGTTATAAGGGTAACGGTTATGATCGTATGGTTAAACATCTTCCAGATGCGGATTTTTTACAAGATGATGATCTAATTAAGCCTATTGGAGATAACGTGGTTACCGCGTGTTCTGGTAGTGGTGTAATCGATTTTAACCTTGATTTGCGCGGTACAGAGTTTCAAAAATCAGTATGGAGTTCCTTGTTAACTGTGCCAAGGGGGCAGGTGAAAACATATGGTGATATTGCAAATGATTTAGGTAACCCCAAGTCTGCACGTGCCGTGGGTAGTGCGGTTGGAGAGAACCCAGTTTCCATTATCGTCCCTTGCCACCGTATTGTACAAAAATCAGGTGGCATAGGTAACTTTGGTTGGGGTGTTGACTTGAAACGCCAGATATTGAAGTCAGAAGGTGTTTCTATTTAAAGGTCAAGAACATCACGCATAGAATAGAGTCCTGCTTCTTTTCCTTCGCTCCATATTGCTGCACGTATTGCGCCTTTTGCGAATAGTTTTCTGTCAGTCGCTTTATGTGTCATTTCCAGTCTTTCACCATCACCGTAAAAGAATGTTGTGTGTTCACCTACAACATCTCCACCACGTGCAACAGAGAATCCAATTTTACCTTTTTCGCGGACGCCAATTTGCCCATGTCTGTCATAATCAGCAAGATTTTCAAGGCTGTTATTACGACCAGCAGCGGCAGCCTTACCAATAGCCAGAGCTGTTCCTGATGGCGCATCAACCTTATACTTATGGTGGGATTCAAATATCTCTATATCCCAATCAGGATCAAGACGTGCTGCTGCTTGCTCTACTAATGCCAACAGAAGGTTTACACCAACACTCATATTGGCAGAGTATATAATAGTAGTTTCTTCTGCGGCTTTCCTAAGTTCCATTTCGTCTTCATGGGTTAGACCTGTAGTACCAACAATCAGGGTCTTTTTATGTTCCGCTGCAAGTTTTGCGTGATTACGCGTTCCTTCAGGTAAAGTGAAATCGATAATGACATCGGATATTTTGAAAAGCTCATCTTCACTGTCAGTTATAAAAAGCTTATCGCTATTATCTACGGTGTCTCTCGCTGAACCACCGGATAGCTCTATATTATGGGCTTCCCATTCACCAGATAGTAGTTCATTAATAATAAGTGTTCCAACGCGACCATTACAGCCAACAACGCCAATTTTCATAATTTCAACCTTCTTTAATAAATTTTATTCGCTTAAGTCATCCCAAAATTCACGAATTTTTTTGAAAAAACCGCTAGATTCAGGTGAATTTTTTCCTGCGGATTTGCCATCATCCATTGTTTTATCAAGGTCACGCAGTAAGTCTTGCTGTTTTTTGTTTAGATTAACAGGAGTTTCTACAAAAATGTTGATATACATATCTCCGTGTGTATCGGAGCGCAGCATACTCATACCTTTACCCCTTAGGCGGAATTGTTGTCCTGTTTGTGTTCCAGATGGTATTTTAACACTGGCGCGTTTGCCTTCTATTGTCGGTACTTCTATTTCTCCGCCAAGAGCTGCTCTTGTAACAGTAATAGGAACACGGCAATAAAGGTTTGCGCCGTCGCGTTGGAATAGTTTGTGTGGCTTTACGTTTATCATGACATAAAGATCACCACGTGGCCCACCACGTAATCCCGCTTCACCTTCACCGGTTAACCTTATGCGTCTTCCTGTTTCAACGCCCGCAGGTATTTTAACCTTTAGCGTTTTTGTCTTTTTAACACGACCAGCACCAGAACATTTTCTGCAAGGGTCTTTGATGAATGTCCCTTCTCCATGACATGTGGGGCAGGCGCGCTCTATTGTAAAGAAACCTTGCTGCTGCCTTACACGACCAGCACCACTACACGTGCTACAGGTTTGAGCGGAAGTACCTTTTTGTGCACCTGATCCATCACATTCCGAACAAGAATCGTTAACAGGTATTTTTATAGTGGAATCCTTGCCCTTATATGCATCTTCAAGAGACATTTCCATTGTATATTGCATGTCAGAACCACGGGTAGGGCCGTTACTGCGACGACCGCCACCACCGCCGCCCATGAAGTCTCCAAACATGTCTTCGAATATATCAGAAAAGGCACCTGCACCACCCATACCACCAGGATGACCACCGCCACCGCCCATGCTGCCGTCAAACGCGGCATTTCCGTAACGGTCATATGCGGCACGCTTTTGTTCATCCTTTAGGATGTCATAAGCTTGGTTTATTTCTTTAAATTTTTCTTCTGCCTTTGGATTGTCTTTATTTTGGTCAGGATGAAATTTCATCGCCAGTTTACGGTATGCTTTTTTAATTTCATCAGAGCTTGCGGATTGTTCAACCCCAATGATTTTATATAGGTCTTGTTCAGCCATAATTATTACTCTTTTCCGGAGTTATTTTTTCCATTTGTTTTGGGTGGCATGAAAAACTCTACGAAGCTATCCCATAATCCAGTGTCATTAGATACCGATTTGTTATCGTTATCTGCCTTTAGATTAATACCTTTGGGTTGTCCTTGCTGCGAGAGTAGTAGACGGTTATATCTTGTGCGTCCATCATGCGTTTTCAATGCGGCATATGCTTCATTAATTAGGCGAAAACGTAGTGCTGCTATTTTTTTGTTTCCTGGGTTTTTATCAGGGTGGTAAATTTGTGCCAATTCAATATATGATTGTCTAATTTCCGCATCGGTTGAATCCGGACGTATTTTTAGAATGTCATAGTAAGATTTACTTTTGTTATCTTGTTTAAACATGATTTCACCATATTAATTGGTCGTTTTAAAGGATACCGAGGGGTAACATAAATCCCCGATATCCTTTTATTTTATTTATTTATCAATAAATATTTAAGCAGACTTCTCTTCATCGTCTGAGCTTTCTTCAATCTCAAGGTCAGTGAAGTCCGCATCAATAGCATCATCATCCGAAGTTGAGCCTTCATTATTTACTTCAGCTTCTGCACCTTCAGGTTCTTCGCCAGCTGCGGCATCTTCTTGTGCTTGACGATATGCAATTTCACCTAACTTCATACTTGCTTGTGTAAGTGCTTCGGTTTTTTCTTTTATATCTTCGGCACTTTCGCCTTCAAGAGCGGTTTTAAGATCTGAGATTGCTGCCTCCACGGTTTCTTTTTCATCTTCAGGAACTTTGTCACCAAGCTCTTCTAATGAGTTTTCCGTGGCGTGAACCATTGCTTCTGCTTGGTTGCGTGCTTCAACTTCTTCACGTTTTTCTGCATCAGAATCTGCATTTGCTTCTGCATCTTTAACCATTTGATCGATATCTTCGTCTGATAATCCACCAGAAGCCTGAATGCGTATTTGTTGCTCCTTATTAGTTGCTTTATCTTTTGCAGAAACATTAACAATACCGTTTACATCGATATCAAATGTAACCTCGATCTGTGGAACACCACGTGGAGCAGGGGGCACGCCTACAAGGTCAAACTGACCAAGTATTTTGTTATCTGCAGCCATTTCACGTTCACCTTGGAATACACGTATAGTAACGGCATTCTGGTTATCTTCAGCAGTAGAGAATACTTGAGATTTCTTAGTTGGGATAGTTGTATTACGTTCAATCAAACGAGTGAATACACCACCTAGAGTCTCAATACCAAGTGATAATGGAGTTACATCTAAAAGAAGAACATCCTTAACGTCACCGCGCAAAATACCGCCCTGGATAGCAGCACCATTAGCCACAACTTCATCTGGGTTAACACCTTTATGAGGTTCTTTACCAAAGAAGTCTTTTACCGTCTCAATGATTTTTGGCATACGTGTCATACCACCAACCATAACAACATCATCTATTTCAGAAGCCTTTAAGCCAGCATCTTTAAGTGCTGCTTTAAGTGGTAAAGTCGTACGTTTGATATAATCTGCAACGATGCTTTCTAGTTTTGCTCTGCTTAGAGTTATTTGCAAATGCTTCGGTCCTGAAGCGTCAGCGGTAATGAAAGGAAGGTTAACTTCTGTTTGAGTTGTGCTTGAAAGCTCAATCTTAGCTTTTTCAGCCGCTTCTTTTAAACGTTGCAGTGCAACAGTGTCTTCGCGAAGATCAATTGTCTGCTCTTTTTTAAATTCATCGGCAAGATAATCAATGATACGCGCATCGAAATCTTCACCACCAAGGAATGTGTCACCGTTAGTCGCCTTAACTTCAAATACTCCATCACCAACTTCCAGTATTGATACGTCAAATGTACCACCACCTAAGTCATAAACAACAATTGTTCCTGATGTCTTTTTATCAAGACCATATGCCAAAGCCGCAGCAGTAGGTTCGTTAATTATACGTTCAACTTCTAGGCCTGCGATTTTACCTGCATCTTTAGTTGCCTGACGTTGTGCATCGTTGAAGTATGCAGGAACAGTAATAACTGCCTTTGAAACAGTTTCACCAAGATAGCTCTCCGCTGTTTCCTTCATTTTTTGTAAAACCATAGCCGAGATCTGAGATGGAGCATATCTTTCTCCCTCAATCTCTACCCATGCGTCATCGTTATCACCCTTGATGATGTTAAACGGCGCTTTTGAAGCCATGTCTTGAACTTGTTCATCTTTAAATGGGCGACCGATTAGTCGCTTGATTGCATATACTGTATTTTCAGGGTTTGTAACAGCTTGTCTTTTTGCCGGTTGTCCAGCAAGTCTTTCACCGTCTTTTGTGAAAGCGATCATTGATGGAGTTGTGCGTGCGCCTTCTGCGTTTTCTATGACGCGTGGCTCTTTGCCGTCCATTACTGATACACATGAATTGGTAGTACCTAAGTCAATACCTATTACTTTGCTCATTTTAGTTTCCTTTTTGTTTTGGCGAATTATAAACAGCCCAACCATTGGCACTGCGCAAATTCCCGAAGGTTTTTAATTTAGGCAGGCACTATATCAAGTGAAGAAATAAAAATCTAGTTTCTGTTGGTATGTTTTGTGATTATTTTGTGTGCATAACTTTACATTATGCGCGCATAGTCAAGGGTAAGTAAGCTTTACTATACCTTGTTGTACTGAAGCGGTATTGGTAGTTAGACTTGTGTGTCTATTTTACTGCCAGCTTCTCCGGTACTTTCTGGTGCAACAGATTTGGAGATACCAACACGGGCAGGGCGAAGTATTCGACCGTTTAACGTGTAACCGTTTTCTATAACTTGTATAATCGTGCCGGCTTCTTTATCAGGCATTGGTGTTTCGAACATAACTTCATGAAAGTTAGGGTCAAAACGTTCGCCCATAGGGGTGACTTTCTGTATACCGTTTTTCTCAAAGCTGCGCAGGAGTTCTCTTTCCGTTGCATTTATCCCATCGGTAAGATTCTTAACTTGTGGGTTTTGCTCTTCCAGTTCTGGGGGGATGGCATCTAACGCGCGTCGCAGATTATCAGCAACATTAAGCATATCTCTTGAAAAGTTGGTTACGGCAAATTTGGAGGCGTCTTCACGCTCTTTCATTGCGCGTTTTCTACCATTTTCTGCTTCGGCGACTGTGCGCATCATCAGTTCTTTTGTGCGCTCTAGTTCTGCTTCAAGAATTGTTATGCGTGCCTTGTCTTCATTAGGCTCAGCTTCTTCTGGTGAAGCAGTTTGTGCATCGGTATCAAGGCCTTCAGAAAAAGATTCGTATTCTAGTTTTTCTTCGTTTAAATCCGGCTCTTCCTGCTTGATTTTAGCAATATTATCCTCTGGCTGAGACATAGATTTGTGTCCTTAATGTCATGAATCGTTGCGTATAAAAACTACGTAATTTTTGCGAATTACATAGTGTTTATATTGTGATGTATTTCTTAACGCAAGCGTTTTATGAATTCACGATTATATGTGTTTTTCATTCTTTTTGCCACAAGGTCTAGGTCGTACAGTTCTTCAACTGGTCCGTTTGCACCGTAACGAGTCTTGCTCAAAGTTACTTTACCAACTGGAACGCGTGCATCAAGTGTATCTAGGCCTTTCGTAATTGTGCCTTTTGTATCTGCGAAAACAACATAGTTATATGAATCATGCAATGAATCGTAATTGTTAACCACGTCTTCAATTGGGGTAAGGCCATTTTCTATGCCAAACTCACGAATTGCGTCACGAACGTCGTCTCTGTTTTTTGCTTTTGGAGCCTGTAGAACCACAGTGTTTTCAGGAAGAAACCAGAATGTTGTGTTGTATTCTTGCTTTCCTCCGGGAGCTGTTAGCTTTATGCTGTCTTTTTTTACTTTTACTTCAACTGTTGTAAATTCTCCGTACTCTCTGCTTTTTATTGCAATATTTTCGATTCCATTTTTCATCAGTTTCTTTTTGTTCAATAAAACATCGAAGAAGGATTCGTTGCTGTTTACATCACATTGATAATGACCATATAGAGGTTTTCTATCATCAAGGAGAAGCTCTGAATCAACTACTTCAATTTTAAGCGTGTCACTAGTTCTTTCAAGTTCTACATAGCTTCCTGTTGTGTGCGCACATCCGGAAACATTACCATGTGCGTGAAGGCGCATTGTAAATGTATCTTCTGAAAGGTGCGGAGTGTTGAAAAATTTGACTTTATAATAATTACGAGAGAACAACCCGGCTCTTGAACCTTCTTCTTGTTCATAATCCTTAACATCTGCATGTGCAGTTACAGGAAACGCCATACCGATTACAATCATTGAAAGGAATAGAGAAGAAAATAATTTTTGTATCATAATATTAAAACCCAAATTAGTGTACTAATGCGCATTGATCTTACAGTGGAAAACGATATTACGCAAAACATATCTTTGATAATTAAGGTTTTTTGTCTTTTTCTATAATAATTTTATTCTTATCCATACGTTAAATTGACAATTAGTTTTAGGTGGGTAACAGTGTCGCACTGTTTTAAATATTATATAAGGATAACATAATATGCCCCGTCCATCAGGCCGAAATTTAAGTGATTTAAGATCTGTAGAAATTATTCCTGGATTCTCTAAACATGCAGAAGGATCATGCCTTATCAAGTTTGGTGATACACATGTTTTATGTACAGCCAGTGTTGAAGAGCGTGTGCCCGGATGGATGAAGAATTCCGGCAAGGGTTGGGTGACTGCGGAATATGGTATGTTGCCACGTTCTACTCACTCTCGTATGGATAGGGAGGCTGCACGTGGTAAACAATCAGGTCGCACACAGGAAATACAGCGTTTGATCGGTCGTGCTTTACGTGCAGTTGTTGATATGAAAAAACTGGGAGAACGTCAGGTCAGAGTTGATTGTGATGTTATTCAGGCCGATGGTGGTACTCGTACTGCGGCAATTACGGGTGGTTATGTTGCTCTTCACTTAGCAATGCAGCATTTGGTAAATATCGGCGAATTAGATGAAGTGCCGATGAGTGACAGTGTTTCTGCAATTTCTTGCGGTATATATAAGGGAGAGCCTGTACTTGACCTTGATTATGACGAGGATTCTGATGCGGATACGGATGCTAATTTCGTAATAACCGGTAAAGGTGGTATTTGCGAAATTCAGGGAACAGCAGAAAAAGAACCATTTTCTGAGGATGAGTTTTTAGTTCTTTTAGCTTTAGCTAAGGCAGGGTGTTCAGACCTTACAGAAATACAGAAAAAAGCTTTGGGGTTATAGAATGCGTAAGTTCAATGGGGATGAGCTTTTAATAGCAACACATAATGCGGGGAAGGCACGCGAAATTTCTGCTCTCCTTTCGCCTTATGTGTCAAAATTTTATACTGCGACAGATTTAAATTTAGATGAGCCGGAGGAAACCGGCTCTACTTTCGTAGAAAACGCAATTTTAAAAGCACAAGCAGCAGCACAATCAAGCGGTAAGGTGTCGCTTGCCGATGATAGTGGTTTGGCGGTTAATGCTCTTGGTGGTGATCCAGGTATATACTCTGCGCGTTGGGGGGGAGTAAATAAGGACTTTGATATCGCCATGGGAAAAGTTAATGATGCATTAGGTGACAGTGAAGACCGCAGTGCCCATTTTGTATGTGTGCTTGCTTTAGGCTGGCCAGATGGGCACTCAGAAGTGTTTGAAGGGTTCGTTCATGGTGATATTATATGGCCTATGCGTGGTGATCGCGGTTTTGGCTATGACCCTATATTTCAAGCATCCGGATATGATATTAGTTTTGCTGAAATGGAGCCGGATGAAAAACAAGCCATTTCACACCGCGCCAATGCCTTTAAGTTGCTGGTTGAAAATTGCCTGAAGGGATAATCCTTTCATGTTTCGTGATAATCAAATGGGGGTTTATATTCATTGGCCGTTTTGCGCGGCTAAATGTCCATATTGCGACTTTAACTCTCATGTTCGTGGTGATTTTGACCAAAAGCAATGGGCGGATGCATATTTAAAGTCATTAGAGTTTTACGCAAATTTATTGCCTGATAAGCAAGTGGTATCAGTATTCTTTGGCGGTGGTACTCCATCATTGATGAAGCCTGAAACTGTGCGTGTGATAATTGATAAAATCCAGATGTTGTGGCCATCAGTAAATGACGTTGAGATAACTTTAGAAGCAAACCCGACATCTGTTGAAATGGGTAAATTTATTGAGTTTAGGTCGGCTGGGGTTACACGTATTTCACTTGGGGTTCAGGCTTTAAAAAATGAAGACCTTAAATTTCTAGGGCGCGAACATAGCGTTGACGAAGCTTTTAAAGCTATTGAAATTGCCGATGAATGTTTTGAGCGTTATAGCTTTGACCTTATATATGGCCGACCTGATCAGTCCTTAAATGATTGGGAACAAGAGTTAACTAGGGCTATGCCTTATGCTCGTGGCCATATGTCCCTTTATCAGTTAACTATTGAGCGTAATACGCCGTTTTACATGCAGTATAATCGAGGTGAGTTTTCTATTCCTGATGATGTTAAGGGGGCTGACTTTTATCATATTACACAAGATGTTATGGAGAATTATGGTATGCCTTCATATGAGGTTTCTAATCATGCTGAATTAGGTCAAGAGTGCCGACATAATATGGTGTATTGGAATATGGCAGATTACATTGGTGTGGGTGCGGGGGCGCATGGGCGATTTGTTAATGGTGATTGCAAATATGCCACCAGAGACCACAGCGCGCCTGAAGTTTGGTTGAAACGTGTTCAGGAAAAGGGTAATGGCTCGCATGATTTTGAACAATTGAGTTCGGATGATCGATGTGTCGAGGCCATTATGATGGGCTTGCGTTTGCGCGAAGGAATTTCGGTAAAGAGGTGTGATGATTTATCCGGTGCAAATTTTTACAGCATAGTTGATGATAAAAAGTTACGAACTATTTGCGAGTCTGGTTGGGCGACATTTAGTGGTGATAACCTGTCTCTAACACGCGAAGGATTACTGCGTTTAAACGCAATAATCTCCTTCATAATACAGTAACCAGTTTTTACTGTGGTGGTTGCGCGGATATTTCCCTTGTATCTTGACCGTTAAGGGTGAACTCACCTTGTGGTGTCGCTTCTAATTCATAGGTATAAGATGTTTTGCCATCTTTGCCTTTGCCAGGTTTACCTACAGACTTAATGTGTTTTAACTGCTGGATTATGCTTGCTGCTTCAAAGTTGTCAGTATCTGTTGGTATTTTTGATAACAAGTCATCAAGACCATTAAATACTGCTATGAATTTTGCAGAAAATCCCATTAACGCGGTAATGTCCGTCGCAACTTCTCCGTTTAAAGAGATGTCATATGTTTCGTTTCCTGCGCCGTTATTTTTTACAACCAGCTTGGTATTTGCTTGAGATAATATTGCAGGTAATTTCATCATAAAACCAAATCCCACACCATTGGCAGATTGCGGATTTGTGGCAATTGCTTTGGCACTGTTTTTTGTCATTTGGTATAGAGATTGAAACGGTATGTTTTCTGCCTTTATATCGAGGTTTGTTTGTGTTGGTAGTATTGTTGCAAACACATCGTCAGGTTCTTGGGTTTTTATATCGATGCCATCATATCCTATACCGATGTTTAGTGAACCTTTTTCAGTGTTCACATCGTTTGATCCAAAACCAAGAAATGCAGAACCTATTTTTAATGTATCAAATTTCCTGCCTTCTTCATTAGGGTCAATTGATATGTCCATATTTTTAAGGCTGTAATTTACACTTATGCCAGCTAAACCCACATCATACATGTCAAAAACCATATCAAATATTTCAGTCGGTTCTATATCATCTGATTTTGATGGGTCTTGTGCATTTTCCAAAGATTTGAAAGCGTTTGCATGTGATAAAAGCTTTTCTTTGTACTCTGACAAGGTAGGTAATTCCATATCAGTGACATCAGATGCTATTTTGATTTCTTCCGTTTTTATAATGCCTTCCTCTTCCGGGGGGGCGATAAGTAAGTTGCTGATTACAAAATTTACTGGGCCGGAGAAGTTTCCTGAATCATTTTTTTCAAGATTTGCATATAGTTGAGTATTACCGATTGAGGCCCCAACATCTTCGTCTCCGACTTTAAAACTGATGTCAGAAAGATTTAAGTTCATTTTTGTGAAATAACCAAGTTGCTCGTCAAATAATGCGATTATGTTTTGCCCACCAAATTCTATTGTGAAGTCCTCATCAGTATTATCTTTTAAGGTCATTGATGACGGCATGCTCCACACTGTTTTCCAATGCCCTGGGTTTTTGTCATCACGCATTGCGTTTATTGAGATAACACCCATGTCAAATGTTTCGTTGGTTTCTTCTGTTGCAGTTTCGTCCGATTGAGTTTCAGGGGATTCTAAAATAATATGTGGGAAGGTGATTGTGTAAAATTCACTTTCCTGAGTTACATTAAGATCGCCTTTGTAAATGACTTTAACAGAGCCTAATGCCTCGTTCACATCTTTTTGATAGGCAAGAATATTTTCAAAGGAAGTTTTCAGTTTTTGTGCGTCTTGAGCGTTGGTTTTTGCCGCCATAACATTTTGTGGTAGTAATAATGTAAGGATGAGTATTTGAGCGAGCCTTAGCATGTTTTTTCCTTTGAAAAATGTAATAAAGTACTTTTGTTGGTGAATTTATAGAAAAAGCCTTGCCGAGTCCAAGGATAAACGGCATTAATACCCAAAGAAATTAACAATCGGCGTACTTAAAATTATGTTAGAAGCAAAAGCATCACAGTTTACATTGTCAGCAGAAGGACAAATCCTTTGGCAGGAAAAGTTAAATAACCCATTGCCGGGAGTTGCCGTAGCCTTTCTTGAAAAAGGTGAAAGCGCATTGAAGCCAATTTTGAATATATTGGAGAATGAGCATACTGCAAAATATGACAAGGTTGAGCTTAAGAATAATTTGAATATATGGTTGAATGATCATTTCAGCACTGTTCTTGAACCACTGGTATTGTTAGAAGTTCCACAAGGAGCGGCAGTTAATGATGATGCAGTTTCGGTTATAGCAGATAGAGTTTATAAAGGGCTTGGTATTGTTCCACGTGGTGAGCTTGAGGATGTTATATCTAAGTTAACGCCTGAAACGCGTGTTGATTTGCGTGCAAAAAAGATACGTTTGGGGCCTATATTGGCGTTTATACCCGCACTTAATAAACCAGCAGCGGTTAAATTACGTGCTTTGTTGTGGTCGCTTTTTAATGATAAAGGTCTTCCTGCTAAAACTCCTGCAGATGGTATTGTCTCTGCTAAGATTGATGATACAGATGCGAACGAAGATTATTACAGATCTATAGGCTATCCTTTATATGGCGGTCGCGCTGTTCGAATTGATATGCTGGATAGGGTTATCAGCTGTGTTTATGATAATGCAAAAGAGGGCAAGTTTCAGGCTCGTCATGAAATGGCGGAATGGCTAGGGTGCTCTATTGATGATCTGTATAAAGTTTTGGTTTCCATGGGACACACTAAGGTTTTTGATCCTGCTGATGAGGCAGAAAAAGATACACCTGAAACAGAAGCACCTAAAGAAAAGGGCGATGAAACAGATCAGGCAGATAAGGAGAAATCTCCCGTTGCATCAAAGCCTGAATTGGCAACATTTAGATTGAAAAAAGGTAAAGCGTTTAAGCAAGGTGGATCGGGTAAGGCCAGCTCTAAAAATGTGAAAAGCTCAAAGCCGAATAAGCCTAAAAAAGACGATAAAAAGAAAAGTAAGAAGAAAGAAAAAAGCCCTCGCATTATGTCAGTAGAAGCAAAGGTTAAAGATGAGGATTCTCCTTTCGCAATATTGCAACAACTTAAGAAATAGAGTTGGAGAATAATGGGTAAACAATCACATTGTAATTTTATTTATATTACTGCTTTTTTGTTTATTCTTGCTGTCGGTATGTTTTTATTTGCTGGTAAATCTTATGCCGCGCAGTTTTCCGGTGATTATTTATTAAAGGTTTGTTCGGTTGATAAAAACGGTAATGAGCGCGTGGCAGGCGGTAAAATAGCATGCCAATCTTATATTTCAGGCGTTATAGATTATCATAATGTCTTGCGTGCTATGGGGCTTACTTCCGGAATGGATTTTTGTGTTCCGGAGAAGGTTACCTTAAACGAGTTACACATAAGGGTTCTGGTCTATCTATATGAACATGTTAAGATGCATAGAAATTTTGTCGCTGCTCCGGCTGTGTCTATGGCTTTATATTCCTTGTATCCATGCAATAAATAAAATAGTAAGGTTTAGATAGTAATTTAGACACATCACAACTCTAAAAATATTGAGAGACAATGTCCAAGAAACAACAATACACAATCAGATTAGATAGAGATGCAGAGGATCGTATTCTTCCTGTTGGTTTCTTTGATGTTATTGTTTGTCGTTTTTTACCTGTGTTAAGTCTGTCTTATTTAATAAGTATTATTGGCATTTCTATCAGTAAGGGTGCGTTCTTTTACTATATGCTTCAAGATAGTACGGCATATACTATGGGGCTTTTTGTTGTTGTTTGGGTGTCAGGGCCGGCAATAATGTGGGCATTATTACATGGAAGCCCGATGTTCCGTCATGTTGCAAAGCTGTGGTATAAAATTCTGGCAGGGATAATGATTGTAACAATTGCCCTTAGCTATGTTTTATTTCCGGAAGCCGATATTTATGGCTTAAGGATTTATTTTATTTTATCGATACCTATTTTCGTAATGATTTATCTGCTTTTTGTTAATGCGATGCTTCCTCGTATATTGTCATATCCGCTTAATGCATTGGGGTTTTGTGCTCTTCTTTACGGGGCTTTTGTAAATCTAATTTTCTAAAGGCTATATATATTCATCAACCACCCAATCCATAGGACTTGTGGTACGGTGATTATTGGTATCATTAAAGACATTTTCCAAGAGTTTGTGAATTCTTTTACCGCAAGTAATTCTGTGTAATCAGTCGCAACACCAGCCATTAAGAACGTAAATCCGTTACCCGGGGCGTGCGCACTTGTGAAAATTTCACCTGCTACGGGGGCTGATCCTTCTGAACAAATTTCAACAATAGTTGCAATGAATAATGTGAAGAACAGTCCTGCTATTGACGGACCAAGCCATTGTTCGAATATTTCAGTTGGTACAAAACTTCTAAGTGATGCTGCTATTATTGTTCCGAACAATAACCATTTAATGATCATTTTACCATCATTCCACCCTGATTTTAGCACATCAAAACAGCCTGATCTTGTGAACTTGGCATTCTTTAATAATGCTTTACTCTCTTTTATAAAATTAAAATCGTCATTAGTTTCTGATTGGTGTGGATTGGCAGGTAAATACCCTGTTTTTATCAATTTTTGTAGGACAAGGCCTGTAGTCAGAGCGATGACAATCGACCCTAAAATATAAAGCATAGTCCATTTAAAACCAATTAACGTTATAAGTATAAGCGTTAGAGATAATGAGTTCCATGGGCTGGCAACAAGGAACGTAACGACCTGAGGCAGGCTAACTCCACGTTCATACAGCTTCGCAGCGACTAGCAAAATACCATGACAGCAAAGGTCGAGTAGCAAGCCACCGAATACTGCACGCAATAATCCGGAAAAGCTGTCATTCCTTCCCATGATACCGGTGAAAAATTCACGGGGTATCCTGCTCATCAATCCAACTATTATTATTCCCAATGCCACGCCCCACCACATTGTCAGTAGTATTTGCATACATGCATGCGCAAAATGGTGCAGAGGCATAGGTGCCAAGTTTAGGTATGATAATATTTCACTGGCGGAGATAGCACCAATAATAGTGACTGTGCTTACTATGAACAACCAGTCCTTTTTCTTTTTGGTAGGGGTGGTTGAACAACATCTGCCGTGGTTTTCTGATTCCATATTCAGCTATCCTAAAAACTGCGTGTTATAGTATAGTCTGTAAGGTCGCAAAGTAATGTTTTGGTTTTGCTATCATCTAGCATAGATATGCTATGCTTTGCTTCGTTTGAGTATTTCTTGGCAAGTTCAATAGTTTTCTCTAATGCGTTGTGTTTTTCTATTATTTCCATGGCAGTGTTAAAGTCACTGTCTTCTTGTTTCTTGTATGCCAATGTTCTTTGCCAAAAAGATGTTTCTTCGTCGGTTGCATTTTCCAGAGCAAAAATAATAGGAGCGGTCATCTTTCCTTCTTTGAAGTCATCACCGATCTCTTTGCCAAGCTTTTCTTGATTGGCGGAATAATCAAGCGCATCGTCGATTATCTGGAATGCTGTTCCTAGTTTTGTGCCGTAGGAATTCATGGCATGTACTATATCATCATTTTGCTTTGAAACTACTGCGCCAACTTCACATGAAGCAGCAAAAAGAGCAGCCGTTTTAGATTCTATAACATCAAGGTAAGTATCCATTGATGTAGTTATATCGTTGGTGGTGGAAAGTTGTAATACCTCTCCTTGTGCAATTACGGCCGAGGCATTAGATAAAATCCTCAAAATATCTAAAGATCCGCTGTCCACCATCATTTGGAATGATTTTGAAAACAGAAAGTCACCTACGAGAACGCTTGCCTGGTTACCAAAAACAAGATTAGCAGTTTGCTTTCCGCGTCGTTCAAAGCTCTCGTCTACAACATCGTCATGTAAAAGAGTTGCCGTATGTATAAATTCAACAGCAGCAGCCAAATTGTAAGACTTGTCCATTGGTCCGTTAAATAAAGATGTGGAGGCTAAAGTCAAAAGAGGGCGTATTCTTTTTCCACCGGCAGATATAAGGTATTGCGCCAGTTTCGGGATCAACGGAACATCTGAATGCATGTTTTTTACAATCAATGCATCGACGTTTTCCATGTCCTTAGACAACAAATCAGACAACCTATCTAAAGGGTTGTCATTTTGGTTATCTAAATCGTACTGAAGTAATTGATTTTCCATACCCGATTTAGAACAGTTTTTATAAGGTGGGGCAAGTGAAAATGCATTATTTTATATTGAAATTAATCAATGCTTCCAAATGATCTTGAGTTCAAACCGCCTTTGCCTTCTTGAGAGTTTTTATAATCTTCCAGTATTTTTTGTAATCCGGTGTTTTTTTTCTCATCTTTTTCCACCTTTGCTTCTGACTCAGTGTCTGTATCTGATTCTTTAGCATTAGATGTTTTTTCATTGTCATCATTATTTTTTTCTGATGCTGTCTTTGCTTTTCTTGCCTTGTATTCATCCCACAGTTTTTGTTCTGGGCTTTTTTTTGCTTTTGTCTCATCAGAAACGCTATCCATTGATTCGTCTAAATCTGCTTCTTCTATATCTTCTATTTTTGGTTTTTCTTCTTTTTTACCATTATTATTTTTCTTTTCCTCTCCCTCTTCTTTGTCAGGGGTGGTGAAAGATGTGCTTTTCATTTTTTTGTTACCCTTGTCTTGATTCTTAACTATATCAAGGATAGGGGATAGGTTGTCGTTTTTATCTTTTGCCAATGATGAATGGGTGCAGCATAATGTTATTATTATAGTGTACATTAATATCTTAAAACTGAATAATTCAGGTCTGTTTATCATTGTTTTATACTCTATCGTTAGAATTTGAAAAAAACCTTTGAAAGAACAATTTAGCGGAAATAAAGGCAATTATGCAAGAATCATCATTATCTATTCGTGAATTTACCCCATCTCTTGAGCCAATGTTTTGGTCAATGTTGGAAGAGTTCAAGTTTCATCTTGATAGAGATTATTATGAACGGTGTATCGAACGTCATGAAAATGGCGAAATTATTATTCTAATGTCGGATGTTAATGGGGTTGGCATCGGATATTGCTTGCTAAACTGGCAACCTAAATACTCGTATTTTAAGAAGTTATCACTGCCGGAAATACAAGATTTAAACGTCCTTAGCAATTATAGGAGGGGTGGAGTAGGTAAGGCACTGGTAGACTTCTGTGAGGATATGGCAGTTAAAAAAGGTCATAAAGAAATGGGTATAGGTGTAGGTTTGAACAGTTCTTACGGCGCGGCGCAGAGGCTATATGTACGTAACGGTTATATACCGGATGGTTGTGGCGTTAGTTATGATAGAGTGCAAGTAGCATCAGGGGAATTTAGGCCAATTGACGATAACTTATCTCTAATGATGACAAAAAAGCTTATTTAAGTGAATCTTTATGGGTTTTAGAGCGATTAACCCCTTCCTTTATTGATTATAAATGTGCTAAACCCTAAGCGAAATTTGATTTTTTTTGGAGCGCAGGGCTTATGACTAAATGGGTTTATAATTTTGGTAAAAATAATAATGACGGTGACGCATCTTTACGTAACCTTTTAGGTGGTAAAGGTTCTAACTTGGCAGAGATGGCATCTCTTGGTTTGCCTGTTCCTCCTGGTTTTACAATCACTACTGAGGTTTGTACTCATTATTATGATAATGGAAACCAGTACCCTGCGGAATTAGTTGCCCAAGTTGAAGAAAGCTTGGCAGTTGTAGAAAAATCTATGGGCATGAAATTTGGTGGAGTTGATAACCCATTACTTGTTTCTGTTCGCTCAGGTGCGCGTGTGTCTATGCCGGGGATGATGGATACTGTTTTGAATTTGGGGCTTAATGACGAAACTGTTGTTGGCTTAGCAAAGCAAGCAAATGATGAGCGATTCGCATGGGATTCGTATCGTCGCTTTATACAAATGTATGGTGATGTTGTTCTTGGTGTTGATCATCATGATTTCGAAGATATCCTTGATACATATAAACGTGATGAGAACTTGGCTCAGGATACTGATATTACGGCCGAAGGTTGGAAAGAAATTGTTGCTGAATATAAGGAATTAGTAGCGCGTGAATTGGGTAAACCATTCCCTGTTGATCCTAAAGAACAGTTATGGGGTGCAATAGGCGCTGTGTTTAGTTCTTGGATGGTTCCACGTGCTATTACTTATCGTAAAATAAATGAAATCCCTGCAAGTTGGGGTACTGCCGTTAATGTGCAATCAATGGTATTTGGAAATATGGGTGATGATTGTGCAACTGGTGTTGCATTTACACGTGACCCATCAACTGGCGAAAACTACTTCTACGGTGAATATCTGGTTAATGCACAAGGTGAAGATGTTGTCGCCGGTATCAGAACGCCTCAATCTTTAACAAAGCTTGGTCGAGAAAAAGAGGGCAGCAAACTTTTATCTATGGAAGAAAACATGCCGGATGTATTTAAGCAATTAGATGATCTGCGTTTAAAGCTGGAAAAGCACTTCCGTGATATTCAAGACATTGAATTTACAGTTCAAAAAGGCAATCTTTACATGTTGCAAACTCGTAATGGTAAGCGTACTGCGGCGGCATCATTGAAAATTGCAGTAGACATGGTGGAAGAGGGATTGATTACACAAGAAGAAGCACTTCTTCGTGTTGAACCACAATCACTAGATCAACTTTTGCATCCGACGCTAGACCCTAATGCAAAACGTGATGTTATATCAAAAGGTTTACCTGCATCACCCGGTGCTGCGTCAGGTGTTGTAGTATTTACTGCAAACGAAGCGGAAATAAGATCTCATGCAGGTGAGCAAGTTATCCTGTGTCGTCAAGAAACTTCACCTGAAGATATACATGGTATGCACGCATCGACTGGTATCCTAACTTCTCGTGGCGGTATGACATCTCATGCGGCTGTTGTTGCACGCGGAATGGGTAAACCATGCGTGGCGGGTGCTGGTGATCTTTATATTGATCAAAACGATAAAATCATACGCAAAGGTGATGTTGAGATTAAAGATGGTGATGTCGTAACAATTGATGGTGCTACTGGTGAAATTATGATCGGTGGCGTTGATACTGTTAAGCCTGAATTGTCCGGTGACTTTGAAACTTTGATGCGTTGGGCGGACGAACGTCGTCGTATGGCTGTTCGTACTAATGCAGAAACTCCGGCAGATGCAGAAACTGCGGTTTCATTTGGTGCAGAGGGGATCGGCCTTTGTCGTACTGAACACATGTTCTTTGATCCTGAGCGTATTCAAAATGTGCGTGAAATGATTTTCGCCACTGATGAGGAAGAGCGTCGCGCGGCACTTGATAAATTATTGCCGGCACAGCGTAGCGACTTTGAAAGCTTGTTTGAAATTATGAACGGCTTGCCAATTACTGTTCGCCTGCTTGATCCACCATTGCATGAATTCTTACCGCACAGCGATCAGGATATAGCAACATTTTCTAATAATACAGGTTTGGATGAGGGGCGCGTACGCATACGCTTGTCTGAATTAGATGAAACTAACCCTATGCTTGGCCATCGTGGTTGTCGCCTAGGTGTTACATATCCTGAAATATATGAAATGCAGGCCAGAGCAATTTTTGAAGCTGCGGTAAATGTTGCTGTTAAAACAGGGAATAGTGTAATTCCTGAGGTTATGATCCCTCTTGTTGGTGCGCGTAAAGAATTGGAATTAATGCGCAATACAGTTGAGAATGCTGCTTCTGCTGTTTTTGAGGAAAAAGGTTCTTCTGTTGAGTATATGGTTGGAACTATGATCGAGCTTCCTCGTGCTGCTTTAACTGCGGATCAGATTGCTGAAAATGCAGACTTCTTTAGTTTTGGTACTAATGATCTGACGCAGACTGCTCTGGGTATGAGTCGTGACGACGCTTCAAGCTTCTTGCCGTATTATACGGAAAAAGGCGTTTATGAGCGTGACCCATTTGTATCCATAGATGTTGAAGGTGTTGGTGAGCTGGTTAAAATAGCTTGTGAAAAGGGCCGTTCTACTAAATCTGGTATAAAACTGGGTATCTGTGGTGAGCATGGCGGTGATCCTGCGTCTATTGCGTTTTGTGAAAAGGTCGGTCTTGATTATGTTTCATGTTCGCCATACCGTGTTCCAATTGCGCGCTTGGCTGCTTCTCAGGCTGCTATTCGTGAAGGAAATGCGAACACAGTTGATATCAAGGATAAGAAGAGCGCTTAACAAGGCATTGCTATGTATGTAGCTTAATTTGATGCTTTAAGTTCTTTTGTTAATGTGTTGATTGTTTTTATATTTTTCTGTTTGAGGAAGGTTTTTATGCGCGCCATTTTTATTTTAACATTTGTTGCAATTATTTCAGTTGCTTCGTTATCTGATGTATATGCAGATTCCAAGGGTGATGTTTATAGTTTTTGTAAAGACCGTAAAAGAGGGAGTGATGAGTATTGCAATTGCATGATAGGTGAGCCGTACAATAACCATGTATCTGATGTGATTTCTAAAAAACAGGCGAGATTTGATGAAGAAAAGGCACGCTATATTAAGGTTAAGGATGCTCTTTTGGCTGATCCCACTCTCAATAAAAGACAGATGGTTGATATATGTAGTGTAGCCGAA
The DNA here is from genome assembly GCA_050633325.1 of Alphaproteobacteria bacterium. Taxonomy (GTDB): domain Bacteria; phylum Pseudomonadota; class Alphaproteobacteria; order Micavibrionales; family Micavibrionaceae; genus UBA1672. The sequence continues at coordinate 80,226 of JBOEGH010000004.1, forward strand.
AAGGTTTATATAGAAGCTGATAGTTTTCCTATGCAGAAGAAGAATCCAAAGCTTGTTGATACATCTAAGCTACCAAAGGACTATATGAAACAGCATGCTCAACTACAAAAACAAGCCCATAAAAAAATGCATGATATGTTGCATGCAGGACGTATGAGCAGCCCTGTTTATAAGTCATTGGCTTATTTGAGTAGCTTTTGTAAGAGCCGTTATGAGATGGGCAAAAAGGAGCAAGAACATTCAGATTATCTTAAGAAAGCGAATGCTGGAGATATTAATGTGGACCCTCATTTGTTTTTCTATAGAAATAAAAAGTCATGCAAGTAGATTAAGATTTATTTTTTAATGTAACCCTTTTTCAAAACAGCAAGCCCTATATCATTACAAGATGATCTCATAAGACCTATATTTTTACCATTTAATGTTATGGACTCTCCGGATTGAGGCAGTGATTCCATTTCTATTTCTGAAGGGGTGACAGTGCATAAAATCTTTTTTGTTAACCCACGGTAATGCATGCGCGCGGTTAGCTCTTGTCCAATATAACATCCTTTTTCGTATGATAGACCATTGAGTTGGTCAATATTATATTCCAGTAACGTCGATTTGCTAGGGATCATATCACGACTGCCGTCTGGAATGGTTAGTGATATACGATGTTGGTCCCATTCATCGAAAGGCTTTTCAGGTAAAGATACAGGTTTTTCAAAGCTACGATTTCCAAGGTCATTGTGGCGAGGATCTTTAACCCCTTGTTTATTACCAATGATCGCAAAGACATCAATATTATCAGTTGCGATTATTGAAACATCGGCGCGTAGTTTGTACATGTTCAGTATTTTCACCAGACCATCTAATCTTTCGTTACCTTCACAGTCCATAATGATAGAACCATTAACGTCTTTGGTAATAAAAAAGTCATAAAGGAACTTTCCTTGAGGGGTTAAAAGGCATGAATACACGCAATCCTGAGTGTCCAGTAATGTGATGTCATTACTAATAAGGTTTTGAAGAAAATCATAAGCATCTTTCCCAGATATTATGATTGTTCCACGTTGTTTTAGTTTTGTGTAGTAGGGGGTTTGTGTCATGATATTTTTATGATCCAAAATTCAAAAGTTCAACATATTCTGTTTATCACATCTAGCCGTATTGGCGATGCGGTTTTATCATCTGGCTTATTAAATTATATGCATTCAGAGTATCCGAACGCAAAATTTACTATATCTTGTGGTCCTCTTGCTGTGTCCTTGTTTGAGGGATTTCCAAATCTTGAGAGAATTATACCACTCAAAAAACAAAAATATAACAAACACTGGATAGGTCTGTGGTCAGATATAGTTGGAACTAACTTTGATATTGTTGTTGATCTTAGAAACTCTGCAGTATCACGCTTGATTAGGGCGTGTGAGCGTTACGTGTATGGTTCTTATGTTGATAAGGAGATTCACAAAGTCGAACAAAATGCATCAATTATGAAATTATCTGGGACACCGCCGTCGCCAAAACTATGGTTTAGTGATGACCAGATTAAGATGGCAAAGGATTTGATACCTTCTGATGATGGTGGAAAGGTTTTGGGGGTGGGGCCAACGGCAAACTGGGCGGGTAAGACTTGGCCTGAAAATAGGTTCATTAAGGTTGTAGAGTGGTTGACTAATAATAATGGATTAATGCCTAATGCGCGTGTCGCTGTTTTTGCTGCTCCCGGTGAAGAGGAAGCTGCACGTAATGTTCTTTCATCTGTTAGCAAGGATAGACAATTAGACATAATTGCAAAGACCGATCCAGGAAGTGCGGCTGCGACTATTTCACGTTGTGATTTTTATATTGGAAATGATTCAGGGCTTATGCATTGTGCGGCAGCGGCTGGTGTGCCTACATTTGGTTTGTTTGGTCCTAGTTATCCGCATATATACTCTCCTTGGGGAGAGCATACATCTTATGCATCTACGCCTAAATCATTTGATGAGTTAATTGATTATGATGGTTATTCGTCTGAAACTTGTGGGTGCTTAATGAATGACTTGTCGGTTGATATGGTTATATCTGCCATAGAAAAAAGCTGGCCACATATTGTGTCCAGCTTCTAATTAATCTTGAAATTATTAAAGTTATTTAGTCATTCAAGTTTTCGTAGTCTGATTTTTTGACTGCTTTATAACCTTTTTTTCTGGCTTCTTCTCTGCTTTTTGTATGTGTGATTTTGTAGTTTTCACGTGCTTCTCCAGATACTTTGAATGGAACATATTCAATACGTTGCCATCCTTTTGCAAGCATACATCCTTCAAAATCAATGTAATCGGAATGTTCTGCGAATAATTCTTTATCACGCTCAGGTGTGTCCCAACCTGCTAGTTCTGCTTCTTCTTTGCTAAGTACCAGACCATCATCAAAGTTATCGTGAGCATATAGTGGAATTGCGTCTTTAACAGAACCCAGGCGCTCTAACTCGCGTAATTCAGTGACGCAACGTGCGATATTTCTGTTCAACATTTGTTGTGCTTTTGGTCCGCGCAGATATAAAGCGGAAGAGCTGTGAACTCTTTGCCAATATTGGCCACCTTCAGCAATTTTATCGTTTATACCAGCCGCAACAGGAGTGGAGAATGTAAGGGCTAAACCTAGAAGTAGAAAAGAACGCGTCATCATCATAAGAAAATCTTTACTTTGTTTACTATAAATCAGATGAAAGGATAGCAAATTTAATGATTTAGCTCAATATAATTATATAATTTAATTTTACGGGACGTATTGTGTTGTTATTGTGCCGTGTTCATCCACCATGTTTCTGTAACCGCACCATATATTGGTGTTTCTTGTGGTCTTGATATATTTATATCATGTGCGATGTAATCAACCCCTTTGTAAAACAATGGGATAGATATATATTCGGACATTAATATTCTATCAATTATATGGGCAAAATTTATCAAATCTTTATAAGTTTTGGCATTCGGTATTGCGGATGAAAAATGATCTAGAGCAGGGTTACATATGCCTGAAAAGTTAAATCTCGCGGGTTCATTTGCCGCCTTACATGACCAATATAGTGTTTGCTCTGTTCCTGGAGAAAGGCTGTTTTGCCAATAGAAAGATATCATGTCGTAATCATAATTATTTTTACGTTTTTGGAATGTTGCGCTATCCATCATTCGTATATCCAGAGATATTCCTAGCCGTTCTAAGCTACGTTTATAGGTGAGGGCTATTTTCTCTTCTTGAGGGGTGGATAATAGAATCTCAAACTTTAGTGGTTCTTTTGTTTCTTTGTGAATACGTATGCCGTTTTCAATTACCCAGCCTGATTGCTTTAATATTTTGTCTGCCTTAACCAGTCTTGATCTTAAACCCATGGGTTTTTCATCTGTGTCTATAGCGAATGCATGATTTTTTATATCATCAGGCCATTTTTTCATTTCATTTATTATAACCTCTGGCGTGTTTTGTGATCCATCCAGTTCAGAGTTAGGGTAAAAGCTCTCTATACGTTTGAATTCGTGATGGAATAGATTGTTTCCTACCCATTCATGATTAAATGCCAATGATAAAGCCTTACGAATTTTGATGTTATTGAACGGTTCTTTTCTTAAGTTAAAGATAAAACCATGTGCGCGCTCTGGTCGTTTATGAGGTATGTTCGATTTAATTTGGCCATTGCCCATATCTGAATAAGCTTTTTGCCATTTAGTTACATCCCATTCACGTCGTAAATTAAGATCACCTTTTTTGAAAGATTCTAGTGCAATAGTGTCGTCGCGATAATATTCGTAGGTAATCTCATCGAAATTGTAATGCCCAACATTAACAAACAGGTCTTTTGCCCAATAGTCTTGTACGCGTTCATAGGCTATTTTCTTTCCTATTTCGGACTTCTTAATGCGGTAAGGTCCATTAAGTAATGGAGTTTCGGAAGTTGTTGAATCAAAATTACGATCAGACCACCAATCCTTTGATAGAACTGGCATCATCGCAAGAATCATCACAGTTTCACGGTCAAAGACATCGCCAAGTGTAAATTTTATTGTAAGGTCTGATGTCGCTTCTGCCTTTGTAACTAGATTATATATATTTCGCATATTTGGTCTTCCAAACTCTTTTAATGTTTGGAATGAGAATAAAACGTCCTGAGTTGTTATTTGCGATCCGTCGTGAAACTTTGCCGCAGGGTTTAAGTGGAATGTTATAGATGATCTGTCATCCGGCACTTCTATGCTTTGTGCTATTAGTGGGTACATTGTGAAAGGTTCATCCCAAACGCGACGCATTAAGCGGTCATAAACCAAATTCATTCCAGTGGCGGCTTGTCCCTTTATTGAATAGGGGTTTAAACTGTCGAAAGTCCCTATATGTGCAATTTTTAATGATCCACCTTTGGGGGCTGTGGGATCAGCGTAAGACAGGTTTTGTGACTTGTCATTGTATTTTGTTTCACCATGCATAGATAAACCAAAGCTTTGATTATCTGCATGTGCGCAAAAGCTAACAAAAATAAAGGATATGGTAATAAACAGCGTGTAATATTCTCTCATGAAACTAGTGATATCAAACTCTGGCCAAACCGCCAATCCGTTTCTTGATCGTATCCGCATTTTTCAGGGGGATATTACAGGTCAAGATGTCGATGCAATTGTAATTTTAATTCCTCAAACTCTTGAGTATAGGGGCAGCATTAATGAATCTGTGCAAAATGCCTCCGGCACTAGTGTTGATGAGTTTATTTTGGATAACATATACAAGCCGAAAGTAGGGGAAGTTTATGCACTGCCCGCGTTTGGTCTGCCTGCAAAAAATATTCTGGTCGGTGTTATGCCAAAATATCGTACTGATTTTGATATGAATCCGTCAGATTTATCAAATGTTATTAGGCGCGTGATGGAGCTTGCCCGTTGTATGTTATTGACTAGCGTTGCTTTTCCTCCTCTGGCATCGGGAAAGAAAGGTTTTCCAAAGGCTAAATCGGCGCGTTTGGTTTGTCAGGGTATTACGGATCGTTTGGAAGAAAGTTTTGAGGATATCCGCATCGTTTGTGACGATGAAAAGATGTTAGATATATTTGATGGTAAACTTCGTGTGCTGGGATGGGAAGGAGAGGATTAATACCTCTCCTTAACCTTGTATATTTAAGCGGCTAAATCAGACAGTTTAACAGCAGGGCGAGCACCCATGTGTGAGATTACTTCTGATGCTGCGATTGTGCCAAGTTTTCCGCTTTCTTCTAATGACTTACCTTCCGTAAAGCCATAAAGGAAACCGGCAGCGAATTGATCTCCGGCACCGGTTGTATCAATTACGTCCTGAACAGGTGCAGCGTCAATTTTAATCTGTTTGTCTTCATGGATTATAACTGCGCCTTTTTCACCGCGGGTGATCGCAGCGATTTCAACATGTTTGCTTATTGCATTGATAGCTTCGTCAAAATCATCTTTTTGGAATAGTGATTTTATTTCATCTTCATTTGCAAACAGGATATCAACATGTTTTTCCACAAGGTCTAAGAAGTCATCACGATGACGGTCAACACAAAATGGGTCTGAAAGTGTTAGTGCGATTCTGTGACCTGATTCATGGGCTGCTTCTGCTGCTGCTATGAATGCTGCTTTTGCAAGGTCGCGATCGAAAAGGTAACCTTCCAGATATGTAACCTTCGCAGATGCGATTAAGTCTTTATCTACATCAATTGGGCTAAGCTCTACACTTGCACCAAGGAAGGTGTTCATTGTTCTGTCCGCATCAGGTGTTACTAAAATCATGCAACGACCTGTTGATGCACCAAGTACCAGTGGGTTTGTATCAAAATTAACACCTAGAGACTTTATGTCGTTTTTGTATACTTTACCTAGTTCATCATCGGCTACTTTACCGATGAAGGCACCTTTACCACCAAAAGAAGCAAAGCCAGCCATAGTATTGGCGGCAGACCCACCAGATGATTCTAATCCTTGTGGCATTTGTTCATAAAGGCTAACTGCGCGCTCTTCTTCGACCAAGGTCATCGCACCTTTTTCCATGCCGTGCGCTTTACTTTGTTCTGCTATGAAATCTTCAGAGACTTGTGAAAGGACATCAACCAGTGCATTTCCAACTGCGACGACGCCATATTTTGTATCAGACATATTACTTTATCCAGTATCTTGTTTGTTTATCTAAAATATAGTTCTATAACACTGAAAAGAAAAAGGCCAAGGCTATGTCTGAAAAAACAGTAGATATTAAACAAAAGATTTTAGATTCCGCACTAACTCTGGCAGTTGAACAGGGGTGGGAGTATACCACCCTACGTGATATAGCCGAGCATGCAGGCATTTCCGCATCTGAACTGTATGATTCTATTGATGATAAAAACGACATATTGGTTGTTTTAGGTCGTAAAATTGATAAGGAAATCATCGGTAACGTTGATACTTCTGATGGTGATGAATTAAATTCTCGTGATTTATTGTTTGATATTATGATGGATCGTTATGAGGCGCTAAACCAGTATCGCGAAGGCTTAGTTTCCATACTAGAGACTTTTAAATATGACCCTAAGCAGGCTGTAATTTCTATGCCGCATTTGTGTAAATCTATGGGATGGATGTTAGAGGTTTCAGGCGTTGAAACAGCAGGTATTAAGGGGGCTCTTAAAGTAGTTGGGTTAACAGGTGTTTATATTAAGGTTCTTAAAGTTTGGGCACATGATGAGAGTGATGATCTGTCGAAGACAATGTCTGCATTGGATAAATCCCTAGATAGGGCAGAGCAAGCAGCAAATATTTTAGGGTTTTAACCAATATTTCCTTGTATTTCATCAAGGTAAGGAAAATCATTTTTTCTTGCGGTCAGTTGTGAAGCAGACACTGCGTATTGAGTAGATTTATTTATATTTAGCCCGGCTTGTATGCATGCGGTAAATGTTCCGCAAAATGAATCAAATGTATCAGTATTGTTTGTTTTATGGGGTGGGGTGGATTCTGATATCTCATATTTATCGCCGTTTCTATTTATTACATATGCGCCGTCGCAGCCGTTATTCCTTGCTACAACGCAATAAACATCTTTGTTGATTAATTGAGTGAGATCATCACCTTGAATTGGTAATGATCTACATAAAAGTGGGATATTGCTTTCATCTATTATGATAATGTCTAAATACTCTAACATTTCCTCATCAATATTTTTAGCATCACTTATGCATATTAACGATTTTGCATTTCTTGATTTTGTGCGTTTTAGTATCTCCAGATTTATTTCTTTGGAGACATCTGTTTGTAAAAGCACAAGTGCGCGTTCGTTCAACATGTTATCAGGTATTTGGTTTGCCACGCTTTCTATGTTCGCTCCGGATGAAGAAATTATGGCCTTTTCATTTTCCACATTAACTATTTCATGAATAATTCCCGTTTGAGTATCACTTTTTGCAATTCCTGATGAGTTTATGCCTTCTCTTCGTAATGTGTCTAAAATGGTTTTTCCGAAGACGTCGTTGCCAACAGTTCCTACAAGCGCAGTCTTAGCTCCGCTTCTTGCCGCTGCAATTGCTTGGTTCGTAGCAGCTCCGCCAACACATATGTTGCTGTCGTTTGTGTTTATATGACAAGGAAAGTTAAACTTACTTGGTAAATTTAATTTAAAAGCCATGCAAAGATAACCAAAATCAAGGATCATATTATTTTTCTATGTGTATAGTAATATCTTTATATGTGAATTATGTTTAGTTTTATTACATTATAGATAAAATATAATAAGGAAACACTTGATATCTGTTGCGTAATAAAATAATACAAAGAAAACAAAGGCAGGTTAATATGTCGATTGACTATAACAACCATTTTAAAAACTGTGTGGATAGCGTTAAGTCCGAAGGACGATACCGTGTTTTTACGACGATGGAACGTATCGCAGGTCGTTTCCCTTATGCAAATTACCATGATGAAAATGGTAATCATAAAGAGGTCGCAATATGGTGCAGTAATGACTATCTAGGTATGGGACAACACCCTAAGGTAATTGCCGCTTCTAAAGCAGCTATTGATGCATCAGGTGTTGGTGCCGGTGGTACTCGTAATATATCCGGAACAACATTCTATCATGTGCAACTAGAAAAATCTGTTGCTGACCTTCATCAAAAAGAAGCAGGTCTTGTTTTCTCTTCTGGCTATGTAGCAAATGAGGGGGCTCTTGGTACTTTAGGAAAACTGCTTCCTGATTGTGTTATGTTTTCTGATGAGATGAATCACGCTTCTATGATACATGGCATCAAGGAGAGTAAATGTGAAAAGCATATATTCCGTCACAACGATATTGAGCATTTAGAAGAGTTACTTAAATCTGTTGATATTGACCGCCCTAAAATTATTGCCTTTGAATCCGTATATTCTATGGATGGTGATATTGCACCTATTAAGGAAATATTGGATCTTGCTGATAAATACAACGCTTTGACTTATTTGGATGAGGTACATGGCGTGGGTCTTTATGGTCCTCGTGGTGGCGGTGTTGCAGAAGAGCGCGGACTGATGGATCGTGTTGATATAATTGAGGGAACTTTTGGTAAAGCTTACGGATCAATGGGTGGCTTTATTACAGGAAGTGCTTCTATTATTGATGCCATACGCAGTTATTCATCGGTATTTATATTTACAACTAGTCTTCCTCCATCTGTTTTGGCGGCGGCGCATGCGGCGGTTGAGCATTTGAAGGTTTCTGATGTGGAACGTATTAAACAACGCAAGAACGTTGCCTTGTTTAAGGACATGCTTGAGAAAGCTTCCTTGCCGTTTCTACGTGGTGAAAGCCATATTGTACCACTTATTGTTGGTGAGCCAACCTGTTGTAAAGAGGTTAGTGATCTTTTGATTAATGAGTATGATATATATGTGCAACCAATTAACTACCCGACTGTTCCAAAAGGGACAGAGCGTTTACGCTTGACGGCTACTGCGGCTCACTCGGAAGAGGATGTGGTGTTCATGGTTAACACATTGCAAGATATGTGGGAAAACAATCACGCTCTACGTGCTGTAGCATAATTATATAAATTAGATTGTTGTTAGTTATGCGGATAAATTAAGATTTGATCCGCGTGACTGGTTTATTGGTGCGGAGCGCGCGCTGTCTTCAAGAATTTGAGCTACCGCCTGACTTTGCTCGGCATTATGTTTTATCATTGATAATGATACATTTTGACGGTCTAAAGCTGCGTTTGCTGCAATTGCTGCTGGTAATTCCATAGTTACGAATCCTTCTATCTTCTTATATATTATCTCATTACCGTATTTATTTCAAAATTATTATTTATGAGGACGGTTTTGCTTCGTCTATTGTTAGATTATGCGACTCATTATACCATAATTCGATAATAAATTTATTTACATGCTTTGTATGGGGGCTTTTATGGAGTGCAAAAGTATTATCATGAATCATACTGTTCCTCCTAGTCTGGAAGATTTGGAGACTATGGCTAACGGGGTTTTACCGAGTATGCCTGAGGAACTTTTGGGTCATTGTGAAGGTTTGGTTGTCGTGCTAGAGGATATCGTTGATGAGGCGATGTTAGTTGATCTTAATATCGAAGACCCTTTTGAGCTGTTGGCTTTGTATAAAAATGGCAAAGAGATATCCCCGGGTATTGTGCGTAAAGTTGCTAATGATGATGATGTATTGGTTTTGTACAGACGCGCGTTGTTGGATGTTTGGTGTGAAACAGAAGAAGATTTACAATCCATTATTAGGCAAGTAATGATCGAAGAAATGGGTAGGTATTTTGAGTTTTCTGATAATGATGTTCAAGACATGACTGAGCAAGATTATCGTGGAGTGTTATAAATAAAAATTCAAAACTATGCAGATGCTTTTCCAATATGTTAAGGTGGTGTGTAAAGTTTATATTTTGGTTTGGAAAATTAATTTGTCTGTTTTTCTACGTATTTTGTGTGTTTCTGTATGTGCTGTTATTTTGGTTCAGCAAGATGTTCGCGCGGCCGACGTACCCTTAACGTTTGAGGAAACTTTCGGTGTTGGCGGTGATGAACGCAATACATGTGATCCTGAGTTTTGGGATGTCCTTAAAGATAGGGCATGGATGGAGGCTCAAAGGGAGTTAACTCAAAACCAAAATTTGATACCGCGACCTGATAGTGTTTTGGAGATGACGTGCTTTGATTCGTTCTTAGATGAGTTGGGATCGCACGCAGATAGTAATTTTCCCAGTAATCCGAGATGGTCTGAGGGTGGTTTTAGTGGCATTATAATTGACGGTATTCTAAGTGTCGATCAATCAGCGCTGAACGCTGAACCTTTGTTGCCTGCTCCTGCCGGAACTCCTACTGCTTTATTTCATGGTGGTACTGGGTCAAGTGGTTTGATTATGACTGCTGTGTTAGAGGTTCTTGTCTTGGATCAACTTGTTAGTGGTGTAACTTCCGTTGGGGATGCTCAAGACGTTATTAGTAACCCATTGATGGCGGCATGTGTTAGTGAAGGAAAGCAATATTATCTTGAGGAAAATTTTCCAGACCGTATGCTTGGCGGTCGTGCGATAGGGGTTACGCCACCATCTCAACCCTCACCACCACTTTCTCATCCGACTGGTGTTCCATGGTCGCAGATAGTTGCAGGTAACTATGATGGTAATGTCCGCGATAGTGGTAATTACAACGGTTGTAGTAAGATGAATGATTTGTGGAACAGAACCAAATGTTATGATTTTGCAACCGAATCACATAGAAGTGTGACCTTATCTGATACATCTACACCCATTGAGGAACCACCATTCCCGGCGGCTACTTCTCATCCAGGGGGAGAGCATGATGGATTTTATACTCTTGAAACCTACCAAACTATGGCTGCTTCTAATGATGATTACAGAACCAGAAGTCAAGAGTGTGCCATACCTACAACAGATGGTGAGCCTGATTGGCCAAGTACCAGTGAATTTGCTTGTGATGTTGTTGCTCACGGTATTCCTTCCGGTACGACATTAACCAGTTTGGCAACTATTGTTACGGCGTTGGCAAATAATAACCCGACATGGAGTAGTGCTCATACTGGTGCTAACCCTCCGCCTAATTCAACACCGGCAACATCAAATGGTGGTGTAGATGAATATCTTCACTATTTAGATCTGCGTGATAGTTCAAGTTGCAGCACGTTAACGCCAATAAAAACGGGTTATATAGTTAAGCTACCTGGTGGTACGCAATATATTGATGCTGTTTGTCCGGCTCCTGGGTGTTATTTTGATCCACCTTCCACTTTGACCGGTAACGGGAGCTGTAACTAAGATAATATTTATTTATCTTAGTTTTATGCCGTTTATATAATCTTCTTATAATAGAGATTTGTTCATGAAATCTGACATTCTGCGTGTGAATGCAGCGATATCATCAACTGGTTGACCTTGAATGATCTTTGCTTGATCTAGTAAAAGATACGCCGCATCTGATACATCTTCACCTTTTTCAAGTGACTTTGCCAACGACTTAACCAGATCATGTTTGGTGTTGATTTCCAGAACAGGTTTTGTATCCGCATTGTATTTTTGATTTATTTTTAACACTTGCTCCATATGCATATCAACACCTTCATCAGGGGCGACTAAACAAACAACGGAATTCGTTAATCGTTTTGATGGCCTTACATTATGTACATGTTGTTGCAGTATGTTTTGTAGTTGAGTTATTAGGGCGCTAGTCTCTGCCTTTTGCTCTTCTGTATTTTCAGTTGATTGATCTTCTTCGCTATCATTGTTTTCTGCTTCACCAATTTTTTCAAGGTTAATATCACCTTTGGTTATGGATTTGAATTTTTTGCCCTGATAGTCCAAAACAACTTGTAACCAAAAGTCGTCAATTGTATCTGTGAAGTATAGAACCTCAATTCCTTTGGCTTTAAATCCTTCTGCTTGCGGGCTGTTTTTGATACTTTTTAGTGATTCTCCGCTTATATAGTAGATTTCTTCTTGGCCTTCTTTCATGCGCGATACGTAATCTTCTAGTGTTACAAAAGTTTCACCATCATCGTGTGTGGAATAAAATCTGCATACTTTTAACAGTGCCTCACGATGGGATTGTGCATCGTATAAACCTTCTTTTAGGGCAGGGCCGAATTGCCCCCAAAACATGGCAAATGCCGGCGGATCGTTTCTGGATAATTTATCCAAATCGCCCAATATACGACGAGCAACAGCATTCTTTATTTTTTCAATTGTAAGATTGTATTGCAGTGTTTCGCGACTAATATTTAGCGGTAGATCTTCGCTATCTATTACGCCACGCATGAAACGTAACCACGGATACATTAGGCTGTCCATTTCATCGGTTATGAACACACGACGAATGTATAATTTAACAGAGTTCTTGCGACCAGGATCGAATAAATCCCAAGGCTTTTGCATTGGAATATAAAGTAGGGATGAGAACTCTATTGCTCCTTCTACACTCCAATGGGATGTCATAAGTGGTTGATCAGATGTGTTTGAAATATGATTGTAAAAATCATTATATTCTTTATCTGTAATATCATCCTTTGAGCGCATCCAAAGTGCAGATGCACTGTTTATTGCGACGGCATCTTTGTCTTTTGCCACCTCTGAGGGGGCGCCTAAGAAAATAGGGACACTAATGTGATCTGAATATTCTTTTACAGTGTATTCAATTTTTTGATCCAAAAGGAATTCACAGGCTTCATCTTTTATATCAAGAGTTATTGCTGTACCTCTTTGACCATCAAGGCGTGCTGATTCTATTTCGTTTGCTTCGCGTATTAGGTAGCCTGTTTTTCCATCTGATTCCCATGTTAATATATTATCGCTTCCGGCCTTTCTGCTTACTACCTGTATTTTGTGCGCAACCATATAGCCGGCATAAAAACCAACGCCGAATTGCCCGATAAGTTTTAGTTTATCTTTATCTTCACCTGCATTTTTCATTTGCTCTGTTAAGGCGGCTGTACCAGATTTTGCAATTGTTCCCAAGTTTTCACTTAGCTCATTTTTATCCATGCCGATACCGTTATCAACAATTGTAACGGTGCGTGTGGTTGTGTCCTTGTAAACACAGATGCGGAAGTTTGGGTTATCTTGAATTAGATCAGGTTCTGTAATAGAATCATAACGAAGTCTATCGCATGCATCTGCTGCGTTTGAGATTAGCTCGCGCATAAACACATCTTGGTTTGTGTATAGAGCATGTGCCACGATGTCTAAAAGTCTGGATACATCTGCGCTGAAATCCTGTTGGTTATGGTTTTCTTCTTCTATATGTTTTTCTTGTGCGCTCATTATAATATAACTCCAAAACTAATAATAATTATGCGATTATTTATGAATGTAAAAATATGAATAATCAAGGGTAGAGGCGTTGATAGTTCCAATTTCCTTGTTTGTTTTTTGTGTATTGGATGCGGTCATGTAATCTGTCCGGATTATCCCACCAGAATTCTATTTTATTTGGAATCAAACGGTATCCTATCCAGTAATCAGGGCGCGGTACGTTTGACTTATCCGGATATTCAATTCGAAGTTCTTCAATTCTGTTTTCCAGATATGCACGGCTTTCCAGTGGTCTGGATTGTTGTGATGCCCAAGCACCAATCTGTCGTTCATAGGGACGGTTGGCGAAGTAATCATCTGCTTCTTTTTGTGTTACTATTTCTACTGATCCTTCTGCCCTTATTTGCTTTCGAAGTGACTTCCAGTGAAAGCATATTGCAGCCCTTGGGTTTTCGCTTAAGTCATTGCCTTTGTGGCTATCTTTGTTTGTATGAAATTTAAACCCGTAACTATCAACTTGTTTTAATAACACCATTCTTACTGAGGGATTACCGGATTTATCGCATGTTGCCAAAGACATTGCGTCAGGGTCGTTTATCTCATTTTTTTGTGCATCTTCTCTCCAAGATTTAAAATACTCAATTGGGTCTTTTGGAGGATTTATAGTCATTTTGATACCTTGTATTTTTAATTTTATATTCTCTATGCATTTTTTTTATAAATGGATATACTGCCAAATTCAAATAACTTGTTAACTCAGAAATGAAAGTAGACGCGTATGAAAAATTTAGCACTTTTAATGATGGTTGCTTCCACGCTTGGATTGAGTGCGTGTGAATCCTATCAAGGCGCAGGGAATAAACAATTAATCGGTGCCGGTAGTGGTGCAATTATTGGTGGCCTTTTAGGTTCAAAAGTCGGTGGCGGTAGTGGTCAACTATGGGCGACTGGTGCTGGGGTTTTGCTTGGTACGTTGGTAGGAAGTGAGATAGGTAAGTCTTTAGATAGCGCAGATAAGCAATATATGTCACAAGCAACTTATGAAGCGCAAAGTGCACCTGTTGGTGAAACTGTTTCTTGGAATAACCCGGAAAGCGGTAATTCAGGTGAGGTTGTCGCGACCAAGGATGGCGTTAGTGAAAGCGGCAAATATTGTCGTGAGTACCAACAAACAATATTTGTTGGTGGTCGTGAAGAATCCGCATATGGCACAGCGTGTCAGCAGCCTGATGGAAGTTGGCAGATCGTTAATCAGTAATAGTATTGATCTGATTGTATAATATATAACTGCGCTTAGAGCATTGGACTTTAAGCGCAGTTTTTGTATTCACATTAACAATATTAAGTGATTTGTTATTTTTTTATTGCATTCGGACTTATGAAGTCCGTGATATTAGAGGGCAATTTTTCCTGTTCTTCGATTTGCTTTTTCTCCTCTTCGGACACTTTCTGTTTGTATTTTTCTATGGCGCTTAATGCATGGTAAATAGATGAAAACTCATCATTTCTCTCGGCTATTTTGATGATTTCTTTTATACCTTTATTTGTGTGATTGCGTCTGTATTCTAAAAGTGCAATAGAGAAACTCGCGAGTGTTTCCCAAGATATTGCGTCAACCTCTTTGATGAATATGTTTTTTGCATTTTTGTATAGATCATCCATGTCATCTTGTGATTTGTGTTGCTCAATATAATCTTGTGTTTGTATCAGGGCGCTGGAACACCACCCCATCATGGATTCTTTTTCTAACGAGGCACTTTGCTTTTTAACTATTTCTTTAATGATGTCTTGGTTGTTATCTTTGTCAATTTGATTGATTACGTTATCAAGTAATCTTAAGCATTGTTTCTTGTGATTTCTTTCATTTGCCTCTTTGGTGGTGAATGGGTTGTAGTCTTGTGATGTCGGTATGATCTTCGGCTTAAGGTCCATTTTTTCAGATATCATATCCGCAATTGACTGTGCATATGTGTTTTCACTGGTGTAGATTGCCGCACCTAATATGCTTTTGGGATCGTGACCAAGCCAAGCCATTTCTTGTGTGGGGGTGGAGAATAGCTTCCATTGCGCAATTGACGATTCGTCGTAGGCTTTGCCCATTTCTTCGGCTATTTCCGCGGCCGCTAATGCTGTCTTTTTTCTTTTTTTGCATGCATCAATTTTGTTTTGAAAAACAAAGTCAAGCGTATCTAGGCACACAGGAAACGGGAAGTTTTCTGCGATAAAGCCGGGGGTGGCGTTCAAGGTGTCATATATTCTTTGTTTTGATAGTATGTTTAGTGAATTTTCCCTGCCTAATAATGTTTGTATACTTGATGAGAAAATATCAGCCTGTAAGTTGCGATGCTTCCACTCTGTCTGAGTTATTGTTGGCAATAAAATATTGTTTTCATTTTTATATGAGTAGACTTGATCATTATTGTCATTTTTTTGAGAGTTAATATAGTCATTGTAAAGTGATATTGCATGCCATGCTAAGTGAAAGGCATGGTTTCTTATATTATCTTCATTTTTGAAGCGCTCATAGTTTATAAAGCATATGGAAAGGTAAGAGTTACTTTGGAAAAAACCAAGAAAACCCGGTTGTTTATCATATGATATTAATGAAAAACAAGATCTGCTGTTTCTGAGGATGTCGCTAAATTGCGGATCTTTAACGTGGTCAATTGCAAAATCCCCTGCAGGATGTTCCCTTATTTTGTCCAATTCTTCTGAGAATGCTTTCGGACGCCCACCTTCGGTATGAACAATAAAATTTATATACAGGTCAGGGTAGCTGCTTTGTACCTGCCTGCGTATAACATTACATATGTGTTTTGCTGTTTTGTAGTTAACGCTCATGTTGCTTTTGTCTGTAGTTTTTTAGAAATAGAAACGCAGATGGTCATTATTGTAGCAGAATTATATTTATACAATAAGGGGAGTAATTTTTTACATGTTATTTTTTTTAATATGGGTGCTTAATTCTGGACTGTAGGGGATAAATGTGTACGATATTAAATTGCTTACAGTTATAAATAATAAAGAAGTAGAATTATGAAAAGTGACTTATTAAAAGGAAAACGTGGTCTTGTTATGGGTGTTGCTAATGAACGCTCAATTGCTTGGGGTATGGCCGAAGCGGCAGCAGAAAATGGTGCTGAACTGGCATTTACTTATCAAGGTGATGCGTTGTTGAAACGTGTAAAACCTCTGGCAGAGCGCGTAGGTTCTGATATTCTATTACCTTGTGATGTCACAGATGAGGCAAGCATTGACGCTGCATTCTCTGAAATAGAGGAAAAATGGGGTAAGATTGATTTTGTTGTGCATGCAATTGCATTTTCTGACAAAAACGAATTGGACGGTCTTTACCTTAATACTTCGCGTGAAAACTTTATACGTACTATGGATATATCTGTTTATTCATTTACTGCTGTTGCGCAGCGCGCAGCACCGTTGATGGCAGATGGTGGTTCTCTTGTTACGCTTACATATTACGGGGCAGAGCAAGTTATGCCGCATTATAATGTTATGGGTGTTGCTAAAGCTGCGCTTGAGGCTTCTGTTAAATATTTGGCAGCAGATCTTGGTAAAGACAATATTCGTGTTAATGCAATATCGGCGGGTCCGATTAAAACATTGGCTGCAAGTGGTATTGGTGATTTCCGCTTTATTTTGAAATGGAATGAATTGAATGCGCCGCTTAAACGCAATGTTACCATTGGTGATGTCGGTCGTTCCGGATTGTTCTTATTATCTGATCTTGGCAGTGGTGTTACAGGTGAGACCCTTCATGTTGATAGTGGTTACCACACTGTTGGTATGCTGGCGGTTGATAGTGTTGCAGAAACGGCAGAACTTCTTGAGTCTATGGTTCCTAAGGATAAGGGTGAGGCGGCATAAAATGCCACTGAACAATTTTGTTCGGCTTATAATTGGGGGGCTTACCCTTTTTACGAGTAACAGTGGTTATGCGGCATCATCGATTTCAGATGAAGATCGAAGTAATGCGAAGTTTCGTGGGGAGATATCCGCGATTGCTTAATGGTGCGGTCTGGATTGGAGTGAGCGAAGTTTTCTACCCTTTATGAATAGTCTAAGGAAATTAGGTAAATCGGATGATGTTGTAACATTTTCATCGGTTTATCATGGCATATATATGGCTAATAAGTCCGATGATCTCGAGAAGCTTGGAAGAAAATGTGTGGCGTCGGATATTGACGGGATAAGGCCACACTTATTTAATTAAAGGTTTATTATATGACATGGTTCAAAGAATATGAAATTGATTATCTTCAAAAATTGCGTAGTGCAAATATGGGGGAGCATATTGGTTTTGAGTTTTTAGAAATAGGGGAGAGTTCTCTTACCGGGCGTATTCCGGTGGATCACAGAACGACCCAACCATTTGGTATATTGCACGGTGGGGCTAGTTGTGTTTTGGCGGAAACATTAGGAAGCGTTGCCGCTTGGATGACTATTGATCCTGATAAATTTCGTGCTGTTGGACTGGAGATTAATGCAAACCATATACGCGCCGTTACAAAAGGTTATGTTGTCGGTGTGTGCAGCCCATTGCATGTAGGAAGACGAACTCAGGTTTGGCAAATAGATATGCATGAGGAAGAAACAGGCAAGCGTACGGCGGTTTCACGTTTAACTGTTGCGGTTATAGACCATGGAACTCTTAGTGCGCAGAAGGCTCCGATTCATTTGGGCTCATAACTTCTTGGCACTCTTTTAATGCTGTTCTCGCCGCATCTGATAATGCATTTACCCCGTTATGTAACTCTATATTCATTGGCATGGTGATACGCCATTTCTCTCCATATGCGGAGGTTATGTTAAAGTCAGAGTGACCTGCATTGGCACGTCTTACATTTGCTCCTGCGGCTTTGAATGCATCGATCAATCCTTTCCGGTCGCCGTCATAGCTACCTTTTGCAACTTTTTTTAAGGTATCAAGGTGATCATGTGTGAATTCTTGCTTTAGATGATCTCGCAGATTCTCAATATTTATTTTTGCTTTTTTTGTCATTGTTTTTATCTTAAACGCCTCTGGTACTATTGGGCAAATGTGGTTATTGTCTTTGTACTGTAAATTATTAGGAAAAAGCAAGAGAATGTCAGGTAATCGTTTCGGAACGTTATTTCAATATACTACTTTTGGTGAGAGCCACGGGCCTGCTATTGGTGCGGTTGTTGATGGTGTGCCACCACGTATTCCATTGGATGAGGAATATATACAGCAATTTCTTAATCAAAGGAAACCAGGGCAGAGCCGTCATACTACTCAACGTAAAGAGGCGGATGAGGTTCAAATTCTATCAGGTGTGTTTGAGGGGATGACAACAGGTACTCCTATTGGGTTATTGATTAATAATACTGACCAGAAATCAAAGGATTATGGTGATATTAAGGATAAGTTCCGACCGGGACATGCAGATTTTACGTATAATGAAAAATATGGAATTCGTGATTATCGCGGCGGCGGCAGATCATCTGCACGTGAGACTGCTATGCGTGTTGCGGCTGGTGCTGTTGCGCGTAAGATACTTGAAAGCCAAATAGGTGATGACGTGAAAATACGTGCTTGTGTCGTTCAAGTGGGTAGTGAAAAACTTAATCGTGATAATTGGGATTGGGATCAAGTTTCAAAAAACCCATTTTTTTCGCCTGATGCGAAGGCGGCAGAAGATTGGGCAACTTATCTTGATGGTGTTCGCAAGAACGGCTCTAGCGCAGGTGCGCTTGTTGAAATTCACGTTAGTGGCATTCCGGCAGGTATGGGTGCACCGGTTTATGACAAGCTTGATTCTGATATAGCAAAAGCAATGATGAGTATTAATGCAGTTAAAGCTGTTGAAATTGGGTCAGGGTTTGATGCTGTTTCCTTTAGTGGAGAGGATAACGCAGATGAAATTAGAATTGGTGATGATGGTAAGCCTGATTTCACATCTAATCATGCAGGAGGTATTCTAGGTGGGATATCTTCCGGTCAGGATATTGTGGCACGTGTTGGTTTTAAGCCGACAAGCTCAATTTTAACGCCACGTAAGACGATTGATAAGGATGGGAATGAAACCGACATAATGACGAAAGGTCGACATGATCCATGTGTTGGTATTCGTGGTGTTCCTGTCGTTGAGGCAATGATGGCATGTGTGTTGGCTGACCATTGGTTACGCCATAAAGCACAGTGTTTGTAGATTATAGTTTTTGAAAGAAAATAATGATGAATAAAAATCCATGGTCAAAGCGTAGAAGTTTATATAGCTCCCCAGTTCCTAAGACGGTTGCCAGACCTAAGTCCAAGTGGAAAATACTTCCTGTATTATGGAGGGCGTTAAAAAAAACATGCATGTTTATAGGTGCTAGTGTTTTGTTCATGATTGTTGTTACGTCATGGTCTCTTTCTTCAGTTGTTGATGAGGTAAATGTGAAATTGCCTGATCAAATGATTTTGGTTATGGAGCTAGATGGTGAAATTTCAGATGTACCGGTACAGGCAAGCTTTATTGACCCATTTAGCAATAACGTAAAAACAATGAAAACGTTCACTGATGCAATTGAGCATGCTAAAACTGATCCTCGTGTTGAAGGGATATATGCGAAGTTAAAACCCGGTAGTTATGCTGTCGCGCATATTGAAGAAATAAGAGCAGCCGTAAGAAGTTTCAGGCAAAGCGGTAAGCCAGCATACATATATGCACCGTCATATAGTAATGGCCTGGGTGGGTATTATCTTGCTTCTGGCTTCGGCGAGGTATGGATACAGCCAATGGGCAACCTTATGATTGCCGGTTTGAATGCTGAAATGCCTTTTTTGCGTGATGTCTTGGATAAAATAGGGGTCGAACCACAATTTTTTCAACGCAAAGAGTATAAAAGCGCGTATGAGAGTCTGACTAATTCGGAAATATCTGATGCTAATCGCTATTCTATGACAGAATTGATAGAAGGCCTCTATGATGTGTTGAGTAAAGATATATCTAAAGATAGAGATATAAGTGCAGAAGCATTCGGCGCATTAGTTGATCGTGGTGTTTTGTTGGCTGATGAAGCATTGGATGCAGGTCTTGTTGATGTCGTTGGATACTCTGATCAGCTAGTTGATAAAATTAACGTCGATGTTACAGGTGAAAAAGATAGCGATAGCCTGTCTTACATAAAGTTTGACGCATATATGAATGACATAAACAAACCGGTTAATGCGTTTTCCAAATCTATGGCTAAGAAGGATGACGGTGTTAGTTCCGCGCCACGTGTTGCCTTGGTTTATGCCGTTGGTGCAATTGTTGATACGGATAGTAATGGTGCATCTATGCATGTTGGTGTAATGGGTGGAGATGTTGCCGCAGCAGATAAAATTTCTGCGGCATTATTAACTGCGGCATATGATGATGAAATAGATGCGGTTGTTCTACGTGTTGATAGCCCCGGTGGTTCTCCTGTTGCATCAGAAACTATTTTACGTGCGGTGGAAAAAGTTCAAGAAGAGGGTAAAACCGTTACTGTTTCTATGGGGCCTACTGCCGCATCCGGTGGATATTGGGTGTCTGCATATGCTGATGAAATATTTGTTTTACCTACGACAATCACGGGTTCTATAGGTGTGTTAGGAGGGAAGATATCTGCGCAAAAACTATGGGATAATTTAGGCGTTAATTGGGAGCGTATAAGTAAGGGCGAGAATGCTGCTATGTTTTCTGCAAATACACCATTTTCCAAGAGTGAAGCAGAACGCATGAATATGATGTTGGATAACATTTATGACGGATTTCTTAAGCGCGTATCTAAAGGTCGTAATATGAGTATTGAGCAAGTTGATAAAATTGCTCGCGGGCGAGTATGGACAGGGGTTAGTGCTGTAAAGATAGGAATTGCAGATCAATTGGGTGGATTAAATGATGCGTTGAACTATGCTGCGGTACAGGCAGGTGGGACAGATCGTAATGATGTTGATGTTGTTATATTGCCAAAGCCTTTAACCCCTGTCGAAGAGTTTATTCAATTTCTTGAAGGGCAAGTAATGGCAGGGAAAATTATGGGAGTTCAGGCTAATATACTACGTAATTTACAGCCGTTAATGTTTGATATTATGATCATGAATAATTCAACGGATAATTCAGTTTATGCACCCGTTCGCGTCCATTAATTATAACTTATGCGGCGTTATTTGTGCTTTTGGATTCATCTATGTTTAAGTGATCTTCTTCTTCGAACATAGGGCGTAGTTGGTCATACATATCATGAAATGACATTATTATATGATCCGAACCAAGGTTATTCTCTATAACTCCCATTGACGCACTTAAAGCAACAGCAATTGGGACAATTTTTCCATCGACCAGTTTGTCTGCTGCTAATGCTGTTGTAACGTCTTTGTGTCTATCACCAAGAAACCATATTGTTTCATCTTTATTTGGTTCAATTTCCATACGTTTTAATGCCATTAATACCGGCTCTGGGTTTGGCTTTGAGTTTTGAATATCCTCACGAAACACTGTAGCTTTGAAATAATCGTTAAGATCAAATTTGTTCAGGATATCGTGACCATATCCCTTGCCAAGACCATTACTAACCAAGCCAATTGGTATGTTGTGTTTTGTTAGCAGGTCTAAAACATCGTATAGGCCGGGGCAGGGTTGTACTATTTGTTCAACAGGCTTTCTACGTACTTTATGAATTGCACGGTGAACAAGTAGACGTGGTTTCTTCTTTGTTGGGTTTAACCATTCAGGATCGTGCCATTCCGGTACCATACGACCTTTTGCACCACGTTTAAAAAGCCATGAAAACAGCTTTGACAGTTTGTAACAGATACCGTCTAGGAATTCTAAAATATGTAATAAATGTGGGTTTATATGTCTGACGGCTGTTCCGTCCATATCAAATATTACAATTGTTGGTTTTTTGATCGACATTTAAACAATTCTAATTCTAAATTAGTGAAGAGGCAAGGGCAGCTATATGTTTCGCATTCAGTCCTGCTTCATCATATTGCGAAAATGGAGTGTCGTGATCTTGGAAAGTGTCAGGCAATGTCATTGTTCTAACTTTTAAACCTTTATCCATGGCCCCTTGGCTTGATAGATGTTCAAGTACAGATGCCCCAAAGCCACCGCTTGATCCTTCTTCTACTGTGATTAGCGCATCGTGGTCTTTGGCAAGTTGTAATATAAGTTCTTTGTCAATTGGCTTGGCAAATCTTGCATCCGCAATTGTAATATCCAAACCTAACTTATCTTTTAAGATTGCTGCTGCATTTTTTGCTTCTTCAAGGCGCGTACCTAATGAAATTATAGCAATCTTTTTACCTTTTTGGATCATGCGGCCTTTACCGATTGCAATTTCTTTTGCCGTTTCAGATAGTGCGGCGCCGGTACCTTCGCCTCTGGGGTATCTGAATGCAATAGGGCCATCATTATAATTTGCTGCTGTTATAACCATGCTTGTAAGTTCTGCCTCGTCTGAGGGAGCCATTATTACGAAGTTTGGAAGGCATGCGAGGTATGCTATGTCAAAACTGCCTGCGTGAGTTTGTCCATCTGCACCAACCAAACCTGCGCGGTCAATTGCAAAACGTACGGGCAGATTTTGTATGGCTACATCATGTACTATTTGATCGTATGCGCGTTGTAAAAAGGTGGAGTATATAGTAACAAAAGGCTTGTAACCTTCTGTTGCCATACCTGCGGCAAAGGTGACTGCATGTTGTTCGGCTATACCAACATCAAAGGTGCGATCTGGAAATTCTTGAGCAAATGCATCCATTCCCGTTCCCGAAGGCATTGCCGCGGTAATGCCAACAATTTTTTTATCTTTATGCGCAAGGTCAATTAATGCATCAGCGTATGTTTGAGTGTAGCTAGGAGCGCTAGGCTTCCCTTTTGTTTGCGCTCCTGTAACAACATCGAATGTTTTTACGCCATGCATTTTATCATCCGACTTTTCGGCGGGTATGTATCCTTTACCTTTTTGCGTTATGGCATGGATTAAGATTGGCCCTTCGTGGTCGCTGTCACGAATGTTACGAAGAATAGGGAGTAGGTGCTCAAGATTATGTCCATCTACAGGGCCGATGTAATAAAATCCCATTTCTTCAAACATGCTCCCGCTGCCTAAAGCCATTCTTGCGCTTTCTTCTGCGCGTTTTGCGACATGTCGAATTGGTGATGGAAGTATATCCGTTATCTTCTTTCCTAGCTCACGTGCAGTGATATAAGGTTTTGAAGAAACAATTTTTGTAAGATGTCTGCTCATCGCGCCGACTGGTGGAGCAATTGACATTTCGTTGTCGTTTAATATTACGATAAGTTTACTTTTATTACCGTTCACAGTCTGAGCACCGGCGTTGTTCATGGCCTCGTACGCCATACCTGCGGACATTGCACCATCACCGATAACGGCTATTACGTGGTTATTACTGTCTTCATTGCCCTCAAGGCTTGATAGATCACGAGCAATTGCCATTCCGTATCCTGCGGAAATAGAAGTAGAGCTGTGCGCCGCGCCGAATGGGTCGTATTCGCTTTCGCTGCGTTTGGTAAATCCGGATAATCCACCACCTTGTCGTAAGGTGTGCATTTCGTTCTTGCGTCCGGTCAGTATCTTGTGAGGGTATGATTGATGACCTACATCCCATATTATCCGATCTTTGGGTGTGTCGAATACGGCGTGCAGGGCGACAGTAAGCTCTACCACGCCTAATCCTGCTCCTAAGTGACCGCCAGTCTTTGCAACATTAACGATCATATGTCTACGAACATCATCCGCAAGTTCTATAAGATCACTATCAGATAGTGATTGCATATCGCATGGCAAATCGACGGAATCTAATATTGATTCTGCCTCATTTTCGTTTGAGGTGTGATTTGTGTTGTTCTGTGCTTGTTTCATCGTTTGTCTTTTTAACCCAAAGGCGACAATCGGGCAAAGCATTTTTTATCTTATGCCTAATTATAATTACGCAGTATCCATTAAGATGTAATGTTTGTTGATTTAAACTGGGCTTGTTATCGATGGTGGAGCCATACCACCAAAGTTAGAATCAATTCCAAAGTCCAGATCAGGAGCAGCAGGGGCGACAAATTCAGGTGTGATTGCGGTCATATCAAGACCACCGTCTAATGAGCCAACGGTTTCCAAAGTTGATATTGTCAAATCTGCCATCATGGAAAGGCCAAGAAAGTTCATAAGAGTTCCCATCGGGTTATCAGCAGTACGATCTTCTTGTTGAAAAGGAAGTATGTCAGACTCATTTAGGCCTGGCTGATTATCTTCTTGTGATGGCGTCTGTGTCGTCATAACTTTATTCCTGAATTACGTGTATTGGTAAATTATAAAGGTTTGCAGTAAAATAAGCAAATTTTATAATATTTGTTGGGCGATCATTAGGGGAACCCATATAGTGTGCTCAGGCTTTGTTATGTCGCCGTCTTTTACCCTTACAAGTAATATTCGTGTGTCAGGTAGTATCCTGTCATATATTTCTTGTTTTATATCATCCAGCTTTACGTGTTTACCTTCGCCTGTTTCACCAATTGCGGCAATATATAGCTCACCATGTTCAACATCGATTGATGCCCATTCAGGCTCAAACCCAAGTGGCTCACTATACATGAAAGCAATCTCATTGCTTTGGTTCAGGATTAGGTTCGCTCTCATGCGCGACGTTCCAGAACATACAAGGCTAGGTCTTTAAGCATCTGCGCGCGACCTTCGAAAATTTTAAGATGGGCAATTGCTTGATGCACCAGCATATCTGCTCTTTCTTGTGCTTGCTCTTTACCCATTGCCGAAACGAATGTCGCTTTTCCTGCTGCTTCGTCTTTTCCTGTGTCTTTTCCTGTGTCTTGTGGGTCTGCTTCGACATCGAGAATGTCGTCTGTTACTTGGAAGGCAAGACCAAGGTCGTGAGCGTAGTTGCATAGAGCACGTTTTTGCGGCTCTCCTGCTTTACCTAATATTGCCCCAGCTTCGCAAGCAAACGCCATTAATTTACCGGTTTTCATGCGTTGTAATCTTGATATTGTTCCTAGGTCGAACTCTTGATTTTCTGCCAACAGATCAAGCATCTGTCCACCGACCATACCGTGTCCGCCAGATGCCTTTGCAAGAGTTTGGATAAGTTCACAACGGATGCGTGGGTCTTCGTGCGTTTCGTTTTCGCTTAGTATTTCAAATGCCAGAGTAAGAAGGGCATCGCCGGCAAGTATTGCAGTTGCTTCATCATATTGTATGTGGACAGTTGGCTTTCCGCGACGCAAAGCGGCATCATCCATAGATGGTAAATCGTCATGAACCAATGAATAGCAATGTATAAATTCAAGAGCAGCAGCAACACGTCGTGCACGCGCAGGGTCAACGTTAAACAGTGCGGCGGAGTGCATTACAAGAAATGGTCGTAGCCTTTTTCCACCATTTAAAGTTCCGTGGCGCATAGCATCATAGAGGTGATTCTCAGGCAAGTCAGTTTCAGGTAGAAGGCGGCTGATTGTTTTGTTGATGGCCTCTGAAACATTATTCATTTCACTTTGTAATTCCGGGTGTGCATCTCTTGGGGAGGGGGCCATGTTTTATACTTCCGAGTCTAGGGGTTGTGTTTCAATAGATCCATTATTTCCAATAGATATTTTTTCAATTTTTGCCTGAGCATCGCGTAGTTTGTTATCGCAATGTGCCTTTAAAGCGATACCTCTTTCATAAGAAAATATAGAATCTTCCAAAGCTGACTCTCCAGTTTCAAGGCCTCTAACAATATGTTCCAACTCTTTTAATGCTTCTTCAAAGCTTAAGTCATTGATTGCTTTTTGTTCTGACATTTACTTACTCTAATAAAATTTATTTGACTAAACGCAGCGAATTGTAAGCCAGAACAGCTTTTTGCTCAAGTGCTAAGTTTTACTCTAATATTTGGATGTGATCATGTACTAACGTTGATTAAATTAGTCGCTTAAATTTTTTGTGAGATTTGTAGGCAGGTAAGCTGTGTTAGTGCTTTTTTTAATCAACTAAACCTAAAGATTGTTCTAAACCACCACATATCATATGGCCAAGCAGTATATGCATTTCTTGTATGCGTGCAGTACTGTTTGATGGAGCAATTATCATTTGGTCACAAAGATCTGGCATTTTTCCACCGTCACGACCTGATAGTCCAATGGTTGATATATTCTTGGATTTAGCAGTCTCTATAGCCTTGATGATGTTGGGGCTTGTTCCAGAGGTGCTAAGGGCGATTGCAACGTCACCATCATTTCCAATTGCATCGATTTGACGGGAAAACACATGGTCAAAGCCAAAATCATTTCCTGCTGCGGTAAGGGTTGATGTGTCAGTGGTTAATGCGATTGCAGCGATAGATGGTCTGTCTTTTACAAAGCGTACTGTTAGCTCTGTTGCAAGGTGTTGTGCGTCTGCGGCGCTTCCTCCGTTACCGAAAAACATGATTTTATTACCTGAGCGTATAGTATTCACGCATATATCTAATGACTTTTGGAAATCATTTTGTAAACGTTCAGAAGCCTTTTGCGCAGTTGCGATGTGGTCGCGCATTTCTTCTTGCCAATAATCATTGATATTAAACGCAGACATTAATTGTTTCCTTAATCCGTTTGTTTCTTTTTATTAGGAACGGGAACCATATTTTTGCGGTTATATTCAAGTTGATCAGGCGTAACTTGAAAGCCGATAAGAACCTTATACCTGTTTGCATGGCTTTTGTTTTTTATCGGTATGATTTGTCTTAGCTTTTCAAAATATGTGTGTTCGTTTTCATTCGCGCCATAAGTTAAAGAGGCGGCAAATATCTCTTTGGCCATTATTTTACCGTTCGGTGCAGTCACAGCGATGAAAAACGGATAGGAAAAGAAAGGCTTGTCAGATGATTTTAATTTACCTTTTTTACCAAGCTCGCCGTTAAAAATAAGTGTTAAGTCAACAATTGCGCTTTTAGATGCCAGTTTACATGTGCTTTCTGCGCTATTTAAACTTACACGAGATATCAGATTGCTCTCATCAGGTTGATTGGGTGTTGAAAAGTCACTTAGTGAGCTTAAATCACTAACAAGTTCAACTTGAGGGCATGGGCTTGATAACAGTCGTTCTGTTTTTCCAGCAATGATATGGGTTGGAGGCAGCTCTCCTGATGCGAGGTCGCTGACGTCATCTTGCATAGTTGTAATTGTTTGGCACGCGCCAAGACCTAATAATGCAGATAATAATATTATGTTCTTTATGTATTTCACCAGTATGAATTCCTGATTTGGGGGGTAGTATTACTATGTCTATTAAGATACTCAAGAAATTGATAATAGGCAAGGGTATGGATTATTTATAAATAATTCCTTATAAGAAGTCATGGAAAAGAGAACGTTAAAAATTGTATTAGCAGCCCCGCGCGGCTTTTGTGCGGGGGTTGATCGTGCAATACAGATTGTAGAACTTGCATTAGAGAAATACGGTGCTCCTGTTTATGTACGTCATGAGATAGTTCATAATAAGTTTGTCGTTGATTCTTTACGTGCTAAAGGGGCAATTTTTGTAGAGGATCTGGGGGAGATTCCTAATGATGGTCAACCTGTTATTTTCTCTGCACATGGTGTTCCAAAGTCAGTCCCTAAGCGCGCAGAAGATAGGGGTATGTTCTATATAGATGCTACATGCCCTTTGGTTAGTAAAGTTCACAGAGAGGCCGAGCGCCACCATAAATCAGGCGATAAAGTTATCCTAATCGGCCACGGTGGTCACCCAGAAGTGATCGGCACGATGGGGCAATTGCCTGATGGCGCGGTAATATTGGTAGAGGATGTTACCGATGTTAACTCCTTGAATATATCAGATGATATTGATTTGGCATATTGTACACAAACTACATTATCTGTTGATGATACTGCGGATGTAGTTGCGGCGTTACAAAAGCGTTTTCCACATATAAAAGGCCCACGTAAAGAAGATATCTGCTATGCTACTACTAACAGGCAGGCGGCTATGAAGGCAATTGCTCCGGTTAGTGATGCAGTTATGGTTTTGGGGGCGCCTAATTCATCAAATTCAAACAGGTTGGTTGAGGTTGCTGCGCTTAATGGTTGTCCAAAATCTATGCTGGTTCAACGTGTTGATGAAGTGGATTGGTCTTGGTTAGACGGCGTTAATACACTGGGGCTTAGCGCAGGGGCATCTGCACCGGAAAATTTAG
Organism: Alphaproteobacteria bacterium; assembly: GCA_050633325.1. Taxonomy (GTDB): domain Bacteria; phylum Pseudomonadota; class Alphaproteobacteria; order Micavibrionales; family Micavibrionaceae; genus UBA1672. The sequence continues at coordinate 108,662 of JBOEGH010000004.1, forward strand.
TGGATGAAGTTATTGAAAAGGCGCGAACCTATTTTAACGTCACTTTGGAAGAAGTATCAATTACCCAAGAGAATGTTCATTTTAAAGTACCCAGAATATTAACAACGGCATAAATCATGAAAATAACATCAAGAGATTTTTTAAATTCTCCAAATAAATCTATCACTCTTCTGGGAATGTCAGGGGCAGGAAAAACGCATATATCTTGCCAGTTAGAAGATTGGGGATGGCACAACTATTCTTGTGATTATGTTATCGGCGATAAATATTTGAAGGATGAGTTGTCCGATATAGGTTTGGTAACCGCAGATGATATAGGCGCATTATCAGTGTATTTAGGCAAGTTAGGTGATGAAAGTCTTGGTGGTTTTGGCTTGGAATTGTTTAAAGAAAGGCAAAAGTCATATTATGATGCGGAGATTGCTGCTCTTGAAGATATGGGAAGAGTTATGGATAGTGTCGATGGTGACTTTATTCACGATTCTACCGGCAGCCTTTGTGAGGTTGAGGACGAGCAACTGATGCAGAAGATAGGTGAGCAGACTTTATTTGTTTATTTGAAAACTGATAAACAAGAAGAAGAGGTTGTGTTGCAGCGTGCGCGCGAATACCCAAAACCATTATTTTTCCCTCCAGAGTTTTTGGCAACTAAACTAGATGAGTTTTTGCGTGAGTTTAATATAAATGGCGTAGAGGATATTGTGCCTGATGATTTTTCCCGTTGGGTTTTTCCTATATTATTTGAAGCACGAAAGCCAAAATACCAAAGGTTGGCAGACTTATATGGTGTTACTATTAATGCTTCTGAGTTTAAGAATCTTAAATCATCCGATGAATTTATTAAAATTATAGCAAATGCTTTGGAGAAGTAATGGCGGTTCCTGTAATTATTTACACTGATGGTGCATGTAGCGGCAATCCTGGCCCCGGAGGATGGGGTGTCTTGATGCGTTCTGGTGAGCACAAAAAGGAACTATGTGGTGGTGAAGCGGAGACCACTAATAATCGTATGGAGATGATGGCCGTAATAGAAGCACTAGGAGCATTAAAGAAAAAATCTGATGTAAAGCTTTATACAGATAGTAAATATGTGCTTCAGGGGGTTACTGAATGGATGGATGGTTGGAAGGCTAAGAACTGGAAGACTGCCTCTAAGAAACCTGTGAAAAATAAAGATTTGTGGCAACGAATCGATGAACTGGTGTGCGCACATAAGGTTGAGTTGATATGGGTCAAAGGACATGCAGGCGATCCCGGTAATGAACGTGCGGATGAGCTTGCAAGGCAAGGTATACCAACGAAATAATGGCTTGTTGGTGGTATTTAACCCACAGGCTATAACCTCTAAATCACCAAAATTAAGATTCTGTTAAATAATAGATTACATGCTGAATGTATCGAAGGTCATTTCTTGACCATCAAACATTTAAGGAGTTAAGGTCTATGTTTAATAAAGAAACAGATAATATTACTCTTCCTCATGCAGAAAGGGTGATTGTGTCACCAGAAAAATGGGATATATATACGCGTTTTATGGGACATATGCGTCATGTACCGGTGAGTAGGATGGAGATAAAGGTCCTGTCTTCCATACAATTTACTTCAGATATAATGGATGCCAGTGACGCACATACGGCAAAAGCATTGATAGAAATGGGGTTACGTGCGCCACGTATGGCTTTTCCAATAGAGTTTTTAGATTATATGGACAGGTCTATGATGCGACGTGGTTGGGATATAGGTGCTCCTACTAAAGGAATGATAGACCAATATGATCAATGGATAGAGAAAAGAGATGTTCTAAATATAACATCATTCCGACATGTGCATAGCATCGTCGAAGAAGACCTTTTGAGTGTCTAATCGTTTATATTATGAAGCAGGTTTTATGGCTGATAAAATGTTCTGATATTATTTGAACATACTTCAGAGTTACTAATCATTTTGCAACCGTTTTCACAAGATGATGACCTAAAGAACAAAACTATCTTTTGTTCTAATGTTGATAATTCGAATAGGTGTCTTCCCCTAAGTATATTGTATGCAAGTTCTTGGTCACAAGAACAATCGTACATACCCTTTTTCCTGTAACATAAGTCATGAGCACGACATGCATTATCTAACGGATCAACAGCCACTGGATTTTCGTTAGGGTTAGGGTATCCAGCGCCGCACCAGTTACCACATTTTGGTTGACTTTTTGTTGAGCTAATAGTACTTGAAATCGCCTTAATCAAATGATTTGTGTCCGCCATTCCTATTAGGGTAGTAGCATACTCAATGCTTCCGCCTCCCATAACCTTTATAATATTGGTGGTGTTTTTTTCTTCGTTTGCTGGTTTGGTGTTTTTCCATATTTCTATATCATTGGGTGCGAGGCATGCTCCACCGACAACAGGATGAAATTTCTCTGCGTATTCACCACTTTTGTCGGATGAATGCATTGCGTTTGTTGTTACGCATCCTGTAAGTGAGATGAATAATAGAGCTATTGTTAATTTTTTAAGCATATGTGAAATTTATCCTTCAGAGTTATATGGATGCTTGTTGTGCCTTATCCAAAATAAAATTCCCATAAATATTATAGAAAAAATGTGAATGATTGTTATTATTGCATAACGATCGTCAAAGTACATACCGTTGAAGAACAAGTCGATAGGTAATGAAGCTTCGTTTTTATCTGTTTTGCTATTTTTAATTGCTGAAAGTAGTGTGTATGCATTGTATTTTGCCCTCCAATTTATTGCAGAAAAGGAAAGGTAGGATATTATAAGTATTGAATATTCTATTTTCCCTATATCGGCTTTTCTAATAGCATATGATGCAACTATAATCGCTAGGTGAATGCTTACAAAAAATTCCCATAGGGTGTTTATTTGATCACCTACCATTATATAGTATTCTAGTTTTTCAGAAGTATTCATGTCGCATAATCACGTATTGTATAAATTTTATTCTTTTGTATATATAAACGTTATTTATGTCCACCCTTGGGTTGTATTTATTTTATATGTTTGTTAATCGTTCAGATTAGAGAAATCTCCACCAGTTCTGTTCTTTGAATTGTTATGCGGTACGTGGTTTGGTAAAATTCGATCCAAAAGCCCTGATATGCCATCGATTTTGTTTTCTTCTATACCTAAGGAGGCGGGCGCGTTGCGTTTGTTATTACCGTAACTCATAATATCACGCCATATTTCAGCAGGTAAATTGCCGCCTGTGATTCGTCTCATTGGACTGTTATCATCGTTACCAAGCCACACAACAGAAACCATTTTGTTTGTGTATCCTGCGAACCAAGCATCTCTATTATTTTGTGATGTACCGGTTTTACCGGATGCATTAAATGGTAATTTTGCACGTTTTCCTGTGCCTTCATTTATAACCGTTTCCATCATCTTTGAGATATTTATAATGTGTTTTGGTCGCACAACGGATTGATATGATTTTGGCGACGATCTTTTATATAATACTCGTCCTTCGCTGTTTGTGATTTTTGTAATGGCGTATGGGAATATGCGATAACCGCCGTTTGCCATCGTTGCATAACCAGTCGCCATTTCAAGCATGGAAACCCCTGAACTGCCGAGGGTTAAGCTCAAGTCTCTTTCTAAGTTAGATGATATACCAAGTTTTTTTGCAGTGTTTATTATGTTCGATATCCCTACATCTTGGGCAAGGCGTACTGTCGCTGTGTTCATGGATTTAGCTAGAGCCATTTCCATAGTAACATCGCCGTAATATTTATTTGCGAAGTTCTTAGGGCGATACGTTCCGTGTTTGATTGGTGCATCTAGAATATTATTATAAGGTTTCCAACCATTTTCAAGCGCACTCAGGTAAACAAAAGGTTTGAATGCCGATCCGGGTGGGCGTTTTGCCATTGTTGTTCTGTTGAACTGGCTTCTACTATAGTCGTATCCACCAACCATGGCCAAAACAGCACCATCGGGGCTGAGTGATAATACTGCACCTTGTGATACGAACTGTAATTCTTCCGTGTTATCTATTGCCTTTATAAGGCTGTTATAGGCATGCTCTTGGATTCTCTCATCAAGGGTTGTCTCAATGACAAGGTCCATACCGGAATTGCCAATTATGTTATCAATTTCTTCAATGACCCAATCGGTGAAATATCGGGTGTTCTTGCCACTTTTGGTTTTTTTATGCGGTAAAGATATTGATAGGGCTGATTCTGTTAAGTCTGCTTGTGTTATGTATCCTGCATCTTTCATGGCATCTAGTACTATATCAGAACGTGATATCGCTAAATCCACATTGTTGTGAGGAGAGTATCTGGATGGGGCTTTTAATAATCCTGCTATTATTGCAGCTTCTCTTAAATTTACCTCTTTTGCCGATTTACCAAAATAAAGACGCGCAGCAGCATCAACACCATAAGTTCCTGATCCTAAATAAACACGGTTCATATATGCGCTTAGTATTTGATCTTTGCTTAATTCGCTTTCCAGCCATATTGCAAGGACGGCCTCTTTTATTTTACGGGCTAGCTTTCTATCGTGAGTTAGGAACAAGTTCTTGGCGAGCTGTTGGGTTATTGTTGATCCGCCCTGCACAAAGCGTCCTTTACTTATGTTTATAAGCATGGCGCGAGATATGCCTAAAATATCTATTCCAGGGTGAGTGTAAAATCGACGGTCTTCGGTTGCCAGAATGGCATGTATAAGATGTTCTGGTATTTCATCGGTGTGTATGTTCTTGCCTTTGCTTTCACCATAGCGGGCGAGGGTAGAACCATTAGATGATTTTACTATAATTGATGCTCGACGTTCAAATGTCGCTGTTTTTGTAACGTCAGGAAGGTCTTTCGCATACCATAGGATAATACCGGTTAAAAATATTATTCCCCAGACTCCTAATACCAACACCCATTTAAAAAGCCTCATTATTAAGGATGGCTTTTTTGTTTTTTTTACAGCCTTCTTTTTAGGTTTTGTGGGTTTCTTTTTTGGTTTTGGCATAGCTGTTATCAGGTGCAATCAAGCCAGTAGCGGTTTCTTTTGGGGAATTTATCAGTTGCGGGCAGGGTATCTTCAAATTCTGCGCCACAAAATTTAATAATTTTATTGCCCGCAATATCATCAGGTGAAATTGTTATAAGAGCGCGTTCAATACCAATGTAAGAAATATAAGGTATTGCTTTTTGCAGTAGTTTTTTACCAAAACCTTTGCCGCGCATGGATGGACGAATTATGAAGTTTAAGTGACCACCCCATTTTTCTAAATGCCAATTAAGCCTATGGCGAATATTGAGTGTTCCTATAAATTCGTTTTCTTTCATTAACCACAATACAGTTTCTGAAACTGGCTCTACCCAATCCTCATAAGGCTTGTGAAGGTTCTTTTTTCCTTCATTTATCTTAGATATGAAGTCTTCAAAATTATTATCAATTTCTTGAATATCCAAAAAGGTGTATCTGCCTTCTTCTTGAAATTCACGTAAAGCCTGAATATAGCTTTCTTTGTGTTCTACACTTGGTTTTTCTAATTTTGCAGCTGACATATCTTAATAATTAGTTGTTAATGTTGGTCGTATTTATATTTTATTTTATAAGCAATTACAAACGTTTCAATGTGTATTATTGGTTAAACCATCATCAAGGCGGCTAGCCCTAAAAATGATAAGAAACCAATAACATCTGTTATAGTTGTTAATAGTACAGTTGATGACACTGCGGGGTCGCTTCCTATGCGATGCAGGAATAGGGGGATACCTGCCCCGAACAGTCCTGCCACTATTAGATTTATGATCATTGCCAAAGCAATAACAATTCCTAATATTGGTAATTGAAACCATAGGGCGGCTAAAAAACCGGTTATAACGGCAAATAATACACCGTTTAGCAGACCCACCAGAGTCTCCTTCCAGATTACTCGCAATGTATTTGTTTCTGATATCTCATGTGTGGCAATGGCTCGTACAGCAACGGTTAAAGCTTGTGTGCCTGCATTCCCTCCCATAGAGGCAACTATAGGCATTAAAACGGCAAGTGCTACTATTTGTTCAATCGTTGCGCCGAAAAATGAAATTACAATAGATGCAAGTATGGCAGTAAGTAAATTTACAAATAGCCATTTAAACCTTGTGTTGGCTGTTGCTATAACTGCTCTGTATAAATCGCCGTGATCAACACCTGCCATTCGAAGTAAGTCTTCCTGTGCTTCTTCGTCGATAACGTCAATGATATCATCAATAGTGATCATACCAATTAGGCGGCCATCATTATCAATAACCGGTGCAGATACTATATTATCGCGACGGAACATGTGTGCGACTTCTTCTTGATCCATTTCCGCGGGGATGGCATTTGTTCCTTCGATTTGCAGGTTGCTTATCTTTTCCTCTCTGTCTGAGCGAACTAATAGGCAAAGAGGTATAGATCCAGTTAGGTGATGAGATGGGTTTATAATAAATAAGTCAAAAAAATCATCGGGTAGGGATTTTGTTGAAGTACGCAGATAGTCTATAGTTTTACCAACTGTCCAGAATTCCGGTATAGCAACCAGTTCACGGCGCATGAGGCGTCCGGCGCTGTCTTCAGGAAAGCTAAGGCCTTCTTTTAATGCCAGCCTATCTTTAGTTGATAGCCTGTTTATGACCTCTTGTTGGATGTCTGGCGATAATGTCTCCACCAGTAATAACGCGTCGTCACTCTCTAATTGAGATATTATATCTACGACGCTTGCCGTAGGCATTGTTTCCAATGCAGATCGGCTTAGCTCTTGGTCTAGTTCCGAGAATATTTGCGGATCTAGTGCTTCACCATACATTGACAGAAGTTCTTGGCGGTCTTCTTCTTTGATTTTTGAAATAAGCTCTGCCGCATCTGCTGGGCTTAACTCTTCTAGTGCGGCGTAAACGGTGTCTGAATCTTGTGATCTGGCGGCGTCAAGTATCTCCCTAATATCTTCATCAGGTAGATATGTGCTCACCTCTTCCGAAGGCGTGTTGTTGCCTCTTGTGGAATCGTGCTCTGCGTCTAATGATTTCATGCGCAAGGCCTTCTTATTGTGCTTTTACCACAAAAGTAAGTATAAGCACCCCCGTTAAGGGATGCTAGTAACTATATTATATTTGCAATTTTATGCACTGCGAATGAGGCGGTGCGTATTGTTGTCAACAGACGAACTATCATGCGCCTGTGATCCTACAGTTGCAAGAGCCGCAATGTTTACTATACCGCGCGTTGATGTCGACGGTGTAACAACATGTGCAGGGCGTGCCGCGCCAAGAAGTAACGGCCCGATACTCACGCCTTCAGAAAATGTTTTCAGCATGGTAAATGCGATGTTTGCTGCTTCAACATTAGGCATAATAAACAAGTTAGCTTGCCCAGTTAGCCTTGAATTAGGCATTAGCTTATTGCGGACTGCCTCTGAGAGTGCGGTGTCTGCCTGCATTTCACCATCAATTTCCAGCTCAGGATCTCTGCGACGAATGTCGGCATAAGCAGCACGCATTTTACGTGAAGACTCACAATCTAGCGTACCAAAGTTAGAGTGAGATAGAAGTGCTACTCTTGGTACGATACCAAATCGTCTTACTTCCTCCGCTGCCATTAATGTCATTTCAGATATTTGTGCAACAGTCGGGTTTGTATTGATCTGTGTATCACAGAAGAAGTACGTACCTTGTGGGATCAGAAGAGGACTTAGCGCAGCGGGAGTTTCCACACCCGGTTTCAATCCTATGATATCTCTGATGTCTTTAAGATGTTCGTGGAACTTACCTTGTGTACCACATATAACGGCATCTGCTTCGTCTTTTTGAACCATAAGTGATCCAATTACGGTTGCATTTGTACGAACACGCGTTTGTGCATCATCTGTTGATACCCCATTACGCTCCATGATCTTGTGATATGTTTCCCAATAATCGCGGTAACGTGGGTCGCTTTGCGGATCTGTAAGCTCAAAGTCTGTTCCTGCCTTCATTCTGAGGCCTAGACGTTCAATACGTTCTTCAACAACAGATTTACGTCCGATAAGCATTGGCTTTGCGATGTTTTCATCAAGGATGATTTGCGTTGCTTGCAATACACGCTCTTCTTCACCTTCACACAAAACTACGCGTTTTGGCTCTTCTTGTGCGCGGGCATATACTGGACGCATAATCAGTTGTGAACGGTAGAAGAATTGGTGAAGTTTATGTTCATAAGCTTCGAAGTCTTCAATTGGACGTGTTGCAACACCACTTTCCATTGCTGCTTTAGCCACAGCGATAGGCAGATCAACGATAAGACGTGGGTCGAACGGTTTAGGTATTAGGTAATCACGACCAAATGCCAGATTTTCATCACTATATACGGATGACACCTCTGCGGCGGCTTCTTTACGAGCCAATGATGCGATTGCATCAACACAAGCAAGTTTCATTTCTTCGTTGATTGCTGTTGCACCTACATCAAGTGCACCACGGAAAATGAACGGGAAACAAAGGACGTTGTTAACCTGATTAGGGAAGTCAGAGCGACCAGTACATACGATTGCATCAGGTTTAACTGCGTAAACATCTTCCGGCATAATTTCAGGTGTTGGGTTTGCCAGTGCCATAACTAGTGGAGCATCGGCCATGTTACTGACTTTTTCTTTGTCCATAACGCCTGGGCCAGACAGACCCAAAAATACGTCCGCACCTTTGATTGCTTCATCCAGTGTTCTTGCATCTGTTTTTGATGCGAAGGCTGCTTTTTGTACATCCATGCCTTCTTCGCGACCTTCGTAAACAACACCATTTCTGTCGCATACTATAATATTTTCGCGTTTTAGACCTGCATGAACCAATAGTGTTAAACATGCAATAGCGGAAGCACCGGCACCAGAAGCAACAAGGCGAATGTCCTCTATGTTACGACCTGAATGGTGAATCCAGTTTGTGAATGCTGCAGTTACAATAATTGCTGTACCGTGTTGGTCATCGTGGAATACTGGTATTTTACAGCGTTCTTTCAATCGACGCTCAAGCTCAAAACACTCAGGAGCTTTGAAGTCTTCAAGGTTTATACCGCCAAAAGTTGGCTCTAATGATGCTATAATATCAACCAATTTATCAACGTCGGTCTCATCAACCTCGATATCTACAGAATCGATATTAGCGAATTTTTTAAATAGAACGGATTTCCCTTCCATAACTGGCTTAGACGCCAATGCACCTAAGTTACCAAGTCCTAAAACCGCAGTACCGTTTGATATAACGGCCACTATATTACCGCGAGATGTGTAATCATAAGCGGTTAGCGGGTCTTTTGCTATTTCCTCACAAGGTGCGGCAACACCAGGGGAATATGCCAAGGCAAGGTCACGTGCAGTGGCCATGGCTTTCGTAGCTTGAATGGCGATTTTACCAGGAGTAGGTTCTTGATGATACTTTAATGCACATTCTCTGAACGCTGCTTCTTCTGCTTCTTTTTGTTTCTTATCCATCGGTTTTAATTCCTATGATGTTTAAATTCAAATAAATGGTGCGGCCGAGAAGACTNNACAGCGACCTCAACGCTGCGCGTCTACCAATTCCGCCACGGCCGCACTCCAAAATAACTATCAAAAATACTAAATGATAATCATTGCTGAGGAATAACAAATCTATTACCGCAGGGCAAGACACTAAAACGTTGCAGCGCAATAAAAATAATGCTTATTTTACAGCCATGACAGAATGCATCATTGAAAAAGAGTTAGTGCCTTATGAGAAGGCTGTTAACGTAATGGAAACGCGCATTGCCGATATACGTGAAGGTGTCGGTGAAGAATGCTTGTGGTTGCTTGAGCATCCTCCGCTTTATACGGCGGGTACTAGTGCAAAGGATGATGATCTTTTGGATGCTCGTTTCCCTGTGCATCAAACCGGCAGAGGGGGAGAACATACATATCACGGCCCGGGGCAGCGTATTGGCTATGTTATGCTTGACCTTCGGGAAAGGCAGGGTGGAAAACCTGATATTCGCGCATATGTAAGATCGTTAGAAGATTGGATAATACTAACTCTGGAGAAATTTGATATTAAGGGTGAACGTCGCGAAGGAAGAGTCGGTATTTGGGTTGTTATGTCTGATGGTGGTGAAAGTAAGATTGCCGCGATTGGTGTCCGTATTCGTAAGTGGGTAACATATCATGGTGTCTCTATAAATATTAACCCGGATTTATCGCATTTTAACGGTATTGTTCCATGTGGTATAGCAGATCATGGGGTTACTAGTTTGCATGATTTGGGAAAAGAAGTAAGCATTGATGAATTTGATGCTGTTTTACAATCTGAGTTTACCAAGGTGTTTGGGTAGTTGCGTAAAACTTTATTGTGAAATTTGTTATGTTGGATTATGTGAACTATAATGTGTTTTTACGTTTTTATAAGGTTAAGGGTTAATGTCTGATAAAGATAATGTGTTTTCTATTTCCAAGAAAAGGCAAAATAACTATTTGAAATCTGAAGAGGGTCAGGATGCTCTTGCCAATGCGTTTGATGCAATTCAGGCCAAGGCCAATGAACGCCCGTTAAGTTTTGAAGAAAAAGACAATAAAAGAGGTTATTGTCAGTGGCGGGCCGCAGTTTTAAAAGAGAAAATTGCAAAAGGTTATCTGTCTCAACCGGCAAGCATAGAGCATGAAAGAGATAGTCTGGCCGATGAAATAATGTCGGTACGTAGTGAGTGGTCAAGTGCGCAGTGGCGCGAATTTGTTGATCGGGGGGGCGATATACCTGCAACTACTTATGCAAGTGATAGAGATGACGTTAAGTCGTATATTGATGATTTACGTGACGAGTGGAAGGGTAAGATATCCCAAATGCGTTCTGATGGTGCTGAATTCGATATAATGGAAGAAAAAAGATCTTTGGAAAGTGATATATTCGATATAGAGAATTTGTCACTGAAGCACTGGAATGAAAGAGAGGCAGTGCAAGAATTGGTATCTAGGGTTTTTAACTCGCCAATTGTTGACAGAATACAAGGAATGTTTGATTCAGGTGTTGATGCGATGCGTACTATTGCGATGGTTAATATACGTAATTTGTACAATAACAATCAAATTGATGAGTGTAATGAAGCGGTTAATATAGGTGTAGAAGGTGGGCATTTAACTGAGTTTGAAGCATCAAGCCTGCGCAAGGGGAAAATACCCATGTCAGATGTTGAAAATAATACAGGTTATGAAGAGCCTGAGATTTAATCTGCTGCGATATTTGTTAGTCTACTTTTTGCAAAATGAGTGCAAAGCCGTATCATCTCGGTGCAATCATTTTTTACAGCATCGAAATTATTGTTCTTTTCGTATGTGTCTTCGTTAATATAAAGGTTACGGTTAATTTCTATTTGTATACTGTTCTTACCACGTGTTGGTTGTGAATAACGTGATATTAATTCCACCCCTTTAAACGGATCGTTAATGGTTACACGATAACCTTTATTTAACCAAAACTGTCGAAGTTCATAGATGAATTCTCTGCTGCATGTTTTTCCATCCAGATCACCTAAAACTATATCGCTTGGCTCTTTTTTGTTACCGATAAGTGTTATGTTTTTTCGCGGATATGCAGAACTGCTGGGCATTGAATGACAATTAATGTGCCAAAATTGTCCATGATTGTAATATGCGTCGTTCAGAGTGGTGCATAGAGTGTCATGATACGGTTCATAATAATTTTTGACCCGGTTCATTATTTCTTCGGGTGTTAGTTTGGAGCTGTATATTGGGTTTCCTGGTTTGATTAATCGTCCAATTAGGCCAACTCCTGAATTGGATCGTGAGGATGGGTTTATTTCTCCATAGGTTTCTTGTGGCCACGTACCTTCAAATAACAGGTCATCTATGTCATCATTGGCACGATTAACATCGATATAACTACGTGGAAAGAGTGCGCTTAATAAATGAGCGTTGAGCGCAGGTGCATCAGAAAATAAATCATCTACATATGGGTCCTCTAACCTTCTTAGATCAGATAGACTACATGTGTAATTAAAATCTTTTGGGTAACTTCTGCCGCTATGTGGTGAGTCAAAAATAACCGGAAGCGCATTATCTGGGGTTCTTATTTGTAAAATGTTGGGTTTTACGATTTTTTTCAAACTTATTTCCTGTTCTTCATTGTGTTTTATCGTGCCAGCTTTTACTTATAAGAACCAGTGTAAAATAAAAAGGTAAGTTATGTTTGATATTCGTGCAATTAGAAAAAATCCTGAAGCTTTTGATAATGGTTGGAAGCGCCGCGGACTGGATCCGCAATCACCTGCTATTTTAAAGTTAGATGAAGAGCGCCGTTCTATTCAAACATCTCTTCAAGAACTACAGGCAAAACGAAACGAAGAATCGAAAAAAATTGGCTTGATTAAGCGTGAAGGCGGTGATGCGCAGGCGCAGATGGACGCGGTTGCTGCGATAAAGGATGAAATGGGTGATTTAGAGGAAAAAGAACGTGATTTAGGCAAGTCTCTTAATGACATTCTTTCTGCATTACCCAACTTAATGGCGGATGATGTTCCGGATGGTGAGGATGAAGATGATAATGTAGAGATTCATAAATGGGGAGAAATCAAATCTTTAAAAGGGCCTGATCATGTTGAAATAGGTGAAAATCTAGGACTTATAGATTTTGAGACTGCTGCGAAAATGTCGGGTGCGCGTTTCACAATATTAAAGGGTGCAATGGCGCGTATGGAACGTGCTTTGGCTCAGTTCTTTCTTGATACTCATACATCAGAGCATGGTCTTACTGAAGTTTCTCCGCCTTTGCTTGTTCGTGATAACGCACTTTACGGTACCGGGCAATTACCAAAATTTGCAGAGGACCAATTCAGCACAAGAGAAACAGATCATTTTTTGATACCGACTGCAGAAGTGCCGATTACTAATATGGTCGCTGGGGAGATTGTCGATACACAAACTTTGCCGCATCGTTATTGTGCGCACACCTCTTGCTTTAGGTCAGAGGCAGGATCTGCTGGTAAAGATACGAAAGGTATGTTGCGTCAACATCAGTTCTATAAAGTTGAAATGGTTAGTATAACAACCGCAGAGCAGAGCGAAGAAGAGCATGAGCGTATGTTATCTTGTGCGGAAAACGTTCTTAAAAAGTTGGAACTACCATTCCGTACTGTAACTTTATGTTCTGGTGACACTGGATTTGGTGCAACTAAAACTTATGATATAGAAGTATGGTTGCCGGGGCAAGAAACGTACAGAGAAGTATCATCTGTTTCTAATTGCAAGGATTTTCAGGCACGTCGCATGAATGCCCGTACGCGCGTCAAAGGTGAAAAAGATACTAAGTTTGTCCATACATTGAATGGATCAGGTGTTGCTGTGGGGCGTGCATTGATCGCGGTTATTGAGAATTACTATGACCCGACAGATGGAGGGGTATTTGTACCAGAAGTTTTGAAACCTTATATGGGTGGCATAGAAAAAATAGTAAAAGGATAATCTTAAATGAGTGCACAAAGATTGATAGATAGGCTGCTTCCCTTAGATGAATTGCGGGAAACAGTAAGGCGTTTTCCTTTGTCTGTCATGTGTGCGCTTATTTTATTCGTAATATCTATACTCAGTATTCACAATATCGTGGACTTTGACGGTGAAATAATAGGGCGCATTGTCTTTGTTGTTGCCTGTTGTTATTTCTGGTTTGGTATATCCAAGCTTATGTCTGAAAGTCAGGAATGGAGCACAGTAAAACACTATAGCGTTAGCTTTATCGTGGCCGCTGGAATCGCTTCTTTATTTGCGCTCTCTAATGTTTGGGCTATACATCTTATATTTTTAATGCCCGCATTGTTATTGGGGATAATGATTGCGCCATACATAAAGGGCGGTGATGACCTGTCATTTTGGTTCTTTAACCGCATGATGTGGTTTGGTGTGGTTATTTCATATGCTGCTTTGATAATGTTTGCCGGTGGTTTGAGTGCTGCTTTGGGCGCTATAAACGTTTTATTTGGTGTCAAGGTGTATGGTGAAATATACGGGGATATATGGTCGTTCGCTGCACTAGTTTTAGGGCCTGTTTATGCGTTGAGTTGGGTTCCTAAGAAATTTGAATTTACGCAAGAAGACTGCAATGACCCGCCGGGTTTGAAATTCATTGTGAACTGGATTTCTGCGCCTATGGTTTTTGTGTATCTACTTATTTTATACGCATATTTCGGTAAAATAGTTATAACTGGAGAAGTTCCTAACGGCTATCTTGCATTATTAATCAGTGGGTTTGCCGGTGCGGGTATTGTTACATATTTGGTTGCGTGGCCATTGCGAGAGGAAGGATCACCGCAACTTAGGTTTTTCTATAAAATATTTTTTCCTGCGCTGTTAATTCCTGTGTGTTTTCATTTTTATGCAATTTGGGAGAGGGTAGACGCGTACGGCATTACTGAACAACGATATCTGATTATAATATCATCAATTTGGTTTATGCTTAGTGCACTGGGGTATAGTTTTTCTAAGATGCCAATAAAGTTTATTCCAATGATTCTGGCAGTTCTTATGTTGTTTGGTTCTTTTGGCCCTTGGGGCGGCGTTAGTGTATCAGGTCAAAGCCAGTATGCGCGTCTTGAAACATTGTTGAACAAGCATAATTTGATTGTCGATGGCAAAGCGGTTAAGGCAACAGAAGAGATACCATTTGAGGATCGTTTGGGGATTAGCTCCACCCTTGATTACCTTTGTAGTACTAATCGTGATGAACTAGTTGTGCCGACCTTTGGCGGTTTTGAAAAATGCAAAGCAAGAGAAATGACAAAATCTATAGGTATAGAGCATGTTAGCCGCTATATGCGTAATAGTAATTATGAGTCTTTTACTTTAAATAGTGATAGCAATAAGCATCCAATAAATGTGGACGGGTTTAGTATTTTGCTTCCCAAGCAAAATGTTTATTTAGATAGAAACCCTAAAAAGGCGAACGGTAAGCAGTGGCAATATAAAAACTCTGAAGATGTCGGTGTTATAGCTTATTATGAAAGCGGTAGGCTTTACATTGGTTTTGACGGTCATGGTCAAATTTCATTTTCCGTAGAAGAGTTTGCACGTGCAGAATTTAAAAAAGATCCAACCCACAATCGTCGTGACCTTATTTTGGAGAGTGAAGATTCTGGCCTTAAAGTAAAGGTTATATTTAGTAGGATTAATCTGCGCCGTGATAAGAATGAAGATATTGAATGGGGTGAATACAGGATTAATAATTTTAATTTCAGGGCTTTGATTGGGTATTGATAAATGAACACACAAGATACCAACAAACGTATTCGATTGATTATGGATCTTCGCACTAAGGGGATTACAGACACAGATGTGTTGAGTGCAATCGAACGTGTTCCGCGTGATGTCTTTGTCCCCCGTCATTCCAGAGATCAAGCATGGGAAGATATGGCGCTTCCAATTGGTTTAGGGCAAACGATAAGCCAACCCTTTGTCGTTGCCTTTATGACGCAATCTCTTGAAATATGTGATCGTGATAAGGTGTTGGAAATCGGGACTGGCTGCGGTTATCAATGTGCGGTTTTGTCGCATTTAGCACGTCGTGTTTATACGATTGAACGGCACAAACACCTTCTGATAGATGCGGAAAAGCGTCTGACAGAGTTGAAATTACGAAATGTTACTGCGATTGCTGCTGATGGGATGAAGGGATGGCCTGTCATGCATGGTATATCGCAAGCACCATTTGATAAAATTATAGTTACAGCGGCGGCGCGTAAGAAACCACCACAAGGTCTTTTGGATCAGATACGAATTGGTGGGCGTATGATAATTCCGGTTGGAGAACCGGGAAATCAAATGTTAAAGCTTTACAAGAAAGAAAGCGAAGAAGCATATTCGGTTAAAGATGTCATGCCTGTACGATTTGTTCCTTTGTTGCCTGATGTCACAAATGATAAAAATGATATGGCTGAACTTCCAAATTAATAATGACCACGCTTTGTTATGTGTGTACTATGTTCGGATGAGCATTCGTTCACCAATTCTGTTTATTATGCTGTTATGTCTTACTTCATGTTTGGGGATGGGGTCGCGTGTTCCTGCGCCCATTGTTCATCATGGACAGAAAAGCGGAGCAGGGAGTGCAGGCGTTCATAATGTTATTTATGGTGATACTCTTTATAGTATATCCAGTAGATATAATTTGCCAATGCGAGATATTATAACTTTAAATCGATTGCAGCCACCATTCAAGCTTTATGAGGGGCATAGGTTACGTTTGCCTCCACCGCAAGAATATAATGTTCGCGCCGGCGATACTCTGTACCATGTGTCGCGTCTTTTTGGGGTTAACTCTTCAGAAATTGCACGTTTGAACAATATAAAACCACCTTATATTATTAGAGAAGGTCAGGTTTTGCGAATGCCGTCTGTTAATAATAAACCTAATAAGGCCAAGAAAAAGGTGGTTAAGCCTACCTCTTCTTATGCTGCAGAAAAAAATGATGACGTAGTTGCCGTTAATAATTCCAAAAGTGATGCTGTAATACCTACGTCAAAGCCTGCTGTGGTTAAAGACGGTGTCCCAATGCCACAAAACAAGCCACAATATACAAGGCCAAAGAATGTTAAGGTATCTAAAGTTACTAAAAAACCGCCTAAGCGCTCCTCCAGTAAGTTTTTGCGTCCGGTTCGTGGAAAGGTTTTATCGCGATTTGGTGCAAAGAAAAGCGGACTTCATAATGATGGTATAAATATAGGCGCTCCACGTGGAACACCTGTAAAAGTTGCGGAAAATGGGGTGGTAGTGTATGCGGGTAACGCCCTTAAAGGTTCGGGTAATTTGGTTCTTGTACGACATGAAAGACAGTGGATGACAGCGTATGGCCACCTTGACAGCATTACCGTGAAAAAAGGGCAAGTGTTAAAGCGAGGAGGGGTTCTTGGCAAGGTTGGGTCAACTGGCTCTGTTTCTTCGCCGCAGTTACATTTTGAAGTTCGTAGAGGTACTTCGGCTCTTAATCCATCAAAATATATGGAGTAGACATCTTGGATTTTATATTTGACGTTATCTTCGATGGTGTTTCTGCATGGACGCAAATAGGATATTTTATAATGGCCTTTGTTTTTAGCGCCATTGGCGGTGGGATTATCGCTTACGAGATGTATTGGCGTATCAATGCCGATAGAGTAAAGGGACGTATATCATCTGTTCGTGTTACAGGTAAAAGAAAAGGTGATGTTAAAGATGGCGGGGGTAATGGAGAGGTTTTTTACTCTGTTTTTGAATATCCTTCACGTAATGGCGAAATTTTAGAGCATGTAAGCGATGCCGGTTCTAATGGACTACATAATAAAATTCCGGGCAGTAAGGTTAGTCTTATGGTTTTTCCCGACACTCCGGGTAAGGTAAGAAGACCTTCTTTGGTTTTGGTGGTTTTTGGACTTGTTTTTTTGTTACCGGGGTTATTTATGTGGTATGTCGCTGTTACCAGTTTTGATCCTAATCCTATGTTTTTTGCGCTTATATTGTCTGCTGTTTGTTTTGTTTTCTTCAAGGTTTGGAGCTTTTTTAAAGATATACCACGTGAAGAGTTAAAAGAAGGGTGGAAATCTTTTCGTGATAATAAATTGAAAATAAGTTCTTCATCTTCAGATAGTCATAATAATGGCCGTGTTCTTAGTAATGAAGAAATTATGGATAGATTAAAAGTGCATGGTAAGAGTTATAAAGTTGCTAGTATTATAATGATTGTTATTGGCTTTGGTCTGTCTATTGGTGCTTATTATGCAGGGTTAAATATGGCAAATAGATTGCAAAACGGATTATTTGCATCGGGTGAAGTTGTAAGCATAAGAAGCGAGTATAGCAGTTCATCAGATAGTAGTGGCTATACCTATTATGCTATTGTCGGGTTTTCCGATGAAAATGGTAGATCATTTGAGTTTAGCGATAGCGTGGGGGCTAGCTCCCCTATGTTTAGTAAAGGGGATAAGGTTGACGTCGTTTATGATGAAAGTGATCCCGAAGATGCGATAATTGATCGTGGGATATTTAATTGGAGTCTAAGCTTTGGTCTGGCTGTCGGGGCATTGTTATCTTTTTGGTTCGCTATCTACAGTATTAAAGTGTGTAGGCGGTTAAAGACCATGTGATGCCGTAATCATGTGTAATATTTGATGTTTTTAGTGAATTATTTGAATTATGACTACTAACAAGGCTTGCCTTTGTTGGGATTGTCTTTATATTCTCGCTCTTAATGTATATTTTTTAGATGAGGGAGCGTTTTATGCTGATTTCAAAAGCACATGCAGCATTAGCAGAAAAAAGTGACGAAATTGCCGATTTGGCAAATGTTCCAACACCAACAGAGGCGTTCTTGTGGAATATGGGGCCGATTGTTTTGTTGGTTATACTTTTCTACGTACTATTGATTATGCCACAGCAGCGTCGCTTTAGAGAACATAGCCAGATGTTATCTGATCTTAAAAAAGGTGATCGCGTTGTCACAGGTGGTGGTCTTGTCGGTAAGATTGATACATTGATAGATGATAAAGAGGTTTTGATTGACCTTGGTAATGGAACAAAAGTTACTGCTCTTCGATCTATGATACAGGGTAAAACAGAATTGAAGCCTGTCTTAAAAGATAAAAAAACAGATGATAAGACTAAAACTTCTAAAAAAACAAAAAAAGCGTAATTGATTTAAAATGATACAAATTGCCCGCTGGAAAATCTTTCTGATCTTGGCCGTATGTATTTACGGGTTTGCATATAGCGCACCGAATATGGTGAGTACGCAAACACATGATTGGATGAATAGTGCATTGCCTGATTGGGCACCGAAAAAGACGGTTAACCTAGGTCTTGATCTTCGTGGTGGTGCGCATTTGTTATATGAAGTTGATATTGATTCAGTTTTTGAAGATCGTGCTGCAAGCTTTGCAGAAGATTTTAAGACTTACTTAAAAGAAAATAATATCGGCAAAAGTGAAATTCGCACCATAGATCGTGGCGTTAGTATTACTTTGAATGATTCTTCTGATGCACAAACAGTAAAGAACATGATCCGTAAGGCGGATCCTAATCTTATTTTGTCTACTGACACGTTGGGTACTACCATAACAGTAACTATGGATGATACTTATGTTAAACGTATCCAAGATCAAACTATTTCACAAGTTATAGAGGTTGTTCGTCGTCGTATTGATATGATGGGTACAACAGAACCAGCAATACAGCGCCAAGGCCTAAACCGTGTTGTTATTCAAGTTCCGGGCGCAGATTCAAAAGAGCTTCGTGATCTGGTTGGGCAAACGGCAAAGCTTGGTTTTCACTTGGTTGGTAATGAAGGAAAAAGACGCCCTATGGAGCTTTCCCTTCCTTACGCTGATGCGCCGATGCGCAAAATAAATGTTAAGCGCCATGCGATCGTTGCGGGAGAGATGTTGGACAATGCGCAGCCTTCATTTAATCAAAATGGTCAGCCGGTAGTTAGTTTTCGACTTAATGCAGTTGGTGCACGCAAGTTCTGTAATGTTACACGTAAACATGTTGGTAAGCCTTTTGCCATTGTTCTGGATGAGCGCGTGATTAGCGCGCCAGTTATTAATGAAGCAATCTGTGGTGGGCAAGGCCAAATTTCTGGTGGTTTCGATGTTAAGGAAGCAGCAGACCTTGCGCTATTACTGCGTGCAGGTGCTTTGCCAGCGGACCTTAGTGTAGTAGAGGAAAGATCAGTTGGGCCGTCTCTTGGTGCTGATTCTGTTGCTGCTGGTAAAATTGCCAGCTTGATTGGCTTGTCATTGGTTTTGGTATTCATGTTTATAAGTTATGGATTGTTTGGGGCGATGGCTAATGTGGCTTTGGTTGTGAATATCGCGCTTATCCTTGCTTTATTATCCAGCTTACAGGCTACTCTGACATTGCCGGGGATTGCCGGTATTGTTCTGACTGTTGGTATGGCTGTTGATGCTAATGTACTTATTTTTGAACGTATTCGCGAAGAAATAGCAGGTGGAAGATCTGCATTATCATCTATTGATGCCGGTTATTCGCGGGCTATGTCTACTATTGTAGACTCCAATTTAACAACATTGATTGCCGCGGCTATCTTGTTCTCATTCGGGACGGGGCCAATAAAAGGTTTCTCGGTGACGTTGGGTGTTGGTATTTTGACATCGTTCTTTTCAGCTATTTTTGTGACGCGTTTGTTGGTGGTTCTATGGATTAAACGAACCAACCCAAAATCCGTACCAATTTGAAGGGGTAAATTATATGCGCGGAATAAGGTTTGTACCTCAAGATTCTAATATAAATTTCATTGGCATGCGTATGATTGCCTTTGTTTTCTCTGTTGTTTTGATTTTCGGATCAATTGGGGTGACGGTTAAGAACGGACTTAATCTTGGTATTGATTTTACTGGAGGTACTGTTATTGAAATACGTACTCCTGTCACGCCTAATCTTGAGGCCTTAAGAACGACTTTAAATGACCTTGATTTAGGGGCTATTTCAATTCAAGAATTTGGGCAAATAGATGATCTTCTTATTCGTCTTCCGTCACAGAAAAAGCCCGAAGATTGGGATAAAGAGGTTGATGAAGAGCCGAATGAGGTTGCTATTGAAATTGTCAGGGAAACCTTGAATGAGGCTTTCGAGGGGCAAAAGGTTGACTATAGGCGTATTGAATATGTTGGGCCACAGGTTGGTGAAGAGCTAAAGCTGAAAGGGCTTTACGCTATACTGTTTTCTTTGCTTGGGATTTTGACATATATTTGGTTCAGATTTGAGTGGCAATTTGGTATCGCGGCTATAATCGCTTTGGCGCATGATGCGATAGCTACGATTGGTTTATTTGCTCTGTTACAGATGGAGTTTAATCTATCAACTGTTGCTGCTATTCTTATGATTGCCGGTTATTCTATTAACGATACTGTTGTTGTGTTTGACCGTGTTCGCGAGAATCTAAGGAAATATAAGAAAAAGCCTTTATTAGAATTGTTTAATATATCGGTTAACCAAACACTTTCTCGTACATTGATGACTTCTGTTACTACAATGCTTGCGTTGATTGCGCTATATGTTTTTGGTGGTGAGGTTATTCGTGGCTTTGTCTATGCGCTTATATTTGGTATTGCGATTGGTACATATTCATCTGTTTTCGTTGCTTCTCCTGTATTACTGTTGATGAATGTACGTCGTGCACCGTCACTTGATAAAGACGAAAATGCAGCAGGTGCACCGGAAGTAATCGGATAATGGATGTTACTCCTCTTATTGGTAAAGAGAGTCAGGTAATACAATCATACGCAAATGGTATGTTTAAAATCAGCAATGAGCGATATGACCACCCCGTCATTGTAAATGTTGATAATACTATTTTGTGGGATATAAACGGAATAGATAGTATTTCCCAATTAACTTTATCTGACTTTAAACCAATGGTGGATTTAAAAGAGGAAATAGATGTTGTTCTTTTGGGGTGCGGTTCTAACATGATGTTTTTGCCTCCGACTTTGCGTGCTGATCTTAAAAAAGCAGGTCTAAGTGTTGATGTTATGGATACAGGTGCGGCTTGCCGGACATATAATGTTTTAATGGCAGAGGGGCGACGTGTTGTTTGTGCTCTTTTGCCTGTAGATTGCTAGAAAACTAAGACTAAGTGTATTTTCTTGCATTTTTCATATGTTTTAATGTACAATTCTACCCATAAAAAAATATAAAAACTTAGGGTTGTTGTTATGGCTTATTCTTCCGGTAGTGTTGAAAGTATTTCTGAAGATATACAAAAACTATTATCTGACCAGCGTGAGGGCGTTTCAGGTTCTTATCCTGCTGATTTTCTTTATCATCCATTAACAAGTGAGGATGGTACTCCTCTGGTTGTGAAAGTTGAGGATGATGTTTACTCCGCGTGGATGTCACGTGATGAGGCAGGTGAAGCTTTTTCAAATGTTACTCTCTTAACTATAGATCAGGTGAATGAGGTTTATAAGCAAATACCCGGCGGACCGTCAGGTAATATGAACGAAGGCCCATCAGTGTTTGTTAACCCTGATTTGGATATGAATGACCCTAAGCGGGAGATACCTGCTGATAGTGTTACAAGGGTTTCTTATAGTATTGAGACAGGGGAGATTCAAACGGCAGAGCAGGTTGTTGAAGAGGCTGCTCGTCATTCCATAGATTCACGTGATGCGCGCAGGGCTGCTGCTCAGGCTCGTGCTAATGGTGAGGATGTCGCTGCGACTGACTCTGCTAAGTTTAATCAAGCGGTTCTGCCAAATAGCTTGATTAAGGACGGCCATGTTTCGGACGATGATCTAAAACAGCAGTTAAGTGGTTATCAATTTATATCTAATGTTGCTAGTGAGGCTGATGAAGAGAAGAATAAAATAGCGGCGACGTCGGTTATTGTTAATGCTGTTGGTAAGAGTGTTAGTAGGGTAAATGTTACCGAGGGTGGAGCGGTTAAGCCTGATATTGAAATAAATGATGCAAGTTCTTTATCTGATGCGAATTTATCTGTAGAGACAAGATTGGTTTCACCGTATTCTCAGGCTGCTAAGCCTGCTGAAGTTAAGAAAACTGATGTCCCTGATGATTCTGGTTTTAAGAGTAAAATGCAAGGTTTGATTGATGCAGGCCCCGGTTCTCCTAAGGCTAACAACCCTTTTGAAGCGTCAAAGGAACAAATTTTATCTCGTGGTTTTGATGATATTGCAAAGAACTTGGCCAAGGGTACTTTGGCCGGTGATACGAAAGCTATGAATGGTGTTGATTCGATAAATGTATTATTCCCGGAGCATAGCGATGTTATTGCCGCATATGCCCTTGCTGAGGAGGCAAACCCCGCCACTGATCCAAAGATGTATCTTAATAAGATAGTTGGAGTGTCTGCCGATGTGGGTAATAGTTCACCTACTAAGCAAAGCGAAACGTCGGCGCAGGCCAGCAACACCTTGCAGAGCATGTTGGATAGCGTTGGTGATAGTGTTGCAAATGGAGAGAGGGTGGCGCAGGTAAATCGTGATGTAGAACAAGTTTTAAGGTATCTTAGACGTGTTTCCCGTGTTGCCGATACATTGCAATCAGAGGGTGGCGCGGCTGTTAACTATCTTAATAATCAAGGTATGGGAGAACATGCAAAGATTATATCTGACTATGTTCAAGACCCTTCAACATACAAGCAGGCAAGATCTGACCTGCGCGAAGTTTCCGTTGTTTCTGCTCCGGCTTTGACGGCAGAGCAAGTTGCCGATAACAAGGCTTGGGAAGATATGGCAAAGAATGGCAGTCCGGATGTTTCTGTTACTGCGGATGAGTTTGCAGGCGGTATAAGTGCTGCTTTATCAAAGTTGTCTGATCCTGTGTTTGTTGGAAATGCTATTGATAAGGCTCTTGCGGATAACCCGGCTCTTGCGGATATGGTATCTAAAATGCCTGGTGGCGACATTAAGTCAGAGGTTATGGAAAAGTTGGCAGGAAATAACTCTCCTATTTCTTCCGGTAATCAGGCGGATCTGGAAAAAGAGATTGCTTCCAGAGTGGAAAATGCGGTTAAGGAAGTTGTCGGCAAGAATGATGTTGGTAATAACGCGGCTACTGTTACGCCACTTGATATGCTTTTGGATAAGCTGGGTAAGGATGTTGATGATAATGCATCCAGTTCACGCATTAACCGTGATGTTGGTCAGGTTCTTAGGTATTTGAGGTCTGTTTCACCAAATAAAGAGTTACTTGAATCAGAATCTTCGCGTGCAGTTGATTTCTTGAATGATAAAGGTTTAAAGGAGCATGCAGATATAATATCTGATTTTGCGAAAGATCCTTCAACATTTAAAGATGCCAGATCAGCAATACGTGAGCTTGCCTCTGTAAGTGATAATGTCTCTGCATTTGGGGCGCTTGCCAGTAATGTTGTGGACATCAATGCACAAATAGATGAGTTCAAGGCGGATCTTGGTGAGCCTGCTGACACAGACCTTGGTATGGACGGTATGTCTTTGGATTCTAAGGTGATTGGTATGAAGGCTTAATAGATTTATTATTATATTAATAAAAAGGGAGCCTGTAACAGCTCCCTTTTTTTGTGATTTATATTTTTCTTGCTTATTATGCAATTTTTGTTGGGCCTTTTTCAAATAGCTCTGTTACAAATTCCCAGTTAACCAAATTATCTACGAATGCTTCCATATATTTTGGGCGAGCATTTCTGTAATCAATGTAATAGCTGTGCTCCCAAACGTCGCAACCTAGTAATGCAGTTTGACCATTGATAAGTGGGTTTTCACCGTTTGGTGTTTTTGTTACTTCTAATTTACCGTCATCATTCATGACTAGCCAGCACCAACCAGAACCGAATTGTGTCAGGCCTGCTTGGATGAATTGTTCACGGAATGCATCGAAAGAGCCAAAGCTTTCTGTGATTGCTGAGTCTAAATTACCCGGGCGTGATCCGCCGCCATTTGGTTTCATCCATTCCCAGAATAGCTTGTGATTCCAGTGTTGTCCCGCATTGTTAAATAGTCCTGCTTCGCCTTGTTTATGAGCGTTTAGCACAACTTCTTCCAAGGTCTCACCCATGTTAGGTAATCCTTCTAAGATTTTGTTTCCATTCACAACATATGCATTGTGATGTTTGTCGTGGTGGAATTCTAATGTTTCGGCGGACATATACGGTCCAAGTGCATCATAAGCGTAAGGAAGTTCTGGAAGTTCGAATGTCATTGTTGTCTCCTGTGGTGTTCTGTGTGTACTGTTCACAGAGATAAAAAAATGATAATAGAGACTTTGTTTAGATACTGAAAGAGCTATATACGTGGATATGCAGAAAAATTACTGTGGTGATCTGGTGCGAAAGCATGATGAGAACCGTTATTTGATATCTATGTTTGCCCCCGCAGATAGGCGTGCAGATTTGTGGGCATTGTTTGCATTTAATTATGAGATTGCAAAAACGCGTGATGTGGTCAGTGATACCACACTTGGATTAATCAGGTTGCAGTGGTGGCGAGATGCGATAAGGGGTGTTTATGACGGTAGTGGTGTTCCTGATCATGAGGTCTTGAAGCCATTATCTGTTGCTATTGATAAGTACAAATTACCCCAAGAGTATTTTGATAAATTAATTTATGCACGTGAATTTGATTTGGAAGGTGTTTCCCCTGAAAGTTTGAGTGGTTTGATTAGCTATGCGGATTTTACTACGACACCTTTATTATGCTTGGCAATGAGGATTTGCGGATATGATTTAGATGATGATTATATCCGTCCGATTGCGGTTAATTATACTTTGGCAGGAATATTGATGGCAACTGCTCACAATGCAAGGCAGGGACATGTTTTATTGCCAACAGATTTAATGAACAAGTATGGTTTGACTTTAGATTCTTTGTTTAAGGAAGAGGGGCAGGTGGGATTGGCATCTTTGGTTAAAGATGTCGTTGAAGGACGCCTGACTGATTGCGATGCTAATGGCTACCCTTTACTAAAGTCCTGCGTCGCAATTAGTGACATAAATTTCAGCTCGATAGTATCTAATCGCTACATGGTGATGTCGCCAATTTTGCAACGTCCGCCAGCATTTAAAGTTTTACGGGTGTTCTGGAAAGTAAAATGCTGTAATTAATAATTAAATGATGTATTATGTATATATAATTTAAAGGATATTATTAGTAATAAGGTATCGGGAGTAAGACTATGGTAGATTCAATTGGCTCATCTGGCCAAATTTCAAATATAACGTCGATTAATAAATCGCAGAAATCTGTTGATAGTAATAAGAGCAGTGATGTAGCAGATACAGGCGCGGTGGACGATGTTGATATATCCGATGAAGCCCTTATTGCTCAGGCTACGGATGCTGCTAAATTAGTATCAGAAGGGTTGGCCAACGATACATCGGCCACTTTGTCCTCTGATGCTGGTCGTTTAAACGAACTTGTCTAAATGTTATTTAGTTATTAGTCTGTTAAGTAGAATGTGATTGTCGTTACAACGCGTACGTCTTTGTCTATTTTGGCTGTATCACCATAATCGCTACCTGCATCACGAATATAGAAGCTCCCTTGATGGGCACTTCTTATACCACCCACATTAACACCTGCATTTTGTGCAAATTCGTTTGCAGCCAGTCGAGCATTTTTGGTTGCTTCTTTTAACATGTCAGGCTTTATTTCATTCAGCTTTGTAAATAAATATTGAGGGGCTTCGCTTCGTATATTTATTCCTTTGGTAATTAATTTGCCAATTACCGCACGTGCAGGTGATATTGCTTCAATGTTTTCGGTTTCAATATGTATTGATCCTGTTAGTTGGTGGTTCTGATCTACTAATACGCGGTTATTATCTCTAAATTCCTGATGATAGTAATCAATTACACCAATATTCATTTCATGATCTTCAAAGCCTTGTTCTTTTAATATTGAAATGATTGTTTCTTGGTTTGCTTCTGCTTTTTTGTATAGGGCAGGTATTGATGACTTATTCTTATCGGCAACAGTGAAGCGAATAACCCAATTTGCACGATCTGCGCGTACACGACGTTCGGCCAAGCCTTTTGACTCCGCGGTGTTTAACGCTACTTTGGCGTTATAGATTGTCTGGCTAGCAAAATAACCGCAGGAAGCCAGTCCAATAGCAATAAATAAACCAAGAAAGAATAGGTTAGGTTGTTTTGCCATTATTTAGGATCTTTCCGTTATTTGTATTCTACTTTTAATATTTCGTAGTCACGTGTGCCTTTAGGTGTCTTAACGGCGACAGAGTCTCCCTCTGATTTACCAATTAATGCACGTGCAACAGGGGCGGAGATGGATAGCTTTCCATTTTCCATGTCTGATTCATAATCACCAACAATTTGGTATATTTCTTCTTCGTCAGTTTCCTCGTCTACTATTGTTACGGTTGCGCTGAATCTTACAGTATCTCCGTTAAGTTCCGTAGGGTCTATTACTTGTGCGCGGCCCACTACTGCTTCTAATTCTCTTATGCGTCCTTCTACAAAGCTTTGTTGTTCGCGTGCAGCGTGATATTCGGCGTTCTCTTTTAGATCACCGTGTTCTCGTGCTGCTGCAATGTCTGCTATAACGCTGGGGCGTTGTACTGAGGTTAAATCTTGCAATTCATTTGTTAGTTTTTCAAATCCTATTTTTGTTACGGGAACTTGATCCATTGCATTTATCCTTGGTTTTATTTCAGTGCTTTATGTTATTTTCTTAATTTAAAAAGTAAAGCCCGCCCAAGTAAACTAAAGGCGGGATTATACGTTATTTATTGTTCTCTTTCGAGATGACCACAGGCTAACTCAATCTTAAAAAGAGGTCAAGCAGCTTCACTTTTGTCGTTTTCAGCAAAGTAACTCTGTAGTGATGCAACATCAAGGTCTCTATCTTTCAGTGCATGAATGGCTTTAACCGTGGCTGTGGCCGCAGTTATCAATGTGTAGTATGGTATTTTATTCATAAGAGCCATACGTCTGATTGATGAAGAGTCCGATACCGCCTGTGAGCTTTTAGTAGTAGTATTGATAACAAGATCAATTTCACCATTAATAATCGCATCAATAATATGTGGTTGGCCTTCCATCACTTTATTGATGTGCTTTGCCTTGATATTATTATCATTCAGGAAGCGGCAAGTGCCGCCAGTGGCAACAATGTCGAAACCTATACTGATTAATTCTTTCGCAAGTGGTATTAGGTTTTCTTTGTCTTCATTTTTTACAGATAAGAAAACAGTACCACTGGTCGGAAGATTGCTGCCTGCTCCTATTTGAGATTTGGCAATTGCATGGGCTAAATCCTTGTCCAGTCCAATAACTTCTCCGGTTGATTTCATTTCCGGCCCTAAAAGCGGATCAACACCAGGGAATTTGTTGAATGGGAATACAGGTGCTTTAACTGCGTAATGATCTTTGCTCATCCCAACTAGAATGTTGTTAAAGCTATTCAGTGTTTCGCCAGCCATAATACGGGCTGCTATTTTAGCGACAGGAACACCAGTGGCCTTTGCAACGAAAGGTACTGTACGTGATGCACGTGGGTTTACCTCAATAATGTAAACTTCTTCTTCTTTAGTTTCATCGTTCTTTCTAACGGCGAACTGAACATTCATTAACCCCTTAACCTTTAGTGCTTTTGCCAAGGTTATGGTTTGCTCATTGATGTTTTCTATCGTTTTAGCGGATAGAGAATGTGGAGGTAATACACAAGCAGAGTCGCCAGAGTGAATACCAGCTTCTTCGATATGTTCCATTATACCTGTAACATATACGTCAGTGCCATCACATAGCGCATCAACGTCCAGCTCAATCGCACTTTTTAGGTAGCGGTCAAGCAATACAGGGCAATCACCTGATACTTTAACAGCAGTGTTAATATAGCGCTCTAACTCGGAAAGGCTGTGGACGATTTCCATGCCTTGTCCACCAAGAACGTATGATGGGCGGATAACTAGCGGAAATCCAATGCCTTCTGCTATTTCTAATGCTTCTTCTTTTGTGCGAGCCAAACCATTTGACGGTTGCTTTAGGTCTAGATCTATCAGTAACTGTTGAAAGCGTTCACGGTCTTCTGCCAAATCGATAGCATCAGGATCAGTTCCAAGTATCGGTATATTGTTATCAAGAAGGGTTTTAGCCAATTTAAGGGGGGTTTGACCACCAAGTTGAACGATCACACCTTTTACATTGCCATTTGCTTGCTCGGCCTTGATTAGCTCAATAACGTCTTCTTCGGTTAATGGCTCAAAATACAGTCGATCAGATGTGTCGTAATCAGTGGATACAGTTTCCGGGTTGCAGTTAACCATAATGGTTTCGTATCCAGCATCTTTTAATGCATATGCTGCGTGAACACAGCAATAGTCAAATTCAATTCCTTGTCCTATGCGGTTCGGCCCACCACCTAGGATAATGACTTTCTCATTATTTGTAGCATCAATTTCGTTTTCTGCTGGTTCCAGGCCATTACCTTCGTATGTTGAATACATATATGGGGTTTCAGATGGTATTTCAGCTGCGCAACTATCTACACGTTTAAATACAGGGTGGATATCGTGGGTTATACGTGCGGTGCGAACTGTTTCTTCTGTTACACCTACCAAGTCTGCTAGTTGAGCATCAGAAAATCCAAGGCGCTTTATTGCCATCCATCCTTGCGCATCAACAGGCAGTCCATTTTCAAGGACGTTCTTTTCCGCATTGATGATGTTCTCTATGCGTTCTAGGAACCAAGGGTCATATTTTGAAATAGACTGTATTTTTTCCAAAGATAAACCGTGGCGGAATCCTTGTGCGATATGCAGTATGCGCTGGGGTGTTGGTTTTGCTATTGCCGCCAGTAATGTGTCTCTTTGTGCATCAGGGTTATCATCATCAGAACCGCCAACGTAAACAGGGCTTAATCCAGTAAGGCCTTTTTCCAAAGAACGCATTGCTTTTTGCAGTGACTCTTCGAAGTTTCTGCCAATTGACATTGCTTCACCAACTGACTTCATAGCAGTGGTCAGATATGCTTCGCTTCCTTTGAATTTTTCGAAGGCAAAACGTGGTACTTTGGTAACAACATAGTCAATTGTCGGCTCAAAACTTGCCGGTATTTTACCATCTGTGATGTCGTTTCCTAATTCGTCTAATGTGTATCCAACGGCAAGCTTTGCCGCAATTTTAGCAATTGGGAATCCTGTTGCTTTGGATGCCAGAGCGGATGATCTGGAAACGCGTGGGTTCATTTCAATTACAATCATGCGCCCGTCAGCAGGGTTAAGGGCGAACTGCACGTTTGATCCACCAGTTTCAACGCCGATACCGCGTAAAACAGCAAGTGATGCATTACGCATAATCTGATATTCTTTATCAGTTAATGTAAGGGCAGGGGCAACAGTGATGGAATCGCCTGTGTGAACACCCATAGGGTCAACATTTTCAATGGAGCAGATTATGATACAGTTGTCGTTTTTATCACGAACAACTTCCATTTCGTATTCTTTCCAGCCAAGTAGAGACTCTTCCACAAGAACCTCAGTTGTTGGGGATGCATCAAGGCCATCACGCACGATACGTTCATAGTCATCTTTGTTGTATGCGATACCACCACCGGTTCCACCCATTGTGAAAGATGGACGCATAATTGCCGGTAACCCAATTTTTTCTAGGGCTTCTCTTGCTTCTTCCATATTGTGTACTGACATAGAGTTTGCAGATTCTAGACCTAACTCATCCATGCACACTTTGAATTTTTCACGATCTTCTGCTTTATCAATAACCTCTGCTTTTGCGCCTATTAGCTCAACATTTAGTCGATCAAGTGTACCGTCTTCGGCCAATGCAAGTGCGGTGTTAAGCGCGGTCTGCCCACCCATAGTAGGAAGAAGAGCATCAGGTTTTTCTTTTTCAAGTATCTTGGCAACCACCGCTGGGGTTATCGGCTCAACATATGTGGCATCGGCCATGTTGGGGTCGGTCATAATAGTTGCGGGGTTGGAATTAACCAAGATAATACGGTAACCTTCTTCACGCAGGGCTTTACAGGCCTGTGTTCCGGAATAATCAAATTCGCAGGCTTGTCCGATTACGATAGGACCAGCGCCAATAATACAGATGGACTTTATGTCGGTACGTTTAGGCATGGTGGTTTATGTCCTCTATTTTAGTTGTGTTCGTAGTAATTATTTTAAATTCGTTACTGGCTTTATCATGTTCCAGTATGTCACCTGTTTCCATATCGAAAATCCATGGTGATATTTTGACGCTATTCTCTTCCAATGCTTTTGCTATGGAAGGGTAAGTTTTTAAATTTTCGGCGCTTTCCAGTACGACTTCTTGTTCTGTGCGTGCTGTTATATCATCGCTTTCATCACAGCATGATTTTACTTTTGTTAAAGCATTCTTTGCAACATTGATAAAACTGGATATTTCCGGATCATCGAGGCCGTCAATAAGTGCTTTAACCGCGCCGCACTTTGTGTGGCCAAGTACAATTATTTGCTCTACGTTATTATACTCGACAGCAAACTGTAAAGCAGCGGCTAGTGCTGTGCCTTGTTTGTATGGGCGAACAATCGCACCCATGGCTTTATGTGCAAAGAAAGATCCCGGACGTGTGTGAAAAATTGTACCAGGGTCTGTTCGAGAGTCTATACAGCTGATAATGAAATATTTTGGTGATTGGCCGTCCTCGACCAAGTGCTGCATTAAATTGTCACTTGCATCACCGTATTCGTGGTTTTTGAATGATTTAAACCCTTTTATCAGATCTTTCGTCATCTGTTAGGCTTTCTTTGCTTCTTTTATGTTGTCCATAAACCTATCAAATAAATAGTGGCTATCTTGCGGTCCTGGCGATGCTTCCGGATGATACTGTACGGAAAATACCGGTTTGCCTTCAACTGCTATACCTTCGTTTGACCCGTCAAATAGACTGACATGTGATTGATATACGTTATCCGGTAGATTGTCTGCAACAACAACAAAACCGTGGTTTTGAGATGTTATTTCTACACGTCCGGTTTTGATGTCTTTTACAGGCTGGTTCGCGCCACGGTGACCAAGGTGCATTTTTTCAGTTTTACAACCCAATGCAAGCGATAGTATCTGGTGTCCTAAGCAAATGCCAAATATAGGCATATTTTTTTCTAATAGTTCTTGTACCATTGGTACTGCATATTCACCAGTTGCAGATGGATCACCCGGGCCGTTGGATAGAAATACGCCATCTGGGTTGTGAGATAATATATCTTCGGCTGTGGAATTTGCAGGAACAACTGTTACATCACATCCTGCTGCAGCAAGGCATCGTAATATATTACGTTTGGCACCAAAATCTACTGCGACCACTTTGTGGGTTGGGTTTTCTTGTTTACCGTATCCTTCTTTTGCATCCCATAGAGATTCATCCCAAGAATAGCTTTGCGTACATGAAACATCCTTGGCCAGATCTGCACCTTCTAATCCATGCCAGTTTTTAGCCAGTGCATATAAAGCATCAAGATCGAACTCACCGTCTTTTTGATGGGCGATGATGCCGTTAGGTGCGCCAATGTCTCTTATACGTCTGGTAAGGGCTCGTGTATCTATGCCGCTAATGCCAACTAGGTTGTGTTCTTTTAACCATGCATCAAAATGCTTGTTTGCGCGCCAATTAGATGGAGACGTAATGTCTTCTCTGATTATAAGGCCGCGTGCCGCTGGGTTGATTGTTTCTATATCTTCGGCATTGGTGCCTATATTCCCAATATGTGGGAATGTGAAAGTAATGATTTGGCCCGCGTAACTCGGGTCGGTCATTATTTCTTGATAACCAGTCATTGAGGTGTTGAAACAAATTTCCCCAATTGATTTATCCTCTGCGCCAATTCCATTACCCCAGAATATAGTTCCATCGGATAAAATAACAACAGCGGTTGCGTTAGGGGGACGTTTTATATTAGTAAAATCAGACATTGATGTTATGCTCCAGCAACTTTATTTTAACAGTACCTGCTAGAGACACATTTCCTAATGGGTTTTGAACAAAAAGAAAAGGAAAAAAATGGATAAGCGAACAGAAATTAATGTTGCATTGAAAGAGGCCTTGAAAAATAAGGATAAAATAGCACTGGCAACAATACGTTTAATTGTGGCTGCGCTTAAAGATCGTGACATTACTGAGCGTGACCAAGGCCAAGTTGATGGTGTCGATGATAAATCAATTTTGGTGATGTTAGAGTCTATGGTAAAGCAGAGGAAAGAATCCTCCGAAGTTTATAGTCAGGCAGGAAGGGATGATCTTGCAGAACGTGAAGAGCTTGAAATAGATGTTATACGCCAGTTTATGCCTAAACAGCTTTCAGATGATGAGGTATCGGAAATAATTGATGGGATTGTTATTGATTTGGACGCTCAATCAATAAAGGATATTGGTAAAATTATGGGGGTTTTACGCAAGGATTATGTTGGGCAAATAGACATGTCAAAGGCTGGTGCTTTGGCCAAAGATAAATTGTCAAAATAAAAACCTGAAACATTTAAGTATCAGGTTTTGCGAATTATTTTTTGAAGAAGCTATTTATTTTTAACTTTAATTTATCCCATAATGGAAAAGAACTGCAGTTTTCACCGTATTCGATAACATTAAATTTTTGATCTTTTGTAAAGATTTCAGGCATAGCCTTCTCCTTGTTCCTAGTATCACCAATTTTGTTGCATAAATTTATAATTAAAGTAAGTAGTAATATGCATTTATTTATTCAAATATACACTTATTTCGAATTTTATGCAAATTAGAACAAAATTTTTTGTAATTAATCTTGTGGTATGATGGCCATAATTTTGTTAGTAATTTTTATATGTCACTTAGCCCGCATTTTTTGGATGAACTTCGTAATCGCCTTACCTTGTCTGAGGTAATAGGGCGTAAGGTTAAGGTTATACGTACAGGTCGCGAGTCCAAAGCTTGTTGTCCGTTTCATCATGAGAAGACTCCATCATTTACTATTAACGATGACAAGCAATTCTATCACTGCTTTGGTTGTGGTGCGCATGGTGATGCAATTGGCTTTGTTATGAAGCATGATAATTTGTCTTTTATGGATGCTGTCGAAGTGTTAGCGGCGGAGGCCGGGATGCAAGTTCCTAAACAGACTCCACAGGCCGCTGCAAAAGCTAAAAAAGAAAAAGACCTTTATGAGCTGTTAGAGGATACGACAGTATTCTTTGAGCAGTGCCTAAATGATTCTCGTAATCATGATGCTTTGAATTATCTGTTGGAGCGTGGCTTATCTAGGGAAATTATTTCTGAATTTAGGGTAGGTTTTTCACCTGATGATGGTCAAGCTCTGCGTAAGTATCTGTCTTCTAAGGGGTATAACGACAAGGATATGATAAAAGCAGGGGTGATTAGGCCTTCTACGCGCGGTGGAGAGCCTTATGCGTTCTTTCGTGATCGGGTTATGTTTCCTGTTCCTGATAGGCGCGGTCGCATATTGGCGTTTGGTGGACGCATATTACCTGACCATTTAAGGCCACCACAAAGAAGTGATTTTGTACCCCCTAAATATATAAACTCTTCTGAAACTGTTTTGTTCCATAAGGGTAGTATGCTTTATGGAGAGCCAACAGCAAGAAGAGCAGCGGCAGAGGATCAGACTTTAATTTTAGTTGAAGGGTATCTGGATGTTATTGCATGCGCTCAAGCAGGCATAAGGGGCGCGCTTGCACCAATGGGTACGGCGGTGACGGAAGATCAGATTGTCTCGATGTGGAATATGATCCCAGATTTTACAAAAGTACCTTTGCTTTGTTTCGATGGGGATAACGCTGGGCGCAAGGCTGCCCGTCGTGCGTCGGAACGTATATTACCTTTATTAGAGCCGGGTAGGAGCGTTAACTTTGCTTTTATGCCCGATGGTGAAGATCCTGATAGTTTAATAAAATCATCAGGTGTTAAGGGTTTTCAAAAGGTTCTGTCACGTTCCAGCTCTTTGTTCGACTTTATATGGAATTTTTATACGCAGGGGCGGGAGTTTAAAACACCGGAAATGCGCGCTGGGGTGATAAAGCAACTTGAAAATGAGGTTGCACATATATCTAATCAAGATGTGCAGGTTCATTATAAATCGCAATTACGTGAAAAAGTATCTGATACTTTTTTTAGGCGTAAAGGATTTGGCGGTGGCAACAGACGCGATTTTCAGTCAAGCGGCAAGTCACAAATGAGGGGGCGTCCTGCTGTTCCTGTGCGTCCTCCATCTGGTAAGAATCGTGCAACACGTATATTTACCAATGCTTTGTTGGCGGCAGTTATTAATCATCCGCATATCTTTGAGGGGATAGAGGATGTATTGTGTGAGTTAACTTTAAGTGATGTCGCGTTAGAGCGTTTACGGCAGAATATTATGAGTATTTTGTCTGATGACCCCCTTGTTGAGCGTAAGGTTCTGATTGAGCAACTAAAAAAATTAGGTTTTACACAAGAAATAGGTGACATATGTAACGAATCTGTATATGTTCACGCATCCTTTTGTTCTCCGTCTGCGGAAAAGGGTGATGTTCAACGTTATTGGCTGGAATATTGGAATGATGGGCATAGTGCTAAGTTGGGGAATGAAATACAAAGTGGATGGAAGCGTGTTTCCTGTGAAGAAGATGAGGAAAAGCTAAGAAATTTATTGTTAATGAAGACAGTCGATAGTGAAGAGTAGGTTGTTTTGTTTTTTCCTAGGTAAAAGTAGCA
Source organism: Alphaproteobacteria bacterium (assembly GCA_050633325.1). Lineage (GTDB taxonomy): Bacteria > Pseudomonadota > Alphaproteobacteria > Micavibrionales > Micavibrionaceae > UBA1672. The sequence continues at coordinate 143,807 of JBOEGH010000004.1, forward strand.
TAAATTATTGTAACTCTTTGAAATTCATTTAATTTAATAATACCCTTGTTCGGGTTAGTAATAGGTATAGTTTAATATGGTTGGAAATACTGCTGTGAGTGATAAAAAAACTAAGAATGATAAAGTTGAAGCACTAAAGTCTTCTGTGTCCAAGGCTAATATGGCTGGCGTTATAAAGACGCTTGTTGAAGGTGGTAAAGAAAAGGGCGCAATTACATTTGATACATTTAATAAAGCTCTACCTGCTACTGATTTTACACCTGAGCAGATTGAAGACGCAATGGCTGCCCTATCAGAAGGTGGTGTAAAACTGGTCGACAAACTGGAGGATAGTGCTGCTGATGAGGATTCTGAGAAGTCATCTGATGATGATTACGAATCAGGCGGTAATATAGCCGATGATGATACAGGTCGTACGGATGATCCTGTGCGTATGTATTTGCGTGAAATGGGCGCTGTTGAGCTCCTTTCTCGTGAAGGTGAGATTGCGATTGCTAAACGTATAGAAGCCGGGCGTGGAATGATGATTGGTGGCATGTGCGAAAGTCCGCTTGCTATTGAATCTCTTATTGCTTGGTATAAAGCATTGCAAGAAGGCGATATTTTGTTGCGTGAGGTTATCGATCTTGACGCTACTTACAAAGGGCCAGAAGTTGATGCAACAGCAGAGGGGCTTGCAAAAGCGGCTGAAGAGGCTTTGGCTGATGGTGGCGACGACGAAGACGAAACTGAGGTCGATGTTAAGGATGCTGACGATGCAGAAGGCAATGAGGATACCGATGCTACTGCGACTGAAGATGAAGAGGAAGGCAATGTTTCACTTTCTGTAATGGAGGAGGAACTAGCCCCGCAGGTTTTTGAAGTATTCGGCAATATCCAAAAAACATACAAAAAAATGCAAAAAGTACAGCAAGAGCGCCTTGGTGCTTTGCAAAAAGGTGAGGAGCCTGCTGCTGCTACTAATAAAAAATATGATAAACTTAAAGATGAAATGGTCGATCTGATGAATGAGGTGCATCTAAATAATGCACGTATTGAACAGTTGATTGACCGTCTTTATGGCATGAACAGAGAACTTGTGAGCATTGAAGGTAAAATTATGCGTTTTGCCGTTGGTTGCAAGGTGAAACGTGAAGACTTCCTTAAGGAGTATTATGGTTCTGAACTTGATCCCGCTTGGCTTGAGCGCGTAGCCGGCTTAAAGGGTAAGGGATGGGCTTTGTTTGTTGAAAAACATGGCGAGCAAGTTCAAAAAATGCGTGACCACATCGCACTTATATCGGAAGAGGCTATGTTACCTATTGGTGAATGGCGCCGTATTGTAGGTACTGTTCAAAAAGGTGAAAAAGAAGCCGCGCGCGCGAAAAAAGAAATGGTAGAAGCTAATTTACGTCTTGTTATTTCTATCGCGAAAAAATATACAAACCGTGGCCTCCAATTCCTTGATCTTATACAAGAGGGTAATATAGGTCTTATGAAGGCGGTGGATAAATTTGAATATCGCCGTGGTTACAAATTCTCTACTTATGCTACATGGTGGATTAGGCAGGCTATCACGCGTTCAATCGCGGATCAGGCGCGCACAATTCGTATTCCTGTTCACATGATTGAGACTATTAACAAACTTGTTCGTACCTCTCGTCAAATGATGCATGAAATCGGTCGTGAACCAACACCAGAAGAGCTGGCAGAGCGTTTGCACATGCCACTTGATAAGGTTCGTAAAGTTCTTAAAATTGCGAAAGAACCGGTATCTCTTGAAACACCAATTGGCGATGAAGAGGATTCGTCATTAGGTGATTTCATTGAGGATACTAATGCTATCTTACCAGTTGAGAGTGCTATACACTCTAATTTGCGTGAGACTACTACTCGTGTTCTTGCCTCTCTTACACCGCGTGAGGAACGTGTTCTTCGTATGCGTTTTGGTATTGGTATGAATACTGACCACACATTGGAAGAAGTAGGGCAGCAGTTCCACGTTACTCGTGAGCGTATACGTCAGATAGAAGCTAAAGCATTGCGTAAGCTAAAACATCCTAGCCGCAGCAGGAAATTGCGTAGTTTCTTGGATACATAGTACCCTTATAATAGTTATTTTTGATTATTAGGGTCTGTTTGACTCCGTTTTGTTGTTTTTATTTTGTGTGTAAAGGGATTAATCAATGAATATTATTAAGCATGCCTTATTAACATTTTGTATGTTGCTTGCGTTTTCAAGTACTGTAAGTGCAAAAGATGGTCTTCTTACAAGAGAGCAGGTAGAGGCATTTATTGGTTCTTATGATGTTTTGCGTCCATTATCTGAAGAAATGAAGGCAGCGGGATTTACATCCTTTTTCAAGCATGACCCGCAGTTGATGGCAAAGAAAGATATGCCTTTATATACTGAGAACTTGCGTGTGATGAAGGAAAACACACCTCAATATTATGATCGCTTTGTGGATATTATTGCAGAATACTCTCATGATACTGGTGATCATAGTGATCCTGAATATAAATTTGATAGCGCGCAAGACTGGTCAAAGACCGGTGATCAGATAATGTTTGCTCATTTTACAGAGAACTCAACAGCATCAAAAACGGCATATGATGATTTAATGGCTGCTGTTCCACCAGGTATGATGGGGATGTTGAAGGGAGAGCAAAAGAAAAAAGTGCAAGAACAATTGGAAATGATGCAATCTGCGCAAAATGTTGATCTTGCTGATAAAAAGCTCGTTGAAAGTCTGGAAGACGGTCTTGTAAACTTTTTTATTGAAGCGCGCTAACCCTTAAAGACTGGGTTTTTTCACCATTGTCATTTAATTATAAAATTAAGTTTATATACGTATTTTTATTGTTTTAAAAAGTTGATTTTTTGCAATATTTATGTACTCTTCGCTATATAATAATTATGAACAACGGAGAGTTTTATGCCTAATTTCACTTTAGCAGAATACATCTGGATAGATGGTGCTAAACCAACAAGACAGTTACGTTCGAAAGCACGTGTTGTTGACCTTGGGTCAAAGCCGTCTATCGAAGATTTCCCAGAATGGAGCTTTGACGGCTCTTCAACCATGCAAGCAGAAGGTGATGATTCTGATTGCATTCTAAAGCCTGTTTACTTTGTTACTGACCCAATTCGTGGCGAGGGTAATTACCTTGTTATGACGGAGGTTTATAATGCAGACGGCACGGTTCATGAGTCTAACTCACGCGCTCAATTGCGTGCGGTTCTTGACGCAGGTGCGGCAGATCAAGATCCATGGTGTGGATTTGAACAGGAATATACTTTGTTTAAAGGCCGCCAGCCATTAGGTTGGCCTGAACAAGGCTTCCCGGGTCCGCAAGGTCCGTATTATTGTGGTGTTGGTGCAGATGAAGCATATGGCCGTGATATAGTAGAAGAGCACGCTCAAGCTTGTCTTGATATTGGTCTGCTATTTTATGGTATTAACGCCGAGGTTATGCCGGGACAGTGGGAATTCCAAATAGGATATCGTGGAGGATCAGAGGACGCAGGTGCTCTAAAAGCTTCTGATGATACGTGGATTGCACGTTGGTTGTTGTACCGTATTGCAGAAGATTACGGTGTTACTGTTTCTACACATAATAAGCCAATTTCAGGTGATTGGAATGGCGCAGGTATGCACACAAACTTCTCTACGAATAATACTCGTGATAAGGAAAAAGGTAGTGATGCTATAGATGCTGCTGTTAAGGCTCTTGCGTCTAAGCACCAAGAGCATATCGTCTTGTACGGTCACGCATTAGATCGTCGTCTGACTGGTGCTCATGAAACTTGTGATATTAACACATTTAAATCAGGTACTGCTGACCGTGGGTGTTCTATTCGTATACCTCAACTAGTTGCTCAAAAAGGTTATGGTTATTTAGAGGATCGCCGTCCGGGTGCTAACTCTGACCCATATCTGGTTGCAGCACGTTTATGCACCACAATATGTGATGTGGATGAATCTGTTATGGAATTTTCTTCTTGGCCACGTCAGGAAAAAAGCAAGATATCTGTTGCAGCGGAATAAATTTGAAATATTATTGTAATTTAAAAGGCGAGCTCTTTTGTTCGCCTTTTACTTTTTTTGTAAATGGGTTTACATTAATCATTAACCTTTTCCTGTTACAAAGGTCTATGGCTGCTTAGTTGGCTTTTTCACTGCGTTTATTTTAATTTTTACAAACACATTAGTTAGGGTGTTTTATTTTATATGGATGATATAGAGCTAATAGTAACGGTTGATGAAGATGACTCGGTTGATAAAAAAGTTGATATCGATGTTGAAACTGCTTGCGAAGACATAGAGTTTTTTATTGATGAAACCGGTGCTTTTAACAGTAACGAAACAGCGGTTGAGTTAGATCCTAAGCTAGAGAAAATTGAAACAGGAACAGATTTGCAAACGGTTTCCGGCGCTTTGCAAAGGACTGGTAGTGATGGAGATGATGACGATCAAGAAGATCCATCACGTGGTCGCATGGGGGAACGTATGGTTTCCATGGGGCTTATCACAGAGGATCAGTTAAATGTTGCTCTTCAGGAGAAAAAGCTCTCAGGGAAAATGCTCGGTGAGATACTGGTGGGCCTTGGTTTTATTGAAGAGGATGCGCTTACTGTATTTTTGGCGGAAACATCAGGCTTTGGTGTTTTTGACCCACGTAATACCATAGTTGATGGCGAAGCATTGGGTTTGCTGGATAAAAAAGTAGCATTACAGCATCAGGTTCTACCTGTCCTACTGGATAGTGAGGCAGAAGAAGTTCATGTTGCGATGTCTGATCCGTATGATGTTGTGGCACTGGATACTTTACGTCGATATTTGCCCAAATCCTTTCAAGTTAAACCGATGGTTACTACCTCTGCCATCTTGTCCGAAGCCGTTGATGCCGCTTATGGTTATGCAAGTTCGATTAAGGGGATATTGGATGAGCTAGAAGAAGGTGGAGAGCAGCAAGACGTCGCATCACTGGATGAAAGTCAGGCCTTTATGCATCCGATAGTGCGGCTTGTTAATGCGCTTGTTTTTGATGCTGTTAAGCTTGGGGTATCTGATTTACACTTTGAGCCTGAGGATAATTTTGTTCGCCTTCGTTATCGCTTAGACGGTGTGTTATTTACTGCTCAGATTTTGCATAAGCAGCATTGGAACGGAATATCACAGCGTTTGAAAATTATGTCCGAAATGAATATTGCGGATAAATTGTCTCCTCAAGATGGTAGATTTAACATGAATATCGGTGGGCGTGAGGCAGATTTTCGTGTTTCTTCTTTGCCGACTGTTCATGGTGAGAATATTGTTCTGCGTGTTTTGGATAAAAGCGCAAGTATTATGCCGCTTAGTGATCTTGGTTTTAGTGAAGAGAATATGGCCAAGATTAAGCATGCAAATTCAAAACCAGAGGGAATAATAATCGTTACAGGGCCAACAGGAAGCGGTAAAACAACCTCATTATACTCAATGTTGAACGAAATTAATGACGTTGAGGTTAATATACAAACTCTTGAAGACCCAGTTGAATATTCATTGCCAATGATACGTCAAACACATGTTCGCGAAGGTGTGCTTGAATTTGCGGATGGTATTAAGGCGCTTTTACGTCAAGACCCTGATATTATCTTTATTGGTGAAATTCGTGACAAAACTACGGCTGAAATGGCTTTGAAGGCGGCTATGACCGGTCATCAGGTTTATACATCCTTGCATACTAACGATTCTTTTGGTGCTATTCCGCGTCTTCTTGATCTTGGTATGAAGCCGGGAATGCTTGCTGGTGCTGTTACGGCAGTTTTTGCACAACGCTTGGCGCGCCGATTATGTAATGGTTGTAAAGTTGAATACACCCCTGATGAACATGAATGCAAATTACTTGGTGTGAGTGTGGATGATGCCCCTAAAATTTTCAAAGCTCCTGAAGGGGGGTGTGATAGTTGTATGAACAAGGGGTATAAGGGTCGTGTAGCGGTTGTGGAAATACTTTTATTTGATGAAGATTTGGATGAAGTTGTCGCAAGAAATGAGTCTAAAGCAGAATTAAAATCTGTCGCGTTAAAAAAGGACTTCAAAAGTATGCGTGACGATGGCATTCTAAAAGTTCTTGAAGGGGTCACCGACTTTGCTGCTTTGGCGAAGGTGGTCGACCTTAGGTAGTCTATTATAGTCATTTTTAAATTTTAAAAAGGGTGCTGAGCATCGAACGTTATAAATATAGAGCTGTAAATATTAAGGGTCGTCCGGTTCGGGGGACTTTATCTGCTGTTAATGAGGTTGATTTGTATAACCAGCTTCAAACAGCTGGTCTAGAGCTTGTCCAGTGTAGTTCTATGAATAAGAAAAAATCTGTTTTACCAGGGATTTCTTTTAATAAAGTACAGTTAAGGGATGTTATTCAATTCTTTATTCATATGGAGCAAATGCAAAGCGCGGGTGTTCCTTTGTTGGATGCTCTTTCTGATATTCGTGATGGTGCAGAAAATGACCAAATGCGCGATATGATGAGTGAAATTCACAGAGATGTTAGTGATGGTGCTGCATTGTCTGAGGCGTTGGAAAAGCACCCTAAGGTATTTAAACCATTATATATCTCGCTAATTAAATCGGGTGAAGATACCGGTGATTTAACGGCAGTTTATTTGCAATTGGTAAAGTACCTTAAATGGGTTGATTCAATGCAGTCTAAAGTTAAGAAGGCAACACGTAGTCCGATTATTACTGGTGTGGTTGTTTTGGGTGTTGTTATCTTCATGATGAGTGTTGTAGTGCCACAAATTGTTGGCTTTTTAAAGTATCTAGACCTTGAATTACCGTGGTTTTCTGTTTGGTTAATCGCAACTTCAAACTTTTTTGTACAACCTCAGTTTCATATATTTGGCTTGCCGATCAATGGATCTATTATTGTTGTATTGCTTCCCCTTATAATTGCGGGAATATTTATTACGTTGAGGAAGTCATCTGACGCTATTGCATATAAGGTCGATTCGTTGCTTCTTTCTGCACCGGTTGCTGGGAATTTGATTAGAAAGATAACAATCGCACGTTACTCACAGACTTTTGCTTCGTTATTTGCTAGTGGTATTGATGTGATAAGCTCTTTAAAGTCATCAAGGAATACGGTTAGCAATTTAGTTTTGATTGATGCGATGGAGGGGGTTGAGCTCTACGTTCAATCGGGCAGTCCTCTTTCCGATGCGTTGAATGCATCAGGTGAATTTCCAAGTATGGTTATACGCATGGTTAAGATCGGAGAGGAGTCTGGTAATCTTTCTGTTGTGCTCGATCAGGTGTCTGAATTTTATACAAAAGACGTGGATGAGGCAATTGATGCATTAATTGAGATGATTCAACCTGTACTTACGTGTATACTTGCATTGGTGATTGTCTGGATCGCTGCTGGGTCTTTGGGGCCTATCTATATGAACCTAGGTAATATGATCGATTTTTAATTTTTGAGTGTTTTTATATGTCTCTATCAATTTTATCACCATCACGAACTATCTTAATGATCTCTGACGAGGCGCTACTTGTTTACAGTGTCGATTCTAAAGGGGTAAGGTTTGTTGAAGATGTTCCTTGGGATTCCGATGATTTTGAGGACAGCGTTTCTCTTATCATTTCTAAAGAGTGCGGGGGCAAACCTGTCCTTATACTCAATGATATGGTGGAGCAGCATTATAGGAAGGAAAAAGTTCCTCGCGTTAGTGCATTGGATAAGCAAAGTATCGTTAAGAGAAAGCTTAAAGTAGCATTTCCTAATTATCCTGTGCGTGCAGCTCTTCCTTTGAAGGAAAAGATTAGCAAAACAGATAAATCACTGGGAGGCAGCGTTTATATATTTGCTGCTGTTCCTGCTAGTGATGCGTTCACAAAGACTATGAATGCTGCACGTTTATCTTTAGCGCCGATAGCAGGGTTCTGTCTGCTTCCTGTTGAATCGTCTGACATGATAAAGAAGTTGTCAGATAAACTTTCCACAAAAGGAGAGCCTAAGGCGCAGTGGACTATATTCATGGGGCAGCATCAAAATGGTGGATTGCGCCAAATAGTTACGCGTAACGGAGAGTTAGCCCTTACTCGTATGACACCTATTTCTGAGACAGACGATGACCCTATTGCATGGGCGAAAGATGTTCATCAAGAGTTCCAAGCGACTATGAGCTATCTTTCTCGTTTTGGTTTTGATCCTTCAGATGGATTAAATGTCATATTGATATCAGAGCCGGATACTGGTGATATAGTTAGTGAGTTAATAGAATCTCCGTGTAATTTCTATTCTCTTACTTCTGATGATGCATCTGATACTCTGAAATTAGACTTAGGTCCTAAAAATAAAGCATCACATGCAACATCTATGCATTTGGCATGGATAGGCCGCAAAACCAGATTTATTTTGCCCATGAAGGCCAAGCAAATTGACCGCGTGTCACAGCCAAGGCAAATGGCATCGTTGGCGTCTTTTTCCCTTATTCTGTTGTCGGCATTCCTTGGATATCAATTGTTAAATAATATGCAAGCAGTGTCAGAGACAAAAGTTGATGTAGAGGATATATCCTACCGTAAAGGGCAGTTGGATTTGCAATATAGTAAAGAGGTAAAACATAAAGAGGATCTGGGGTATAATATCCAACTAATACAAAGCTCGCTGGCGGTATATGATAATCTTGAGCGCAAGCAGATAAATATTTTACCACTATTCCGTAACATAGGGGCGGCGTTAGGTCGTGATATGCGAATTGACAGATTTGATTTAAAAAGAGGAAAGCAGGGCTTTGTCAAAAAAATGATAAATGGCACTGCGAAAGGCCCTTTGTTTGACGCTAATATGCAAATGACATTCCCAAGTACAACAAATGCGGAAAAAGGTAATGCAGAGGTTAAGTCATTAAAGGGACGGTTGCAAAAAATATTACCTGACCATGTTGTTGATATAACAAAACTTCTTGAAGATTATGAATATAGTGAGGAAATAGTCGTTGAGACAGGAGATGCAAAAACTAGTGCAACTTCACAGGATTATGTTGCAGAGATTAATATTGAAGGACCAATGCAATGATACAAGTTATAGGAGTTAAAAGAGTAGCTATATTACTTGTGCTGATAAGTGTTAACGCTGCGTTGGCTGCGGGACTGTACTTATACGCAATTCCGGAAAAGGACAAGCTTTCTCGTAAGTTGAGAAGCTTAAGATCGCAGGTTAACAGTGTTCAAACAGATATAGATAGGATGAAGGTTGAATTTGCTCAACTGGATAAGCAGCAAGATAGGTTTGATAAATTGAAAGAAGATGGTCTTTTTTCTTCACAGGTTAGAAGTGAGGCCAAGGCCTTCCTTAGTGGAATACAAGAAAAGGCAAAAGTTATATCTGCTGTTGCTAATGTAAGGCCGGGGGTTATTCAAAGCGATAAGGAAGCGCAAAAAGCTAATCATAAGATATTGATGAGTCCTGTTGAAATAACAATAGAGGCATTTGATGATGCATCAGTTTATCGATACATTGAATTGGCAAAAATGACGTTTCCGGGGCATTTGTCTTTAGATGGTATTACAATAAAACGTAGTAGGGATGTTAGCTCGCCAGTGTTGCGTGCTATTGCTGCCGGTACAAATCCAGTTTTGATTAGTGCGGATATATTGATGTCATGGCGCACTATTATCCCAGAGTCTCAGGTTATTACAAAAAAACCGCAATAGGCAGTTTGATCGGTAAGGATATGATTATGAATTATAAAATGAAAATTATTTGCGCAGTATTTATGTTGTTAGCGATGTTTTCTGCCGATCATGCTTATGCAGAAAATACAAATAAGAAGGATGAAACTTCTTCTGCTTCTGTCAAATCGGCACCATCAGGGGAGGTCGTGGGAAATATACCGTCTTTGTTTTTCACATATTGGCAGTATAAAGCTATTTTAGAAGCCCAGCAATCAAGGGGGGTCGTTCGCGCGCCTACCAAGGCAGAGCTTGAGGCCCTTGATAGAGGTGAGGACTTTGAACCTGATGCAGGTATTAGAAATATTACTCTTGGCGGTATAGTTTTCAGAGCTGATGATGATTGGGTTATTTGGCTTAACGGTCAAAGGGTTACGCCAAATGCTGTGCCGGAAGAAGTTTTGGATCTTCGTGTTTTTAAAAATTACATTGAGGTAAAGTGGTTGGATGACTATACGAACAATATTTTCCCCCTGCGTTTGCGCGCGCATCAGCGCTTTAATCTTGATGCGAGGATCTTTCTTCCAGGGTGATGTGGTTTAGTTAGTTTTGAAACATTATATTAATAGGTGAACATTGTGAGTAAATCATCACTGCTTATTGAGGACGTTTGTGTGTCTTATGCAGGTAAGCCTGCTATTAGTAATATTTGCTTGGACGTAAAGCCGGGTGAAGTGTTTGGTCTTATGGGGCTAAACGGTGCGGGTAAAACGACATTGATCAAGTCTGTGCTGGGCTTGAGGGATCAGGATGAAGGCCAAATTTATATTCTGGGTGAAAGTAAGGGCGACAAATCCAGTAAAGAGCAATTATCTTATTTGCCTGAAAAATTTGAGCCACCATGGTTTTTGACCGGTTTTGAGTTTCTGAAATTTTCTTTGGAGCTATATAATCAAACATTTGATAAAGATGATATTGTTAAGACCGCTGAGAGCTTGGCTTTGGATAGTGATGCACTCGACCGTCGCATGAATACTTATTCTAAAGGGATGCGTCAAAAGTTAGGTTTGATGGGCACAATGTTGACGGGATGTTCTTTGTTTATTTTGGATGAACCGATGAGCGGCCTTGATCCGTTGGCTAGGTCATTAGTCAAAAAAATGATAATTGATATGAAGAATGAAGATCGTACTATATTCCTTAGCTCTCATATTCTTGCTGATATGGATGAGATTTGTGACCGTGTTGCATTGTTGCATGATGGCGAAATTCGTTATGTCGGAACATCTAAAGAGCTAAAAGAAATTACAAAAACGGATAATCTTGAAAAAGCATTCCTTGAATTTATTGAGAATAAAGAAGTTGCATGATACAATGATTGCATCTTTATGGCGTAATTGATTCGCCTTTCCTTTTGCTCGTTCGAGCGATATCACTGAAAGACCCTATGATATGTCTGTGTTTTCACCTTTTAAATACTGTTCTCTATGTACACTTTGCGTTGTAACTTTTGGTTTTGCTTACACCCCGTCTATTACTTGGGCGCAGAGCACTCCTATTGTTGTAGATGAGAATTTTGCTTCACCAGCAAGCGAAGATCTTAGTACAAAAGATGCTATGAATGAGGCTGGTACAGTTGATGGTGGAACGACGCCATCTGTTGTTTCTTCTGATATTGGTGATGGAACTTTCTTTGATGCTGAAAACCTTGTTCCGCAAGGTGAAATGGCAGGCGATGGCCCGGTTAATGTTAATCCTGTGACACAACCGGCATCGAAATATATTGTTGTTACCAAAAATCATGCTGCTAATACTAAGGTGGCGCAGATAGTATCGGCAGAGAGGGCCTTATCTTTAGGGCGTTATGAATCTGCTCTTGCTTTGTTTGATGGAATTTATAAAAACAATAAAAAAGATGTTAGGGTTTTAATGGGACGTGCTGTTTCTCTGCAGAAGTTAGGGCGTTTTGATGAGGCTATGGGAATGTATGAAGCTTTGTCAGAAGTGGATAACAGTAATATCGATGTTAAAGTTAATATGTTAGGTCTTTTGGGCACGCGTTACCCTTCTATAGCTTTGCGTAGGTTGACAGATCTGCATAAGGATAATCAAAACCATGTTGGGCTGACTGCTCAAATTGCTATTGCTGCTGCTAATACCGGTGATTCACAAACTGCTTTACGTTATTTGGGGATGGCTGCAAGTATGGAGCCGCAAAATGCGAACCACATATTTAACATGGCTATTATTTCTGATAGAGCAGGACAAACAAAAGAAGCTGTATCCTATTATGAGAAAGCTTTAGAGGTTGATACTATATATGGTGCAGGGCGTAGTATTCCTCGTGATGCTTTATATGATAGGTTGGCGCAAATACGTTAGTACCGCTTAATATATTTGAAGTGGGTACGTAATGTTTTTCATAGAATTTTCTACAATGTTCTTCCTGGGATTGGTCTTGGGTAGTTTCTCTACGGCGTTAATACACCGTGTTCCCAAGAAAATACCGTGGGGGGCAGAAAGGTCTGAATGCCCTTCATGTAAAACATCTTTAGGTGTATTGGATTTAGTGCCTGTTTTCTCATGGTGTTTTTCAAAAGGAAAATGCAGGCACTGTGGTAAGGGCGTTAATTTCGTTTACCCTCTGACAGAGATGGTAAGTGGGGTTATGTGCGTGTTTATATATTGGGTTTATGGGCTGAATATATCATCATTGTTTCTTGTCGCGTCTGTTCCTTTTCTTGTTTCTTTATGTGTGATTGACTTTAGGCACATGATTTTGCCTAACCAGCTTATAATAATAATGTTGATTTTGGGTGTTGCTCGTCTTTTTTATATGTTGGTATTGGCCGAGCACACATTATCTTTACATGATGTTGAACTCTACGCTTCTGGTGCATTTGCGTATGCATTTATATCTTGGTTTTTGGGTTTTGTTCTTACCAAAATCTTAAAAAGAGATAGCCTTGGTTTTGGTGATGTAAAGTTCTTTATGGTGTCTGGGTTGTGGCTTGGTTTACTTATGTTGCCTTACTTTATGATATTATCGGGCGCTATTGCTATTGTATTTTCATTGGTGTGGCGAATGGCATTTAAACAAGAGGTTTTCCCGTTTGGCCCATCCCTTATTATATCATTTTATTTATTATTATTATTTCAAGGTTTTTATTAATGTAAAAAATTAGTAGAATATGAGTGAAATTTTTACTTTACCTTCATATTATTTCTATAAAACTATATACTCTTAAGTATTAATATAAAAGGAGACTCCCTTTGGATCTAACACAGCTTCTTGCCTTTACCATGCAAAACGATGCATCTGACCTACATTTAAGTGCGGGCAGCCCACCTATTATCAGGGTAAGCGGAGAGATGAAGCGCGTTAAGTCTGATGCTCTGGGCAGTGATGATATACGCACTATGCTTTATTCTGTTATGACAGAAGAGCAGCGCGCGGAATATGAAAAGAATATGGAGTTAGACTTTGCGATTGCATTGGGTGAAAAGGCACGTTTTCGTGTTAATGGTTTTACCACGCGTCTTGGTGCTGCTGCAGTGTTTAGAACAATTCCTACGGTTGTTCCGACAATGGAAGAGTTGGACTTACCACCAGTTATTCGCCGTTTTTCTGAGCTTGAAAAGGGACTTGTCCTTGTTACCGGTCCGACAGGTAGTGGTAAATCAACAACCTTATCTGCGATGATTAACCATATTAATTTACATCATTCAAAACATGTTTTGACGATTGAGGATCCGGTTGAATTCTTTCACAACTCAAAAAAATCTCTGATAAATCACAGAGAAGTCGGACAGGATACCAAGTCATTTGCGCGCGCTCTAAAAAGTGCACTCCGTGAAGATCCAGACGTTATTCTAGTCGGTGAGATGCGTGATCACGAAACTATTTCATTGGCGTTAACAGCCGCGGAAACCGGTCACCTTGTCTTTGGTACATTGCATGCTAACTCTGCTTCTAAGACTATTGATCGTATCATTGACGTTTTTCCTGGTGAAGATAAAGAGATGGTTCGATCTATGCTATCCAGTTCTATACAAGGGGTTGTCGCGCAGACTCTACTTAAGAAAGAAGGGGGCGGTCGTGTTGGTGCTTTTGAAGTTTTGGTCGGTACTAATGCGGTTAGAAACCTTATTAGAGAGAACCAAATTCCACAGATGTTCTCTATGATGCAAACAGGGTCACGTTACGGCATGATAACAATGGAAGATGCAATTAAAAATCTTCTAGAAGCGGGCTTTATTTCTAAAGATGAGGCGCATCGTGTTATGATGAAAAATTCTGATGAAGCTGGGGAGCACGATGAAGAATATGCTTCAACCGCACTTGGGGGCGGTAAAATGTCCGAAGGCGGTGATGGTTATGATATGAGTGTAGGAAACGATTCTGTTAGTAGTAAAAAAAGCGATGAAGGGTATTCATTTTGAGCGCACCACTAATCTTTACATATTTAAGTGCAATGAACGAGCACGAAGCAAGTGACATGTATCTTACAGTCGGCTTTCCTCCAACCTTGCGTGGTGATGATGGCTTGATCAAATTAACAGATAATGTTCTATCGCCAGATGATATTAATGAAATTTTGGCGTCAATGTTGACCAGTCGTCAGCGTCGCGACTTTGATGCACAGATGGAGCTTAATACAGCACTTGATATGGGAGAGCACGGCAGATTTCGTATTAATGTTATGCGACAACGTCAATTTCCTGCATTGGTGATTAGACGTATTGTTTCCGAAATTCCAAGTTTTAATGCGCTTAGGCTCCCTAAAATTTTGGAAACTATGGCAATGGAAAAGCGCGGTCTGATACTTGTTACAGGTATGACAGGGTCAGGTAAATCGACCACATTGGCGGCGATGATAGATCAGCGCAACCAAAACAGTTCAGGCCATATTATAACGATCGAAGATCCTGTTGAATTTTTCCACGAGCATAAAGGTTGTGTTGTTACTCAACGTGAGATAGGGGTCGATACAGAGTCTTTTGCAACGGCGATGAAAAACTCATTACGTCAAAGGCCTGATGTTATTCTGGTTGGTGAGATTCGTGACAGAGAAGTGATGGAGCAGGCTCTGTCAATTGCGGAAACCGGTCACTTATGCCTTGCTACTATTCACACAAATAACTCTTATCAAGCGATTGAGCGTATTGTTAATTTATTTCCTGAAGATGCACATAATCAGATTCGTTTGAATCTATCTATGAATTTAAAGGGTATTATTTCGCAAAGATTATTACCAAGTGTTGGCGGTGGCCTTGCCCCCGCTATTGAGGTTCTTATTAACCAAGGGTTGGTTCGTGAGCTTATTCTCAAAGGTGAAATCGGAAAGATTCACGATGTGATGGAGCAGAATAATTCAATAGGCATGTCGACATTTGATCAGTCTTTGATGAGATTGTTCATGGATAATTTGATTACTGAGGACACTGCGATTAGTAACTCTGATAAACCGTCTGATATGAAGATAAAAGTTCAGCAAGCTAAAATGGTGCAAAATACGCATGGTGCAACCAGTCGTGATGCTCTGGGTGGGGTTGATACCTCACGCATGTCATTTAGTGAATGACCCAAGGTGTAACTTATTTATATAAGTCAATCAGTCGTTTTAGTTTTCAATGTAGGTTATGCACAGCTCATATTACTTAAATAAATAAAATAAATCATAGTTTTCATGTATTTATGATCTTATAATATCTAATAGAATCACTCGCTGGCATTTCTTGTCGGTTTTTTCACGTAATTACATAGATTTTTTTTGGAGTAGTCTGAAGCATGTTTTCCTATAGCACTGTAAAACCATTTATTAGAAGCAATTTAGGGAGAGCGTCATTTATTGCATGCGCAACTCTTACATTGCTGTCGTGTGATTTGGCCGCAAATTATACCAAGAAAGACCGTGCGGCGAATATGGAGTTTCAAGATTTCAGAGATGGAATGGCTGAAAGACTGCCGGGGCAAGACAGTGAAAAGAAAGAGATGGCTCAGGCCTCAATACCCGCATTGCAACCATATGTTTCTGCAACTCCGGAATCTATGCAATCTGTTCCTTTGGTGTCTGTTTCAGTTAACCAGACAGTGCCATTGAAGGATGTGCTTTATGAATTGGCTACTCAAGCAGAATATGATTTAGAGTTAGACCCTAATATCCGTGGTTCTATAATATTTACTGCACGTAATAAGCCGTTTGATTTGGTTATTGATCGTGTATGCGAAATGGCTGGCCTTCGTTATAAATTCCAAGATGGTTTCCTACGTGTTGAGCTGGATAAGCCGTATGTGAAAAATTATAAAATTGACTATTTGAGCTTTATTCGTTCTAACTCAGGTAATGTTAGTACAACAGTTAGTGTTGTATCGGGTGAGGGTGCGGATACCGGTTCTAGTTACACTGCATCATCAGATAGTACGTCTGATTTTTGGGGGGAGCTGGAGCTTAACTTAGAACAGATACTTAATGGTGTTTCTACAGGTGGTTTGAAGACTAAACGTGACCCTAAGATTAGTGTTGCGGAGCAAAACCCAAATGTTGAAGCTGTGTCTCCTCAACAGGGTGAAGATGGTGTAACTGTTGCGCCGCCGGAGGTGGTTCTTAATGTTGAATCTTTGCCAGTTGATGATGAAGATGTATCAGATTCAGGTGACACCGAAGGTAATGGAACTGCTTTCAGTCTTAATAAGCAAGCAGGTGTTATCAGTGTTCTTGGTTCGGAAAGAGCCCATAAGAATGTTGAAGCGTATCTTAACGACATTCGTCGCTCTATTACCTCACAGGTGTTGGTTGAGGCAAAAGTGTTCGAGGTAAGCCTGAATGATGAGTTTAAGACAGGTATCGAATGGCAGGTTTTATCTGATAATGGCAAAGGTATTGTTAGTTTTATTGATCCAGCAACATCTGGTCTTCGAGGTACACTATCTAGTGTATTGCCTAACGTAATTGCCCCTAATGGAACTGTTGCCAAAACAAATAACTTTGGTATTGGCTATGTAGGTTCAGATGTAGGTGCGTTCGTTGATGCTATATCCGGGTTTGGTACTGTTCGCGCACTTGCAAGTCCGCGTTTAACTGTTATGAATAACCAATCGGCCGTTCTTAACGTTGCGACTAACCGTGTGTTTTTTGAAATTGATCTTAACAGAGAGACTGATGATGATACAGGCGATGTTACATTGGAAATCGACTCTGATATTAAGAGTATCCCGGAAGGTGTTTTGATTAATGTTCAACCATCTATTAACTTGGAAAACAGAACTATTTCTATGTTTGTTAGGCCAACGGTAACGAACATTGTTGGTACTGTACCTGATCCTTCAGTTGCCTTTATTGGTGGTGGTACTATTCTTTCTGAAATTCCAGAGGTAAATGTTCAAGAAATTGATACAGTTGTGAAGGTTAATTCAGGACAGCCAATCGTTATGGGTGGTCTATTACAAGACAGGGTTGTAGATACGCAAGAATCTGTCCCTGTTGCCGGTGAAATACCTGTATTTGGTAACTTATTCCGTAAAAAAGGTGATCTTGTTACTAAGACTGAGCTGGTCGTTTTCTTAAAGGCTACAATATTAAACTCTGGTTCTGAAACTGTTCATAATACTGATAAAGATCTTTATAGAGCGTTCTCAGGTGATAGAAGACCGTTTGAACTGTAAAGTTGTAAATATCTAAAGAGTATATGTAATGTCTTTTCCTTTGATTAAATATGTATTGATGGCCGCAATTCGCGACCGTCTGATACTCTCAATGTTAGTGATTTTCTTCTTGGGTAGTTCTTTGGCATTGTTCCTTGGTGATGCTGCTGTTATTGAAAAGGATCAGTTTACTGTAATATTTGCGGCTTCAGGCCTTAGACTTATTTCTGTTTTTGGTTTGGTATTGTTTGTCGTATTTTTCGTAAGGCGGTCATTTGACGGTAAGGATATCGAATTTTTACTTTCAAGACCTGTTGGACGTTTGAAAATTATTTTTTCTTACGCATTTTCCTTTTCATTACTTGCTTTATTGATGGGGATATCTGTCGGCTTATGTGTATATGCGCTGGCACCTCACTTGTTTGCACAGGGGCATTTATTGTGGGTTGTTAGTATAATAGTAGAGAACATTATTATGGTTAATGTTGCCTTGTTCTTTGCCATGTATATATCCAGTTCGGCTAGTGCGGCAATGGTGACTTCGGGATCTTATATTTTAGCGCGTATGATGGGGCAGTTACTTGGTATTACAGATTCCAGCTTGGTTGATAGTGCCGGAATTTATTCAATGGCACTGCAATTTGTTTCGGTTATTATACCTCGTTTAGACTTAATGGGACAGTCATCTTGGCTTATCTATGGAGTAGAAGGTAGTGATATTGGTTTATTATATATCATTGGCCAAGGCTTAGTGTTTACCTCATTGGTATTAGCAGCAGCATCTTTGGATTTTGTTCGCAGGCAGTTTTAAGGGTAGGGGGAAATTAAGTTTATGTCTCTATCTTCTAATTCTTCTTTGGAATATAAAGTGCGGCTATTTTTGATTTTAGCACTTATTTTTAACATATTATTTTGGTTTTATGGGCGTGGTATACAATCACAGTGGACTAATGTTCCACCAGCACCGGATGACAAATATGCTTCTGCATATGGGCTGGGCGATGCTAGCTTTGCATACAGGGTTAACGGTATTATGCTGCAAAATATTGGTGATACCGGGGGGCGTGTTACTTCGTTGAAGGACTATAATTATAATGATCTTTCAAGGTGGTTTTTTTTACAAAATCAATTGGATTCATCTTCTGATTACACACCATATTTAGCATCATATTATTTTGGAAGTGTGCAAGAACCTGAAAAGTTCAGGCCTGTTCTTGATTATTTAATGTCTGTAGGTCTGCAAACCTCAGGGGAAAAGTGGCGATGGTTAGCTCAGGGCGTTTATTTGGCTCGTTATAAGATGAAAGACCTTGATAAGGCGCTTGAGATGGCTAAAATTCTGGCAAACACTCCTTATGAGAAAGCTCCCGGATGGGTAAGGCAGATGCCTGCTTTTGTAATGACAGAAAAAGGTGAAAAAAAGGCTGCTTACGCTCTTTTATTGGAAATATTAAAAACCAGTTCTCAGGATTTGCATCCTAATGAGGTAAATGCGATGAGGGCATATATGTGTTCCAGGTTATTAACGAAAGAAGAGTCAGAGGTAAACCCATTATGTCAGGGAAAATTTTAATATCTATATTCCCTTTTAATAATAAGTGGTAATGGTTATTCTCAATAATTGTAATGAATAATATATTTTTCACAGTTCCTGAAGTCGTATCTTTAGTTGGTGTTTTCCAATGCGTTTATCTTCTGGTATATGTCAGTTTCCGAGCGGGTAATGTAATACGGGTGTTATTGCCTATATTGTATTTCTTTGTTTTGGGTTTTGCCTTTTTTATAGATCTGGCACGCGGTTTTATTTCTGATATAACGCCATATTATGAAATTATTAGTTGGGCAAGCTGGACATTTGGAATACCTCTTAGTGTTCTTTTGGTATTACAGATGTCACATATCACAAAGTTACCCTCCTTGATCAACTGGTCTATATTGTTGGTTGTTCCATTTGCTTTGATTTTTGCGTTTGTTACTGTTTCTTATGTTTCACCCACATGTGAAGGTGGAATAGTTAACTGCGATGATTTTGTTTCATTGCTTAATATATCTGGTTTAGTAGCAGGGGCTGTAAGCTTGCTGGCGATATGGGCGCATAGAAATATTTTTAAAGATGTACGTAATCAGAAAGCTGGGCAAGAGAGGTATTGGCTGATCTTATCTCTTATTATTATTAATATTTGCTTTCTTTCATTAACTGCCTTTCATACTAGTGGCTATAGCCATGATATTAACACTGGTCTATTACGAAGTATTTTGGGATTAGCGTTTGTTTATCTTATTTCAACCAGTTTATTTCGTATATATCCAAATGCTCTGTTTGAAACCGATAAGAAAAAGAGGTCAGATGTACTTAGTAATGAAGATGAAGAGGTTGTAAAAAAGATAAATGATCTTCTGGTGTTGGATAAAATTTATCATGAAGCCTCATATTCAAGATCTGATCTTGCGCGAGAGATTGGTGTTCCAGAAGCGATACTATCACGAATCATAAATGTTCATTTTAAGAAGTCATTCCCGCAATTATTGAATGAGTATCGGGTTGAGGATGCAAAACGTTTACTACTTGATACGGATGAGAGTATTAAGATAATTGCCAATGAGGTTGGGTTTAATTCACTTCCTTCGTTTAATAGAGCCTTTAAGGAGTTCGCAGGGCAAAGTCCTAGTGATTATCGAAAATATATAATTAAATAATTATTAAATAAAACATTGCTTAGATATCAATTGTCATTCTGACTTATCATTTTGTTATTTTGAACTGTTCACTGATTAAATTAAGGCTTTTTTTATCATCATTTGCAACTCTTAATCATATTGGGACTATGAGAGTTCGTAAAAGACGTGTATGATTCGCCTGTGCTGTCCAGCACGTTCTTTTAATACTTTCTATTTAATAACAACTTTTTACAAAACTAAATTTTTAGGAGAAAAATTATGAATACACAAATCCACGAATCCGTGCAAGATGAGAAGGGTTTTACCCTTGTTGAACTTGCAATTGTTATGGTTATCATCGGCTTGTTAATCGGCGGTATCCTTAAAGGACAAGAAATGATTGCAAATGCGCAAGTAACATCAACGGTAGCGCAAGTTAAAGGTATTACTGCCGCAAACTCAACTTTCCGTGATATGTATGATGCAATGCCTGGTGATATTGCCAATGCTACAACTCGTTTGCCGTCATGTGCAAATCAGTGTGCAAACGATGGTGATGGTGATGGTGTTCTTGACGAGGAGATCGGCACAAGTGCGTCTGAAGGATTAAACTTTTGGGCTCATTTAAGTGCAGCTGACTTGTTATCAGGTGTTGATAACTCTGGTTCCCTTGTTTGGGGGGAAGGTGTTCCTAGTGCTAATGCTGGTGGAGGATTCTCCGTTGGTTTTCATGTTGATGGTGACGTTGGTGGTGTTGCCGCTGGTCGTGGCGGTCATTATGTGGCTATTCACGGAACACCTGACGATGTTGATATTCCTGCTCTTAGTGCGTCAGCAGCAGCAAGAATGGATCGTAAAATGGATGATGGTCAATCTGACTCAGGTTCAGTTATTGCGATTGAAAATGTAGGCGATTGTGAAACAGGTGGTGTTTATGATGAAGCCACTGATGAAATTGCTTGTAGCTTGGCTATTCGCTTGTAATATATAATCAAATACAGAAAAGAGCCTGAAATTCAGGCTCTTTTTTTATGCGTGAAATTTGATTTTATCTGTTTGTTACTTCTTTTTAGATACTGATTTCGCGATATCTTTTATACCGCCCATTATATCCATTGGAAGAGGAAGTATGATTGTGTTTCCTTTTGAATTTGTGAATTCTGCCATTGTACCAAGATAGCGAAGCTGCATTGTTTCAGGGCGTTTTGCTAATATTTCTGCCGCTTGGTCTAGCTGTACTGCGGCCTGCAATTCACCTTCTGCATTAATAATCTTTGCACGTCTTTCACGTTCTGCTTCGGCTTGTTTTGCAATGGCGCGCACCATTGTCGGGTCAATATCTACATTCTTGATCTCAACATTTGTTACCTTAATTCCCCAACCTGCAGTTTGCTGGTCAAGTATCTCTTGTACATCTTTGTTAAGTTGATCGCGTTTAGACAGCATTTCATCAAGTTCATGCTTACCAAGTACCGAACGTAGTGTAGTTTGCGCAAGTTGGCTTGTCGCCATTATGAAATCTTCAACCTTGTTTACTGCAAAGCCCGGATCAACAACACGGAAATATAATACCGCGTTAACTTTAACGGAAACGTTGTCACGTGAAATTATGTCTTGTGATGGAACATCTGCTGTACGTACACGCATATCGACTAGTAAAACGCGTTGAACGGCAGGTATTATTATTTGCACTCCTGGGCCGCGATTACTGGTATATCGGCCTAGGGTGTATATAACACCACGTTCATATTCTTGGATTATGCGAACAGATGATAGTAAAACTATTACTATAAATACTAGTACAGGTACAAAAAATGGCATTTTATTCTCCTTATATAATAATGTTGTTAGGCGGTTATCGTTAAATTTAGCTTGGTTACTTCGGACACTTTAACCGTGTCTTTGGGATTTAAATCATATTCTGTTTTTGATTGTGCATTCCAAATTTCACCTTCGTAGCGCACTGAACCGTTTTTACCGTTCCACTCAAGCACAGTCGCTTCTTCACCAATCATGCTTTGTGTGCCTGTGACCTGTTTCATATTTCTAAGTTTCAAGTGGACGAAAATCACAATAGCTATTACGGATATTTCCAGAAAAGCTATTCCGAATAATACGGACCATCCAACTGCTATTCCGAATATCAGATCTCTTCCCAGATGTAATGCGTAACCTGCATATATTGCTAATGCACCGTTCATGAAAAGCAGGCCAAAGGAAACGACCCCTAACTCAGCGATGATTAGTAATGCCCCTGCAACATATAAAGACGTAGTCGCGCTTTCTATTGTGATTATGCCCAATAGATGAAGTACAATGATTAAGCTGGCGATCATAAATGCCCCCCTTATAAAAAATAATTATTTTTCAAGAGCAGATATTAAAGCATCTCCCATTGCTGATGTCGAGATTTCAGTGCAACCTTCGGCCATAATGTCGGGTGTACGTGTTCCTGAATTAAGGACATCTTGCACGGCATTTTCTATTCTATCCGCCAATTTACCTTGATCGAAGGAGTAGCGCAGGCACATTGCAAAACTTAGTATAGTTGCAAGTGGATTTGCTTTTCCTTGTCCCATAATATCAGGAGCAGAGCCGTGTACAGGCTCGTATAGGGCTGTTGATCCTTCTGCGCCTAGGGATGCAGAAGGAAGCATTCCCAATGATCCGGTAAGCATTGCTGCTTCATCAGATAGGATGTCTCCGAATAAATTATCAGTTACAATAACATCAAATTGTGAAGGGTTTCGCAAAAGTTGCATTGCGCAGTTATCTGCGTACATGTGTTCCAGATCAACATTGCTAAATTCTGATTCGTGAAGTGCTGTTACATCTTCGCGCCATAATTTTCCAGATTCCATTACGTTTGCTTTTTCACAAGATGTAACTTTGTTATTCCGTTTTTTGGCTAGATCAAATGCTACACCTGCGACGCGTTCAATTTCTGCAGTGGTATATACTTGTGTGTTTACGCCGCGCCTTTGACCGTTGCCAAGGTCTTCTATTCCGCGTGGCTCACCGAAATATACGCCGCCTGTAAGTTCGCGTACGATCAGTATATCTAAACCCTTAACGATTTCAGGCTTTAATGATGATGCATCTACAAGTGCATCAAATACAAGGGCAGGGCGCAAGTTAGCGAATAATTCCAACTCCTTACGTACTTTAAGTAGTCCTGCTTCGGGGCGAAGGTTGTATTCTACATCAGCCCATTTCGGGCCACCAACAGCACCCAATAAAATTGCATCTGCTTTGCGGCATTGCTCTAAGGTATCATCGCTGAATGGGACACCATATTCGTCGATAGATGCGCCACCGATTAACCCATCACGGGTTTCTATGTTGATATCAGTGTTTTTGTTTAACCAATCGATAATTTTTTTGGCTTCTGCCATTATCTCAGGGCCAATGCCGTCACCGGCTAAAATTTGTAATGTGAAATTTGTCATGTTTTATATCCAAGGTTTGTCTTTATTGCGTTGTTCTTCAAATTCAGTGATTGCACCGTTCTTTTGCATTGTCAGGCCAATGTCATCTAAACCACCTAGCAAGCAATGCTTGCGAAATGGGTCAATTTCAAAACTGTATGAGAACTTGTTACCACGAGTAATGGTTTGTTTTTCAAGGTCAACTTCAATAATAGCGTCAGGATTATCTGTCGCCTCTTGCATTAATGCGTCTACTTGTTCTTGTGGCAGTTCAATAGGCAATATCCCGTTTTTAAAACTGTTGTTAAAGAATATGTCGGCGAAACTACTGGAAATAATACAACTTATACCCATGTCCAATATTGCCCATGGTGCGTGCTCTCTAGATGAACCGCAACCAAAGTTCTCACCGGTAATAAGGATTTCGGCTCCCTTATATTCTTGTTTATTTAAAACAAAATCCGGATTTTCAACGCCTTTATCATCATATCTAAGGTTATAAAATGCGCTAACTCCCAGTCCGCTGCGCTTAACAGTTTTAAGGAATTGCTTGGGAATTATAATATCGGTATCGATATTAATCATATCCAACGGAGCAGCGCGCGCGCTAAGTTTTATGAATGGTTCCATTATTATAAATTCCTTAAATATCTTTGGTACTTTTATATTCGATCATTTTCATTTCTGCAAAGGATTCAAACAAATCTATATCAAAAATTTCTGCACCTTTTTCTGTTCTCATGCGATCCAGTACTGCGGGTATTGATATATCTCTATCTGCGAAGTGGGGGCGCCAGATACGCCAGCCATCATATGCCTCAACAATTGCGGACAAGCGTACAGGAAGGCTAAGCTCTTCTCCGTTAATTTCATTTGTACCTTTACCGTCTATTTGTTCGTGATGGTTTGCCATTATATCTATCATTAGATCTTTGAATGGGTGGTTTATATCAGGAAAGTACTCTTGCACAATTTGTGCACCCAGCAGGGTATGTATTCGACGGTATTTTTTCAGGCTATCTTGTGGTTTTTCATCCGTATCCCAAATGTCTAAAGGCATGCTTTTTTTGCCTATATCATGCGGTAATACTGCCCAATACATATTGTTTGCAACTACTTCACCAAGACCAATGTGAAGACATGTCTTGCGCATATTATCTGCGACACGTTGGGCGTGTTCATGGAATATGTAGGTAATGTCATCAGGACGTTCTTGGTCATAGGCTTTTAACTGTGCCATTTCGTTTTTTATAAACGGTTTGAATACTGTTTGGCATATTTCATCAGTATTAAAATCGAAGCTATCTGGCCATGAGTTCGTCATAAAATACTAATCCAGAGTGTTTTCTTGTAAAGGAATAGGGTCTTTTCTGATTATTGGTGTAGAGCTGGTCCATGCACCAAAAAGCATTGATGTAATTTGCTCCACTTTTTTGTCTGAGATCTCTTTTGCATCCTCAGGAACGAAAGATGTTTTACCGTCTTTTCTGCCATCACCAATTGGACACATCATATAGAATTCATTCTCATTTGGAATCGGTGAAGCATATATTTCAGGGCAATGTGCAGAATAACCGTAGTATTTATCACTTCTTGCGACTAAGAATTTCAGCCCTAATGTGCCCGATAGCTCGCTTACTTCTGATTTATTGGCGCTGTCTTGGTCTTTGTTTATTTCTATAGATCGTAGAATAGCATCCTTGGATTTTCCACCAAGTATATACCATTTTACATTCTCATTTGCATGTAAGCCTGAGTTTTTAGAGGTCTCTGACATCTGTAAGCTTTCCTGTTATAGCAGCAGCAGCAGCCATTGCAGGACTTACCAAATGCGTACGTCCTCCGCGTCCTTGACGGCCTTCAAAATTACGGTTTGATGTGGATGCGCATCTCTCGCCAGGTGCTAATTGATCAGGATTCATTCCAAGACACATAGAACACCCTGGCTCACGCCAATCAAAACCTGCTTCTATTAGTATGTCTGCGATACCTTCTGATTCTGCTTGTGCCTTTACAAGGCCTGATCCGGGAACGATCATTGCTTCTACATTATCTGCAACTTTCTTTCCTTTTGCTATTGATGCGACTTCACGTAAATCTTCGATACGCGCATTTGTGCAAGAACCAACAAAAATTTTATCAACTTTGATGTCTTGGATTTTAGTTCCTGGTGTTAAATCCATATATTCCAACATCCTTTTTACTGATTCTTGTTTGCTTGGGTCAGTAAAGTCTGATGGTGAAGGAACTTCCCCAGTTACAGAAACAACGTCTTCGGGCGTAGTTCCCCATGTAACAGTTGGGGTAACTTTTGATGCATCAATAACGATTTCTTTGTCGTATTTTGCTCCTTCATCAGAAAATAATGTTTTCCAATAAGCCACTGCTTTGTCCCAATCTTCACCTTGAGGTGCCATAGGGCGACCTTTAAGATATTCGAATGTGGTTTCATCCGGTGCGATAAGGCCTGCGCGTGCACCGCCTTCAATGGACATGTTGCAAACAGTCATGCGTCCATCCATTGATAGGTTTTTAAATGCTTCACCGTGATATTCGATTACGTGTCCAGTTCCACCGGCAGTACCCATTTCACCTATTATAACCAGTATCAGGTCTTTTGCGGTTACACCAACGGGTAGCTCTCCATTAACTGTGACGCGCATATTTTTTGCAGGGCTTTGTATCAATGTTTGGGTTGCTAAAACGTGCTCTACCTCTGATGTTCCTATGCCAAAGGCAAGTGCACCAAATGCGCCATGCGTTGATGTATGGCTGTCTCCGCAAACAATTGTCATTCCCGGCTGTGTGAAGCCTTGTTCCGGCCCGACTATGTGGACAATTCCTTGACGTGTGTCTAAAAGGTCGAATAATTGCACTCCAAATTCATCACAATTTTTCTGAAGTGTTTCTATTTGGATGCGGCTATCTTCTTCTTCAATTGGTTTCGACCTGTCTGTAGTTGGGACATTGTGATCCATTACAGCCAGTGTGTTTTCAATTTTACGAACTTTTCGACCAGCCATGCGTAAGCCTTCGAACGCTTGTGGGGAGGTTACCTCGTGAACCAGATGGCGATCAATATATATCAGGCACGTGCCGTTGTCGCTTTGTTCTATAACGTGGTCGTCCCAAATTTTTTGATATAGTGTGCGTGGTGCCATTTGTATTCTCATTCTCTATTTTTTTATATTATTGCTATTAGGGTATAGTTAGAAATGTTGATTTTGTCGAGATTTTGGTGAAAAAATTTGTACAGAGGTATCTTATACATTATAGTCATAATAAATAAGGTCAAAAGACCATTTTAAGAATTACAACTGGGGGGTATGTAATGTCTGCATTTGAATATTTGGAAAACTTAGTGAACTCGGTGTTCGGGGGTAACGATCTTAAGGACTATGACGTTGTTGTGGAACTTGATGTCGGAACTCACGCGGTATCTGATGACCCTATATTGTTTGTTAGTAAGGATGGTGTTGGTGAGTATATTGATATGCCAGCCAAGGATATTGAAGCTCAAAAGGCCGATGGTGGTATAACGCTTAAGACTATTTCAGATTTAAAAAATGATTCAACTGGCGATTCTGCCAATGCGGCGGCTATGGCGGGTGCGGATGCTATTATGGATAATATTGGCGTTTATAATGCAGGTCAGTATCCTGACCTTCCATTTGATATAGAGAATCTTAAAGCTACGGTTTCTGCGGATGATCTTGGGGATATTAAAACCGCTCTTGAAAATGTAATGGGTGACCTGATTAATAATTCTATTCCTGATATTGTGTATACGGAGGAGGGGCGTGTAGACACTTTGTCGCCTCAAGGCAATGTTGACGACATACATGGTAAAATTACTACTATAGAAGCAGCGTTGGTTGGTATTAACGCGTCATTGAATGCAGAGAATATTATAGAATCTATGAAGTCAGGCTTGCCGGATGCTGAATTAACGAATGATCAAAAGGGAATTGTTCTTGAAGAGTTAGGTATAGATACAGATCAAGGCGCCGCGCCTAATGTTGGTGCCGTGCAAGCGGTAAAAGTAGGTATGTAAATAACTGCTATATTTATTTTAATAATGGGGCGCTTATATTGAGTGTCCTTTTTTATTTTATTATTGTACTGCAAATAAAAAGAGCCCTCGAATGCGGGGCTCTGATTTAAAAAATTAAAGAATTTTTCGCTACTATTTTTTAGCAGCTTCTTTCTTTGTTTTTTTGCCTTTTTTAGCAACAACTTTTTCGATGCCGTGTCCAGTTGTACGCTCTGCAATACGTGCTTTTTTACCGCGAAGATCACGTAGGTAGTAAAGCTTGGCGCGTCTAACAGAACCGCGACGGATTAGTTCTATAGAATCGATACGAGTACTCCATAGTGGGAACACACGTTCAACACCTTCACCGTAGCTGATTTTACGTACTGTGAAGTTTTCGTTTACGCTTCCGCCTTCACGAGAGATACAAACACCTTCGTAGGCCTGAATACGCTCACGCGTACCTTCTTTAATTTTCACGTTAACTTTAACAGTGTCACCCGGACCAAAATTCGGGATTTCTTTTTTAGATTTTAGTTCTTCGAGCTGCTTTGCTTCGAATTTTTGTAGTATATTCATTGTATTTTCCTTTTATCAGAGCCCGATTTCAGGGTTTATTCTGGCGGCTCAATTATGTTTTTTAGCGGATTACTCCAATTCGGGCTCTTTTTATAGCATCTAATCGTAAATAACAAGTTATTTTTTGTTCTTTTTATATAGATCCCAAATATCTGGTCTTCGTTGCTGTGTCAGGGTTTCAGATTGTTTCATGCGCCATTCATGTATGTTTTTATGGTGGCCAGAGGTTAATATATCGGGGATGCTATGAGTAATGCCTTCGCTATCTGTCCATTCAGCGGGGCGAGTATAGTGCGGATATTCCAAGAGACCATTGGAGAAGCTTTCTTCGTCAGGCGTTGCGTTATTGCCCATAACTCCCTCTAATAAACGGATACACGCATCCATTAATATCATTGCCGCAGGCTCTCCACCCGATAGGACATAGTCGCCAATGCTTATTTCCTCTATATCATGTGCATCCAATACTCGTTGGTCAACTCCTTCATATCTGCCACATAGAATCGTTAGTGTTTCTTCTGTCGAAAGTTCTTGAACAAGTTTTTGTGTTAGGGGCTTACCACGTGGGCTCATATATATTTTTCGTCCCCGTCTTTCCTTTGGAATAGAAAGCAAGGCATCCTCAATAATGTCGGCGCGCATAACCATACCCGCACCGCCACCAAATGGTGTGTCATCAACGTTTTTATGTGTTCCTGTACCAAAGTCACGTATATCAATACAAGAATAAGACCACGTTCCTTTTTCTAAGGCCTTACCGCTTAATGATTTCCCTAAATTGCCGGGAAACATATCAGGGAAAAGGGTTATTAAGTTTACATGCCAGTTATTCATGATTTTATTAAGCCATAAAAGTTTTATTCAATTATAAAATCTTCGGTGTTTTGTACTGTGACGTATTTCTCTTCAACATTAATGTTTGGAACATATTCATCTTGAAACGGTACAAAGAAAGATTCGCCTGATGTCGGCTTTATTTCAAGCAAATCACCAGCACCGTAATTTTGAACCGCGATTACAGTTCCGATTTTGTTACCGTTGATGTCTTGAGCAACTAAATTTGCAAGGTCTTCAATATAGAATTCGTCGTCTTCTCTAATATCGGGTAGAGCTTCACGTGGAACGTATAAATAGAACTTAAGTGTCTTGGCTTTTTCAGGTGTGGTTACACCATCTATTTGCGCAAGTATTGATTTACCCATAGAGTTTTTGAGCGTGATATCAAGGGTGTCATTACCTGTTTTATCCGTGAACACAACGCCGTTTAACAGTTTTGTATCCTCACAATAAGGTATGATTTTGACCAGCCCCTTTACACCATGTGAAGAGGATATTTTGCCTATGCAAATTCTTTTTTCGGTGTCGTTGGGGCTGGTCATAATTTATATTCGCAAGAATAAGGGTTAACTTATTCTGCTGCCTTTTCTTCTTCTGCAGGTGCTTCGGCTGCTGCTTTTGCTGCTTCCTTTGCTTCTGCTTCTGCTGCTTCTGCCGCTTCTTTTGCTGCTGCAATTTTTTCTTGTTTGTCAGCTAGCTTAAGTTTTGTTTTCTCAGATGGCTCTGACTTGTTTGGACGAACTGGGTGCGCAGGCATATCGATTAAGCCAGCTTTACCCAAGAATTTTGCAACACGCTCTGAAGGCTGCGCACCTTCTGCAAGCCAATGTTTGATACGGTCTTCAACAAGTTGTACGCGTTGATCGTTATCATCGTTTAGAAGTGGGTTATATGTACCCAATCTTTCAATGTAACGGCCGTCACGTGGCATACGTTTATCCGCAACAACAATGCGGTAGAATGGACGTTTTTTGCGTCCGCCTCTTGATAGTCTGATTGATAGTGCCATAGTTTTTCTCCTTAAATATAAAAGCAAATAATTCAGATCAACGGATATCCCTGTTTATCGGGTTATCTGGTGATATGATTGATTATCTATCGTTTCTTTTTCTTTCTGTTTTTCTTTGTTCCACCACGAAGTGCAGGTGCAGCGCCACCACCGCCAAGTCCGGGTAGGCCACCACCGCCCATCGGGCCAAGTCCCGCAAGAGGGTTTCCACCACCTGCAAATGGGTTTGCACCTAAGGGACCGCTATTTGCTGATGATTCTGCCATTTCTGCACCCAGAGAGTCAGGATCCATGCTTTGTGCCATTAACTCAAGATCGTCGGCTCTACCACCCATCATATCTTTCATCATGCCCATCATCTGGCCTTTGCCCATTTTGCGCATTTTCTTCATCATGATTTGCATTTGTTTTTGCTGTTTTACAATCATGTTTATTTCTTGAACTGTTGTTCCTGAACCTGCCGCAATACGTTTCTTGCGTGAGCCGTTAAGCAGCTCTGGCTTTGCGCGCTCCTTGGGAGTCATTGCGCGGATTATTGCTTCTTGCTTTTTGATTAGGCTGTCATCCATTCCTGCTTCTTCAAGCTTGCCTGCCATACCGCTTAATCCGGGCATCATTTTCATCATTGCGCCCATACCACCCATTTTACCCATCTGCTGGATTTGGGAGAGTAGGTCGTTAAAGTCGAATTGACCTTTTTTGAATTTCTTCGCCATTTTGGCGGCTTCTTCTTGGTCAACTGTGTCTGCCGCTCGTTCAACTAGGGAAACGATATCGCCCATTCCAAGGATGCGACCAGCAACACGTTCAGGGTGGAATGCTTCAACCTCTGTCCATTTTTCACCGGTACCAAGCAATTTGATCGGCTTACCTGTTACTGCCTTCATGCTCATCGCGGCACCGCCACGTGCGTCACCATCAACACGGGTCAGCATAATACCGCTGATCTCTACGCGTTCATTGAATATCTTGGCTGTGTTAACCGCGTCTTGACCTGTCATTGCATCAGCAACAAGAAGTGTCTCAACAGGTTTTGTGAATTTCTTTATATTCTCAATTTCAACCATTAACTCTTCATCAATGGATAAGCGTCCGGCAGTATCCAGCATCACAACGTCATAGCCCTCTTTACGGGCGGTATCCATTGCGCGCTTTGCGATGTCTAACGGTTGTTGACCTTCGACTATAGGCAGGGTTGCAACGTCAATTTGCTCCCCAAGGATTCGAAGCTGTTCTTGCGCGGCAGGACGGTAAACGTCCAATGATGCCATTAGAACTTTTTTGTTGTTTTTCTCAGTAATGATTTTTGAGATTTTTGCAGTTGAAGTAGTTTTACCTGAACCCTGTAAACCAACCATTAAATATGCGCATGGTGATGTAGCAAACAAAAGCTCTGAATTGGTGGATCCCAACATCTCTACAAGTGCGTCATTTACGATTTTGATGACTTGCTGTGCCGGATTAACGCCTTTGATTACGTCTTGGCCGATTGCCTTGTCTTTAATAGTTGAGATAAAATCTTTAACAATGGGTAGGGCAACGTCTGCCTCTAGTAAAGCGATACGTATTTCACGGCTTACGGCCATTACGTCATTTTCACTCAAAGACGCTTTACCACGCAGCTTTGTGAAGACTGTACCTAATTTTTCGCTCAAACTATCAAACATATATAACCCAATTATCCACGCTGAGCGTAAATTCGCCGAGCGCGGTGTACCGTTAAGCACTGAAAAAACAGCTTTTCAGTGGAAATCTGCGACAAACTATGCTTGATTGCGTTGAATGTCAAGAAAAGGTTTCTGTTTGTGAAACTTTATTGTCGTTAAGGAATTGTATTATGAAATTTAAAAAGATGCATGGGTTAGGAAATGACTTTGTTATTTTCGATGCTCGTAAGGAAAATATATTTTTAACACCAGACGATATGGCGTTGATTGCTGATCGTAATTGGGGTGTTGGGTGTGATTTAATTACAATATTGGATGAGTCTGATAATGCCGATATTTTCGCGTACTTCTTTAACGCGGATGGCAGTGAGAGTGGCGCATGCGGTAATGCCACGCGTTGTGTGGCCGATCTTATAATGTCGGAAACGGGTAAGGATGAGTGCACGGTTGAGGTGACTTATGGTATCCTTAATTGTCGTAAAAAGGGCGATATTTTGGTTGAAGTCAATATGGGGCAAGCGAAGAATGTAACTGATCTTGCGTTGGAACATGGAGGCGTGGCAAATCCCGTTAGCGTTAATATGGGCAACCCTCATTTGGTGTTTTTTGTGGATAACCTTGATGATATCTCTGTGGAGGAATTGGGGGCATATTTTGAAACTCATGAAAAATTCCCTGATCGCACCAATGTAGAATTTGTTCAAATTATTGACCGTACACATATTCGTCAAAAAACATGGGAGCGCGGATGCGGTGTGACAGAGGCATGTGGATCTGGTGCGTGCGCGGTTGCGGCCGCCGCAGTTCACAGAGGTTTAACTGAGCGCAATGTAGAAATTGAGCTTGATGGTGGTTTGTTAAATATTGAGCTGCAAAAGGATGATGATCATATCCTTATGACCGGTCCTGTCGCGTATGTATTTGACGGCGCGCTTAATACTGTGTAAAACCCGCGCATGACCAAGGATAATGCAGAAACAGACCCTAAGTTAGTTACTTTTGGATGTAGGCTTAACTTCTATGAATCGGAAGTTATGCGCGACCATGCCAAAAATGCGGGATTAGATGATGCTATAATATTTAATACATGCGCTGTTACTAAGGAAGCAGAACGTCAGGCGCGTCAGTCGATACGTCGTGCGAGGCGTGATAACCCTGATGCTAAGATTATTGTAACAGGATGTAGTGCACAGATTGATCCACAGACTTATTCACAGATGGATGAGGTGGATCAAGTTATAGGTAATGACCTTAAATTACAGGCAGATAGTTGGGGTGTGGAGGGGGAGCACGCCAAAATCATGGTCAATGATATTATGTCTGTTAAGGAAACTGCCAGCCATTTAATTAATGGTTTTGAGGATAAGTCACGCGCATTTTTGCAGGTTCAAAATGGCTGCGACCATCGTTGTACGTTTTGTATTATTCCGTATGGTCGGGGTAATTCACGTTCTGTTCCTATTGGTGTTATCGCAGAACAGGTACGTAATTTAGTAGATCAAGGGTATAAAGAAGTGGTGTTTACAGGGGTTGATGTGACTTCTTATGGTCCTGACCTTCCGGGTAACCCTACCTTTGGGCAAATGATACGTAGGGTTCTGGCCATGGTGCCTGAGCTGCAACGCATTCGTTTGTCATCACTTGACCCTGTCGAAATTGACGATGATCTTTGGAGTTTGATAGAAAATGAACCACGCCTTATGCCGCATTTACATCTGTCATTGCAGGCTGGGGATGACATGATTTTAAAGCGTATGAAACGCCGTCATCTTCGCCAAGATGTTATAGATGTTTGCAAAAGGGCGAGGGATTTACGTCCTGACATGGTGTTTGGTGCGGATATTATTGCGGGCTTTCCAACGGAAACTGAGGAAATGTTTGAAAACTCGCTAAAAATTGTTGAGGAGTGCGATATTACATATTTGCATGTTTTCCCATATTCCGAGAGAGAGGGGACACCCGCCGCCCGTATCCCCAATCAAGTTGATGTAC
Source organism: Alphaproteobacteria bacterium (assembly GCA_050633325.1). Taxonomy (GTDB): domain Bacteria; phylum Pseudomonadota; class Alphaproteobacteria; order Micavibrionales; family Micavibrionaceae; genus UBA1672. Next base: position 177,299 of record JBOEGH010000004.1, read on the forward strand.
CAGAAAGAAAAAAAAGAGCTGCACGCTTGCGCGCGTTAGGTGAAGAACAGGTGGATGCGTTAATGAAGCGTAATATAGGTAAGAGCTGCTCTGTTTTGGTGGAAAAAGGTGGTGTTGGACGTGCAGAAAACTTTTTATCTGTTGTGATACCTGATGATCTTAAAATTGGTAGTATCGTTGATGTTAAGACCACCGGATATGAGGGGAAATCCCTTACATCAGATTTGTTATAAAAAATACCGAAAGTTGGTGCGTTTCCCATATAAAGGGCATATAATCGTCACATAAACAGAAAGTAATTGTTATGGTTTTTTGGCGTAAGAAAAAAAATATTGTTGAGCAGGAAAAAGATGCAGCCGATCAGGCATTGTTGCACCCTGAAAATGAACCCGAGATAGAGCCATCTACAGATTACGAGGCCAGCCTTGCGGATGATGAAATCCAAGATGAGATATTGACAAAAGATAACGATGTTCTGGAAGAGCTTGTCGTAACGCCAGTTCCTGATTCTATTCCGGAAATTGCGGAAAAGTTAGTCGAAGAGCCTGATGATGACGGGTCGCAAGAGGGTGGTTGGTTTTCTCGTATGAGTAAGGGGTTGAGTAAATCCTCTTCAAAAATTACCACTGGCTTAAGTGATATAATAACAAAATCCAGACTGGATCAGGATGCTCTTGATGGGTTAGAAGATGTCCTTATTGAAGCTGACTTAGGGCCTAAAACGGCGGCAAACGTAATAGAAACGTTTTCAAAAGATCGTTTTGGCAAAGATATTAGCGAAGATGAGATCAAGGAATCTCTGGCCGCAAATATTACAGATATCCTAGAACCTGTGGCGAAACCGTTAAAGATAGTTAAGCCGGAAACAGGCCCTTATGTTGTTCTGGTGTGTGGAGTAAATGGCGCGGGTAAAACGACGACCATTGGTAAATACACACAACAATTGCAACGTGATGAGGGCAAGTCTGTAATGATTGCCGCGGCAGATACATTCCGTGCAGCGGCAATTGAGCAATTAGGTGTTTGGGCAAAGCGTAGTGGTGCGACGATGTTCTCCAAGGATGTAGGGGCGGATGCTGCGTCAGTTGCTTATGAAGCGTATGAAGAAGCAGTTAAACAAGGTATTGATGTTTTACTGATTGATACTGCAGGTCGTTTGCAAAATAAGTCTAACCTTATGGCAGAGCTTGAGAAAATTATCCGTGTGTTGAAAAAGAAGAATGAAAATGTACCTCATTCAACTTTGTTGGTTCTGGATTCTACTACCGGTCAAAATGCGTATTCTCAGGTGGAGACATTTAAGAACGCCGTTGATATTACAGGTTTGATCGTAACAAAGTTAGACGGATCGGCAAAGGGTGGGGTTCTTATTGGTTTGGCAGATCAATTTGGTGTACCTGTACATGCAATTGGTGTTGGTGAGTCTATTGAAGATCTTAAATCTTTTACCGCACGTGATTATGCGCGTTCTTTATTAGGTCTGGAATCATAATATATGGTATAATGTTTTTCTAATTATTATCTGCGTAATTCATTGAATATTAAGACAAAAGCGGCATGATAATTAAATGGTTAAAAAATTAGAGACATTTAAAGCAAAAAAATACAAAGATGCGGATCAAGCTTTCGAAGCTGTTCAACGTATATATGAGGCTAATACACAGTTTTTACGCGATGCGTTTAATGATTATTGTATAGATAGTAGCAAGGCAAAGAAGGTTCGTGCATTTTATCCTTATGTTCGCATAACAACCAAATTTGCAAAGAGATCAGATATTAGGTTGTCTTACGGCTTTGCATCTCGTCCTGGTACATATATGACCACATTGACCAGTCCGGATATATTTGATGAATATTACCGTGAGCAGTTCCGCCTGATAATTAAAAATCATGACGTTCCAATCGAAGTAGGGGTGAGCGATCTTCCGATACCACTTCACTTTGCGTTAGGAGAGGAATTCCACCTTGAAAGTGAATTATCCGAAGATCAGGTAAGCGTATTACCCCAGTTCTTTGATGTTCCTGACTTGGATATTTTAGATGATGATATTGCAAATTTCACACATGTACCTAAGTCTGATGACGCTCCTGACCCGCTTTCGTTATTTATTGCACCGCGTGTTGATCTTAGCTTGCAACGCTTGAAACATTATTGCGGTACTCGTGCGTCGCATTTTCAAAATTATGTTTTGTTTACTAATTACCAGTTTTATATCGATGAATTCATTTCGCTTTGTCAGGACATGATGACCAAAACTGATGATCCTGATTTAAAGAGACAGCGTATGGAATATACCGCCTTTATACAGCCGGGTGATAAGGTAATGCTAAATCAAAACATCGAAGAGCACACAGATGTTGCGAATGAGGGATTGAACCTGAAAAGATTACCGCAAATGCCTGCATATCATTTAAAGCGTGCTGACGGTTCCGGTATTACGATGATTAATATCGGCGTTGGCCCGTCAAATGCAAAAACCATTACAGATCATGTTGCTGTGTTACGCCCGCATGCTTGGCTAATGTTGGGGCATTGCGCAGGCTTAAGGGGATCACAGCATTTAGGTGACTATGTTCTTGCACATGGATATTTGCGCGAAGATCAAATATTAGATGAATTTTTACCGCCAAGTATTCCAATTCCTGCGCTTGCAGAAATACAGCAAGCATTAGAAAATGCAGTTGCACAGGTGACAGGGCATGAGGGATATGACCTTAAAAAGTTTATGCGTACAGGTACTGTGGCAACTACGGATGATCGTAATTGGGAACTTAAATCGTATCTAACGCAAAACAAACGTCTAAGTCAGAGCAGGGCAATTGCGCTGGATATGGAGTCAGGGACTATTGCGGCCAATGGTTTTCGCTTTAGAGTGCCTTACGGAACATTATTATGCGTGTCTGATAAGCCGCTTCACGGGCAATTGAAGCTGCCGGGAATGGCGGACAGTTTTTACCGGGAACGTGTTGAACAGCACTTGAAGATAGGTTTGCTCACTATGACTTTGTTGCGTGATTTGTCGCCTGAAAAACTTCATAGTCGTAAATTAAGATCATTTGACGAGCCGGCTTTTCAGTAAATTTATGATTTATATGAGGCCAATATGTTTATTAGTTTTTTTGACTTATTTAAAATTGGTATAGGCCCATCCAGTTCTCATACCATGGGGCCAATGGTTGGAGCGCTACGTTTTTGTGAGCGTTTGCCCGAATTTTCAAAGCCGATAAATGTACGAGTAACATTCTACGGGTCGTTGGCATTTACAGGTAAAGGACATGCAAGTGATGTTGCTGTTATGTTGGGGATGTTGGGCTTGCATCCTTCTAAACTTGATTCAAACAAGGTTGGTGATCTTGTTGACGGTCTGAAAAATGACAAAATTATAATACGTGATGGTCTTCCCCAAATTCATTTTGATCCTGAAAATGATATAATTTTTGATTATGGCCCTGCATTAAATGGTCATCCAAATGGTATGGTATTTGCCGTTTTAGATGAAAACAGAAATACATTATTAGAGCGTATATATTATTCAACGGGCGGTGGATTTGTATATTCTGAGGAAGAACTGGAAGATCAGCAAGAGGAGTTGAACCCTTGCAAAGACATTGATGACGTTCCTTACCCGTTTGATAATGCCGATAAGATGTTGGAAATGTCGGAAAAATCAGGTTTATCCATTTATGAAATGCAGGCAGAAAACGAAAAAATATCCCTTAAAGATAAAGAGCTTCAAGATGGTATTCTAAATATTTGGTCTGTTATGGATGAATGTATAGATAGAGGGCTTGTTAACGACGGAGTTCTGCCCGGTGTTTTAAATGTTAATCGTCGTGCCGCGAATATAAAATCGCAACTAGATGCAGAGAGACAAAAGAACAGCCAGACTTATCATATTTGTAATGAATGGCTTTCCTTATATGCAATGGCGGTAAATGAAGAAAATGCGGCAGGTGGTCGGGTTGTGACTGCACCTACTAATGGTGCTGCCGGTGTTATACCTGCGGTTTTACGCTATTACTTAGACTTTATTCCTGATGCCAAGATTGAAGATGTTTCGAAGTTTTTATTAACTTCTGCTGCTATTGGGTCAATTATTAAGAATAACGCATCCATATCAGGGGCGGAGGTTGGTTGTCAGGGGGAGGTGGGGTCGGCTTCTGCGATGGCTGCCGCAGGATTGTGTGCCGTTATGGGTGGAACTAGCATGCAAATTGAGAATGCTGCGGAAATTGCGTTAGAGCATCATTTAGGGATGACTTGTGATCCGGTTGCGGGGTTGGTGCAAGTACCATGTATTGAACGCAATGGCTTGGGCGCGGTAAAGGCGGTCACAGCTTCTGCTCTTGCTCTTCGCGGTGATGGAGAGCATTTTGTATCCCTTGATAGCTGTATTAAGACGATGTATGAAACCGGACAAGATATGAATGATATATATAAAGAGACCAGTGAGGGCGGTCTTGCCGTTAATGTTATTGAATGTTAGTTACCGCAAAAATAAAAGGCACCTGAAATTGGTGCCTTGTTCAATTATATACGGTTGAATGCAAAGTATTATATAAGTATATCAACAACTGACCCGCGTCCGCCATCTTGCTCATTATTGCGTGATGCAGAATTTTGCGATTGAGCCAGCTTTGAGTTTGCTGCTTGCAATTCGTTTTCGCGTGTTTCTTGGTTGGCTTGTCTTACTTCGCGTGTTTGATCACTTCCACCAGGTTGGAAGGGCTGCGAAATAGGGGGAGAAGCCTGTTGTCCTATTGCTGATAATGGTGCGGCCATTTTTAACGTCCTTAATAAATGAGTAAACTCTTTAGATACTCTAACATAGAAACTATTAATAAATTATTTCACTTATAATAATGGCATGAAAAAAATAAAAGTGCAAATTTCTATAAAATTTTACGAAATTTATCCATAGGCATCGTCATGTTAACTGAATCATAATACTTTTAAGTTATATAATAGGAAATAAGGTTTTAATCTTATGTTTTGGGGCGCAAAGCTTGATAGGCATGATATTAGAATTTTTAGTTTTACTTATTAATATGCATACCGAGTATATCAATTAGTAAAATGATTTTTATAAATGACATGATAATTGTGGGGCAAAAATCATGAATAAAGTAGTAGCAGGGTCTGCATCAGGAGGCGTGCCAATAGGGGCGTTACTGGGAGACACAAACAAATTATACAACTTGGCACGGGATAAAAATCCTGCGGCGCGGGTTGAGCTGTCCAAGACCATAGGTCATATTCTAGAGACAGACGTAACTACACGTGAAAGTGAACTTGTTGCTGATGTGCTTATTCAGTTAATGCAGCAGGCTGAGAAGGATCTTAGGCAAGCAGTTTCAGAGCAGATATCTACTCTTGATAACGTTCCTTTAAGGTTGGTTTTGCAATTAGCAAACGATGAAATAGAAATCGCAGAGCCGGTTTTGAAGAAAAGCTTGGTATTGGGCGATCTTGACTTAATGTACATTGTTAAGGCTAAAACAACAGAATATTGGCAAGCGATTGCTACGCGTGAGAATATTAGTGATGAATTGATCGATGTCTTGGCAGATACAGATGATTTGAATACTGCCTTGGTTCTTGCTGATAATATGAATATAAAACTGACAAATCATGCGCTTACCGCATTATCTGATATTGCACAAAACAGTGAAATTTTGGCAATGCCACTGTTGCGCAGGGATGAAGTTCCAAGTGAGATAGCATCGAAGCTGTATCAGTATGTTGGTCAGGAAATAAAAGAGTTCATTAATAAAAGCTATGACTTTGAATCTAAAGAGGAAGTGTCAAAGGTTATTGACCGTGCTGTAGGAGAGTTTTCAACCCCGGCAACGCCGAATGATTTTATGCCAGATGAATATATGATGAATACCGCGCGTAATTTTATGAAAAGTGGTGAATTGAATGTAAGATTGATGCTAAATACTCTTCGTCGAGGGCATATGAAATCTTTTGTCGCACAATTTGCCGTGTTCATTGATGTTCCTACAGAGATAATAGGGCAGATTTTATCGCAAACACATGGTCAGGGATTGGCTATTGCATCGAAAGCAAGCGGTATTGACAAGCAAGATTTTCTGTCGATTTTCATGTTAACAAATAAAATATGGAATCACGGCCTTATGGTTGACCCACATGACATTAAGTCTGCAATTGATTATTACAACCGTGCCACGCCTGAAATGGCGGTTAAGATCCTTAAAGGACAGGTGAAAGCACGTTAAATTATATAGTTTTTTTATTGATATCCTCCAATTAACTTTGGCCGGCCTCGTTTTATGAGTGCCGGCATTTTTTTATTACGGAAGATAGAGGACTATTTCTTTAATGCAGTTATTCCGGGAAGTTTTTTACCTTCTAACCATTCTAGAAAAGCACCTCCAGCCGTAGAAATATAAGAAAAGTCCGAAGCGGCGCCAGCATTTTCCAGTGCGGCAATCGTGTCGCCACCGCCGGCTATACTTATGCATTGATCGTTTAATGTTTCTGATCCGACAAGTTTTGCAATCTCGTTTGTACCGTTATCAAATGGTTTTATTTCGAATACACCCATTGGACCATTCCAGACAACTGTTCGTGATTGCTTGATTCTTTCTGAAATGTAGGCGATGGTTTTCGGCCCTATATCAATAGCCATTTGGTCATCTGAAATATTATTAATATCAACGGTGGAGTATGGAGCATTTTCCTTTAGCTCACTGACCGTAATCACATCCTTTGGTAATATTATTTCACAACCAACTCTGGATGCGGTGTACATTATATCGCGTGCGGTATCGGCCATATTTTTTTCACATAGTGATCTGCCCATAGAAATACCTTGAGCATATAAGAATGTGTTTGCCATTCCTCCGCCAAGGACAAGGTAATCTACTTTCTCGCTGAGATTTTTTAGGACACCTAGTTTTGTTGATATCTTTGAGCCTCCTGTTACGGCTAGTACCGGGCTTTTCGGTGTTCCCAGAGCTTGCGTAAGTGCATTTAGCTCTTCCATCATTAATAATCCTGCCGCGCATGGCAAGAATTGCGCAATGCCGGATGTGGATGCGTGTGCACGGTGAGATGTAGAGAATGCATCATTAACATATATGTCGCCTAATTCTGCCAATGATTTAGCAAATTCAGGATCGTTTGCCTTTTCGCCCTTATGAAAGCGTAGGTTTTCCAAAAGTATGATGTCACCAGATTGTGCGGATTTTGTTATTTCTTTTGGAGTTTCGCCTATAGATTCGGGAGAAAACTTTACATTTCCACCCCAACATTTTTCTAATACAGAGGTTAAGAATGCGAGTGACATTTCAGGATTATGTTCACCTTCGGGTCTTCCAAAATGTGATAATATTAGGATTTTCGCACCATTATCGCGTAAAAACTTTATCGTTGGTGTTAAGCGTTCAATACGCGTCATGTCAGTAATTGTATTATGTTGTTTTGGTACATTTAAATCAGCACGCAATAAAATGGTCTTATCTTTAACGTCTAATTCTGCGATTGATTGAAAATTCATATGTACTTACTTTCTATCTCACCTTATTCAGGATATTGTTTTTGTTTCTTCAGTTGCCCTAATTAATTGTGACCTTAATGGTGCATCTAATGCAGAGTGTCCAGCATCTGGAACAACAACATAGTTAGCCTCAGGCCATAATTGGTGTAACTTATTTGCCGTTTTTATCGGGCATATTACATCATACCGCCCTTGAATAATGGTTGTTGGGATAAAGCGCAAGTGTTCAATGTTATGTAATAGACTTTTATTTTCGGAAAACACCTCATTTGTGAAGTAGTGAGCCTCTATCCGTGCCAGAGCTAAGGATTGTTGTTTTTGCTCTTCCGTTGTTATTGTTTCATAATTAGGCAAAAGGGAAGAGCAAGCACCCTCGTATAGGCTCCAATGAACGCTAGCTTGTATTTGTGTTTCTTGATCTTTATCATTGGTCAGACGTTTGTAATATGCGGATAACAGGTCGTGTCTCTCTTCTTCGGGAACGAAGTTTGAAAACTGCTCCCAAGCTTCTGGAAAAATGGTTTGCATGCCATATAAAAACCAATCAATCTCCGGCTGCTCACATAAGAAAATTCCACGTAAAATCATGCTGAGGCATTTGTCTTTGTACTTAGACGCATATGCCATAGCCAGAGTACTACCCCATGATCCACCAAATAAGTGCCATTTATCAATATTTAAGTGATTACGTAGTAATTCAATATCGTTGATTAGGTGCTGTGTGGTATTGTCCTTTAGGCATCCTAGTGGTGTTGATCTTCCCGCACCGCGTTGATCAAAAATAATAACTCGATAAAAATCAGGGTCAAAAAACCGTCTGTGAATAGGGCATGCGCCTGCACCTGGGCCTCCATGTAATAATAATATGGGTACACCGTCCATATTACCGCTTTGTTCCCAGTATATATTATGCGTATCGTCTGCGGCCAGATACCCGCTGGAATATGGTGTCGTAGGAGGGAACAAGTCAAGCAATGGTATGTGTTTATGCATTGTTGTCCTGTTTTGGTTGGTTATATCAATTGGTGGTGGAGGCATGGCGTTTAATCATTAAAAGTGGGGAGGGCGCTTCGACCATCGGTTTTTGGCTTTTTCTTTTTATGCTGTGTTGAATTGCCTGATGTTGGCACATCTTCAGCCTTTGTTTGTTTTTGTGATTTTTGCTCGAACAATGCTTCGAACCTTTCTGGATGGTCTATATCCATATATGGGCCGTTATATGATTCTATCCACCCGCGTATACGAATTAGTTTTCCATTCCATTGCTGTGGGTTAAGTTTTTGTTTTGTAAATTTTTTCAGATTGAATGCGGAAATTGCAATGGTAAAGTCATCACGCCAGTTTTGCCCAAAGTTTAAGTATAGTTTGTTCTTGCGCATTGAAACTGACTGAACTTTACCTTCAATAATTTGATAACTGCCTATGTGCTTCTTTGCTTGCTCTGGCGTTAAAACGTTATGGTCTTTTATGTTCCACATGCCTGTTTTTAATATACGTGCAGAGTTTTCAATTGATAACATCTGTTTGGCCATGTCGGGGTTATTAGGCGTTGTGCGAACCCGTGCAACACCAAGTGATAACATCATACCCTGAACCCAAACGCCATTATCTGTGCGGACTAAATGGGAAATATGGTGGTCCATACGGTTTTTTCGCCCTTTGTCAGAGTTCTTGGTTTGGTAAATCGTAACCTTTTTGCCTACAAGGAAATCGTCTAAAATATGCATTGCGGTGATTGACAGGTCACCGGGATCATAGAAATCAAGATCGGCGAAGTTAAGGCCCGCCAAATGTATTGATCGACCATCGTCAAGCTTAACCGTTAAAGGGTTTAGTATTTCACTTACTGTGGCAAAGCCAGTTCTTCTCATATCAGAGAAATCACCACTTGGAAGTTGCCCCTCTTTTGCGAACAAAGGTGCGCAAAAAAATAAGCTGACCAAAAAAGAAAAAATTGTTAGAGTTCGTTTCATATCACTATCAAAACTGTTCGAGGCATTATGATCAAGCGTTTCTTTTATCTTTTCTGCATTTTTTCATCAATGCAGATGATTACGGGTTGTAGCACAAATCCTGCGACAGGTGATAATCAATTTACTGCCCTTATGTCTCCGCAACAAGAGGTACAAGTGGGCGCGCAAGAACATGAAAAAATATTAAAGCAGTTCGGCGTATATAAGAATAAAAAGTTGCAAGACTATGTAACGAATGTGGGAGATAAGGTCGTCCAATATACTGAACGCCCTGATGTGAAATATAAGTTTTTTTTACTGGATAGCCCGGTGGTTAATGCTTTTGCCTTGCCTGGTGGCTATATTTATATGACACGTGGGTTGTTAGCTCTTGCTAATAGCGAGGCGGAAATGGCTTCTGTTCTAGCGCATGAAACAGGACATATTACAGCACGTCATTCGGCAGAGCGCTATTCGCGTGGTGTTGTTACGTCATTAGGCGCAATGATATTATCAAGCGCAGTCGGAAGTTCAGGCGTGTCAGAAGCATTGGGCGTCGGCTCTAATTTGTATATGAGCTCTTATTCACGTGGCCAAGAGGGGCAAGCAGATAGTCTTGGTATTAGGTATTTAAGTAGATCGGGATATACACCGACGGCTATGTCCTCCTTTTTGAGGAATTTACAAGCTGATACTGCGTTGCAGGCGGTAGTTGATGGAAAGAAGTCGTCTAATGCGACGAACTATTTTTCAACGCACCCTGCAACGGCAGATAGGGTAAATAAAACCGTTAATGAGGCACGTCAATATTCTCAAGAAGGTATAGTTAAGAACGCACCATATTTGCGAATGATAGATGGAATGACCTATGGTGATAGTGCTGCGCAAGGTTTTGTGCGAGGAAATGATTTTTATCATCCTGAATTAGGATTCAAGTTTTCTGTTCCACAGGGTTATAAATTGAAAAACAATCCATCAAACATAATTGCGACATCAAAGAACGGTGCGGCAATAATATTTGATTTTGCCTCTAATAAGAGCCGTTCTACGGCGGGTAGTTTTATCAGAAGCACTTGGATGAAAGATAAGAAGATATCCAAGATAGAAAATATTAAAGTTAATGGTATGGATGCTGCTACTTCTTCTATTAGGGGTTCTTTGAATGGTAAAACAGTTGATATTCGTTTAATTGCTATTCGTTGGAGTGAAAGTCAGTTTGCACGTTTTCAAATTGCAATTCCATCAGGTTTATCTGCAACACATATGAAAGAGTTGAAGAAGTCTACATATAGCTTTAACAAGATGAGCAAGGGGGATAAGGCGCGCCTTAAGCCGTACCGTATTAAGCTTGTTACTAGTAGGCCAAATGATAGTGTTACGTCGCTATCATCACGAATGGCATATAGTGACCATAGGGAAAAGCGCTTTCGTGTTTTAAATGGTTTAGGACCAAATGATAAAATTGTTCCTAACAGGCTTTATAAAATTGTAACAAACTAGATATATAAGGTTTCTTACTAGCACTCTAAAGTGTCAAGCACAGTTCCGTCTTGGCCAAACCCTGCGCAGACCAGAGAACCACCAAAACCGCAACCGCCGTCAATTGTTGCCTTAATACAATTGAAGTGTATTCCTTTGTGTTTTGGGTCATAGCCTCGGATTACTTTTTCGAACGGAGCGTAAGCCACATTGATATCGTTGAACTTTTCATGAGCCCACCAGAAATTGTCGTTTTGCTCATCAATTGTTTTTGTTGTGTCTATTCCTGAATTTATAAACAGCATCGGGTATTCTGATGTTTCAGGGCTGTATGCTGCGCGGACAAGCCCCATTGAAAACTCTCTGTGACCCGAATGTGATGTTATTGCGTCTCTTATTTTCTTGGTCCATTGCGAAACTCCAACCATTCCTTGGCTGCATGCTTCTACACCATCATGAGGACAAAACCCGTAAGATGAAAGTGTAGGGCCTATACCGTTTCCTAACATCCATAAGAATGTGTTCATAGGATCAGGCGAAAATTGTAATTGTAGTAGTTTTTGCCACATTTCTTCTTGTGATCCACGAAGATATATTAAGTCGGTTGGAATCATGCTTTGTTTGGCAAGTACGGCGCGCCTGAATGTTAGGAGTTCATCCATAACATAGCGGGAGTTTTCTCCATATCCTGTGTAATTGCCCGTATATACTATGCGATCACCGGCGCGTATGTGTGGAAATAGATTATCGTGAAGAGTGGATAATTTATCTATATCACCATGGATAGCGGAAATAGCCCATATGTTACGGGCGTGACCAAGAGAGGTGAAACGAATGTCTGACTCTGTTATATGTGTCAAATTTTTTCAATTTTATATATGGGTTTTAGGAATAGAATAATTCCTATCAGATTTTAATATTGTACATATAGATCAGGCGCATAGGAAGTTAAACCGTATGCGCCTGAGTAAAAATCTATGAATAAAATTATATGTTATGCAGCTTCTTGCTCATCTTCATCGTCAAGGCTGTGATCAATGTTCGCAGGTGCGGACTTGATTTTACCCATAATGTCTTCTAGCTTTTCAGTAGCTTTTATTTCTGTGATGTCATCTACAGCAGCAACTTCACGTGCTAAACGCTCAAGTGCAGATTGGTATATCTGACGTTCACTGTATGATTGCTCTGTGTCATCGTTGCTGCGCTTTAGATCGCGTAGAACTTCGGCAATAGCAACAGGGTCGCCAGAATTAATCTTTGTTGCGTATTCTTGCGCGCGACGGCTCCACATTGTACGGCGAACTCGTGAACGTCCTTTTAGTGTCTCAAGTGCGCTGTCTAGGCGTTCATTAGTGCTCAGCTTGCGTAAACCGGATATTTCAGCCTTTGTTACCGGAATTTTAAGACGCATACGGTCTTTTTCAAAACTAACTACATATAAGGATAGTTCCATACCTGCAATTGTTTGTGTTTCAATGCCCTCAACATGTCCAACACCATGTGCCGGATATACAACGTCATCACCTTCTTTGAAATCAAAATTATCATTATGTGCCATTTTTTTATCACCTTTTCTTTATTTAATAATTATATGTATTTCAGATCAAAGAGCGTAATGGAAAAGAGTGCCTTACTTCGCTGTAAGTGTTCTCCATAGTGCCTTGCGGCAGTGTCTATCAAATCAACATAAGAGGCATAATATCAAAAAAATGCACTTTTTTCAACTAAATTAGTCAAATTTTATCTAAATTTTACATATTTTTAATAATTTGGTGTTTTAATGCTTATCCTTTAACGCTAATGTTACGATTCACTTTTGGTGATTCTGTGTGTTTTCTTTGTATTAGCGGACGTTTATATGATCGAACCTAACTTAAGTTTACAAAAGCCATTAGAAGATTATGTTGAGTACATAGAGAAGATGAATACTCGTTCACTTCCTTTGTTGGATAATATTGCTGGTGTGTTATTTTCTTTTGAAGATCCTTATCATAGCGTTAGTGGCGTAGCCGCGGCACAAGAATTACTCGCTCATCGTTTTAAAATATATTCAAATAGTCGTTATAAGGTTAATGATTTCGCATGGGGTAGGCGGGATTCTACTGCTTATATTTATTGGAGCTTTATTTACAGCGTAGAGAAAAGAAACCTTGTAGGTAAACGGTCGTTAGATGATCGGTCTTTTTCTGGTATCAGTGAGGTTGTTTTTTCAAATGATGGCAAACTATTATCACATAGTGATTTTTGGGCTGCGCATGATGGGTTTGATATTAAGGCGTATAAATCAATAGATATAGAGTAAAAAGTAAGGCGATATTCTAGGATGTAGCAGGGTTTTTAATTATAAATTCTTTTTTATCTGTATTTATATTCGCATGCGCACCAATAGGAAATGTATATAGATCCTTGCCATGCCCGAAAGGCATATCATTTAATATTGGATATGTGTAGCCGCTTAAATGCTCATTTATAATGTCATCAAGGGTATACCCGAATGGTGTGCCGGTTTCAGGTATGTTTGTGAATTGCCCCAATATAAGTGCGCTTAGATCCTCTAATACTCCAATACGTTTTAAATGTAGGAGCATACGGTCAATCCTGCTGATCTCTTCATTGCAGTCTTCCAGGAATAAGATGCTGTCTTTGTGAAAGTCATTTTCAAATGTTTGGGGCATATATTGAAAAATACTAAGATTTCCGCCAATAAGTTTTCCTTCTGCCTTACCTTTTTGTAGTATATTGCTATCACGTATGGGGTATGACATTTCTTCTTTACCGCCAAGAATATCTAAAATATGATTTATTTGTGATTTGTCATGCTTGTGAAGGTTCTTAAAGACCGGTCCGTGAAATGTTATTATATCGGTATTTGCAGTAATTGCATTTAGCAGCGATGTTACATCGCTGAATCCTATAAGTGCTTTTGGTGATTTAGACAGTTTAGAAAAATTTATTGTATCTAGTAAGTGGGTGCACCTATTACCACCGCCAGCAGCCCAAATAGCCTTTATGTCTTTACGTTGCCATAACCCCTGAAAAGCTAAAGATTTTTGTAAGTGGTTTCCCGCCGATTGGTTTTCACGTTCGAAAGTTTGCGGATGTACAAATACCTTGTATCCGAGTTCTTCAATTACTTTTGTAGACTTTACAATATCATCTTGCTCCACCCAACTGGATGGAGCAAAGACACCTATTGTATCGCCCTGATTTAATGAGGGTGGAGTAATGGACATTTTTATTTATGTTTAACCATCCGCGTTAATACGAGAGATAAGCTCTTGCTTTACCTCTTCTGCTTGCATGTTTGCAACTTGACATGTTCCGGCAGCATGATGGCCACCACCGTTATATTCAAGCATAAGCGCGCCGATATCTGTTTTACTACTGCGATCAAGAATAGATTTGCCAGTTGCAAATACGGTATTTTGTTTGTTCTTGCCCCAAAGTATATGTATAGAAATATTGCATTGCGGGAAGAGGGCGTAAATAATGAATCTGTTACCTGCCCAAATTGTTTCTTCTTGCCTTAGATCCAGTACAACCAGATTGTCATGAACGGTTGAGCATCTCTCAATCTGTTCTCTACATTTTACTTGATGTTCGAAGTATGTGTCTACGCGTTCTTTAACATCAGGTAATTCCAAAATTTTGTTGATGTCATTATGTTCACGACAAAAGTCGATTAGTTTCATCATTAATTGGTAGTTAGAGATGTTAAAGTCACGAAAACGTCCAAGGCCTGTTCGTGCATCCATTATAAAGCTTAATAATCCCCAGCCAGAAGATGATAGTATTTCTTCTTTTGTAAAGTCTGCGGAGTCTGCCTTGTCTACGGCGACCATCATGTCACTTGATACACGTGGAAATCTTTCTGCTCCGCCAAAATATTCGTATACTACACGCGCGGCAGAAGGCGCATTGATATCAATTATGTGGTTCTTTGTGCTGCTGTCGACGCGCTTTGCTTCACTTGCGTGGTGGTCAAATGCAATAAATACACCGTCTACATAGGGTAGGTTGGTTGTTATATCGTTTGGCCCGACTTCGATCAATGCATCTTGCATGTCTTTTGGGTGGGCAAACATTATGTCGTCAATAACGCCTAGTTCTTTTAGCAATATTCCACATACTAATCCGTCCATATCACTGCGTGTTATAAGACGATATTTCTTACCTTCTTCGGGCATTATTTTGTTATTCGACATAGGATTGTATTCCCCCTTTTTAGATGATTATTAAAATGACATACACACTCTACGTCATTAAGACATAATAACGTTTAAACAAACTTAAGAAAAGGAGGTTGTGTTACTTAATAACTTTTATTTATCAGACCTATGCGTGGTGTCGATAAAGTAAAGGGGGCGTTTTTTTGCTTCACCGAAGATGCGCCCTATATACTCGCCCAAAACGCCTATGCTTAATAGCTGTATGCCACTTAGGAATAATATCATTACGGATAATGATGCCCACCCCTGTATGTCGACGCCAAAGAATATAGTTTTGAATATAATAAATGCCCCAAACAGGAACGAAGCAACAGATATTATAAGACCGCAAAAGCTGGCTACTCGAAGGGGGGTTGTGCTAAACCCTGCAATCCCTTCCATGGCAAAGTTCCATAAGTTCCAATAATTCCATTTGGTCTCACCTGCAATTCTGGGTTCACGATTATATTGCAAGGCTACTTGTTTATAACCTATCCATGCGAACAGTCCCTTCATAAAGCGGTGTTTTTCACGTAATTGTATTAGAGCGTCAATTGCGCGCCTGTTCATAAGGCGGAAATCACCGGTATTTTTGGGAATATCAACATTTGCCGCAATAAAGTTAATAACATTGTAGAAGCCATTTGCGGTGAATTTCTTAAACCAAGTCTCTCCTTGGCGTTCCATCCTTTGGCCATAGACAACATCAGCGCCGGTGTCTTTCCACATTTTTATTATATCAGGTATTAAAGACGGAGGGTCTTGCAGGTCGGCATCTAAAATAATTAACGCATCGCCTGTTGTATTGTCTATACCTGCGGTCATTGCCGCTTCTTTGCCGAAGTTTCTGGATAAGTTTATTATAACTGCTCTGCTATCGTTTTCGTGGATTTTCTCAAGAAGCTGTTGCGTTCTGTCGGTGCTGCCATCATTTATATATATAATTTCAAAGTCATAGGGGAGATCGTCTATAACTTTGGTTACTTCGTTGTGGCAAATATCTACGACTTCTTCTTCATTATAGCAAGGAATGATAATTGATATTAATTCTCTGGTCTTTGTCATAGATTACTTACCTGAATTCATCTGGTTTATAGCGTTAGTTCTAAAGATAAAGCATTGACCATACGTGTGTAAATAGAATAAAAGTTCTAAGATGTTGAGTGTTATACAAAGTCACTACCAAAGGTTAAGTAAGTTTACAATTGTTGGGATTGTGAATACAGCGATTGATTTTGCGGTGTTTTATGCTTTGTATGATGTTTATGGGGTGAACTTTGTATTTGCTCATATTTTTGCGTTTTTTATTGCCATTGTAAACAGCTTTATTTTTAATGCGCTTTGGACTTTTAAAAATTTGAAAACTGATCAGTTGATAAGGCAGGCTTTGTCATTCATTGCTATTGGTGTAATCGGCCTGTCTCTAAGCACTTTGTGTATTTATATAGCGAGTGCTTATATTAATGTTTACATTGCAAAGATTATAGCAACGTTGGTTTCTATGGTTTGGAATTATTCCGCATCGTGGTTGTTTGTATTCAAAGACTAGTCACTTGCTTACGACGATATACGTCATATGTAAGGATATGTGTGTCCTCGAGAGTTGTTCCGGTGAAATACTCACCGCGATTGAATTTGAACTGGTCAAGCTTTTCATAGTTTTGATCGATAATTGATTTGAATTTTTTATCATCTCTAAAGAAATACATAAAATCGAAGGACTTTAGTTTTCCTATTTGTAAACCAGACGCGATCATTATCACAGATGGTTCATAATATTCAAGATCATCAGCAGTATATCTTAGGTACTTACTTTTTAGCGACTTGTATAAGTCCCTCTCTTTTTGATCTTCGCTTTGTAATCCCAGAAGTATTTTGGGAATGAACCACATGCTTGGGAAGCGTGTTGCATGGGTGTATCCCATATATGCGGCCGTAGGGTTTATTATCTCAATGTCACCGTGAAATGCGAAGAAAGTACAAGGTTTGTCGCACTCTTCTTCCAGAAATTTAGCAACAGGAAGAGATGGTATTGTGTTTTGTTTTGGGAAATCAAGGCTTAAGGGTGTTAGCATATGAATAAAGAAGGCAATGCATATCATTGGTATTACTGTATGCACGAATCTCATTCTTTTAAAGAAGTATGGAACTCTGAATGCGATGGAAAGGGTTAGTGAGCATATTAGAAATGTGTAAACGGGAGTAATATGGTTAAAGAACCCTTTCATTTGCACGAAATATGGTACTAAACATAATAATGAGCATAAATATAAGAATAAAAGAAAGCTCTTTTTCTGCTTGTTCAGATCCTCCATAAATATTTCTAAGATTAGTAGCGCAAAGCAAGCAAACATATATTTTTTAATAAGATTTATCGCGATAATAGGGCTTATGTTGGAGGCAT
Source organism: Alphaproteobacteria bacterium (assembly GCA_050633325.1). GTDB lineage: Bacteria > Pseudomonadota > Alphaproteobacteria > Micavibrionales > Micavibrionaceae > UBA1672. The sequence goes on from JBOEGH010000004.1 coordinate 194,868, forward strand.
AAAGCTTTACGACATCATCGAATATCACATTAATATAATCAGAAAAAAATATAAAAAGGGAGGCAATATATGCCACGGTTATTACGCTAAGTGTTGCAAAGTCAATATCAAAGAAAACGTTAAACTTTCTAAGCCGTATCATGCGATCAATAATGAATATAGTAGGTAGAAGGCCGTAATGTGGTTTTATCATTATACATAATGCACCAACAATCATTACCGGAATTAATATAGACTTTTGAATATTTATGTTACGCGCCATAGAATACTGACAAAGGAGCATAGGAACTAAAGCCAAAATAAGGAAGTGTTCTCTTTCCGAAAAGAAAACGGTTGTCCCCAATGTAACTGCTAACATATATGATAATGTAAATACATTTTGTTCTGATATGGTTAAAAAATCAAAATGTTTGGTAATGCTATGGGCGGTGTATACTGATATGAAAACAAAGAGTAACGTTAGATAAAATGTTCCTACTGTTACAGGTAGTCCCAATAATTTTGAAAAAATCACGTGTGGAGTATATGCTATTATGCTAAGTGGCGGATTTGTTTCATAAATATGTTCAGAAAGTTTTTTCCCATCTAGTAATCTTTCTGCACCAATAAGTAGCCATGAAATATTGCCATTTACCAGATATTGTCCTTGAATCATTATGCATGGTAAAATGATGCAAATTAAAGCAGATATGAACATAAATATTTGTGTTTTATTTGCGTTCATTGATTCTGTCTTTCAATTTCTGCGTTGGTTTTTTATAAACGTCCCACATGATTATGTGCTCAAAGTCATATTTTGTATCTTTGTAGAAATATGCGCGATCCATAGAAAATACACCGATATGTTTATATGTTGCAAATATATCTCTTACTTTAGGGGAGTTAGCAGCAAAGCGTTTGGCAAAATTTGTTGGGGACCCGTCGGCTGCTTTTAGAATGAATAAAAGAGTAGGGCGCATTGTTTCAAAATCTTTTACTATGTAATTTGCATATCTGAGTTTTGCATCATCTATAGATTCTTCGTACTTATCGTTTATGGCCGTTGGAACACTTCCTTCAAAAGCCGGCTGAAACCAATATGCGGGGAATCGTGTTGCATATGTGTGGCCGGAATAAAATGCTATTTGACTACTTATATCCATATTTTCATATGTCATGAAGTAAGAGCATGGCTCTTCACAATGTTTGTTAATATATGTCATCAAATCATTGTTCTTGTAATCATTATGCGTGGGGTAATCGGGGCGTAACGGCGAAAATTGATATGATGACAGAAATATAGCACCAATAATAACGTGAAGTAATATTGTTTCTTTCAGCCATGTATCCAAATTCATTTTTTGAGTTACTATATTATGTATAAGCATTCCTATAAAAGGAAATAGCAGAGCATAAAATGGAAGGCGATGATATGAAAAGCCTTTCATCTGGATTACAAATACAGCCAATGCAAGAAAGCTGCATAAACATATTGCTGATAAAATTGTTCTTTTATCTTTATCCTTTATAAATAAAGAAAATGTTAGGCAGGCAAACGCCAATAAAGCGTAGATTTTTGCATAGAAATACACACCTTTAGGGTTATTATAGTTTAGGTAGAATCGTAGAACATCGGGTAGTATTATATCAATGAAATCTCTGAAGAAGAAATAAACTATTAGTAGGTATGATGTTGAAAATATTGAAAGAATTATAAAGTCAGGTGATTTTATAACCTTCAATATTGATTTATAGTAAACCGCACGATGTATAAATATAAAGGCAGGTATAAGGCCAAAGTGAGGTTTTATCAGTATTAATACAGATCCAACTATTATGGTGAAATATTTTAAGAACCATGAGGAAGAGTATTTGTATGTGATGGCTAATTGCGTAAGCACAAAAGGCAGAATGGCAATTGCGATAAAGTGATCACGTTCTGCAAATGATAATGCTGGTATTATGGTCAGGGTACATAATGATCCTAAGGTTATTAGAAACCTGTCATTTTCATTGAAAAACTTGAAGTATTTTAATGTTTTATAAGTAGTGATTGTGAGCAATATTATCAGAAATAGAGTTCCGCAAAATATCGCGTTATATGTTTCTATGGATAGTGCTTCTGCTATCAGAGCAAAGGGAGAATATATAAGGACGTTAAGTGGCGGATTGGTGTCAAAACACCCTTGTGATAGAGGGAGCCCTGATATCAGCCTTTTTACACAAACGGTTAACCATGAAACATCGCAGTTAACGCTTTTTTGATATTGGACAAGTAACCAAGGGATTAAAGCCAATCCAGACAAAACCCAAAGATAGACATGAAATACCTTATTTTTTCTATCCATTGGGTATCAGCCTGTAATTTTAGCCTGCTTCTTTATCAGACTTTTCATCTTTTGATGGTGTCTCTTCAGCCTCTTTCAAAAGTGTAGAAGGTTTTTTCTTCTTTTTCTTCTTGGTCTTGGATTTCTTGTAAGTAGGGTCCTCTTTGTTTTCCACTGTAGAGCCGTCAACTAGAATCTCTGTAACGTCTTCCATGTCAGGAACGTCAAACATTGAGTTCAGAAGTAATTCTTCGATTATGGATCGTAGACCACGAGCACCAGATTTTCTCTTAATAGCTCTTTTTGCGATTGCTGATAATGCATCATCAGAGAACTTAAGTTCCGCATCTTCCATTTCAAATAGCTTTTGGTACTGTTTTACCAAAGCATTCTTTGGTTGAGTCAAAATAGTGATTAATGCGTCTTCATCTAAGTCTTCTAGCGTCGCGATAACCGGTAGACGCCCGATAAATTCAGGGATTAGACCGTATCTGTGCAGATCTTCAGGTTGAAGGTCTTGCAACAATTCTCCAACAGTTTTCTCATTAGGGCCTTGAACCTCTGCGCCGAATCCTATTGTTGTTCCTTTGCCACGCTCAGATATAACCTTATCAAGTCCGGCGAATGCACCACCGCAGATGAATAGAATATTTCCTGTGTCCACTTGTAGGAATTCTTGTTGTGGATGCTTACGTCCACCTTGAGGAGGTACAGAAGCAACAGTACCTTCCATAAGTTTAAGTAGAGCTTGTTGAACACCTTCACCAGATACATCACGAGTAATCGATGGGTTGTCTGATTTACGTGAAATTTTGTCTATCTCATCAATGTAAACGATACCTTTTTGGGCGCGCTCTACATTATAGTCAGACGCTTGTAATAGTTTAAGTACGATATTCTCAACGTCTTCACCAACGTAACCCGCTTCGGTTAGTGTTGTTGCATCTGCCATGGTAAACGGAACGTCCAAAATACGTGCAAGTGTTTGCGCAAGAAGAGTTTTACCACAACCAGTCGGGCCAACCAAAAGTATGTTTGATTTAGCAAGTTCTACTTCTGGGTTTTCTTCTGTGTGCTCTAATCGTTTGTAATGGTTGTGAACTGCAACGGATAAAACGCGCTTTGCACCTTCTTGGCCAATAACATAATCGTCCAAGAATTGTTTGATTTCACTTGGTGTTGGTACACCATCATCAGTACGCACCATTTGGCTGCTGTCTTCATCACGGATAATATCCATACATAATTCAACACATTCATTACAAATGAATACATTAGGGCCTGCAATTAGTTTGCGCACCTCATGTTGGCTCTTCCCGCAGAAAGAACAGTATAATGGATTTTTTGTATCGGATGAATCTGATGATTTACTCATGATGTAAGGCTTTCTATTCCTTTATGAATCTTTTCATCTTTAACTTGCCAATTAGATCGCCTATGCGCAAGCCCCTATATTAAGGATTGTTGATTTTTGTGCGGAATATCCCTAAGTTTCTTTTCGAACATAAGGATGGATTGTTATTAATGTCACAAGAATCAGTAAAAGAAGTAGTTGAAAATTTTTCTCTTTTTGATGATTGGGAGGATAGATATAGATATTTAATCGATTTAGGCAGAGAGTTGCCGAAGATGGATGATGCATTGAAAACTGATGAAAGCTTGGTTCGGGGATGTACATCACGTGTTTGGCTGATTACCAGAGTTGAAGACGATAAATTTAGTTTTGAGGCGGACAGTGATGCGCACATTGTTCGTGGATTGGTTGCCATTTTAATTTTGGCATATAAAGATTGTAATATTAATGATGTTGGTGAAATTAACATTGATAAAATGTTTGAAGATATTGGTTTAGATCAACATTTAAGTGCAAATCGCCGTAGTGGATTTTTCGCGATGGTAGAAAGAATTAAATCTTTCGCAAATGTGTGAGTTATTTAGTCTGCTGATTTTCTGAAGGCTGTTTTTCTATTGTTTGCCTAATAATTTCAGCTTTCTCTATGTCTTTTGTGTATCCTATACCACGAAGTATTTGCGCAAACACAGCATCAGATTCGTCTGATTGTTCCCCTATAAGCTCCGCTTCAACAGACATGATGGAATTATCTGCGATCCACAGTTGGGCAATGTATATAGTATCACTAACTCCTTTGCGACCACGCCCCAACAGACCTGTTTGACGGTATTCTTTTTCTTGCGTTCCCTTTATTTCATATGCCTCAATGACGGAGTCCTCTGTCATTGCGCGCACTGTTTTTTCCATAACTTGCGGAGTGAACTCCTCATACATCTTAGGGGTAGAGGGATTGCATATTATTTCAACAGTTATGCTTGTGGATAGGTCGAAAACCTTCGTATATGAAATTAAATCAAAACACGTATCCATTGTATCCCCCTCACATCTTTGAGTTTTGTATGGCTCGTCAGGGAAATTTGCGGTGAATTGACAATAATTGGGTGAGTATTTAGGCGTCTCCAATTTTACTTGTGCGTTCGTTTGTGTTGTTGATGTATTTGCTTCATCTTGTGCCATTGAAGGCGCAGAAAAGATTAAAGCCAGTAATGATACGCACAATAATTTATTCATGTTATTTATTCCATTCTTCAGGTGAAGCGTTATCTTGCGCGCCTGTATCCATGTTTTTAACTTCGTGGCTTTGGCCATCTTCAAAAGGTGGAAACCATACATATGGTATTCCTTTTTTCTGTGCGTAGGCAAGTTGTCTTTTGATTTTTGACGGGCTGTGGAATGTTTCAACATTATATCCGCGGCTGCGTAAGGTTTGCGCAGTTTTCATCATTACGGCGCGGTTTTCTTCACTTGGTAAGACAACAAGAATATCTGCAGGAGAAATACCGGAATGAGGTAACTGGCTTTTCAGGCGGATACGGTCGAAAAGACGAGAAAATCCGATTGATATACCGACCCCGGGTAAGTGTTTGTTTATATAGTTACCTGCAAGGTCGTCGTACCTGCCACCAGAGCATATTGACCCATATGACGGATCGTCAATGAATCTGGTTTCATATACTGTTCCTGTATAATAATCCAAGCCACGCACGATTGACAGGTCGGCGACAATCGCACCTTCTGGCAAGTGTTGTAATTGGTCAAGGGTAAAGGATAGCTCCTCTATTCCTTCTTTCATTGTGTCGTTTTGGTTTTTTGTGGAGATACTATCAACCAGTTCCTTGGATGAGGTCGCTTTTACCAAGGCCAAAGACAATATTTCATTTATACTGTCGTCATTAAGGCCTAATCCTGATAATTCATTGGCGACAGCATTTTTATCCATCTTATCTAATTTATCGATCCATCGAGTTACCTCGGTGATATTTTCTATTTCCAAGCTTTCCAATAATCCAATTAGAATTTTACGATTAGAAATTTGAATTTGAATTTTTTCATTTTCCATTCCAGGTAGGCTGGATAGAATTTCCCAAATAATTGCGGGCATCTCTGCATCGAAGTGAAGGGGCAGAGTATCCACATTAATTACATCAATATCACATTGGTAGAATTCACGAAAACGTCCTGCTTGCGGGCGTTCACCGCGCCAAACACGTTGTATTTGATATCGTTTGAACGGGAATACAAGATCGTTAAAGTGTTGCGCGGTATAACGGGCGAGGGGAACTGTTTGGTCAAAGTGCAGGGCTAGCCTTGCTTCTTTGTCACCGTCTTCTTTGTGTAACCGTTCAAGGACATACATCTCTTTGTCTGTATCCGCGCCACCATCGCCGCCCTTGGCATTTATTGCATCTAATGCTTCAACGCTTGGCGTTTCAATAGAACAAAAGCCGTAGCTCTCAAATATTTTGCGGATATGGTCGAACCATTGCTGTTCTGCACGTCTAGTTTTAGGAAGCCATTCAGGGAATCCACTGATTGGCTTTGGCTTATATATTTTTTTCTTTTCACTCATTAGACTTTGTTACTGGATGATTGTTGTTGGTGCAAGTGTAAAGGCACTTATTGTTCGTCAAATAGTTCAGTTAATTGTGTTGTTAATGCCTCGGCAAGTCCGTCTGCATCTGAAATAGTTATGGCCTTTTCATAGTATTTTGTTACGTCATGACCAATACCAATTGCGGTCAGCTCAACATTAGATTTTGCCTCAATCCATTTTATTATGCCACGTAGATCCATTTCTAGAATATTGTGTGGATTAACAGATAGGGTTGAATCATCGACAGGTGCACCATCGGAAATTACCAATAGGATTTTTCGTTCCTCGGCTCTGCGAGAGATACGGTTATACGCCCATACTAATGCTTCACCATCGATATTTTCCTTTAGAAGACCTTCTTTTAGCATAAGACCAAGATTCTTGCGTGCACGTCTTATTGGTGCGTTGGCACTTTTATATATAATATGTCGTAAATCATTCAGGCGGCCTGGTTTTTCCGGACGGCCTTTCTCTAACCATAATTCACGGGACTTACCGCCTTTCCATGTGCGAGTGGTAAACCCCAGTATTTCTGTTTTTATACCGCAGCGTTCCAAAGTTTGTGCGATAATATCTGTGCTTGTTGCGGCAATGGCGATTGGTCGCCCGCGCATTGATCCTGAATTATCGATAAGAATAGACACCACGGTATCTTTGAAGGGCATTTCCTTTTCTTGTTTAAAGGTTAGTGGCACGTTTGGGTTTGCAATAACGCGTGCAAGACGCGCGGCATCAAGTATTCCTTCTTCCAGATCAAATTGCCAACTGCGGCGCTGGCGTGCCATAAGCTTGCGTTGTAGTCGGTTGGCGAGTTTGGTTATGATGTTTTGGTGGTTTGATAATTGCTTGTCCAGCATATCACGTAAGCGATCAAGCTCAAACGTATCTGCTAAATCCTCTGCGTTAACTTCTTCATCAAATTGGGTTGTATATACGCGGTATTGTCCCTGTGTGAAATTAATTAAATCATTTGGCCTGTCGGGGGGGAGGGGGATGTTCTCTTCCGTCATCATGTCTTCAGATTCTATGTCATCTATAATTTCATCCAAATCCATATCAAAAGATTCTTCTAATTCTGACGTTTCCTCGGATTCATCTGATGGGCTTTGTGACTGTTCTTGTTGTTCTTGTGTATCACTATCTGGGGGGGCTTGGTCGTCATCTGGTGTGCTCTCGCTATTATCCTCTTGAGTCTCAAGATCATTTTCTTCGTCACCTTCAGAATCGATCTTTAGATTTAGCGCAGATAATATTTTTCTGGATGCTTTAGCGTATGATTTTTGATCATGAATTAAGCTTGCCAGTTGTTTGAAATCGACATTGTTTAACTGATCATTTATCCATGGATTCCAAAGGTCTAACAGCTTAATGGCGGAAGGCGGTGGAGCGTGTCCGCTTATCGCGCAACGGGCAACAATATGTAGTGCGTCGGCGAGGGGGACTTCTTCTCTATCCTTTATGTCTTTAAACCCACGCCTAATGGCCTTGGCTTCTAATACGGCATTTAAATTATCGGCAACTCCATTCATGCTCAATATACCTATTGCATCACATCTTGCCTGTTCTAGGGCATCCATCGCTGCTTGTGCTTGTAGGTTCGTTTGCTTGTTTTGTTGATGTACAACTTCGTTGTGGTGAGCAATCCTTAATGAGTAGGTGTCAGCACATCCGCGAATTAATGCACGCTTATCGGTGGACATGTCTGGTGTCGGAGTAGGTATTTGAGGGTGTCTAAGGTCTTTTATTTCACCAGTGGGCATTACAGAGTTAGAGTAGCTGATCTCTAGATCTGGTTGGCGTGATATTGCACGCATAACTGAGGAAGTGTTTGTTTTGAACTGTTCGGTTTTTTCTGTGCTCATCTTAATGCGGATCGTATCGCATTTCTTGTTTAGTGTGCAATCAGTATATAGATGGTGTTGGTGTTATTTGACGTGATTGTTTGATTAATGCTAGAAAGTGTAAAAATAAATAATATTGTTTGGTGATAATTGATTGTATAGGGGGCTTTAATGTCTTGGTTTAAAAATGTATGGAGCGGTGGTCTGGGTGTTGTTACGTTCGCTGCGGCTGTAGTTATTACGCCGATTGCCAGTGTTTATAACGGCATTGATGAAATGAGCAAGGATAACCCTAAGGGCGTTACTAACTGGGGGCAGTTCAAGGAAGGTGCCAGCTTTGGCATTATTGATGCAAAAGAGGGGCTTACGCCAGAATCTGCAGCAGATGCTGTATATGATGGTGGTAAAGCTGTTGGTGAGGGTGCGTCAAGATTTGGGGAGCGTTTAATTGAACGTGCAACAGATGACTTGAATGGCGCTTCGGGCAAAGCTGAGGGGGTGTCTAAACGGTTTAAGGACGCACTTAGTGATCCTAATGAGGGTAATCCGTTTCTTGACCCTGATGCGGACTTATCCTTACCCGAAGAGGAACCTCCTGAGCCGCAGTAATTTTTCTTTGTGTAAGTATATTTAGTCAGGCACTGCAATGTTGTATATTGCACTGTCTGGTAAGTCTATGCCAAAGCACCTTTGGTAGTATTCTGCGATAATCGGGCGTTCTGCTTCGTCACACTTATTCAGAAATGCTAAACGAAATGACATTTCACGATCTTTGAATATCAAGAAATTTTCAGCCCAGCCGATAACGGTTCTGGGTGACATTAATGTTGATAAATCTCCATTAACAAAGCCGGTTCTTGTCAGGTCTGCAAGTGTTACCATTTTGCTGATCATATCTTTGCCTTCGGTTGTGTTTAGCTCCGGCAATTTTGCTAAAACTATGTTGGCCTCTATATCATGTGGTAAGTAATTAAGCGTGGTGACAACATTCCAACGATCCATCTGACCTTGGTTTATTTGCTGTGTTCCGTGGTACAGACCGGTTGTGTCGCCCAAACCTATTGTGTTGCTTGTGGCGAAAATTCTAAATGCCGGGTGAGGGCGTATAACCATATTCTGATCTAAAAGGGTTAATCGTCCCTCTGATTCTAATATTCTTTGTATAACAAACATAACATCTGGTCGCCCCGCGTCATATTCATCAAATACTAATGCCACAGGGTTTTGTATGGACCAAGGAAGTAAGCCTTCTTTCCATTGTGTTATTTGCTTACCTTCTTGTAACACTATTGTGTCTTTACCCAATAGATCTACGCGACTGACGTGACTGTCTAGGTTTATTCTTACACACGGCCAGTTAAGGCGTGCGGCTACTTGCTCAATATGCGTTGATTTACCAGTTCCATGATACCCTTGTATCATTACGCGGCGATTGTGGGTAAATCCGGCCAATATTGCAAGTGTCGTGTCATGATCAAATTTATATGTTGGGTCTATATCGGGGACGTTTGCGGTGTCTTCGCTAAACCCTGGGACATCATCGATATCTGTTTCAATGCCGAATGTTTCGCGTACGTTAAATTTACGATCAGGAATGCTTGTATATTTACCTTCCTTTGCCTTTATCTGCGTTATGCTAAAAGACATGCCGCGGGCAGATTCCTTGTCTTTGTCCAGCTGTTCGTTAGAATGTTGCAGGTCTGTCATGTTGTTGTCGCTTAATTTTTATTGGTGATTATCTTTAAGGTCTTCATAGTCTTTTAGGGCAAGTTTTAATATTGTATACGCCATATTTATCTTTTTGAGAAGTTCTTCTGCGTTAGGGTTATCCTTGTTTAAGTCTGGATGATATTTTTTTGCTAGTTTTTTGTAGCGCGCTTTTATTTCATCCAAAGTAACCGGTGGTTCCAATCCCATTAAAGCCATTGCTTCATATTCAGGAGTATTTGTATCACCTGCAAATTTTCTTTTGTTGTCATTGTGTTTTTTGTCTTCTTTTTGTGATTCTTCATCACCATTAAAATATGTGTTACGTGCGGCTCTTAAGAGTTCTTCTTCCATGTTTGCTTCGGATTGTTTCCACGTTGGCCTGTCGCCATATCTACTTTTGTGCATGTGGTTGTTAACTTCGTTAGTAGACATGCCAGAGAAAAAATCCCATGCTTTGTTATATTCTTTTATATGGCTGTTGCAGAAAAAATAATACTCATTAAGACCACGGTGTTTGGGTGCTTTATGCTCTCCTTCATCAGGGCAGCCGGGCATTTCGCAGTTTTTTATATGCTGCGTTTTAGTCGAATCTGCGAACTCAGGTGATTTGTGCTTTAATATGATACTTGGCATGGCTATATTCTATATGTAATTTTTATATATGTCACTAAAAGCTGTGTCAGAAGGATGATGAATATGCAATCAATGCAAAGCAGGATTGAAGAAAAAATAACGAACAAGTTTCAGCCAACATTCCTAAAAGTTGTAAATGAAAGTGGTTTGCACAAGGGTCATGCAGGCGATGACGGCTCTGGCGAAAGCCATTTTCACGTTGAGGTTGTGTCCTCAATATTTGAAGGTAGGCGTTCGGTTGAGAGCCATCGCATGATTTATGATTGCCTGTCTGATGAGATGAAATGTGTTCATTCTTTGTCTATTTTGGCCGTAGGCGCAGATAAATAAACGCTTATAGTTGTAATATTTTTTTTAATGGTGTAGCATGCGTCTGTATTAACGATATTCTTTGTTTTACTGTGTGGGGAAAAATGAAAAATTTGAATAATAAGACTAAGCCGGTACGTAGCTCATTAATTGGGCGTAATATCACTATATTTAAGCGTAGGACATCTATACGCTTAGAGCCTGAAATGTGGGATGCTTTAAACAATATTGCTGATAGGGAAAAGTGCTCTATACATGATCTGTGTTCTCTGATTTTTATCAGAAAGAAAGAGGGTACTTCATTAACTGCGGCTATCCGTGTGTTTTTAATGTTGTATTTCCGTTCTGCGTCCAGTGAAGAGGGGCACAATAATGCAGGACATGGAAGCTTTTCTAATATGAAGGCGCGTGCACGTATACCATCTGAGTTTGAAGGATTCTTTGATAAGAAGAGGCGATATAAAAGCCGTAGGAATAATGATGATGTAGGCAGCTCAAGCGCAGCTTAGTTGCATTACTGTTTGCTATTAAATGCAATTTCCTGTGAATTTGTAATAAAAGATGGTGTGATATAAAATTACCATCTTATGATTTATAGTGATCTTCCATATTCTAGGAACTTTGCTTGGCGAGAGCTTATAAGCGCGGCCTCATCCCATGGCGTAACTTGTGCAAGACCTTCTTCAATTTGGTTTGCTACCGCTGTTATTGTGTCATCTTTTTTACGATGTGCGCCACCAATAGGTTCTGCAATTATCGCATCTATTAGTTTTAGTTCATGTAAATCTTGTGCTGTAAGTCTTAGGGCTGTGGCTGCTTCTTTTGCAAATTCACGGCTTCTCCATAGGATGGATGCGCATCCCTCAGGTGAAATTACAGAATAAATTGAATGCTCTAACATATATACTTTGTCTGCAACTGCGATTGCGATCGCTCCACCTGAGCCTCCTTCGCCAATGACAACGGAGATTATAGGAACTGTTGTTCGTAAGCATGTCTCTATTGATTTTGCAATTGCTTCGGATTGGCCACGCTCTTCTGCACCGACTCCCGGATATGCTCCTGCTGTATCAATAAGCGTGATTACCGGTATTTGAAATTGCTGTGCCATTTTCATAAGGCGTTGCGCTTTGCGGTATCCTTCCGGGCGTACCATCCCAAAATTGTGTTTAATTCTGCTTTGTGTGTCGTGGCCTTTTTCATGTCCCATGATTATGCATGATTGTCCACGAAAACGTCCTAAACCGCCAATTAATGCATGATCTTCAGAGAAGTTTCTATCTCCTGCTAATGGCACAAAGTCATCAATCATACCATTGACATAGTCTATCATATGCGGACGTTCTTGGTGACGTGCAACCTGAACCTTTTGCGCAGCAGTAAGCTTTCCATAGGTCTGCCTAAGCAGCTTGTCCGCTTTGTTTTGCATGCGGGTTATTTCTTCGGCAATGTTTACCTCTGAATCACTGTTAACGTGACGAAGCTCAGAAATTTTGCCTTCTAACTCTAAAATCGGTTTTTCAAATTCAAGCTGACTCATCGGTCAAAACCACCTTAATTATATTCATCTATAGTTGGACATAACAGCAAAAGATAAAGTTTACCTATTGCCGACATTGTTACTTTCTATCAGTACCTGTTTTAGACAGAGGATGTTTATCCTCAACAGTCTTTTTCGCATTCTCACTTAAAATGTGAGTATAAATCTGGGTAGTCGCGATATCTGCGTGCCCCAGCATTTTTTGAACAGAGCGTAAGTCAGCGCCGTTATTAAGTAGGTGTGTTGCGAAGGCATGACGTAAGACATGCGGGCTTACGCGACCATTGTCTATTTTTGCCTCTTTGGCCAAATCTTTTAAAAGTTGTGCAAATCTTTGGCGTGTTAAGTGACCACTGTCAGATGTTTTTGATGGAAATAGCCATTTATTTTGTCTTTCAGTTTCGCCTGCACCCACGTGCTTTTTACGAACTTCTATATATTCTTCCAGTGATTCCCTTGCCGGTGTTGATAGTGGAACCATACGTTCTCTACCTGCTTTACCGGTAACAACAAGACATTCGTTGTTCTCGCCAAGTGCAGATAGAGGCAGTCCAACAAGCTCTGAAACGCGAAGCCCTGTAGCGTAAAGAAGCTCAAGCAAGCATACCAATCTTTTGCTTTCTGCTGTTCCTTTTTCTCCGGCTGTTTTAATAAGGTTATCTACCTCTGCCTCGCTGAGTGTCTTAGGAAGTGTGCGACCTTGTTTTGGGCTTTCAATTGTGGAGGTAGGGTCGCTCTCTCTATGGCCTTCAGATATTAAATAACGATAGAATTGACGTAGGGCAGATAGCCTGCGTGCAATTGTGCGAACTGCAATTTTACCCTTTTGATCACCTTTTTCATTGGTCTTCTTGGATAGGTCTTCAAGGTAAGATTTTATTTGATCTGTTGTTGCCTTATCAATATCAGAATTTATGCTTTTTAAAAATAAAGATACATCGGCAAGATCACGCCAATAAGCTTGTCTAGTGTTTAATGCCGCACCACGTTCAGTAGTGATCATATCAAGAAATGAATCTACAAGAGGGTTCAATTCCGGTTTAGGCATTGCTGGACGTCCTGGTTTAGCCATTGGTCTTTATTCTCCTTTAGTTTTCTATCTCTAATATGGCTTGCGCCAAAATGCGGTGAGATAGTTTTTTTGATCCTATTTTACTCAGTGCGATACAAATATCGCTTAATGTTCCTAGGTATAACTCTTCATTTTTTATCCCGCTTAATATTGCGTTGGATAATAAAAGTGTTACCCCTATGTCTTGATTAGTACTTGATTGTCTTAATGCATCCATGACTATAGATGGAGGCATTGTATAACTTCTATTTTCATTCAAGTCAAAATCATTTTCATAAATATACTGAACTTTATCATCATTACCAGTGTTTATGTCAATAGAATCTATTATATTTTTCAAGGTTTCTATGTTGGTAATAAACTGTAAATCAGCTGAAGCCGAGCTGTCGATGTCTGTGCTTGCGTTATTATTTAAGGTTTTGTCTAATATTTTCGCCGTTAATAAGGTTTGTAACCTTAATTTATAAAAGCTTATGTCGTTTGGTTTGTCTGTTGTTATTTCTTCTAGGTTATCTATCCAATCTGACGGAAAGGGTAGGTCGGAATACAAAAATAATGATAAAGTGCGTTTTGTGTTTTCTATTGATATATCATCCCCGGGTTCCATTTTAATTAAGATTGGTAATAGGGGTAATAATGCTAAATCTCCATATTTGTCGGCCAATATGAATACTTTTTCAATTTTGTCTTTACGGCGTTTAGGAAGCCATCCTTCTTTTGTCTCATCATACAGGGAAATAATCTTATAAATGCCATTTTTTCTGTGATCTTTTTTGCTTATCTCTTCGTATAGTGACGTTAATGCGCTTAATTCAAAAATCCCATGTTTGACCGCCTGTATGGTCAATACAACTCTTGTTTCTTCATTTATGCTTGATTGCTGTAATAGGGGGGCTATGTCTTGTGGTGGGGTGTCTTTGTGTGCTGATTTCAGGGTTATTTTGTCTTCTGCAGTTAATATTGCGCGCTCTATTGGTGAAAGTGCCGCAAAAGAAGTCGGCGTGTACTCAAAAGTGAATTTTTTATCTGATATAATTTTGTTTAAAATTACGTTCTTGGTGTTTTTGAGAATGTCTTCTTTTTCATTGTGGTTCTGGTTTGATAAAGAAATGGTGCAGTAAGCATCCAACTCTTTCCAGAATTGAGTGTTTTTTAAACTTGGGGATAAAGCTTTTGTTTCAAGGCATGCTAGAGCTTTTTCTTTATTCAGAAGCATGGTTATGACACCTGGGTAAGCTAGCGAGTTTAATTTTGTTCCCTCAGGTATTTTTGAGAATAAATCGAATGCTTCTTTGTTTAGTCCACGCTGTAACAGGGCGTTAAATCGCATGGTAAACAGGTCTGTTACTTGTTGTGAATCACTTTCTAACGATGGTGCATCCGCAGAAGTTAAAAGAAAGTGGTTTATTTCCCTGTTTAGGGCAGTCCAGTTGCTGGTTCTAGTGTTTTCAAGAAGCGTGGTAAGCGCTATGCGGTTAGATTTGTGATATACGCCGCTTCCTAATGAATATTTGTGCGTTGTATCATATAAGCCAATTGATTCTAGTTGCGGCTTATTCGTCTGCGCATGAGATAGCGGCATCGTAGACAATGTTATAATTGCACATGGAACAAAGAGTTTTATAAATTTTTTTAACATTACAAGAATCTATCGTTTGATATTGTTTTTGTGACTTCTTCTTGTGGCATTGAAACATCTTTTGCCATAAGTAGGGTTGTTGTTCCCACTATTATGAAGACTAAAACTGCAAAAATAATTTTTAATAAGAATGGCATCAACAATCAGTTCATGTTTTAAGGTTTATGGGCTATTTATATATAAATTATGGTATAGCAAAAATGTTATTGCTTTGAAAGGGCAAGCATATGAATAGTAGTGAATTTGTAGGTATATCGCCCCTTAAAAAGCCCGTGGTACTAGTTGGTATGATGGGATGTGGCAAGAGCACGGTAGGGCAAGCTTTATCAAGCAATCTTAATTGCCCGTTTTATGATTGTGATGATTTAATAGTAAAAGACCAGGGCAAGGAAATTACAGAAATTTTTTCAGAAAACGGAGAAGCATATTTCCGTGACTTGGAGGTAAAAAAGATAAAAGAACTGCTAAATATGGGGGCAGGGATTATATCGACAGGCGGCGGCGCTGTAACCGTCCCTAAGGCATTGGAGATAATTAAGTCAGACGGAATATCTATATGGTTACGTAGTGATGTCGATAACATATTATCACGACTTGGGGATGACACCAGTAGGCCATTGTTACAATGCGATAACCCGCGTAAAAAGTTAGAAGAGCTTTTATCTCTCAGAGAAAGGTTATATGCTCTGGCTGATATTCATGTTGATAATAAATCTGATGATATTCATGAAACGGTGAAAATAATAATACAGGAACTTAAAAATAAAGATGCAGACCAGAACAGTTGAAATTAATCTTGGTGATCGCAGCTATGATATAGCTATTGGTACGAATATATTATCTGATATTGAAGGGTTCTTACCGTTTGATTTGTCAGGGAAAAAGATATTCTTAATTACAGATGATAATGTTGAACCTTACGCAAATAAAATGCGCGATGTTTTAGACAAGGCAGGTGCATCCTTGTGCGAAGTTTTAGTATTTCCACATGGTGAGAAAACTAAATCTTATTCACGTTTACAAGAAGCACACGAGTGGATGTTAAAGCACAACATACACCGAAATTCTGTTGTTTTTGCAATAGGTGGTGGAGTAATCGGTGATTTGGCAGGGTTTTCTGCTGCTACTGTTTTACGTGGTGTTAAATTTGTTCAAATACCGACATCTTTATTGGCGCAGGTAGATAGTTCTGTCGGCGGTAAAACGGGCATAAACACACAATATGGCAAAAATTTAGTCGGAGCGTTTTATCAGCCTGTATCTGTTGTCGCAGATATGGACGTTTTTAAAACACTTCCTGTACGAGAATTGCGCGCAGGATACGCAGAAGTTTTAAAATATGGCCTTATTGATGATATTGATTTTTTTGAATGGTTAGAGGTTAATGGCGATAAAGTAATATCGGCTGATTTTGAAAAAATATCATATGCAGTTGAGGTTAGCTGTAAGGCAAAAGCGGCAATTGTCGAGGCCGATGAAAAAGAGCATGGTAAGCGCGCGTTGCTTAACCTGGGACATACATTTGGTCATGCTTTAGAGGCGGTCGCGGGATATGACGGAACTTTATTGCATGGTGAAGGAGTAGCCATTGGAATGGTGATGGCATTTGACCTTTCTGTCGCAATGGGGTTGTGTCCAAAGGAGGACGCGTTACGTGTTCGTGATCATATAATCAAGATGGGCTTGCCTGTTAATGCCAGTGATATTGGTATGAACACTAATGTTGATGAATTAATTGCAATAATGCAACGAGACAAAAAGGCCGTTGATAATAAAATGACATTTATTTTGGTTAATGGAATTGGTGAGGCTTTTATTACGCAAGAAGTACCAGAAGATATGGTTAGAGAAATTTTATTACAATCACTAGAAAATAAAGGATAGAATACGATAATGGACTTAATATTCCCAATTATTGCAATTGTCGTATTGCTTTTACTTTCTGGTTTTTTCTCTGGTTCTGAGACTGCGTTTACTGCGGCGTCAAAGGCAAGGTTGCTTTCCAGAGAAAAAGAGGGAAACAAGCGCGCGGCACTTGTTAACCGTATCAGAGATAAAAAAGACCGTATGATAGGCGCATTATTGCTGGGTAATAATCTGGTAAATATTTTGGCCTCTGCACTGGCGACAAGCGTTCTTATGAAAGTCTTTGGTGATGCAGGTGTGTTTATTGCCACATTTGTCATGACCATATTGGTTTTAATATTTGCCGAAGTGTTGCCTAAAACCTACGCATTTTATCATGCGGAGAGCGTTGCGATGAGGATATCTCCGGTTATTCGCTTTGTTATATTAATTTTTGCACCAATAACTGAGGCCGTGACATGGATTGTAAGGCGTGTATTGATGTTGATGGGGGTTGATATGTCGAAGGCAGGACAAAGCTCATCCCATCAGGAGTTGTTGCGCGGTGTGATTGATATGCATGAGGGCGCACAAGCAATCCAAGAGCAAAGGGCAATGTTACGCTCTATCCTGGATTTGGCGGATGTTGATATTGATGAAATCATGGTTCATAGAAAAAATGTTGTCATGATAAATATAGAGCAACCTATCGAAAAAATTGTTGAAGAGGTTCTGGAAAGCCAGTTTACAAGAATTCCATTATGGCGTGATAACCCGGACAATATAGTTGGTGTGATACATACAAAAGAATTGCTTCGTGAGCTTTTAGATACTGGTGGTGATATAGGTAATATTGATCTTACACGAATATCTATGAAACCGTGGTTTATCCCTGAAACAATAGATTTATATGGTCAACTTCAGGCATTTCGTGAGCGTAAAGAGCATTTCTGCCTTGTTGTGGATGAGTATGGATCATTTATGGGGGTTGTAACTCTGGAAGATATTTTAGAGGAAATAGTCGGTGAAATAGACGATGAGCACGACGAATCTATGTCAGGTGTTAAAAAGTTGGCTAACGGGTCATATGCTGTTGACGGTAGCGTTACTATTCGTGATTTAAACCGCGAATTTGAATGGGGGCTTCCTGATGAGGAGTATTCGACAATCGCCGGATTGATATTATTTGAATCGCGTATGGTTCCTGAAATAAATCAATCCTTCAGGTTTCATGGATTCCAAATGGATATAGTTCGTAAACAAAGAAACCAGATAACCCTTGTGCGAGTTACACCATCGTAACTCTATTTATTATGCCAAGTATGGGTCAACAGGTCGTAGTGGCTGTGCACCTGATGGGGTAACATCGTTCGGGCTTTGGCTTGTTCTGTCGTAGATAGAGAACTTTATATCCCTATCTTTTGTTACGTACATTGCTGCGGCTGCGTGAGATATTCCGCTTTTCCTTAGTTCGCCTTTATGTTTGTACAGATATATGGCTGCGCGTTCTTCTGCGTCCAGACGTGCATTTGCTTTGTTCCATGCCATTTTGGGATATGTGATACCAGTTTTTTGATCGTGAAATTTGTTTTTTAAGCTCATAAACATATACCTGATTAGATTTGAATATGGCTTGTTAATGGTTTTGGTTTGCTGTGTCAACTTTCTATAATGTTACTTACGATTTTAGCGTTCTCCGCTAAATGTTTTGGGTTTATTGTCCCGACGATTGTTGCGCTAGCACCTTTGTGATCGAATATAAATTTAAAGGCATCTTTTATATTTGTGTTATGTCCGCTTGATAGTGCCTTTTTAAGTATCACACCTTTATTGTACTTAAGTGCGTAATCTAATACGGGTTTTTCATCAACATATTCTTGTGTGTATGTAGCCATACAAATATCCATAAGCTCGAGTGCTTTTACTCCGCCTTGTGCAGTTTTTGTTGATGCACCTATTGCTTTGACCAAGCCTTGATCTTTGAAGTCGTGCATTTTTTTTATCAGGTCATCATTATTTAGGATGTCCATATCATCGCCGTTTGAATGTATAAGTAATATGTCAATGTAATCCGTATTAAGGCGTTTTAGCGATCTTTCGATGCTGTAATCAAAATGATCAGGAGTGAAGCGATATGATGATTGTCCGTTTTCAAATTCTTCGCCTGCTTTACCAACTATAACCCAATCGTCGCGTTGACCGGAAAGTAAAGAGCCAAGACGTTCTTCGCTCGTCCCGTATGCGGGGGCGGTATCCAACATGTTAATTCCTGATGATTTGGCAATATCTAAAAGAGATATTAGGTGGTCATCATCCGGTATTTCAAATCCTTCCGGATATTTTACGCCTTGGTTTCTGCCGAATTTTACAGTTCCCAAACCTATAGGGGATACGGATATACCTGTTTTTCCTAATGAAATTTGCTTCATTTATTTTTGCTCCAGATTGCTCTATCCCACGGAGTTTGAGAATATTGTGCATCTTCTAAAAATGAAAAATCACTTTGTTTTTGTGACGGTGTTATATTATCCGAATTGAGAGTTTCTAAGATAATATCAGATAGCATTGGCGCAAAAGTAAGCTTTGTCGGCCAACAATAAAGTGCATCATCCGTATTGTGAATGGTAGGAGTGTCGGGCATCCAACTGTCGGTCTTTGATTTTCCTTCCACTCTATCTATTGGAAGGGTGCTCCACTCTATATTTGATAAGTCAATTTTAGGCAGATAAGAGTTCAGCGCACTTATTGCGTCTTTGTAGACATCCTCGGGATCGGATTCTTTTGATCTTTCTGCTACTCCGCCACCTAGATACCATATCAATGTTCCGTCACTCATATTATGTGTGGTTATTGACGCAACGGGTTTATCAGTTTTTCCAACCAGATGCGCGAAAAGTGGGAAGGGGGCGTTTTTAATCATCCCCTGCATAAGCGGGCGTTTTTGTGTTGCCAAACCATCATCATGATTATTTGATTTTGCGATGTTGTGGTTACTGCCTGCACCGGTGAAAATAATTCGCTTAGGTGTGATGTTGTGATTTTTTAAAAAGTCGAAGGGGAATGATGCCTGTTCTTCTGTAATTTTTTTAATAGATGATTTATATGGGTCTGCCAGTGCGCGTATAACGCTTGGGATGTCTAGAACAGGCTCTCCCATGAAAATTACACTTCCTTTGAACCCAGATGACTTAATATCTTGAGACCATTGGTCATGTGGTATTTCATGCACAGTTTTACCTAATGCTTTTTTGGTTACCAGCTTGGTTAATCCGCCCATAAAACCAGCTGGAATTAATAGCTGTTGAGATTGTGCACTTATTTTTGCAGATCTTAAGTCCACGCTTCCTTTGCCATCCAATGCGTCGCGCCATAAATCGGGCATAGCACTGATAGATTTTGCAAGTGAGTTTACTTTACCAGCCAAGGAAAATTTTAGACCTGAATGAATTATGCCTTGTGATGCGATGGTTTGTCCGCATCCTATACTTTCTTTTTCTAGCAATAGAACATCGTAACCAAGTGATTTAAGGTGGTTAAACGTCCAAAGTCCTGCAATGCCAGCGCCGAAAATAACTATGTCTGGGGTTGTGCTTGTCATCTTGCATCCTTCTATAGTCAATTTTATAACAGCTTATCTTTACTTACTAAACGCAATTCCTATTATTTAAGTGATCTTACCATGGCATTGTTTGTACTTTTTACCTGAGCCACACGGGCAAGGTGCATTCCTAGGCGTTTTTATCCATGTATCAGGGTCATTCTGATCAAATAACACTCTTTTTTGTGGAGTAGGTTTTTGCGTCGTTGGTCTGTTTTGTTCCGACTGAGGGCTTGATTTAGGTTGAGCGGGATCTAGTCTGCTTTCTTGTGTCTTCATTGGGTTGTCAGGCGATACGGTAAGGCTTGCCCCCGCATTATCCAAATTAACCTCTACCAAGCATAAGGTCTGTGTTATTGTCTCACGCATTTTCTCCAACATGTTTTGGAACATTGAAAATGCCTCGGTTTTATATTCGTTAAGTGGGTCTTTTTGCCCAAATGCACGAAGATTAATACCTTGGCGAAGGTGATCAAGGTTTAACAGATGTTCTTTCCAATGCTGGTCTATCATCTGAAGTACAATTGATTTTTCAATTTGTCGCCAGACATCTGCGCCGGTATTGGCAACTTTTTCTGCCATTCTTTTGTCAGAGGCATCAATTATACGCTCCATCAGTTCATTATCTGCAATACCTTCTTCCTTTGCCCAATCTTGTATGGGCAATTGCATATTGATTACACGAAGGATCTCTGTTTCCAGACTATCCGTGTCCCATTGTTCGGCGTATGCACCAGCAGGTATGCAAGCTGTAACAGCATCTTCAATCGCGTCATGGCGCATATCTTTTACCATTTCTTCGATGTTATCTGCGTTCATAACCTCTCTGCGTTCTTCGTAAATTTCTTTACGTTGGTTATTCATTACATCATCAAATTTAAGCAAGTTCTTACGCATTTCAAAGTTCATGGATTCCACTTTGCCTTGCGCACGCTCTAACATTTTAGATATCCACGGGTGCTCAAGTGCTTCACCATCTTCAAGGCCGATGCGTTTACTTGTTAACAGGCTTTCAAGCTGTTGACCTGCGAATACACGCATAAGATCATCTTCAACGGACAGGAAGAATATAGATGCACCCGGGTCACCTTGACGCCCTGCGCGACCACGCAATTGGTTGTCAATTCGACGTGACTCATGGCGTTCTGTACCAACGATGTATAAGCCACCCGCGTCTTTTACAAGTTGTTTATCTTTTTCAACTTGTTCCCGAATTTTATTTGCTTCTTCCTCTTGTTTTTCTATAGGCCATGACGGATCAACTTGATCTTCGATAAGCATATCTGCATTACCGCCAAGTTGAATGTCTGTACCACGACCAGCCATATTAGTGGCAATTGTGATTGCGCCTAGTTGTCCGGCTTGGCCAACGATATATGCTTCTTTTTCATGGTGTCGTGCGTTCAGAACGTTATGTTTTATTTTCGCTTTCTTTAATCGTGCCGAAAGGCTTTCCGATTTCTCAATAGATACTGTTCCAACAAGGATTGGTTGCTGACGGTCTATGCATTGCTCGACCAAATTAACAATTGCATTCTCTTTTTCATCTAAAGATTTATATATTTTATCTTCGTGATCAATACGGGCGACACCTGTATGAGTGGGAATAGATATTACACCTAGTTTGTAAATTTCATCAAACTCTGCTGCTTCGGTCATTGCAGTTCCGGTCATACCAGATAATTTAGGGTACATTCTGAAGTAATTTTGGAATGTTATAGATGCAAGAGTTTGGTTTTCATTTTGTATTTTTACGTTTTCTTTTGCTTCTATTGCTTGATGTAGCCCTTCTGAAAGTCTTCTGCCGTCCATCATACGTCCGGTAAATTCATCAATAAGCGTAACTTTATTGTCTTGGACGATATAGTCTTTTTCACCTTGGAATAACTTATGTGCACGTAGTGCTTGGTTTACATGGTGAACCAACGATATGTTGTTCATGTCGTACATGTTACCATCTTGCATTATTCCATGTTCTTTGAGCAGCTCTTCTACATGTTCTTGACCTTGTTCGGTTAGAACGATGCTCTTGTGTTTTTCTTCAAGGTCAAAGTCGGCATCCTCTAGATGAGGAATAATTTTATCAACAGAGGTGTAAAGCTCCATATTACCTTCTGATGGGCCGGAGATAATAAGTGGAGTTCTGGCTTCGTCAACTAATATAGAATCAACTTCGTCTACAATAGCAAAGTTGAATGGACGCTGAACCATTTGATCTAATTTGAATTTCATATTATCGCGAAGATAATCAAACCCAAATTCGTTATTTGTTCCGTATGTAATGTCGCTGGCATAGGCGTTACGTCTGGCTACTTCATCTATATTTGCGGTTATACACCCTGTTGTCAGGCCAAGGAAACTGTAAACCTGGCTCATCCATTCTGCGTCACGTTCTGCCAAGTAATCATTGACGGTAACAACATGTACACCTTTACCTGATAGAGCGTTAAGGTACACCGCCAATGTGGCAACCAGTGTTTTACCTTCACCAGTACGCATTTCTGCAATTTTACCTTCGTTTAGTGTTAAACCACCCAGAAGCTGAACATCATAGTGACGTTGCCCCATTGATCGTTTAGCGGCCTCACGAACTACGGCGAATGATTCGTGTAATAAGTTGTTTAGCGGCTCACCATTTTCAAGTCTCTGGCGGAATAAATTAGTTTGAGCCTGAAGCTCTGTGTCATTCATTGCCTCATAAGTGGCTTCCAGAGCGTTAATTGGGTCAATATGCTTTTGCAACCCCTTTAACACGCGATCGTTAGAGGAGCCGAAAATTTTTGTTGCCAGAGCGAGTACCATGAAGTCTCCTAAAAGTAATAAGTTCACTTGATATAAGGTGCAAAACCCTCCACGTCAATAAAAGCCCTGTGGGTAGACCTAATATTAGGTGTTGAAAACAGTAATTTCATTCGTTAGGGTCTCAAACAATGATACATTTAGAAAATAATTTAAGAGGAATATTATGATTGATCATAAGAAATCTTGCGACGAGCAGTGTGCTTCGGAACGTGGAAATGCAATAGGCGCTGTGCTGGTTGTTCTTATAATGGCCGCAGTTGGTTTTTTTGCATATACGTCAGGTAAGCTAGATGTATTCATTAAAGGAGGAGAGGTCCAAACAGTAAGTTCAGAAGAGGGCATTGACGAAAACGGTAACCCTGTTTTAGCAGAGATATATGGTGAGCAAATCAAGCGTTTAGACGTGGTTGCGTTGATTAACACTATGCCACCGCAAATGCAGCAAATTCCATCTGATCAGCTTTTCCAGTTAGCTTTGGAACAAATTATTAATAATAAAATTATTGATGATAATGCGAAGAGTTCTGGCTTGGAAAAAGATCCAGAAGTTGTTGAGCAGTTGGAAAAAGTTAAGACACAGATAATTCGTAATAAGTATCTTGAAGATGTTATTAAATCGAAACTTACTGACCAACGTTTGTTAGAGCAATATGATAGTTATTTAGCGAACTTCCCAGAAGTGGAAGAAGTAAAAGTTGCTCATATTTTAGTGGAAAGCGAAAAGCTTGCAAAATCATTGATTGCTAAATTAAATAAAGGTGGGTCATTTGCGGATTTAGCCAAAGAAAATTCAACAGATGGTTCTGCGGATGATGGCGGTAACCTTGGTTACTTTGCTAAAACAGATGTTGTTCCAGAATTTGCAGAGGCTGCGTTTGCGTTAAAGCCGGGTACTTACTCTAAAAATCCTGTGAAAACTGACTTTGGTTTCCACATTATTAAGGTTGATGAAAAGCGTGTTCGCCCACCAGCATCACTTGAGGAAGCAAAGCCATATATGAAGCAAGAGCTTCAACGCTCTATCTTGGATGAAACTTTAAAATCTCTGAGACAAGAGGTGGAGATTAAGCGCTTTGATATGAATGGTAATCCAATTGTTCAGGCTGAAGATACACCTGAAGAAGTTGTGGCAGTTGAAGGCGAAGCTGATGCTGAATCTGAAGTATCTGAAAATCCAGAAGTTGATAGTAAGCCTGCTGAAGGTGCTGTTGAGTAAATTAGTGTGCTAAACTAATATTTTAAATAAAGCCGTGATGTTTAGTTTCGCGGCTTTTTTTGTTTAGTAACTTGGAAAGAGTAAGAGAAAATGGCGGAAAGAAAGATGAATTGTGCACAGGCGCTAAAACTGCCTAAGCCAGACAAGCCTTCTGGTTTACCTATTGTTTTGGTGGCTGCTGTTGCTTTGGTGGACAAACAAGGCCGAGTTTTATTGGCACAAAGACCAGAGGGAAAATCCATGGCTGGCTTGTGGGAATTTCCCGGTGGTAAGGTGCAAAAAGGGGAAAACCCAGAATACGCATTGATGCGTGAATTAGAAGAAGAGCTGGGTATTGAGACCCGTGAGTGTTGTTTCTCTCCTATAGGTTTTGCGTCGCATGGATATGATGATTTTCACCTTTTGATGCCGCTATTTGTTTGTCGTGTGTGGAGGGGGGATATTAAAGCATTGGAAGGGCAGCAAGGATTTGCATGGGTTTTGCCACAGGATATGTATGATTACCCAATGCCAGAGGCAGATATACCACTTATTTACCAATTAAGAGATCATTTATAGTATAAAGATAAAGCTATGTACTTTTCTGTGTCAGAGATGAGGGATTTTTATGCAAGCGATATCGGCGTTATCGTTCATGGTATCTTGCAATCTCATATCAATGATTTTTGGCCTGATATGCATGGACTTCGCGTTTTGGGTTGTGGTTACTCTGGACCTTATCTAGATGATTTGAGAAACAGGTCCGAGCGTTGCATAGCCATGAGCACTCCTAGATTAGGTCCTGTCGAAACGTGTGCAAAACAAAAGAATATTTCATTTACTTCCAGTGAGTTTAGAATTCCACTGGAAAACAGCTCTGTCGACAGGATACTCCTTATACATCATTTAGAGCATTGCGATCATTTGCGTGAGTCTTTGCAGGAAACTTGGCGTATATTAAAACCTAATGGTCGTATTATGGTGATTGTTCCTAATAGGATGGGGGTTTGGGCGCGTGCTGATTGGTCTCCGTTTGGGCATGGTCACCCGTTTACTTCCTCTCAATTATGTTCCTATCTTCGTGATAATAAATTTGTTCAAGAAAGGCACAAATCTGCCCTGTTTGTACCGCCGATGCCTGATTCCCCTATAATGATGAAGTCTTCTAACCTTATAGAACGTATGGCAGGCAATATATTACCGTTCGTTGCAGGGGTTCATATAGTAGAGGCAAGCAAGCAAATATATGCAAGCATTGATAATTCCGGCACCGGCTCTGCCGTATTGGCAAAAACAAAGGCATTATTGAAGGGTAATGGTTCAACCGTTGCGCAGAATTTATCTGCGAAGAAATGATAAATTATTTTTTAATTCCTAACGGATCATCTGGATCTGTTCCATCCATAAATTGCTTTTTACGGTCTTGGTTTGTTGTTTGATAAACAAGGCCTATCCAACTGGCAAGTATGCTGCGCGCGCTGTCTGTCCATGTGTTCTCCATAATATGACATAGATCATTGTTTAACGTGACAAGGTTTTCGTTAGTTGCATTTTCAAAGTCGTATATATTCAGTTTTTCAATGGCTTCGTCGTTAAAGTAGTTCTCAGGTAAAGGAGGTAAGTTTTCGCGTTTGCCGGAGTGAAAGAGCATGATTTCGCGCTGATATTCTTTTAACAGGCTTATTGCATCATATTCAGGGTGTCCTTGCATACATACCAACCTGAATCCGTCGGAGCTAACAGCTATATGGGTTCCGGCGTCTTCTGACGATATCAATGTGCTCATTCCTGCTCTTTTAAATTGCTCAGATGTTATGGCATTGTGCCTAGAATGAGGTACATCAAAGACAGTATTCATATTTCGAACAAGTGGATGGTGTCTATCAACGACCTTATGCTTGTATACTCCCCATAATTTTCCATCAGGCAATGATGACCTTTTTTCATTATAACGCAGCTGCATTATGGCATGTGTAGCAAGACAAGAGCACAGTGTTGATACTACGTTATCATGTGCCCAAGATATGACGTCATTCAAGGGGTTCCAAAATGGCTCATCTTCCAAATTTTCGCCGGAAACATTCGCTCCGGTTATTATTAGTGCGTCAAGACCGTTTTCTTTGATTTGCTCAAAGGTCTCGTAATGGTTGTTTATGTATTCTGTGGCTTTGTCACTGCGTACCAATTCAGGAAGAGTGAAGGGGTGGATATATAGTTGAGCAATTTGATTACTTTCCCCGACCAAGCGAAAGAATTGACGCTCGGTTGCGGTTAGTGCTGCATCAGGCATCATATTTAATAAACCTACATGCATTTCTCTTATATCCTGCTGTTGCGCGCGCTTTGGTGGTAGTATTGTGCGGCCCTCATCTGCAAGGCGTTTAAATGTCGGTAAATCTTTATAGGCAACAAGAGGCATTGATGTGTAAGTTCCATTTGATTTATATATATGCAGTATGCAATAACTCTTGTTTAAAGTGAGATAAAAAGAGCACGATGTCAAAAAAATTAAGTGAAATACGCGTTGAAATAGACTCAATCGATAATCAGGTACATGATTTATTGATGCGTCGTGCCGATTTAGTTTCATCTGTTGCTATGGCAAAGAAAAAAGAGGGACTGCAAATAGTTCACCCCGCGCGTGAGGCAAAGCTGATGCGCAGGTTGCTGTCTCGTCACAGAGAGCCATTACCTCGTGCAACTGTTGTTCGCATTTGGCGTGAATTGATTAGCTCAGTATCGCTATTACAAACAGGGTTGAGTGTGGTTGTTTCTTCTGATGGTGATGGGCGGTGTGCTTACTGGGATGTTGCCAAGAACTATTTCGGTAGCGCGATTCCAATGAAAAAGGTGAATGGTGAGGCCAATACTATTGATGAGGTCAGAAGCGGAGATGCTTACTTTGCTGTGCTTTCATGGCCTGATTTAGAGGATAGTTCACCATGGTGGGGTACTTTTATAGAGCAAGAGGAAAGTGATGATTCTCTGTCGATTATATGCGCATTACCCTATGGTAAGAGCGGTGATTTAGGTGATGAAATTGATAATCGTGCAGTAATTATATCAAAGATTGATTTTATGCCCTCTGATAATGATGTGAGTTTTGTCGGGTGTAAGATTAACACCCAGATAAGTCGTGATCGTATTAAAGATATTGCAAAGGATGCCGGATTTTCCGTTTTAAACTTATTCAGTGGAAATGGCAGTTACTTAGTGGAAGTAGAAGGTTTTCATGATGAAAACTCTGAAGAGATTAGTAATCTACGCAATGCTTTTGGCGATGAATGTTTATATTGCAAGGCCGTCGGCGGATATCCGGTAATTCCGGATATTTCCTGAAACCCAGAAAACGCATTATAAACATTAATTGAGAGAATTTAATATGATTGATAAAATTACAATTATTGGCATGGGCTTAATTGGATCATCCATCGCCAGAAATATACAACAAAATAAACTTGCAAATACTTTGGTCGCCGCAGACAGAAGTGAAGCGGTGTGTGAAAAAGTAGCTGAGCTTGGAATAGCCGATATCGTAACTGATGACCTTGTTCGCGGGGTTGAAGATTCAGATATGGTTATTCTTTGTGTTCCTGTTGGCGCCATGTCACCTGTCGTGGAATTGATTGCACCGTATTTAAAGGATGGTGCAATCCTAACCGATACTGGTTCTGTTAAGGAGTCGGTAATTAACTCTATAAAGCCGTTTTGCCGTTCTGATATAGAGATAGTGCCAGCACACCCGATTGCGGGTACTGAATTTTCTGGCCCCGAGGCAGGATTTGCAGAGTTATTTGATCAACGCTGGTGTATATTGACACCGTTGCCTGAGACTAGCATCAAGGCAGTGGAAAAAGTAACCAAATTGTGGGAGGGATGCGGATCTATCGTAGAGATTATGGACGCAAAACATCATGATCTTGTTTTGGGTGTAACATCGCATTTACCACATCTAATCGCATACACAATTGTTGGTACTGCAAATGATTTGGAAGACGATATAAAATCTGAGGTGATTAAGTATTCTGCCAGTGGCTTTAGAGACTTTACCCGTATAGCTGCGTCTGATCCAACTATGTGGCGTGATGTTTTTTTGAATAATAAAGAATCTGTTTTGGAAATTCTACAAAGATTCACAGAGGACCTTACGTCGTTACAGCGTGCTATCCGCAAAGGAGACGGAGATTACCTTTATAAAAGCTTTGATGATACGCGTGCTATCCGCAAGGAAATAATAGATCAAGGCCAGGGCTGACACTTTATGTGTGAATTTGTGTTGTGTGTTTAACTTAGTTTTGAGTGATTAATGTTTTTATCATTTATTGATTTACTTGTTGTTTCATGGTTTTTCTTTCTTTGGATTGGTTACTCTATATTTTCCAGAAAGAAGGATAAAAAGGGTGAAACCCTCGCGATACAGCTATATAGATATCGTAAAGAGTGGGCAAAGAATGTTGTTAGATCAAAGACGACAAGAATACATGATGCGGCAATTCTTCAAAGTTTAAGTGGTATGGCAAACTTTCTTGCTACTACTTGTATTTTTACTATTGCAGGTTTGATTGCGGTTGCTTCGAAGGTAAATGTGATCAGTGAGGTGTTGGAAAATTACCCGATTGTTTATCCAACCTCTTCAGGTGAAATAATGCTTAAAATATTGTTTTTGTGTTTGATTTTTATGGCGGCATTTTTCCGTCTTACATGGGCAATTAGGCAGTTTTCTATATGCGCGATCATGCTGGGGGCTGCTCCTTTTGCTAATTCTGATGATTTAGACGAAAATCAAAAAGCGTATGCGAAGCAGATGGCAAAAATTAATGATATAGCAGGACATGATTTTAACTATGGTTTGCGTTCTTTCTATTATGGTTTTGCAGTGTTGTTTTGGTTTGTTCACCCGTTGGCCTTTGCATTTGCAAGCCTAGTCGTAACATTGGAACTATACCATCAAGATTTTAGGTCTAATGTATCTTCATTTTTGGTTAGAGGACTGTTCTGGGATAATAAGAAGAATAATTAATCTTGTTCTGGTAGTTCCATTATTTTTAATGGGCCAAGATATATTTTGTTTTTATCACTCGTTAGTGTGGTTTCAACCAACCCATCTTTTTCCAATGCCGTTAAAGCAACACCAACAAACATGGCCGCTTTTGCTTTTACTATTTTCCTGACTATAAGCTCGGTTAGGAATGGTTGATAGTTCTCAATACCCAATGATAGGTTTATTACAGGATGTGGTGATTCTCCTGAATCTATAGTGCCTGAAACATACCCTTTTGTTTTTCCTGCGCTAAGGGTCGCATGCATAATGGTTAAAACTTTATCTTTCTTCGATATTTGAGCATCTAAAGAGTTAAATGAAAGTGGTCTTGGCCATTTAGGTGAATGTATATGGATCGCACCGACCTGTATGTCTATAGGCATACCTATAAGTGGCCAGCCCTGTGCGTTTATAAAGTCTATTTGTATTTGTTCTTTTGATACGGTTTTTATTGTTTGTTTACCTACAGAAAGTTTTATTTTTCCCGGAAATCCTTTGACTATTGGTGGATTGAAGCTGTGCTCAGTGATAGACGGGTCTGATGATAATTCTGATAAAGAGTCTGTAATAGACTTCTTAGTGAAATGAGCAGCAGTGAACCAGAATGCGGTGTAAATTAAGCATAATGTTACAGATATTGTGATTAATGTTTTTGTTAATGTGGAAGATGTTGGAATGGTTCTTATCCCTTCTTTTACCAAATCATTTGATTTGTTTTCTATAGTTGTTTCTATTTGTTTTAATGTATCTGATGCATTATCTGATACTTTTATTGCTGGCATAAATTCGAATATTACTTTGCCTGGCTTTTTACACCATTTTTGTCTTGGTTGAAATAACCCTGTATTCAAAGCCATAGGAATAATAGGGAGTTTAGTCGCTTGTTCTATTCTGATTATTCCTATTTTATATGGTTTGTCTTTGGCTGTCGTTTCGGTAGTAACTCTAGTTCCTTGAGGGAATATAACGATAGGACGGTTTTGTTCCGCAACGTGTTTTGCCCCGTCTTGAATTGATTTTATAGCTGACTTTGGGCTGGATCTGTCTATTGCTATTACATCGCTTTTCTTTAAATACCATCCCCATAGAGGTATTTTAAACAACTCTTTTTTCAAAACAATTGCAGGGTCATTAAACAATATATGTAGTTTTAAGGTTTCATAGGCAGATTGATGTTTCGCAGCAATTATATACGCACCGTTATTCGGAAGGTTTTCTTTTCCTCTAACTTCATATGTTAGGCCCAGAATATATTTTTCTAAGAATGCGGTTGTGTAACAAAACCCCATAACCACGCCTAAGAATACGCGCCTTGGCAAGAATAGCGTTGGTAGTAAAACAACGCAGCTTATCCCAGTTAGTATATAGAATGAAATGTTAAACACGGTAGAGCGTATGAAAAATCTAGGCATTGTTATGTTTAACCTTTGTTACTTATTGTCAGAATAGTAATACGAAACAGTGTTTTATTGTATTCGCTAAACGTTATTTTCCAGAACTTTTTGCTGAAAAACTGGTTATCATTTTCTTTAACAGGGTGTGGAATTATTTCTATGTTAGGGATTGTATTGTTAAATTCCATAAATGCTCGCTTCATATGGTAGGCGGAGGTAACTAATCTAATGGATTTAATATCTTCTTGTTTGATCCATTCCTTTGTTTCCAGAGCATTCTCTATAGTTGTTCTTGCCTTATGGCCAAGTGTTATGCAGCAATCATTAACGTCTGTAATGTCACTTTTCTTAACATCTTTATGAACTCCGGTAATGAATAAGTTTATAGATAGCCCATTTGAAAATAGTGATAATCCGGTTTTTATACGGCTATGACCACCAGTTAAAACAACGATAGCATCAGTTTTCGTATGTGGCTTTGCTATTGGCTGATATTTTAAATGGACGATGAACGACGCATATCCACCCAGCCAAAGAGTGATGGTAATAAGTAATGTGTATTTTATGAATTTGTTAAACATAGTTGTATCTTTTACGGTATTTTCGACAAATTTCGCAAGACTGTAAATCGTGATGCAATAGTTGCAATAATTGAAGCCATGATTGGGATAGAGCATAAAGCTAATATTCCTATTATGCTTATTTCTATCGCAGGAATAAGTGTAGTATCAGAATGGCGAGATGATACAATGATCACTATTGTTGTAAGAAATCCTATTACAGTTCCTATTACACCACCTTTTAGTGAAAGAACCATGGCATGGCGTTGGAATTGTCTTGCAATATAGTGATCAGTAGCGCCAATAGCGTGCAGCAATAATATTTCTTTTTTGTGTATTGCCAGTCTTGTTCTTACCCCTGCGGTAATTGCTATGACTGTTACCCCGACAATTGTTAGGGTAATAAAAATAGATAATAATTTTAGTGTTTTTGCGAAGTTTATTAAATCAGAGAGCCATTCATGGTGCGTTTCAATATATGCATATTTTGATATTTTTTTGATATCACTTCTAAGCGTGTTTAAGCTTTTTGCGTCTGCGCGGTGCAGCTCTATTGCTATTAAGCCGGGAAGAGGGATGTCGTTTAAAGTCAGGTTATCTCCTATCCACGGAGATATCAGCTCTTGTATCTCAGAATTTGTTAAAACGGACATAGATTTTATAAGTGGGTTTCCTTTTAAGGATTTTGAAATTTTCTGTGTTTCTTTTCTTACAGTATTATTAGATAGAAGATGCCCTTCCTTTGTCTCTACTGCTATTTCAATTGTTAGCTTGTTTTCCAATCCCGATGACCATCTATGTGTCATATTATTTAATGCGAATGTACCACTGCACGCCAACACACTTAGAAAGCTCATTAATGCAATAAGAAGCATTAGGAATCTAGAGTCTTCGCTTTTATCTAGTGGTAGATCATGATCACGAAACCCTAAACTCTCTCGCGATTTTAAAATTAATGGAGAATGTTTAAGAGAGCTAACTAAGCTTTTAGTGCTCTGTTTCAAGTTGTTTGTTATTTTAGAAAACATTGCGAATCTTTTGTGCTATTGGATTGTTTGGTGATTGCGTGGTGTGAAGCTGTCCATTTCCAAGCATAAGGCATGGATGGCCAAATTGTTCTATTATTTGTGTGTTATGTGTTGCAATTACAATTGTCGTTCCCATGCGGTTTAATTGTTCGAATAACCCCATTAATCTGAAACCTATTTCATCATCAAGGTTACCTGTAGGCTCATCAGCAAGTAGTAATTTGGGGCGGGCTATAACGGCACGAGCAATTGCAACGCGCTGTTGTTGGCCACCTGATAAAGTGGGAGGAAGACTGTTTTTATGATCTTGCAAGCCGACCCAGTCCAGCAGCTCGTTAACATGATCAGTTATGTTATCTGTGCTTTCACCTATTATACGAAGGGGAAGGGCAACATTATCGAATATAGATAAATGGTTTAAAAGTCTGAAATCTTGAAAAACAACTCCTATGCGCTGTCGCAGGGGGAATAGCTCCTCTCGCTTTAGAGATGATATATTCTTGCCAAACATTGTGATTTTACCGTTTGTCGGCATGTTTCCTAATGACATAAGATTCATTAGAGATGTCTTTCCTGAACCGCTTGCGCCTGTAAGGAAATGGTACGAACCTGATTTGAGTGTAAAGTTAATATCACGAAGAATTTCGTCTCCGTTACTATTATATTTAAACCCTATGTTATCGAATTTTATCATGTCAGTGTTTTACATCCCGTGGGGTTTGTTTATCCAGAATATATTGCATTGATTGTGTCTTTTTATAAGGGTTTGTTATTGAGTTTGCAGCGGTGTATGCGTCTTCAAACTCACCGTTGTCGGATAATATTTTTGACACAGTAGCGTAGGCTTTATTTCTGAAAGAAAGACTGTTTATTTTCTCAATACTTTTTTGAGCAGCTGTAAATCTAAGTTTTTCTGCCTGTATTTCTGCTGTCTCACCATAGGCCTTGTTACGTAATGCATTGTTACTCATTTCTGATGCGGTTTTCCACGCACCTTCATCATCTTTTGCGAATGCTTGTGCCATTGCGATATAAGTTAATGCAATCGCGTATGAAGGTGGATGTGATATTTTTTCTGCTTCTTCGCGCAAAGATATAAACATGTTTACCAAGTTTTCTTTTTTGTATTCTTTATGTGCTATCGCCATTCCGATGCCACGTATTGTCATGGCTTTGGTATCTGGAGTTTGTATTTTAGATATAGTTTCTAATGCCAAGGAAAAATTACCATCGAATGCATGGGATTTAGCAATCTCACGATATGTTTGGTCGCGCCATGAAATATTATTTATTAATGCGGCATTATTTGTCATATGGTCAATGATGCATGCTCTATCATTAACTGAACAAGTGATAGCAGGGGATTCTTCTTTGGCATGTAAGTTTGTGTTAAAAATTATAAAAAACAAAAAAATCGGCAAAAAACATGTGATTTTATGATACATATTATATTCCTGCGTTGTTAGCCTGACTTTATTTGTACTAAACTCATCTAAGAAAGAGAAGAACTGGATTGCAATGATTCTGACTTGTCCCAATTGTAGTGGTCAATTTAACATTGATGATAAACTTATCGGCGAAAATGGTCGTAAGGTTAAGTGTTCTTCGTGTTCTGAAATTTGGTTTCAAAAACTTGAACTTTCTGATGTTGAAGAAGAGGTCGAGGAAACTCCTTTAACAGAGGACGCTTTAAACAGTATTGAAGAGGCGGAGGACGAAGATGACTTTATGTTTGAAGTTGATCTCGTTGAAGATGATGCTGTTGACGAAGGGGAAGAAGATCAATTAGACAGTGTTAGCGATGAAGATGAACACGATGATATGATCTCGTTGGAATCAATAAAACGCGCAGTTGAACTTCACGATTCTAAATTTAATAATGATAGTAAAAGCAAGCCATTAGGTTATGGGGTGGCCGCGTTGTTTTTTGTTTTTACTCTTATTTTGCTATTGATTAACAGTAGCTATTTTCTAAGCAAATACCCATCTACTAATGCTTTTTATACGATGTTTGGTATTAATTTAGAAATCCCGGGTAAAGGATTGGTCTTTGATGGTTTGGTAGCCGAAGATAATGGTGAAACAATTACGGTTAGTGGTCGTATAATTAACCTTGAGTCCGAGACGGTTAATGTCCCAGTAATTGAAGCATCGTTGAATAATGGGGCCGGCGATTCTTTATCACAATGGTATATTCAACCACCACAAGACAATATTGATGGTGAGGGAGATATTTCATTCCATTCTGTTTACTACAAGCCTGATGACGCAGGGGCGCATTCTGGTGGAGATGGTAATAATCATAAAAATATTGGTGAAGGTCAGGTGCAGATAAGGTTTTCTTTGCTATCTAAAACTGGCGCAACAGACGACGGAAATAGCTCCTCTCATCATCAGGACGCTCAAAATCACCAGAGCGCTCACGAAGAGTCTTCAGGATCTCATCGACCTTCTTCTTCTGAGCAGCATCAGGAACCTTCACATTCTGATCACTAGTCTTTCCGTTATTTTCCTCGCCGCCATAAGACCTTCCAAGGGGGTCGTATTTTTGACCTGCTCCTCCCATAGATATACCGACCATTTGTTGCATTCTTTGTTTGAATTCCTGGCTTAATTCTTCTTGTGAATCTTTTAGGTAATCTATTGCCTTTCCTTGGTGAGGTAATGAGGCATTAGGTTTGCTCTCTCCTAAATAATTTTCTGACTTACGCATTTCTTGTTCTGCGAGTCCCATAGCCTCAGGTATTTCATCTATCTTTTCTGATATTTCCAACATTAGTTGACCAAGGATATAGCGTAGAGCTGCTTGCTCAACCTTTTTATTTGTGATCTTTTCTGATGAAGGTTTATCGTTTTCTGGCGCTTGCCTTTTAGGTGTCGGCGGAATTCCTGTCATGCCAAATTCTTTTAACATTTCTTCTATAGAAGGTAAGTTACGCGGGTTTGTTTTGTTCTGTTCTTCGCGTAGATACTCTGTTCTTGCTAACTTTTTAGTTTGCTCTAACAGTTGTTCTTGTCTTTCTATCAATTCTTGAAGTTCGTTTATTCCCTCGCGCATGGCCTGCATATCAGATGGCAGTTGTGATGCACCGGAGTCATCCATCATTTCCATCATTCTTTGCAGTTTTGACATGAGCTCTTGCGCTTTTTTTTCATCACCACTGCGTAGGGCGGATTCTATTTCTTCCACTATTTTTGACAGTGTGTCGGGTGATATTATGGAGTTAAATTGATCCGGAGATATTTCAGGAAATTTTTCACCCTCGGCCATACGTTTTTGCATGTCGCGTTGCTTTTCTGCAAAATAGTTTGCCATTTTGTCGCGTAAATTATTCATTAGCTTTGATATTTCATCATCACTGGCGTTTGGATCGCGTAGAGCATTTTCCAAAGCACTTTGCGCTTCTCTTAACTCTCTGACAGCCATTGAAAGGTTTCCGTCTTCTACGACTAATGCAGCATTCCACAGTAGTTTTATTACTTCTTGTGCTGCTTCTAATCTGGTTTCTTGGTCTTTGTTATTTACATGTATAAGGCGGGCGCTAGACGTTTTTATTGCTAAATATATTACAGGGTTATTTTGAAAATATTCAGGTGCGTTAAGTAATGATTTTAAGTTGAGCGCAACGTCGATAAAGCTGTCTCTATAGTCCCACGCAAGGCGTTTGCGCATAGAAATTAGGGATTTAGCCATTGGGTGTTCGAACTCACGCTCTGGAAGAATTAAATGGATTTTATCAAGCTTGGTCTTCTGTCCTTTATGATCTATCGCGGTGTATTCAAATGTTACCGGCAACCCTGACCATGTATGCCATGTCATATTAAATATTGGAGATATTTTGAATTCGGTATTTGGTTGTGACATTATCAATCTATATTCTTCAACATGATTACCCAGAGGTTTTTCCTCTACGATTTTGTCTATGTCCATGCGCATATGTATTTCTTTTACGCCGTAATCATCTTTTACCAATGTGGGAAAGCGTATTTGGTTGCCGTCAATAAATTCATACAGAGGTAATTCCGCTTTATTAGTATCGTTTTCTTTAGAATCGGGGTTTAGCGTGTTTTTATCATTATTTGTATCCTCAATCGATGTAGGATTATTTGCCTGCTTGTTGTCGTTACTAATTTCCGGTGGTGTATCTATTATATAATTATAAGACCAGCGAGCACGCGGAAAGTATCCTTGTGTAACAGACAAATTGTCACCGTTTTTTATCTTGTCTTCTATACTGTATAAGCCAGATCCTAAATACTTCATTGGTGTAATATCGTCGCCATTATTTAAATGGGGTGGGATATGTTTGCCTAACACACTGTGCAATCTAATTCTTATATCGCTTCCTTCCGGTATGTTTAAAGCGTTATCATTGCCGATGTTCGCGCCTATGATGTGCTGTTTTCCGATACCTGTATATGAAGGAGGGGTAATCCATAAGTTAGTAACATTTCCGTTTGATACGATGTGATTTGGTGTTATTGGAATTATTCCGTTAGTAATTTTGTCGTGCCATTGAGGGCCTGAGACCATCATTCCTGATACAAATACTAAGATCGCAATGAACCGTATTGCAGAAGGGTCTTCTCTAGAAAGTATGGCTCTCTTTTTTGGAGATTTAATAAGGAATAAAGATTTTAATATCTGTTTTTGGTTTTCTTCCCATAGTCCCCTAGATAGATGTGTTTTGGGGTTTGCTAGTGTGTCGTCTAAAATTGCTATATGACCTTGTGGAAGACCACTAGTGTTTTCTAATGATTGGTCTATTTGTTTTCGCTTGGGAAAAGATAGTGTAATTACATCTTCTTTTATCAGGTAAATAACACCGAACAAGAATATCAGTGATGTTATTATTGCCGCTGTTTCCCCTAAAAATAAAGGTATATCCAGCATCCATAAACCGCAAAAGAAAAGTGTCCAAAACAATAACCGCCAAAAGTGAAGGGTTATATTTTCAGCACTTAGAATGGTCGCGGCTATTCTACGTTTTTTAGAAAGAACGTTGATGAAAGGTCGGTTTTCTAAATCCAATGGGTCAAGCATGTATAGGAGGATATCTTGTTTTGTGATATGAACCCATATTTTTTTTCGGGTTCTCCCCCGTTTATAGCCACTCTGGTATTTCTTCTCTTGATATTAGGTCTTCCAAAGTTTGAGCTTTATTAATCACAGCGACTTTATCGCCATGAACCAGTATCTCGGCCGGTAGAGTTCGCGTGTTATAGTTAGATGCCATTGCAAACCCATAAGCACCGGCAGATTGTATGACAATAAAATCATCTTTGTTCACGGTTGGTATTGTCCTGTCTTTTGCAAATACGTCGCCGCTTTCACAAATTGGACCTACTATGTCGTATGTTTCTGTGGGGGCATCGTTATTTAACACTGGCCTAACACCGTGATATGCTTCGTATAATGTAGGGCGAATTAAATCATTCATAGCAGCATCAAGAACAACAAATTTTTTAGATGGTGTTGTCTTAATATATTGCACCTTACTAAGCAGTACACCGGAATTTCCAACCATATATCTGCCTGGTTCCATTTGTATCTGCGTATTAAGCGGTAGGATAAAATCACGAACCCATTGCGCATATGCATCTAAATCAAGATTTTGTTCATCATTATAAACAATTGGAAACCCACCGCCAATGTCTGTATGTGTTACGGTGTGGCCTTTTTCACGTAACAGGTTTACAAGATCGGCTAGTTTTTGAAAGCCCGGCTTAAAGACCTCTACTTGTGATATTTGTGAACCTATGTGAATTGCAAGGCCAACTGGTGTAACGTTGCCCATATCTTCGGCGCGCTCATAAAGCTTTATTATATCTTCTGCGGTGTTGCCAAATTTGTCTTCTTTACGACCTGTGTTTATTTTGCTGTGTCCACCACCGCTAAGGTTAGGGTTTAAACGGAAGACTACATTTGCGTTTTTTCCCATTTCTGAGGCAAACTTATTAACGTTGTCCAGTTCTTCAGGGGCTTCGATGTTGAATTGCAAGATGCCGGCTTTTAGGCATTCTTTTATCTCACTCTCATTCTTGCCGAAGCTGGTTGATATAATCTGGTTACCTTTGAATCCAGCCTTAAGTCCCTTATATAGCTCCCCCTCAGATACTATTTCCAGACCGCTGCCTAGTTTTTGCAATATTTTTAATATAGCGATATTCGTGTTTGCTTTGCATGCGTAGCATAATAAAGGCTGACGGTCTGCCGGAAGTGCTCTCTCCATTGCTTGTTTAAGGGCGTTAAACTGCGCCTCTATTACAGATGCACTATACACATAGCATGGTGTTCCATATTCATTTGCAATATCGGTTAGGGCAACATTATCAACATGTAGAGCGCCGTTTTTTTCGGTGAAACCTATCATTATATTCTCTTAGCTTTATGGTTTTCTGGTTAGTAGCTTTTTTTCTCTAAACCTGGCTGTGGATCAGTACTTATATCCGGATAAGTACGAGGGAATTGATCATGTTCAACTCCTTGAGGAGGGTCAACATGAGCTGGCTTTACTCCGCAAGCACTTAGTAAAAGGATGTTTGCACATAAAAATATATGTAAAAAAAGTTTTTTATTAATCATCATGTCGTTCCTCTGATATATTCACTATAACTTGTGTATATTGGAATTGAAAAAAAATAAACCCCAAACAATATAAAAGGGGTTAAATAGCAAGAGGTAAAGTCATGAGTGGTGTTTATAAAGGACTTGGAGAAAAGCTTTTCTGGCCGGGTTCAATACTGCTTGTGTTCGTAATGTTTCATACAGGTTCAAATATTTATAACAGAAACAAGCTAGATAAAATTGAGCTTGAGATGGCTTCTGAATTTAAGACTTTAAGAACATATGAAAACAAAAAGTATTTGCCATCTATCAAAGTAGCAGCACCCGATGGCGGGGTGGTGGATTTATCTAAATCAAAGGGTAAGTATACTATACTTAATGTTTGGGCTACTTGGTGTACGCCATGTGTAAAAGAGCTAGCATCATTAAGGGGTTTACAAAAATCATTACCACATGACAGCAAGTGGAGAGTTGTTGCGGTCTCTATAGACTCTAAGGACAAATTGCCTCAAGTTGCAAAATACACAAGTCATTATAAGGTTGAGAATATAGCAAACTATTTTGACTACAATTTAGAACTTCAAAGTAACCTTAGTGTAAGTAAATTGCCAATGACACTAATTGTTAATCCTTCTGGTAGGATATTGTACCAGATATATGGGGATGCACGTTGGCATAGTAAGTCCATATTGGAATTTATGGATACTATATCTAAAGTACATTAGTAATTACTCGTTAACATTATTTGTTAATATGTTCCGTGTTACTATTTTATGTTAATTGATTTTATTGGGGTGATTACAAATGCAGCCGGACAAAGATAATAGCAAGATCTCTCAGGTGCAGCTTGACGCATTAGTTGATTTACATGCTCGTTTTTTGGGTGGTCGCATTGGCGGTAGAAGGGCAATGTTGGATGGCGTAGATTTAAGGGGGCTGTCTTTGAAGGGTAAAGATCTTAGGCAGGCTAATTTTACAGCATGTTTAATGAATGCCATGGACCTTTCTAATGCGAATTTTCAGGAATCATCTCTATATGCTTGTGATTTAAGTAACTCTAATTTGTTCAAGACTGTATTTGTTCGTTCTGATTTACGTGGTGCACGTATAGAAAATGCAAATTTGGAGGGTGCTGATCTTGAATCTGCGGATTTACGTCGTGGTGGTATGGCTTCTGCCGGTGATTTTTCGTCCAGTAGTAAGGCTGTTAATTTTAAAGGTGCAAATTTAAGTGGAGCGCGCCTTAATGGCTCTATGGCTTCTAATGCTGATTTTTCTGACGCTATGTTGGTTGGTGCTAATCTGGCCAATTCTGATATGCGTGGGGCAAGTTTAGAGGGGGCGAACCTTTCTAATGTTGATATTGAGGGCGCGCGATTAAATGGTGCAAATATCAAATCCACTATTTTAACCGGAGTAGATCTCAGTGTAATGAAAAATGGTGGAATGGATCTTTCTGAAGCAATAACAGATGATAATGTGGGTGTTTCTGTATCTGATCTATCCGAACCATTGCAAAAATTGGTAGAAGAGCACCACAGGTGGTTAGAGGCAAAAGGTAGGGACGGTAAACAGCTGGATCTTAGTGAGGTCGATTTGCGTGCATTAGGTTCATTAAAGCAAGAGCGCCTAACCGCAATAAAGGCAAGGGCAACTAAATTCTTTGGCTTAAATCTTTATCAGGTTCAGTTGCAAAGTGCGTCTTTAAATTTATCTGATTTTAGAAGTTGCGATATGGAGGGGGCAGACTTACGTGGCTCTTCGTTTAAAGGAGTTAACTTTTCCCATTCAAACTTGAAAGGGGCTGATTGCTCTGCGCTTATGCTGGGTGCTGGGGGGACAAGCCGTTTTAACCCGTGTAACTTTGAGGATGCAAGATTCTGTTATGCAGATTTGGCAGGCGCACAGTTGAAGGATGCTATCTTTAAGGGCGCGAATTTGTCTTATGCTGATCTTACCGGGGCTGATTTGAGAGGGGTCGACTTCACAGGTGCTGTGATGGAAAATACGATACTTGAGGATGCAAAAACCGAAGGTGCGAAATTTGATCGTGGTGCAGGTAACCCCGTTTTCAAAATGAAGTCAGATTCATAAAGTTGACATAACTATTCATAGTCAATATTATTGGATATGGCTTTGGACAATGAAATACAAAAAATTCTTAATAGAGCACCCAAAATCCAAGATATTCCGCATGCTTTTTATTCTAGACAAGCTGATGTGAATGAAAATGGTCAAGATGTTGCCACCATTAAGGATGAATTTGGTAAATGTGTTGACGTAAACTTTGTTGGTGGATGTTCGGTTGGCTATAACGGCAAGGTTATTCCTGCAACGGATGAGGAGATCCTCTCCGCGTTACCTGAAACTTATGAATATCTTGGGTATCTGGATGATGAAGGTGTCTTGATACGTACAGATCATACACCGGAAATACCAATGCAAAAGGTTGAAATACCAACTATATAATTTCTTACAGCTTGTCTGTTAACTCAGGAACTGCATCAAACAAGTCGGCAACCAACCCGTAATCAGCAATAGAAAATATTGGTGCGTCTTCATCTTTGTTTATTGCAACAATAGTTTTCGAATCTTTCATTCCTGCCAGATGTTGGATTGCTCCGGAAATACCTATGGCAATATATATGTCAGGGGCAACTATTTTACCTGTTTGGCCGACTTGATAATCATTAGGTACATATCCTGCATCTACTGCCGCGCGCGAAGCACCAATAGCTGCATTAAGCTTGTCGGCCAATTTTTCTATAATTGCAAAGTTTTCCTCTGACCCGACACCGCGACCACCTGAAACAACTACTTTTGCGGAGGTTAGTTCGGGGCGCTCTGAAACTGAAAGATCTGCTTTTATGAATTTGCTAAGGTTTGTTGTTTCTGGAGCGTTGTAATCCTCAATAGAGGCACTGCCGCCTGTTGTTGCCGCTGCGTCAAATGTTGTGCCACGTACAGTAATTAA
This sequence comes from Alphaproteobacteria bacterium, assembly GCA_050633325.1. Taxonomy (GTDB): domain Bacteria; phylum Pseudomonadota; class Alphaproteobacteria; order Micavibrionales; family Micavibrionaceae; genus UBA1672. The sequence goes on from JBOEGH010000004.1 coordinate 236,870, forward strand.
CTTTACCGTTTCTGATGATTTGACGGTTGCGATTGCATTTCCTGCATAGACAGGGCGTTTGAATGTGTCAGGTGATACCACGGCCATTATGTCTGATATTTGTTGCGTGTCCAGTAATGCCGCCGCGCGAGGAAGTGCATTTTTACCAAATGTCGTAGCAGGGGCAAGTATATGAGAATAATTCGCCGCTAAATCTACTATGATGGGGGCTATGTTTTCTGCAATGGGGTGCTCAAGATATTCAGCATCAGCCTTAATAACTTTTGTAACACCTTCGATATTGGTCGCTTCTTGCGCGGCTGAATCGCAATTTGAACCCACGACCAGGACATTTATTTCGCCGCCAATTTGGCTTGCTGCTCCAATAGTATTTAGCGTGGAAGATTTTATTTTATTGTTATTGTGTTCTGCAAGGATAAGTATGCTCATTTTATATTCTTCCTATATCACTTTTGCTTCGTTTCTTAGTTTGTCGATTAGCGCATCTACACTATCAACTTTTATGCCGCCTTTTCTGGGTTCAGGTTCGGTTACGGATAACACCTCAAGGCGTGGTGTGTAATCAATTCCCAAGTCTGAAGGATCAATTACATCTAATGGCTTTTTCTTTGCCTTCATAATGTCAGGGAGCTTTGCGTATCGTGGCTCGTTCAATCTGAGGTCTGTGGTTATGATGGCGGGTGAAGATATCTTCAATGTTTCCAAGCCACCGTCAATTTCTCTTGTTACTTGAATATTGCCTTCATTGATATCGATGTTAGAGGCAAAAGTCCCTTGTGACCAACCAAGTAAAGCAGACAGCATTTGTCCCGTTTGACAAGAATCATCATCAATTGATTGTTTTCCCATTATGACAAGGTCTGGGCTTTCTTTTTCTATTATTGTTTTTAAGGTTTTTGCAACGGCCAAGGGTTCAACACCACCTAAATCAATAGGGGAGTCAGTTTTAACCAAAATACCTTTGTCTGCACCGATTGCCATTGCGCTTCTTACTTGCTCCTGAGACTTCTCAGGGCCGATTGTTACAACGACTATTTCTGATGCTTTGCCAGCTTCTTTCAATCGCACAGCTTCCTCAACTGCGATTTCATCGAATGGATTGATTGACATCTTAACGTTGGCAAGGTCAACGCCGCTATTATCTGATTTGACGTGTATTTTCACGTTGTGATCTACAACACGTTTAATAGGAACAAGTATTTTCATTTGAGTGTTACTCCGAGTATAGGGAATAAAAAGTATATTAATTTTGAGCTAAAAAATATGCCAACGCAAGTAGTAAAATTGTTAATCCTTGTAACGCTACACGTAGCCTCATAAGTTTGTTGCCATATTTCTCATTGAATTTTCCGCCTTTAATCATGGATATTATTCCTATGAATAATACGATTACGACGGAGGTTAATGATAGAAGAATTAGAATAGATAATATTGTGTTCATGTATTTGAGCCTATCGTTATTTATTGTTTTTGTATAGCCGTATAGATTCTAAAAACCGCATTATTTGACATAATGTTACGGTTATGCTTTAATATGGAAAACAAAGAAGCGTGTTGTTAATAATTAAAAACAAAATATTAGGTGATATTATGATTGAAGATTATAGAAAAAGTGCTGCGAATACTCAATGGACATATCGTTGGAACATAAGCGATAACCCGGTTGTAATGTTTGCAAATTCAAGGGTAAGTGCGAATATTATTTTCTCAATAGATGAGTTAAGGTCAACTATTGAAAGCACGGAAAGGCAAGTTGGTTTTGCATCAGTTCCGAAGCAAACCATGATTAATGCACTTCTTGAAGTTGATGAATATCTAGCGGTTGCGGCGTAGTGATATTAAGTAATTAACATCCAAATCTGTTTCCGATAAATGGAACGAATTTTTAATAGGATTGAATATTAACCCCGTAACGTTATATGGGGTTAAGTTACGTTTGCGTGCGTGCATTGATATTTCTGATGGTTTTACAAATTTTGACCAAGTATGCGTTCCCCTTGGAACCCATCGCAAAATATGTTCCGCGGCAACTATTCCAAGTGCATATGATTTTGCCGTACGGTTGATTGTTGACATAATTAATAGCCCATTTGGTTTTAGGCGGTCGATGCATATGTTTATAAATGCTTCTATATCTGTGACATGTTCAATTATTTCCAGTGCAACAACAACGTCATATTTATCATCAAGGTCCTGTGCGTCTCCACAAATGTAGGAAATATCAAGATCGGATGTTTTTGCGTGATCACGGGCGACGTTAATGGCATTTGCATCCGCATCTATTCCAGTTACCGTTATGTCCATATGTGCCAATGATTCGCTCACCAATCCTCCACCACAACCTATATCAAGGGCGTTAAGCTCACTTTTATCAATTTGGAAATGGTCTGTTATTTGTTTTTCTAAATACTCCATGCGCACCGGGTTTAAACGATGCAGAGGTTTGAATGGACCTTCCTCATCCCACCATTTTTTAGAATCTTTTGCGAAGTGGATTATTTCTTCCGGATCGATTGTGGTTTGTTTTTCCACTTTTTTACCTTTTTTGCTTTGATTTTTCTGTTGGGGGTGAGTATGGATAAGCATAATGATAAATACAAGATGATAAATATTAGAGCATAAAAGATTTAAGATATGGCCTTAATTGTTGCAAAATTTGGTGGAACTTCAGTAGCGGATATTGATCGCATTACTCATGCTGCGGATAAAATTGTACGCGAAGTAGAGGCAGGACATAAGCTTGTCGTGGTGGTTTCTGCTATGTCGGGTATTACCAATAAACTGGTTTCTTATTGTGGCGATATCAGTCCTATGCATGATTTGCGTGAATATGACACCGTTGTTTCCAGTGGTGAGCAAATAACAGCAGGCCTAATGGCGATGGCGTTGCAAAAACGCGGCGTTAGTGCGCGTTCATGGCTTGGGTGGCAGATACCAATTCTAACCGATAATGTTCATGGTAAGGCACGCATAGAAAATATTGATACAGATGAATTGCATAAGCGCCTTGATTCTGGTGAGGTTGCAGTGATACCTGGCTTTCAAGGTGTTACAGAACATAATCGTGTTGCTACATTAGGTCGTGGGGGTTCTGATACATCTGCTGTTGCTATGGCTGCGGCATTGAACGCGGATCGTTGTGATATCTATACTGATGTTACAGGCGTTTATACCGCAGACCCAAGAATTGTTCCGGCTGCGAAGAAAATTCACAAAATTTCATATGAGGAAATGCTGGAACTGGCATCACTGGGCAGCAAGGTTTTGCAAACTCGTTCGGTGGAAATGGGTGCAAAGAGCGGCGTGCCTATTCAGGTTTTATCTAGTTTTGGTGAAGAAGTAGGAAGTGCTCGTCAGGGCACATTAGTAACAACAGAGGATCAAATTATGGAACAGGAACTCGTTAGTGGTATTGCACACAATGTTGATGAGTCAAAAATTACTGTCGTAGGTGTAGAAGATGTGCCGGGAGTTGCCGCACGCTTGTTTGACCCGCTTGCAAAAGCAGCAATCAATGTAGATATGATTGTTCAAAATATCTCTACGGATGGTCGTACTGACATGACATTTACTGTCCCAAGAGGTGAACTTGACCTTGCCGTTAAAACTCTGCGTGATGACACTGGTTTGTCATATCAAGATGTTGTTATCAATGATAATTTGGCAAAAATATCTATCGTTGGTATCGGGATGAAAAGTCATGCTGGTGTTGCGAATACTATGTTTGCTACTTTGGCAGATAAAAACATTAATATTCACGTTATTTCAACTTCTGAAATTAAAATCAGCGTTCTTATTGAGGCTGACTATACAGAGTTGGCTGTTCGATCATTACATGCAGCTTATGGACTGGATGAAGTGTAAAAAATAGCGTAAGCTATCTTCTATTATGAGAGATCCGTTACCGGTTGAAGAACTGGAAGAAATCGCAAATGTAAATGTTGGCGAAGCACTCAGGCGCACGCGAATTTTTTACAGGCAAAGCCTTGATGATATTGAGGTTTCTTTGCGTATACGTGCGTGCCAAATTGATGCGATTGAAAAGGGTGATACAGATAAGTTACCTGGCCGCGTGTATGCTATTGGTTTTGTGCGCAGTTATGCGGAGCATTTGGGGCTGGATGGTGCAAAAGTTGTTCAGTTGTTCAAATCTCAATATATGGACGGTCAATCAAGGGCTATGTTGGCGTTTCCTGTTATTGCTTCTGAAACTAAAACGCCTGCTATCTGGTTGGCTACGTTGTCTTTATGCGTGTTTTCATTATTCATGTTGGGTTCTTATGTATTTAATGGCCATAACAAACACTATGGAGAGCTGGTGGTTAAGGAAGTGCCAGAAGATATTAAAGTTCATGTTGAACAAGATATATTGGTGCAACCCCCTCCTAATACTGAAGAGATAATTGGGCCAAAAGCTATTATACCTGAAGATGTTGTCGTGGAAAATATGGGTGATGCGCAAGCAAATAATGAAGGTATAATACTTAATATAATGAAAAACAGCTGGGTAGAAATTAAAAGCTCTAATGGTGATGTGGTTGTATCAAATATATTGGAAGAGGGTGATCAGTACTTTGTTCCCAGCAGTCCCGGATTGAGTATGTCACTAGGTAATGCTGCAAATGTAGAAATAATATTAAATGGAAGGCCATTGAAACCTTTGGGTAAGGATGGAGATGTGCGTCGTGATATTCCATTGGATATTAGCTATCTCAGAACATTGGTGTTTAAGGATATGAACACAGAAGAATGACGTGTGTTTTGTCTTTAAGAATTAATTTATTGATTATTTCTCTTTAAAAAGCCGTGCAGGTAACGTATCAAATAGGCTTAAAATCAATGTTAAAGATTAAATACATATAATTAAGAGAACTAAAATCATGTCAATGCAGGAAAAATTATCATCAATTTGTGACCGTCACGCTGAATTGGCGGTTCTTATGTCTGCAGGTGGTTTAAGTGGTGATGAGTTTACTAAGTTGTCGGTTGAATATGCTGACCTTTCTCCTGTTGTTGAGGCAATTGGTGAATTAGAACAAGCAATGCAAGAAAAGGAAGACCTTGCAGAATTGATCAGTGATCCTGAAATGAAGGATATTGCAGAAGAAGAAATACGCACTCTAAATTCGCGTATTCCTGAACTGGAGCGACAAATACGTTTGGTTCTTATTCCAAAGGATGAAGCGGACACAAAGAATGCTATTTTAGAAATACGTGCCGGTACAGGCGGTGATGAGGCAGGGCTATTTTGTGCTGATTTATTTAGTATGTATCGTGGATATGCATCAAAGATGGGTTGGAAATTCGAAGTGGTAGAGGCCGCAGATAACGATGTGGGCGGTTACAAGGAAGTTATTGCACAAATTACAGGCAAGAATGTTTTTGCAAAGATGAAATTTGAATCAGGGGTTCATCGTGTTCAGCGTGTTCCAAAAACTGAAACACAGGGACGTGTTCATACTTCTGCTGCAACTGTTGCCGTCTTACCTGAAGCAGAAGATGTTGATGTTCGTATAGAAACGAAAGACCTTCGTATTGATACTTATAGATCACAAGGATCAGGTGGGCAGCACGTTAATACAACAGATAGTGCCGTTCGTATTGTTCATTTACCGACTGGTGTGGTTGTGGAAATGCAGGAGGCACGATCACAGATTAAAAACAGAGAAAAGGCGATGAAGGTTTTGCGTACACGTTTATATGATAGGGAACGTCAGATACTTGCAGATGAGCGCGCAGAAGACCGTAAGTCACAGGTTGGATCAGGTGATAGGTCAGAAAGAATTCGTACTTATAACTTTCCGCAAGGTCGTTTAACTGATCACCGTATTAACCTGACTCTATATAAATTAGAAGATGTCGTTCGCGGTGAAGCTTTGGATGAAGTGGTTGATGCACTGATTGCAGAAGATCAAGCCGAAGCCTTGGCTCGTTTAGAAACGTAATTATATTATGCAAGATATGGCTGCTCTTTTATTGAAGTCACTATATGGTGATATCATTTCTCGTCTTAAAGATGCGAACATTGATACTCCTGAACTTGATGCGCGTATTATAATTGAAGAACGTACGGATTATGATTGGTCTGACATTATAACACGTCCTGATTCTGTGCTTACCAATATTCAAACAGATAATATTTTGAGCGATGTTAATGATCGTATTAAAGGAAAGCCTTTATCGCGCATTTATGGTGTTAGAGAGTTTTGGGGGCTTGAGTTTGATTTATCAGATGACACACTAGATCCACGTCCTGATAGTGAGTTGATTGTAGATTTGGCGTTAAAGAAATTCTCTGACCGTGAAAGGCCGCTTGAGATTTTAGATTTGGGTACAGGTAGCGGATGTATTCTTATTTCATTGCTTTGTGAGTTTAAGAATGCAAGAGGGATTGGTGTTGACTTGTCTTTAGGGGCACTGAATTGCGCACAAAATAATGCGCATAAAAACAAGGTTTCAGACCGTTCCAGTTTTTCTTGCGGATCATGGTTATCTGGAATCAATAAAAAATTCGATCTTATTGTATCGAATCCGCCTTATATCTCGAATCAAGTTATTGCTGGTTTGTCTAAAGAAGTTAAGGATCATGATCCGATTCTTGCGCTTGATGGTGGAATTAAGGGACTTGACCCTTACAAAGAGATTTTTCCGCAATTAAAAAGTTTTTTAAATAGTGATGGAATCGCTCTATTTGAAATTGGCTATGATCAGGAAAAAGATGTTATGCGACTCGCGGAAGATACTGGCTTTGCGCAACGCACCGTCCACTTTGATCTTGCAGGGAATCCGCGGGTTGTGGATATCTCCTGTGGGGATAAATGATTTTTTTTTATCGATACGCCTTGATTGGAAATAGCGCTTGGATGTAGTTTGTAATTGTTCAACGCAACACGATCACAGTATGTGGTTAGAGTTTAGAATACGATAACAATATATTGTGTTTAACTTTACAGAAACTGGTGTGCCAGACTGTTTATGCCTACATATTTGTTGTAAGGTGTACGTGTTGAGTTGTGTAAATTGTTAACGCTTATGGACTGAAATATGAGACACGGAACATCTAATAGAAGACCTAGAAATCGGAATAATAATGCGGGGCGCCGTAATAATCAGCCACGTACGCAGGTCTATGACAGTAATGGTCCTGATGTTCGTATTAGAGGGACCGCACATCAAGTTGCAGAGAAGTATCTTGCTTTGGCAAAAGACTCAACTGCGGTTGGCGATCATACTATTGCTGAAAACTATTTTCAGCATGCCGAACACTACATTCGTATAATTAACGAGATGAGTGGCGCGCAGGGTGCTAACAAGGTTAAGGGTTTGGATTCCGGATCAGTCGCGGATGATGAAGGTAATCGTGTTGAAAGTGTTAAAACTAATAGTGCGAATAACACCAACAAAGAAAATGCGCCAAAGAAAAAAGCTGAAAAACCTGCGGATGATTTATCATTACCTGCCAGTATTCTTGGCCCTGATGTGACAGTTAAGTCAGAAGTAAAAGACAATGCACCTGAAGCCGAACAGGTTGATTAAGTTCTTTTTATATAATTAAGTACAAAGTATGAGGCGGTGTTTATTTACCGCCTTTTTTCTTGATTAAGGTCATTCAAGCTATAAGATTATATCGTCATAATATTTATCAATACATTCTGAATAAGAGAGGTCTGTTATGAACTTTGATAAACTTACGGAAAAAACAAAGAGCTTTCTGCAAGAGGCGCAGACACTCGCTACGCGGCATTCTCATCAATCGTTGGAGCCAGAGCATTTGCTGAAAGTTATGCTGGATGATTCAGACGCATTGGTGGCTAAGCTTGTCCGTGGATGTGATGGTGATTTGGTTAAGCTGAAAAACTCAATTGATTTAGCAATTTCAAAAATACCATCTGTTAGTGGTTCAGGTGCGGGGCAACTTAGGCTTTCTGGTGATTTAGGGAAGATTGTGGCCGATGCACAAACCGTAAGTGAAAAGGCCGGAGATCGCTTTGTTACGACTGAGCGGATTTTACAGGCCATGGTTATGGCGAAAAAAACTGATGTGTCAGGTTATCTGGAAGATGCAGGGGTATATGATGCGAAGTTGAATAAGGCTATTAACAGTGTACGTAAAGGGCGTACTGCTGATAGTGCTAATGCTGAGGATCAGTTTGATGCGTTAAATAAATACGCGCAAGATTTAACAGAGGCCGCACGTAATGGTAAGTTAGATCCAATAATCGGGCGTGAAGAGGAAATAAGGCGTACAATTCAAGTTCTTTCACGCCGCACTAAAAATAACCCTGTTTTAATCGGAGAGCCCGGCGTTGGTAAAACTGCAATTATCGAAGGATTGGCGCAAAGAATTATAAATGGTGACGTGCCTGAATCGCTTAAAGACAAACGTTTGATGTCTCTTGATCTTGGGGCTTTGTTGGCTGGTGCAAAATTTAGAGGGGAATTTGAAGAGCGTTTAAAATCCGTAGTTGATGAAATTGCCGCCGCCGAAGGTGAGATTATAATGTTCCTTGATGAATTGCACACATTGGTTGGAGCAGGTAAAAGCGAAGGATCAATGGATGCGTCCAATATGTTGAAACCTGCGTTGGCACGTGGAGAGTTGCACATGGTTGGTGCAACTACGTTAGATGAATATAGAAAGCATATTGAAAAAGATGCCGCACTTGCACGGCGCTTTCAAACCGTATTTGTTAGTGAACCGACAGTAGAGGACACTATATCTATTCTACGTGGTTTAAAAGAAAAGTACGAGCTTCACCACGGTGTGCGTATTACGGATGCGTCAATTGTTTCTGCATCTACTTTGTCCGATCGTTATATTACGGATAGGTTCCTACCGGATAAGGCAATAGACTTGGTTGATGAGGCATCATCGCGACTACGTATGCAAGTAGATAGCAAGCCTGAGGAAATTGACGAGCTTGACCGTCGCATTGTTCAGTTAAAAATAGAACGTGAAGCGTTAAAGAAGGAAAAGGACAAGGGGTCTAAAGATCGGTTAAAAAAGCTTGATGAAGAGTTAGGTGATCTAGAATCAAAATCTGCAGATTTAACGGGGCAATGGAAGGCGGAGAAAGAAAAGCTTAATGCCGGCCAACGCCATACAGAAAGTTTGGATAAGGCACGCAGTGAGTTAGAACAAGTGGAGCGTGAAGGTAATTGGGAAAAGGCTAGTGAGCTGAAATACTCTACTATTCCTGCGTTAGAGGAAAAGTTGAAGGCTGCTGCTGCGGATGATACGCAAAATATGATCAACGAAGAGGTCACAAGTGACGATATCGCCTACGTCGTTAGTAAGTGGACGGGAATTCCCGTAGATAAAATGATGGAAGGTGAGCGTGATAAGCTGCTTTCTATGGAAGATAAGCTTTCAGAGCGCGTGGTTGGTCAGGATGAGGCTGTTCGCTCTGTTGCCAATGCTATTCGACGTTCACGCGCAGGACTTCAGGCACCTAACAGGCCAATAGGGTCGTTCCTTTTCCTTGGGCCTACCGGTGTTGGTAAAACCGAATTAACTAAGGCTCTGGCTGAGTTTCTATTTGATGATGAAACTGCATTGTTGCGTTTGGATATGTCTGAATATATGGAAAAACATGCCGTAGCGCGTATGATTGGTGCTCCTCCTGGTTATGTAGGTTATGAGGAGGGGGGAGCATTAACCGAATCTGTTCGTCGCAGGCCTTATCAAGTAGTATTATTTGATGAGATTGAGAAAGCGCACCCGGATGTGTTCAATGTGCTGTTGCAGGTCTTGGATGATGGACGCTTGACAGATGGTCAGGGGCACACGGTTAATTTTAATAATACGCTTTTGATTATGACGTCGAATTTAGGTAGTGAATTTCTCGTTAACCAAAAGGATGGTGACGATGTTGATCTGGTTCGTAATGACGTTATGAGTGTTGTACGTGCCAGCTTTAGGCCAGAATTTTTGAACCGTATTGATGAAACATTGTTGTTCTCAAGGCTTGGTCGTGAACAAATAGAGGGAATAGTAGATATACAATTGTCGTATTTACACGACTTGTTGCGCGCACAAGAAGTTAGTTTGTCTTTATCTGATAAGGCTAGGACATGGATTGCGGATAAGGGTTATGACCCTGTATATGGTGCGCGTCCGTTAAAGAGAACCATACAAGTGCATTTGCAAAATAGATTGGCTGAGCTATTGCTTTCTGGTGACCTTTCTTCGGGGGCTGAGGTAAGTGTTGACATAAAAGACGACAAACTCAACTTCGTTATAAATAAACAATAGGTGATGAATGGTCGAGAGTTGTTGTTATTTTTCCTGAAATTATGTACTCTCTTCAAGGCGTTACTTTTATTTTGGAGTATTAATATGACTTTTTCTAAACAAAACCTTTCTTTTCTTTCTCTTGTTGGCGCTATTGCCGTTTCAGGATGTGCTTACTCTCCTGCTGCGACTAGTCAAAAAGTCACTTTTCTTGCTCCTGATGTTGAAGGTGTTCATTGTGATGTTTCCGTTGATGAGCGCGAGTACCATGTCGATCTTCCTGAGACTTTGGACATTAAAATGTCTTCGGATGGTATGAAGTTATCATGTATTACTGATGATAACAGAGTGTTAGAGCAGGACTTCGCTCCTGATGTTACTACTCGTGCTGTATGGGGCGGGGCAAAGGCGTGGGATTATGATTCTGCTTCTACGTATAAATATCCATCTGTAGTGTCTTTAGATTTTTCAGGTATAGAGCCGCAAGAAGATATGTCTGTGCCTGCGGATGATATGAGTTCAGATGTTAAATCAGATGTTAAAGAGGTTGAAAATGAGGTCGAGGATATGGCCGTGGAAACTGATAATGTCGAACCTAATGATGATCAAAATGTGAATGAAGGTAATCCTGTTGACTTGCAGGAAGTTATTGATGATTTGGCGGAAGATCAAGAAAGACAAGCGGTTGATAATTCTGCAGATGAAGCTAAAGAAGTTTTAGAAGCAGAAACACAGCCGGTATCTATTTATCCTGGTCAGTAATTATTAAAATATTTGGATAGTATTATGATTGATCGCAGATCCTTCTGTTTTTGTGGAATAGGGGGAAGTGGCATGATGCCCCTTGCCGTCTTATTGCAAAAGTCAGGACATCTCATTGTTGGCTCTGATCGATCTTATGATCAAGGTAAAACACCTGAAAAATTTACAGCATTAAAAGATATTGGAATTAAGATATTACCACAAGATGGTTCCGCCGTTACCAGTGGCATCGATGTCTTGGTTGTGTCCAGTGCCATCGAAGATACGATACCCGATGTGAAATCCGCAAAAGATTTAGGTATTACTATTTTAACTCGTGGCCAACTATTGGCAGAACTGTTTAATAAGGCCAATGTTAATATAGCTGTTGCGGGAACTAGTGGAAAATCTACGGTCACAGGTATGGTTGCTACTATGTTATTTGAAATGGGAGAAGATCCTACTGTAGTTAACGGCGGAGAGATTCGTAATTTCCAAAACGAAGAAAAAGACAAATTTTCATCCATTCGTAAGGGACGCGAAGATTTGTTTGTTGCAGAGATGGATGAAAGTGATGGATCTATTGCTTATTATAACCCGTCTATCGCGTTATTGAATAATATAGCGCTAGACCATAAAACCATGGCAGAGTTGGAGGAGTTATTTGGTGATTATCTGTCGCGTTCTGGTATGGCTGTAATTGTTAATTATGATGATCCGCGTGTAAAAAACCTGTGCGAGATGCGTTCAAGAACCCGTATTATCAGTTATGCTATTGATGATGAGTTTGCCAATTTAGTTGCCTTTGATTTAGTGCCTAACGTGCATGGTATATCTTTTTCATTAAAAGCATATGGAAAGGTTTATCCTGTATCCTTGAAAGTTCCCGGGCGGCACAATGTTGAGAATGCTCTTGCTGCTTTGTCAGTTTGTTTTGCATTGGGTATGGATGCGGATTCTGCAATTGCGGGTATAGAATCATTTAGGGGTATTCATCGCCGTATGGAATTTATAGGTACATATAAAGGTATCAGTGTTATTGATGATTTTGGACATAACCCTGATAAAATTTCTGCTAGTTTGAATTCCTTAAAGTCTTTTGATGGTCGTTTAATTGTTATGTTTCAACCACATGGCTTTGGCCCTATGCGCATGATGAGGAACGAGCTGGTTGACGCTTTTGCCGATAATTTGGGAAGGGATGATATTTTGTTAATGCCAGAGGCGTATTATGCCGGTGGAACAGTTGATAGGTCTGTGACCGCAAAGCACTTGATAGCTGATCTGGTTGACAAAGGTATAGGGGCAAGATGGTTTGCAACTCGTGATGAAATCATGCCCTATATAAAAGATAATGCGTCAGAGGGGGATCGCATTGTTATTATGGGTGCACGCGATGACACCTTGCACGTATTTGCGCAAGATGTTCTCAATTTATTTAAGTGATTTTTTACGCATAACGCTTTTCCAAAAATGCAAATATTGCGCGCATTCCTGTATCTGCGCCACCTTTGGGGCGGCCGGCTTTGCCATTTTGTTCCCACGCATAAACATCCATATGAAGCCACTCTATATCGTTATCTATGAATTCTTGAAGGAATAGGGCGGCGTTTGTTGCTCCTGCTCGGCCTGCTCCTGTACTGCTTATATCCGCGATTGGGCTGTCTAAATCTTTGCGGTATGGTTGCCAAAGAGGCAGTTGCCATACTGCATCATCTACTTCTTCTGTCGCTGATAGTTCTTGTATGTTTTGGGCTGTTTCATTGTTGTTACTAAACATTGCCGGTAAATCATAACCAAGGGCAATTCTTGCCGCACCGGTAAGTGTGGCAAAATCGATTAATAGTTCAGGTTCTTCTTCACATGCATATGTTAATGCATCGGCTAAAACCAGTCTTCCTTCGGCATCAGTGTTTCCGACCTCAACAGTAATTCCTTTGCGACTGTTTATTATATCAGATGGACGATATGCATTGCCGGCAATTGAGTTTTCTACGGCAGGTATCAGAACACGCAGTCTTATGGGTAGTTTTAGGCTCATGATCATATGTGCCAGACCAAGAACATGTGCAGATCCACCCATATCTTTTTTCATTGTTAACATGAATTGCGAAGGTTTTATATCTAGTCCACCTGTGTCAAAGCATACCCCTTTGCCAACCAGAGTAACTTTAGGGTGATTTTCATCTCCCCATGTGAAATCAAGTAAACGTGGTCTTCTTGTGCTGGCTTTGCCAACCTCGTAAATCATTGGGAAATTTTGATCTATTAATTCCTCATCCTTGGTTATTGATAGTTTGGCTTTATGTCGTGAGGTTAATGTTTTCGTGGCTTCTTCAAGTTCATCAGGTCCCATATCATTTGCAGGTATGTTAACTAAATCACGTATAAAGCATACCCCCTCAACATATGTTGTGACGCGCTTGTCGTTAATTTTGTTGTTTATAAGCAGTTTGGCTGCTTTGTGATCTTTGTCTTTTTTATAAAAGTCGAATTTATATATTGATAATGCCCATCCAATATGCAGACGTTCTAACTGATCATTGTTTAATTTTTCACCTTCAATTGAAAAGCTGGTGTTTTTAAGGGTATCTTTTGAAAATGCGCTATTAATTGAGTTTTGAATTTTGCTGCCGTCTGTGAAGGATGCTTGCTTGCTTGTTCCTGCAATAATTTTGGTTATATTACTGGAATCATTACGCTCTATTAATATTTGCCCTGACTTGGCAAAAAAACCTTGCTCTTCAGATAATGTCTTTAGATATGTGCTTTGTGTGACTATCCATGTGTCAAAATCACCTTCGGTTACAATATCTATATTTAGGTGAGTTGAGTATTTTGAAGTTAGGTACGGATTAAAGAATTCTATATTTTTTGAAGGCATTGTGATCCTAGTATTTTTATGTTGCAAGATAGGGAGGGTTAAGTATATCAATCTATGTAGTACAATATATTATTGATTATTTGTTTGAAAGCTCATAATAACAATTGAAGAATATGTAAAATGTTTGTACACTGGAATAAATATTATAAAGCAATTAATAGCCATAATTTTAGCGGGATGAAACTATGAGTGCCTTTAATGCGAGATTACACGATAAATTTCTTGAACATGCAAAAGATGTTAAGGCGCGATTCATTTTAGAAGCGCCCATGATGTGTATGGGAAAAGTTTCTATAGATGATATAGGTACTGACATAGAAGAACCAGAAAAAGTTCAAGATGAAGATATATATAACGGTACTTATATCACTCCGCATGGTGGTTCTGCGCGCGTTGCATACCACAAAGAAACAGATACGTTGTGCCTTATAGCATCTAAGACTGCGGTTAACCTTCGTGGAGAGAGAGAAGATGACGGGGGTATATCAGCAACGAAGGACGGTTTGTCAAAAAGCTATATAATTGGTGCATATAGAATCAAAGAGGACGGCAGTAATGTTGATAGGGTAAAGCTAAAGCTTCGTGAAGCTCTGCAAAGTTATGACCTGGAATTAGGTAAGCGTGCGAAAAAACACTTTGGGCAGTTTGCTGCTAGTTTTAAGCAAGAACCTGTCGTTGGTGTTGATGCAAATGAGGTTAAGTTTACAGAGGTGTTTACTAATGGTTATGCGGCATATCTTGTTAGCCGTACACAAACTAAAGACGGTAATGATGTTAGTGAGAACTGTAATGTAAAGTTTTATGCTTCGGCCAAAAGGCATGACGGGCATTTTGTTCCTATGAGTTTTGATAGAGACTTATTTAATGCAGGTGTTTCCAAAATTTCTAAATCAATTGCAAAAGATAAAACCTATATAGAGGCGCGTCACACAATAGATAGTCACTGGTCTGAGGTTTCCTCGCGTTTATGGGATCAAAAGCCACTATACGCAGAAGAGGGTTTAGGATTTAAACTTAAGAGTTGGCGTGCAGGGTTACAAAACTACGTTAATGAAAATGCAAAATCTGTATTTCCTACGGCTGCTGTTTCTGCGGGGGTATTTGCGAAAAACCCTGCTTTAGGTTTTACTGCTGCTATTGGTTTTACTCTTGCGCATACAGTTATGCATAAAATGGCAGACGGTGGACTGCATGGTTTTTTACAAACATACAATAAAGTTAAAGAGGCCAGAAAAAGGGTGAATATAGAGGATTACTCTTTTGATGAGGATGCGTCTGACTTCTTTAAAATACATAACAGCAATAACTTAAGCTCTGAAAAAATTGCGCCTAAGATGGATATGGATAGATTTTCTGCTGATGATTTTGCATTTCTGAACGCAGATCAATCAAAGCTTATGTATAACCATACTGAGGTTGAGGACGGTCTACGTCCAGAGGATTTCCGCGCGTTTTTGCTGTTTGGTCATCAAAGAGGTTTTACATCTACACCAGCGTTGTTGGATCAATCGACACGTATTGATGCATTTCAAAATGGGGTTATGCGTGCAATGCATATTCAGCCTGATGGCAAAGTAGTTATACATGCGCAATATCAACCGAAGCTATGCACTAACGAGAGCATGCGTCTTCCTGAGGTTTATGCGGATCAATTTGAAGGTGGCATTGTGCGTGTTGAATATGATCCAAAGGGTGAAAGCTTTAAAGACAGCGTTAAAGTGGAAAAGAATATCCCTCTTGGGCAGGTGGTCAAAGAGCTTTGTCATGTTCAGTTGTTTAGAGGCCAGCCTAATGCAAATGAGTATGTTAAGGACAGATCCAGAGATATTGCATCAAATCTGTTTGTTCCTGTTTCTGACGGCCACCAATTCGAAGATTATGACCCTGACGAGAATAGGAAACATGTTTTCATGGGTGGTAGGCCTTTTGAAGTTCCTGATGCTGACGCTATATCCGGCGGCAGTTCAGCGGTAACATACAGAGAGTTTGATCAATAAAAATTTAAGATCTTAATTCGTCATTCAATGTTGTAACGTTATAGTTTCCTTTGCCTTCTAATGCGCGCATTTCGGATTTGAAATCTTGCTCTATTGTTTCACATTGTACGCAAAACTGGTCGTATACATCTCTTGCTGTTTCCAATGATCCTGCATTTTGTATTTTTGTAAGGCTTCTAACTGTTTCCGGTAACTGTTTTGGTTGGGCATTATCAGGGTTTACTTGCATAACCGCATTGTAAAGATCTTCTCCCAAACGAATCCTCTCATCTCTTATATTTCCTCCATGATTTATATATTCAACCATGAAGTCTGATATAACATCGCCTAATTCTGATTCATGATGTTTTGTGCATTCTTCTATTGTTTTGAATTGGGATAGGGTGGCGTTAAGTTCTTCTTCTCTTAGTTCTTTTTGACGCATTCTGAAGAACTCATTAGTCATGATGTCTTTTGTTGATCTTAATCCGTCGCTAGTGTTCTTAGATGCGTATAGACTGCTTAATTTGTCACTAACTCTGTTTAGTCGTCCCATCGATGAGGGGTCATATGTGTCTAATTGAGTTCTCATTCAAAACCTTTACCGTAAAGTTATGGTAATTCTAATGTATGATTGGTTATCAATCAATAAAATTAAGCTGTGCTTGAAGAGTAATTTGATACCAAAGTGGTAGGCCAGGCCGGACTTGAACCAGCGACCAATCCGTTATGAGCGGATTGCTCTAACCAACTGAGCTACTGGCCCCCCTTTGGATAACGGTGTTTATCGCTTATCTTTAAATGAAATGCAAGAGCAGAAAGAAATAATTGACATTTTTTCTTAAATCTATATAAAACTCAGCATTCCTGTGAAAGAGGGGAGGTTATCTCCCCCGTTGAAATTTATTTCAAACCTGATCTGGTCTAGCGGGACAATTTAAAAAGGAAAATCACCATGAGTGGAAAAAGAGTTCAATCTAAACATAAATTAGATCGCCGTATCGGCGCAAATATTTGGGGTCGCCCAAAGTCACCTTTTAACAAACGCCAAACCGGTCCGGGTATGCATGGTGCACGTCGTGCAAAGCCAACTGACTACGGTCTACAGTTATTTGCCAAGCAAAAGCTTAAAGGCTATTACGGTTCAATTGGTGAAAAGCAATTCCGTCGCTACTTTAAAGAAGCTACACGCCTTAAAGGTGATGCTGGTATGAACCTTATTGGTTTGCTAGAGCGTCGTTTGGACGCGGTTGTTTATCGTTCATTATTCGTTCCAACAGTATTTGCTGCGCGCCAGTTTGTTAATCACAAGCACGTAACAGTAAATGGTAAAGTTGTTAACATCCCATCTTATCAAGTTAAAGAAGGTGATGTGATTGAAGTTCGTGATGCATCGAAAAAAATTCCAATGGTTATTACATCAATTGATTCGGGTGAGAGAGAAGTGCCTGAATATCTTGAGGTAGACCTAAAAGCGTTGAAAACAACTTTCTTGCGTATTCCATCACTAGAAGATGTGCCATATCCGGTACAGATGGAACCAAATCTTATCGTCGAATTTTATTCAAGATAATAGTTGTTCTATTTATAATAATTTTAAAAGTCGCTCAATTTGGGCGGCTTTTTATTTGGGAGATATGTTGTCTGTTTTATTGCCACGTAAGGCGGAAAGAACGCCGTGTAGCGTACGTAGTTCTTGATCGCTTATATCTGCGCGCGTGAATATATTTTGTATGTTTGTAATCATTGTAGGCTTTAAATCTTCTGACCGAAAGAAACGACGTTCTTCCAGTTCATTTTCCAAGCGTTTTATGAATTCATTCAGCTCGCCTTGCTTTGCCGGAGGATGTTCGCTTTCATTTTTTATATTATTATGTGTGCTATTATAATTATCTTGGGCGCGCATCCATTCATATGACATTAATAGAACTGCTTGGGATAGGTTTAATGATGAAAAGTCAGAGTTTGTTTGTGCGGTAACAATTGCCTGACATTTGCTTATATCTTGATTATTTAACCCTGAACGCTCCGCACCAAATACTATGCCTATATTTTGCCCCTTTTGTATCCTTTTTATGCTTTCTATCATAGCTTGCTCGGGTGTGTGGCAAGGCTTTACCATGTCTCTGGGGCGCACAGTTGTT
Organism: Alphaproteobacteria bacterium; assembly: GCA_050633325.1. Taxonomy (GTDB): domain Bacteria; phylum Pseudomonadota; class Alphaproteobacteria; order Micavibrionales; family Micavibrionaceae; genus UBA1672. The sequence goes on from JBOEGH010000004.1 coordinate 254,849, forward strand.
GCGAATGTGAAATGTAGGTCGGAGATTGCGTCGCTTAATGTGTTAAATATTTTGACCTCGGGCATTTTATCTAATGCGCCTGACGATGTGGCTTGTGCGCTTTCACTTGGCCAGCCATCTCTTGGTTTTACAATCCGTAAATCATCTAGGCCAAAATTTAACATTGATCTGGCGGCTGCGCCTATATTTTCACCCATTTGCGGATTATTAAGTATTATTGTAAGCATGCTTTTTTGCCGTGTTTATATGTTTGTTATTACATTTTCGCCATATCCTATTGTTTTTTATTGAAAATTCAAGGTAACTTTACTTATGGGTGTGTAAAATGCTATAACTTTAGGACGTAAATAATAAAAACAATAATGCGTATCTAAAATTTGAATGGGGACTTTATATATGCTGATGCAATCTGGACTGCGTGATATTGCCGAAGGTGGTAGTAATGAATTCAATATTATTGAAGAGTTTTCAGAGCTGACGCCACGTCGTAAGGTTCTCTTATGTGATCATTTATTCACAGAAGGACGACAAGCTTTTTATAATACTGTGGAAATTTTATGGCCTCAATCTGGTGGTTCGGATGCTAAAAAGCTAGAGAAATTTCTGTATTCACTGAAAAACAGGTCACATTAAAAATTATAAGTAAGCAATTTTAAAAGCAGCTATATCACGTTTGAAGGTGTGTTAAGCTGCTTTTTTATTGCGCTGTAGACGTTCCTTAACATTTTCTGAACCAATCAACAGTAATAAATTTGCTAGCTCAGGGCCATGTTCCATGCCTGTAATTGCTTGGCGCAGAGGCATGAACAGTTTTTTACCTTTTCTGCCAGTCTTTTCTTTTACTGCATTTGCCCATTGCATCCATGTTTTTTCATCCCAAGGTGTTTCAGGGAGAAGGGCAAGTGCCTCATCTATGAATTCTTGATCTTCTATAATTGGGGTTACGTCACCTTTTGCAACGCGCCACCATTCTTGTACATCTGATAGCAATTCTATATTAGGCTTTACTGCATCCCAAAACCCTTCATCCATGCTGTCCAGGCCTATTTCGCTAAGGCGTGTGTTTATTGAACTGAAACTTAGATCATGTAGTATTTTACCATTTAGCCTGACAAGCTCGTCAGGATCGAATTTTGGTGTTCCACGTGAAAACTTGGAAATATCAAAATTGTTTATTACATCGTCAATTCTTGAAAATGCTTCAATTGGTTCGGATGATCCAAGGCGAGCCATTAAACTTACAACTGACATGGCTTCCAAGCCATCATCTTGCAGCTCTTTCAAACTAAGAGATCCTATGCGTTTTGACAGTTTTGCACCCTCTTTATCAGAAAGAAGGGGGAGGTGAGCGAAATTTGGTGCTGTGGCTCCTAGTGCTTCGAACATTTGTATATGGCATGCTGTATTTGAAACGTGGTCTTCACCGCGGATAACGTGAGTTATTCCATACTCTATATCATCAATTACTGAGCATATATGATAAAGCGGACTGCCGTCTTCACGGATTAAAACGGGGTCTGATAAATCTGCTCCATTGAATTTTACCGAACCACGCACATTGTCATTCCATTCAATTGGCGCATGATTGAGTTTAAAGCGCCAATGTGGTTTACGGCCTTCTTCTTTGTATTCCTTAAGTTTCTCATCACTAAGGTTTAAAGATTCTCTGTCATATATTGGTGGTAATTTACGAGATAGTTGGCTTTTGCGTTTAAGGTCTAGCTCTTGTGGTGTTTCATAGCATGGGTATAGGCGCCCGTCTGCCTTTAACTGCTCTATCTTTGCTTCATAAATGCTGCCACGATCTCTTTGTCGTGTTTTGTCGTCCCAATCAACACCAAGCCATTTTAAACCACTCTCCACGGCTTCTTCGTATTCTTGCTTTGATCTTTCCTGATCAGTGTCATCAATGCGTAGGAGGAAGTGACCATTTTTTTCACGCGTGAACAGCCATGATATCAACGCTGTTCGTGCATTTCCAACATGTAACATTCCTGTTGGTGAGGGGGCAAATCTAACTTTTACACTCATTTGAGTAGTTCCTTTATTATTTTTATCGCACTTGCGTGAATGTTATACGTATTTATCATAGGTTTCGGGTTCACGCCTGATTTTTTCAAATGGATAATTACATATAATATCCAATTAAATAGCGGGGTTATGTATTTTTTTCAATATTATTTATAAAATGATTTGTCATCGGGTATCGGCGATCACGTCCAAATGCACGAAACGTAATGCGGGTTCCGGGTGCTGACTGAAATCTTTTAAACTCAGAATTCTTTAGCAATCGTGCAATTTTTGAAACTGTTTCAGGGTGTTCAAGACATTTGTCTCTCATTTTTATAAGGTCAGTTGGTGCATTGCCCCAGTCAATGTCGTCATACTCAATTAATAATTTTAATATATCGTCTAACAGATCATATGGAGGCAAGCTGTCTTGATCTGTTTGATTTTCGCGTAATTCTGCTGTTGGAGATTTTGTGATTATACGCTGTGGCATTATTTTGTTTTTTTGTGAATTGCGCCAGCTTGAAAGTGCGTAAACATCTGTTTTATATATATCTTTTAACGCATTATATCCGCCATTCATGTCGCCATATAATGTGCAATATCCAACCGCCATTTCGGATTTGTTTCCAGTGGTAATAAGCATTTCTCCGCTTGCATTGGACATTGCCATCAGGATAGTTCCACGTATTCTGCTTTGTGTATTTTCATGCGCAAGGCCATTTAAGTTTGGTATGATTCTTTCAAATATTTTAACTGCGTCTTTGATTGGTATTATATCATATTCAACACCCAGCATTTTTGCGCATTCTTTTGCGTCGTCTAAGCTTTCTTGTGAGGTAAACTCAGATGGTAGCATGATACAGCGTACATTTTCATTTCCTAGAGCATCTACAGCCAATGCAGCGGTTAAGGCACTGTCTATTCCGCCAGATAAGCCAATTAACGCGCGTTTAAACCCATTTTTATAAACGTAATCTTTTATACCGGTTTTGAGACTGTCATATATTAATGATTGTTCTGAGGGGGACGGGTATGGCTTACGCTGTGTTTCTATATTTCCTGATTTTAATAGTTTTGCTTGAAATACATCGTCTTTATATGCGGGTGAAGTGTATATCTTTTCTTGTTCAGAGTTCATAATGAATGATTGACCGTCAAAAACCAACTCGTCCTGCGCGCCGAACATGTGTAGATAGATAAGGGGGAGGTTTGTTCTTTCTACGGCAGATCTTGAAACTAAATTACGTTGTTCTATTTTTCTGTTATCATAGGGGCTGGCATTTAAAGATATAAGCAGTTTAGCACCATGCTTTTCTAAGTTTACGGCTATATCGTCATTCCAGAGGTCTTCGCAAATCATTATGCCGATTTTGTTGTCTCTAAAATCTATCGGTTTTGGAATGGGGCCGGCATTGAATACTCTTTGTTCATCAAATACACCATAATTAGGTAGGCTATGTTTTTTTATAACGTTAGTTATTTTGCCTTGCTCAATTAATAGTGCAGCATTGTAAAGATTTTCGTTTTCTTGCCATATAGTAGGGATCAAAGCGGCAGCCGAGTAATTATTACTTTCTTTGCATATGTGGTCAATTATGTGTTTGGTTTGTTTAATAAATGCGTGATTTAGAACCAAGTCTTCCGGAGAATATCCGCATAAAAATAGTTCAGGAAAAATTACTAAATCGCAATCATCCTTATGTTTTTTCCAAACATCTATAATTCTCTTGGCATTGCCGTCCAAGTCACCAACAGTCGGATTTAATTGTGCTAGCGTAAGTCTAAGTTCATTTGCCATATTTTGACCGATGTTTTGCCTTGTCATAAATTAAGCGTCGTTATTTGCTCTCAATTTTTTCAATTCATCAGAGATTAAAAATGCCATTTCAAGAGCTTGGTTAGCGTTAAGGCGAGGGTCACAGTGTGTGTGATATCTACTGGACAAGTCTTCATCGCTTATTTCTTCTGCGCCACCAACGCATTCTGTTACGTTTTGTCCTGTCATTTCTATATGAACACCGCCCGGATGTGTACCCTCTGCGCGGTGAACGGCAAAGAACTCTCTTACCTCTGTCATAATGTTATCAAATGGGCGTGTTTTATATCCTGATGATGACGTGATTGTGTTGCCATGCATTGGGTCGGATGACCATATAACTGATTTACCTTCTTTTTTAACCGCGCGAATAAGAGGGGTAAGATGCTTTTCAACATTATTATGTCCCATGCGTGCAATAAGTGTTAAGCGACCAGGAATATTATCAGGGTTAAGCTTGTCTATTAGGCTTAAAAGCTCATCAGGCTCAATCGCGGGCGAGCATTTCAAACCAATAGGGTTTTTAATACCGCGTAGATATTCCACTTGTGCGTTATCTAATTGATGTGTTCTGGCGCCTATCCACAACATATGTGCAGATGTATCATAATAATCACCTGTAAGGCTGTCTGTGCGTGTCATGGCTTCTTCATATGGAAGGAGTAAAGCTTCATGAGATGTGTAGAAGTCAGTTTCTTTTAAGGCAGGGACGCTTTCAGGCGTAATACCACACGCATCCATAAAGCGTAGTGCATCATTAATACGATTGGCAGTATCTTGGTATCTCTCGCCTAGTGGGCTATCTGATACAAATCCGAGATTCCATTGGTGAACTTTGTTTAAGTTTGCATAACCGCCAGTCGCAAAAGCGCGCAGCAGGTTTAGCGTGGATGCGGCTTGGTGATATGCTTTAACCATTCTTTGTGGATCAGGGTTTCTTGATTCTTCGGTGAAATCTAGAGAGTTAATGTTGTCGCCACGATAGCTAGGCAGTGTAACGTCACCCTTTGTCTCGGTGTCGCTTGATCTTGGTTTTGCAAATTGTCCCGCCATGCGGCCAACTTTAACGATGGGCATTGATCCTGCATATGTCATTATTACCGACATTTGTAAAATCACACGGAAAGTATCACGTATTTTATTTGCGTTAAATTCTGCGAAGCTCTCAGCGCAATCGCCACCTTGTAAAAGGAAACCATTGCCGTTAGCTACGTCTGCAAGACTGCGTTGCAGGTTTCTTGCTTCTCCTGCAAATACAAGAGGGGGAAGGTTCTTCAGCTCCTCTTCGGTTTTAGATAGAAGATCTTTATCAGTATATGTAGGAAGTTGAAGTGCGGGCTTGCTTCTCCAGCTATCTGGTGTCCAATTTTGTGACATTATATTTTCCATCCTTAAAAATCATTACCAAATATATTTGGAACAAGATTTATGCATGAATCTTGGTAGATAATCAAATGTAAATGGATGTGTTGGTGTGTTATTATTTTTTTATAGACGTTAGGTATTTTTTATGCGAAATATTACCCAGTTTATAAGAACAATTCAGAATTGTATATCACTAATGTATAATATATTCCAGAAATTTTTTGATAATATTAAGGATAACATCGATACTATACCAGCATCTGATGAATGGGTAGGTAAAGATGATTTATTAGGTACTTTTGATAAAATTTCAAAGAACTTTGATGATCAATATAATTGTGCATTCAAAGATATTGAATATATTTTTTCAGATAATAAAGATGTTAAATATCAAACGGAAAAGACAGTTGAATTACTAAGGAAATGGAAAAGTGATGAGAGCTCAATATCCATTTTTTCTCTTGTTGCCGCGGCGTTAACATATTTTGATTTTTCTTTAGAGGAAGATGAGGCCTATATAACTCCTGTTCTGATGGCGGCTGCTTTGGCGGATGTTCCTAATGTATTGGATTATCATAATAACTTTCATTTTCGAAAGGTTGTGTTTCATACGATCCGCATGATTTCAGTGCATAATGATATTTGGGGTGCGGAAAAACATTATTTGGATAAGAGACAGATATCTCTTCTAATTTCTGCTGCTGCTGTTCATGATTTAGGGCACAAGGGTGATGGTAATATTATTGACCGTAAGTACCAAATGGCAAAGATTGAGCGTAGATCATATGATTTGGCATATCCTTATTTTAAGAAATCAGGTCTTAGCGATGATGATTTGAATGATGTTATTGTAATGTTAACTACCACGGATGTTTCACCGTTTGGTGATCCTATTAGTCCCGCTAGTCAAATGCGTCGCGCATATGAATTCCATTATGGCAGTTCAAGTGAAATGGACGACAAAGAATCTTTGATGTTGTCTGATGATCTTAGTTTATTGGCTGAACGCGAGAGATTATGCCTGATGTGCTTGATATTGCATGAGGCAGATATAATGAATTCCGCCGCCGTTGATTACGATATTACGTGCGAGGAATCAATTTCCGTGAGTAAGGAGCTTGGGTTAGTTCATGCTCTTCCTGAAGGTACGTTGCTGTTTTTAGAAAGAATTTGTGCGGGACATATGCTGTCTGATGCAGGAAGGTATTTAGGGTCTGAAAATCTTGCTGTAATTTTAGAGCGCGTTATGAAGGATTACAAAACAGGTAACAAGTCCTATATGTAAAAATTGGGGACGAGTTATACCGTTATCTTCCAACGTCTATGAAGCCACATCCATTGCTCTGGGCGTTCTTTTATCCAAGATTCTAGTAATTTATGTGTATCGTTTATTACGTCGATAACTGGTCTTGGTGTTCCGTCAGGGGATATTGTTTCTATAGGCGGGTATGTTGTTAGTCTGAAATTACAACCCTTTATCCTCTCATTACGTACGGGTATAAGCGGGCATTTGAACCGTTGGCATAGTTGCACAAATATCGGATTGGTCATTGCCGGAAGGTTGAAAAAATCTACCTCTAGCCCTTCATTGTATTTTTGATCAATCAATATGCCCAGTGATTCAGAGTTTTTAATTGATTTCATTATGAGCCTGCCGCTGTCCATTGATTTGGGATATGCGGTTAGGCGACCGTTAAGGGTTCTTGATTTATCTAGTATTTTAGCAACCCAAGGATTATTCGGCGCTCTATAGGTAAGGTTTATTGGCTGTTTTAATTGTGTTAAGGTTGCTGCGCCGTTTACTTCCCAATTTGCGAGGTGAGCTCCGATAAAAATACTGGCATTACTGTTGATGCTTTTATTATCTGTTGAGGTCTCATCTAAATTTATTATTTCTGTATATTCTTTACTTATTCTTTCAAGGTGAGGGTATTCGGCAATTACGCGACCAAGATTGTCCCACATACCTTTTACAATTTTTCTTTGCTCTGTTTCTGTTGTTTCTGGCATTGCTTGTTGTATGTTTCTTAATGCTTTACGGCTTGCTGCAAGCTTTGGCCCGATTGTGCGACCAATAAAACCGCCGATACTTGATGCATAGTGGGCTGGCAATATTTTAAAAAATACAAAAAGTATGTTGAGGATAATCGCTTCAAATAAATATCTTAATTTTTTCATTTATTTTCTTTCAAACGCTCTACCAAGAATTCAGTAACCATCTTTTCATCTTCAAATACAATCTCGATGGAAAGTATATCTACCATGTTTTTTAAATCATTGGGTATACGTTGGTAATCTTTTTCAGTAGTAATTAGGCGTGAATCTTCTTGTTCAGCTTTGCTTAAAAGGGATTCTAAATCTTTTTGAGAGTAGGGGTGATGATCTGCAAACTCATGAAATTCGATAACATTCATATTGTGTTTGTTTAGTGTGTTAAAGAATTTTTTCGGATGTGCTAAACCTGCGAATGCGATATATCGCTGTGTTTGGTCAATTTGCGTTAGGTTTGACGCCTGTATCGATGCACTGAATATTGGTATGTGATTGGGAATTACTGAAGATACGTTTGTTTTATCTTCTCCAATCAATATAACTGCATTTGTGCGTTTTAATGCATTTGGTATTTTCTCTCTTAATGGTCCAGCAGGTATTGTCTTTTTATTACCAAATCCATTGTTTCCATCAATGACAACCAGAGAAATATCTTTATGCAAAGTCTGGTTTTGAAAGCCATCATCCATAAGTACGCAGTCATAACCAAGGTCATGAGCTAAATATGCACCGTCATAACGGTTCTTAGAAATTATTGTATTTGAATGACTTGCGAGTAAAAGGGGTTCATCTCCAACTTTGTTTGCACCTTCGTGATCCTCTATGCGTCTGGTTTGACTTTCTGACCCGCCATATCCTCTAGAAAGAAAACATGGTGATTCAAATATCTTTTGTTTTACAAGCAATTTGTGAAGAGCGATTATAGTTGGAGTTTTACCACTGCCTCCTGCAGTGATATTTCCAATACAGATTACAGGTATGTTTATTGATTTTGGTTTTTGCAAGGACGTGTTTATATAGTGGCCAATATTATATATGTAACTTACAGGGGTTAGTAATGTTTCTATTATCGGTTTTTCACTTTTTTCAGGTCTATACCAGAATTCAGGTGTCTTGAATGGCATTGCTACCCCTTTCTTTTGGGTAGTCTAAATGTTTAAAGGTAGATGTTATTTCATATACTACATTATCAATAAGATGGTTTTTTTTGTTTGAATGCTCTAATGCTGCTTTTTGCAATTCCGCGGTGTAATTTTTATCGGTTAGTAGTTTTAGAAGGTTTTTGTATAGATCTTCTGGGTTTTCAATTTTTAAAGCAGTTTTATTTGTGTTCATATCATCAAATATATCCTGCAAGTTTTGTACATTGGGCCCGTGCAGAACTGCGCATTCCAGTTGCGCTGCTTCTATCGGGTTGTGACCACCGCCACCGTCTTTGCTAAAGCTTCTTCCTATACATGCGATTGGTGTTATGGAGTAAAAAAGACCCAACTCTCCAAGTGTGTCCGCAATATAAATATCGGTATTTGAGCTGGGCAGGGTTTTCTTATCACTACGGAATTCTATATTAACTTTGCACTCGCTAAGTGTGTGTTTAATATCTGATCGTCTTTGCGGGTGTCTTGGAACTATTACTGTTAGTAGATTAGGAAGTTTTTTCTTAAGCATTTTGTGCGTTTCGCAGGCAAGTAATTCCTCACCGTCATGCGTGCTGGCAAAAACCCAAACAGGTCGTCCATTGATTGCATCATTAAGGTCTATAAAATCATCTGATTCATAGGTAAGTGGATCAGAAGAGTACTTTATGTTGTCCGCTACAATTACTTTTTTCGACCCTAGATGGTTGAAATATTCTTTATCTTTAGGGGTTTGGCAAAGTATCTTTGTGAATGTTGATAGGCATTTATTGGCAAGTGGTCGAAGTTTTTTCCACGATGAGAATGAAGCATCTGACATATGCGCATTCACCAAAATGGCGGGAATGTTGTTTATTTTTATCTCGTTTAACATGTTTGGCCAAAGTTCTGATTCCATCCATAATACTGCGGATGGTTGCCAATGGTTTATGAACCTTTTCACCCATTTAGGGTGATCGAGAGGAAAGAACTGATGTGTTGCATTTAGGGGTAACCTATCATTCATTAGTTCAGATGATGTTACTGTGCCGGTTGTTACTAGTATATTTATTTCTGGTGAAAAATTAGTTATTTTTTTTATTAATATTAGTGCCGATTGCGCCTCTCCAACGCTTGCTGCATGTATCCATAAAACGTCTCCGTCAGGTCTGGAGAGATCGGTTATACCTTTTCTCTCCATAATGCGCTCAGGCACTTCTTTGTTTTTTTTTATACGTTTGGAAAGTATAAGTGACAGAACTGCTCCACTATACTTTGTCAACATTCTGTAAACTATGTACATGTTGCAGTGCTTTATTATTAATTAAGACAATATTATTATCGTCCGTAACATCCGGCACTAGCATTTGTAGTGCCATATAATACGCCACCTGGGTGATATCGGCATCCTGGTTGAAGACATATATGTTCTTCATAGCTTGTCATAACAGAACCGGACACAGCTGACCTTCTTACCTGAAGTCCGGTTGGAATTGGTCTTCCAACTGGTGCTGGTTGTCCTGATGAGCATGAACATGTTCCGGATGTTGGACATGTAGGAGGTGTTAATTGATCAATATAGGTTATAACAGGATCGTTGGTCCAAGGGCCTGTCGTAAGTGCGGTCGTTAAGTTTGCTGCCCATTGTGCAGGTATTGGACTACATATGCTTGGTAATGTACGTTTATCTAACGCAGATGTTGCCGCATATTCTGCAAGTGTATAAAAGCCTTCTGTCGTAGAATTTGAGGCAAAGTTAATACATTTAGCCGCATGCCATACTTGTTCCATAATGTCACAGCTGTATGATGCCCCACCGATTGAGGCACTAGGTGTGTGCTTTATTGCTAGTGCGGCTGTGTGACCGCCAAGAAGACCGGGGTAATATCCAAAATTTGCAGAGTGGTATGCAGCTAATGATGATGTAACCAAGTTTTGTAATGTTGTGTCTAAGCTAGTTGAACTTAGTGGCGTTCCAAACAAGTTGGTCTCACTAAGCATTTCATCGCCATGGTCAGCCAATTCCCAAACCAATGTGTCAAAACAGGTGTATTCGAACACACTATCAGGCTTTAGTATAAGGTTTTGATTTTGTGTTATCTCTCTTTGAGCTTCTAGCCATGCACGCGCGGATAGTGTCTCATAATATAATGCATCACAAGGAGAATCAGGTATCACAGGTACACCTGCTTGAGATTGAGATGGCACAATTATTGAAATGAAAAGCGTAAATAGCAGCGATAACCTTAAGCTTGCTTTATATACTGATCTAATATTCATTTCTATCACCTTAAATTCCTTGTTTCTACTCTATATTGTAATCAAATTTTATATGTTTAGGCAAATGTCATTTTATGGTGGGGCAAAACATGCCCCGGTTAGTGGGTCTGGACTAGGTAATGGTGCACCTAATATGTAAGGGGCTTTGAGCGGCCTATATTCACATCCAGGGTTTGGGCAGATATGGTCATAATGTATTTGATATGTTCTCGCTATGATAACACCAGTAGTACTATTATGGCTTCCTGAAATATTATATGTGATAACAGGAATACCTGTTGGTAGAGGTTCTGAACAAGTAATAACCCCTGTACTGCTTCCTGTGCCTGGAACATAAGTGCCTGCGGCTTTAATTAAATCTGTATGAGTATCCATTGTATCAAATACGGAATAAGCATTAAGATTTGCGCCGTCATCACAGTTGTTTGCAAGTCTAATTAAATCATTTGAAAATCCTGTGTTAACACCAGAGACAGGAGTTCCTGCGGCAGGGCATTTGTCATCTATTCCGCCACTTTCCATGATATTTTCAGGAGATGTGTTTTCCAGTTTTGTGGGGCTTGATCCGCTTTCGACAGAATCATCTGATTCGTTACCAGGGGAACAAGCTCTTGGAATTGTTCTCGGATCACCTTCACCTGCGTTCGCACCTACAAGATGTGTAAAGGATCTAAACCTGTCATCTTCACCAAAATCCACACATTTTGATATGGCCCATATAGTAGACATGTGTGAGCAGCTATATGTAGAGTCGCCAATACTGCCTGTTGTAAGGTTATTATCAATTGCACTGGCTTCACCCATGAAAGTATGGTCGAAATTATCGTCAATGTAATCCTGAAGACTGTCCATCAAAAAGTCTGCGAGTATGTTATCTAATCTATCAGTTTCAAAAACTGACCAATCGTCTTGATCAGGCAGTAAGCCGCTCCCGGAACCGTCATTTATTGTTGTGTCTCTACTGTGATCCGGACATGTACTACTACATGTACTGGTGTCAACACGGCCACCACTTTCACCACCATGTTCACCACCAGTCCATATTTCAATGGTCATGTTGTCCCATTTTTGGCTTTCGCTAAAAAATCCAGCGTGGTGTGCGGCCATGTCAATTACTTCATCAAAACATGTGTATTCTAAAACGCTGTCCGGCTTGTGAATAAGTTGCTCGGACATAATGACTTCACGGCTTGCCTCCATAAATGCGCGGCTATAAATTTGATTCATGAAGTTACCATCACAAGCATCATCATTACCGTCTTTTAATCCGTTTAAAGAATTATTCGTGGCAGCGTCGGTATTTGTATATATGTCGTAATCAGTACAAGGGATACCGGCAGAGCAAGCAGCATGCGCGTTATGAGGGACTAAGACCATGAAAAACATGCTTAGTAATGCAATATGTATATTGGTGCAGTTAGTTTTTAGCACTATATTTTGTTTACCCTCTATTTAATCAGCTTTCAGTATATACATTTTTCGTGCAGGCGACCACATATATATGTCAAAATTATAATCATTTACATTATTAGTTAAGGCCAATACGTTTTTTACTCCGTTAGAGCCAATGTTACCAATAGCCAGATTATAAGCATTTATTTTGAATAATATTAATATTTCCTGTTTTTTTTCTGCAATGACTAAATACGTACACTTGCCTTTTGATAGATGGCATTGTTTCTGTTTTAAGACCTGTTCGTCTATACCGTCATTGTTCAAATCTATGCTTGATATATTGTAATCTGATATAGAATTGCCGTATTCTCCATTTAAAAATGTGTCTATTTTATAGGATAGGGAGTAGCTTATTTTTTTGCCATAATTTAACTCTTCCAAAGCAAAACTATGCTTAGAAAGAGTATTAGATGCAGTTACTAAACATATTAATATTAGTATGTTTCTTATCATTACAACCCCACATTGATTGTATGGATTATGGGTGCATTCTTAAGGCTTAGCGATATTATATATTAAACTAAGTCAATATCAAGAATGGCCATGTTGAAATCATATGATGTTTCACCTTCATCGATTATTTTGTAAATAACACCGATAAATTCACCATTCATCATTACTTCGATAGAATCTTCTGCCTTTTCCCGTTTTATTACTGTAATGCCACTACATTTGAATGTGCGCTCTAGGTGTGATTTTAATTGTGACATTTCTTCTGGGGTAAAGCTCATTTTTAAGTCCTTTTAATATGAATCTAGTTACTTATTAAGTCCAATGGATACGGTGTTATGACATGCTTTGGCAAGTGTTTTTCTGTTTGAAAAATCTTGTGCCTTTATTTCAGTATGAAATTTTAGTGAAATAACCGCGCCACCACTTTGTGCAAAGCGCCATAAATGTGGCCCTAGTGGTGTGTCCATGTCACGATGCCATGAATATAAATCACGATCATCTTGTGTTGTTATTTCTTTGTTATCTACTGTCTTCATGCTTAATGTTATCGGCTGAACATATATGTCAGGCAGATCATCTTGGAATGCAATTGAAAACAAGCTGGATTTAAAGGGGAGAACTTCACGTCCGTCTGTGGATGTTCCTTCTGCAAAAATTATCAGTGACTTGCCATCATGAAGCATGGAGTTTAGGGTTTGTTTTCCTTTGTTCGCATCCTCTCTATCACGGCTAATGAATGCGGTCTGTTGTAATTTGGATAAAAAGCCAAATACAGGCCATGAAGATACATCTTTTTTTGCAACAAATGATGATTTTAGAATGCTGCCTATTACAGGTATATCAAGGTATGAAATGTGGTTTCCTACATATAATGTCTGTCCCTTATCGTGAGGAGTTCCCGACACTTCTACAGTTATAGAGAATATCTTGCATGTGGTTTTTTGCCAAATACAGGGCAAGATGTACGCATATTTACCTTTGTGAAATTGCATTAATACAATTTGTATAATAACTATGGGAATCGTGAATAGCGCAAACAGGATGAATTTGTATGTAGCCTTAACGGTTTTCATGTTTTGTTTTCTTTGGATTTATTATTTTTGACCGGGCATCGCTTTTTGGATTTTGCGTTCATAGTATTTACGATAGCGGTCTGTCATTAGGCTGGTTTGTACGACTATGCATACGTCAATGGTGTTGAACTGATGGTCTATAACCGCACCCTCGCCAATGGTCGCACCAAGCCTAAGGTAACCTTTAATTAAAGGGGGTAGTGATGCGAATGCCCTACGTTCGTTTATAGTTTCTTTTTCGTGTATGTTCATGTCTACATAATGTTCTTTTAGTGCCACGGGGCTGATGTTTTTCGGGGTGGAATGAAAATGATGTAAATATGATAGTTGTGTTGCTATTTCGTCTACATTGTTTCCTTGAAAACTAGCACATCCGAAAAGCAAATCTATGTTGTATTCTGTTATGTAACTGGCGATTCCTTGCCACAAAAGGTTAAGAATTGGCTTGGTTCTGTACTCAGCTAAAACACATGACCTGCCAAGCTCTAATAAAAATTGATCACTTTTAACCAGCTTATCAAGGTTATATTCATTGTCAGAGTAAAAGTGTCCGTAATCTTGAGCAATGTTTTGACGAAGAAGCCTGTAAGTTCCGACAATTTGCTCTTCGTTTGTGTTCACGTTTTTAGTAAGCACAATCAGGTGGTCGGTAATCTCATCAAAACCATCAAAATCTCTCTTTTGTGCTTTCATTTCTGCATTAGGTTTTGCGCCGTACTCTTCGTAAAATACTTGGTAACGAAGCCTTTGAGCTTCCTCAACTTCGTCCGCTGTTTTTGCAAGACGTACGTATGCACTTAAATAGTCATGGTTTGGTACTGCAATAGCAGAGGACTCGATCATAAATTTTACCAATTTCACAATGTATAAATTCTTAGTTATTCTATCCTAATCAGTAACACGCGATGGTCAAGATATTTAATGTTATTGGTGCTTGTCATTATGTATGTAATTTAATTATTGTTATGCATCATATAATTTATTTTGAAAGAATGCGCTGTGAAATCATTCCTTTTTGTTTGTACTGGTAATATATGCAGATCACCCACTGCTGAAGCTGTTTTTAGGGAACGTGTAAATTCCAACAGATTACCGTTTAAGTATGATTCTGCAGGGACGCATGGTTATCATGTAGAGGAAAAGCCAGATTATAGATCCATTGATATAGCACAAAAATATAACGTTGATATGTCTGGGATTTACTCAAGAAAATTTGAATTAAGTGATTTTAGAGATTTTGACTATCTGATAGCCATGGATAAGGGGCACGTTAGAGAGATGAGGGCATTGTCATCTTCTTCGGAGGATATTAACAAAATCAAGTTATTGCTTGATTACCATTCAGACCATCAGGGAATGGACGTTCCTGACCCTTATTATGGTGGTCTGGAAGATTTTCAAAATACTTATGAATTGATAGAGAAGGGCATTGATTCGATGATTGAAGAGTTGTCCTAGCTTAAACCATCATGATCATTGTTTGGATTGTTTTTCTTATTTGGTGTGTCAGTATCGTCATGATCAATATCTGAATTTTGCCTTTCCCTTTGCGCAGATAACATTTCCTCGTGGAAATTGTCCAACTTGGTATATTGCTGTGCTTGTTGACTTCTCGCGCTGGTTCCTACGTTAAACAGCTCAGTTAATTTTTTACCCATATGAGAGAAGGGTCCCCATACAGCAAATACAGAGAATGCACTTATTGCAAAGCTAATATCTTTTGGTGTTGGTTCACCCGATGCAAGACCTTCTAGTGTTTTTTCATCAAATGTGTTTAGGACAGTCATTGCATGTTCTTTGATGAACAGGGCTTCCGTACCAAATTTTACTGCTTCTACTTTTTGCTGTAATATGTTGCTAGATAGAGCTTTGTTGGTTTCGTGAACCTCTTTTATGAATTCTGGCGGTATGTGACCGTGAAGATCATGATCTTTTCCTATGCGCCCCTCGGCAGCATCAGTAAAATGGGACTTTTGCTTTACCTTATGTCTGGAAGCATTAGAAAAAATCCTAAAATTTTTCAGCATTTTAGGAACGGTTTTTGCGCCAGATCCAATGTTTTTCCAATGCTTTGGTGTGAACATGTTTGTGCTAACATCTTTTACCGTTTGCAAAGGTATGCTTATCGTGGCTCTGGTTAATGCAAGAACGGCATTCGCAACAAGGGGAGGGGTCTTCTTGCCGAATGTAAGTAAAGATTTTTGCGGGTTTAAATAAAGATATCGGCAAACATCGTCGATGCTTTCTTTTAGCTCACCCTTCTTTGTTAATAGACGTCTTGCAGTTATAATGTTTTTGAATTTTTCTGCCGGATATTCTTTTAGGTCATGGTCACCAATACCCTCATATAGAAGTCCAGCTTCGTGTGTTCTTTGCTCTAATATTTTTAGGGCATCGCTCTTTTTAAGTGGATCTTGGCGGTTGTCTTCAAACTCTTCAATGTGAGAAAGTACTTGGTTAAATTTTTTAAATGTAATTCCTGCTTCTGCTGCGATTGCAGTGGTTAGAGCAGCTCCTGCTCCTGCTGCTTTACCCATTTCGGGGGTGAAGTTTGTTGCGGCAATATACCATGTGGGAACATTTGATATGCCTTCTAATCCTGTGGCTTTTATACTTTCAAGCGTTCCCTCATAATAATGCATAGCAGCTTGTTTAACTAGCTTTACTGCTTTCTTTTCATCCCAGTCAGAAGTCTTGTGTGCAGCAATTGGGACCGATGCTTGGTCTTGCTTTTCTTCAGCCTGTTTTTTCTTTTGTGTTTTAGGTTTTGTTTCGGGTTTAGGCTCCGGCGTTAGAATTATATCAATCGCGGATTTAGTTTCTTCCGATAGAGTTAAGCCTTTTCCTTCTAAATAATCAGTAAATGAAGTGTAGGCTGCATTAAGGTTTGCGATATTTTTGGAATTAATGACAGGAATACCAAGCTTATCTTCTTCCTCTCTTTCATCAAAACATTCACACTCTATGTCTTTGAGCAATGATTTAAATGACCCTTGTGGTATATAGCCACCATTTGCGTGTAACTGATCCAAAAATTCGGAAAATTTAGATAGCAGTTCTTCATCATTATTTATGTTTGTGAGTGTGAGTGATACATCTCTTTGACCATCATTGAACTTGAATATCTGGTACGATACATCAATGTCTTTAGTGCCATCAGAACTCATAATTTACTCAACCCCATATCAGTGGATCTTTTTGATCCTGTTATATTGATATTAGTTTATCAAAAAAAATCTGTCAATTTTACAAATTTTTTTAATAAAGCACTTGAACAATAAAATTAGGTGGAGTATGTTCCGACATCATTTTTAATGAGTGTGCGCCCGTAGCTCAGCTGGATAGAGTACTTGACTACGAATCAAGGGGTCAGGAGTTCGAATCTCTTCGGGCGCACCATTTTACAAAATCTTCTATTCTATCATTATTTGAAATTCGTATTTTGTGTTTGGATAAGTATAATTCATTCAATCTGAATATATGCTGCGTATATCCAGACATTATTACCACTGTATTTTTTGATATATGTTTTGCAGCTTTTCTCCTTTTGGTGGGTTGATTGAATTTATATACGCAATTTTTCCCCTTAAAAACTCTTGAAAGTTATTGTGCTGATCTTGATTTTGGCCGTCAAAGCCATGGGTTTTGCAGTTATGCAATATTGCCTTTATTTTATCGTACTCTCTTCGTGATATATTGGGGTGCTCATTTACCACAATGCCGACCAATGACTGTTGCTGTGACTTTGTCTTTGTGAAGGTTTTGGTGTGGTTAATTAGAAAACCTTCCTCATCGACAATTTGTTCAATTGTTTTGCGAAAGTACATGTTACTTTTATATAAGTTTTTGCCTCCTGAAAAGGCCATGTCATCGGCATACCGTGAATAAGTGATATTGGATTTTTGCGCTAATCCTTCTAAACGCTTGTCTAGTTTCCAGCAACACAAGTTTGCGAGTGCGGGTGAGGTTGGAGCGCCTTGCGGTAAGTGTGGTTGAGTGATTAATTTTTGTTTTTTCCAAGAAAGGGTATGGTAAACATCACCTAGCATGTCAGGGTTTGGTGTATTTGTGCATAAAGCGCCTAGGGTAGAAGATATGTGCTTTGGGTACCCCAGACTATAGAATAATCCATATATACGGTTTTGCGTTATTGATGTAAAGAAATCCCGAATGTCCATACGCAGCAACGCTTCTTTTTGTGTATGTTGTTGTGCATGCGTTATGCAAGAGCGTCCTTTTCTGAAACCGTGTACAGCATCATGAGGCGTTACTTTATCAAGTATTTGGCGTAGTATCTGCCGCTGAATTGATTTCATGCATGGTTTTGGAGTTTCTAATAAGCGCGGTGTTTTACGAGGGCGTGTAAGCCACTGGTAATTATAATGTTGTAATTTGGGTTCTACTGTTTTGGCTTGCCAGTTTTTTATGTCTGCAAACCAAGCAAGATCACTTTGTGTTAGATTTAGCCATAACGCCAGTTCCTGATATGTCGACAATTGCGGTAATTTGCCGCTTATATATGGCGCATTTTTATTGTGCATCTCGGAGGGATCAAGATTTACTTTAATGAATTTGGGTGGCTTTGTTTTAGCGCTAAGCCATGTCATGAAATATGGTGTATTTAATAGAGCCTTCTTAACTTGTTCTGTGTTGGGTTAACGAATTTGATTAAGTTTTTGATGTAGGGATTTGGCGACTAATGTTACGTCTAGCTTATCAGTTTCTACCGCATATTTTATACGGTTTTCTATGGCTTTTATATCCCAGATTCCGCATGCAATTGATGCTGCTAATAATTTGACATATGTTTTTTTGTTCACATTTCACTCTATGTTTTTACCGTTCGGTAGCTGCGGATAATATTTTGACCAAACATGTTAAGGTGTGGACTGATTAGCATGAAATGCTAGGGCGTCCACATGATGAGTGAGTATATTAGCAAAAACCTTGGGGTAACCCCAAAGAGCCAAATGTATCTATAGTAATAAATACGCCTAGCAGCTCAAAATATTATCCGCTGATTTGAATGTATGGGAACAAGGTGTTTTTTGCCAGATAAATGATGGTTAAAATCTAATATTGTTTTTATGTTATCTTTAAAGTCTTATTCTAGTCCTTAAAAACTTTAAATAATGCGTTTGATATATCTCTATTTAGCTGCCCAACTTTAACTCGCTCACCTTAAAGTAAGATATACTAAGAGATAATGGAGCGCCATTGTGTGGGGCAAATCCCCTAATCTTGCACGTGCGGAAGTTTACTTTTCGGAATCTAAAATTATCATGTATGGCAAGGTACCCCGTAGACAACAAAGTTTTTGAATGAATACGGCTAGATGTTCTGTGAAGTTGAGAATGAAGTCATCGTGACGCTTTCAAAATTTCCAAAACCATTTCTGAAGACAAATGCTAATAGGCGTTTATACAATGTGGGTTTATTAGAATGTTTAATTTTAATACTTATAATATTCTTTGGTATATAGACTTTGCCATCTATAAGTTAATCATGTTTCGAGCTGCTTTGACTGACCTATTAGTATGATTGTATGGTTAGGGTGTCGTTTAAAATTATTTTTTACTTGTTTTTTCTTAGTTAAATCAGTGTTCTGCGTGGTTTTTGTGCGTGTGTACTCGGTCGAAATTATATATATATTGATGAAGATGCTAAATTTAACTAGTAATTTAATGCATTTTATAGTTTTATTAATGGGTGGGTTTGAATGGTTTCTTAACTAGTTCTTATCTCCCTTCTACAGTTCTGCGTAAACTAGCTACATAATCTATTTGAAAATCTAAAATGCATAAAGTGTCTATGTAATCTTTATGCGTTAGAGAATATAAATTAAGAAAGGTACAGTATGGCGCGACCAACTATATCTCCTACGGGAGTGGAGCGAACATTTGATGAAGACCAAATAATTGTATCGAAGACAGACACCAAAGGTATACTTACATATACTAATCGTCTTTTCCTCGATATAGCAGGTTATAAAGAGGATGAGGTCTTGGGGCAGCCGCATAATATGATACGTCACCCTGATATGCCCAGATGTATTTTCGAACTGTTATGGAAGACAATTTCTCAAGAAAAAGAGATATTTGCCTATGTTATGAATATGGCAAAAAACGGTGATCACTACTGGGTTTTGGCGCATGTTACCCCAATATTAGATAAAAACAAATCAGTGTTAGGTTATCACTCAAGCCGTCGAGTTCCTGAAAGCCGTGTTATGCCAACCATTAAAAAGTTGTATGCAGATTTACTTCAACTTGAAAAGAGCCATTCAGGTTCTCCTAAAGAGGCGTTGGCTGCTTCTATGAATGCAATAGACAATTTACTTAAAGAGAAAGGGGTTAGCTATGATGAATTTATCCACAATCTCTAAGCTTAAATTTTTTACACTTGTATCACTGGTTGGTGCGGTAGTTTCCACGTTGGCTCTTTGGGGGCAGGCAAATATGACATTGGCCGTTTTAGGTGCTGCTATATCTGTTACTATGGTTTTGGCATTTTTGGAGTTGCAAAAAATTTCATCGTTAATTCAAAAGGCAAATGATGTTGCAAGCAAGGCTGCTAGTGGTGATTTTAACGCTCGTATTCTTAATATAAATGAAGGTGGTGCGGTTGGTGAAATGTACCATAACATAAATAATTTGTTGGATTTCGTTGAGTCTTTTGCAAGGGAGGCGGCAGCCTCACTAGAATTTGCCGCTCGTGGTGATTATTATCGTAAAATTAATCTGACAGGTATAGTCGGTAACTTGCGGGTATATTCAGAGATTATAAATAATGGTTTGGAGAGCATGGAGACGAAGACTACTGAGTTTTCAACGCAAGCGGGTGAAATGGGGGGCAAGATTATGCATCTAGTTGAAGCTCTGTCTTCCACAACAACTCAGCTTGAGGCAAGTGCATCTGAAATGAGTGCTACATCAGAAGAAACAAGTGTGCAGTCTTCTACTGTTGCCGATGCGGCAGGTACAGCGTCCGCAAATGTTACCACTGTTGCTGCAGCAACGGAGGAGTTTTCTGCGTCTATTGTTGAGGTCAGTGATCAGGTGTCTCGCTCTGCTGATACGGCTAAATCCGCGGTTACTGAGGCTGATTCAGCCGAGAAAACCATTAATACCCTTATTAATGCATCTGAAAAAATTGGCGAAGTCGCAAACCTAATTAGTGATATTGCTGAGCAAACTAACCTTCTTGCTCTTAATGCCACTATTGAAGCTGCCAGAGCAGGGGATGCAGGTAAGGGGTTTGCTGTTGTTGCTAGTGAGGTGAAAAATCTTGCCTCAGAGACGGCTTCTGCTACAGAAGAGATTGTTGAGCAGATTACTCAGATACAAAGGGCTACGCAGAATTCTGCGGAGGCCGTAAGTAACATCGGTAATACTATCAGGGATATCGATAAAACGTCGCTGGCTATCTCTCAAACTATTCAAGAGCAATTGAACGTGGTTAATGAAATTTCCAGTAATGCGTCATCTGCGGTTGATGGTGTGAAGATTGTGGCCGACACTATACATGGAGTTTCTGAGGGGGCTCAATCTTCTAGTATGGGGGCAAGTCAAGTGCAAACTGCGGCGTCTGACATTTCAAATCGTGTTCATACATTACAAAATGATGTTAGCGACTTTATGAAGAAGTTTGCATAGCTTATTATATATTAGAGAGGAGGTTGATTTCCTCTCTTTTTTCCATGGGCTTAATAATATGTAATTAAAATATTGGAGTAGTATCTTTAATTCCTACTCGTGATCTCTGGATATTGTGTGCTCGTTATTGTTTGTACCATTTTGCATATTTAACTTACCATTAGCATCAAGGCCTAAGGTTTCATTAAATTCTTCTAGAACTATTTCACGCTCTGCACGTGTGTCGATGTCTTTTATCGTATTAAATAAATTGCGTGCTTCTTCTGTATCAATTCTGGAAACCATTTCTTTAACAATTGGAACACTGTCAATCTTGGCAGACATATTCGTAAATCCTGCACCTATTAATAATGCAGTATATTTAGGGTCAGATGCCATGTTTCCGCAAATGCTGAATGGTATATTGCGTTCTTCTGCGACCAGATGAACTTGATCTAATGCTTTTAAAACTGCAGGATTTGTTGGATCATACTTCTTAATACTTTCTGAATCGTATCTATCGATACCCAGAAGATCGTGTATTAAATCATTAGAACCAACAGACATGAATGATACATCTAATTTATCCAATTCCGTAATTAGGGATGGTACTTCAACCATACATCCTAACTTTATGGGGTTGATGCCCATATCTTCTGCCTCACCATTCATCATGGCTTGCATTGACTGCATATCTTCGGTGGAGGATACTGTTGGCACCATGACTTTTAGTTTCTTGGCTTGTCCTTCCTCAGACAAGTCTTGTTGTAAAAGTAGTAATCCACGCATTTGTTCTTTTGTCATGCGTTGTTGCAGTTCTTCGCGCTCCTCTTTGGGGAGATCACTTTTATCACCGGCAAAGTCCAGAGTTCTGATTGTTGTGCCAATATAACCTGTATCATTGGATGCTGATGCACTCATATTGTGCTTGAAAATGCTTTTCCACGTTTCGGCATCAATTTGGTTCTCACGCATTGTTGCTGCTATTTCAGTCCGATAGAGGCCGATGCCAACCGGATTAGATTTTTTTAAGTCATGGGATTCATCTGAAATCGCAAAGTTCGCATGAATATTTATTTTTTCACCATCTGCCGTGGTTGCGGTTTTCTTCTTTGCTGATTTTTTAACTAAAACATCTGATTGGTTATTTTGCGTATCTACTCTTTGCTCAAACAGCTCAATAGTTTCTTTGTTAGGGTGCAAAAGTAATTGTCCGCTTGCGCCATCCATTATAGCTTTGTCACCATTTTTCATGCGATCCATATCAGAATTATTTACACGCGCATAAGGTATTCCCATGCCGGTAATTAATATCGCACCGTGGCTTTCCAAGCTTCCAGCATCAGTTATTGTTCCGTTTACTAATGTTTGTCCTGTTTCATTTTCACGGAAAGAAGACAGGGCGTGTAATGGAAATGTTGGTGATACCAATAATGTTCCTTCTTTTATATCATTTAAAGTTGCCAAGCTTTTATCAGGATGAAGGTGGTGTTGCATTGTTGCGCGATGTTGTTCGAGTTCTACGACCGTTTTTTGGAAGTAAGGGTTGTCCATAGCTCTAAATTGGTTGATTGTTTCTTCATATGCTTCGTCCAGAGCTACTTCTGCTGATGCGCCTTCAGATATCTTGTTATGGACATTTTTTGAAAGAGACCCATCTTGCACAAGGCTTAGCTCAACCTCTAAACTGGATAGAGCAATATCTCTAACTTCAATTAGTGCATGATCCGCATCTTTCAGGTAGTTCTCATATGTAACGATGGTACGGTCACGCGCATCACTAAACCTCTCTGTTTGAGATTCAATAAATGATTCCTTCACGCTTTGCGCTGCGGCTTCAGGCATTTCAGCAAGCATTTCAGGTGACATGCCAAAACGTTGCGCTTTATCTTCACTTGATGGCTCTATGCGATTGTTTTCAAGAATAAAAATCTCACCTATTGCTACTTTTTTATTAGCAAAATTAGCGTCAATAATAAGCGCGCTGTTAGCCGCGTTGAAGTTATCGGCAAGAGTCGGTTGCTCTGTTTTATTATTATCTGTCATTTAACCCGTATTTCTTTATTTATTATGCAATAGATTATTACATGACAACTTATTTCCTTGCAAGAAAAGCTTGTCACCAGTGATGTGCCGATATTTGTAATGATACCTTGGGCTGAGAAGATTAATTGTGCTATAAGCTGATTAGTTTATGAGAATAATAAAAGGAAGGTTAGTTGTGAGGGTAAGTAAATTAGTATTGATGTTATCGGTGTTATTATCGTTTTCTTTTGGTTTTCCTATTTCCTCTTTTGCTATGGATGGTGATCGTGATGAGGTTCTTATTAGCATTAGAAATAAGGCGCAAGATTGTTTAAAGAAAAGCAATAAACAATGCCTTGTTATGTGTAAGAAAGCGCTATCTGAAGGTAATAAAAATTATTCATCAGTAAAATTTAAAAATTTATATAAAAGTTGTAATTCTTTTCACGCGACATTGATGGAAAAAACAGACTCCTTAGTTAATGGTTGGAAGAAGGGAGAGCTGTTAGAAGGTTACAAATGGTTGCCTGATGTTACGGTTTCTATTATTAAAATGCGCCCTGTGCGACAAATAAACCATGTTAGGCACTTTACTGATGTACAAGGTATAGACAATGTTTATTGGAGGGAAACTTGCAAGAGTTCTGTGATTTTGAATATTGATAACGCGTTTGATAAATCACTTATTTCCGGAACTAAAGTACGTTTAAAGAAGATTCAGGCGTCAACCTCAGGCCCGTCTGTGTGTAGGGTTGCAGAGGTTGAGATATTGTGAGGTAGCTCACTATTTGTCTGACCTTGGCTACGTAATGTAATTGATAATTATGGACTTCATGGATTTATATACCGCAGTAAAAACATTCCACATTATCAGCTCAACAATAGTCTTTGGCACGGGTATTGGTATTGCCTTCTTTATGTTTCGGTCTTGGTTTACCGATAACATTCAAGAAAAGCTATATGCATCAAGAAATACAGTTCTTGCAGACTATCTATTTACATTTCCCGCCGTTGTGGCTCAACCTTTATCGGGCGTAGCACTAATTTATATGGCGGGCTTTGATTGGGCTGCTTATTGGTTGGTGGCAACTTATGTTATTTATATCATCGCAGGGCTGTGTTGGATACCGGTGGTCTGGATACAAATACAGCTCAAAAAAATGTGCATAGAAGCTTTTGAAAACGGCACTGAATTACCAGATAGATATAATAAGCTATTTAAAATATGGTTTCTTCTAGGCTGGCCAGCTTTCTTAGGTCTGGTTGTAGTGTTTTATCTCATGGTGGCTAAACCTGTATGAGCGATATAAAGGAAAAGAGTGGCGTCTGGTTTGTATATGATGGAGATTGTCCTGTATGTAGCCGTGCCGCAGAAGCGTTACATATAAAACAGGAATTAGGTTCTCTATCTGTGCTTAATGCTAGAGAGGCCAACGGTGATCCATTGATTAACGAGATCAATAGGCGTGGATTAGATCTTGATGACGGTATGGTGGTTTATGCTAATGACCGGTTTTATCACGGAAAAGATGCGTTAAAGTTTATGGCAAAATATGGGGAATCTAAGAACATTCTTATGTGCGTCTCTAAATGTCTGTTTTGGTCAGATATTCTTTCACGGCTGATATACCCTTGGATGAGGGGCGCGCGTAATTGGTTACTTCGCCGAAGGAAGGTCGGGCGTATTGATAACCTTAATCTCAAAAACGAGACAATATTTAAATCTATCTTTGGTAATGACTGGGATGACTTGCCATCGGTCATGAAAAAGCACTACGCAAACCATCCGTATTCATGTGATGTGACGACTGTACAGGGAACATTGGATGTTTTTTGCAAGCCGCCTTTACTGTGGCTATCGCCATTGATGAGGTCGTTAGGGCAGATTCCAACATTCAACGAGAACAATGTTCCTGTGACCGTTCGCTTTGAGAGCGACTTAAATTCGAAATCATTTCATTTCAACAGGAGTTTTAATTTTTCAAATCGCAAACCTTATGTTTTTCATTCTCGAATGATTCAGCTGAAAGATAATGAGGTTATTGAAATCATGAGATTTGGGCTTGGGTGGAAAATGCAATATTCATGGGATGGGGAAAAGATCACTTTGTCTCATAAGGGCTATGCTATTCAGATTTTCGGCCATATTATTCCATTGCCACTAACAATGATAATGGGGGCGGGAAATGCGGTGGAATACCCCGTTGATGACAACACTTTCGATATGGAAGTCAGTATTACTCACCCTTGGTGGGGCAATATATATGGTTACAAAGGACGTTTTGAGGTGGTCAATTGAAACGTGTTCTTATCATTGGTGGATATGGAAACTTCGGCAGTTTTATTTCACGAAACTTGGCGAAGGAAGATAATATATACCTTGTTATAGCAGGGCGCTCTTTAAGTAAGGCTCAATCTCTTGCGAAAGAGGTTGGCGCGGAAGCTGCTGTAATTGATATTCATGATAACCTTGAAACGCGACTTCAAGAAATCAAGCCTGATATTGTCATCCATACATCCGGGCCATTTCAATCGCAAGGTTATGATGTTGCTGAATCCTGTATTAAATGTGGTGCTCATTATATTGATTTAGCTGATGGGCGGGAGTTTGTTTCAGAAATTGATAGTCTTGACCAGAAAGCCAAGCAGTTTGGTACGCTACTCGTTAGCGGGGCTAGCTCTGTTCCTTGCCTTACATCAGCTTTGGTTGATCATTATATAGGTAAATTTGAGGAATTAGAAAGTCTTGATTACGGTATAACTACAGCCCAAAAGACAACACGCGGTATTGCGACTACTGCTGCGATATTAAGTTATACTGGAAAGCCATTTAAAACCCTTGTTAATGGTGAGAGGCATGACATTTACGGTTGGCAGGGGGTGCGTGCACGGAAATATTCCGGCCTAGGGTGGAGGCTGCTAGGAAATTGTAATGTTCCTGATTTGGGGCTGTTCCCTAAAATGTACCCTGAACTTAAAACTGTTAGGTTCTACGCTGGATTAGAGATTCCCTTTATTCATATAACGCTATGGGCTTTGTCGTGGTTGGTACGTGTTGGATTGATTAGAAGCTTGGAACCGCTAGCGCCGCTTTTACTAAGGTTATCTTTCATTTTTGATTGGCTCGGCAGTGCAAATAGTGGCTTTCACATGGATTTGGCAGGTAAGGATAATAGGGGGAAGAATAAAGTCATACGGTTTGAGTTAATAGCTCGGAATGGTGACGGGCCATTTATACCCTGCATGCCAGCAATTTTGTTAACCAAGAAATTAGTTAATAATGAAATCGAGAAGAGGGGCGCAACACCATGCGTCGGAATTATTACAAAAGAAGAGTATTTAGATGCTCTTGGGGATTTAGATATTAGTTGGACAGAGAAGGAAATGTGAAGGAGTTCTATGCGTTTACTTATAAATACATTGTTAACAATGGTAACGGTTACAGTATTTCCACTGCATGTAAAGGCTGCAGACCTTGATGGCGCTCGTCAATACTGTCAGGAAAAACTTAATAAAAGAGGTTCATACAATTGTGATTGTATAGTCGACAAATATTATCCAAAGAAAGTTGAGCTGGAGAAGGCGTGGGGTGTTCCAATTGAAGGCCCGGAAATGATAGCGGTATATGTTATTAATGCATGTACTGAGGTAGCAAAGTCTAGTGATCATGAATATAGAACATGTATGCAAAGCCCAGCTTTTAAGAAGGGAAAGGTGGAATTCGGGGATGAACGTTTTTGTAAGTGTTATTCTGATGAATGGGAAAAGCAGCTTTCAGGTTACCTGAAAAAACCAAATGCAGTTATTGATAAGAATTCAAAATCTTATCTTAAGGGGCTTGCGCGTACCAAATGCAGGAAAAAACTAAGGTAAAACTATTGTTTGAAGATTAGCTCATATACTTTATCCGTATCATTCTTAGAATGATTAATAGTTTTGCATATGTTTTGATTATATGTATTTAGAAATTTTTATATTTCGTGAAGAAAAATGGCTCCCCAGGAAGGAT
>JBOEGH010000005.1:0-270422 GCA_050633325.1 Alphaproteobacteria bacterium
CCAATAACCGCAGTCGCAGTATCACCATCAGCATCCGTAACCTCAACTTCGAACTTCAACCAAATAACATCGTCATGATTGGTTTCATCAGGATGATCAATTGTCTTGAACTGAGTATATGTGTACTCACCTGTTAAGCTATCCAGTGTAAGGGTAAATATTGTCTCCCCACCTGCTGTACCGATATAGCCATCCGCGCTTAACGCAACATCAATCGCTGCCCCACCGGAAGTAAGCTGAACATCAGGACCGCCAACTTGGAACTTAGCAACAAAGTTACCTGTAGGATCAATAGAACCTGCTCCATCTTCACCAAAGTCAAAGTTAAGAGTCTTTGTATAACCAATAGGTCCGTTCTCTAGGTCTGTTTCATCAACAGCAGCAAACTTACTGTATACAACCGGACCATCGTCCAAGACATTAACCGTGATAACCGCATTGGAAACGTCGCCATCACTATCTTTTGCGCTTACGCCGAATTCCAATGGTAATGAATCATTGTGATCTGTCTTATCAGGGTGGTCAATAACACCTTCTAAAGTAAAGGTGTAAGCGCCATTAGACTGAATTACCAACGTGAATATCGATTCAGCACCAGCAGTACCCGTATATGTATTAGTAGCAGCATCAAAAACCACATCAACAGGAACACCACCTGATTTCAAATCACCAATAAGATACGTACCGTTTCCTTCTATTACTCCCGGTGCATCATCACCAAAGTCAGCAGATATATTACTGGAAACAGATGTGGTCGGAGACAAGTCAGTCTCATCAACAGTTACTTCATCACCTTCGACAACCGGAACATCGTCCTCTTCAACAAAAACCTTTATAGTGTCAAACGCGCTTGCACGATTATCTGTTAAGTCCACTTCCGTACCATTTGTATTTTGCTCATACGCAACTGATTCAACATTCAAATCAAACGTACCCGTAACACCATCCGGAATATTAATTCCCAGACCAACAAGATCGGCAACACTCAATTCCCAAACATCATCGACAGCATTATAAACACCAGCAGTTAATGTTGCACCAGCAGGTAAATTACTAATTTTAACAACTTCAATAACTTCTGATCCATCAGTATCATTTACAGAAGTGGTAATAGTCAAAGGAATGGTCGAACCCTCCTCACCCGATGCATTATTCGCATCAAGATCAGGCGCATCCGCAACCGCATCAACAACAACGTTAAAACTGTCATTCGCATTAGCACTTTGACCAGAAGCAGGATCAGTAGCAACAACAGTTGCAACCATACCAGTCAGGTCAATGTCACTATCGCCGTTAGGGGCAAAATTAAATACTGTGTTTAAACTTTGCCCAGCAGGCAAAGTAACAGTCCATGTTCCCGCAACCGAATCATACGTTCCGACAGTAGAAGTAAATGTACCCCATGACGCATCAATACCAGTAACAGTAACTGTCAGATATTCACCCGACGCAGGGTTTGCACCCAACTGTGCGGTAATCGGAACATCAATTGAGTTGTCCTCTTTTACAATCGCATTATCAACGCCATTATTTACCTCGATTGTCGGTGGGTTAATAACCGGGCACCACTCTAATGTAAACTCATCAGATGCCTGTGCATTGTTATCACTTGTATCAAACTCACCATCTGACACAGGGTTCTCAGTTGTAAGAACCGTGGCAGTCAGTGTAATAGAACCAAAATAATTAGAATCAGTTGGCGTAATTTGCAAACCAACAATTTCCGCAGGAGTAAGAACAAAAACGCCCGACCCCGGCGCAGTCTCAACACCGGCAGAAAGAACAAAGCCTGCAGGAACACCGGAAATTTGGTATCCTGTTATGCTCTCAGATCCATCATCTGATCCTGCGCCGTTATTAACTTCTTCACCAGTCAGTGCAGATAAATCAATATCTAGGGTATCACCCTCGTCACCGATGTCATTCTCTGCATCAATAGTAGGAGCATCCGCAACCGCATCCGTAATAATCTGGAAGTCATCTGGTATTGCATTCGCAGTCGTATCCGTTGATGGCTCGTACGCACTCGCCGTAGCTTGCAATCCTGTTAGGTCAAGATCACTGTCTGCAGGCGGAGTAAATGTAAATACAGTACTTAAATCTTGCCCAGCAGGCAAAGTAACAGTCCATGTTCCCGCAACTGAATCATATGTGCCAACAGGTGCAGTGAATCCCCAAGATGCATCGATACCTGTAACAGTTACAGTTAAAATTTCAGCACCGGATCCCGCAGGATCAAGCGCAGCAACAATAGGAACTTCTACAGAACCATCTTCCTTAACATGCGCGTCATCAACACCGTTATTAACCTTAACTGTCGGTGGGTTTGCCACTGGCTTCCACTCAAGGTTAAAGATATCTTGAGCCGTAGTTGTGTTATCGCTCGTATCAAATTCACCATCACCTGGATTTTCAGTGGTAAATATTGTAACGCTTAGATCAATATCACCCACATAATCAACAGGTGGTGTAATTTGCAAACCTGACAATTCAGCAGGTGTAAATGTCCATACACCACCACCTAAATCTGTACCTTGGTTGAATGTAAAGCCTGTAGGTACGTTTGAAACTTCGTATTTCACAACTGTTTCAGAGCCATCAGTATCACCGGCCGCACCAGTAATATTTACATCAAGGGGTGTGCCCTCTTTACCTGAATTATCTAATCCATCAACATCTGCATCATCAAAAACCGCATCAACAACCACATCAATAGTTTCAGAAATTGAACTTGCATCACTATTCGCAACCTCAGTAGAAGTCGCAGTAACATTAATGCCTGTTAAATCAACGTCACTATCTGCAGGTGGTGTTAAGGTAAAGCTGTCTGAGTAATCAACGCCTGGTGCCAAAACAATTTCATATGTTTGCGGACCGGTTTGAACCCAACCTGTACCTGAGAATCCCCAAGAAGACGGAATACCGGTAACCGTAACGGTTAAAAATTCAGAACCATCGGTATCTGTTAATGTTGCCTCAACCGGAATATCAACCGATCCATCTTCTTTTACTTGTGCATCTGCAACTTTCAAAGTTGGCTTATCCGCAACAGGCGTCCATGTCAGCGTAAACTTATCAGAATCCTGATTATCGTTATTTGTTAGATCAAATTCACTATCACTAGGAGAATCTTCAGTCGTAAGCACCGTAGCAACCAAATCGATAGATCCTGAAAAATTAGGATCTGTCGGCGTAATTTGAAGACCAACAATCTCCGCAGGAGTAAAGTTATATATACCAGATCCAGGAGATGTTTCCGTACCAGCAGATAAGGTAAAACCGGAAGGAACACCGGAAATTTGATAACCTACTATACTTTCAGAACCATCATCAGAACCTACTCCGTTATTAACCTCTTCACCTGTAAGTGCAGAAACATCAATGTCGAGGGTAGTTCCCTCTACTCCGCTGTCATCTTGTGCATCAACATCCGGTTTATCAGCAACCGCATCAACAATAATAAATGTCGTATCACTTGTCGTGCCACTTTGCCCTGCTGGGTTAACTTCACTGACTGTAAATACAAGATCAAGCGCATCAACATCACTGTCCGCTGGTGGAGAGAAAATCGGACCACCATCAAATGTAGCACCATTTGACAAAGTAATAGTCCAAGTACCGGCCGCAGCATCAAAAACACCTGTACCAATTGGTGCATCTGATCCGTCAAATGCCTCATCTGTAACATTCCAACCGGTTGGAATACCGGATATAGAAAAGGTAATATCACCATCTTCAGACTCTGGCGCTGCGAAAGCAAATACTCTAACATCACCATCCTCATAAACTTCAAAGCTACCAACTTCTAATACAGGGTTCAAAGGTGGTAGAGGCTCATCAGATCTGAAAAACTCTTCATTACGGTTATCAATGCCATATTGTAACTGTGTCGGATCAATCGGGCCAACATCATCTAAATTGATAACCCCTTGTGCATCAAAGCTGCTTTGGAAACCGTAACCACCGCCAGATGCATTACCAGAAGATGCCGGTGCTGTTTGCCCGCCTGCTTCCGGTTCTACTTTGGATAATCTTTGTGCCGCTTCTGCTGGTAATTCTTCTTCTACTTCTTCACCGGCAGCAGTGTCAATCTGTGCCAGCTTTTGCGCCTGTTCAGCAAGAGAAGCCAAATCTTCTTGAGAAGGGATAGATACTTCGCTCTCTTTCACATCTTCTTCAACGGGAGTATAATTACCGTCATTAACAATTTCAGCCCCCTCCAAAGATGCTTGTTCAACACCTTCTTCAGTCAGGTTAGGGAGGTTTAATTCATCACGTAAATCAACAATAGAAACATCATTGCCTAAAACATCCTTTGAAACTTCACATGTTTCAACAGATGAGTTTTCAGTTGTATTTTCATTCACGTTTTTATCTGAATTTTTCATATTAAAATTTTCCCTAACTCAAAATTTTTTGCAGCTTGAAACGATCACCCGTGGTTTCAAACTTTATCGTTAACTATTTCTTAACTAATATTTAGTGTTCATAACAGAACCACAGGCAATTTGTCAAAGAAATTATGACAAAGAACAGCGGCGATATGGGAATAGAATTTGCGCATACATATACAACCTCTAATCACCACAACAAATAAAAAAGCCTACATATAAATGCAGGCTTTATAATTAACAATTATATAGGTAGTAACCCTTAGAAACTAAGACGCTTTACATTTTGTATCAAAGGCAGGTTAGATACCTTATCAAATACCTCATCTGACAAAGCCTCATCCAAAGCAACAAGACAAATGGCATTCTCACCACAATCTTGACGACCTAAATGGAAACCAGCAATATTCTGACCCGCATCAGCCAAAACAGTACCAAGACCTCCAATAAGGCCTGGCTTATCTTCGTTACGGATAAATAACATATCATCAGCCAAGGCCACCTCAATGTGAACACCTTCGATGTTAACGATACGTGGCTCTTTACCCGTGAACAATGTTCCCGTTACATTACGTGTACGCTCTGCGGTAGTAACAATAACATTAATTAACGAACGCCATTCCTGACCATTATTGTCATAGCTTTGCTTAATTTGAATACCACGGCTTTCAGCAACTTGAAGGGCATTAACCATGTTAACGCTATCTAATTGAGTTTTCAGCAGGTTAGCAATCAAAGTGGATGTGATAGGATCTGTATTAACATCCGTCACCGTACCAAAATACTCAATCTCAATAGAAGAAATCGCGTGTTCAGTAATCTGCCCTGCAAATGCTCCAAGCTGCTCCGCCAATTTCAAATAAGGCTTAAGCTTAGGTGCATCTTCTGCGGAAACTGATGGCATGTTAAGCGCATTAGTAACACCGCCACGAACCAAATAATCAGACATCTGCTCTGCCACTTGTATAGCAACATTAACCTGAGCTTCAGAAGTAGAAGCGCCCAAATGCGGCGTACATATTACTTTATCATGACCGAATAATGCATTTTCTTTTGCCGGCTCAACTTCGAACACATCCAAAGCAGCACCCGCAACCTTACCGGAATCAAGTGCATCTTTAAGATCTGCTTCAACAACAATTCCGCCACGCGCACAATTAATGATACGAACACCATCTTTCATTTTCGCAATAGTGTCTTTGTTAATTAAACCTGAGGTATGCTCATTCTTCGGAACGTGAATAGTAATAAAATCAGCACGAGCGAACAGTTCATCCAGCTCAACTTTCTCAACACCAATTTCCGCGGCACGCTCTTCTGTAAGGAAGGGGTCAAATGCTACAACTTTCATGCGCAGGCCTAATGCGCGGTCTGCTGCGATACCACCAATGTTACCACAACCGATAACACCGCATGTCTTGTTGTAAAGCTCAGTACCCATAAAGCGTTTCTTTTCCCACTTGCCGGCATGTGTACTTTCGTTTGCTTGCGGGATATCACGCGCCAAAGCCATCATCATTGAGATAGCGTGCTCAGCCGTAGTAATAGAATTACCAAATGGTGTATTCATAACAACAACACCAGCAGCAGTAGAAGCAGGAATATCAACATTGTCCACACCGATACCTGCGCGGCCGACAACTTTCAGGTTCGTTGCTTTGGCGATCATCTCTGGCGTTACAACCGTTGACGAACGAATAGCAAGACCATCATATTGATCAATAATTTCTAATTGTTCTTCTGGGGATAGACCGGGTTTGAAATCAACTTCAACCCCATTTTTTTCAAATATTTCCACTGCAAGTGGATCCAGCTTGTCGCTGATTAAGACTTTTGGCATTTTCATACTCCTAATTTTGTCTTGTTTAGGTAAACAGACTTTCAGGATTACGCACGTTCAATGAGTATGTAAAGAAAAATATTTATTTTGCTAATATATTAATCATTATGATACATGATGAGAACACGTTGAAACCAAAAGAATACCAGCATTATGAGTAAAATTTTAATTACCTCTTTCGAACCTTTTGGATTAATAGGGTCATGGGTACGCAACAATAATGCCAGCAAACAAGTTATGGACATTGTTCAAAACTCCGATAATGCAGATTTCATTTATAAAACATTACCGACATCAGATCAGGCAATTCCACAATTCTTAGACATCCTTGATAAAGAACAACCCACAGGCATTCTATCAATGGGAGAGCACCTACTACTCCCCCCCCACAATATAAAGTTAGAGCCTTTTGCAAATGATACTAATGTCAGCTCATTACCCCTCGCCCATCTTTTTTCAGAAACCGTCACCTCAGATTTTGTGGCTAACCAAGATGATAATCAAAACAGCAGCTCGATAGGTAGTTACTTCTGCAATCAAATCTACCTTCAAGGAATAAATTGGGCAAAAGAAAACGGCAATATACCTGTTGCCTTCATACATGTGCCCGTTTTCGGCGATCATGAAAAACACGCCCAACAAATAAAAAACATTCTGCAAGACATGCAATCATCAATGCAAAACACACTAAGTTTGGACACATAACAACGGAATAAACCGCATAAAAATGAAAAACGGCCGCTAACAATTACGCTATCGGCCGATCAATTCATTAAATACTTGTAAAAGCCCTCAAACTAGCCTTGAGCAGTTGCCTTAGCAGTCTCAAAAGCCCACTCAAGCCATGGCTTCAGCTCACCTAAATCAGTTCTGGAAACCGTTGTTCCACACCAGATTCTAAGCCCAGCAGGCGCATCACGATATCCCGCGATATCATATGCCACTTCTTCTGTGTCCAATAACTTAGTCATTGATTTTATAAACGATGTTTTTTCTTCTTCCGGCAAAGAAGAGAACCATTCATCAACAATGTTAAGGCAAACAGACGTAGTAGACCTTGTCGCCTCATCCGCCGCAAGGAAATCGATCCAGTCTGTTCTATCTACCCACTCTTTTATTGCTTCATAATTAAGTTCTGAGCGCCTGATACTCGCATCCACTCCACCGATATGATCGACCCAGTTAAGCGCATCCAGACAATCTTCAATCGCCAACATAGATGGTGTATTAATTGTAGCACCTTCAAAGATACCGGAATTAAGTTTAATATTATCACCTGATCCTTTGGTCATACGGAATATCTTTGGCAATGGACGATCAGGGACATAACTCTCTAAGCGTTCAACAGCACGTGGAGATAATACAATCATTCCGTGAGCTGCTTCACCACCAAGAACTTTTTGCCATGACCAAGTAGTAACATCCAATTTTTCCCATGGCATATCATATGCAAATACAGCAGAAGTAGCGTCACAAAAAGTTAGCCCCTCTCTATCATCTGCAATCCAATCGCCATTTGGAACACGCACACCACTTGTCGTACCATTCCAAACAAAAACTATATCACGCGCGGAATCTGCTTGTGACAGATCAGGAATTTCTCCATATGCGGCCTGATATTTATTAACATCATCCAATTTCAACTGGCCTGTAATATCCTTTAGCCAATCTCCGGAAAATGCTTCCCATGCAAATACATCAACACCACGCTGACCAAGCATTGACCACATAGCCATTTCAAATGCACCTGTATCAGACGCAGGAACAATGCCGATCTTGTAGTCATCAGGAATACCAAGCAAAGTACGTTGAAGCTCTATCACTTCTTTTAGTTTTGCCTTTAATGGTCCTGCACGATGCGAACGGCCAAGCATGGCCCCTGACAAGTGATCAAGACTCCATCCGGGACGCTTTGAACACGGTCCAGAAGAAAAATTAGGGTTTTTAGGTTTTATTGCTGGCTTTTCCATTTGATTTCACCGTCATTGATATATAATTAATATGTGAGTGCTTTAATTAAAGAGCGATACTCAAGCGTTACGGAATTTCTACGGCGCTGACAAGTGTTTTTCTTTAAATTATCGTCATAAAAATAAAAAACAGGCATTTTTACTATGAGTTACATACTGACATTAGTGGCATCATCCAAAACGACCCCGGTAACAGAAAAGCATTTCAAAGATATAGAGCACATAGTAAGTGCTTATAATATAAACTTCACCAGCAAACTTGTTTGGCTGGATAAAGACATCGCCGCAGAAGTCGCAATATCTAACAATGCACAATCATCATTGATTGCCCACTTGCGAGACAATTTAGAAAAAGATCGCATAGACTTCTTCGTCACCAAAAACTCCAACAGACAGAAAAAGCTACTACTCGCAGATATGGACAGTACCATCGCCTCCACCGAGACACTGGATGAATTGGCGGCTTATGCAGGAATTAAGGATAAAATTGCAGAAATAACACAACGCGCCATGGAAGGTGAAATAGACTTTCACACCGCCCTACGCGAACGTGTGGGGTTACTAAAAGGATTAAAAACAACTGCACTACAAGCAACTCTTGAAGAAACGGATCTAAACCCCGGCGCGGAAACATTTACCCAAACCATGAGGAAATCCGGTGCTGCTTGCGTTCTTGTATCTGGTGGGTTTACATTTTTCACCCAAGACATCGCAAACAGATGCGGGTTTAGTTTTAACCATGGCAACAGATTAGAAATAAAAGACGACGCACTTACAGGAGAAGTAATACCCCCTATCTTAGATAAATACGCCAAGGTAGACTTTCTTGAACATTATATAAAAGACCTAAACCTAACAACAGATGACTGCCTAACAATAGGCGATGGTGCAAACGATCTGCCAATGCTGAAAATGGCCGGGTTGGGAATTGGGTATCACCCAAAAGAAGCTGTAAAATCAGAAATGGGAAATTGCATTTTATACGGTGATCTAAGCACAGCACTATACGCGCAAGGATATTCCAAAAAACACTTTGCTAAATGAATGTTAGAACCTTATACGCTTTCAAGCTGAGAAAGTAATCTAAGAACGTCGGCGGAAGCTGCTTCGACTTGTTTGATCTCATCCATAGCCTCCCTCACCTTACCGGCATTATAAAGCTTAACCGCATTTATACCATGCTTATGAACCATCTCATGCGGTACTAACAATTCTTTAAACAACGGATTATCACGGTATTTACGATCAGTAACTTTATCATACCATTTACCAAGTCGACAAGAATGGTGATCCGCAAGCTCATCAGCATTAAGCCCCTCATGTCCTGCAACCATATTCGCCAATCTTTTCTTCCAAAGAATATGATCTGACTGGGCAAGCTTAATAACCTTGTCATGAACATTATATTCCGCAAGAGCGCCAAGCTGACCACTGATCAAACTTTCAACCTTATCCATAGATGTAACTATATGTTCAATACCGGATACATTCTTGCTGCCTGCTGCAGCAATTAAAACAACACCTTGCGCTACCTCGCTTGATGCTTGGTTTTGTTCTCCTAAAATATTAGATATTTGCGCTATATTATCCGTGACAGTGTTAATCTTACCATTAATTTCCGCCATTCCTGTATCTACTTGCACCATTGCCTCTCGCCCTGCATCAATTGCATCGGTACTTTTTTCCATAGAATCTGAAATATTTGCCATCTCAACTTGCAAGTTATCAATGATATCATTTATAGCCTCGGTAGATTTGGCAGTTTCACCAGATAAAGCTTTCACCTCGCCCGCAACAACAGAAAAACCTCGTCCTGCTTCACCCGCAC
Source organism: Alphaproteobacteria bacterium (assembly GCA_050633325.1). Classification (GTDB taxonomy): domain Bacteria; phylum Pseudomonadota; class Alphaproteobacteria; order Micavibrionales; family Micavibrionaceae; genus UBA1672. Next base: position 10,030 of record JBOEGH010000005.1, read on the forward strand.
GCGCAGCCTCAATAGTTGCATTAAGAGCCAGTAAATTAGTCTGTTCTGCAATTTTCTTGATATCATCTGCAATACCACCAATTTCCTCAGCGAACCGAGAAAGAACATTAACCTGATCCACACCTTTTTTAACCGCAATGGTTATATTCTCCATATTACTAACAGCATTTTGAACTGCTGCTGAACCTGCGTTTGTGGCATTTTGAGCCTCTTGAGCTTGATCAGCTATACTAAGGCCATAACGCTCAATTTCCTTAACCGTTGCCACCATTTCCTCAGAAGCAGCAGCAATGCCTTGAGTTTGAATATCCGCTTCCCTTAATTCCGCCAACATCCTCGCAGAAAATATGGCAGTCTCACTTGCCTCAATAGACAGCTTAACGCAACGGCTCATCTCACCGCTTATATGATTTTGTAATTTCTCAACCAATTGACCGACAAGAATCATTGTCTCACTATCGTCGGAGGTAGAAACCATAAGATCATTATCAAGCAACGCCTGAATATGTTTTTTAATATCCACGTCTTCTTGGGAAATAACGGATGCAGAAACATCTTCATTAACTATTAAAACATCCTGTTTACTTGTTGATTTGTCAGAAAATATATTAAACATAAATCCTCCATGTCTAATTTCATATATTTCTAATATTATAAAACATAGAACAGAAAAAATACACAGCCAAAAATAAATTTATCTGTATTATTTTTGTTAAAGTCTGCTTAATCTTCTATAGCTATTCTATAGTTCAATGCGTTTCTACGTTACTATATCGCTAAGATGATGAATGAAAGAGTTTAAGAAATGACTGAGAAGTGGGAATATACCGTATCAGATGAGAAGATGGAAGAACTCATCAAGAACTATTGTACCGATTTCACTGCCCTAGAAAGAGAAGGTAGATACGGCCCAATTACAGGACGTGACAAAGAAATAAGCGACTGTGTTTTGATTCTCTTACAAAAGGGTCGTAAAAATGTTTGTTTTCTGGCCCCCGCCGGTGTTGGTAAAACTGCTGCTGTTGTTGGACTGGCACAAGCTATCGTTGCAGAGAATGTTCCTGATTATCTAAAAGACGCACGTGTATTAGAAGTAGACCTTGCGCGTATGGCATCTGGTACGACATCACGCGCAGAGTTTCAGGATCGCTTTTTGCCCTTGTGTAAAGGTGTTGCAGAAAGATACCATAACCCTGACAATCAACGCATTATTCTATTCCTTGATGAAATACACCAAATCATGCCCGGATGTGTAGGAAGCTCGTACGCAGGATTATCCGACACTATAAAGCCATATCTGACTGCGGGTGACCTCCTTATGATTGGTGCGACAACGTTGGATGAATTTCGTATGTATGTGGCCCAAGATCCTGCGATGGACAGACGTTTTCAAAAGGTGTTCTTAAAAGCACCTAATATACCCGAGACATATGCAATCATGAAAGCCCTGCGTCCGGGACTGGAAAAACACCACAAAGTCACAATCCCTGATGAATTGCTTATGCTTGTAGTACATTTAACCGAAGAACATATGCGCAAACGAAACCAACCAGATAAATCCATCATTACCGCAGATGCTGCACTTGCCTATCACGTTATGCATAAAGGAATTAACCAAGATATAGACGCTGATTCCATATATTACATGATTGCACGCGAAACAGGTCTGAATGCAAAAGCAATGCATGATGAAAGGCAACTACAGAATATACGAGAAGAAGTAGCCATCATTGAAGGTGTAAAAGAAGAAGAAACAGAACAGGAAAACAACCAATCTAATTACGATCCATCGCAAAAATTGCAAGATGTCGAAATGGATGAAGATTTCCAAGCAGAACAAGAAAGAGAAGAACAGGCACAACAACAAGCGTTAAAAGAATCGCAGCAAGCAGGCACATAAACCAATAATAAAACATTCTATTTTCTTGCAGTTATAACTTTAAATCCGTGAGATTCATGAACCTTACTGACCTCAGAAAAGTTGGCAGCTAATATATTTTCATATGCCAAGTGACTGTTAGCGACCATGAAGAGCCGCCCTCCCTTAGACAGGGATTGGCAAGCGGTATCAATAAATTTATGACCAATAGATATGTCTGTTTTCTTTCCTTCATGAAAAGGAGGATTCATAACAATAAAGTTGAGATTAGTTATCGACCCACGATTAAGTGTCAGATCATCCCACATGAAACTACGATCAGTATTAAAAGAAGATAAATTCTTCTTACATAATTCAACCGAACGGTAATCCGCATCAATACAATATAGCTTCTTTATCTTGGGATATGTAGATAGTAAGAATCTGGATAAATAGCCATACCCACATCCAAAGTCCGCCCCCACACCCCTTAAATCATCTGGCAAACAACGCGTTAATATCTCTGAACCTTTATCAACCCTGTCCCAACCAAATACACCTGGTTGAGATACAAAGTCACCATTCATTACATCCTGCTCTTTACCATTTTTGATAGCCTCTTTAACACTGTCATCATTATAGCTTTGAACACTACCCCACACGACACGCGCCTTGTTTTTTGACTCTTCATGCAGGTCTTGCATACCAAAACTTTGCATGGTCTTTCTTAGGCGAGAACCACCTGCTTTATTGCTAGCAGCACAAACCAGTTCACCACCAGTCTTCAAAAAGCTAATGCCTTTAGCAATCAGATAACGTGCTTCTATCATGCTTTTAGGTACAAGAACGCAAACCACATCATAATTACTATCATCACTCGGCATAGTCGAAATCACAGGGTAGCCAGCATCATTCAAAGAGCTTTCATACGGCTTAAAATACTGTTGCAATGTAACGTTGCACGAGTCGAATACGGACATAGACGGCGAATAAACGGCATTTAAAAGCAGTATATTCTTACCGTTAATCTCTATCGCATCACCGCGCAAGGGTCGCAACAATGTGTCTGTAGGCATCATGGTCATATTACCTTATTCAAATAAGGTCTTAATTTCATCAAACCCCTTCTTAAAGCCGTCAACTTCCTCTTCATAGCTTTTCTTAAGGTTCTTTTTAAATACATCTGCCGTACTAACCCCTATAGAGTTTAGCATATCCAAAGACATACCTTCTAAGAACCCTGCGCTGTTTGAAGATTTACTGAACTTTTGTAAAACAACATCCATGATTTGTGCGATGGCTTCTTGAGCTAATATTCCGTTTTCTTTTTGGCCAATACCAACAAGATGAATATCAGGCGCAGTAACTTTAGCCAAATCACCACCAAGCAATGTAACCGATGGCGTGATTTGTGCGCCGGTCAGTGAGAACTTCTTTACAATTACCTTTACATCTTCACCTTTATGAGAGTGCCCGTCGTGAGAATGACCATCATGAGAAGAAGAACCACCTGACTTATCAGCACTTCGGTTTGCGATATTATTGCTTATATCGGAAATGTTTGTTCCATCTTTATCCACTTCAAGGTTAACATTAGTGCCGCTGACGGAGATACGTGCAAATGTTAATAAATCACGAGAGAAACTGTCACCATCAATAACTATCGCCTTAATAGAAATAGCATCAGGGTTATTATACCCTTTAGGGTTTGAAACCCTAACATCCTGAACAACAACCTTTAAGTCCTCAAGTGTGATTTTCATATCCCCGACATGCACCGGAACACCTAATGTATCACTGGCCACCTGTTCGGTTATCTGCTTTGCCAAATAATCCATGTTAGTGTATAAATACACTGCTCCACCGACCAACAATAGAACCAATAAACTTAATAGATACAGACCTATTCTCGCGGTCTTTTTAACAGCAGACATCAAAATCCCCTTCAGATATTATACGATAAATATATCTTTACACTTTTTAGAAACAAAACAGAAATGAAATAATAAAACGCCTGACAAATGCTTGCTTATAACGCCATTTATTATCTGTTCAGGCCTGCATACGATGCTTTTCTTTCTTGAAAAAGGATTGGACTTTTAATTTAACGACCTTTGGCCACCTTCCTAAATCCTTCCAAGACACAGACATTTCATACATATACATTGCTGTAGACATTTCCAATACAGCATACCCAACAGACATTGGAAGTATATTTGCGTAATCGTCTGTATTTATTTCATAAACATCACCATTTTCTTGTCCTGCATAAAATGCCCGTTGACACAGTTTATATATCTCTGGTTCAAACCCCTTCAATTCATCTAAGTAGACTCTAGGCCTGGAAAGAAAAATCCCTGTATTCCAAAACATGTATTCCTCATCAAACAAAGCCCTTAAATAGGCCTGATCAGGTTTTTCAACGTAACTTTCTACCTTACGTAATTTTTCATTTTTTTCATCACAAGACAGGTACCCATACCAATTTTCACCCCGTGATGGCTTAGAACCAAAGATGACCATGTTATCGTGTATATTATCCAAAGCATCATAAACGCAAGCCTCAAACTTTGAATTATCCAAAACATGATCACTAGGAAGAACCAACATGATTTCACCTTGGTTCTTCAAATAAAATGCCGATAAAGAAATAGCCGCGGCACTACCCTTTCTATCAGTCTCCAATATAATTGACCTTGGTTTAACCTGTATTTCTTCCAGCTGTTTTTGCACCAGTCCATGGTACGATTCGTGACATACTATTATAGGTGATTGGAAAACCAATGAGCGCAGAACTGTCTTTTGGAACAAAGAGTGTTTATATAAAAGCTGACAAAAAGAAGATGGCATTTTATCGACCGAAAAAGCCCCAATTCTAGAACTAGGTCTATCAATCAAAATAACTGGCGCAATATTAATCGCCTTTTCCATCCCCATATCTTTCCAAAAAGTCATCGTAGCATTTGTGTATGCCATCTTTTAATTGAATTTCAGGTCTCCAACCTACCTCGAACATTTGCTGGGTGTCTAGAACTTTTCTATAAACACCATCAGGCTTTTCTTCATCGAAAACCAATTCCCCTTTATACTCAACAACTTCACACACCACGCTAGCAAGTTTTTTTATTGCCACTTCACGCCCTGATCCGATATTAATATGACCAATATCGCTATATTCTTGTAATATAATGACCAAGGCACTGGCCAAATCATCAACACAAAGGAATTCACGCAAAGGATTACCGCTTCCCCATATGGTCATGTAATCTACTTTATCTATTTTCGCTTTATGCGCTTTCATAATCAGGGATGGGATCACATGTGAGTTATTCACATCATAATGATCGCCTACACCATAAAGGTTACACGGCATAGCAGATATAAAATCGCATCCATATTCATTACGGTAAAATTGCGCCATCTTAAGCGCCCCTATTTTCGCAAGCGCATATGCTTCATTTGTTTTCTCCAACTCACCCGACAACAACGCATCCTCCTTGACAGGTAACTGGCTTTCTCGCGGGTAAATACATGAAGATCCCAAAAATAAAACACGTTCTACACCCGATAAGTACGCACTATGCATTATGTTCGTTGCGATCATAGTATTTTGATAATAAAACTGCGCAGGGTACGTAGAATTTGCACCAATCCCACCCACCTTAGCAGCGGCAATAATAATCATATCTGGCTTATTATCCGCAACCCAATCCTCTACATCAGATTGCCGTGTCAGGTCTAATGCGTCTCGACTAACTGTCAAAATATGGCACGGAAATTTTTCTAGCTGGCGAGTCAATGCAGAACCCACCATGCCGTTATGGCCTGCAACCCAAATACGCTTACCTGCAAGAGATAACGGAACATCCAACCACTTTTTCGTTACCACCACATTACCTCTTTTATTAATATGTTAATTAGCAGCCCGCCTTAAACGGTCATTTATTGCCACACCTATACCGTGATCGGGGATATTCATAACAGCAATCGATTCATTAGACGGGTTATCCAATAAACGCATCATTGCAAACAGATTTGCCGCCGCTTCATACAGGTCACCATCTTTACTGAGGTGTTGCATACTATCATCAGTCAGATCAGCCGCGCTGCCACCGCTTTTTAATCCCATAAATTTTATTCCACCAAACGATAGAAGTGCCTCCCCCTCTTTAAGATCAATTGCATTAAGTCGGACAGGTATAGACGGCGCATAATGTTTTAAAAGCTGCCCTGGCGATTTAACATCTTTTCCATTCTCCCCAAGGTCATAACCAACCTCTTCGCCCAGCGCAGCAGAAATATCCTCCGCCGTTATGCCACCCGGACGCAAAACATACGGTTTGTCACCTGTACAATCCACTACAGTTGACTCCAAACCGACCGAACAAACACCATCCGCCAAAACCAAATCTACACTATCCCCTAAACTGTGCACGACATGGGCCGGTGATGTCGGACTCAAGCTGCCTGATTTATTTGCACTTGGAGCCGCAATTGGAAAACCACATGCGTCGATCAAAGCGCGCGCGCCACTATGTGATGGTATACGAACAGCCACGGTTTTAAGGCCGGCACTAACTAAATCTGATAAAGCACAGTTTTCTTTTCTATTTAAAATTAGAGTCAACGCCCCAGGCCAGAAATTTTGTGCAATAACCTCATCCCGTACAGTCAGATCGGCAAATTCACGAACATCCTCAATATCATTCACATGAACAATCAAAGGATTAAATTGCGGTCGCCCCTTTGCCGTGAATATTTTTGCCACCGATACACCATCGCAAGCATTTGCCGCCAAGCCATACACCGTTTCCGTGGGCATACCAACCAAGCCGCCCCTCCTTAATATAGAGGTCGCCTCGGCTATTGATTTATCATTAAGTGCGCATATCTTGATCATATCCCACCACAAAGCCATTCAAACCAGCTTATTTCAAGTTTTTTTTTGACTTTTTCGAATAGCGGCACCTATAAGGTAAATTATTAAACCTTGGTAAAACCAAATACAGGAAAATAACATGTCCATATCGCCTAAAGAAGACAACATATTGGAACACAGCTTTTTTCTCAGCAAAAATGATCTAATAGATACTTTTGCAAATTCTGTTTCTATGCATGCGCATTTAGAAAGAGAAAATATAACAAGTCCAACAGAAGGTCAAAGACTGGAACGCGCAGAAAAAGCGTATGATCATATTACCGAGGTTATAGGATTCAACCCGACGAAAGGTACGGTGGATGATTTTATTGCAGCAGTCAAAACTGATGATGCACAAAATGCGTTAAAATCTGTTCCGCCATATTCAACTACACTAACACTTAACCGCCATATCATTGCAACACTTGACCATGACTTGCATGATTTAAGCGCGGCTTAACACACCGCCCGTAATACTTTGTGTTACACCTGTTGTTGACGGTATCGTTAAATACAAACCAAGCAGAGAGCGAACCGCCAAATAGGCAAAGCCCTCTGCCTCTATTGCATCACCATTCAGACCAACCGTATCAATGTTCTCAACCTTTATGTCCAGATGCTTGGCAATAACATCAACCATAAACTCATTATGACGACCTCCGCCCGATACATATATATGAGTAGGTTTTGTAGGTAATAGATCAATTGCCTTTTCTATACCGATAACTGACATTTCTAATAAAGTCGCCATACCATCCTCAGTTGATGCATAACGCACACAATCTATTGACCAATGATCTCGATCCAGTGACTTCGGTGCTGGTTTTGAAAAATACTGATCGGCCAGAAATTTTTTGACCACATTATCTAACACTGCACCGCGTGATGCGGTTCGACCACCTTTATCAAAATCCTCGCCCGTCCTTGATTTTATAAAGTCATCCATCAAAGCATTCGCAGGCCCGCAATCAAATGCAACAATTTCTCCATCCGCACCTATGTAGGTGATGTTAGCCACACCACCAAGGTTTAACACAACCAACGGCCCATCAGATTCAGAAAACAAAGCCTGATGATAAATCGGCAATAACGGTGCACCTTGACCGCCGGATCGAATATCCGCTTGGCGCATATCGCTTACCACATCAATACCGGTTGCCTTTGCCAAAGCCGCACCATTACCAATTTGCCAAGTAAAGCCTTCATCTGGATTATGCGTAATGGTTTGTCCGTGAAAACCTATCACATCCGCACTCTCACCCATTGCCTTAATCGCAGCAACGTGAATGTCAGTAACCATCTCCTCTGCTTCTTCAACTTGTGAATCGCGTACCGTCTTACCAAAGCATTTGCGCACCTTGTCTCTAATTGCAACATCGTAGGGGTGCGCGTAATAGCGCAACGGCTTAACATACCCATGCCCATCTGTTTCTATCAAGGCAACATCGATCGATCCATCCAAAGACGTTCCCGACATTAATCCTATGGCTTTATAGACTTTATGTTCGCCCATATTTAAAACCCCTTGAGAGACAATAAGATTTGCTGTTATACATTTAAGATAAACAATATATCAGAGTGAATTAGCATGACCAGTTATAAATCAGATTTTCTAAACATCCTCGAAGAGCGTGGCTTCATAAACCAATGTTCTAACTTCGAATCACTGGATAAGAAACTATGCGAAGGAACGCAAAGCGCCTATATAGGGTTTGATGCAACTGCTAAATCATTACATATCGGAAACCTTACAGGCATTATGATGTTGCACTGGTTTCAAAAGTGCGGACACAGGCCAATCACATTAATGGGCGGTGGGACATCCAAAATCGGTGACCCCTCATTTAAGGACGAGCAACGCGTATTGTTGGATGACGACACGATTAACGACAATATCAAGAATATACAAGCAACTTGTTTCAAGCAATTCTTGAATTATGGAGACGGCGCAAACGACGCACAAATGGTCAATAATAACGACTGGTTGGACGAACTGTCGTACCTGTCATTTTTACGTGATTACGGCCGGTATTTCACAATCAACCGTATGATTGGGTTTGAATCCGTAAAACAACGCCTAGACCGTGAAAGCCCGCTAACACTGCTAGAATTTAACTATATGGTTATGCAAGGATATGACTTCCTTGAGCTGCACCGTCGCCATGGAACTATTTTACAAATGGGTGGATCAGATCAATGGGGCAATATAATTAATGGCGTTGACCTTGGGCACAAGGCAGATCGTGCACAGTTATTTGCGTTAACTGCACCACTGTTAACTACACCTGACGGTAAGAAAATGGGTAAGACTCTTAACGGCGCGGTATGGCTGAACGCGGACATGCTATCGCCTTATGATTACTATCAATATTGGCGAAATGTAGACGATGTAATGGTTGATACACTACTTCGCCGCTTTACCACTTTGGATATGATGGAGATCAGAAAGCTTGGAAATTTACAAGGCGCGGAAATAAACGAAGCTAAGAAAATACTAGCCTTCGAAGCGACAAAACTTTGTCACGGAGAAGCCGCAGCACATGATGCGGTTAAAACTGCGCAAAAAGTTTTCGAACAAGGCGGCGTTGGTGAAGACCTACCTAGCATTACTGTTGGTAAAGACTTCCTTGAAAACGGTATAGAGGTTATCGAGCTATTGTTAGAAACCGGGCTTTGTTCATCAAAAGGTGATGCACGACGCCTAATTAAGGGTGGCGGCGCACGCATAAATGACGTGCAAGTCGCAAACATTGACCAAACAGCATCTCTCGCAGATATAAACGGTGACCACATAAAGGTATCATCAGGCAAAAAGCGACATGCTTTGGTGAAAATCTAAGGGCATAATAATGAACAATATCGGACTTTATGCCCTCACGGTCTTGATCTGGGGGTCAACTTGGTATGCCATAACCTTTCAATTAGGTACGGTACATCCCGTCATATCAGTTAGCTATCGCTTTTTATTAGCATCATGTGTTCTGTTTGCGTTTCTGCGGGTGTTTAAGAAAAAGCCCGCACACAAACTTTCTTTAAGACGACATAAATTTATCGCACTACAGGGATTATTTCTGTTCAACCTGAATTACGTATTGTTTTATTTCGGGACAGGATTCTTAACATCAGGATTAGTCGCGATTTTATTTTCTACTATGACTTTGATGAATATTTTCAATCAGGCTTTATTCTTCAAAATAAAGATAAAAAGACAAGTACTATTGGGAAGTATTATCGGCCTAATCGGCATATTATTAGTATTCTGGCCTGAAATTGAGAACATGCATTATGGAGACGGAGTTATTAAAGGCATAATCCTTTGCTTAATCGCAAGCTACTCCGCATCATTAGGTAACATGGTATCCATGAAAAACAGTCGAGATAAAATACCGGTAATGGAATCTAACGCTTATGGAATGCTTTATGGTGCCGCTTTATCGTTCATTCTTGCCCTCATTATGGGTGCCCCTATTACATTTGAAATGACATATGGCTACACATTATCAATGATATATTTGGCAATATTCGGATCAGCCATTGCATTTGGTTGCTATCTTACCTTGGTAAAAAATATAGGAGCAGATAAAGCAGCATATAGCGCGGTATTATTCCCCCTAGTAGCATTAATAATATCTACAATATTCGAAGGATATACATGGACTTCACTGTCAATATGCGGAGTCATGTTTACATTACTGGGAAACATCATTGCAATGAGAACGCCTAACAGATAGAAATAGCCCATATACAACGATACCCTAATATTGTACCTTTTAAGCCAATTTTAAGAAGCTATAGAAAAATGACTGATTCATCAATATCCGTTCAAAATGTAAACAAAACCTACGACAATGGTTTTACTGCCCTTGACGATATAAATTTAGACATAAAATCAGGCGAGATATTCGCACTTCTTGGCCCTAATGGCGCAGGAAAAACCACCCTTATCAGTATCATTTGTGGAATAGTGCAGCACAGTACCGGAACTATTTCTGTTCTTGGGTATGATCATGAAAAAGAATACAGATCCGCACGCAGTAAAATAGGACTTGTACCACAAGAATTAACAACAGATGCATTCGAAACAGTATTTAACACCGTGAGCTTTAGCCGCAAACTGTTCGGTAAATCTAAAAACCCTGCATATATAGAAGAAATATTAAAAGACCTATCGCTATGGGATAAAAAAGATGAACAAATCCGTAAACTTTCCGGTGGTATGAAACGCCGCGTTATGATCGCCAAGGCTCTATCCCATGAACCGGACATTCTATTTCTTGATGAGCCAAGCGCAGGAGTAGATGTTGAGCTTCGCAAATCTATGTGGCGACAAATTCGCCGTTTACGCGATAGCGGAACCACAATAATTTTAACTACGCATTACATTGAAGAAGCCGAAGAAATGGCCGACCGCATAGGAATTATAAACAAAGGTAAACTCATCTTAATTGATGAAAAATCAAACTTAATGAAAAAATTGGGCAAAAAAGAAATGATTTTGGAGTTATGCTCTAACATCACAGAGATACCCAAATCATTATCAGGTCACAACCTAGTATTATCCGAAAATGGAAACCGTCTAACCTTTACATACGATCCTGCAAAGGATAATAACGGCGTTGCAGAATTACTAGATCACTTAAAAGAAAACGGCATAAAGTGTAAAGACATCGACACACGCCAAAGCTCACTAGAAGACATTTTCGTTACATTAATAGGTCAATCATGAATCTACACGGTATTCTATCAATATATAATTTTGAGATGAGACGCACATTTCGCACAATCGGGCAGAGCATTGCCGCCCCTGTTATATCTACTGTGCTATATTTCATAGTATTCGGTTCAGCAATAGGCAGCAACATCGGCCCAATTGACGGCGTACAATATGGCGCATTTATCGTGCCCGGGTTAATCATGCTAACAGTACTAAGTCAGAGCATTGCAAACGCATCATTTGGCATATACTTTCCGCGCTTCACAGGAACTATATATGAAATACTCTCCGCTCCCCTATCATTCATAGAGGTAACTATCGGATATGTCGGCGCAGCTGCAAGCAAAGCCATAATTATCGCGACAATAGTATTGGTAACATCAGGATTTTTTGTACCACTGGAAATTCAGCACCCTATATGGATGGTATTTTTCTTGGTAATGACATGTGTAACATTCAGCCTACTTGGCTTTATCATTGGTATTTGGGCAGATGGGTTTGAAAAGCTTCAACTGATACCTCTACTCGTCATAACACCTCTAACATTTCTTGGCGGCAGCTTCTATTCCATAAATATGTTACCTCCATTTTGGCAAAGTGTATCTTTGCTAAACCCTGTTGTGTACTTAATAAGCGGGTTTAGGTGGAGTTTTTATGAAAGCTCAGATGTAAGTCTGGCAGTAAGTGTAAGCATGATTTTAGTATTCCTAACCATCTGCATTGGGATAATCGCTTGGATTTTCAAAACCGGGTATCGCCTACGCAACTAAGATTACAAACGGCAACTATACAATACTATCCTTTGACATTTCACTACAAACGCACCATAATTATATGTAAATAATATATGATATATGCGGCATAAAATGGTAGAAACGACAAATTTTAACCTGATGAACAACCTTAATAACGGCATACGCGCCGACAGTCCGTTACCTAAAAATATCCAAGAATATGTACAAGAAGAACTAGACATCACAGATGCATTAGATGCGTTTGACAATCGTTGGGTTAAAATACTATATGGCGAAGGATCGCAACAATTCAAAGACATCAAAGACACAGACCAAACCAGTTACAAAGCAATAGACTTTGCCGCCGCCTACAAAACACAGCTATACCGTCTTACACAAACATATAAAGACATTATTCGAGAGGAATGGGACGGATATAACAATCAAGATCAATGGGATAATGCTCAAATACTAAAAGCCGCAATAGACACCAGATCAGATATGTCAATCCGAATGGAACAAGCATTGGATCAACTGGAAAATGATGGATATATTAGTGACGAGACTGTCAAAGAATTATATCTAATAGGCGACAAATGCTCTCACATATGTCAACAAATAGTAATAAAAACAAATTCCTTCATAGACAGAAACCCTGATCCTGAATATGAATCAGGGGATAAGCAGTATCACCGGATTTTTGATGGAACAACAAATATCGGTGCTGCAATGTATTTACGCGACTACGATAATCATCCGGTTATGATGACACAGGATATAAAAGAAACAGAAAACGGGGTCTCATACAATAAAGAAGATATTCAAGAGTATAGAAGACGTCATATAAAAAGAAACCTTGGCACTTCGCAGCTATCACTTTCTGTAATGGGCGTATCCGATACGATAACGCATAATGGTCAAACATTACCGGCACCAGACAGACCAAAAGGCTTAATGAAGCAAATAGAAAATGAACTAATGGGGACTGTCACGGAAAATATAGAACCACCACCAGATTTAGAAATATAGGCTACTCCCACAATATACGGCGCAATATTCCCGGGGTTAGAATAGAAAGTGGATTAACAGAAATAACAGGCTTATCAGATGGGCCTTTGATACTGTATGTCGCGGCGAAAACACCGCCAGAACCACCGGTTAGTATATCCCCGATCAACGGGATTGCGCCTATCACTTCATTGACTGCTGACATTGGTACAACCGTACCCGACACATCTACCTCACGTTTTTGATTATCAAACGTTCCGTCAAACAATAACCCCAAAGAGTTACCGGAAGTACGACCATCCTTCAACACAAGTAAACTACCACCTTTACGGTAAAGCCAATTAAAATCAGACTCTAGCTTATCAAACGCAAGACCATCACCTGCCAGAACTTCTCCAATCCCTGTCAAAGAAAGAATACTCAACATATTAGTAAGGATAGGTGCATTAACGACCTTGAAGTCAGAAATTTCCGCTTTTCCACGTAGGTTTCTGTCTAAAACTCCTTTTACAGGCTTACCATAGATCATCATCTTTCCACCACGAATATCACTATACACTTGGAAAGATTTTAAAAAAGCACCCGCATCATCTGCCTTTAAACGAAACGAACGATCACCGTTTTTATCAGGGTTAAAACGAACATACAGGCCGCCTTTACCAACCTTTGCATCCATTTCCATTTGGTTAAATCGTCCCTGAGCGTCAATATCAAAAAACAGTTCTGCATCTCGCATAAACTCATTAGGGGCGGTAAGCAGTTTTTGGGCATTTACAGATATAACCATTGGCGGTTCTTGATATTCGCCCTTACCTTCCTCAACATCCATAAATGGCTGAATATCCAGGGATTTGGCCTGCATCGCGATATTTACCGCACCGCTATCATCGAAAACAAACTCTAGTGCCCCTTCCGTTTTATCCAGATTAAAATTAGATATTTTTCCACTTGATAGCTCAGTAACATTGCCTTTAATTTTAAATATCAAATCTGACTTATTTAACGAAAACTGTTTTCCTGATGCTTGCAAATTCGTAATTTTTTTCAAATCCCCATTCAGGAATTGAGCAGAGAATTTTGCGCTCGCTTCCTTACCTGGCTGTTTTTCAAAATCAAACGGATCAACAAAAAATAAAGCGTTCGTGACATCCACATCAATATCCGCCTTTGCCGTTCCATCACGATAAGAAACATAACTAACATCCACAGGCAAAGAACCTTCAATAAAGTCGTTCAGATCAATACCAAGAATATCCCTTATATTAGGATCAGCCGTAATCTTTGCGCTTACCTTTTCCTTATATGGTTTACCCTTGCTGTTTAAAAATTCTTCCCACGCAAAATCTACTGGTCTACTTTCCAACATCGCCACCCCACTCATACTTGCAAGGCCATCCTTTACAGAAAATTTTAACGGGCCGCCACTTAAATCAAGCGTCGAAATAACATCGGGTAACATTACATCCCTCAATGTTCCCTCTACGCCAACCCTAAAGTCTTCAACCCTTACATCTGATTGTGTTGGAAATTTAAGACTAATATCAAGGTCCGCATCCCCTTTAACCTTTGCAATGTCCATACCAATATCGTCACCAAGGTTAATTGGTTCCTTAGATACATAACGCATAACATCTTGAACGCCACCATGCATGGATAATCTAATGTCCGCTCCTCCCTTACCAACAGCATCAACTTGATCAAACAAAAGTTTAGCACCGGAAACCTTCATAGTTCCTATTTTGCCTTTGGTTATATCTATAGTTAACTCATCTTTTTCTAAATCAAAACGACCCGATCCGTAAACATTTCGTGCAGCATCCAAAGGCGCACGGTAATCTATATCCATATTTTTAAACGCAAACTCAGCCTCAAGATTTTTTGTACTAATATTCCATGATGGTTCTTCCGCCGGCCCATACAAATCAATGTCCTTTTCAGGTAATAATTTTTCCGCAAAAAGGTCAAAAGCCAGCCACACATCATTAAGTGTTCCCTTAGACGATCTTTGAACGACCCATTTTTCACTGTTATCGCCGCGTAAGACCTTTGGCCATAAAGGCTTTATTTGGGATTGCTTTAAATCATCCAACCAAATCTTAACCGGGCCACTTACCAATTTGTCTGAATGTGTTATGTCTGCCTTTGCAAAAACCGTTACATCCTCAACCGTAATTTGAGTATCATTTAAAACCAATGCCTTACCATCATAATTATATGACGCGTGTAATGACAACTCTGAATAAGGGATAGGATCGTCTGACCAATCAGGATGAAAAACATCCCCGCCCTTTGAAGTAATATTTAGCCTTACATCTGAAGGTATAAACCCTTCATCCAATATCGTTTCAACATGCGCATCCAAAATTATATTCTGCTGTCCTAATACATCAAGGGCAGGTACTTTACCTGCGATAGATCTAACATCAACATTTTGAAAATCAGCGGACAATTCGACATTCTTTTGATCCCACAGATAATTCATTTCAATTTGCATCTTTGATGTTTCTAAACCAACATCAGGAAGAGTTGAATTTGCATACCCTTTCATTCCCAATACCGTGCTTTGAAATCCGACATTAAAATCTGGCAAAGACCAAGATTGATGTGCAATTTTATCGTCAATAAAGAACCTTGCATCTTTAATCGAAAAAGACTCCAGACGTGAAATTATTGATTTCTTTGCGCTTTCCCTTCCGGGGCGGGCTATATATCCAAATATACGTGTTGTAAGGTCAAACTGCTCCTGCGTTCCATTTTCAGGAGCATCTTGCCCTAGATCCAGATTAAATTCACCTTGCTCATTACGCACTAATTGCAAGGTTGGCTTTTCAAGGATAATTGCCTTAGGCAAAATACGACCGGACAACAAACCACCACGGGAAAAGCTGATTGATGCCTTATCAACCGATATAATTGTGGCTTCATTTTTATTAACCAATTGACCGCCATGCAATTGTAAAAAAAGCGGACCACGTAATTCCGGCCAGTACAGGACGACGCGCTCCATACGCATGGAGTTTCCTGTTTCCTGATCATGCAAGGCTGCTTGAATATAACTTTTAGCAAACCCAATGTCTAAAGGCTTTGTGGACACACGCCAGACAAATATAGTCAGCAAAATGACTGAAATCATACTGCAAAACCATAGTGAATACAGGCTAAATCGGCTCATATGCCAACAAAAATGTCGCACCCTTTTTGGCACAATATATCCTTTTCATACAGAGAAATCAGTTGTGTTACACACTACTCCATTGCAAAAGATTTGACCATATAATGATCCTGCTTTACTTATAAAACCCACCGAACAAATAACGAATAAGAATAAATGATATGACAGATCTACAAATCGGCGATAAAGCCCCAGAGTTCACATTACCAACTAATAACAACGGTGAATTCACCCTATCATCCTTGAAAGGGCAATATGCAGTGCTTTATTTCTACCCTAAGGATAACACGCCCGGATGCACGACAGAATCATGTGCGTTTCGCGATGCTTTCCCAAACTTTGAAAAGCTGAATACAGCAATCATAGGAATATCAAAATGCAGTGTAAAAAAGCATGATAATTTTGTAAAAAAATACGATTTGAACTTTCCACTAGCCTCCGATGAAAACAATGACGTGTGCAAACGCTATGGCACATGGAAAGAAAAAAGCATGTACGGCAAAAACTTTCTAGGAATAGAACGCGCGACCTTCATTATAGATCCAGAAGGAAACATTGCGGCAATTTGGCGCAAGGTAAAAGTAAAGGGTCATGTAGACGAAGTACAAGAGACCCTAAACAACCTAATCAAAGACTAACTTTTTAACCTACAAACGGGTCATTCATTAAAATAGTATCGTCGCGCTCTGGGCTTGTGGAAAGCATGCTAACCGGTGCACCTATCAATTCCTCAATGTGACGAACATATTTCACAGCTGCGGCAGGTAATTCACCCCAACTACGCGCACCATATGTACTGTCTTGCCAACCTTCCATTGTTTCATAGATAGGCTCTACTGCGTCTTGTTCAATTTGCGAAGCAGGGAAATAATCTATTTCCTTACCATTCAAGCGATAACCCACACATATTTTCAGCTCCTCCATACCATCAAGAACATCCAATTTGGTAAGTGAAATACCATTAATACCATTAACCTTAACTGCTTGACGCACCATGACGGCATCAAACCAACCACAGCGACGCTTGCGCCCCGTATTAGTTCCGAACTCATGCCCTTTTTCACCAAGAAACTGGCCAATTTCATTGTCTTGCTCTGTCGGAAATGGCCCCGAACCTACACGCGTAGTATATGCTTTTGTGATTCCCAATACATATTTCACAGCATCAGCACCAACACCAGAACCAAGTGCAGCCTGTGCAGCAGCAGTATTAGAAGATGTAACGAACGGGTATGTACCATGGTCGATATCAAGCATAGTACCTTGCGCGCCTTCGAATAAAATCTTCTTACCCGCAATACGTGCTTCGTCTAATTCACGCCAAACGACGCCTGCATATTGAAGAATATCATCAGACAGAGCCATCAACTTTTCATAAATATCATCCGGCGATATTGTTTCAGCCCCCATGCCCTTCAACAAGATATTATGATGAGACATCATATTTTCTATCTTTTCTTTGAGCAATTCAGGGTGACGTAAGTCACAAACGCGAACACCACGGCGCGCTACTTTATCTTCATAAGCTGGCCCAATACCGCGCTTTGTAGTACCAATTTTATCATCACCTCTACCGGCTTCCATTGCTTGGTCTAACGCTTGATGGACAGGTAAAATCAAATGCGCATTCTCTGCCACGATGAAATTATCTAGATTAATTTCCACGCCTTGCTTTTTGATCATTGCAATTTCTTTCAACAAAGACCAAGGACAAACAACAACACCATTACCGATCATTGATCTCTTGTTCTTACGAACAACACCAGAAGGTAGAAGGTTAAGTTTATAAACCTCACCATCGATGACTAGTGTATGGCCTGCATTATGACCACCTTGAAAACGCACAACAACGTCCGCACGCGAAGACAGCCAATCAACTATCTTACCTTTACCTTCATCGCCCCACTGAGAACCTATAACTGCAACATTACCCATAATAAAACCTTTGTTATTTAACTAATTTTGACACTACGCCATTTTCATAAACATGTGAGCAGGACGGGTGCACATCACCATTCCCACGAATAATTGTCCAACCTTGTGATTGAAGATCTAGTATAACGCTCCATTTTTCGGCGCTATCAACAAAGACCGCATCTTTTTCAACATCAGATGCAGATAATTGTAATATTGTATCCATATATAGGGTAAAGCCCTTAGCCATTTCAACATTTTCATCATCACCAAAATGTATTTTATAATTGCCACCGCGGCCTAATTCACCCCTAGCATCAGAAGAAAATAATGTGAAACCAAACCCTTCATGATATTCAAATCCGCCTTGTTCTAAAACATCTATAGTTATAGAGACATCATCAACACCTAAATCAGCCAAAGCATCATTAACACCAGAAGAAATATCCTTCAAACGTGACAAACTATTCGCAACACCTTCAGAAACGCTAACACCATCCAACACTGCGAATGCATGATCTTCCTTACCAGAAGAATTTAACGCTTTTGCAATATTATTTGCAATGTCGAGACCTAGGGACTGCAAACTATCAACATCACGTTGCTCCACTGCCTTTTCTATTACATCACGGTTTTCTTCGTCGACACCGCGCATCAGCGAGGACACAAACCCCGGTATTGTCATATCCAAGGTAATATTATTAATACCAACTGACTTAAGCCCTAACACAGATAACACACAAATTTCGATATCTGTTTGAACGTCGTTATCATCGCTAATCAACTCACAACCCACTTGAGAAAATTGACGTTCCGTACGCATCTGACTGCCACGAGTGCGCAACACATCACTTGCATACATTAGACGCAATGGTCTAATCGTATTCATAAGTCTGGAAGACACTATGCGTGATACTTGCGCAGTAACATCCGACCTTATACCCATCATTCTATGAGACACCGGATCCATAACGCGGAAAGTTTCATTTGCCAATCGCTCTCCGGGGCCAGGAGCCAACAAACTATCTTCAAACTCCAACAATGGTGGTTTTATCCGACGGTATCCGAAAGCAGAAAATTGATCCATCAAGGATTCAATACATCTCGCCTCACCCTCAGCATATGGGGGTAAAAGATCGGCAAAACCATTGGGCAATAATGCCAGACTATCATTTTTTTTTGTCATATATATCTCAATATATTTTCAAAGATTTAACGCATATACCATACATTTGATCTTACGCGCACGGAGACTACCCGACCTTTGCAACCTTTTCAATAACTTCACACAAATCATTGACAACATTTTCTACTACAGCAGCATCATCACCTTCTGCCATGACACGAATTAAAGGTTCTGTACCAGATGGGCGCACCAAAACACGGCCATTACCCACAAGCGCCTCATCTGCCCCCAAAATAGCATTTCGAACCGTATCGGTTATTAATGGGTTATCGCCATAAAACCTAACATTTTTAAGTATTTGAGGGCATGGAGAAAACATACTCAAAGCTTCACTTGCTGGTATATCCTTATGCTTAATATAATTCAAAATCTGCAATGCAGCCAGCAATCCATCCCCAGTTGTTGAGTAATCACTCATCACCAAATGACCCGATTGCTCTCCACCTAAATTATATCCCTCTTGCCTCATTTTTTCCACGACATAACGGTCACCAACATCCGCGCGAATAAAATCTATGTCATGATTCTGCATTAAACGTTCTAACCCTAGGTTAGACATTACAGTAGAAACAAGACCACCACTCAGCGTCCCTTGATCTTTAAACCACAAAGCCAAAGCAGCCATTAACTGGTCACCGTCAACCTTATCGCCTTTTTCATCAACCATAATCAAACGATCAGCATCACCATCTAACGCAATACCCAGATCGGCACCATGATCAACAACCGCCTCTTGCAAAGCCCCCGTTGATGTTGCTCCATAACCATCATTAATATTACGTCCATCGGGAGTATTACCTATCGCGATAACATCAACCTCTAACTCCCATAACACTTGCGGTGCAACCTTGTAAGCCGCGCCATGCGCGCAATCTACCACGATTTTTAGTCCTGCCAACGATTCTCTTCTCGGTATAGATCGTTTAAGAGATTCTATATATCTTCCTAATGCATCTTCCAGTCGGCTGGCCTTACCCAGATCCTCAGGTGCGACTAACTCCTCACTTAGGTCATCATCTATCTTAGCCTCAATTTCACGCTCAACATCATCCTCAAACTTAAACCCATCAGGGCCGAACAGTTTTATACCATTGTCTTGGTATGGGTTATGGGATGCGGAGATCATAATACCTACATCCGCCCTTAATGATCTTGTCAATTTTGCGATACCGGGTGTTGGTATAGGGCCAACCAGTATAACATCCATTCCCATGGATATAAATCCAGCACTCATTGCCTGCTCTAACATATAACCAGAAAGGCGAGTATCCTTACCAATAACAACCCTATCCATATGTTTGGCACCACGCGCATCGCGTAAAACACTGGCCGTTGCCATCGCAACCCTAAGGGCCATATCTGCAGTCATCGGAAAGCTATTCGCCTTGCCACGAATACCATCAGTCCCGAAATATTTCTTCTTACCCTTGGGCATATTCTCTTGTGTCATAAAATAGACTTTAGGCAGGCTACGCTTCTTTTACAATAAGGAATTTTATATTTAACAATTCAATTGATAATTACTGGTCTAACACCACTATAACATTGGCCTTTTTCTTGCATATACACCCCAAAGGACACAAAGAAAAGGAAACAAATCCATGAACTCTATACAGGCAGGAATATCCATAAATAGTCCGCATGTAAAGGCTTTAGACACCAGTAAAATGAAAATGTTTCATATATCCGAGGCATCAGAAAAACAGTACCAAGGATACATAAACGCGCAAGAAAAATTCCTTGAAACCCAGTATACCGAACATACAAACACATCAAACAATGCATCAAACAACCAATATGCGACAGTACAAATAGACGGAAAAGTTGTAGCCACTCTTCATAATAATGGTGCAGCATCTTCATCAAATGCAATAGGCGCAAAAATACAAAAACTATTTGCGAACGAAGAAGAAAGCCTAGCAGGACCAGAACTAGCACAAGACAGAGCGGAAAAAATTGCCGAGCTATTAGGTGGCACAGTGGAAAAATCTTCCACTGCGATAACTCAAGCACAATTCAACGCCTCACCTCCACCACAGAGCAATATTGACTACGAGGCCATGCATGAAGACCCTATGTATGAACAATTACAAAAAACAAAACAGGCAAGAACCCTTTTCCTCGCCCAACAATTTGCGCAAAACAGTGATGAAACACAAAATAATGCATCCATACATACACAACAAGCCGCACCATCAGGTGCAGAAGAAGTAACAGAACCTACAACTGATGAAAATGATCCAATACAAAAGTTTCTGGACTATATGAGCAAAACACCAGAAGAGCGTTGGTTTGACGCAATGCTAGCCGAGAAGGGCCTGACCAGAGAAGAGTATGACGCACTTCCTCCGGAAGAAAAACAAGCATTAAAAATAGAGATACAAGAGAAAATAAGAGAGCGCACAACCCAAAAAGCGGAAGAAGGAACAGTAACAGCCGCACGCGACACTGATAATATAACAGGCAGTACATTCGAAGAAACAAATCAATCGCCACCCAATGGCGGTGAACACCCATTAGAATATTATCAAATACCTAAATGGTTGGCCCAACATGGCAACGAACTTTCCGGTACTCTTGGTGCAAAGCCTGATGCAGAAACGGGATCGTCCCGCGACCGCGCCGAATATGCAGGATTGGTTAACAAACACTATCAATCAACCATTAAGGACGCTGGCATATCAAGCATAGAAGATCATTACAAAGCCACTATTTTGGATCAAGACACAAGTAAAAAATTACACCAAGAAATGAATACCCGACTTAAAGAGGACACAAGGTTTCAAGAACTTGCCGATATATTAGGCAAGCAAATAAGTTAACGTAATGCACGTTCATAATATTTTTTGCAGCACACAAAGTTATAAATGGTTTTTTAATAACCGTTCGTTATACTGCCAATCACTATGAACACATCGCCTAGCCTTTTACAAAAACAAGATATTGCCCCCGTAAGAACACTTAAACGGGACAGCTTGTTTGTGTTCTCAGGGCCACATAATGGCCGTGCCGTTCCTAAATGTTTAGAGCCGTGCTTGGGCGCAGATGAAAATTGGTTCGACAAAGCTCATGAGGCCATGGATTTACACATGGATACTCTTTTCAATGCATTAGAAAAATCATGTGACAACATAACTTTTATTATCGGTAATTATTCACGTTTAGTATGTGATCTAAACGCAATGCCTGATTATGCCATAACCAGACACTCATCAGAGCACAAACATATAACGATACCGGAAAACCAACCAGATGTGTGTTGCAAAACCCAACACAGCAAAAGGTTGGACGCGATATATTGGCCATACCACAATGAAAAAACTGCAATAATAAACGAAAAACGAAATAAACATGGTGGAGCCATTGTACTAGACCTACACAGCTTCTCCCCCACTTGGGATCAAAAAAAGCGCAATGTAGAGCTAGGCACTCTCAGATGTGAAAAGACTCCGTTTTCACGTGCTTTTGAGGCGTATTTAAGATCACAAACAGAATATCTTTTCGTCTCGGGTGAGCCATACCGCGTAGCAGAAAGAAAACAAAATGCTGCCCCCATGATTACAAAAAACAATGACTTACAATATTTGGGGTTAGAAATCCGTAATGACCTAATTTCAACTCCACAGGGTATAGATAAGATGGTCACTTTTTTAAAAAAATGCATAGATCATTTAGAAAGCCACCCTGATTTAGAAAATATTATCAAACCAAGAAATATTGCAATGCCAGCAGATATAGAAGAGCCGAAATTACAAGAGAGCTGGTCTATATAAAATCACATCCAACGTGTCGGACGTGCGGGCGCATTGTAATCCATCGGATTAGACAGGTGATCCAGCTCATTTACAGCCGGTTGAATATCCGCCCATTTTTCACACGCGCAATGAATAACACCTAACGATGCGGGGCTGTACCCCTCTGAAAGTCTCTGCATTACAGAATCTCTTCCCTGTGCAGCCAATAAAACCACCAATTCATAAATACACGGATTATGTGCTACCATAAGAATATTTTGATTATCATCATCAACTTTTTGTATTTCATATAAATAATCACCGACACTGCCATCATATAATATGTCGATAAATTTTACCTTAGTTGTATCAATATCAGGAAATACCTCCGCCAAAGTTTGACGAGTGCGAACAGCAGATGAACACAATACTACATCAGGCACATATCCTTTATGTACCATCATCTTCCCTAGAGCTTGTGCATCTTCAACACCTTGCGGGGCAAGTGCACGGCTGGCATCACTATAACCAGATTGCGACAAAGCCATTGCATGACGTAACAAAAATAATCTTTTTCCGTTAAAATCTGATGATGTCATAATAGAGAATCCCCCCTATAGATCACTTATAAGTCCGCAATTTTAAAGACAGTAATCTTACCATCTTTCAAACCGATTGCCAATTTACCGTGCTTAACAGCCAGTGCATCTTCACCAAACACCTCTCTTCGCCATCCACGTAATGCGGGAACATCCGCATCATCGCTTTGGGCTATTGCCTCAATATCCGCGGCAGATGCAATTATTTTTGGTGCAACATCATGCACTGCGCTTTGCACTTTTAACAACATTTTCAAAATATCAACCATTGCCATCGCCCCTTGCGACAAAGATGGTTTACGTTTTGGTACTGGCCAAGTATCACGCGGCGTTTCCAAACCTTTCGCAATAACTTTTAACAATTGCGCGCCAACTTTACCTTCTGCCATTTCCTTAGAAACATTACGTATCTTGGCTAATTGGTTTTTATTTTGTGGTGCTTGGTTTGCCATATCAGACAATGCATCATCACGCATAACCCATGTTTTAGGAATATCACGTTTTTGCGCCTGCATCTCTCTCCATGCCGCAAGCTCTCTTAAAACAACCAAACTCTTAGATTTAGGGGACTTTATTTTAATACGCTCCCACGCTCTATATGGGTCGTTCGCATAGGTATCAGGATTAGTCAAAATGCGCTCTTCTTGCGCGACCCACGCCGTTCTCCCACGTTTTTCAAGCTCTGCCTTCAAATGCAGGTAAACATCACATAAATGCGTAACATCACCCAATGCATATGTGATTTGCTTTTCACTCAACGGGCGAATAGACCAATTGGTGAATTGAGAACTTTTATCCACCTGATAACCAGACACTTGGCGCACGATATTCTCATACCCAACCGAATCACCATACCCACAAACCATCGCCGCAATCTGTGTGTCAAAAAACGATTGCACCACTTCTCCGGTCAAATTATAGAATATTTCCAAATCCTGGCGGCCGGAATGAAACACTTTTAGAACATCTTTGTTTGCCAACAACTCGAACAACGGAGACAAGTCAATCCCCTCAACCAAAGGGTCGATAGCCCGCGCCTTCTTATCCGGTCCACTTAACTGCACAAGGCACAGTTTTGGGTAATATGTTTTTTCACGCAGAAACTCTGTATCAATAGTAACGAATTCATGTGCAGACAATTCTTTACAAAAAGCCGCAACATCTTCTGATTTTGTAATTATGGGCATGTTATCCTTAAAACGTTGAGAAACTCAATCATACAAAACTGTATCTTTTCGTCCAGCATTAACACGTATTTTTTAAAAAAATTAACGTGACATTGTACCGTAATGCGTTATAAATCAACGCTTACTCATAACTTATAATATATTAGGATAAGATCATGCACGCCTTTAGAACGCATAAATGTAACGCTCTTAGAAAAGAAAACGCTGGTGATAATGTAAAGTTATCTGGTTGGATACACCGCATTTATGATTTAGGTGGGGTTCTATTCGTTATTTTACGTGACACTCATGGTCTTACACAATGTGTAATTGAAGAAGGTTCAGACCTGTTCGAAACCATCAGCGGATGGCGCGTTGAATCTGTAATTACCGTTATCGGAACAGTTCGTGCGCGTTCAGATGAAACCATCAACGCGAAAATGGATACAGGTGAGATAGAAGTAACAATCGATGAAGCCGAATTACAATCAGCCGCAGATGTTATTCCGTTCCAAGTATACGAAGATGACGGTGCAGGTGAAGACATTCGCCTTAGATACCGTTACCTAGACCTGCGCCGTGAAAACATGCAAAATAAAATTCGCCTTAGAAATAATGTTATCCGTACAATGCGCGAAAAAATGCACGCACAGGATTTCCAAGAATTTCAAACACCAATTCTCACGGCAAGTTCCCCCGAAGGTGCACGTGACTACCTTGTTCCATCACGCTTGCATCCGGGTAAATTCTATGCCCTACCCCAAGCACCACAGCAATTTAAGCAAATGTTGATGATGTCAGGTTTTGATAAATATTTCCAAATCGCGCCATGTTTCCGTGATGAGGATGGACGTGCTGACCGCTTAGCTGAGTTCTACCAGCTTGATGTAGAGATGAGCTTTGTTACGCAGCAAGACGTATTCGACACAATACAACCTGTTGTTCACGGTATTTTCGATGAGTTCTCAAACTTTACAGGTAAAAAACGTGAAGTTATCTGGTGTCCGTCAATTCCATACAAAGAAGCCATGCTTAAATATGGCTCTGACAAGCCTGACCTTCGCAATCCACTGGAAATTTGCGATGTTACAGAAGTATTCGCACGCGATGATGTTGCATTTAAGGCATTTAAAGGCGTAATCGAGAAAGGCGGCGTTGTCCGTGCAATTCGCGCACCTAAAGTATCCGACCAACCACGCAGTTTCTTTGACAAACTAAATTCATGGGCACAAGGCGAAGGAGCACCGGGATTGGGTTATGTGTTGTTTGCTGATGGTGAAGGTAAAGGCCCAATTGCTAAATTCATTCCTGAAGCCGCACAAGCAGCAATCAAGGAAATTTCAGGTTGCGAAGATGGCGATGCGATCTTCTTTATCTGCAATCAGGAACTACCCGCCGCGAAATTTGCAGGTGCTGCGCGTGATGCCATCTGTGATGCATTACCGGAAGACCATCCATCTGCACGTGAACAAGACGTATATAAACTTGCTTGGATCATCGATTTCCCAATGTATGAATTTGATGAAACACAGCAAAAAATCGACTTCTCACATAATCCATTCTCAATGCCACAAGGCGGTATGGATGACCTTGAAAACAAAGAACCAACAGACATATATGCATGGCAATATGATTGTATTTGTAACGGTTTTGAACTTGCATCAGGTGCGATACGTAATCACAAGCCTGAGATAATGGAAAAGGCCTTTGGTATTGCCGGTTATGATAAAGATGTTCTGGAAGAAGAGTTCGGCGGAATGCTAAATGCAATGCGTTACGGCGCGCCACCACATGGTGGTTTGGCATTCGGTGTAGATCGTATCATCATGTTACTTGCCGATGAGCCTAACCTTCGTGAAGTTTACGCATTTGTTATGAATGGTCAATATGAAGATCAAATGATGCAAGCACCAAGCGCAGTTGATGAAGAGCAACTAAAAGCTCTGCACATGAAAGTTAATGCACCAAAAAAGCTGACTGACGCGGCGTAATATAATAACTAAAAATCAAATGATACAGGTGGGGGCTTTGCGTCCTCATCTCTGTCACCGCTGCCTGCGGTATCATCACCTGAACCTGATGTATCATCACCATTCGAACCTGAACCAGTATCCGATTCACCTGATTTACTACGGTTCATTTTATTAGAGCTATAATTGTTGGTACCAGAATCTTCATAAAGATCGAAACCCAAATCAACCCCACGATCATAACCATTTCGCATCGCGGTCTCCAACTCTCTGATTGGGGCAAATAAATCCAACTTTCCTCTATTTGGATCAAACCTGTTTGATTTAAAATCCTGAACATCTTCAATAACATCGCTTTGAATTTCAATCACTTCTTGCGTAGTATCGGCCTCTTGCAATTCCGCTTCATGCTTTTCAATATGTTTTTTAAATTTAACAAGCTTCTTACGCTTAGTGTTTTGTGCCTTTAACACCCGTGCCTCTTCTGCCGTATCTGCCATTTCTTCAATATTAGCATCAATTATCTCGATCTTTTCCGTCAGATCTTCTTTAATTTCAACAATTTTTGTTGCCACATGCTCATAAACATCTTCAAAAATAGCAGCCATTTCGCGATCAAGGCGAAGCATCTCATCCCAAAAATCCTTTAATCGTCTTTTCTTCTCTGCATCATCGCGCAAAGAACCTTCAGAGGCCATTGATGAATGCTCTCCATTAACCAAATGCTGCAAAGCATATCCAGTAGCAAAGCCTTTCAGCTCCATCATTAACTGAACTATATTTCGCAAAGATTCCTTTACAGAACCTAAAATAAGAGATTGTGGACTTTCAAGAAAATCATTCAGTTCTTGTAACGCAATACTCTCATCATCTTCATTAACATTTACACCAACAGCATTACCAAAATTAAGCGCCATTATCTTCACCCATTACATTTTTATATCATTTAATTGGTAGATCATACGACCTTTGACACAAGTCTGTCAAAACACCATTAAATACTAAACTATATATCCTTGGTTTCGGTAAGCTGATTCATTATGAATTTTTTCGCAGGCCTAATATGATTACCAAGCCTTAACAGAGCCTTACGCGCGAACTTAGCACTACGATAATTAGATACCGCATATAAACGTACCAATGCATTCGTCCCATGGTAAAGGGGCAAGCAATGCCTGCGGTGTTTGCGACTATATCTCTCTAATGCAATATTAGGCGCAAAACTACCATCACTTTGTAACGTTTCTTTTATTTCATTCGCCAAAGATTGCGCGCCACGTAATCCTAAGTTAAACCCATGTGCGGTCACAGGGTGCATACCAACCGCGGCATCACCAATCAAGCCAAAACGATTGGCACAAAATGTTTTTGCCAAGGTAGATACCAATGGATATGGGTGACGTTTGCTAGATAACTTTAGATTACCGAATTTATACTCAATGCGTTGCGCGACATCATCAGAAAAATCTTGCTCATCCATACCTAACACCTCTGCATCTTCTTCAGAGGTCAAAGTCATAACAACAGATACCTGACCATTATTAAGCGGTAGAACCGCAACCGTACGATCATAATGGAAACACTCATACGCCGTATCATCATGTGGCAATTCATGTTCCATAGTACACACAATACATGTACGCCCGAAATCAAGCATGTTAGTCGCAATGCCCATCATACGGCGAGTGTTAGAAAAACGACTATCTGCTGCAATAATCAGTGGTGCTTCCAAACGCTTGCCATCGGACAGTTCAACCCATCCTTTATCATCATCTGTATCAACTTTAGAAACCGTAACTTCATTCATAAATGTCACATTAGGATAGTCTTTGACCGCCTCATATGCGGCTCTTCTAATGCGGTGATTAGAAATCATAAACCCCAGATTTTCTTCACCCACTTCCGTATGGTCAAAGGACAAAGCATAAGGGGAATGCCCATTCATCACCTTTGCCGTTTTAATCAAAGATATGTGTTCATCATCAACAAGATCCCACATACCCAGATCATTCATTATTTTGTGCGATAAATGGGTAAGCGCAATCTCACGCCCATCGTAAGGCGGGTCAGCAATCACAGATTCAGGCTGCTTTTCGATCAACAAAATACTTAGATCAGTCTCAGCCATAGCCCTAGCAAAACTAAGCCCCGCAGGTCCTGCGCCAATAATTATAATATCATGATCCATCATAGCCATCCTATTTTCAACAAAACACCCTTGCATTTCAATCATACTAAAAGAAGCCTGTAGATGATTTAAGTCAAGGGATTATACGCGCATATATACCGTATCATCAACAAATACCCTTAATTTCTTGACATTACATAAAAAAGCTGCGATGTTCCGCCCCAGTTTGGTGTGATGTACACGCAAACGGAGCTTTAGGTAAATATCTTACAAGATATTATGTGAGCCTTAAAATTCACCTTTCCCGAAAAGTTCATAACAATTGTAAAACGCATAATCGTTCAAATTTTTATTTGAACTAATCATGTGATCGTGCGCATATTTTATGCGTTAAAAACACATGTGTATGTCTAAATGACACGATGAACGATGATTGGCGAAAGGATGAATAATGAAAAATTTTGACGACCTCGGTCTACACCACGTGCTTGCACGATCTCTAACAAATATGAAATACGATACGCCAACCCCTATTCAGGCACAGGCTATTCCTATTGCTTTAAAAGGTAAAGACGTTCTTGGCTCTGCCCAAACAGGAACCGGCAAAACTGCTGCATTCTCTATTCCATTGCTTGAACAACTACTAAACTCTGAACGCGGTACCGCATTGGTTATGACACCAACCAGAGAACTAGGTAAACAGGTTATGGATGTTATGCATCAGATGCTTGGCCCGAAAAGCAAAATCAAAACTGCATTTCTTATTGGCGGCGAAGCAATGCATAAGCAGTGCCAACAACTGCGCCAACGTCCACGCCTTGTTGTGGGTACACCGGGTCGTATTAATGACCATTTAGAACGCGGTAACCTTGATCTTGACCATGCAGAATTTTTGGTTCTTGATGAAATGGACCGCATGCTCGATATGGGATTTAGCGTACAGATAGATCGTATCGTTAAATACATGCCAGATGAGCGCCAAACATTACTATTCTCTGCTACCATGCCTGACAGCATTATTAAATTGGCTAATAAATACCAAAACAACCCTGAACGTGTTTCTGTAGGATCAACATTTAATCCTGCTAAAAACATCAAACAAGACATCATCCATGTTGGTACAGATAAAAAATATCCTGAGCTAATCAATGAACTACATTCGCGCGATGGGTCAGTTATAATATTCGTTAAGACTAAGCGCGGCGCCGACAAAATGGCCAAAAGGCTTAATTCTGATGACTTTGATGCATGCGCTATCCATGGTGATTTGCAACAAAGAAAACGTGATCGCGTAATAAGAGAATACCGTAACAAGCAATTCAGAATCCTTGTTGCAACAGATGTTGTTGCACGTGGTTTGGATGTTCCACATATCGAGCATGTTATCAATTATGATCTACCACAAGTACCGGAAGACTATATTCACCGTATCGGTAGAACTGCGCGTGCGGGTGCAAAGGGTTCATCACTATGTATGATAACCCCGCAAGATGGTCGCAAATGGCACGCAATCGAGATTTTAATGGATCCGGATAAAAAACCAGCAAGCCGTGGCCCAGCGCGTAACGACAATAAAAACAGAGGAAACTCAAAATACGGTAAAAACAAACGTTTTGATTCAAACAAGAAATTCTCTAAAGGGAAACGTTCTGATAGTCGTGATGGAGAAGACCGCAACGAAGGGCGCAGCTTTAACAAAGGTAAGTCATTCAAACGCAATGACCGTGATGGTGAAAACCGCAGTGAAGGGCGTAGCTTTAACAAAGATAAGGGCTTTAGCAATCGTGAAGAGCGTAATGGTGAAAGCCGTAAAAACTTCAAGCGCGATGATCGCAATGATGGTAACCGCAAGCGCAATGATCGTAACGAAGGCCGTAGAGATGATCGTCACAGCGAAGGTAAACCATCATCCAAGCCAAACAAAGGTGGTAGAAACTTTGGCCGTGATGATAAGCGTAAAAAGGATGACCGTAACAATAACAGCAAGAAATACGGTCAACACAATAAAGGCGGTAATACTGGTGGTAAGAAACCATTTTCCGGCGCAAAAAAGAAACGCAGCGCAGCATAAGCACTGCTTCGCACATTAACTATATTCAAGGGTGGCTTATTTAACGATAAGCCACTTTTCATATCCGCCTGACATATTACGCAAATTTGAAAACCCTAAGCCCGACAGATACTGCGCGGCTTGCAGGCTACGCATTCCCTTCTGGCAATATAAGATGATTTTCTTATCTTTGGGTATATCAGGAATGTTCCCTGCCATTAACCATGATAATGCAATATGATCCGCACCATCAATATGACCTGCATCCCACTCATATCGCTCACGCACGTCAATCAGCATAGCACCATCATTGTCCTGTACTTCGTTTGGCATTATTTCTGGGATAATCCCACATATAGTAGATTTATATTCCAATGTTATTTCCTCTTTATTTTTACTACAAACATGACATTCATGGTTCTTAGGTAAATTTAACACACGGTTTTCCATAGAATGCATATCAACAGTTAATAACCGCCCTACCAAGGGATTAAAACTTTCATCTTTTACGATAATTTTAATGACTTGCATCGCCTGTATAGTCCCTATCATACCTGCAACGGCACCTATAACACCTGCTTCTGCACAATTTGGTATATGACCTTTCGGACTTTCAGGAAATAAACATCGATAACACGGACCATCAGGCGCGCAAAATACTGAAACTTGCCCATCAAACCCCAATATAGACCCATAAACAAACGGTGTTGCTGTCTTTACGGCAGCATCATTGATTAAGAACTTTGCAGCAAAGTTATCAGTGCCATCAACAACAATATCAAAACGTTCAAACAATGATTCAACATTATTATCATCAAGTTCTACCGGAAAGTCTTCAATGGTTATATCAGGATTAAGACGGCGCAAATGTGATGCTGCTGCTTGCGCTTTATTTACACCTATATCATCTATATTAAACAACACTTGACGTTGTAGGTTGGTTTCATCAACATTGTCATGATCAACAATTCCAATATGTCCAACCCCGGCCGCGGCGAGATACAACAAAACCGGACATCCAAGCCCCCCTGCACCAACAACCAAAACAGAGGCGGCGTTAATCTTATCTTGCCCCTTATTCCCAATTTCAGGCAACACAATTTGGCGCTTATACCTTTGTGAACTATCCATGCCTTACACCCGAAAATAGAGAATAATCATCATTATTTTCACCATCGACCAAAAAGTCAGCAACACATCCCGCCATAATAGGAGACAATAAATATCCATGTCGGAACAACCCATTACATCTTATATATTTCTTATCATTATCAATCTTTATTCTTGGCAAACCATCCAGATAACTTGGCCGAACCGCAGATGACATATCCAAAACTTTAGACTCACCAAAACTTGGGTGTAGCGAATAAGCAGCACTCATAAGCTCCATCGCAGAACGCAAAAACACGCTGCCGTCATCTTCATCAGAGTTTTCAATTACACTCGCGCCAACGGCAAATACATTATCGGGGCGAGGAATAATATATAAAGGGTAACGCGGATGCATCAAACGTACTGGGCGATCCAAAGAGAATTCATTATTCTCAAGTAAAATAATTTCACCCTTTATACCGCGTAAGTCATCATCTTGTCCCTCGACATAACCGCGACAATCTATAACCCAATCATAATCACCTTCAATATCCTCAGGTACGACCTCCTCATTAACAATCTCAACACCCAGATCGACAATTCTTTTAGCAAGCTCAGCCAACGCAGGATGCGGGTTAATATTTGCCTCTAATGGCATATATAAACCTTTGCCGAATTTCGCCCCTATAGATGGCTCTAACTCTTCCACACGTTGCTCCCCAGCCCATTCCCATTGATCAGAAACAGCGGATAAATGTTGTGCAAATCGATCAAGCATATGACGGTCTTCGGGATGAGCAATCAACAAACTACCCGTTTTTTGTAATACCCCCCCCTCATCATCACCTAAAAATTTATCCCAAAACTCGATACCTTTTAGTCCCGCACGAACAAAATCAACCGGCAAAGCTTCAATCTCACTAAAAGGTGCCAACATACCGCCGGCAATAGAGCTGGCATTAACAGGTGGAAAATCTTGCTTTTCATAAACGGATATATCAAACCCTTTTTGAGCCAACAAGTAAGAGGTGCTCATACCCAAAACACCTGCTCCTATAACTGCTATATTCATTTTAGGCATCCTTTTTTAATTATCAACACGACCATATAGAACATGCCATGTAATTTCTGCGCCATGATTTTGATCAAGTGCCCCACAAGCCCTTTTCAATTCTGCATGATTAAGGGGAACATAATTTTTCTTTGCTGTTCCTGCGCCTATATTTTTCATAGAGCGTAAGAAATCTAGTGCATCATCATATTGATGCATAATAACCTCATCTCTATAGATGTTAGATGATCTTGGGAAATCAATAATACCTAGGGGCAATTCTAAACCTTTCAGAACCTGTTTCCATTCCAAAAAGCTATTATTACCCGGCATTGAATATAGCAAAACC
Organism: Alphaproteobacteria bacterium; assembly: GCA_050633325.1. GTDB lineage: Bacteria > Pseudomonadota > Alphaproteobacteria > Micavibrionales > Micavibrionaceae > UBA1672. The sequence goes on from JBOEGH010000005.1 coordinate 43,673, forward strand.
CCCTTAGGGTTTAGCATAGAGCACAAAGATTCTACAGTCTTGTTAATATCTTCAAACCATTGAAAAGACATACTAGAAACAATCAAATCATATGTAGATGATTTATCAGGGTTTTCCCCATCCATAACCGACCAACATATGTTTTCATCTGAAAACTTGCCTTTGGCTTGATCAATCATAGACGCGCTAACATCAGTTATGCGGAAATTAGAGCCCTTATATTTATCTAACAAATGTGCCGTTAAGTTACCTGTTCCACACCCAATTTCAAGAATATCAAGACATCCATCAGCGTCAGGAAAATCAGCTGCAAGGCTCTGCGCGATTATTTTTTGGATATTGCAGTTTTTATCATAATAGGCCGATTTCGTATCGAAACTCTGCATTACATTATTTTTCCAAGTCATGCTCACGCATAAAATCCTTTATTCTATCTACACACCATTCGGGGTGTGATAAGGGCAACACATGCCCCGCTTTTGCATTAATTTGCAAATCAAACCCTGACCAATGATCATTCATTTGCGCCTGTGGCAATACCAAATCATCACGGCCACCTAATGACATAACTGGCACTGGCAAATCATGCAACTTTTCAGACATATCCCAATCAACCAGCCAGTCTAAACCGACATGCAATCTATCGATATTGAGATCTTGGTCAAGATTATTTTGCATATCCTCAGATAAACCACAGCCCTGCCAAAATGATTTCATTTGCGCGCTTGGGTTACGCCCCAAACGCCTCTGCATGGTGCGCAATGTGCGCTCCGATGAAAATGATTGAAAACATGTAAAACCATTTACACAAATTAAACCAAGCATATCAGAACAATGATTTTGTAATGACCACATAGTACCCAGAGAATGCGTAATGTAAATTGACTTACCACTTATACCTTTCGTCTGCGTGCCACCAATAAACCCTAAATCTGCGCGATGAATTTCATGCCCTTTAAATTCCGTAACAATGCTATCCCATATACGTGCATCCATACCCCAGCCATGTACAAAAACCAGTTTCACTATTTATGTTCCTCAATAACCGTTAAGCGTTTTTTCTTATCCATACCTTCTCGAATAAACAAAAACACACCCGCACCCACAATTATAAAACTACCTATTATTTTATAAATATCAGGCACACTTGCCCAAACAAAGTAATCAATTCCAAGCGCCAATATTATTTGCACATATTGATAAGGAGCTACGACAGCTACTTCTGCAAGCGTATAACCATATGAAATTAAAATAAGTGCAGCACCATAAGCAGCACCAATAACAAGCATATACATCAAAAATTCTATACTATGTAATGTCGGTATCTGCCCGCCTTTATAAATAATAATGCCAAAGATCAAACATAAAAAAGGCCAAAATGCAAAAGAAAGCATCCCATTATCATTACCTATATAACGTGCGATAACAGTTGCCATAGAGAATAAAAACACACATGAAATAGCATATATATATGCTGGATTAACTGCCTCAAAACCCGGACGGAATGCAATAAAAGCCCCAATGAAACCAAATAAAATTGAAATACCTCTATATTTCCCAATAGACTCTTTGAATATCAGTACCGCAAATAAGCTTGCAACGAATGGAGTTAAAAAGAAAATCGTATATGCATCCATAATCGGAATACGGCTAATTGCCTGTAAAGAAAACGTAGTATTTAGCGCAAAAAGGCAACCACGCAACAAATGCCATTTAATAATCTTAGTGTTAAACAGAGGCCTATATCCCCCCATAAATGGCGCAATAATGCATATAACGACAAACCCGCATACCGCTTGCCAAAATATAATATCCAAAATGGCATAGTCTTGTGAGGCGAATTTACGCAATCCGTCACTGATGGCAAATGCGACGAACGCCAAAAGCGTTACAATTATAGCCATACCCGTTTTATTATTGGTCATTTCGCATAATCCTGATTATAATCCCGCGCATTATGCAAGATAGCAAAGATAACAAACAAACAATACACATAATCGCAGGCCCAACGGCAAGTGGAAAATCCGCGCGCGCGATTGATTTATGTGAAGAGTTAGATGGCATAATAATAAATTGCGACTCAATGCAAATTTATGACGGCTTGCAGACCCTAACCGCGCAGCCCCCTGCAGAGGATTTAGCCCGCGCCCCGCATATGCTATATAGCCATATACACCCTAATGATAGTTGCTCTGCAGGAAATTGGCGCGAAATAGTAGAACCAATTATCCAAGACGTATTAGAGCAAGGAAAAGCACCAATAATTGTTGGTGGCTCTGGCCTATATATACGCGCGCTAACTGATGGACTGTCGCCTATGCCTGATGTACCGCAGGATATCCGTGACGCGGCTGTCAAAAAACAAGAAGAGCTTGGCAATCCTGCATTCTACGAAGAACTAAAAAAGCGCGACCCGATAATGGCAGAGCGCTTTCACCCTTTCCACACCGCACGTTTAGTACGTGCATGGGAAGTATTAGAAGCCACAGGAAAAAGCCTTGCCGAATGGCAAACACTTAGCCGCAGCGGCCCACCAGGAAATTGGGATTTTCAAATCGAAGTCATTATTCCCGAACGCCCCGTACAACACCAACGATGTAACGATCGTTTCTTATGGATGATGGATAACGGTATTTTAGATGAAGTAGAGCATTTCAGTAAACGCATTGAAAATGGCGAAGTACGTGAAAATGTTGCATTGGTTAAAGCATTAGGCTATCGCCCTCTTTTATCATATATAAAAGGTGAGATCAGCAAAGAAGGCGCAATAGATCAATCACAAGCCCGAACCCGCCAATATGCAAAACAACAAGTAACATGGTTCAAAAATCAAATTTTGAATGTGAATAAATAAATAGTAAATCAAACCTCAGGTGATCTGGGGTAAAACCCATAATCATCCTCATGAATAGAATGCGGACGAGGTGATATATCTTTATCTCCCTTATACGCATCTAAAGCTATAACTAACTGTTCCAGCTCCGTAGGGAAAGCAACACGATCCTTATCACAACTAAGGCACTCCTCCTGATCCAACAATGCTTCCACACTATGATAAACATCACCAATATCAACTTTTCCTTTTTCAGAATCCCAAACATGTCTGGAAAAGCGAGCTCTGAGGTTATCTTCACCAATACCAACGACGTTACCGCCATCCTCCATCGGCTTGTGAACCCATTCCTTAAACTCTAAATCATATCTCGTACCGTTGACGCGCATCTTGCACCCTTTCATTCCATGACAACCAACATATGATATAATTCTAACATATGTCAAAATCGTAAAACTTCTTGCATATTTTTTTGCACTGCGTTATTTGTGGAATATGACTAATATTATTTTAAACACTGTGAATGTCTTGGTAAACCTTGTGGTCCTTCTGAAGAGGGAGCTGCGCACTTAGGCCTATGGCATAAAGTACGAACGCAGCGCCCTCCTTAAAAATGGGGCGTTTTTTTATGCCTAAAGCGTAAAAGAAGCACTAAACAATTTGGTTTAAATAATGTAGTTTACAAAACTGTAAAAATTGAAAGCGGAATAAAATGGAAGCAACACACAAACAGGACAAAGCAATGACCGAACCGACAACTGCGACAAAGGAAATTACTGGCGCAGAAATGGTGATTGAAGCACTGATAGAACAAGGCGTTGATACAATATTCGGGTATCCCGGCGGTGCAGTTCTGCCAATTTATGATGCCTTATTCCAACAAGATAAAATCAAACATGTTCTTGTCCGACAAGAAGGTGGAGCACTTCACGCGGCAGAAGGGTACGCCAGATCAACAGGAAAAGTCGGATGTGCGCTTGTAACATCAGGTCCAGGCGCAACAAACGCAGTTACAGGATTAGCCGATGCATTATTAGACTCTATTCCTGTTGTTTGCATAACAGGGCAAGTGCCAACATTCCTAATCGGAACGGATGCCTTTCAAGAGGCAGATACGATTGGAATTACACGACCATGTACCAAACACAACTTTTTAGTTAAAGACCAAACAGATTTAGCCAGTGCCATGCATGAATCTTTTCATATCGCACGATCCGGTCGCCCAGGTCCTGTAGTAATTGACATTCCAAAGGATGTTCAATTTGCAAAAGGGGCATATGTTTCCAAAGATCAGGCAATAATGCATTCGCATTACAATCCGGAAACTGATCCTGATATTAAAGCTATTGAAGAAGCTGTGGAGCTTATGGCGAACGCTAAATGCCCGGTTTTCTATACTGGCGGCGGTATCATAAATGCAGGAGAAGAAGCAAGCACCCTTCTACGTGAGTTAGTGCAAGAAACAGGATTTCCAATAACATCAACTCTTATGGGGCTTGGATGTTACCCTGCAAAAGACAAACAATGGCTTGGCATGTTGGGAATGCATGGAACTTTCGAAGCAAATTTAGCCATGCATGATTGCGATGTAATGATTTGTATCGGCGCACGATTTGATGACCGTGTAACAGGTCGTACCGACAAATTCTCACCAAACTCAAAGAAAATACATGTTGATATTGACGCCAGCTCTATAAACAAGAACATAAGCGTTGATATCCCTATTGTTGCAGATGCCAAAAAGACTATTGAGGCAATGCTAAATGTTTGGCGTGCAAAAAAATACGAAGCCGACAAGAATGCCTTACAGTCATGGTGGGATCGCATTGATATTTGGCGTGCTAAGAACTGCCTTGCATATAAAGAAGATAAAGAAATAATCAAACCACAATACGCATTGGAACGCCTTGCCCATTATATGGAACAAGATAAGCGTGATTGCTATGTCACTACCGAGGTTGGTCAACATCAAATGTGGGCCGCGCAATTCCTGCCGTTTAATGAGCCAAACCGTTTCATGACATCAGGTGGACTTGGTACTATGGGGTATGGTCTTCCTGCTGCCGTCGGTGTGCAAATGGCGCATCCTGATGCTTTTGTTGTTGATGTCGCCGGTGAAGCTTCTATTCAAATGAATATCCAAGAACTCGCAACCGCGATACAATATCGTCTTCCTGTTAAAGTATTCATCCTTAACAATGAATGGATGGGAATGGTTAGACAGTGGCAAGAACTTCTTCACGGAGAGCGTTACTCTGAAACTTATTCCGAAGCTCTACCTGATTTTGTAAAACTGGCAGAAGCCTATGGTGGCGTAGGCTTACGTGCACGCACTGTGGATGAGCTAGACGGCGTAATAGAGGAAATGATGAACAATGACCGTATGACCGTTGTTGACGTCTTGGTTGCCAAAACAGAAAACTGTTTCCCGATGATCCCATCTGGTAAAGCACATAACGAAATGATCCTGTCACCTGACGCTGATGCGTTTGATAAGAGTTTAGTTTAAGCATAAACAAAGAAAGTAAATAGGAATGAGCGACAACACCACCAGTAAAAAGAAAAACAAAAGTGTTTATGCACCCACCCCAAAACTAGCAGACGAGGAAACACACATTCTGGCAGTTTTGGTTAATAATGAACCGGGGGTTCTGGCGCGCATAGTTGGGTTTTACTCTGGTCGTGGCTATAATATTGAAAGCCTGACTGTCGCAGAGACTAATCACAAAGAACATCTTTCACGTATAACAATTGCATGCAAGGGCACACCTGATGTAATCATACAAATAAAAGCACAGTTGCAACGACTTGTACCTGTATTAGAGGTCTCAGACCTAACCATAGAAGGTAAATATATAGAGCGCGAACTAGCCCTATTAAAAGTAGTATGTACCGGTGATCAACGTGCTGATGCGTTGCGTGATGCAGACGCATTTTGCGCACGCACAGTCGACAGCACGCCTAACTCCTTCATTTTCGAAGCCACAGACACAGCGACCAGAATAAATGATTTCATTGCAATTATGAAACCACACGGCCTTGTAGACGTAAGTCGTACCGGTATTGCTGCTATTTCAAAAGGTGATAAAGCTATCGGGGAATAATTACAACTGTAAACTAAACTTCCAATGCGGATGCTTCCAAGTCTTGATACACTGCCTCAAAATCATCCGCAGATAATTCTTCCTTATCTTTAATCAAAAGAGATATCTGATCATAAGATACCTTCATATGCTCTGCACGCTGAAGCATATCATCACGCCCCTCTTCATATTGACTGCGCAACTGATCAAAATTTGCCTTAATATCTTTCCCTGATCTCCATACATTATAACTAACAGAATCAGCATCAGGAATATCACGATAATGATCTTCAATCGCTTCCAACGTGACATCAGAACGCTTTATATCATTCAAAATATGTTGGTTATTTCTAGATAGTGCTGCTAGCCCTACTCTCATGGAATCTTCATCCTGTGATTTTACCATGTCCGAAAATAAGCTGGCCAACCTAGGAATACGCGCATTAGCATCAGCCAAAGTCTTCTGATAGTCATTAAACAACTTATGCTTCACCGAACATTCAAATATATTGTCACTCATTAACCAACACCTTTCTTGGAATATTATGTCAACTTAAGGCATTGTTACACCATTTGTCAAAGCACATTACCAAAACATGCATAATAGAATCATCTTTTGCTTGATTATTAGCCGAAAACCTTGTTTTATGCGATTCCTCAATAGAACAAAAGATAAGGTTTTAACTATGGGACAAAATGCAGCCACGCAGGAAACACCTGCGAACCAAACATCACTTAACGTTTACTATGATAAAGATTGTAATCTTGACCTAATTACAGGCAAGAAAGTTGCGATCATCGGATATGGATCACAAGGCCATGCCCACGCACAGAACATCAAGGACAGCGGTGTTGAAACCGTAATTATTGGTCTTCGCGATGGTTCATCATCTGCACCAAAAGCACAAGGCGCAGGGTTTGAAGTAATGTCCCCTGCAAAAGCAGCAGCAGAAGCAGACGTTGTTATGATGCTTACCCCTGATGAGCATCAAGCAGACATCTACCGTGATGAATTGGAAGCCAACCTAAAGCAAGGCGCAACTCTAATGTTCGCCCACGGTCTAAACATTCATTTTGACCTTATTAAAGCACGCGCAGACCTAGACGTAATCATGGTTGCACCAAAAGGACCAGGCCACACAGTACGCGGTGAATACCAAAAAGGTGGTGGTGTTCCATGCTTGATCGCCGTTGCACAAGATGCATCAGGCACAGCCAAGGATCTTGCACTATCATATGCGTCTGCTGTTGGTGGTGGTCGTTCAGGTATTATTGAAACAACATTCAAAGATGAATGTGAGACTGACCTATTCGGAGAGCAAGCAGTTCTTTGTGGTGGTGCTTCTGAATTGGTAAAGGCTGGTTACGAAGTTCTAACCGAAGCTGGATACCCACCTGAAATGGCCTATTTTGAATGCTTGCATGAGCTAAAGCTTATCGTTGACCTAATGTATGAAGGTGGATTGGCTAATATGCGCTATTCTATCTCCAACACAGCGGAATTTGGTGACTACGTTTCCGGACCACGTGTTATTACAAGTGAAACCAAAGAAGAAATGAAACGCATTCTTGCAGATATCCAATCTGGTAAATTCGTTCAAGACTTCATGGGCGGCAACAAAGAAGGCCTTACACGTCTTGTTGAAATCCGTGAACGCGAAGCACAACACCCAATCGAAGATACTGGCGCAAAACTACGCGGCATGATGCCTTGGATTGGTGCGAACAAATTAGTTGATAAAGAAAAGAACTAATTATTTTGCAAATACAAATTCAAAAGCCCTCTGAAATTCAGGGGGCTTTTTATTATCAAAACAAAATTAAATAATACCTACATTTTATGCGCCACAGCGGGAGAGCCCTCTGTTTGTTGTAAAGATGCCGTGTTATCAACGCTTTCATCTAAGGATAAGATAGCCTTAAATTTATCCAAATTGGACATATGTTGAAGTGCCACATCTGCGCGCAGCTCTGAAATTTCATCCAAACGTTCCTGATCTATTTCAATACCCAAACGGTTTTCAAGATCTTCGCGGCTGCCCTCGGCCAATAGCTTAAACTCTTCACCATGCTTACTTTCAGTACGATCAAAATAGTTATCACTGAACCTGCGATCACCAAGAACCTTAAGATCGTCGAAAGAAAGAGGCTTCGTTTCTAACGCTAGCGGCAGATCGGTATATTTGATACCAATTGCTTCTTCGATAGCATTATCATAATCTTTAAAAAATTTGATTGCTTCCTGACGCTCTTCCGCAGACATATCACCTGATTTTCTTTGATAAAGATCAATGAATTTAGATACATCTTTTTCTTGCCCTTGGAAAAATTCTAGCATTTTTTGATAACTGGTCAAATCACCATCGATATAACCTTCCAATGCTTCATAATGATCTGTATGCGGTTCGGGTGAAGTCCAAGCTAAAAACGCCTCGGCACGTATATTCGCATCATGTTTTTCATCCGAAAAATGGAACATTTTTGAATCACGATATCCTAATGCCTCAATACTACATTTACTAAACACATAATCATCATTGATCATATCCGCAATCATATGCGCCGAGCCCGTCTTATCATAATAATCAAATGAATAAGCAACCGCCTCAGCCTGTGCATCCGCCTCAACCCAAAAAGTAGCACGCAATGAGTCAAGCGGGCTATACGCCATAGTCTGCATACCTAAAAACTGCTCCGGCTGATTTAGATGTCTAAATTCATGACGTCCAACATAGACATGCGATGCCGCAGTTTCATTACCATTGTCATCTTTTAATAAAACACGAGAGTCATAATCATGAACAACTGACATTATAGGTAAAACACTGTTAGCTTCGCTATCTACTCCACCATCATAATCATCTAGTACCATGAAATATCCACGCTCTATTGCGCTTTCAATATCAGCCTTAGCCTCAGGATCGTCCATTAAGATAGAAAGAGCCGTCAACGCCTTGCGCTGCAATTCTTTCCCTGCCTCATAAGAACCCTCATGCTTAACAGACTCTATCAACACCGTATTATGCGCACCATTAGGGTATAACAAACTCCTTAACTGATCAGGAATTTCCGCATGCACATACGCGTCTTTGTCATGATTTTCTGATACTTCCGCCAACGTATCTATACCTTCTTTACCCGTACCTATATCTAATATAGGCTAATTTTATTATTTTTTTATTTAAATACATTAACATAACCGAATAGAAAAGCGCAAATTTCATGACACAGCAAAAAGATAACATTGCCTTTGCAATAATTTGCTGTCTTAGCGCACATTTCATGTTTGCGATCATGGGAACTTGTGCAAAATATCTATCAGAAACGCATCATGTCGCCGAAGTTGCATTTTACCGAAATGCATTACTGTTCATACCATTTTTTATATTCATGATAATTCCCAAAAACAGGTATTTATTCAAAACTAACAAACCAAAGCTTATCGCTATCAGAGCAATAATCGGCGGGTTCAGCCTGATAATAACATTTGCTGCCCTATCCGCGTTACCTTTGGCATATGCAACAGTTTTGTTTTTCGCATCATCCATATTAACCCCGGCATTAGCATTCATATTCCTAAAGGAAAAAGTGGGTATTCACAGATGGTCTGCCGTATTCATCGGTATGTGTGGTGTGTTGGTAATCGCCCAACCCAGCGGTGCCGTCAGTGTAATCGGCCTGATACTCGCAATAACAGCAGCAATTTTACACAGCACAATGTACACAATACTGCGAAGCTTAAAAACAGAATCACCTATTACGATTACATTCTATTTTATAATTTCAGGAACAATAATTTCAGGATTATTTATGCCTTGGGTGGCCACAGGAATAAAAATGGACGAGTTATGGATATTCCTGCTTGTAGGAATATCTGGTGGTGTCGCACAAATATTTCTATCTTATTCATATAAATACGCTCCCGCATCACTCGTCACACCATTTAGCTACACCTCTTTACTGTGGACCATACTAATTGATATATATATTTGGAATTATGATCTGGAATTCACACCACTACTAATCGGTGCAGGACTAATAATATCAGCACAACTTTACATTATATATCGTGAATATATAAATAATGGGAACGGGAATATCAAAAATGATTAACACCCAAAAAAACCAAGTATTAATGGGCATATTATTCGCCATAATTAACGCATTTATGTTGGCAGGGATGAGCTTGTTCTCAAAATTACTGGCAACGTACCTATGGCCTGCCGAAGTTGTTTTTCTGCGCAACTCATTATCGCTGGTTGCCTTGTTTGCATGGCTATTCCTAACAAGAAATTTAATAGTTTTAAAAACTAAACGTCCATTTGCACATCTATTCAGGGGGGTGATCGGCACAATAGGCATATTACTGGGCGCGTGGGCTCTTTCATTAATGCCACTGGCAGAAACCACAATATTACTATTTACCGCCCCTTTATTCGTTGTTTTATTATCATATCCCGTTTTAAAAGAACCGGTCGGAATATATCGCCTAGGCGCAGTAATGGTTGGGTTTATGGGGGTTATTGTCATGATTAACCCGGGACAAAGCGGCACAGCATTGCCAATATTAGGCATAATAGTCGGGCTTGGCTGGGGGTTTTTTGCAGGCTGTGTGGATACTTGCCTAAGATGGATAGGAAGAACAGAGAACTCATGGGCTACAGTATTTTATTTTGTTCTATTAGGAACAATAACATGTGGCCTGCATCTTCCTTTCGCAGAAACAAAAATACCATTATCCATTAACACTATTTGGATATCCATCGGCCTTGGTACTACGGGTTTACTGGCACTGCTTGCAAAAACACAAAGCTTTCGCCTAGCAGAGGCAAGCCTGATTGCACCAATAATGTACAGCATGATTATATGGACCATGCTGTTCGATTATCTATTTTGGGACAAAGTACCTACAATGAACGTGATATTGGGTGCTTGCATAATAATAAGCAGCAACATGTTCATCTTGTACAGAGAGACTATAAAGCGACCAAAAGAATAAGGTCTAGGGCATGCGTTGCTGAATATGCGCACTAGCACCTGCCATCGCAGGGGTTTCAACTACCGCGCTTGCCTCATCTGGGACAGCTGGTGCGTCATTTTCAGGTTGAGCATCAAAGTCATGTTTAGGCTCAATCAACTTTGCGTGATCCATCATTTGATCTATAAGTCCGCCCTCATTATACCCGTAAACAGTCATACTAACGGAGCTCAACTTTGAATCATGGCCATTAAGAACACGAACCCTCCACGTATCGTCACGACCTATAGTCTCACCAAAATTAACCTCTCTCCTAGACCACGCAGTGAAATCTGAATGATTAGATGAAATTTGGAGGCGAGAATAACCTACAGGCTCATCGGCAGGGCCAATTTCGACAACACCAGGAATAGAACCATTAACCTTAAAGTCCATATCAAACCGAGAACGGTCAACCACGATATTACCTTTTACAGATTTATCAAATTTAATTTCAAGTGGCTCAGAGCCCTTTTGGTTATCAATGTCTGCACTCATAACCGCGGTTACAGTGTCCCTATTTATATCAGGATCTGTCTCAATTTTCTTATAAGCTTCGTCAAGTAATTCTCTAAACATTTCAGGCCTAAAAACACCGTGCATACTGGCATAAGAGAAATCAAACCCTGCTTTGTTATTAAAAACATTCATACGATTATCTTCACCTTCACGCAAAGAAACATCAGTAGTAGAAAGCTTAACTAAAGATGATATTTCTTCTTTGGTTAGGATAGGAAGGTTTTTAGATTCACGCACCTCTTGCTCATACATTGCACCTGAAACGTAACCTGCTTGTTCTGGGGCTGAAAAGGACGTTCCATTTATATCAGAAGTAAACCCATTTTCATCAACATCCTGATATTTCCTGATATCCGCCATAACTAATTTATGTAGATCATCAGGGTTGTTCATAAATGACTCTATTTTATTTTGAACCTCTGAACTCTGCCCATAATGTTCATCCTCAAGCTCACCCCATATTTCTCTATATTTACCCCCGAGAGTTTCATTATCAGCCCCTTTACCTTCACCTTCTTTAAACTCATCGAAGCGCCTTGTAATTTATTTTTCCACCAACCAAAATTGTATTAGGTGCTCATGCCCCTCCAGAGATGGACTTGTATCAAAATACTGGTATTTTTCACCGCGATTAAACGGACTGTCGGATACGAGAGATGGATTAACCTTACTGCTATGCTTTTCAACAAAAGGCTCACCCTCATTAACGTTAGCCTCTCCAACTACCAGACTATTCCTAGAAAAATCAGCAAGTCTCGGCTGAACCGTTTGCCCTCTTTCACCGGAATTTCCAGCAGCAACCACATAAACAGGCATATCGCTTTCTGAAAAACGATCCCTGTATAAATCAATATTATTTTTATCTGCTAGACCGCGGTTACCGATAATAGCACCCATTCCGATCTCCGTGCTGGCAGAAATAACGTCGTACTGGGACATCCTATCCAGCATCTCGCCATCAGCCTGTAGAGTTGACTCTCTCACAAGGTCAACTGTCAGGTCTTTATTACCTGTGAATTCTCTTAACGTATTTTGATGGATTTCGCGTGCAACTTCGCCATGCCTACCATAAAGTTGTCGCAGCTCGCTAAAGTCAACATTTTCATAATGTGCGTATTTACCCATTATTATCACCTAAATATATTTATAACCGCTTATTTTTTCCACATCATACCACCTGCGATACAAAAAAAGCAAATAATCAATGCGATTCAATATTTTAGGAAGACGGCTTCTGACACCAGAAAGTATACATAGACACAAAACTATCTACGTTCTTGGATTCAAACTTAGCCCAACCATCTAAATCTATCGCATCAGGGTCGTGTGTGTTGCGCTTTTTATATTTATTCATCGTCTGTGGTGGTAAATAAAACTGTAGAAACTCTAGGGATAAATCGTTCAATATCCCCTTAATATCAAGCAAATCAAATTGATGTTCATGCACATGGAAAAGTAAGTCCCTGCACTCTGTCAAAGCATAGAAATCAACAAACAGCTCAATATTTTTTATTGCCTTATATTTCATATGAGTTGAGATATCATTTCTGAACTGACGAATGGATTCCGCATCACATCCTATTTTTTCATTTTCTATAATGGTTCTAGCTTCATTAATCGCCCAACGCGCCTGAGAGCTATATAGCGCTATCCTCATCAGCCCGACAGGCTTTAACAATCCATTTAACACTGACCACCCTGCTTTGGGGTCGTGCATATGCTGCAATACCCCTGCACTAACAATATAATCAAAGCGCTGATCAATTTCACCCAACTCCATAATATCCGCTTGAAAGAAGCTAATATTTTCAAGGCCAAACTGCTTCGACTTATGAATAGCATAAGCCAAGCTTGTAAGACTCAAATCAACGGCTGTAATCTTCGCATCAGGAAAACTATAAGCAAGCTGGATTGCCTCTTTCCCTGTACCACATCCGGCAATCAATATATTAACATTGGATCTACCCCTAAGGTGACCCTCAACTTCCTCACTAAACGGATCTTTCGATGACACATCCCAACGAGGATAAGGGTATTTCTCATATTGTTCCTGAACAGAAACAGAAACCTTATCATTAATTTTCGTCAAAGAAGTAATTGTAGGCTTAATCTTCTGCTGCGCGAAATAGTCCTCTATTTGAGATTTTGGAATTTGCGAAACATGATCCCCACCTTGAAGTTTTGTTGCAATCTCAACAGCATTATTTAAAAAACAAATAGACTTATAGCACCCAAACAACGCGACATCAGCAAGGGATGGATCATCACTATTTTCTATTTTATCCTTTAAAATAGATACCGCCGCCGCTTCCTCATCAGAAATAGAGGATATATAATCAGTCGAAAAATTATATTTCAATAACGCACATGTTATTAACTCTATGTCAGACGGGTCAGAGAATAATTGCTTACCTTCTGAAATGCTTTCCATCAGATAACGGCGCAGATTTTTGCTCCAAGCCTCAAATTGAACGTCGGGCACAATAAATTTGCCAAGGCCTGTTAGGAAAAACGGGTCAATCAACCCATCACAGGATGAAAAATTAGCCATACCTTTTTTGAATGCTTCATAATTATCAATTTTAGATAATCTATAGAATGAGGTAACAGAAGAATTGAACGACATAATACTAAGCCATGCACCACCAAAATGGTAAAACTCAATCGTATCATCCTCAAGGCATTCCAAAAGAACCCCTTTTAAATTAGGGTTAATTTTCTTAAACTTCAAAGCTCCGATAATATTTACTAATTTTTGCTTATACACAGTAACGGTTGGATCAAGTGCCACAGCCTGCGCGTAACTCTCAATTGCCTGTTTACCTTGCGAAAGGCCGTAATACAAATCGCCAATAAAACACAAGACATCGTGAGATGTTGGATCAACCTTCATCGCATCTGTTAAACTTTTAACCGCCTTGATAAAATCACCCTGCGCACTATACGCCTTACCCAGACCAAAATAAGCATCCTTATTCGGCCCATGTTTCAAGGCATCTTCGAAACACGTAATTGCATCATCAAGTAAACCGTCATTTAATGCAGTCATCCCATCCGCACAAAATTGACTTTGAGCAGCCTGCTCAGGAGAAATATCTAAATTAAGCATTAATTAAGTAAATCCGTGATTAGTAACGTTGAAATCCATGCTTGTTATAAAGACCAACCATTTCATCATCACCATTTTGATCATACATAATGTAGAATAGTCCATCCTTAGAAGATGTGGTTATTTCAAACACATGATCCATAAACTCTAATACACGATTACGATCAATCCCAGACATTCTCATGAATTGATCGCCGACTTCCAGCACAGGGATATTATCTTTATTAGTATATTGTCTAACCAAAATATCTGATTCGTAAAGGTCTTGCATAATGCGTTTTTTATCACCATCTTCCTTTACCCAATCTTCAGGTGACCATTTATCACCAACCCACAGAGAACTCTGTCTGATTTGCTCTTCAGCAAGGTAAGGCTTATAAGTCTTCTCTTTAGATATCTTAGGTGAATTATCAGCACAAGCACCCAATGAAACGGCCGCCGCGACCATTAAAAAACTAAATTTACGCATTATTTAAACATCCCTTAAATTCAATATTATCTTATCAATAACATTTTAACGGATTATATGGTATCCTAAAAACATGATAAATGCCATCGGAATAGCACTAACAGGATTAAATTCAGCGTCTTTACGCATAAATTCCAGTGCTGCTAACATTGCAAATGTCACTACGGAAGGATCTTTGAACGATACAAACACCCCTCCATACACGCCGACCACTACACAAAGCAAGGCGCAAGGATCCCTAGGCGGGGTGCAAACGGATATAGTTCCCAAAAACAACCCTTTCACTCAATCATTCGATCCAGACTCTCCATTTGCTAATGAAGAAGGCATTGTTGGAATTCCAAACGTTAATTTAGCAGAGGAAGTCGTTAACGTGAAGATAGCCGCACTTTCTTATGAAGCGAACCTTAGCACTATAAAAGTCGCAGGCGAGCTTTTTGATGAGCTCCTCGACACAATTTAATACATTGATATGGTTACAGACACCTAATTTACCTTGATCCAATGCACATTTTACTGACACACTGATGAACATGAAAATTGTTTTTATTGGCTATGACTACACCTTGGATATCGCGTCTCAATTAATTGCGGACGGACACGACATAATTCAAATATACACATTTAACTGTGACAATATATTATCGTTTAACACACAAACTAAATCCTTTTCTGATCAACTAGGAATCCCTATATCAGAAGGTAAAATAGGATCAAACAACATTGAGCATTTAATAAATAAAGGGGCAGAAATATTCATCTGCGCAGGATATCCGCACAAAATACCGCCCATTGATCACAACAAAGCCTACGGCATAAATATACACCCAAGCTTACTACCCCGTGCACGCGGTATTATGCCCCTTCCATTTATAATAATGCATGAACCACAAGCAGCAGGGTTCACAATACACAAACTTGATACAGAATTTGATACCGGAGAAATTCTATATCAAGAAGCCATAGAAATAGACAACACAACAGACATAGAGTCTCTAAGTGCACGTATTGCTGTGCGTGCACCTAACGCTGTTTCAAGAATTGTTAAAGACATAAAATCATCATGGGAAAATGCAAAACCTCAAAACGACAAATTATCATCATTCTATAATGCGCCAAGCGTAGAGGAACGATTAGTTAACTGGAATGAAAAGGCAAAAGAATTAAGCATAAAAGCTTTAGCGTTTGGGCGTTTTGGAATGATCGCCAACGTAACCAACAATATGAATGAAACACAAAAACTTGCAGTGTTTCAATTCACAACATGGGAAGAAGAACATGTATACAAGCCTGGAACGCTAGTCAGATCATCGTCCAGAGAAATTATCATAACAATCAAAGACGGGTATGCTTGCTTAAAAGAATTCCAAGTTCTTGAATAATAACATCTAACCCTCATGTATAAAAATCACACAAACTCTGTATTTATATATCATCTACATAGTATAGTCATTTCAAGAAATCTGTTCGAATAAAAACTGAGTACAAAACCATGTTAAACATGCGAGTACATTATGCATTGAAAACGTTGCTATGTCTTATACTAATCGTAGCGAGCACCGCCGCGCATGCCTTAGAAGTAAAAGATATCAGATTTGGAGAGCATCCAAACAAAATACGCATGGTGCTTGATATAAGTGAAGTTACAGACTATCGAGCGTTCATCCTGCCAGAACCATATCGAATGGTAATAGACCTTCCGACATTCAAATGGACGGCGGGTAATATTAACCGGCCACAACACTCCATGATAAAAAATGTAAGACAAGGTAAGCTTGATGCAGGAATATCGCGGATTGTATTCGACCTTGGCAAACCTGCAATTATAGAATCTGCATTCTTGTTACCAAAGCAAGGCAAAAAAGAAAATCGAATTGTTATAGATTACAAAATCACAACAACAAAAGAGTTCAATCAATCCAAGAAAGATATTCATGGCACTTTGAAGGCGCAAGACTATCGAGAAGACACAAACAGCAACACACAAAATACATCAGTGCCAATACCACCATCAAACAGCTCTAGGCCCTCCAACAATTCGCGCAAAAAGCCAACAATAATCATAGACCCAGGTCATGGGGGGCAAGACCCGGGCGCGATAGGACATAACCGCATATATGAAAAGAATATTGTTCTGTTGCTAGCAAAACAACTGAAAAAGAGTTTGGTATCTTCTGGCAAATATAAAGTTCTTTTAACAAGAGAAAAGGACGTTTTCATAAAGCTTAAAGATCGTGTTGAGTTTGCCCGAAAACATGATGGCGATTTATTCATATCGATACATGCCGACTCAATTCACAAACCCAGTGTACACGGAACATCCGTATACACATTATCAAAAAAATCATCAGATGCACAAACGGCAAAATTGGCGGAAAAAGAAAACCAAGCAGACCTTATCGGCGGCGCAGGCTTAACCGTTGAAGATGAGCAAGTAGCCTTTATCTTAGGTGACTTCCTAATTAATGAAACCATGAACCAATCAAAGTTCTTTGCAAACACATTGGTTGGCAAACTAAAATCAAAACGCATATACACATTACAAAACCCGCATCGTTACGCAGGATTCGCAGTATTAAAAGCACCAGACATACCGTCAATTTTAATAGAAGCAGGATTCATGTCGAACAGAAAAGAAGCAAATCTTTTAAACCAATATAGCCACAGACAAAAAATGGCAAAAGCTATACATGCCGGAATTGATAGCTATTTCAATTCAATATACGAAAGCAAATAATCACTTATAGAAACACGGTAAAAACATGAAAACCTTACGTAGAAAGCATTACATACGCTTAATTACCGCCGCCACCATAATCTCATTACCAATACACACAACCACAGCAAACAGCGCAGAACCACAGGTTAACGGATTAACAAATTCATTAAGCCCATATCTGCGCCAACACGCGCATAACCCCGTAAATTGGTATCCATGGGGAAGCGACGCCATACAAAAAGCAAAGCAAGAAAACAAACCAATCCTTCTAAGCATTGGATACTTAACATGTTACTGGTGCCATGTATTAGAACGCGAAGTGTTTACACAAAAAGACGCCGCACAAGTCATGAATGATAACTTCATCAATATAAAAGTTGATCGCGAAGTTAGCCCCGAGATTGATAGAATTTATATGGCAGCCACACAGTTAATGATCAAGAACGGTGGGTGGCCCAATAACATAATATTAAACCACGATCTAAAGCCCTTTGCCACGACGACATACCTACCTAAAAAACAGTGGATCATGTTTACAAAAGAAGTTTCAAATGCGTGGAAAACAAAAAAAGATCTGGTAACAATTCAATCAGACCAAGTTACAGAATCAATAAAACGACTCTTTGAAAATAAAGAACCATTAACTATCACCATACCAATAAAGGATATTGCGCAAGACTTATACGAACATAAAGCCACCACCTTTGATAATCGTAATGGTGGCTTCGGTACAGGCGTAAAATTCCCTCAAGAAACATCCTTGCTATTCTTATTACGCCACGGACAAGATAAGAAAACAAAAGAACCAACAAATATGGTTAAGACTACCGTAGACAACATATTACGTGGTGCTATACACGATCGTGTTGGTGGTGGATTCCATAGATACAGCAGTGATGCCAAATGGCTAACCCCTCATTTCGAGAAGATGCTATATAATCAGGCTTTAATGGCTCTGGTTTTGTCGCGCCTATACGAAGAAACCAATGAATTACGTTATAAAAAGCACCTTGTTCGAGTACTAAATTATATTGAACGCGAAATGACCGACGAAAGCGGTGCATTCTATAGTGCACAAGATGCGGAAACTAATGCCGTAGAAGGTGCTTACTATGTTTGGAATAATGAAGAGTTAACATCAACATTAACCCTAGAAGAGCACGAAACACTATCACTTAGTCACAGAATAAATGAGTTACCACAATTTCAAGGGCACAATCACCCTGATGGTGGTGCATTATACCAGAGTAAAAATTTAACCAACGAAACCGAAGAAAAAACATTAGATATAATATTAAACAAACTTCTATCTGCGCGAGAAAAGCGCGACGCTCCGTTATTAGACCATAAAATTATAACATCTTGGAATGGGATGATGATTTATGCCCTCGCAAATTCCGCAAGAACCACAGGAGATGTAGAATATTTAAAACAAGCGGAAAAAGCCGCCAACTTTATCCTAAAAAACATGCAGCAACAAAATGGTAAATTATACCGTATCAATGTTGATGGACAATCTTTCCAAGAGGCTTTTTTAGAAGATTATGCTTGGCTTGGACGTGGGTTAATGGCTGTCTATCATGGAACTGGTAAAAATGAATACAAAACAGCAGCATTAAAATTAATCAGCATCGCAGATACATATCTATTAGACAAAAAAACAAATGCATACTTCATGAGCGATAATTCATTAAAACTACCTGTTCGCATTACAACCGCAGATGACTCCGGCTCCCTACCTTCAGGTAATTCAGTAATTGCGCATTTATTCGTGGATCTGTACAAGGACACCAATAACGAAAAGTGGAAGAATAGAATAAAGAACCTAACCACTGCATTTGGACAAAGCATAATTAATGATCCCAATAAGCACAGCCACCTAATTCATGCATTATCACGCGTAGAGGTATTTAACAGCACGAAAAGCATACCAGAAACAACGGACAATCCATTCACCCATGCAATATCATCAAAAGACAAAGTTTATATAAGTGCAAAAATCATAGAAACTGGATCAACTAGCAAACAAAAAAACATCGCCGTTACTATAGATATAGAGGATGGATGGCATATAAATGCAAACCCTGCCAGCCTTGACTTCCTAATACCTACTACTGTCGATATTCAAACGGATAAAACATCAGACATAGAAATAGATTACCCGACACCATACAAAATAGAAACACCGTTGGGGGCATTATATTCCTATAAAGGGGCAGTGAATATAAATGCATCCATCTCATCACAAGAGACAATAGAAACTAAAAAAATGCGCGCATTGGTGCAAGTACAAGCATGTAAAAATGACATTTGCTATCCCCCGTCTCAAATCACGACAAATATCACAGAATAATAGCCACCCTTAATTACACTAAAAAGACAATACACCCATATTGTATAAACGAGTTAACAAAGCAACATTCAAATTTTGATCGGTAGAGCTTTCAATATTGTTAAATGATATAGCCTCATTACGGTTAAGGGCTTCAATAATATTATTATTTACACTATCAGAAGAAACCACCTCACCATAAACCGCCAAGTTAAGCACGCCATCGGAAGACTGGGTTATAGACAATTTCACATATTCTTCTTTATTAAGTACACCCCCCTGCTTTAACTCAGCCAGCATATCAGACCCATCAAACGGTTCATCAATCGGTTCAATATCATCTATACCAATATGTGTTGGTGATGAAAGATATTCAGCCAACCACAAGTAAAAACCATCACTTTCAAATGATTTAATTAAAACTGATCGTATCGTATTCTGCTCAGGCAAGGAAACACCAAATGCCGCACTATCATCACTCAAACCCTCCCCCAAATAACGGCTATCAAGCTTTTCATTCTCCTCCAGATACGCCGCGTATTCTGACATCATTTCCGAAGTTTTAGGCCCTAAAAAACCAACAGAAAAAGTCATTGCAGTTTCCTTGGTCACACCTTCATGACCGATATGTGGCGGAAGGTAAATAACGTCTCCTGCACGAACTTCAAACGTTTCACCGGTGAACCCATTTTGCAAGACCTTAACATCCATATCTTTTATATAATTATTATCTGTTACAGGCTCGCTACTTATCTTCCATTCACGAACCCCCATACCTTGAACTAAGAATGTGTGATAACTATCGGTGTGCGGCCCTACACTACCTCCCGGAGCAGAGTAACTAACCATAATATCATCCAACAACCAACGCGGAGAAAAATGAAAATGTTTCAATAATTGCGCTGTGTCAGTATGGTATTGCTCTACATTTTGCACCAACAAACTCCAATTACGATCACCAAGTTCAGAAAACCTACTTTCATCAAATGGGCCATGCTCACATTCCCATTTCTTTCCTGTCGAATCGTTCGTCACAATGCGGGATTTAATATCCTCTTCCAATGATAATCCTGCCATAGTATCCCCGTCTACCAAACGATCTATCAAATTCTGGTCAATGTACTTACGAACAATAAACGGCTTCTTACCCCAATATGTTTCATAAAATTCTTTTGTAGTCGGGAACTTGTCTAATATCATATAATTTTCCAGTATTATGGTTTATAAATGCCGTTATAAACTTATTATAAGATAAACGCGAAACAAAACACCTCTACATTTGGAAAGAAACAAAATGAAGATATGGGTTGATGCAGATGCCTGCCCCAAAGCTATAAAGGATATATTGTTCCGAGTGGCGCAGCGGACAAAGATATCCGTAATTCTTGTTGCCAATCAAAGATTGCATATACCACATTCTGACTACATCGAAATGATGAAAGTTGATGACGGACCCGACATAGCAGATGATGAAATCGAAAAGCAATGCGCCAAGGAAGATTTAGTGATAACAGCAGATATACCCCTTGCCGCACGTGTTGTAAAAAAAGGAGCAATTGCCCTGGACCCGCGTGGCCGCATTTATGACAGTAACAATATAGGCGAAATATTAAACATGCGTGACTTCATGGACAGCCTACGCGGCAGCGGCATAGAAACTGGTGGTGCAAAATCTTTCAATCAAAAGGACAGGCAAACCTTTGCTAATGCTTTAGACAAATTTATAGCACAAAGAAGTTAATCTGATTTACATATCACTAAAATATGCTTCCATTTTCCTTCATTCCAGTGTAATCAAAGCATATGCGCAGATTAAAGACCATAAGGTCTAATATCGTAAATTTTTTATGCATCCTTGCCTTCATTACGGCCGGGGTATCTCCTGCTTGTGCATTTATATCAGGTAAAGAGGGCTATATAGAGATATGCGCGTCTGACGGATCTTTAAAAACCATAAAAGTATCAGAAGGCAGCGACCTATATAATTTATTAGAAATGTCCAATGAAGATACGGACATAAAAGATAATAAAAGACCTGAACATTTTAAAAAGCAAGACTGTCAATTTTGTTTTTCAAATTCGAATATTTCTAAATCCCTTCTAACTACAAACACAATAAATCCAATCAATAATGCTTCCTTCATTACAATAGGATCAGGAAGTATTGCTTTCAAATCAGCAAAGCTGTCATTTTTTCAATCACGTGCACCGCCCCTATTTATCTAAAACAACCATAATCAGGGAATAAATCCCTTTGTTTTATTTAAATACGGAGAAAATAAAATGGCCGCACAATCGCCAGAAATGGATGATGCACCTACAAGTTTATCAAAAGAATATAACCAAAGCTCTATCGGGCATACAGTCAAACATGTTCTAAAGCATGTCGCCATAATGGGCGCAATGATGGGCGTAATAGGCCTAGCCTCACCAGCATTCGCAGTAGGAATAGACACCTTCACCGGCGGCCTTGCTGCTGATGCAGGACCTACGGTCGGTGACTTAATCGTACAAACAACACATGGCGCGGGTGAGATGCTCGGCATGATTATAGACACCTTCGAGGGCCTGTTATCTATAGGGGAGTCTTTGGTATCCAATACCCTAGATGGCAACTTTGCCCCATCAACATGGGAATCAATTATCATGTCTCATGGTGGTGAACACTCCACAGCAGAAATGGCTGGCCACGCTGCTGCACACGGAGCAGCTCATGGAGCAACGGAAACAGCAAGTGTCGCATTTGATGAATGGGTAAGGAACGCACACGCCTCAGGTGAATTACCCTATGCGTTAGAGGATTCAGAAGCTCTGGGCATAACATTAGAAGAACATATGAATAACGAATACGGTCATGAAGGACATTAAACAATGGAAAGACGAAATTTTTTAAAAGGAACAATTGCCACCGGACTAACCGCGGCATTTGCGCCAATAAATGCATTAGCGGGAATAGGCAAAGAAAAAAACTATATCGAATATTTTAGAGAGGTTTGCGATACACTTGATGAACTTGTTGACTACAGAACAGGAGAACCATTCGAGCAAAGTGACTTTGCAATTGCATATTTCTGCACCCCCTACAGTGCATATCCCGGACAAGGATGTGCTACAGACGCGCTTAATATCTATCAATCGAAAAATTTTGCCGAAATGATAACAGGAGAAAAAATCCAAGCTATAATGGTACTTAGCCCACTAGAAAAAGGTGATCCACCGCCAAAATTTGCTGACTCATATACAGATACGGGTCGTAACGGAAATTTTCATTTCACAGGTTTGACAGGCGAAAAAGACAAGGTTTTAGACACAGCACGTAACTACAGGGCATCGTTCGAAATAGACCGAAAAACAAGTCATGTAGAGGGTCACAACAGGTCTGCCGTTCTAATATCCCCAAAGGGAGAGCTAATTGCAAAATACTCACCAAAGGCATTAGGAAGCATCGAGAATGATATAGCCAATCACATCAGACAATACAAAGACTACAAAATAAAACAGGCACATGGTTGCGAGCCATAATTAAGGCAAGCGAACTATTACTCTTGCGCGCTTAACCATTCTTCTTCCGCAATTTTCAAATCAGATACAGTATTTTCATGCTGTGTCTGAACTTTTTTGGTTTCTTCATTTAGCTTAGAATAAAACCCCTCTTCACTCATCATTGCTTCAAGTTCAGCCTTACGAGTTTCAAGTTTTGCTATCTTCTTTTCAAGTTTTGCAACGGCCTGCGGATTAATACTCTTCGCGGGTTTGGTGTCTGCAAGCTTAACCTTGTCTTTTTTCTTCTTTTTATCGCCCTTACGCTCTTCCCTGCGGGATTGAATTGTAAATTTACGGTAATCCTCTAAGTCGCCGTCAAAATGAGTACATGAACCATCTTTCACCAACCATAAGCGATCTGCCACACGCTCAATCATATTAGGATCATGGCTTACTATTACTATCGCCCCATCATAACCGTTCAATGCCTGCACCAGTGCCTCACGTGCATCAATATCCAAATGGTTTGTCGGCTCATCAAGCAGTAAGAGATGCGGTGCATCAAAGCTCATAAACGCAAATAAAAGGCGTGCCTTTTCACCACCACTTAACGTAGATATTTTGTTATCTGACAGCTGCCTTGAAAATCCGAAAGCACCAAGCTTTGCCCGAACGACAGGTTCACTAACTTCAGGATATTTTTTACGCATCAAGCTCATCATCTCTTCATACGGTGTGGCATTAACGTCCAGCTCTTCGGTTTGATGCTGCGAGAAATAACCAATGCGCAATTTGTTAGAGCGAAACAGCTCCCCCTCCATCACGCCTAGCTTACCGGCTATCAGCTTCATCATTGTTGATTTACCATTACCATTAGCCCCCAAAATAGCAATTCGATCATCACGATCAATACTCTCATGGACACTGGTTAATATTGGATTTCCATCCTCATATCCGACATCTGCGTTATCTATAGAAACCATAGGAGAGGAAATTTTATCGGGGTTTGGGAATGTAAAATTAACCGCTCTATGCGATATAACCGCATCAACAATATCCATGCGTTCTAATGCCTTCATTCGACTTTGCGCCTGCCTAGCTTTACTAGCTTGCGCCTTAAACCGATCAACGAATTTCTGCATATGCTCGCGTTCTGCCTGTTGTTTTTCAAACATCTTCTGCTGTAGGCCGAGCCTTTCTGCACGCTCGCGCTCAAATGTATCATAATTACCCGTATACATTGTCAGTTGCTGATTATCTACATGCACTACGTGGTCAATACATTTGTTCAAAACTTCACGATCATGGGAAATAATCAAAAGCGTATGCGGATAAGCCGCCAAATAGGACTCCAACCACATTATTGCCTCTAAATCCAAGTGATTTGTCGGCTCATCAAGCAGTAGGATTTCTGGCTCAACAAACAACGCCGCAGCCAAAGCAACACGCATACGCCAACCACCACTAAATGAGGAGAACGGCTCTTTCAATTGCTCTTCCTTAAAACCAAGGCCGGTTAACAAACGCGCAGCCTTTGACGGCGCAGAATAAGCATCCATATCAGACAGCTTTTCATATATTTCCGCAATTTTATTTGGATCTTCTTCGGTTTCAGTTGCCTTCCACAGATTGGCCATTTCTTCATCTGCGGCCAAAACAATATCTATCAAGGCATCATCCGTTGCCTCAATATCCTGACGAACCATACCTAATTTTTGATGTGAGGGGTAACTAACCGTACCGCCATCAGCCTGTAGATCATTAGATATCAACTTAAATAATGTGGACTTACCCGCACCGTTCAAGCCAATAACACCAACCTTCCAGTTATCCATTACACTTACACTACACTCATCAAGAATAGTACGCGCGCCTATTTTGTAGGTCAGATTTGATACAGTTAACATTCATATTACTCCTCAGCTTACAGGAGCTTATGACACAGAACATAGATTATAGGAAGTGTTCTTGATAAAACACATTACCAACCACAAAATATATCCTGTAAATTTACATCTTTGCTTGTTCAGATACAGCAAAGTCAACAATCGCGCCTGCGACATCAACGCCGGAAATATCTTCCAGTCCCCATTCACCACCAAAGTTGGGCGCAACATTTACCTCAATAACCAACGGCCCATTATTGGAGCGTATAAGATCAACACCGGCAATATTAATACCAATAGCCTTAGTAGCATCTAATGCTACTTTTTCTTCTTCCGGTGTTAAAGTGATAGACTTGCTTTGACCACCAAGCGCGATGTTAGCGCGGAAATCACCATTTTTGGAAATCCTCTCCATCGCCGCAACAACTTTACCACCAACAACAAAAGCACGAATATCACTGCCTGAAGATTCTTCAATAAATTTTTGTACAATTAACGGCGTAGATAATTGCTTAAACGTTCTCAACAAATATACCGCTTCCCTAGCATCATTAGCTAAGAAAACTCCAACACCTTCTGTGCCCTCAACCAACTTAACAATGATCGGTGCGCCACCAACACGATCAACCATCTCATCAAAATCTTTTTTAGAATACGCAATACCGGTAGATGGGAATGGCACGCCCTCTCTTAGTAAACGTTGCATACACCGCATCTTATCCCTGCCCACTTCCAAGGAATATGCCATGTCAGACGTATACACATGCATAGACTGAAACTGCCTAAGTATTGTTAATCCATATTGAGTATGCGGCGTATCAATACGCGGTAATATGATATCAAACTCTCCGCCAATAGCGCGGTCATTATAATAAACATTTGGAAATTCAGTACATACATGAAGGCAACATTGCGAAAGATTCAAAATTTCTACATCATGACCACGCTCAGTCGCTGCCTCAAACAAACGATTATCTTCTTCTTCATTACCTGTTGTTAGAATAGCTATTCTCATAATCACCCCTAATTATTTATATTCACCACACCCGTAACAGCCACCTAATCATTGTTTACATAACAACCGATGGTGTTGCGAAACCGATATTAGCCTTTAAATCATAAATTAGCAAATGCACATCAATATAAGCATAATCAAATACATCGCAAAACAGTATGAGTTCAAATCATCAAGAAAATAAAATCAATATAATACAATAGAATGCCGATTAAACTACATTAAGAAACTGATTTACAATCACTAAAACCTAAAAAAAAAGAAACCTTAAATCACAACCATGGTAAAAGTAAAAAAAATTACGACTAAGAAGAAATAATATGCTATATATAAAAGTTCTGAAATGGTGACTATATATCACCTAAATAGTATAAATAATTACATTATTTACTGCTTGTAAAATACACGCATTTATAAATGCAAAAACCTCTGAGTACATAATTAAGAGTAATCACTGGGTATAAAAACGCTTGGGAAGCATTTTATGAACGGCTGATTGCTGTAAAGGATAAAACTACTCACAATATTACGTACATATACACTCGCGTAATATAAAACAACTAACCTATGAGATAATCTAGTAAGAAAGACATCATGAAAAATTTATTAAAATCACTCAATATTAAGCAACGCTTATTTGCAGGTTACACAATCTTAGTTTTGTTTTTAACGTTATCAGTAGCTACAAC
Source organism: Alphaproteobacteria bacterium (assembly GCA_050633325.1). Classification (GTDB taxonomy): domain Bacteria; phylum Pseudomonadota; class Alphaproteobacteria; order Micavibrionales; family Micavibrionaceae; genus UBA1672. The sequence continues at coordinate 70,827 of JBOEGH010000005.1, forward strand.
GATATATGAAGTAAAAATAATAAAACATGATACAGATCATATTGTTGATCTTTTAATTCCCTCATCACAATCAAGCACATTAATAGTTTCAAAAATTGAAGAATCGCTTGCAAATCTTCGCGGTTATATGATGACCGGAGATAAAAAATTCAAAAGTAAGCGCTCTCATGATTGGGATAATATACACAAGCTAACAGAAGAAATTGATGAACTTGCAACACATTGGGATTACCAAAAAGAAAGAGATCACTGGGAAGAGTTCAAACATAATTTACATGATATTGAGATCGCTCAGGAAAAAGTTGAAAGCATATCCCACTCCGCTGACGAAATGCCTGCAAACAAAATACTGGAACAACAAGCCACACCTATGGCTGTTACAATGATCAAGTCTCTCAGCAAAATGATTGATGCAGAACTATCAATTACAGAAAGCACCCCTGAACGTAAGCAAATATTAGGCATGATGGCTGACACTCGTGGAACATTAGGTCTGGGTCTCGCCAATATTCGCGCATTCCTTTTAACCGGAGACAAAAAATTTGAAAATAACTTCAACAACATTTGGGCAAAAAATGAAAAGAGGTTCAACGACCTCTCCAAAAAGACATATTTATTAAACCCTACTCAAAGGTCTGCATATAAATCCTTGAAAGAAACAAGGGCAAAATTTGTAGAACTACCTGCCCAAATGTTCGCAATTAGAAACTCTGAAAAATGGAACATTGCTAACTACACACTAAAAGAAGAGATAGAGCCAAAAATTGAAGAGCTTTTAACTATCATGCTTGGAAGCTATGATGAAAATCATGAACGCCACGGTGGGATGGTAGACGATCAAAAAGCACTACTGGACAAAGATGCAGAGCACAGCGCACATGCGGCATCGGCACTATTAACCATGCAATGGACTTTACTTGCACTTGGGATAATTACAGGTGTGATTGTATCATTACTAAGTGCCAAATCTATAGTTAGCCCGATTACTGAAATAATTGCATCTATGAACATTTTGGCCAAGGGGGATACATCTGTAGATATACCCGCACTTGATCGTAAAGATGAAATTGGCGACATTGCTCAAGCTCTGGAAGTATTCAAACAAAATAGAATAGAAGCAGACGGCCTTTTGGAAGAGCAGAAATCCCAACAAGCAGAGCAATTAGCACGTGCCGAAAAACTGGATACCCTTACCTCTGATTTTGAAATCAGCGTATCTGATCTTGTAAATGGTTTAGCAGCGGCATCAACCGAACTAAACTCTACGGCGCAATCTATGTCAGACATATCTAAACGGGCAACAGAGCAATCAACTTCAATGTCCTCATCTTCTGAATCTACATCGCAGAATATCCAAACAGTTGCAGCGGCATCAGAGGAATTAAGTGCATCGATAAGAGAGCTAAGTCAACAGGTTCAAACAACAAGCCAATCAGCAAACACTGCGACAGCCGACGTTGACAAAGCATCAAAGCAAATCAACAATCTGCTTGCTGCCGCTGAAAAGATTGGGGACGTTGTCGGCCTGATCCAAGATATTGCCGAACAAACCAACTTACTTGCTCTAAATGCTACAATCGAATCCGCAAGAGCAGGAGAAGCTGGTAAAGGTTTTGCCGTCGTTGCCAATGAAGTTAAAACCCTTGCTAATGAAACATCAAAAGCAACCGAGCAAATATCAGGTGAAGTACAAACGGTACAAGATGAAATAAGAAGTGCCGTCGAAGCAGTACAAAATATTGAGGAGAAAATAAACAACGTTAATACCTCTGCATCTGCAATCGCAGCAGCAATAGAGGAACAAAATGCAACAACGACAGAAATCAACAGAAGCACGCAGATTTCTGCTACTAACATGCAAGAATTAAACAGTAATGTTGCAAATGTTAACGAAGCCGCCCAAACGACCGGAGATGCAGCGAATGACGTATTGTCAGCCTCTAATGAATTGGGGCATCAAACAGAGACTTTAAGACAAAAAGTAACCGAATTCCTACAACAGGTGAAGCAAGCATAATAATTATAAAGCAAAGATAGCTCCATAAAATCAGTAAAATGGCGGTGGATTTTCCATCGCCATTTTTACATATCCGCACAAAATATCAGGCATAAAACCCGCAAATAAATTAAATATTTTAAGATCAAAGGAAATGGAGGTGAGGATGGGATTCGAACCCACGTAGGGCTATGAACCCTAACACGCTTTCCAAGCGTGCGCCTTAAACCACTCGGCCACCTCACCAATCATTTCAACGCATATAATTAATATGCGAATTGCAGATGGCGCAATGTAGAGTGAATTTATCAAAAGTTCAAGTCTTGCCTTTGCGAATCTTAACTTCATTGATACAATGGCCAAATATTTAATTACACCTACAGGCTTTTCACATGCGTAAATTAATATTTTTCATACTACTGATCCCGGCTATAGGCGCTTTGGGACATGATATATATATGTTTACGCAAGAGCAGGACAAAGGTCTTCGCTTATCTGACGTTGGTGCATTATGGGATAAATATCACAAGGAAAGCCACGACCAATGGAAAGTAAAGTTAGGCGAAATAAACGAAACAATTAATGAAATAACTCCGTTCACTGAAACGCTGGCGACAGAGGTAACAAAAGACAATAAAACAACAGAATTGGCCAATGATTCGCAAGAGAGCTACAAACAAGGATTTACACAAACTAACGCCGCAAACAAAGAAAGTGTTACAGCCCCACTACAACAAAAAAACATAATACGCAAAGAGGCCAGCAGCATACAAAAAGCAGTAGGATTTATATTAGAACAAACCGCAATATTTGTTTTCTTAGGTTTTGCAGGGTTTATGTTTTTAATTAGCGAATTTTTCTGCCGTATATTCTCGGCAAAAACAAAAATTGATGATATGGGGCGTCCAAAACAAAAAGGCGGTAAATTAAAGAAATACGGGCGCAAATAATTTCACGCGCTTTACACTTTGTAATGAGGACATAAAGCCCCCATCAAACCATTTCTTTAATTGCATTATATATAATCTCAAGATCTTCGTCTCTCGACAATCTATGATCTCCGTCATCAATTAAATGCACCTTCGTCTCTCTACCTTTAAAGCATTCTTTAATCTTCAATGCTTTTTCCCATGGAACATCAGCATCCAGTTTCCCCTGTATAATAGTCAAAGGACATGAAATATCATACTCACCATGGAGAACACTTTGCTCACTCCCATCTTCTAACAATCTTTGCGTGAATATATATGGATCATCACCATAATCATTGGGCACTTCCAAACGTCCTAAACGTTCAAGCATCTCTACTTCAGCCTGCCCCATTTTATTCTCTATATCTTTTGTAAAATCAGGAGCAGCAGCAATCCCGACCACCCCCTTTATTTTTGATGGGTTATCAATAAGCAAACGGAGAGAAATCCATCCCCCCATAGAGGACCCGACCAGAACAACTTCTTTAGATGTAACAACATTATCCAATATATATTGCGCATCCATTTTCCACGAACCTATTGTACCATCAACAAATTCACCGTCGGAAAACCCATGTCCTGAATAATCAAAACGAACAAATTCACAACCACTTGCAACACACTTATCCTGTAAATACATTGCTTTTGTACCCATCATGTCGGATTTAAAACCACCTAAAAACATAACAGCAGGAGTTTCATAATTATCTGATGAAGGTGCTATACGAACATACGCCAAACGATTTTCATCGGACTTGGGAAAATAAGAAACGCTCATACAAAAACCTTAATCAAATTATTAAAAAACCACTCTATATCAAGGATAGTATTTTAATACATAAATATTTACGAAAACACTTCCCAGAAACATAAAATGTCATTATTTTAATCTCATGACAATAGATCCAAACCAACCCGTTATTATGCAAGTAATCCCCGAACTAGGCGCAGGCGGTGCCGAGCAAGGGTGTATTGACATGGCATCCGAAATTGTCAAAGCCGGAGCACGGGCAATCGTTGTATCTAATGGTGGATATCGTGTATCAGAACTTGCACGAGCAGGCGCCACACATATTGACCTACCGGTGCACAGCAAAAATCCGGTCATAATGTGGAAAAACGTTGCCACCTTAAGAAAGCTAATAAAACAACATAATGTAGGGATAGTTCATGCACGCAGTCGCGCCCCAGCATGGAGCGCTTGGCGCGCATGCAAAGGAACTGATGCACATTTTTTAACTACCTGCCATGCCCCATATAACATAAACGGCGAAGCAAAAAGGCTTTATAATGGATCTATCGCGCAGGGTGAGTTAATTATTGCAATATCTAATTATGTCGCACAATATTTACAAGATAACTACGATGTTGAGCCGGAACGTATCAGAACAATACATCGCGGAATACCGATAGAGCGCTTTCACCCTACCGCTGTGACAGCAGAACGGATGATTGATCTGGCAACACAATGGCGCATACCTGATGGTGCAAACATAATCATGCTTCCCGGGCGGGTTACAAGGTGGAAAGGCCACCATATCCTGATTGAAGCAATGGCAAAACTGAAGAGAAAAGACGTCTTTTGCGTTATCATCGGGTCAGACCAAGGACGTAAAGAGTACAGACAAGAATTAGATCAGTTTATCGAAGAACATGATTTAGGAAGCCAAACACGCATAATCGATCAATGCCATGATATGCCCGCAGCATACATGCTCTCAACTGTCGTCGTATCCGCATCTACTGATCCGGAAGGATTCGGAAGAATACCTGTGGAAGCACAAGCAATGGGACGACCTATAATTGCCAGTGACCACGGCGGTGCGCAAGAAACAATATTGCGCGGTGAAACTGGATGGCATGTTCCCCCATCTGACCCAGATGCCTTGGCTCAGGCCATACAAGAAGCCTTAGCTCTTGACCCATCGCAACGCGCTATTCTAGCGACCAGATCAATGGCACATGTCGCAGCACACTTTACCAAGGACATAATGGCAGAAAAAACTCTTGGCGTTTATGCAGAAATCCTAAAAAGCTCGATGAAAACCGCAAAAACCGACCCATTTACAAAATCTCAAGATAGAGACAAACAACAAAATGCCGCTGAGTGATACACAGAAAACCGAAGATAAAGAACGCATACTGGTTATTAAACTTAGCGCTTTAGGGGATTTCATTCAGGCTCTTGGTCCTATGGCAGCAATAAGAAATCATCACCCTAACGCGCATATCACGCTCTTAACTACGCCTATGTTTAAATCATTCGGTGAAAAATGTGGTTATTTCGATACAGTAACAATAGATAAAAGACCAAATACATTTGACATATCAGGATGGATTAAATTACGCAAAAATCTGGTGAATGGTCAATATTATCGGATATACGACCTACAGAACAACGATCGCACATCATTTTATTTTAAACTGTTACCCAAAAATAAAAAACCTGAATGGGTGGGTATCGCAAAAGGCGCATCCCACAGAAACACATCCCCAAAACGAACCTCCGGAAACGCATTTGAAGGGCACAAACAAACATTAAATCTGGCAGGAATAAATGATGTTACAATAGACAAACTGGCATGGGTAAAAGAAGATCTAACCCATATGGGTTTAAAGCCGCCATATGTATTATTCGTACCAGGATCAGCGCCACAACACCCAAACAAACGTTGGCCATATAAAAAATATGCTCAACTTGCAAAACAATTAATTCAAAACAATTACCAAGTAGTAATAATTGGAACTGACGCAGAAAAAGACATAACTAACGCGATAGAAGAAATATGTCCCGAGGTTCTAAATTTAACCGGTAAGACATCTTTATTTGAAATAGCTGCCCTTGCTCATTCCGCAGATGGAGCAATAGGAAATGATACCGGACCGATGCACATGATTGGCCCCACAGGATGCCCAAGCCTCGTCATATTTTCAGAAAACAGTAACCCAAAAAAACATGCACCAAATGGTGATAATGTTCACACTATACAAAAGAAGAGACTGGAAGACCTTGAAAACGATAAAGTATTTGAAAGTCTCAAGGAAATAATGAGAATCAAATAACTATGGCAGGTAAATCAATCTTTGCCAGAGCCATAAACAGAACACAGACATGTCATTAAATGACCAACGGCATCATCACATAATGAATAATATATAGTTTGCGCACTACGTCTTGTAGAAACAAGGTTGTCCTCTCTTAACCTTGCCAAATGTTGTGATAATGCAGATTGGCTAAGACCAACAATCTCCTCCAACTCCCCCACATTTCTTTCACTCTTATGCAGGGCGCACACAATTAACAACCTCTTCTCATTAGACAAAGCCTTAAGTAATTTAGCCGCATCACCAGCATTACTTTCTATTGCATCTACATCCATCTTGAGAACGATACCCCCCATTAATTACATATCAAATAAAACTACATACTATCATATACAAAATGAAACTATACTTATTCAACTATAAATCAAGTGGAATCTTTTATTATTCAACCTCAGTAGGTTTATCCGGGGAAAAAGATAATAAAAACTGCGCCATAAAATCCGGAATAACCATGAAAAACCATGCCATAATCCCAGAAATAAAAGGAAAAACAATACGACCTTTATTCTTATGCAAGCCTTTAGCAATTATTTTTGCCGCTTTATCGGTTTCCATCAAAAAGGGCATCGGAAAATCATTACATGCCGTTATTCTCGAACGAACAAAACCCGGACAAACAACATTAACGCAAATACCAGAACTTTTCAAAACACCGCGCAATGACTCACCATAAACTTTCACAGCCGCCTTAGAACCACAATAAGCAGGAGCACCAGGCCAACCGCGATAACCGGCTAATGAACTCATCAAAACAATTTGGCCACTTTTGCGCACCAACATCCGGCTTTGAACCGGCTCTATCGTATTAATAACACCATTTAAATTAACATCAAAAACGCGCCTTACCTGTTCAGGGTCTTCACCGATAAGAACCCCTCCAGTACCCGCAGAAATTCCTGCATTAGCAATAACCATATCAATAGGATATTTATCATCAAACCCTAACAACCAATCTTCCATCACTTTACGATCGGTAACATCGATAACACGTGAAACAACAACAGCCCCTTTACCTCTACAAGTATCAGCAACGCTATCAAGGCGTTCTTTATCGCGCCCGGTTATACCAAGAACCACATCAGCACCAGAATAATATTTTGCCAAAGATTTACCAATACCACTTGATGCACCCGTAATTATGATCACTCTTTTTTTCGTTTTATGTGCACTCATTTCAATACTTTACCATTTTCAAATTGCGATTATTCTATTCTATGTTTAGTTTAGAATGATAAAAAGAATAATTAAAAATGACTGGAGAGTTATTTTGGATAAAATAGAACGCCGTGGCTTAATGTATGTAATGTCATCCCCATCAGGGGCAGGTAAAACAACAATTACGAGAGCCCTACTACGCAACAATAAAAATCTAAGCATGTCAGTGTCCGCAACTACACGCAAAAGACGGGCGGGCGAGGTTCATGCACAAGATTACTATTTTGTAGAGCCCAGCGCATTTCAAGAAATGGTTGATAATAACGAAATGTTAGAACATGCAAAGGTGTTTGATAATTACTATGGAACACCACGCGCACCCGTTGATGGTTCTCTTGCAGCAGGGGAAGACATCATTTTCGACATTGACTGGCAAGGTACTCAACAATTGTCTGAGATAGCCAGGGAAGATCTGGTAACAGTATTCATTCTTCCACCCGCGCGTGCTGAACTGGAAAAACGCCTGCGTGATAGAGCGCGCGATACCCTAGAATCAGACAGCGATATAAGAGGCCGCATGGAAAAAGCCGCCGATGAAATGTCACATTACAGTGAATATGATTACGTTATAATAAATAATGATATTGATGAAGCAATTGAAAAGGCACAATTAATATTAGACGCAGAACGCATAAAGAGACGTAGAATGGTTGGCCTGTCAAACTTTGTGCGTGGCTTAAAAGGCGGACTATAACAACAAATTAAAGAGCATATTGGCAATCTAAGCACTTTTAAAACGTGCGATATTCAAGAAATCTTCAACTGTTAGGTTTTCTGCGCGCAATTGCGGATCGATTCCAAGTGATTCTATTGCAGGCATATAATCTTTCAGGCTGGACCTAATCATCTTGCGTCTTTTATTAAATGCCGCAGCACTTAATTTTTCCAAATCTGAAAATGTCGGTTCATTATCAGATAAAACTTTGGGCGATAAATGCACCACAGCAGACATCACCTTAGGTGGTGGAGTAAAAGCAGAAGGTGGCAAATCATATATTACACTCGCCTTACACAGCCATTGAGTAATTATAGATAAACGACCATAAGCTTTAGATCCGCTGTTCGCGACTATTCTATCTGTCACCTCTTTTTGAAACATCAATGTCATTGATTTATAAGCGCCACTATTATTTCTTATCTGCTTTAACCATGAAATAAGCAAAGGCGTAGCAATATTGTAAGGAAGATTAGCCACAATAACACGTGGTGAATCAGACATAAGCGTAAGGTCTTCTTTCATCGCATCACATTGCAAAACTTCTAAATCACCGCCAGATGCAGATACCAAGCCACCTAACGCGCCAACAGCGCGCTTGTCCAGCTCTAACGCCCTTACCTTTTCTACCTGACTTTTCAAAAGAGAGCGCGTCAAGCCACCAGGCCCCGGACCAATCTCAAACGCATGAACACCGCTCCAATCATCACCATCGCGCAACATTGCTTCGCGCACAATTTTATCGGTAATATTCATATCAAGCAGAAAATTCTGCCCCAGAGCCTTTTGCGCACTTAAGCCATGATCGGCTATCACATCTCTTAATGGTGGCAAAGATTCTACAGACTTAACGCGCGCAATGTTCTCGGGTGACTGGCTATCTGCCATAACTAGACGCGAACCTCAACGAAAGACGCTGCTTTCAAATCCATCAGATGACGCATTTGCAGCTTCTCAAGGCGCTCCGCCCCCAGTGAGTAATAAATTTGATCACGCGAAGGCATTGTATCCTCGGTTAATGTACGAATATCGCGCAAAAACATAATGTGATACCCTCTTAAAGTTTTAATAGGCTTGCTAACTTGGTTTTTCTTAATTGCCTGCAAACCAGTCAACAGCTCCTCAGAGATTTGACTCTCTTGCAACCAACCTGTATCGCCGCCCTTTACTGCACCTGCGGATCTTGAGAATTGTTGCGCCAATTTAAAGAAACTTGCTTTACCAGACTTAATTTCCCTCACTAAACGATCTGACAACTGCTTAACTTGCTTTTCAGAATTTTTACCATCAGTAGGAATAAATATTTCTGCCGTTAAATATTCTTTAGATCCGACCTTTGCCTTAATACGATCCAGCACATCATCAACATCGCGGTCAGAAACCACCACTCTTGGGCGCAAACGTGCCTGTACGACCTTACCCCATGCAACTTGCGCCTCTATTTGTGCATACATAGTAGAAACATCAATCCCGCCACGTCTCAACATAGACTTAAATTTATCAACCGTAGACTTATTCTGTGCAGCAATCTTTGCAAACCCAGCCTCAATTTCTGCGCGTTCAATTTGTATATCCATTTTGCGCGCTTCTTGCAGCATAAGTTGCTCATTAATCAAGTTATTAAGGACTTGAGGAATCATCCGCGCACGTATTTCTTTACTGTTTTTAAGGCCAGAGGAAGCCAATATCAGCTTCATACGCTTGTTTAAATCACGCCCTGATATTGCATCATCATTCACAACTGCAATAATTTCTTGCGTAGCAGCAAAAGAGTTTTTAACCGGCTGCCCCACAATTGAAAAAGCCAACACAAACATAACGAATAAACGAATACAAAAAGTCATTTTATTTTGTTCCTTAAAAATACAATATTAATTAAGCACTTTGCTCTACTGCAAATCGCCCGCCTGATTTATACGTCTCTAAATATGACGGTAATACCAAATCCATAGACTTCGGATGAACATCAAAAACACCGATACCCATGGCTTTTTCATCCACGACACTGTCAGTCTTCAGACTATCAACTTGATCAGGCGTCAAAATTGGCTTAGGCCAGTACTTCAAAAAAGCCGCCTCAAACTTTGCAATACCAAAAGGAACGGATAATAGCTTTTTGGTACGCCCCGTATACTTAAACAGCTTTTGATAAATATCTTTTAAAGTCACAATATCCGGACCACCTATTTGAAATAGCTTTCCTTCGAACTTACCACAGCTATCAAACAAGCACTCCATCACAACATCTGCAACATCGCCGACATAGACAGGCTGCATTCGCACTTCACCGCCACCTATTAGTGGCAAAAATGGTGCAAAACGTGCAAGTTCAGCAAATTTATTAAAGAAATCATCATCCTGACCAAACATAACCGCAGGACGCAATATAACCGCATCAGAAAAGTTAGTGCGAACAGCGTTTTCACCATCATATTTTGTTTGCGCATATTTGGAAACACCAGTGTCACATCCTAAGGCAGAAATATGAACAAGCCTTGAGACACCTTCATCATCGCATGCCTTGGCTATCATTGCCGGGACATCCACATGCTCATGCTCAAACTTTGCACGCTTTTTGCGTTCATATAATATTCCGACACAATTAACAACAAAATCAGATTCTCTAATAACGGCACTGATACTTCCAGGATCAGAATAATCGCATTGCACCGGAACGACCTGCCCCACTGCACCACATGTCTTGAGAAAATTTGCCCGTTCAGGCACACGTGTCGCAATTTTAACCGTAACACCGCGCGCGGCCAACCTACGAACAACCTGCCTTCCAAGAAAGCCTGTCCCACCAAACACAGTCGCAACTTTTTCTCTATGCGCCATAAATCATCCATATAATTTTATTGAGCATCTAATATGAAACATTTTGACGCAGAACACAATAACAGGTGACTAAAACCAAAATCATTAACGGGGACAATTTACGCTTTTACAACAAAAATAAATAATATAATCTTCTGTTACCAAACCTAATAAGGATACGAATGTAATACCATGATACAAAAAACCATATTTATAATCCTTATGCTTGTCATAGTCGGCATTTCAATCCAAGGCCTATATGCACAATACGGATCTAAAATGCCCAAAGTAAGTGCACCAGTCGTTGTTGAACTATATACATCACAGGGGTGCTCATCATGCCCACCCGCCGATAAGACGCTTACGATTTTATCAGAAAATGACAACATAATCACATTAGGGTGTCATGTATCATATTTCAACCATCTGCACTGGAAAGACACCCTATCCCAAGATTTTTGTGACATGAGACAACATGGATACGCAGGAATGAAAGGGACAAAGAAAATATACACCCCACAAATGATTGTTAACGGTGGTGACGCATTTATAGGTTCACATAATGACAAGGTAGAGGCTGCACTAAAGAAAGCCGCAACAAAACCCATAAAAAACATTGAAATCAGCATAAAGGAAAAAGATCTAATCACCTTCTCGCTTCCTACTTTAGATAATGGTGATTACCATTTATGGGCATTTGGGTATAAAAAATTACATAAACAAGACATTAAAAACGGCGAGAACAACGGAAAATCTATAAATTACGCAAGCGCAGCCCTGAGCTATACCAATTTAGGAAAATGGAAAGGTGATGGCATTACACACAAATTCCCTATGCCCACATCCCTAATTGAAAATGAAAATCTGAACGGAATTGCTATATTTGCACAACAAGGTGGTTACGGTGAAATTATCGCTGCGGGTAAGTTAGATTTCTAATGTCTTTTAATGTTTCTCAACAAAACTATCCATGACACGCTTTTTTCCACCATGCTCAAAAACAATGTCGAGCTTATGGCCATCAATATTTATGATCTTACCATAACCAAATTTGTCATGAAACACGCGATCACCACGCGTTAATATAGAACCATTATCATTCTTAACCTTACGATCAAGATTGTTGGTGGATGTTTTTGCCTTTGGCGTAAAGCCGCTAGAATCCCAATGCTTAGAACGCCCCGCCTGAACCATTCCGCTTTGTGTGTTACGGTCTATCAAGTCATCAGGGATTTCATCAATGAACCGCGCCGGAACAGAACTGACCCAATTACCATATATACGTCTAGTAGATGCATGAGAAATAAATACACGCTTTCGCGCACGAGTAACGCCGACATATGCCAAGCGGCGCTCTTCCTCAAGACCTTTAACACCACTTTCATCCATAGTACGTTGAGATGGAAACAATCCCTCTTCCCAACCAGGAAGGAAAACATTATCAAATTCCAGCCCCTTTGCACCATGCAGGGTCATAATAGTCACAAATGAACCTGAGCTGCTGTCCTGATTTTCAAGCACCAAGGCCACGTGCTCAAGAAAATCTTGCATAGAATCATAGCTCTGCATCCCACTAACAAGTTCTTTCAAATTCTCCACTCTACCGGGTGCTTCTGGCGTTTTATCAAGCTTCCACATAGACATGTAGCCCGACTCATCCAAAATCATATCTGCCAATTCTGCATGGTTCATACTGTCCATTAACGAACGCCAACGATCAAAATCATCCAACAGCTTCATTAATGTTGCTTTTAGCTTTGGTCTTAATTCATCCGTTTGGGTCAAATCCATAATCGCGCATTGCAAACTTATGTTTTTTGCACGCGCATACCCATATAAAGTATTGATAGTGGCCTTACCAATACCACGCTTCGGAGCGTTTACGATCCTCTCAAATGCAAGATCATCATCCTTTTGCACAACAACTCTAAAGTAAGCCAAGGCGTCTCGTATTTCCATTCTCTCGTAAAAACGAGGCCCACCAATCACCTTGTAAGCCACGCCCAGCTTAATAAATCTTTCCTCAAACTCGCGAGTTTGAAAACCAGTTCGCACCAAAACTGCTACATCACTTAACGATACGCCGCGATCACCATTTACACCACGTTGCAATTGCTCGATCTCTTCGCCGACCCAACGCGCCTCTGCTTCACCATCCCATAGGCCACATACCTTAACCTTGTCACCATCGCCTTGATCGGACCATAAAGTCTTACCCAAACGTGAACCATTATTCTCAATAATTGCGCCGGAGACTTTCAAAATATTATTTGTTGATCGATAGTTTTGCTCCAACCTTACGATCTTTGCACCTTTGAAATCCTGTTCAAATTTCAAAATATTACCGACCTCTGCGCCACGCCAACCATAAATAGACTGATCATCATCACCAACACAGCATATATTACCTGTGCCTTGCGCCAGCAACCTCAACCACAGATATTGAGCCACATTTGTATCTTGATACTCATCAACCAATATATAACGAAAGCGTTGATGGTACTCATCCAACACAGATTGATTTTCCGGATTTTTCAAAATAGTAATCATATGGAGAAGCAAATCACCAAAATCACATGCATTAACCGCACGCAAACGCTCTTGGTATTTTTGATAAAGCAATGGAATTTTTCCATCTGCCACCTCATCAACATCGCTGGCAGGTACTTGAAAAGGCAACAGCCCCCTATCTTTCCATCTATCAATAATTCCTATGCAAGATTTAGGTGTCCATTTCTTCGTATCCACCCCTTCAACTTCCATCAACTGCTTTAACAATCGCACTTGGTCATCAGGATCAAGAATAGTAAAATTACTGGATAGCCCCACCAGATCAGCATGCCTACGCAACATGCGTGCTGCTAATGAATGAAAAGTACCAAGCCACCATCCTTCAACAGGATGACCACCCATCATCTCACTTATACGCTCTTTCATTTCAAGCGCAGCCTTATTGGTAAAGGTAACTGATAATATTTGCGAAGGATAAGCACGAGCACTATTCAGTAAATGTGCCAAGCGAGTGGTAAGAACCCTTGTTTTACCAGTTCCCGCACCCGCGAGAACCAACACCGCACCATCTAAAGTCTCAACCGCCTCACATTGTGGTGCGTTCAAAGTATCCAGATAAGGAAAACGCATATCATCTGACGGCGTCTCTTCAATTTCAAATATATCTTGCATGGATATAAACTAGGCCTTTATCACATATGTTTGCAATAGCCTGACAAAGAAAAATAAATTATATACCTACTGAACTTAAGCGGACTTAACTTGGTTTCTTCCTGCTTGCTTTGCGTCATACATAGCTTTATCAACACGAACAACCAAATCGTCTTTTCCTTCGCCTTTTCTGTACTCACCAACTCCAGCGGAAAAGGTTATTTTGGCAATTACTTTACCTGTTACGCGATTAATAACTTCTTTTTTCTCAACCTCATTACGCAATAGCTCAGCAACCTTCATACCGCCTTGTATATTAGTTTCCGGCAGAAGTATCACAAACTCCTCTCCACCGTAGCGCACAACCAAATCACGTCCCTTAATACCAGCCTTCAATGTTCTTGCCACTAATTTCAGAACTTGGTCACCTACTTGATGTCCAAATGTATCATTAAAATCTTTAAATTTATCAATATCCAACAAAATCATACTAAACGTTTGGGTAGAAGATTCGTCTTTCGCAGCCTCAATCAAACGCCTAATTTCCTGATCAAAAGCCTTTCTATTTGAAAGACCGGTCAATTGATCTGTCATCGCTTCTTTGCGTGCGATCTCTAAATCTTGGCGCATGTCTTCCATAGCTCTGGTCGAAAATTCCAGCATTTCTTCAAGATTTTTATTATAACTAATCATTTCCTTGGTATCAGACATAATACCATTCAGCAAACCGTCAACATCGTCATATCCCGACTTAATCTTATCGCCGGCGACCTCTAATGTATGGTTAAATTGTTGTGTACGCTCTCTGGTGGAAACAATAACTTCATTAACACTCCCTATGGTCTTTTGTATCTGATTACCAGCCTCAGAGACCATTTCAACCTCGCGGCTACCACTCAAGAAATTATAAAACACACTATAACATTGATCATCAGATAACTTACCACCACCTTCTGAAAGCAGAGAGTCCACTGCCTGAACCAGCTCAGAATCAGATTTGGAATAATAAACAAACCACAATTCATAATTTTCAGGAGTAGGTAAAAGGCCGTCACCCTTTATTCGTTTTAACGCTAAGTCTGCGAATTTTTTAGCAACATCTATTGACTGAACATGAGACACGAGAAAACCACCATCTAGAGTAAAAATTCACCCTAAAATAGTAAATAGGAATACTCAAGAAAATTTTATTATTAATTGTAATTATATTACGATTACACACAAAGAAATATAAATGAAAAGAGCGTGACCACTAGACCTGCATTTGCATTTGCGTCAGCATTTCTGTAGACGGTTTATATTCAGATACACCAGTATCGGCGCCGATACCAGAAGACAGATCAGAAACACTCGCAAGAGATGCGTCATTTGCTGATATACCTACAGGCTTAAACGATGATATACCACGCAAACCTTGTCCAGTAAGCTCCACGCTAATTGCATCTATCTTTTCATCAGACAAATCAAACGCAACATCCGCCCTATCCTCAAGGCTGCTGAGATTATCCTGAACCTTTTCAACAGCGGCTAAATCATTAGATAGCTGTTTAACTTCCGGAGTGTCTTCTATGTTTGTCTGTCCGGCCTCTATATATTCATCAACGCTCATGCCCTTATAGTCAAACTTACTTTGCGCACCTACATCCAACTTTACACTAGCGCCTGCGTTAGAATCCATAGCAGCTTCATTATTACCTGAACTCGCATTACGCGCCAAAGAATCAGCCGCCAATGCCTCTAATTCTTTTTTGCTTAATTTTTTATCTTGGCTTTTCGCCTCATCAACAACAAATGCAGCCTTTCCCATTACTGCAAATGTACCGCCACCAATAAAAGCATCAGCAACAATAGCAGCACCGGCAGTCAATTTATCAGAACCTTTTTGGGGACTCATTTCCTCTTGCGCCAGACCATTACTAATACCACGATCAGCCGCCGCACTCTTTACCGCATCCGCTTGCTCGGACTTAAATTGTTTTAAATCAGCATCAGCACGCGCAATAGTAGATTTTATATCTTTTTCCATTGTGGCTGCATTTTTTTGCATTTTACCACCATCCGCAACAGGACTTTGTGCACTACGGTCCAACTGCTTGGCATTATTACCATCTGTCTTATAAGAAGATTTAGGGGATATAGCCTGAAGAGGTGTTCTTTTTTTCGTATCACCAACCAACAATGACTGGGTAAATGTTGGTGTATTACGACCAAAGAAAGGATCAGCATTTTGAAAGCTCTCAGTCAGCTTCCCTGTGGAAAACATATTTTCCTCAGACGCGTCAGGAGAAAGGGATTTCCCAAGCATAATATCCTTAGAGTGGACACCAGCCGACCTATTAAGACCTTTACTTTCAATACCTGTAGTCATACCAATTCACACCATTTCCAACTATCCGTGGAGCTAAAAACACACATAACCCCATTATTATTTTTATTGCTTACCAACAGTATAACTCAAAACCATGAGAATATACAAATTAAATATGTGGCTAACAAACAGGCCTTAAGAGCACACAGACATACGACGATAGCTCAAAGCCTCTGCGATATCCGCAGTTGATAGAACATCAGCGCCGCCGTTAAGGTCAGCAATAGTGCGCGCAACCCTCAAAATTCGATAATAACCGCGTGCAGATAACTTCACCTTTTCCACCGCCTTGGTCAATATATCGCGTGTCTGGTCATTCATGGCCGTAACGCTGTCTAATATCTCACCTTGTGCATTCGCATTAACTAATGCAGAACCCTTCATATTCAAGCGCGTATAGCGGTCTTGTTGCAACTCACGTGCGGCCAACACACGCGCCGCAACTACTTCCGAAGTATCCCCCGTTACCGCATTTTGTAAATCAGATATTTGCACTGGTGGAACATCAACATGAATATCAATACGATCCATTAACGGCCCAGATATTTTCGATTGGTAATCCACACCGCATCTTGGCGCCTTTGTACACTCCATATCCGAATCCCCCAAATAACCACAACGACAGGGGTTCATAGCCGCAACCAACTGAAATTTTGCAGGATAACGAATATGCGCATTCGCCCTCGCCACCAACGCATCACCGGTTTCCAACGGCTGTCTCAAAGATTCCAGTGAAGACCTCGAAAACTCCGGCAACTCATCCAGAAACAACACACCATTATGCGCCAAAGATATTTCCCCTGGTTTAACCTTTTGCCCACCACCTATAAGCGCCGGTTGCGAAGCAGAATGGTGCGGATTACGAAACGGCCTGCGACGTACAAGTCCACCCTCAGGCAAGATGCCCGCCAAAGAATGAACCATTGATAGCTCTAATGCCTCTTTTGGTGATAAAGCAGGCAATATCGCAGGCAAACAACTAGCCAACATGGACTTACCGCTACCGGGTGCACCAACCATCAGTAAATTATGACCACCAGCAGCAGTAATCTCTAATGCACGCTTGGCCGTTTCCTGTCCCTTTACATGTGATAAATCTGGAATATCAAGAGCATTATCATTTGCAAGCATAGTGGTAGGCTGCCCCAAAATTTGCGTACCTTTAATATGGTTAATTAATTGCAGCAAATCATTAGGTGCAACAATATCCAGATCACCCGCCCACGCAGCCTCACCACCACACTCCTTCGGGCATATTAAATTACGATCACCCTCATTCGCATGTATCGCCGCAGGTAAAACACCTGACACTGGACGAATCGATGCATCAAGAGATAACTCACCCAAAACAACATATCCGCTCAACTCGTCCTTTGGGATAATCTCCATTGCTCCCAAAACGCCCAATGCGATAGGCAGATCAAAATGGCTTCCCTCTTTACTAAGATCTGCAGGGGCCATATTAACAGTCAACCTTTTAGGAGGTAACGACAACCCTAAAGCATGCAAAGCAGCGCGCACTCTCTCCTTACTCTCTGCCACGGCTTTATCAGGCAGACCCACAATGTTAAATGCAGGCAAGCCATTGGATAGCTGCACCTGAACGTCAACGGGCTTAACATCCACACCCTGAAACGAAACCGTATTAACCCGCGCGACCATAAAACACCTTTGTTCACCTTTTGATCTTACTTTATTACACACAACCATAAAAAACAAAAGTCACGTTAACAATTTATTCACCTTCACTAATTAAGAAGGAGATATGTGAGATGCATAAAGCGCACAGACATGAATTAATCAGGAGGCTGAAATGGCACAAAGTGAAAAACAAATTGCTCTATTAAAGAACAAACTACAAATGCCACTAATTGTAAGAGATTTACTGGTTACTGATCAAAACCCCAGCGCAAGTACGCATTATGCATTACATGAAATGATGGGTAATTTTCAGCCCGAAGATGCCATGCTATGTGCGGCTTTCGTTATGGAAGAAATCTCAAAATTAGAAGATGTCATATCAAGCGACCTGAGCTTTTTACATATGGAATGCACAAGAATAATAGAGCGTTACAGCACGCGTAATGATCTTGCCGATAACGATCCGGAACTATGGTCTAACACACAAAGCGATATGATGCCTAAACTATTAGAAGATATAGATGACTTCTTAGAATTAACATCAATGTGCCAGCTTTCTTTTGACATAACAAACCAAAAAGTTGCAACAATATTAAATATTGTAACTACACAATTACAATCACATTTAATGATCGTTGACGAAGTAATATCCCTGCAAGAAACACACAAAGAAAATGTTCAACACATACCCTCCGTTACAGGATATATGGCTGATAACGTTATAATGTTTCCTGGATAATTATTACTTAGACACCATAGGGCCAATTTTTTCACCGCCCAAGATATGCATATGGAAATGCGGGACCTCTTGTCCACCATGCTCACCCGTATTAGCGATACAGCGAAACCCAGACTTTGCCAGACCATTTTCTTCTGTTATTTGTGAAATTGCGCGATAGAACGCTGTAACCTCATCCGAAGAAGCATTAGCACCAAAGTCATCTATAGAAACATATTTGCCCTTTGGTATCACAAGGATATGAACAGCCGCCTGAGCTGTAATATCATTAAAAGCCAAGACGTTAGCATCCTCATAAACCTTATCACACGGAATATCTCCGTTTAGGATTCTCGCAAAAATATTTTTATCATCATAAATATGCATTAAAAGCCCCTTTTCTTTCATAACATAGTGCTATAAACACATGAGAGATTACACATGTATATTCATAGGAAGTAAAGTTATGTTTTTGACAATGTTAAAAGCGAAATTGCATCGCGCAACTGTGACACAGGCAGACTTAGATTACGAAGGGTCAATAACCATTGATCAGGACTTGATGGATGAAGCTGGCTTTTTAATTAATGAGCAAGTTGACGTTTTAGACATTACAAATGGCGCACGCCTAACTACATATGTAATTGCAGGTGAGCGCGGATCAGGTGTTATAGGGATCAATGGCGCGGCGGCACATTTAATTAACAAAGGAGATTTAGTGATTATATGCGCTTACGCCCAAATGGATGAACAAGCAGCAAAAACACATACCGCCAATGTATTGCTTCTGGGTGATGACAATAAAATTAAAAGACAAAGCGTTTAAAAGAACACCCTAGAATACTACAAAAACTATGCATGATTTTATAATGCCAGATCATGATATAATCCTCATCTCCAAGAGTGTCTGACAGGATAAGTAATTTGGAGTAATGTTATGTATGCGCATCTGTTATAAACACCTTAGTAATAGATATTATTAACATGAACACTCTCGCTTACTAATGTGACACAAAACAATGAATGATAACGTTCAATCTAAACCATCACAGATATATCAAAAATTCACAATCTGGTTTTTTGACAAACAAGACGGTTCTTCATTAGCTGTTTTCCGTATTCTTATCGGACTATTATTAATGAGTGATGTCCTTAATAAATTTAAGAATAAATACACTGTACAGGACTTTAAACCAACATATTACGGATTTGATTGGGTCTACGCCAATCAAAATATTATTGATATATTTATTGCCCTTCTGCCCTATACAATATTTTTTATTATAGTAGGGTTATTTTATCGTCTGGCGATGCCTCTAACCGCATTGATGATTGGTTATCTTTTTTTGGCTTTCCCTGAGCATTACCTAAACCATTATTACCTTCTTCTACTTTATCTCATTATAATGAGTTTCATTCCTGCAAATGCCACATGGTCGCTAGATTCTTTATTGAGAGATAAAAAATCGTTATTACCTTCGCGTAACGTTCCAAGATGGTGTTATCTAATCTTAAAATTACAAACAGAGATAATGCTGATATTTGCTGGCCTGGTTAAAATTAATCCTGATTGGCTTAACTTAATACCTTTAATAGGCTGGATTAAGATCGGCCTTCACGACGCACCCTTAATAGGTTGGTTATTCTTATTTGACACAACCATCGCCATAGGCGCTTACAGTATTATTATACTTCATGTGCTAGGCGCACCTTTGTTATTTTGGAAAAGAACACGTATTTGGATTTTTTCAATATATGTTTGTTTTCATTTAACGAATAGCTTTCTTTTTCATATAGGTATTTTTCCCTTTTTAACAATTGTTGCCACCATGATTTTCTTTAATCCTGATTGGCCAAGAAAATTTACAAACAAACTAAAACTCAGTGTTTCAGTGAACAGATCACAGATTTTAAAAACAAAGAATCGTACATTATTGCCGCAAAAAGTGACAATTTTTCTTTTTTCTTCATGGATATTAATACAAATATTAGTGCCGTTTTCCGCTCTTTTTTATAGTAACATTGAAAAAGAATGGAATGGTCATAGAGATCAGTTCACATGGCGAATGATGCTCAATGAGAGAAGCATAAAGACTGTTGTATTTGCCGCACACTTTCCTGAAAATAATAGTATTGAATTTATTTCTTTAAAAAAACACCTAAGTCCCATGCAATGTTACCGTATTGCATGGAGCGATATTACAGTACAGTTTGCCAAGCATTTAAAAGAAATCTACGATAAAAAATACAATACCGACACTGTTAGAATACATGCCTATATCGTTTTAAGAGTGAACTTGCGTGAGACAGAACTTTGGACAGACCCCACATTAGATATATCAGAATATAAGCCTGTTTTTGGCGTCCATGAATGGATAAACCCTTTAACCAAACCACTTAGAACATGGGATGAATATTTGAATGATCGTAAATATACAGCCCCCACCTATGGTGAAGTTCTGGCAGCCATGAATATTCCTTATATTGAAACAGTTACATTTGAACGAGATGGTTTGTTTATCGATACAACCGTGCCAAAGCCTTTTTGCTAATAAGTTAGATAAATTTAAAAAGAACGCAGTGATTATGTAACATTGTAACCATGATCGAAGAGAACACGAATTATGCATATGTAAGGCAAGTAAAATTGCTTGACGAATCGCTAGGGGTATTCATAGTGAAACCTATAGCGTATTAATTGAAAGGAATATATGAAATGTCTTTAAAATCAGTAGATGACAGTAACTTTGAATCAGAAGTTATCAATGCGGATGAGCCAGTACTGGTAGACTTTTGGGCAGAATGGTGTGGTCCTTGTAAAACGCTTCTCCCTATTGTGGAAGAAATCGCAGGCGAAATGGCCGGCAAATTAAAAGTTGTAAAAGTAAACATTGAAGAAGCACCGGAAACACCAACCAAATATGGTCTTCGTGGTGTTCCTACACTTATGCTGTTCAAAGGCGGTAAAGTTGTAGACACAAGCGTTGGTGGCCTACCTAAATCCCAGCTTAACGATTGGTTAGCCGATAAAGTATAGGGATAACTCCAACAATTAAGTAAACAATAGCCTCGAAATTTTTCGGGGCTTTTTATTACCTCAATCTACATAATGGTTAAGAACGGACCGTCAGTCCATAAAAGTGCACAATGGATTTTGTGATTCGGATATATTTCTTTAATCGAGTCTCTATATGCCTCCACCTGCTTCCTATATATAGACGGAACATCCTTTGGATCACGTGGCGGTGGACGATTAGTCTTATAATCAACAATCCAGACTTCTTCAGAACCAACAACTAGCCTGTCTATTTGACCGCTTACAATACGATTATCTGACATCAATCCTGTAACTGAAACTTCCGCCATAGATTCAGGGCTAAAAAACGGTGCATATTCGGTATTTGTTAGAATGTCCATAACCTCTTTAACGACACTAGACCTTACTGCATCAGATAAATCTTGTGCATTTTTATTAATGAACGTTAACGCAACATTTTCACGTTCACCTTCATTAAAATCAGGTAAGAATTGCAACAATTTATGCGTAAGGTTACCACGGCGAAATCTTTGTTCACTTGACGCAACAAGAGGTGATATCGCCACCTCACTGTCTTCTAAGGACGGACGAGAGGGGATAAGGGGACGCGGTGGAAATGGTTCTTGAGGTGCTTCGGACAATGCCCACTCAGGCAACTTGGCATCCCTCTTTGTTACTATGCTAACTTCCTTTTCTTTGTCGGGTGCAGATGTCTGACTATTTTCTATACGTATATGACCGTCACCCAAGACTTGGCAGTTATCGTCTTGCTTCATCGCATCACGCACCTTGAAATACCATGAACTGTCTAATGCCGGCTTACTTCCTTGGTAACCTGCAACATACAGCCTGTCTGCCGCACGCGTCATCGCAACATATAAAAGACGATAATATTCTTGATCCTCCAAGTCATTGCATTGTTGATATACAGACTTATAGGCCTGCGGATCATCATCTTGCCGTGCAGAAAACACCGGAACAGATAAACCTGTTTTATTCGGCCATAGCATGCGCGCGCTCTTTCTGGACACACTTGTTTTAACAGTATCAGGCATAATCACTATTGGTGCTTGTAATCCTTTTGATCCGTGGACAGTCATAATACGCACCTGTGAAGCACCCTCTTTCATTTCACGCTTTATGTCAGTACTGCTTCTTTCCTGATGATCTATAAAAATTTGCAAATGATCTATATTATCTCTTCCAAAGTCTAATGCTGCCGTTAAAAATTCATCTATAGGATCAAGAGCATCATCACCAAGACGACCTTTGATTGCCCGCAGACCAGAATAAGAATCGGCAGGACATGCCATATTAAGAACATGACTAAAAAACTCATAAGAACCTAAATAACGTGCACGCCCTATCAAGCGTGATAAATAATCCCATGCAGCATTACGTTTTTCATCTGATACACATTCAATATTATCCGTGTGGTCTTTTATTGCTGCGATTTTATCAGAATCAAAATTGCATATTTCCTGCCATAACGACCCCTTACGATTGTAAGAAATAGAAAATAGTTCCTCCTCGCTCCATCCTAAGAATGGAGACTTAAGCACGCATGCCAATGTTAAATCATCATCAGGTAGCAAACAAAACTGCGCCAATGCAATCAAGTCCTGAACGGCCAGCTGTTGACCCAAAACCATACGATCAACGCCACTTACAGGAACGCTCCTTTCCTTAAGTTCACGAACCAATTGATCCACGAACGAAGAACGAGATCTGACCAGTATCATGATGTCACCCGCTTCTATAGGCCTATTCGCACTTTCTAATATTTCTTTGCGATCCAACCAGTTTCGAATATTTTGCGCCGTATATGCAGCCAACTGCGCCGATCCGCTTTTTGGGTTCATGACACTTACGGGCAAATCCCAATATGGCTTTTTATCTGATTTTATGTCTTCAATCAAAGGCCACATTTCAACCAATCCAGCCTGCCCATCACGGAAAGATTTGTGATTAATTGCACCGCCACCAACCGCGATATTTAAATCGCTATCACGAAATACATTATCAACAACACGCAAAACAGATTCTGTTGATCTAAACGAAATATCAAGCGCAACATTTTTGTTAACATTACCTGATTCATTTATTCTTCGATCAAACACACCTTGCATATGTTTAAACTCTTCCGGGGCAGCGCGCTGAAAGCTATAGATAGATTGCTTAACATCACCCACGGTAAACACGGTGCGCAATACGTCATCGCGTGCACTCAAGCCACTAAAAAACTCATCACAAAGTGCTTCTATAATACGCCATTGCTCAGGGTTTGTGTCCTGTGCTTCATCGACAAGAATATGATCCAACCCTTGGTCCAACTTATACATGATCCACGGCGTTATATTACCAAAGTCCGTTTCACTCAAACGTGAAAAGCTCTCGGTCTTACCGTTTAATAACTCCATAGTTCTGATAATCAAATCATCAAAATCCAACATACCTTGCGCACGCTTGACCCTAGTATATTCTTGCAATACCTCATCCCCGATCAACAGTAAATCGCGGGTCATACGCGCAGATTTGGCACGCTTGATGGTTTCCTCACCTTCAATTATTCTTTCAGCCTCTACATAAAGAGCTTCCGCACATTGAGGGAATAACTTAACAGCCCCTTTTGTCGGAAAAGCTTGGCTTCTTGGCTCACCATTAGTTTTTAAAAATATGTCTTTATATTGCGGAAATGAAATAACACGCTCGGAAAACGTCAAGTCCAACCATCTAAGTATTTCCTGTCCATAGATAGGTGCTTTTTTACCTTTGTCTTGTCGCAATGCGTCTGCTGCCAGACGTAAAGAAGCTTCATCATACCTACCCTCACCACACAAGGATTCAATCACTCCTGTCTCTGTGATATTATGATCAATGTTATAATGTTCACATATTGCGGCATATAGTCCGTCCGCATTATGATAACGCTCAAATATTAAAGACAGTTGGTGACGCTCCTGACACACGCCGCGGACAAGGCTAGTAAACCCGACTTCATCAATATCACCGGCCAAATTATTCAATGCATTGCCAAGAGGTGAACCTGCATATGAGTCACTTTGCAGGCGCTTTAATACGCTTGACTGTGCTTGAGACATCATTTCGTTCGCCAAACCGTCATCCAACAAATCAAAATTTGGTGGCAAATCGGCCTCAAGCGGGAAACGTCCCAAAATAGACTGGCAGAATGAATGAATTGTCATTATCTGCAATCCACCAGGGCAGTCAATAACATCTGCGAACAACCTTTGCGCGGTTTCCAATTGTTCCTCATTTGGACAATGCCCCAATAGATCCTCTAAAACAGATATAAGCTGGCTAACCTCCATAACCGCCCATCGGCTAAGCACTTTGTTAATTCGAATGGCCATTTCATTCGCAGCAGCCTTGGTAAAGGTCAAACACAAGATACGATTAACCTTTGTGGCTTCACGACCGTCACTACGTGGTAACAACAGGCGCAAAACACGATCTGTCAGCACCTTTGTCTTACCAGTACCTGCCGACGCACCCACCCATATAGATTCTTGCGGATTAGATGCCTGCCTTTGGCTTATATTTGGGTCAACATAATCCTGACTTGTCTTTGCGATCTCCATTTATACCGTACCCTCTTCACCATCAAGTGCCACCCATTCCTTAAGGCGTGAAACGTGCTCATAATCATTAAAACGCGGCGCATTATTAGTGTTGGGAACAGCATAAAATGGTGTCTCAAGGTCTCTAAACGCGCTAACCAAGTTTTTCAAACCCTCTAACACCGTTTCGATGGTTTCATCAATATCACCTGAAATAGATTGAACTTCACCCGCCTTCGTTCCACCGGTTAACTTCCAATATCCCAGATAGGTTGTATCACCCCTTGATACAGATTTACGCAATTCTTCCTGTTTGTCATGCTTAAATCCCTTACCTGCAAAACCACCATTAGACAGGATAAGCGCTTCTAATGGTAATTGTGGTAAAGAACCGTCTTTCAAGGCTCTCTTAGAAAAGCTGCCACCGGTTTTATAGTCAATAAGCGCATACCCACCATGCATTCTATCAATCCTGTCCGCAGTGCCATATAAGTTGAAATTTTGCCCGTCAATATCAATATCGATATTGCCTTTGATCTCACTCTCAAGAAATTTAGCTTCTTCACGCCACCCTTTTTCATGCGCAACAAACCATGCAGCAATTTTCAAAAATCTAGGCCACCAATAATGCATAGCATCAGGAGTTTCCGTAGATTTATTCAAAACATCACGCGCTAGCTCTATTAATTTATCTTCTGCATTATCCGGCATTTCGAGCGGGTAAGATGCGGTAAAACGTTCCAGAATTTCATGTAAAATCGTACCTCTTAACGCCGCATCATTATCCTGCACTAAGGGCTGAAGCTTACGCAAACGTAGAACATAATGCATATAAATTGCATATGGGTCTTTCATCCATACATCTACTTTAGTAACCGACACTCCATTAGGGCGTGTTGATACAGGTGGTCTTGGCTCAGGTCTGGTATAAGGTTTTGGATCATCATGATCATCCATATCCCTTGCCCAACTAATATAAGGTGCATCGGATAATGAATTAATACTACAATCACAGCTTTGCAATAACGTGTCCAGTCTGTCCAACCAACGTGCAGGAACAGTTGGGCTTCCCCCCACTTTTTCAGATCGTGTCAAAACAACATTATTCGCACAAAACCCTTGCACAAAATCATGCGCAGCAATCCCTATCGACTGGTCGCTGCCAGGCAATCCAAATTCATTGCGCATTGGTCGGGACATCCATGGATCATGTCCTGAGTCAGGTGGCCATGTACCTTCATTCAACCCACCCATTATAATAAGATCCGCATCGCTCAGCCGTGCCTCTAACTGACCAAGGATAAGCAAGCGGGGATGCACACCATAAGCAGACCTAACCGTAACAGAACGCAATAAAGCCTCTATAATCTTGGTATATTCCAAAAAGGTAACATCCTCAACTATATCTGCTTGTCCCGATAATTCAGATAAAAACAATGCAGCGCTTTGTCCGAAATCTCCACGCCACAGCACTTCATCACCTGATTGATCATGTGTAGTGGCCAACCCCTCCATAA
Source organism: Alphaproteobacteria bacterium (assembly GCA_050633325.1). Taxonomy (GTDB): domain Bacteria; phylum Pseudomonadota; class Alphaproteobacteria; order Micavibrionales; family Micavibrionaceae; genus UBA1672. The sequence goes on from JBOEGH010000005.1 coordinate 97,670, forward strand.
CTTTTACATGTGCCTTTAGAATGTCTGAAAAGCTCTGCGCTTCACTTGCCCTAGCATAATACAAAATAGGTTTTATCGCAGCATAAAACGCATCAAAAAAAGATAACAGACCTTCGAACCCATCTTTTTGTGCAATTAAATCACGCAGCATATCATATGATTTTATCATATGCCCCTGTCGCAATAACTCTGTTTCCAACACAGTTAAACTAGCATTATACTTGTCGTCATCTTGACCAAATCGACAATATGACATTTTAAGCAAAGACAACATTAACACCGCATCAAAACCTGATTGAGACACGCCCATAGACAAGGTAATAAATTTACCCAACCTGCTCTCAATCAAGTTATTACCTGCGGAATCATCAACTTCTATATTCCATCTACGGCATATTGAACTAACGCGGCGCGCAAGCGCCCTATCGGGAGTAACCAACGCAGTGATATTTGTTTTTTGCTGCAGAGATTCTCGCATCATAAGCGCAATAACAGATGCTTCTTGCTGTTGAGATTCACAGGAAAAATATTGCAGCCCGTCTAACATAGAAGCAACATCATGGTTTTTTGAAAACTCTTTCCAACGAACCGTCATATTCGCAGGCAACATCATCTCTGATGCAAGAGCATTGCGCCTAAGGTTATTAGTTTCTCCGCAATAATCAACATCTTGAATATCTGATTTTTGCGCACCAATACGCTCTAACAGTATTTTAAAACCATGTTGCGGATGACTTTCCTCTATATGATTCCACGCCACATCATCCATGTCCGTATCAATGCCGGGCAAAAACACTTGCCCCGTAGGCATTTGTGAAATCACACCAAGCAACCGACCAGCCGCAGGAATAGAACCGGTAGAACCCGCAGCAATAACCGGATAATCCGGCGGTGTTTCTTGCCAATGACTAACCAATGCCTGCAACAATAAATTTCTGCGCTGTGCGACATCTATAACATCATTAGCCGCAAGAATTTTTGGCCAATTCTCACTTATAATTTTTAAAAAATTTAACGTTATCTGCCAGTGCGAAGCAAACTCATCAGGGACAATTTTATGTAACTCTGAAAATTCAAGCTCCTCCACCACTACCTGATCTATAAACTTTGCTAAAGCCCCCGCCAAAGCCAAAGCATGATCTGGACCTTGTACAAATCCAGGGACAGACCTGATAAGCTTGGCAAGTAATAACTGACGTTTTAACGGAGATATTGCATTAGGAACGTCTAAAAACCCTTGAGAATTGCCAAACATCATAAGTGATAGGTCCTCCTCGTCCACATCACCCAGCGGGGTTAACTGCGGCAATAATAAAGGTTTCCCCTCATTAATAGAAAGAAATGTTTCACGTAATATCCTGCATGCGCGTCGCGTAGGCAAAAGAACTTTATATTGCGTTAGCCTCTCTGGCTGGTCTGCGGTAACCTGCAATAAATGGCGTGCTAATATTTTAGAGAATGGTAGCCCTGACTTAATATTATATATTTTATGCTGCGCCATCTTCATCCTGTTTTCTTAAATATGCATCTACAGCATTCAGATCTTGTGGTGTGCTAATATGATGCCATTCACCGTCATGCTCTAATGCATAAAAACGCCTGCGCGCTTCACATTTATCCATAACTTGCAAGAAAGAGAAATCTTTCAAATCGGTATCATTATATATACGCGGATGATTCAATCGAATATTAGTCCACATATGTGAACCTGTCTTATCCTTAGACCTCCTTACCAAGCCATTATTATCAAGGTCGTAATCCCCCACCCCAGATGTCAACTCCATATTATCAACGGGCTGCATTAGGGTGATTATATCCATTAATTTCCCGTCCCATTTACGCGCCAACCTTTCCAAGACAGGTAACTCTCCATCGAACCACAAGGCATCACCAGCAATCACGTAAAAGGGCTCATCCTCAAAATAATGCAACGCATTTTTAACCCCGCCACCTGTTTCTAGTATCTCAGGCTCGAATGAAATGTGAATTACCATATCGGGATATTTAGACATATAATCTTCTAAATGTTCCTTAAGGACATCTGCCAAATAATGTGAATTAACGACAACCTCACACACACCAGCGGCACGTAACTTATCCAAAGACCTCCAAATAAGGCTACGCCCTGCCACCTGCACCATCGGCTTTGGTACTTTATTAGTTAATGGACGCATGCGCGTACCAAATCCGGCGGCTAGAATAAAAGCTCTTTTAGGAATAAAAAAATTATTACAATCATCCATGACGATTAACCTCTATAGTTCTGTGATTAGGGTTACCGACAGCCGAAGACAATATCACATCAACGTAGGACTTAGGCTTAAGATACCCAAGCCTTTCAGGCCATTCTATAAGCATAACTCCACTTATCAAAGCCTCTTCCCAACCTAGTTCATAAACCTCAGACACATCAGATAAACGGTACAGGTCAAAATGCCATAATGAACCAATTTTTGCTTCATACGTTTGCACCAAGGTAAAGGTCGGGCTTGGTACTTCCAGGTCATCAACACCGCATAGACTGCGAATTACCGCACGACTGAATACACTTTTGCCCATACCTAAATCACCATGAAGCAATATAATATCCCGCGGAGAAATACTCTGCGAAAAAGTACGAGCAAATTCTATGGTTTCTTGCTCTGAATTGGTTTCAATAATCATAATTCATTTATAGGGCAGAACATGCTTGGTGAAAAGGATGCACTGCGTTAAAATAGATATATGAAGCATTTATACCCCATATTAATAGCACTAAGCATTTACTCATCCCCTGCACACTCACAGGAAATAACATCGCAACCGATTTGCTTTACCATCAGGAATGAAGCTCCATATAAAGTGTACGGAGAGATATCAACCGACTACGCCACCGCACCGGATGGAACAAAAGCGCGTCACACAGGAACATTCCGACTGGAAGAGCCGGGAACTAGAGATAAGGATAAAGGACATCCATTGGACGTATCTGAATTTTGCTCTTCCGGTCCGTTTTACCCCGGAAGACAACTTGAATTGACCATACGCACATTGCTGCCTATTTTCTCTTGTAAAACCAACATTGAGGTTGGAGAGATTGTAATAAAAGGTCACAGAAAAAAAGAAGGTGGCACAAAAACATGGGCGGTTTGTTACTAGGGCGACAAAAAATATAAGCTTTACGATTGTAATTTAGGTAACAAGACAGAAACTACAGTCCCTTCATTCTGAACAGATTCCAGATCAAACTTACCACCATGCAAGGTAACTATATTCTGTACCAAGCTCAACCCCAGGCCAGCCCCCCTATCATCTTGCTGATTACCCTCAACGCGCTCAAACGGTTGTAAGACTCTCTCCTGATCTTTAAGAGCAATACCCGACCCGTTATCTTTCACCATTATCTTCACATCATCATCACTTAACTCTGCAATAATATCTATATTCCCGCCTTCTTCTGTATGAGAAATAGAATTTCTTACCAAATTAATAATACCCTGCTTAATACGTGAATCATCTATTTCTGCGCTACCTATATTATCAGGACACGCCAAAGACACTTCAATTCTCTCTTTACGAGCCCAGCTAGACACTAGATCCATAACGCTTTCCAGCATTTCCTTAATAGAGGTTTTCTCAATATCTAAATTCATTTGACCAGCCTCAATAGTAGAAAGATCAAGTATATCGTTAATCAGATTCAATAAACTTTCACTCGCTCCATGAATGTCACGTGTATATTCTTTCTGCTTATCGTTTAATTCACCAAAGAATTCTTGGGACAGCATCTCATTGAATCCCATAATAGCATTCAAAGGAGTGCGCAATTGGTATGAAACATTCGCAAGGAAATCTAGTTTGAGCTGCTCCGCCTCTTCTAGCGCAGCATTCTTCTCACGCAGAGCATTCTCCACATGCACTGTGTCAGTAACATCAGTATAAGTCATAAGCACACCGCCATCAGGCAAAGATACTGTAGAATAATCGATTAACTTACCGTCTGTGCGTTCCATTCTTCCTTCATTTGCAGATCTGTCTAACGCAAGCGATATAAATTTCTGACGAGTATCACCCCATTGCCCTTCATCAAAAAACTTGGAAGATTTATCGACGACTTGGCTTACATGCGGCTCTCCTTCTAATGATTCCGGATCAAGTAACCATAGACGACCAAATGCCGGATTCCACAATTTCAATCTGCCATCACCCCCATACACGGCCACGGCTTCGTCAAGATTATCCAATGTCTCTTTTTGAACCGCTATTAATGTATTATATGACGATTCTAATTCCAGCCTGCTTGTGACATCTTCAAATGTCATCATCAAACCACCTAATTTATGTGGAACAACAAACATTCTAACAGCTGACCCGTCAGGCAAATAAAGCATTGTTTCATAAGGATCAATCAACCCCGTAAACATATCAGTCCAACTTTTCTTAAATGCTTTAAAATCCGCCTGTTCAGGCAATCTTCGTGTTTCCCGAAGTTTCTCCATTATCACGCCAAGAGATGGTTGCGTATTCAACCAACCATCTTCCAATCCCCATAACTGGGAAAATGCAGAATTATAGAATTCAAGGTTTTGATCACTGTCATAAATACCAATAGCAGAGCGCAACTGCTCTAACAAAGCACGATTGGCCTCACGATTATCTTTTACCTCATCGGTAATTTTCTCTTCATTTGTAAGATCCTCGGCAACTCCCAAGCTCATACCTGATTCTTTCAACGGTATTTCAGATATCTTCAACCAAAGCCTGTTGCCACTCAACACTTCGTGCATTTTTGTAGTTTGAGTAACACCCTTTTCCAAAGACAACCGCGCCAAATCGTGGCCGAACAAACAACCCTTTTCGCTTGGCTTTCTTTTCCGAGATGCAGATATTATCTCTTTTTGTTGCGCAATAACCTCACTAGGTGGAGAGCCTACCATCTTCGAATAGGAAATATTACACCATGTTATTAAGTGATCTTCTCCCCTTATCCATACCGGATGTGGTAAAGCATCCAAAGACTCTTGCAGCCTATCTACATCAGAACGTAAAAGATCTTGCTCTTCCATCAATATATCGCTCGCAGATTTTAAAAGAGTAATGTCTTCTAACCACAAAATATAAAAATGATCTTCACCTGTTAGGTCTTCACCACAAGTTCCGGAGATTTTAAAAGTCTTATTTTCACCTCTATTTTGCACGTTGATAGTAAAGGGAAGTCTGTCTTGTTTTAATCTATTAAACATCCCCTCTAAAGATGCAGAATCCTCAGGGGATAGAATATTTTGTATATCAACAAACTTATCAATATTAGACAAATCCAAAGCATCACAAAAACCTTGGCTATATACGACACTGCCATCTTGTGACCAGCCGCAATACTCACCAGGCACAGCAGATAAGAAAGCCTCCAGCCGCGCTTTTTCTGCACGCAATTTCGCATTACCACCGAATAATGACATAATAATTTCCGATATTTCCAATATATTATACTTTTATGATTCTGGTGCTAAACAAACAAAAAGACAAGAGCGAAAATTATTTACACATAAAAGAACAATGGCATATCTAAACTTTGGGGCAATCATAATGTTGGCAACTGTCGGGTTGCTAATGATTTCCACATAAAAAATGGCCGAACCTAAGCCCGACCATCTAAAAATTATTATTTACACATCATTATATAAGGGACGATAACGAAACACATACCACTTATATATAATGAAAATTAGTAACGGTAAGCTTCGCCTTTGAATGGTCCCGCTACTTCAACACCGATATAATCAGCTTGCTCTTGAGATAGAACTGTTAATTTCGCGCCAACTTTTTCAAGGTGAAGAGCAGCAACTTTTTCATCCAAGTGCTTAGGTAATACATATACCTTATCTTCATAGTTATCAGAATTTTTCCAAAGCTCAATCTGTGCCAAAGTTTGGTTTGTGAAAGATGCACTCATAACGAACGATGGGTGACCTGTTGCACAACCAAGATTAACCAAGCGTCCCTCAGCAAGAAGAATAATACGCTTGCCACTTGGGAATTCAATTTCATCAACTTGTGGCTTGATATTAGTCCATTTCATGTTGCGTGTAGGCTCAACCTGAATTTCATTATCAAAGTGACCAATGTTACAAACAATCGCACGATCTTTCATGTCACGCATATGATCTACTGTGATGATATCTTTGTTACCTGTTGTTGTTACAAAAATGTCTGCACGTGGACACGCGTCTTCCATTGTTGTTACTTCATAACCATCCATAGCCGCCTGTAGCGCACAAATTGGATCGATTTCAGAAACCATAACACGAACACCCTGTGAAGACAGAGATTGCGCAGATCCTTTACCAACATCACCATAACCACATACCATAGCAACTTTACCAGCCAACATAACATCAGTTGCACGGCGGATTGCATCTACAAGTGATTCGCGACAACCATATTTATTATCAAATTTAGATTTTGTAACAGAATCATTAACGTTAATGGCAGGAGCTTTTAAACGTCCTTCTTCTTGCATTTTATTCAAGAACAAGACCCCAGTTGTTGTTTCTTCTGAGATACCTTTAATATCTGCCATAAGCTCTGGGTAATCTTTATGTGCAATAGCAGTCAAATCGCCACCATCGTCCAAAATCATATTTGGAACCCATCCATTTGGCCCCTTAATTGTCTGGTGAATACACCATTCTGCCTCTTCTTCTGTTTGGCCTTTCCATGCAAACACAGGAACACCTGCTGCTGCTACTGCCGCTGCGGCTTCGTCTTGTGTTGAGAAAATGTTACATGATGACCAACGAACTTCCGCACCTAATGCTGTCAATGTTTCAATCAATACAGCCGTTTGAACAGTCATGTGCAAACAACCAGTAATGCGTGCACCCGCTAATGGTTGCTCATCTTTATATTCCGCACGAGTAGCCATAAGCCCTGGCATTTCGTCTTGCGCAAGGTCGATTTGCAAACGCCCTGCTTCTGCCAAAGATATGTCTTTAACCTTGTAATCTTGCTCTACTGCTTGTGGTGCTGCTGACATTTAAGTGTCTCCTATAATAAAATTCTTTGCTTTTGCTGTATTTTTGATACAGTTTAGAGACTTAAGCATTTTTCTTTTAAAAAACCAAATGGTAATATTGCGTTATGAGCATAAATTTCAATGAATCTAGCAAAGATAAACCCAGCGCATCAACTTCCAACAACCTAAAACCGGGCGAAGATGCTCTGGATAAAGAGAAACGTACCGGCGAAAGATCAAGGTTTATCCAAAAACCTAACCCATTGGTAGACCGCGCATACCAAATTTTTGAATATGACTTCACAAAAAGTGATTATGATCACGTAGGAGATTATGTACTTATTCAAAAAGATGAAGACAAAGAAATAACCAAAAAAAAGGTTATTAATTTAATAACTCTTCTGAATGGTAAGGATGATTTGATAGACCTTTCAAACTTGACAAGCACCAGACTATTATATAGTATTGTTCCTGAAGCACAGGCAGGCGACCAGACAAAGATAGTCCTTAAGGATTACGACGGCTCCGGTGTTTCCAAAGATAATGCAATATTTACAATAAGAAAGGGTGTTTTGCATGACAAATTTAAGCGATAATTTCGGGAGTAAGGCTTCAGGCTTACCAAGTTTTGAAATCCAAGGAATGTTTGGTCAACTAGCCAGTGTTTCCGACGGATATAATCCAGAGCAAGCGGTATCTTTTGACAATACACTAGATAACTCTATGTAAAGATTAATCAGATTAAGATTTATAAAGCGACCCTTTATTCGGGTCGTTTTTTTATGCACCAAGCCAAAAATAATATTAAATTATTTACCTACATTAAGAATAATAACGAATCTGGCACCCATGACCTCTTCAGATCTATCAACCTTATTCTCTGCATAAATAATACCATTATGCGCAGTAACTATCTGCCTACAAATAGACAAACCAAGCCCTGAATGCCTACCGAACTCTTCATGTTGCGGTCTTTCGGAATAAAAACGCTCAAAAATCTTTTCCAACTGTCCTTCAGGTATTCCAGACCCACCATCTTCTATAGAGATAGTAACTCGATTGGCTTTAACCCTTACTGATATCTTAATTTCAGTTTTTATAGGGGCAAAAGATAGTGCATTAGAAATTATGTTTTGGAATACTTGCGTTAACCTTCCTTCGCTACCGAGAATATATATTTCCGATTCATCGCTAAAATCTAGGCAAATCATAACACCATCTTTTAACGCACTATCAAGCGGAGCACCCTGATTACTACTCTCCCTTTCAAGTGGGCTCTTATACACATCCAGCAAATCTCGCAGCATTTTCTTTAAATCAATTACTTCAAATGCTTCTCTGGACAGTTCCGCATCTAAACGCGAGGCATTAGATATATCAGTAATCAAACGATCCAATCTATCAACATCATGATCAATGACCATCAACAACTTATCTAAATCATCCCTTTTCTTAACAACTTTAGTTGTTTCCACCGCACTTTTCAGGGACGTTAAAGGGTTCTTAATCTCATGAGACACATCTGCCGCGAATGCCTCAATAGTATCCATACGCTCCCACAATGCGGCGGTCATATCGCGCAAGACAATTGATAACTCGCCAATTTCATCGTTACGATCGCTCATATCGGGAATTTCTGTATGCTTAAGCTTTCCTCTGCGCACATTTTCGGCTGATCCGGCTAACTTCCTTAATGGCCGCGCAATAACGCCAGAAAGATAAATCGATAATAGAATAGTAACAAACAAAGTAGCTAAGAATATTTTTAAAATATTAAACCACACATCACCCATTGCTCCACTAATATCTTCATCATCACCGACAAGCATCACAAATCCAATAATGTCAGATTTATCAACAATCGGTAAAGCAGCCGTTAGAATGATTTCACCTGTAGAATCACGCCACGCAGAAATACTCAATTTTTTGCTTTTAGCTTCAATAACATCGGCATAATGATTCGCGTTTCCAGACGTTACACCCGGAAATAACGGTAATTTATCGTATTGGGGGAAAAAAGATATAATCCAAGCAGCTGTATCCTTCAACAGCTCAACACTATCAAGCTGAATTTCTTCTTCTTCTATAACAGTGAAGATTGGATCAATGTTTTGACTCTCTATAATTATCTCAGAATCAGCGACCATGTCATTATCAATATTAAATATGATAATACGTTTATCTAATGTTGCCCCTAAACGAGCGGACAGCGTTTGCGCCTTTGTCGATGATAAAGATGCAACACCACTATTGTTCTCATCAGGAAAAACAGCCCCCTCGGTAATAGCTGCAGAAACAAGAATAACTTCAGTCTCAACACGTTCTATCTTAGATTCTATTAAAGATGAATGATACTGACCCAAATAAACAACGCCAAGTATCAAACCAATAACAGCAACAATATTAACACCAATAATACGAAGAGTAAGGCCAGTTATTCGGCGTTCTTTACCACCCCAGTATAAATCAAACAATTGTTCAATATCACCACGGTGTGATCCAATCCTAAACCACCTGCTACTCTTCCTTATAGCGGTAGCCGACTCCGTATAGCGTTTCGATTTTGTCGAATTCGTCATCTAACTTCTTAAACTTCTTCCTGACGCGCTTTATATGCGAATCAACTGTTCTATCATCAACATATATATTCTCACCATATGCCATATCAATCAACTGATCTCTGTTTCTTACATGACCAGGGCGCATAGCCAATGACTTTACAAGAAGATATTCTGTGACAGTAAGGTTAAGGGGTTTACCCTTCCAAGAGCATAAATGACGCGAATCATCTAATATCAAGTGACCATATTCAATATTCTGATCTTCCTTTTGTGTTTCTATTTCCGACTTCATAAAGTCACGACGACGTAAAAGAACCTTAATACGCTCTATCAAAAGCCTTTGCGAGAAGGGCTTGGTAATGTAATCATCCGCCCCCATACGCAAGCCAATAACCTGATCCACCTCATCATCCTTAGATGTAAGAAAGATAACAGGTATAGAGCTCTCTTCGCGTAGTTTTGAAAGAACCTCAATCCCATCCATTCTTGGCATTTTAACATCCAAAATCACAAGAGCAGGATTATTTTCTAAGATAGCATTAAGCCCTGCTTCACCATCATTGAATGTTTCAACATTAAACCCCTCAGCCTCCAACGCCATAGACACGGAAAGCAAAATATTACGGTCATCATCTACTAAAAAAATTTTATCTGTCATAATATAAGTATTTCAAAGTTTACAAGTTATATCAATATATTCGTTAAGTTCCACTGATACGTTCCAAGACTTCTCCAGCCAAATAAACAGATCCTGCAACTAATATCTTGGATGATGGGTTATCTCGTGCAATATCTGATATTGCATCAATGCACCCTTCATTCGCATACACGGGTACATCACCACACATATCTTTTATTTTGTCCTCAACATCGCTTTTAGTCTGGCTGTTCGGGTCAGAGGATATAGAAACAATATGAAGCGCAGTAATATGAGGAATCAAAGGCGCAAGAAACTGCGCAGAATCTTTGGTATCCAACATCCCCATTACCAAATAAATTGGCACTTCACCTTGAGCCCTCCATTGCATCATCTCATTAGCCAAAGCTTCGCCAGCACTATCATTATGCCCTGAGTCCAGCCAAACTTCACATTCATCAGAAACACCAAGCGCAGTAGCATCAACTTTTTGCAAACGCCCGGGCCAATAAACATTTTGCAAACCTTCTTCTATCGCTTGATCTTCTACTTTTAAAACAGATCGCACGGAAAACAGAGTAGCCAGAGCAACACCTGCATTTTGCACCTGATGCGCACCATTTAAATTAGGTAAAGGAAAATCAAATGATTGATCACCAAATATAAAATTCAACCTACCATCAGATGATTTTACGCTCCATTCATCACCACTTTGACAAGAAATTGCACCAGATGAAGCAATCTGGTCAGACAACACCATTCTAACTGCGCCAGAGATATCTCCTCCCCCCTGATGACCAATCACACAAGGGACAGCATTTTTCATTACCCCTGCTTTTTCTGCTGCTATATCACGAATATCATTTCCTAAAAAATCGGTATGATCCATTGATATGCGGTTAATAACACTGACAAGTGGATCATCGATAACATTGGTACAATCAAGACGACCACCAAGACCGACTTCCAGTAACAAAACATCGGCAGGAACATCTGAAAATGCCTTAAACGCCAAAGCCGTGGTAATTTCAAAAAACGAAAGAGGCGCACCCTTATTATATTCTAAGGCTTGATCTATAAGCTGCTCTAAATATTTATTATCAATGTCTTTACCTGCAAGGGTTATACGCTCGTTCACATTAATTAAATGCGGTGAGGTATAGCAATGCACCCTAAGACCTTGAGCCTGTAATATAGAGCGTAAAATCGCAATTACAGACCCTTTACCATTAGTGCCTGCAACATGAATAACAGGAGGTAATCTTAATTGAGGGTTACCAAATTCATTCAATAAATCAAGATACTGTCCACGATCCCAATTTACCTTTGAACGAGTGCGGCGAAGTTGAAATATATTTTCCAACTTATCACGCAATGAATCATCATCATGTCTAAGGTCAGCTTGATGCATATACAGACTTTTCAAATCACCGGACAATATTTCCGTCAGGAGTTAATTGGAAGCAGCCTTTTTTTGGCCTGTAACATCATCACAATTTTGAGATATACCTCTGACTGCGTCTTGTGCTGCTTTAATTTGAGAAGCAGCCTTTTTGCCACCCTTCTTTCCAGAAGTTTTTTTAGTAACTTTCTTAGCCTTCTTACCAGTGCCATCATAATCAGGATCAACAGGTTTCTTTGTCAGAATACTAATAATATTAACCACCGTCTCCTTCATCTCTTTACGAGATACAACCATATCAACGATACCATGATCAAGAAGGTACTCAGCAGTTTGGAAATTCTCAGGCAAGGTTTCACGCACTGTTTCTTCGATAACACGGCGACCGGCAAAACCAATCATAGTACCAGGTTCTGCAATATGAATATCCCCTAACATCGCGAATGATGCACTCACACCACCCGTGGTAGGGTCAGTAAGAATAACAATGTATGGAAGCTTTGCGTTTTTAACCATTTCAACGGCAATAATACTACGTGGCATCTGCATCAATGACAGCATGCCTTCTTGCATACGCGCACCGCCAGATGCAGGTACAGTAATAAATGTTGCTTTTTCTTTTACTGCTATCTCTGCTGCTCTGACTATTGCTTCACCAACGGCCGCCCCCATAGAGCCACCCATATAACGGAAATTAAATGCAGCGATTACAACTTTCAAACCACCCATCTTTCCGCTGGCAATAGTAATTGCCTCATCAAGACCGGTTTTTGTTTGCGCCTCTTTAATACGATCAACATAACGCTTACGATCTTTAAATTTAAGCGGATCATGCTCAACATCAGGTAATTTATGTGACTTGTACTCACCATTATCGAACATCATTTGCAAGCGATCGGCAACAGGCAAGCGCAAGTGATGACCGCAATGATAACAAACATTATGGCTTTTATCTAAGTCTCTATGAAACAACATGCCTTCACAAGATGTGCATTTTTGCCACAAGTTATCGGGCACTTCTTTTTGTTCACCAACAAAAGAGCGGATACGCGGTGGTATCAAGTTAGACAGCCAATTCATTTATACATCCTGATTATTATTAGAACATGATAAATCGCAGAAAACGCACACAGAGTCAACACTCACCTTAATCGGGACGATCACCTAATACACCGGATAAAGATTGAACAAGATTCGTAACTTCTTCCAGATTACCATCGTTTGCGCCTATATCCTTTACCTTATCAACAATAGATGATCCGACGACAACCGCGTCACCTAAAACCGACATTTCCTGTGCATCACTGGGCGTTTTAATACCAAACCCAATTGCAACAGGCAGGTCGCTCTTGCTTTTAATCATATCAATATGCGGCTTTAATGCGCTGAGGTCTGCTTTCGCAGTTCCTGTAACACCTGTAATAGAAACATAGTAAAGAAACCCACTCGCGCCATCTAATACAACAGATAAACGCTCTTCATCAGTTGTCGGAGTAATAAGGCGTATCATATCAATACCGTGCGCATCCGTGAATTTACGCAATTGCGCGTCTTCTTCTGGTGGCAAATCAACGATAATCAGTCCATCAACACCTGCATTCTTTGCATCTGTTGCAAAATCTTCAAACCCATAGGAATGAAGGGGGTTAGCATAGCCCATAAGAATTATTGGTGTATGATTATTTTCTGCACGAAAATCGCGTACAATCTGTAGAGTTGTGTTCATAGTCGCGCCAGATTTAAGAGCACGTTGCCCCGCATGTTGAATAGTAAGCCCATCAGCCGCGGGATCAGTAAAAGGCATTCCTATTTCAATTAAATCCGCACCCGCATCAGGCAGAGATTTAAGAACGGCGAGGCTATTTTCCAAATCAGGATCACCTGCCATAATAAAAGTAACAAGAGCCTTACGATTTGATGTCTTTAAGGACTCAAACTTTTTTTTAATTCTACTCATACATTCACACCAATTGCGACCAAAACTTCATGCACGCCCTCTTCAAAGAAACGCTTTCCATATACTTCAAAGTCTGTTTCAAATTTTCTATCCAGATCACTTTGCCAAACTGCTGTCCACGTTTCCACCAATGCCTTTGGTTGCTCGCCAATTGCGCCCATCATCGCGTAATCAGCCCCCTTAACCTCTACATGGTGTAAATGGTTTTTCATTTGCGGCTCACCATCAATCTTATAACCAATTGTCAAACGATATGGCTTTGTATGGTCGCCTTCATAATCACTGTAAACCGCGTAAATAACATCATCCACACGATTAGGAATGTCTTGACCTACGCTCTGCTCAAAGAAATTTTGCCACAGCGCATTAATTTCCTCACTAGCAGTTTCATTATCCGTAACCATAGAAAGGCCGACAACGGAAAAACCGTCAATTTTCTCTAAACCTGCTTTAACTTCGTAATCATTCATATTTCAACACCAAGTTTATTTGCGACTGTATAAATATCCTTATCACCACGGCCGCTAAGGTTCAAAACCATTATATGATCCGATGGTAAATCACCCGCAATCTTCAACACATGTGCATAAGCATGCGCAGATTCAAGTGCAGGTATAATACCCTCTAACTTAGCGCATAACTGGAACGCTTCTAATGCTTCATCATCTGTAATACTGACGTAATCAACGCGTTTTTGATCAAACAGCCACGCGTGCTCAGGCCCGATACCAGGGTAATCCAAACCCGCAGAAATAGAATGTGCTTCTTGAATTTGTCCATCATCATCTTGCAAGAAATACGTTTGCATCCCATGCAAAATACCGGCACGACCACCCGCCAAGCTAGCCGCATTTTTATCAGTATCAACACCCATTCCGGCGGCCTCGACACCAATCAATCCAACATCTGCATCGTCCAAGAATGGATGGAAAATACCCATCGCATTTGATCCACCACCGATACAAGCAACGATAGAATCAGGCAATCGCCCTTCGCGATCCACCATTTGTTCTTTCGTTTCCTTACCGATTACAGATTGGAAATCACGAACCATAGCCGGAAAAGGGTGTGGCCCCCCCACTGTTCCAATCAAATAATATGTATCATGAACATTCGTCACCCAATCTCGCATTGCCTCATTCATTGCATCTTTTAACGATTGTGATCCTGCGGTAACCGATACCACCTCCGCACCAAGTAACTTCATACGAAATACGTTAGGGGCCTGACGCTCAACATCTTTTGCACCCATAAACACAGTACAAGGAATATCAAACAACGCACAAACCGTTGCCGTTGCAACGCCATGCTGGCCTGCACCAGTTTCTGCAATAATACGTGTTTTACCCATTCTTTTGGCAAGCAATGCCTGACCAATACAATGGTTAATTTTATGCGCACCTGTATGGTTCAACTCTTCACGTTTGAAATAGACCTTTGCGCCACCCAAATGCTTTGTGGTTTTTTCTGCAAAATAAAGCGGTGAAGGACGACCAATATAATTATTAGCCAGATCATCAAACTCTGCCCAAAAGTCAGGATCAGCCTTTGCCAAGTTCCATGCTTTTTCCACTGACAATATAAGAGGCATAAGCGTTTCCGCGACATACCTTCCACCATATTGTCCAAAATGCCCAAAACTGTCAGGCTGATTTTTATAAGAATTAACTGTCATGCTCGCTTTATAGCGCTTTAACGGCCGCAAGAAAAGAACTGATTTTCCCTAAATCTTTTTCACCGCGCACCGCCTCAACCCCAGAAGATACATCGACCGCATTAGGCGCCAATATCATCAGGGCATCACCAACATTATCTGTGTGCAATCCACCTGACAGCATCCAAGGTTTTGAAAAAGACCTATCTTTCAAAATGTTCCAATCAAAACTATGCCCTGTACCACCGGGAACATCACTGTTTTTAGGTGGTTTTGCGTCAAATAATAACCAATCAACTAACCCCTCATAGTCACTTACTACGTCAAGGTCAGAAACATCGCTAACTGGGAATGCCTTAATAATTGGTAACGCATATTTTTCTTTAATTTCTAAAACCCTATCCGGTATTTCATTGCCATGTAATTGAATCATATCCAACTGAACATGACCTGTTACCGCATCCAATTGCTCATCTGTAGGGTCTACAAACAAACCTACACTTCGCACACCTGTTGGCAACATTAAGGCAAGCTCCTTTGCCGTATCGATTGCTACATGACGTGGGGATGGCGGGAAAAACACAAAGCCAACAAATCGCGCGCCATCGTGCACCGCCGACTTCAAGGCTTCCGGGGTTTTAATACCACATATCTTCGTCGTAATTTTCTTAACCGATCCAACCATTACACTGATTTATTCTGCATCGCATGCTGAAAGTAATTAGATAAAACAGTAACACCTAAAACCGTAAATATTGGCTGGAATATAAAAACAGCAATAACACTCATAACAGGTTGGCCAACCATTTGCTCATACATACTACGCACCAAATCAGATGTCATTTGGTCACCGTACCAATCTTGAGCTAAACTTGCCGCTACACTTCCAATAATAAGAGCCACCAGCGCATATACAATCGCAACCAATATACAGGAACGCATCATTGCAAACAAAAATTTAAAGAAATAACCATTGGTCAATTGAAAAGAAGAGATTAAAGAAACATTAGAATCTAATGCCTTGGCAGGGAAATAAAAGCTCACCTTAAAAAATAAATAAGGAAATATAACTGACAATAAAATAACCAACCATATATCTATTTTGAATAAATAAACCATCAAAAAAGGCAGTATTGTACCCATAACCGTCCACATAATTACAAACTCTATTTCATGCTTTTTAGGATTCAAGAACGACATAGACGTGTAATTATTCCTTCCCAATAGAACCAATCTGTGCCAACCAACCGCAACCACGGCAAAGCAATATCCAACACCTATTTGAAACGCAAAGGACACCCATGTTAAAGGGTTACCATATGAATGACCCTGAATATTAGCCATCAGCTCCTTTACATCAGACATAGTTTCAGGCTGTTTAACATCACGCAAATATTCCACTGCATCAAGATTTAGTAAATATTGCACATACGAATTTACTAATACAAATAATATCAAAAATGGTAAAACTGACTTCATCAACTGAATAAGTTCATCCCTGTGATCTTCTACAAAATCACGAACATTTCCAGAAGTTTCCTTGGGTGACAGTGTGGGCGTAAAATACATAAATTTATCCTTAACCAATAATTACAATTCAGCCAATATATCATGTGCCGCCTGTGCAGGATCAGCGGCACCAGTGATAGGACGGCCTATAACCAAATGCGTTGCCCCCGCGTCAAGTGCATCTGCCGGCGTCATGATACGCTTTTGATCGCCTTGCGCGCTTCCCTTTGGGCGAATACCCGGAACCATTAATGAAAAATCATCGTCACATACACTACGTAGATGTGCAATTTCATGTGCCGAGCACACCACACCATCCAAACCAGAGTTTTGCGTTAACAAGGCCATCTTTTCAACCTGTGACGCAACATCATCACCGCCATAACCGATATCAGATATGGCTTTATGATCCAAGGAGGTCAATATCGTTACTGCCAATAACTTCGTATCACTACCGCAAGCATCCTTTGCCGCGCGCATCATTTCTGCACCGCCAGATGCATGTACATTCAAGTAAGCTGGCGCAAAATTATTACAGATTCCGCGCACTGCACCCGCAACAGTATTAGGAATATCGTGGAATTTTAGATCAATAAACAAATGCGCTTCCGGGCAAGATTTCAGTACACGATCAATTCCTTGAGGTCCAAAATTATTAAAAAATTCAAGCCCAAGCTTTATACCACCTGTAACAGGTGCAATCTGCGCAGACAAATCACAAGCACGATCAAGGTCATCTGTATCAATCGCACAGAATATTTTAGGTGTAGACATAACGTAACTCTCTTATTTTACAGGTAAGGCAGGGAATATATCCGTTGCAGGAATTCCACTGTGAAGCTTATCTTCCTTCAAACGATTTACTTCATTTTCAAGAAGTTTAATTTCTCTTTTCTGTTGGCGCCTTTCTTTACGAAGTCGCCCTGAATTAAGCCACACCAAACAACCACCGAAAATAAAACCTAATGCTAGAGAAACTAATATCACAATATAAACAGGCAATATCAAAGAGAAATCATCGGACAAAGGATTCCATGTAATAGAAACATCACCACGATTCATAACCGCAAATGTTGCAACACAAAGCGTAGTAACAATTCCAACAATAAATCTGACAACAATCATTTGTTAGTTACCGTTTAGCTTTTCACGCAATGCCTTACCAGTTTTAAAGAATGGAAGTTTTTTTGCATCCACCTGAACAGTCTCTCCAGTGCGAGGATTACGGCCAACACGCGCATCACGATGCTTTACTGAAAAAGCGCCAAAACCACGTAATTCGACACGATCACCATTAGCCAAAGCATCTGAAATCTCATTAAAAACAGTTTCCACTATTTTTTCGATATCACGCAAATATAAATGCGGATTTAAATCGGCTAAACGCTGTATCAATTCTGATTTTGTCATATCGAAACACACCTCTTTTTAAACAAAAGAATTATAATTAAACTCGGATACCACTAGATTGCATTATTAGAGCATACGCGTCAAGCAAAACGCATTGATAAAAAACACTTTTTTACAAATAAAGCGCAGAAAAAAAGCCGACAACAATGCCGGCTTTTTACAAAAAAATTCAAAACAATACTACTTGCCTTCGTCTTTGCCTTGCAAAGCTGCACCAAGAATATCACCAAGTGAAGCACCACTTTCAGTAGAACCAAAGTCCTTCATAGCTTGCTTATCTTCATCTATTTCCTGTGCTTTAATAGATAGAGCAACCTTACGTGCCTTTCTATCAACAGAAACAACCTTAGCATCAACCTTTTCGCCAACAGCGAAACGGTCTGGACGTTGCTCAGAACGCTCACGAGAAAGGTCAGCCTTCTTGATAGTACCGGTCACACCGTCACTCAACTCTACCTCAACAGTAGATGCAGTGATCTCGGAAACTGTACATGTAACAACAGCACCTTTAACAACACCTTGAAGTGCACCTTTATAAGGGTCTTCTGTTAGTGCCTTGATGCTAAGTGCTACGCGCTCACGCTCAGGATCTAATTCAAGAACTTTTGCCTTAACGACACCGCCCTTTTCAAAGTCTTTCAACACTTCTTCGCTTTGATCTTCCCAAGAAATATCAGAAAGGTGAACCATTCCGTCAATTTCTTCTGTAAGACCAACAAACAAACCGAACTCTGTGATATTGCGGATTTCACCTTCAATCACATCATCAACCTTGTTGTCTTCTGCAAATTGTATCCAAGGATTTTCCTGACACTGCTTAAGACCAAGTGATATACGACGTTTTTCCATGTTGATTTCAAGAACAACAACTTCAACTTCTTGCGAAGTAGAAACGATCTTACTTGGGTGAACGTTCTTCTTAGTCCAAGACATTTCAGAAACGTGAACCAAACCTTCAACACCATCTTCAAGTTCAACAAACGCACCGTAATCGGCAATATTGCTGATACGGCCTGTAAAGCGTGTACCCTCAACATATTTGCTTGCTGCATCTTCCCATGGATCAGAACCAAGTTGTTTCATACCAAGTGATATACGCTGTGTTTCTTCGTTAAAGCGGATAACTTGAACGTCAACGCTTTGACCAATTTGAAGAACTTCAGATGGGTGATTAACGCGTTTCCAAGAAATGTCGGTAACGTGCAACAGACCATCAACACCACCAAGATCAACGAATGCACCGTAATCTGTGATGTTTTTAACAATACCTTCAAGAATTTGACCTTCAGCCAAGTTCTTAAGTAGGTCACTGCGTTGCTCTTGACGTGATTCTTCAAGAATAGAACGACGAGATACAACAATGTTACCACGGCTACGATCCATTTTAAGAACGTGGAATGGCTGTGGCGTATCCATCAATGGTGTAATGTCACGAACCGGACGGATGTCAACTTGTGAACCAGGTAAGAACGCAACCGCACCACCAAGATCAACAGTGAATCCACCTTTAACACGACCAAAGATAGTACCCGTAACACGTTCACCATCTGCATGCATTTTCTCAAGTTCGATCCAAACTTCTTCTCTACGTGCTTTTTCACGTGAAAGAACAGACTCACCGTTTGTGTTTTCCATACGCTCAACGTATACTTCAACGGTGTCTCCAATATTTATTTCAGGATCTTCGCCCGGTTTTGAAAATTCAAAACGCGGCACGCGTCCCTCTGATTTCAAACCAACATCAACAATAATGTGATCTGGTTCTAATGCGATGACAACGCCTTTTACAACGCTACCCTCGAATCTTTCGTTTTTTCCGATGGTTTCCCCAAGTAGAGCTGCAAACTCTGTGGAGTCCTCTCTATCAATTAAATTAGCGGCAACTTTAGCCATAGTAGTATTCCTTTCAATATTCGAATTGGCACTTACACATCCCCGTGATCTTTGCAAAGGAACGATAAACACCGTCGTTATAGGGGATACTCTCGCTAATGCGTCATGAACTCTATTCTAACCAAATGCTTTTTTCGCATATGTTAAGGCTGTTTCCAACATTTGAGCCTCGCCCAGATCGCTACTATCAATGACAACAGCGTCCTCTGCAGGCCTTAGTGGAGCAGCCTCGCGGCCAGAATCACGAGCGTCACGTGCACGCATATCCTCTAAAACGGCCTTATATGTAGCGTCTAATCCCTTAGAATGCAACTCTTTCATGCGTCTTTGTGCGCGAATCTCGACATTTGCGGTAATATAAAGCTTTAAAGGGGCATCTGGACATATCACCGTACCAATATCACGGCCATCTAGAATGGCTCCCACAAAATCTGAACCAGGTGAGGTTGCAAATGATTTTTGAAGATCAGTTAATGCGTCACGAACATCCTGAATAGCGGCAACCTTAGATGCTGCGCCACCTACCCTATCATTACGCAACGCATCATTAGACAACGTATTACTATCTGAAATTTTATCATTCAGGCGTTCACAACCTGTCAGAGCGTCCTCCTCGTTCGAAGGATCACCGCCCGCCTGCAATACTTCATAAGCAACAGCACGATAAAGAGCCCCCGTATCCATATGCGCAAAATTCAGTGATTTTGCCAAATTACGTGACAAAGTTCCTTTTCCGCTTGCTGCGGGACCATCAATAGCAATAATATTTTTCATGTGGTTATACTTACCCTTCAACATAAATTAAGAGCAAGAGCTATATATGAATATTTCAAAAATAATTTTAATATCCTTATTACTTAGCGGATGCTCAAAAGGTCAAGGGATAAGCTTGCACCCATATAAAGACAGAAATGCGACTCCGCAAAACTTCACCCTTTGCCATGGGTTTAGCTGCACTTACAAAACACAAGTCTCCATACCGGAAAAAGAGTGGGAAAAGATAATATCATTATTCACACCATACCCAAAAAGCGCGAGAAGTGAATTAAATACAATTACACAAGCCATCGCCATGATAGAAAAAGAAGTTACAAAAGCATCTGGAATGAATCCTGACAGAGCAAAAGCAGAAAACTTTGAACCTGACGAGGATCAAATGGATTGTTTGGACGAAACAATTAACACATCAAGATATCTACGTTTCTTAGATAAAGAAATATCATTTAAATGGTATGAACCCTCAGAACCTATTCATAGAGGATACTTCATTGATGGAATGTGGCCACATAACAGTGCCACCTTACGCGAGAAATCAACGGGACACATTTATGCAGTAGATACATATTATGCTGATAACGGAATAAAGCCATATATAATACCACGAGATATATGGTTGGATAATTGGACACCTGATAAAGAATAGAAAAACTATTTACGCCAATCTTAATTCATCAGAATCATCTGGCGTACCAATTTCCGCACCTAAATCATTCATCAATTCAATAAAGTTAGGGAAACTGGTTTTAATAGGCGCAGCATCATCAACTGACACAGGGTTATCGCTTACGCTACCCAAGACTAAAAAGCTCATCGCGATACGATGATCAAGCGCAGTTTCCACACATGCACCACCACTAGGAGGTTTACCGTTACCATGAATGGTCAAACTCTCTTCGCCCATTTCGAACTTTACACCACATGCCTTCAAACCATTTGCCACCATTAACAAACGATCACTTTCCTTTACACGCAATTCCTTTAACCCGGTCATATGCGTAGTACCATCCGCACAAGCAGCAGCAACCGCCAATATTGGAAACTCATCAATCATAGAAGGTACACGGCTCTCAGGAACATCTATACCTTTAAGGCAAGCGCCACTTTTTACATATATGTCTGCGACAGGCTCACCCGCCTCTATGCGCTCGTTCTTAAACTCAATCTCAGCACCCATATCTTTAAGGGTGGTGTACAAACCAATACGTGTCTCATTAATGCCAACACGGCTTAACGTTATTTCAGAACCTTCATTAATCAACGCCGCAACGACCGCAAACGCAGCAGAACTAGGATCAGACGGTACATCTACCGCGCACCCTTGTAATTCTTGGTGACCCTGCAAATGTATTGCACGCGCACCATCTTTCAGATCTTCTACCTCAACCTCTACACCAAAATGGCGTAGCATATTTTCAGTATGATCGCGTGTTGGATGGTCTTCTATCACTGTTGTACGACCTGCTGCATTCAAGCCTGCCAACATAATTGCAGACTTCACCTGTGCTGAAGCTACAGGAAGTTTGTATTCAATTGGTAAAGCAGTTTCAGCGCCCTTAACAGTTAGCGGCAAACGATCACCAGATCTTGATAAAAACGTCGCACCCATCATTTCAAGCGGGTTAACAACACGGCGCATTGGACGCTTTACCAAAGATGCATCACCGGTAAATGTAGCACTAATATTGTGCCCCCCGATCAAACCCATCAACAAACGAGTAGAAGTTCCACTATTACCCATTTCTAACACTTGGTCAGGCTCATTAAGGCCACCGACACCAACACCGTTAATACGCCATAGGCCATCATCACCGTGAATTATTTTCGCCCCCATGGCACGCATAGCCATGGCAGTGTGAAGAACGTCTTCTCCCTCCAACAGGCCACTAACAATAGTTTCGCCAACCGCCAAAGCACCAAGCATAATAGATCGATGCGATATAGATTTGTCACCAGGAATACGGGCCACACCTTGCAAGGGTCCACAACGTTTTGACGATAAATTTTGAGAATATAAATTTTGTTTCATGTCTTTGATTTACACGCATACAGATAATTGCGCAATTGCTTTATGATGAGAAACTATTTATATCGCCATTATAATTTTTAACGAACTCAATAAAATCATCTGCAGGAACAGGTCGAGAGTAACGATATCCTTGAACCTCATCACAATCATGATCGATTAAAAACTGCTCATGCTCTTTGGTTTCAACACCCTCTGCAATTACGCTTAGATTCAATGAATGGCCAAGACTTATAATAGTACGTGCAATCGCGGCATTCTCTTTATCATCAAGAGCATTACGAATAAATGATTGATCGATTTTCAAACGATCTATAGGGAACTGACTTAAATAAGATAAAGATGAATATCCTGTACCGAAGTCATCAATCGCCAACTCAACACCCAAAGCATTAAGATTATGAAGAATTTTTACAGTGTGTTGTATATCGTCCATAAACACACTTTCAGTAACCTCCAGTTCGACAACCCTTGGGTCTAATCCGGTCTCTTCTAAAATATCGGATACATCCTTGCAAACATCACCATGAACAAATTGAGCACCAGAAACGTTAACCGCAAACCTTATATTGATACCATGTTCATCGATGCATCTTTTCGCAGTACGACACGCAGTGTTCAAAACCCATTGCCCAATAGGAACAATCAAACCTGATTGCTCGGCCACCGGAATAAACTGTGCCGGTGAAACAAAGTGCCCACCCTGCTTGCTGTTATCTGCCTTCCACCAACGAAGCAAAGCCTCAGCCCCAATAATTGCACCGGTGCGCAAACATAACTGCGGTTGGAAATAAAGATCAAGATGATCATTTTCAAGCGCATCACGCAAATCACGTAACACTTGGAAACGCTCCTGTACCGCGCGATCAAAGTCTTCAGAATACTCCTTAATAGTATCACGGCCCTCTTCTTTCGCACGGTTAAGTGCAATATCTGCATTTTTCAACACCACTTCAGGGTCAGAACCATCATCAGGGAATGTAGAAACACCAACAGATGCACGCACCTGAAATTCTTCGTTAAACACCTTAAACGGCTCAGACCTAACAACACCAAGAGCACGCTCAGCAACTGACTTTGCCTCTATATTATCCCCTGAAAGAGGCATCATAATCGCATATTCATCCTCACCCGTTCTGGACACAAGCGCAACATCAGGCAAAGATGATGATAGCCTTTTACCAACAGAACGTAATATTGCATCACCAACATTATGCCCCATAGAATCGTTAATGTCCTTAAAGTGATCCAAGTCCATTGTAACAACAGCAAATCTCTCAACCGTTTCGTCGCTATTCACACGACCACATTCATCCAGCTTACGCACAAAAAGAGCCCTATTAGGTAGGCCTGTCAATGCGTCATAATACGCCAGCTTATGAATTTTATCCTCTGCAGTGCTTTTTAAGTGCTTCAAATTATCTGCATTTTGCGAGATAAGCTTTTGCAACAATGATATGGTCGTCCCAATTTCATCAGCGTGCATATAAGGAGACCCCATAATCGCCGGTTCATCAGGATTCTTAAATGCAGATATTAACGCAGAGCGCATAAATAAAATGGGTTCTAATAACCACTTGCCCAATGCAATCATCAAAAGAACAGTAACCGCAAATGACAATAGTGATATAACAGCAATACCTTCTATTACAAAACTGTACAAACCTGCATTTAATGATTGGGAATCAATTCGCGCAACAACCAGAAACGTACTACGAAGATCCGCGCCATTAAATATAACCTCATATGATGATCCGTCTACACTTTGGTATGATTTGTCCAAGCCACCATCTTGAATAGAGAGATTAGGTGAAATACCATATTCCTCAATAAAATCATATTTATGAGAATAAACAGCAAGACCATTTACTTTGGTAGTCTGTAAAAGCCTATCTACGCGTGCGCTATCAAATGGGGGTTTATTTCCATCACCATCATTAATAATTGATGCGATTGAACTTCGTGCTTCGTTGGATAAAGATTGCAAAGATGATCTGGTATAATGGTCAATCCCGACCATATATAATACTAATGATCCAACAAATAATATCGATATAAACGCGGTAATGGCCATGCGCCAAACCACTTTGTTGTGAAGAATGCTTATCGGGGAGGACACAAATATACTATTAGACGCAGATAAAGAACTCTGTTCAGATACATCCACTTGATTTGCATCAGCGCGACCTATGGCAAGTTTAGACACAGAATAAATCCTTATCCGTTTTTTCTAATGCGCAAATCATAAATGTAATTCCCCTAAAAATTTCATATATTATATATCTCTAATTATTAATAAGGTCTTTAGGTTTTCTAATAATATAAAAAGTTATCCCTAATCATACCACAAGTCGCCTGTAACATGCACTTTCCCAACGAATAAAAAGAATATTTTATGTGTTATTTTTTGCAAATAATGAGTTTTTTAGCACCATCACAAAGAGTGGTTGCAAAAACTCTATAGCAACCCCCATCAGAAAGTTTGAGCTTCTTTTTTAAATCACGAACATTACCCGGAAAATTCCTCAACGCTAAATCAGCATTACTCAATTTCACCGCTTTAGATTGAACAGAAACAACGTCAATAACCTCATAAGCCTTGCCGGGAAAATTAGGGCATAATTCATCAGATGTATACAGATGAGAATGCTGGTGAATCTTTAACAAGCCTAATTGTACAGATATTGACTTAAATCCACCGGACTTCTGAAATGCAGGACCGGGTTCAAATATATATTTCTTAGGAAGTCCATATTCAGGAACAAATTTCCTTTCATCATCAGGATAAAATGATAATTTTTGCTGCACTTTTCCTGCAAAATTAATATCGACAGCTATAATTTCAGTCGAAATTTCTGTTTTAGGTTTTGAAAAGTCAAGAAGGTAAAGCACCTCTTTGCACTCATTTTGCCACTGAACCACATGCACCTGTGACACAAATTCAAGTGAACCAATAGCCTTTTCAATATCCAAAACCGGTGAAGCCTTTACCATCACCTTAGCAGTCTTATTTTTCAATACGTCAAGTAACGAAATAACATCAGGAGAGCATGATGATAAATCAAATATCCCCTTGCGGCCGCCCTCACGACGTTGGGGATCAACAAAGACAAAGTCAACATTATCCATACTATCAACATACTCAACACAATCCATATGGCGAACATCCAAACAACACCTATCACCGTTCGAGTTTTGCAAAATGCGCATATTATGATCAAGCAGACCAACGCTTATCTCATCCCTCTCCACAAGCGTCCCTGATTTAAAATTCTTAGAGAAATGATAAGCGTCCAATCCGCTACCCGCAGTTAAATCAACAAACTTGTCTCCGCTAACAAGGCTGGCTTTATAAGCCGCACATGCAGATGATGATGATTGCTCATAAAGATCATTAGAGGGAAATATGATACCGTTCGTTTCGTACAGATCCGGTGACTTTATTCTGGCTTTTTGCAAAACTTTGATCTGATCCAATATCAAACTATAAGGCCATGACTTATCAGGAGAGCTTTTTAACGCAAGCGCTCGAACATCATCATTGATATGATCTTTAATAAATTGTTGCACTTCTGGCTGCAGAAATATTTTCCACTCCATAATCTAAAGCCGTATAGACCATGGAATAGTGCTCTGCCCCAAACCTAATGGCAATGGTGTCACGTTACCATCCACAGTCTCAAGCAACTGAACAGCACTCTCTTCTTTGATCAAGGTAAATCTATCCTCAGATATTGGCAAACCGTAGAATTTAGGACCATTTACACACAAGAACCTTTCAAAAATCTCCTGACCCTCTTTATCAGACAGATCAACACCCGACATTTCAAAAGCCTGCGCATAAAGCTGTGGCGCGATACCACCCGTAAAACAACCTGCTGCACATCCGCAATCTGTTGCCTTAACCGTATGCGGAGCACTGTCCGTTCCTGCAAAAAACTTAGTATTATCCGAAGAAATAGCAGCAAGACGCAAAGCATCACGATCTTCACAGTGCTTTAAAACCGGCAAACAAAATAAATGATATTTGAGGCCCTGTATCAAATCACCAATTGTATATATCAGATGCTGTGGCGTTATACTTGCCGCAACGTTATCACCACTATCCAAAACAAAATCTACGGCCTTCTTGGTTGTTACATGTTCGCATACTATTTTCAAATTAGGGAATTTCTCACGAACACGCGGCATACGCTCGGTATAGAATATTTCCTCCGCGTTACCTGCACGATCAAAGTATTTATCAGGTGATAGACCATGTTCCTCGCCATGAATACAAAGAACAACACCGGCCTCCTCCATTGCGTTAAATACACCGTTTTCAATGTACTCAGTAACAGGAATGCCGAATTCCGCACCAGTAGTTCCATGAGGAGGATAAGACTTACAAGCCTTAAGAGTACCGTCTTTAGCACCTTGTAAAATCATATCAGGCGTTGTGTCTTTAGTCAGATAGAGTGGAACAATCAATTCATCAAATTGATCCGCGCCTGCATCACATAAATCACGTTTATAACGCTCTACACTCCAATACTCACCATTTTCTTGATCTTGCGTGACTACGGCAGTAGGTGGTTTAGTATTGGGCATAGCCAAAGCACCGGCACACCCCATATCCAAATGTGCCTTGATATATGCCTCAACCGCGTCACCTTGACGAAAATGAGTGTGCAAATCATACCATTTAGGGAGTGTAAATTCGATCATATCTAATATCCAACTTTGTAATAGTTAAAGATAATGGCTACACAACGCTTATAAAAATCGTTGCATAACAATCCGGTAAGGTAAAGGCCACGTAATTAGAAAAAATTAGCGACTATAATTAATCATATCCAAGAAACGTCTTTGCGTATCACGGTCTTCTTTAAATATACCACTAAACATTGACGTAACAGTTGATGATGAGCTTTTATTTACTCCACGTGTAGACATACATTGGTGATTTGCATCAATGTAAACTGCAACTCCTTTTGGCTGAAGCGTTTGATCAATACATTGTAGAATATTACGGGTCATATTCTCTTGTGACACAAGACGACGACCGTATATATCAACAATACGCGCAAGCTTAGAAATTCCGACAACTTTCTCATCAGGCCAATATGCTACATGAGCCTTCCCTAAAATAGGAACAAGGTGATGTTCACAATGAGAAACAAAATCAATATCTTTTACTAAAACCATGTCATCAAAACCCTCGATATCCTCAAAAGTTTTCTGTAGTTCCGCCGTAGGGTCTTTAGTATATCCGGAGAAAAACTCTTCATACGCTTTAACCACACGCTTGGGCGTATCAAGCAAACCCTCACGTGTTGGATCTTCACCCGCCCAACGTAACATCGTCTCAACAGCCTTCATAGCCTCTTCACGGCTTGGCCTATTATCCTGCTTTATATCGCTTTTTGTGTTCATCTTTAATACCATTTTAAATAAAACCTCAAATTAAGGGTTGGTCTTAGCTCTTCTTTACCGTATTTTCCAGTAAAAAGCGACATTGAAGGACATTTAAACGCATGGCAAGACTAAAAATTTACAATTCTCTTACTCGTGAGAAACAATATTTTGAGCCCATAGACCAAAACCACATACGCATTTATGCGTGTGGCCCTACGGTTTATAGTTATGCCCATATCGGAAATGCGCGAATGTCAGTTGTGTTTGACGTTCTCTCAAATGTTCTTAAACAAATCTATCCAAAGGTTACATATGTATCAAACATAACGGATGTAGATGACAAAATAATCACCGCATCTAAAAACACTGGCGAAGCAATAAATGAAATAACAAATAAATACACAGATATTTATAACGAGGACATGCAATATTTAGGCGTTGCAAAGCCCGATATACAACCACGCGCCACAGATCATATTCCGCATATGATCGATCTTATACAAAATCTAATTGATAACGATCATGCATATGAATCAGATGGGCATGTTTTGTTTAACGTACCGTCATTTCCTGCCTATGGTGGGTTATCAGGTCGAAGCCGTGATGAACAAATCGCAGGTGCACGTGTTGAAGTTGCCTCATACAAAAAAGATCCCGCCGACTTCGTACTATGGAAGCCAAGCTCAGAAGAAGAACCGGGATGGGACAGCCCGTGGGGGTTTGGCCGCCCCGGATGGCATATTGAGTGCTCTGCAATGGCAGCAGAGCATTTAGGACTGCCGTTTGATATACATGGCGGTGGCGCAGACTTAAAATTCCCTCACCATGAAAATGAAATCGCGCAAAGCTGTTGCGCACATGGCAATAAAGAAGACCTGTCATCATTCGCCAAATACTGGGTACATAATGGCTTCGTTACCGTAAATGGTGAGAAGATGTCAAAATCACTTGGCAACGTAACACTTGCCCATGACTTAGCAAAAGATCACGCCGGTGAGACCCTACGCCTAACGCTGCTTTCTGCCCATTACAGACAACCTTTAGACTGGTCTGACAAAAAAATAGAGCAAAGCAAAAAGCAGCTAGATAGCTTCTATGGATTACTAAAACGTTATACATTTAGTGAACTAGAACCTGATGGCGGAGTAGAACCCAAAAAAGGTAAAATATGCAAAGATATTATGGACGCATTAAGTGATGATCTAAACACACCACTTGCAATATCTCATCTGCACGCCCATTGCAACGCACCTTACAGCAACACGGAAGACCCGTTAGAATTCAAAGCAGACTTACTAGCAGCAGGAAAGCTTTTAGGAATTTTACAGCAAAATCCCGACGAATGGCTTGGCTACGGCATATCAGACGATAATATTGATACACAAAGAATAGAAGATTTGCTGCAAGAAAGAAATGCAGCAAAACAAAATAAAGACTTTGCCAGATCTGATAAAATCCGTGATGAGTTAACCTCAATGGGTATTGCAATCGAAGATACTGCAGATGGTGCAATATGGAAGAAGATATCCTAACCAACAATCAATGCTTGAATTATTCCAAATATTTGCTTCTAATATAGATATATGAAGGCAAGGTGCACAAATAATGACAGATTACAATAATCCGGAAACAATAATGGTCGACCGAAACGCCGACGGAGTTAGTTGCGATGGCGGTGGTGGAGCACTGGGTCATCCAAAAGTATGGTACGGATTTGACACAAAAAACAGCATAGAGTGCGGGTATTGCGATCGACTATTTGTTAAGTCTTCTTGAATATTTTCAATAATTTTGTTAATAATGCTCTTAATGATGCTGCATATGCGGGTCATTAAACATTATATCTCGCTCATAAGAGGAGTTTTAACGCGATGACAACACGCCTATCTTTATTCGACAGCCCCTTATTTCTGGGCTTTGATGATTTTGAAAAAACTATAGACCGCATGCGCAAATCAGGCGCAGATGGCTACCCACCATATAATATAGAACAAATAGGAAATCATGGACTACGCATCACACTTGCTGTGGCTGGGTTTTCAATGGACTGCCTTGATGTTGAAGTGGATCAAAATCAACTAACCATACGCGGAAAACAAAAAGACGAAGAAGACCGACTATATTTGCATCGCGGCATAGCAGCACGTCAATTTCAAAAAAGCTTTGTTATTGCAGATGGAATTGAAATACACAGCGCAGACCTTGATAATGGATTGCTACACATCAACTTAGAGCGTGTAATCCCAGAATCCCAAGCCGTTAAGATTAAAATCAATTCTCCGGAGCAAAGAAACAATAAAACTCTAAAAGCAATAGGTGTTGATAGATCATCATCAAATTCAGAATGAACTTTTGACACACTGCCCTATTATAGGGTTTTATAATAAAGTGCAAAATAACCATCAAAAAAGGGCACAGAATGACTGATAAACTACCATTAACAGACCCCAAGGTTAAGACAACCTTAAGGAATCTTTCTACAACAGATTTAAAAAAATTTGGCGTAAAGCAAATTGCTTATATACGTACGGTCAATAACGATAACAATATTAGTTATTCAATACATTCTGCCGATGGTGAAGAAATATCTGTAATGGATACACTAGATCAAGCCATTATTGCCACACGCCAAAACGACCTTGAACCGGTCGCCGTACATTAGAAGAAAATAGCTAAGCTGCTAGCATCCAGTCTTGCGTTGGCATGAACAGCGCGCGCATCGCATCAGTACTGTCTACATCACGTAGAGCGTTACATAAATCACGAGAACGCAAAATACGAGACACATTCGCCAAACGCTGCAAATGAATAGGCCCACAAGACATAGGGGATAAAACAGACGCCAATATATCCACACACTTGCCATCCATTGCATTGAAAGCAACACCGCGATCCAATTTCATCATTGCCATCACCGGCGTCTTAATACAGGCCGATTTAACATCAAATATCGCAACTCCATCGCTCAAATAGAACGTCCTATCATCAGAATGACGATCTAAAACATTTGATAGAACATCTACGTCAACATCACATAATGGTGCGGCTTCCTCTGCCAATGTCTCGAATATCTTTGGTTGTGTTTGAGCTTTGACATCTGTCATTAAAATGTCGAAATGAAACTCTTTTGCAATACTCATTTTAACGCCTTTACGTTCCCACGATGATATTCAAGAGGGTTTTATCACGATTAAAAAACAAAAGGCCAGAAAAATATCTCAAAATATTACAAGCTATTAGTTCGGTGCTTTATTTAGAATCAACCACTTACAAAAAATTGGTTATTTTTAATGCACTAATCTAAGCAATTTATAGACATTATAACCATATAAAGACAAAAAAAGTTCCTGTGAAAAACTTCAAAGGAACTTAATTTATAAAATTAATGATATACAATTAGTGATTACTGATCATCAGGCTCAATCCAACCGATGTTTCCATCCTTACGCAAGTAAACCATGTTTATCTTTTCGTTACTCGCATTACGGAACATCAATGCATTTTGATCCGCCAACTCCATGCGCATAACCGCTTCCGATACGCTCATTTTCTCAATATGAGTTTGTATCTCTGCAATGATAGTAGGATCGGCAGTAACCTCTGCTTCGTTATCCTGCTCTGCAGCTTCTTGAGCTTCCTGAGCCAAGGTATAAGCACGTGCCTTAACCATTTCCGATTCAGGCGTTTTCTCCGCACGCGCATGATGATCACGTAATCGCCTTTTGTAGCGACGCAAACGCTTTGCCGCTTTTTCCGATGCCGAATCAAATGCAACATAAGGGTCATGTTCAGTTGCCTCGGTAACAACATCTATGCTCTTACTCACATTAACAGAAATATGCACTTTAAATAGGTTTTTGCTGTGCCCTTCACGTGAAAAAGTGACAGTAGCAGCTGTGGCATGATTAAAGTACTTTTGATCGATGTCCTCCAACTTATCAGTAACATGCTCACGTAGTGCATCACCAACATCAAGTTGCTTTCCTTGAACGGTAGTTTCCATATGTTTCGTCCTTTTTCTTGGTTAATAAAACTTTATTATTCTTTATAGTTAAACAGTTATCACAATAAGATTGATACATCCTTAACCCAGATCATATTTACACAATATTTCTTTTCTGCTTTCGTCTTTGTACAGATGATCCAATGTGCATAGACTCACGATACTTAGCAACAGTCCGACGTGCAATATCTATTCCCTCTTCTTTTAAAATAACTACTATTTTATCATCAGAAAGAATTTTACCAGGCTCTTCCTCATCAATCAAAGACTTAACACGCGCTTTAACTGCCTCGGAGGAATGCACCAAACCGTCAGAAGAAACCAAAGCAGTTGAAAAGAAAAATTTCAACTCAAAAATACCGCGCGGTGTACCAATGTATTTATTGGTGGTCACACGACTTACCGTACTTTCATGCATATCTATCTCTTCGGCAATATCTTTTAAAGTCATTGGCTTTAAAAATTCTATACCATAATTAAAAAATGCATCCTGTTGCTCCACCAAAGAGCTAGCAACCTTTAGTATTGTTTGCGCTCGTTGATCCATTGCACGTACCAGCCAATTCGCAGATGCAAGCTGCGTGGTTACGTATTCACGATCTTTCTTACCTTTTGCGCCTTGAGAGACTTGGGTATAATACTCCTGATTAACTAATACTTTTGGTAAGGTGTCACTATTAAGCTCAACCTTCCAACCTCCTCCTAAATTTTTCGGCATCTTCTTCATTAAAACATCAGGAATAGCCGTTTGGACAACTAAGTGATCAAATTCTGCCGCAGGTTTAGGGTTTAGGCATTTTATCTCTTCAACCATATCCATAAGATATGTGTCATTAACGCCACATATATCTGCCAACCCCTTAAAATCATGATCCCCTAACATTGACAAGTTCTCAATTAGAGCCTGCATCGGCGCATCAAATGAACCTTTTTCTTCTAACTGAAGAGCCAAACATTCATTTAAGTCTCTGGCAAAAACACCTGTAGGATCGAATTGCTTCATCTTCAACAGTAGGTTATCGATACGATCCGTGGAGCAACCCAATCTATCAGCAAGATCATCCGCGCCGTCACGCAGATAGCCACTTTCATCAAGCCTATCAATCAATAGAGCACCAATCACACAATCACGTTCATCAGAAAATGCCATATTAAGCTGCTCTGTCAGATGATCTCGTAAAGATTTTTCTGCGCTCATTCTATTTTCGAAACTGTCATCAGCATTTTCAAACTTGGTTCCACCACCAGACCCGATATCAGCCGCAGATGACCCAGCGTCAAAATCCCCCCCGCCAGATTCAAATGCCGCCTCTATTTCATCCTTGCCGTCGTCAACATCAGGTGCAGGCTCATCAACACCTTCATCCTGATTACCTTCACCTTTTTCGAGCAATGGATTTTTCTCTAACTCTTCTTCAATAAATTCGGATAGCTCAACATTATTCAACTGCAACAGCTTTATCGCCTGTTGCAACTGGGGGGTCATAACCAGATTCTGGGATTGCTGAAGATTCAGCTTTTGAGAGAATGAGTCCATGATCTTATTTTAGCATGGTCATACAAAAATATCATCAGAAATACATAAATGCATACTAAGAATTAAAGAGAGAACCCTTCGCCAAGATACACGCGGCGAACATCTTCATGATTAACGATATCTTCCGGCTTACCTTCCATCAGAACCTTGCCATCATGCAAAATACATGCGCGATCAACTATTCCAAGGCAATCACGAACATTATGATCAGTAATCAACACGCCGATACCGCGATCCTTCAAATGAGAAATTAAATTACGTATATCATTTACAGCTATTGGATCTACTCCGGCAAGTGGCTCATCAAGCAATATAAAATCAGGCCTTGCCGCCAATGCACGTGCTATTTCAACACGCCTGCGTTCCCCTCCTGATAATGCGACTGAAGGAGTACGGCGCAAATGTGCGACCTTAAACTCGTCAAGCAAATCCTCTAGCATAAAGCCCTGATCTTCTTTATTAAGGTCTTGCAATTCTATGACTGCCCGCAGATTATCTTCTACGGATAGACCACGAAAAATAGATGCTTCTTGCGGTAGATACCCCACACCAAGGCGAGAACGACGATACATAGGAAGATCGGTAATATCCTGACCATCCAATAATATAGCACCACTATCAGCAGAAATAAGTCCTGTGATAATATGAAAACACGTTGTCTTACCCGCACCGTTAGGCCCTAGCAAAGCAACTGCCTCACCGCGATTAATTGTCAAACTAACATCACGTAAAACTGGTCGCTTTTTATAAGATTTAGACAAGCATACCGCGCTCAGCCCCTTAGGAACCGATTTTAAATTCGGCTTTTTCTTCACCTTATTTGTCATTTCTACCCTTAACTCTACTTAAACAGCGCCAACTTTAACCCAAGCCCAATCATCAGTCCACCACATAGGCGATCAACCCAATGCAATAAATCCATAAACCTTCTTTTAATTGATGTATTTGTCAAAATAATGGCAAGGCCGGAAAACCACAAAAACTCAACCACAACAGGGGTGAAACCATACAATAATTGTACAGAAAAAGTCATTGATGGATGAACAAACTGCGCAAATATAGCAGTAAAAAATACTATCGCTTTCGGGTTTAAAGAGTTAATCAAAAAACCATACCGCACAGCTTGGAGCGATGTAATATTATTTACGCATTTACTTTCCTTCTGTATAGAAAGTCCCTTACCACCAGATCGTAATGATTTAACGCCAATGTAAATTAAGTAAACCGCACCACCATATTTAATCAAATTAAAAACAAATACAGATTTTGCGATCAAAAACGCAATCCCACACAAAACAAGAACAACATGAACCCCTATACCTAAAGCCAAGCCAAACGCTGTTGCGATGCCAATCTTCCTGTCATAAGACAACGCATTACGAACTAACGCAACAAAGGCAGGGCCGGGAGAAATTACCGCAGCAATATCAACAACCAGAAAAATCATCCATGCCAATAAAATTTCCATAACTACTCTTCACCCGCACTTTTATTACCCTGAGAGTCATTTGAATTCAAAACAGGCTCTATTTTAGGCTTTGTTTCAGACCCAGGATAGAACACTCCACGGACACGCCCGGTTTCTCCTGCTCCACCAAATATTTTGCTGATATTAGTATCCAAATTTACCTGAGCACTGTCCCCTTCCAAAACATTGGGGCCACGAGTTATTTTAACATTATCATGTATCTTCGCAATATTTGTAGAGGCTTGGTATATGGCAAGCTCCCCTGTCAGGACTTCGGTCGGGGTTGTGATAACAACATTACCGATGGCTTCTAAAGCCTTTAAAGTACGCTTACCCTTTTTATCTTCCGTAAAAGTAGCAATAAGCTTGTCTGCTTCTAACTTATCACCTAAACGAACAGCAACGGCACTTCCTATAGCCTCTAATCTACCGGTATTAACCCAATATTGGAACTTATCACGTGCTGTTACGGTTTGACCATCTGATATTAAACGCAACTTACGTCCCGTCATTACCGCATATCCCTTATCCACTTTATAAGTGGCATGATCACCATATGCACGGCTTTGCGCGGAATTGATTCTTACATGACCATCCGCCAATAAAGTATGGATATCCATACCCTTTTTCCCATCACGATATTTAGCGGTTAAAATATCAGAGGTTAGGGTTGTATCACCTTGTACCGCCCGTACATTTTGTCGGGCTTTAAAATACATTTCAGATCGGTTCCACTCCAAACTTTTATCAGCAGTAACCTCCAAAGGTTCGTTACGATCAGGGTTAAGGGCGTTCTGTGACAACGCATCAGATGAAAACAGTAAACAACAAATAAAAAGCAACCGGATCATTTAGAAACCCCATCCAGACCATTATCTAAAACCAGCTTTGCCGGCCCCGAAAATATAATTTCACCAGTATTACCGTTCGCGCGCACCCCTTTTGCATCAATCAAAACATCAGGACCGTGCCCCTGCACATCTTTATCAGACCAAGCAAAATTTTGCTTCAAATCAATATGAGCTTCTTCACTAGACAAGCTATAGCCTTCTGCATGTTGCATAAAAACTTCTCCTTGCAAGAAGAAGCGCTCTGTATCCTGACGGTATGCACCGGTATCAGAATGAACGGTCAACTGGATACCATCCTTCATGGTCATCACCCCAACCGGGCGATCCAACATGATCAGATCCTTGTTCTTTTCCCCTTGAACTGCACGATCAGCGGTTATTTTATAGGGTTGCATCTTTTTATCCATGCTTTCAAATTTCGGATTTAAAAGCTCGTTCTTTGAAATGCTCTGATCCTGTATTTTAGGCTGATCACTTTCCACCGGAGATATAAGATTGTCTTCAACACCTGTCCTGACAAGCAATATAGTAACAATACCCAATGCAGCCAAAGGAAGAGCCATACGCATAACCCGAACAAAACGCGTATAACCAGCAGCATTGTTATTATGCGGTTTTTCACGACGGGATAAACGTTCTATACGTGCATCATGCTCTGCATTTGTTTCTGGCTCATCAGTCATAAATCACGCTATACCCGCTTGCAGGCAATCTTGTAAACGCACGATACCGCAGACCTTGTTTTCATCCATCACAATAAGGCTGGTTATATACTTTCCTGGAACTTTTGTCATCGCGTCTAACGCCTCGACTGCCAAAGAATCCTTTGAAATAGATTGAGGGTTAGAAGTCATTATATCAACCACAGGCTTTTGCAACAAATCAGGCGACATATGCCGTTTCAAATCACCATCAGTAACAATACCCATAAGGGTTTCACCCTCATCAAACACCAAAACCATACCTAAGTTTTTTTCGGTTAGAGACAACAAAGCACTATCCATCAAAACGTCTTTTCGAACAACCGGCAAATCATCACCGCTAACCATTAATTCTGAAACTGTCATCAGTTTTTGGCCAAGCTTACCACCAGGATGAAACACCTTATATTGCTCAGGCGTTAGGCCCATTCTCTCCAATAATGCAATTGCAAGTGCATCACCAAAGGCAATCATCATCGTCGTGGAAGTCGTAGGCGCCAAGCCATTTGGACAAACCTCACCAACCTTAGGCATTATAAGTCGAATATCTGCATGACGTGCTAAAGTTGACTCTGGGTTACTAGTCATCGCAATCAAAGTGATATTATAACGGCGCGTATAATGTATCAAATCTGATAGCTCCGCATTCTCACCGGAATTAGACAGCATCAAAACAACATCACGTTCTGTAATCATACCCATATCACCATGGCTGGCCTCACCGGGATGAACAAAGTAAGAAGGAGTTCCCGTCGATGCCAAAGTCGCAGCAATTTTACGCGCTACGTGACCGCTTTTTCCAATACCTGCGATAATTAACCTGCCTGCGCCCTTTTGAACGTTTTTCATTTCATTAACCGCTTCTACGGCTTTATGAAAGTCTTCATCAACTGCATCGGCTAAAGCGCGTAAAGCATCAGCCTCGGCCGTTAAAACCTGAACAGCGCATTTAATATCTTTTTTAATATCTATTCCCAAAACACTTACCTTATTTTAAAATTTTTATACATTTACCAAAAAATTAATGCTCAAAAATATCATCTGGCCACCCTTGCAGATCCAAAGATGTTCTGGTCGCCATAAAATCAAAACAACTCTGCGCCAAATCAACACGCCCTTCACGTTCCAACATTTTGTTCAGTTTAGTACGCAATTTATGCAAATAATAAACATCACTTGCCGCATAACTTATTTGCTCAGGCGTTAATTCTTCTGCGCCCCAATCAGATGATTGCTGCTGCTTGCTAATATCAACACCCAACAACTCACGGCATATATTTTTCAAACCATGCCTATCCGTATATGTACGAACTAACTTTGATGCAATTTTAGTACAGTAAATATTAGGACAATCAACGCCCAAATACTCTTTCATAACTGCAACATCAAAACGCGCAAAATGAAATAACTTCAAGACATCAGGATTTGAAACAAGTTTCTTCAAGTTAGGTGCATCGAAAGACGGGTCTAACATCTGAACCAAGTGAGCATTCCCATCACCACTTGATAGCTGCACTAAGCACAACCTGTCACGACC
This sequence comes from Alphaproteobacteria bacterium, assembly GCA_050633325.1. Classification (GTDB taxonomy): domain Bacteria; phylum Pseudomonadota; class Alphaproteobacteria; order Micavibrionales; family Micavibrionaceae; genus UBA1672. The sequence continues at coordinate 135,984 of JBOEGH010000005.1, forward strand.
GGGCTTCAGCCCCATTGTCTCTGTATCAATGGCCACAATCGAACCTAAATCCAGATCATCTGGCAAATCATTTTTATGTAGAGTAACGCTCATCTTCAAATCCTCAAACTCTTTAAAAGTTCTGCATCTTAGCCGAGATGTATAAGCAAATAAAGGATGTATTCACCTCTAAATCATGAAGAGTATTAATTTATTAGTTTTTTTTTAACAGTTTTTTGGGCATTATCATGATTACAAACATGCATAACGCATCCTGAGTACGTTTTTACATCATACAAACAAGGCAATGACAATGAAGATTCTGGTAATTGATAGAGAAGATATCACAGCACAACTTATGATGAATAGACTAGAACCTCTAGGACACAAAATCACGTTAGAGCCGGTAAAAAATAACGCAGTAGAGAGACTGTCATCGGAAGATTACGACATGATCTTCATTGATCCCGCCCCTTTGACAAGCGCGAGACCCTTAATACTTAACATCAGACGTGCGGCCAGAAATTACCCCTATATAGTTCAAATGGGCACTAAATCATCACAGCTAGAAGCCATACAATCTGGCGCAAATGATGCAATAGCAAAACCATTAGACCCCGACGCACTAGACAACAGTGTAGATAACGCAAAATACTTAACAACATTGATAAATCGCATAGGAGATGACAGCGAGGATTTCCCAAGTGCCGGAGGAATTATTGCAAAATCTGCATTCAACCAATTATTCCTTTCTGCAATTGATCGTGCAGATCGTTACGGTGAGAGAACATTTATCGTATTCATTGGATTAACTAACTACCAAGCAATATATGAGGCGGAAGGACCTTATGCCGCAGATTACACCGTGGCAAAATTATCTCAATATCTTGTTAGACTTCGCAGACAATCGGACATAATCGCCCAAACAGAATCATTTGAATATGCATTGTTACTGCAAAGACCATTATATGAAACTGAACCAAACGAAGCGGCAAATCGTTTTGCCGAAGCAGTAAACAGTTTCGAAGATTTATTTAAATCTGATGGCATAACACCTGAAGTCGAGGTCAAGTTAATTGACCTACCCGTTGGATCAAGAATAATCAAACATCAAATCACAAAAGATTAAAACAACAGTATACAAAACATATCGTATCAAAATACGGTTTTCAAATAAAATAACGGAACGGTTTTTGCCAATACACGCCCTTGCCCCCTGTGGATAAAAAGGTTATGATGCCTGCATAACAATCTATTCATAACCCCTGCGTTTTTTAGTGAAAATAAATGTTTTTCAACATGTTACATGTAAGAAATATCTTAGTATTCCTTACCTTGGCCGGCTTTTACGCTTGCCATGCATTTGCGCATGACATCAAATTTCAAAACGGAAAAGATCATATTTTTTCAAAAGGTGAAAAAATCCACATAACTGTATTAAATGAAAATGATCTTACAAATGAATATGAGATAGATGATGCAGGAATGATCCTAATGCCACTGTTAGGAAAGGTTCATGTCGCAGGCCTACGAACTTCAAAAATTGAAATGTTTTTGACCCAATATTTACAAGATGGCTATATTATTAACCCTGTGGTATCTGTAAAATCTACATTTCAAGAACAAAAGACACCACCACAAAAACAAGTGAACGGTTTTTATATTCTGGGTGAAATCAGAAATCCGGGACACTACAATATTCCAGAAGATAATCTAAATATACTCAATGCTGTCGCGCTTGCTGGTGGTTTTACATATCGCGCAAATAAAGAAGAAATAGAAATTATCAGAAATAAAGGCACATCTAAAACGCACACCAAAGGCAATTCACCGAAATCTGCTTTAATATCCGGTGACATAATAATCATAAAGGAGAGATTCTTTTAGCCGAGGATTTAATAACTTTATGAGAAAAAAAACCTACACAACCAGTAAATTACAAAACTTTGCGCAAACAATTCGCAGACGCAGAACTCTGGTTTTCAGCATCACTTTTTTAGGGGCATCTCTATCCGCATTTTATGCACAAAATATACAACCATTATACTCATCTAATTCACAAATAGTATTAGAAGGTCAAAACCCTGCATTCATAAAAACACAACAGGCATTCATAACATCCCCACGAATAACAGAGCCGGTTACACGCAATCTAGGTGTTGAAAAAATATTACCTGACACAGATGAAAGCGACCTGCCAAACACACTATCCAAGCTAGACGGAAACCTATCCGCCCGTCACGTTCCTAATTCTTATCTGTTAAACTTGGAATATACACACACAGATCCAAAAATATCTGCACAGTTTTTAAACGATATAATGGATAAATATTTAAGCAGTAAAATCAAATTAAGAAAACAAGATCCGGACAAGGAAAAGATACTTCTTCGCCTCAAAAATAACGTGGAGATTGCATTAGATAACCTTGAAAACCACAAAAACAACCCAAAACAACCGGAAAACAAAATATCAAATGCGGAATTTATAAAGGCAGAACTGGAATACTCCCAAGCTAAGGAAAAAATAGCTCCATTTCTAGACCCCAGTGGAACAGTTATTTTAGATAATAAATCTCCTGAAATTTTAAATTCAAGGGTGATACAAAAGCTAAAGCTAGAGCGCATACAAATAGAGAAAGAGCTACAGACTCTATCCTATCGTTATGGCCCTAAACACCCGAAAATCATAGATTTACGAACGCAATTTGCAAACATTCACCTACAAATTAAGGATGAAAAAAAATCTATCTTAGACGATATAAAATCCGAATACGATCAAGCTTTGTCACGCTTTCAGACGATAAGACAATCGCAAACATCGACAAACACGTTCAATAATGAACAAGAACACAAACAAGAGTTCAATAAACTAAAGAATCAAGCAAAATACGCGATCAAAATATACACAGAATATGAGAATTTATATAAGACTCCATCGGTAAGCAGTATAGCCTCTATATTAAGGTACGCTACACCGCCAACCACACCATCCTACCCAGACAAGTTAATGGTAATAATAATTGGCACACTCACCTTCTTCATTACAGCCATAGCACTAATTCTACTGATAGAAAAATCCCGAAACAATTTTCTGAGTGGCAGGCAATTAGAAGAAGCATTGAACCTTCCCTGCTATGCCTTAATCCCTAAAGTGAAAAAAGATAGCAACCAACACATTGCCGACTATGTGACAAATAACCCATCATCACCAACATCAGAAGCAGTTCGCGCATTAAGGCTTATCATGAAGTTACGCGCGGAATCTGACAAAGATACAAACACACAAGACAGCAAGGTTATTACCATCACATCTTCACTTCCCAACGAAGGTAAGACAACAATTTCATCGTGGATGGCTAAATTAGCCGCAAAATCTGGTGAACGAGTTATACTGATCGATGCGGACCTACGTCGCCCCAGCGTCCACAAACATTTCGGACAACAAAACACAATTTCTTTAGTCGAATATCTTGGCAACCAAAATAAAATAGAAGACGTTATCAATACTAATGACCCATCCGGATTGCATGTTATTTATGGAAGGTCTGTACCGAACAGCGCCTTAGACCTGACATCCTCCGATAAGATGGAGCAGTTAATACGTTCATTACGCAAGGCATATGACCTTATAATTATAGACTCACCAGCATGTATGGCAGCATCAGATGCAAGAGCATTAGAAAAGATATCCGATCAGCTTCTATATATTGTGCAATGGAATAAAACACCTCGCGAAGTTGTCCACAACGGAATTTCGCAGTTTTCACAATTCGGAAACTCAAGAATTGCAACGGTTTTAACCAATATAGACCTTAAAAAACACGTTCAATTCGGCTATGGCAACGCGATCAGCGATTATAGCGACTATAAAGAGTGTCCTACCCTATAAAAATCAAATATCATAGTATGTATGAGAGTTATAGATTCTATATATGATCGACGCTATACATTGCTTTTCATTGCTTTGTTTTCTTGCGTGCAGATAACATCTGGCGTTTTCCTGATAATGGGAAAAGGTACTAATTCTGCACAACCACAAACAAAAGATCATATATATCTGGAAAAGCTTGCATATAAGGACATTAACGATTCAGCCTTCCTGTCTAATGATTTAAACTCAATCACTATAATATCCAGCATAAACAAACGCACTATTCACACGGACTAAGTTACAGTGATATCTTATTATAAATCAAAGCACCCTGGATTGGTAACATATCTAATCCTGACAACTATAAGCGTACTATCATTCCTACTCTTAGAGGTTAACACGCAGCTAATAGGTATTTTATCTGTTATGTGGGGTGGGTTCATTTTTATGCGAACACTATCTCTTTACGAAGTTACTGAACACAACTCATATTTCACCAAAGATAAAGAGGCATCAAAAAACCATAGAAACTCTGCTCTTCCGCATGATTTACTACATCTCATGAATGGCAGAAACCACATGAAACGCGGAATGTTTGCAATGAACGCAACCCATGAGCGCACCGTATTATGGTTAGTATTAGGATCAATATACTCTATATACACTTTATATATATCTAAAAACACATCACCTGTTGATGCCATAGTTCAAAACTTATCAATATTATTCATGACAGGTTCTGCATTCTGGGCAGGGCAGACATACGCCTACAGCGACAAAGCATCTAAAGCGATAATATCTATATGCGGTCTTTTATTTGCATTAACCATATTTACTGTTAACGATGTAAATACTGCAAACATCCTAGATCAGGCAATCTTAATTGATTTAACGTATTATATGGGCAACACATCCACCATACTGCTCAGCTCTATAATATTATACAGCGCAATCGTGTTTTTATACTCATTCAAATATGGTTTAAGTAATATAATAAACGCGTGTATAGGACTATCAGTAATCACCTTACTAGTTATCTCTAATAACAGCTTTGATCATACTCCACATAATATCGCAACATGGATATCAGGATGGAGTCTAATATCAGTATTTTGGATACGCGCTTATTCTAACAAGCGTAAAATATACACCTTGTATCAATGCGAATAATAAACACACTTGACATTAAAGGAAAATAATCCTAGGATATTATTGACAAACACCAAAAAACCATTTTCAACCTCGCTATTTCGGCGAGGTTTTTTTTATTTAATAAAAGGAGAACAATACATGACAACGTTATTGCCACAAGATCAAAACGACAATCCAATACCTGCATTAAGAATGAAAAACGGCGGAGCACACAGCATTTCTGTAAGTGCATCATCAACACGTAATTCTAATGCTTTCGCAGAAAATACACGCGTAGTTAGCATATACGCAGACACGCCAATATATATCGCATTCGGAGGTTCATCCGTTACAGCGACAACAAGTGACCACTTCTTTCCTGCTGGCATTTACTATGACGTTGCAATAGGCGGAGACAAAAGCGCTCATTACACACATATTGCCGCACTGCAAGTAAGCGAAAGCGGTAATTTGTATATTTCGGAAAAAGAATAAAGATAACTAGCATGAGGCAGTAAACAAACATAACTGCCTCATAACCATCTAAGAACGAGACCTCAAAGCGGTAGTAATAGTTCCATCATCTAAATAATCCAGCTCCCCACCTACCGGAACACCATGAGCCAGATGAGAGACATTAACACCAAGAGGGCTAATATGATCTGATATGTAATGCGCTGTCGATTGACCGTCCACCGTTGCGCTCAACGCAAGAATGACCTCATCAATTATACCCTCGCCCAACTTAACTCGATCAACCAGCTTATGTATCCTCAAATCATCAGGACCAATACCATCCAACGCCGATAACAAACCGCCAAGAACATGATAACGCCCCAAAAACGCCCCTGTGCGCTCAATCGCCCAAACATCACTTACCTGCGCTACAACACATATTTTTTTATCGTCACGCTTAACATTTTCACAAATAGAGCAAGGGTCAATCATATCCAGATTACCACACACACTACAACTTTTAACGTTTTCTGCCGCATCAGACAAAGCATTAGCCAGTGGCATCATTAGCGCACTACGCTTTGATAACAAATGCAGTGCAATACGGCGCGCAGAACGATTACCTAACCCCGGGAGACCACCTAAAAGGCGAATTAAATGCTCTAATGGGCCATCAGTCATTATATCGTGGCTTCCCGCTTTTCTTATCCGGGTTGGAATAAACAAATAACTCATGCTTATGTTCCATTCCGGTTTTAAGGTAGAACAATTCCACTTCTGTAATCATGCCCTGACCATCAATAATTCGCCATTTTTTAAGCTCAAAAGGATCTTTACCAAAAGCAAATGTAATAGATCCTGCATCTTTATCATCTGCTTGAACAACCCTAACCTGCAACAAGCCACCTGCATATTTCGCATCTTGAACCATCAAATCATCATCAAGGGAGAAGTTCTTGCGTAAGAAAAAATTAGCCAATGTTGATTTAATCGGAGCATTTGTTTGCTCTTTCAAATCGGCATCATAAAAATATATAAACACACCATCTGCAACCACAAAATCGTCCAAAGGCGGATCATAATCAAATCTTAGCTTGCCTGGTCTTTGTAAATAAAATGTACCGACAAGCTGTGACCCGTTATGTGTTGTTTGCACAAAACGCGCCTGCGCAGTTTTCATATTTTGCAAATATTTCTCTGCGCGATCTATATCCTCAACAGAAGCATGAGTAATTTCGTTTGCAAATACCGGAGTAAACACCCCCATTGCAAAAAACAAAGCAATTAACCGTAGAGTAAATTTCATAACATTTCCCTTAACTGACCTATATCAACAATAACAATGATACCGCAAACAACAAAGATGTTACCCCATGTTATACATGCAGAAATAAAATTAAGATATAAAACCAGTCAAGAAAACAGTTAAACTTCGCTAAAATCGCTTACCAATATCTGGCGCTTACCCGTAGAACTAGCGGGAGATATAACTCCTTGACGCTCCATCTCTTCTACAATGCGGGCTGCTCTGTTATATCCAATTTGCAAGTGCCTTTGAATAAAGCTTGTAGACACTTTCCCTTCACGCGCAATAACTGCAACCGCTTTGTCGTACAGTTCATCAACCTTATTATCTCCACCTTCAGAACCACCAAACATCGCGTTCATAACATCTGAACCGGCAAAATCACCATCTTCACTGGTAACGTCACTGATATATGTTGGCGCACCTTGAGAGCGCAAGAAATCAGTTGTTTTCTCAACATCCTCATCAGTAACAAACGGCCCGTGAACACGCGTAATACGACCACCAGGTGCCATGTACAACATGTCACCCATACCAAGAAGCTGTTCTGCCCCACCTTCACCAAGGATAGTACGGGAATCAATCTTAGAGGTAACCTGAAAAGAAATACGCGTTGGAAAGTTTGCCTTAACAACACCGGTAATAACATCAACAGACGGCCTTTGCGTCGCCATAATCAAATGAATACCCGCCGCACGTGCCATCTGCGCCAAACGCTGTATTGCATTTTCAACATCCTTACCCGCAACCAACATAAGATCAGCAAATTCGTCAACAATCACTACAATATAAGGTAACTCTGCCAACTCCATTGCCACATCTTCAAATATAGGCTTGCCTGTATCTGGCTCAAATCCTGTTTGAACCTTGTGCATAATTTGCTCATCGTTTTTAAGTGCTTCACGAATACGTTGATTATAACCATCAACATTTCTTACGCCCAGTTTGGACATATTACGGTAACGATCCTCCATCTCCCTAACTGCCCATTTCAGAGCAACAACCGCCTTACCCGGCTCTGTCACAACAGGTGTTAATAAGTGAGGGATATCATCATAGACAGATAATTCCAACATTTTGGGATCAATCATAATGAAACGGCACTGTTCCGGCGATAAACGGTAAAGCAACGACATAATCATCGTATTAACCGCAACAGATTTACCTGAACCCGTAGTACCCGCAACCAACAAGTGAGGCATCTTCGCAAGGTCTGCCAATATCGGTTGCCCACCAATATCCTTACCCAAAATAAGAGGAAGCTTAGCGCTTGTTTTTTCATACAAACGTGAAGACAACATATCCTTCATGAAAACTGTTTGACGCATCTTATTCGGCAACTCAATACCAATAACATTACGACCAGGTATCACCGCACAACGCACAGATATCGCAGACATTGAACGTGCAATATCATCGCCCAGAGAAATAACACGAGATGACTTCGTTCCTGGTGCTGGCTCTAATTCATATAAGGTAACAACCGGACCAGGATGAATACTTACAATTTCACCCTTAATATTATAGTCTGCCAATACATTCTTAAGTAACTCCGCATTACGTCGCAGAGCATCCTCATTTAATGTCGGACACGCCACATCCTCAGGAACATCTTGAATCATAGAAATTGACGGCAACTCCCATTCCGCATCGACATCCGATAAGGCAAATCGTTGTTGCGCAGAATCTTGGTTTTGCGACGATGGCTTAGGCGTAGATTGTTTTGGCTTAACAACAGGTATCGAAGACTTTGTAGATGGCAGTGTATCTTCAATACTGTCATTAGTATTAGAAACAGCAATCGGCGCAGAAGGTTTAGCAACAGGACGTTTAGATTCCGCCTGCAATGCACTTTCCTCTTTCTTGATTTTTGTCTTTGCAATAGAAGCCTTATGCTCCGCCTTAGCATTCGCACGCTCGTCTTTCATTGCTGCTATCTTATCCATAATTCCAAGATGCATGGGCTCGCTTTGATATTCAGGTTCGTTATAATGCGCAACCCAACCAAAAAATCTATGCACCATAGATGCAATAAAACCAATAACGGTAAATGACATTACCTTTACCCTGAACCACATAGAAGCAATCTCATAACGGCTAAAAGCAGCACCATACAAAAAGATAGACGCCGACAAAGCCCCGCATAACGTACCAATTACATAGTGCATATAAGGTATATGCAAAAACTGTGTAACTGACATAATTTTATTAAAGATAAGAGCACCCGCGCTGCTGCCCAAATATGGATGAACAGCCCAGCTTCCTGATGGAATCTGCGCCAAAGCTACAGACGCCAACACAGACGCAACCAATATAGATGCTAATCTTAACATAATCGGGCGAACAGATTGGCGTTTAAAAATTCTATAACTCCACATCGCGAAAGCCATGGCCAAAACAAAAGAACCAAAACCAAGGGTTTGCAACAATATATCAGAAACCCATGCCCCCGGAGCTGCACCAATATTTGTTATAACTCCATCAGTATCTACGGAAGCCGTATTCCACGATGGATCACTGCTGTTATAGCTCAATAAGGATGAAAGAACGAAAGCAGCAACGGCAAAAAACACCAAAGCAACCCCATCGACAAGACGACGTGCAATGAAAGCCTGTAACGAATCAGGCAAAAATGATGATTTTTTCTTCTTACGAGGACGTTTAATTGTACGAGAACGCGCCATAGCAGCCACTTTTCCTATTATTATAGTTATTTTGAAATCGGCACAGATCATGCCACAAGGATATTAATATTATCATAACCGATTTATGATCCAAAACTCAACAAAACTGCGATAAATTGCACATAAATTTTAATCTTAATATTTTCTTAACAGTTTCTCAGCTAATGTACGGCATAAAATTTCAATAATTTTACGGTGGGAATAATATATGCTGCAATTTCTAACTAACAGACTAGAGAAAAACAAACAGCGCACCAAATATTCAATTTACGTTTACCACAGTAACAAGAAAAGCAACCGTCTTCCTATGTGGAGAAGAGCCAGCTCCACAAGGAATATAAAACGGGCAATAAAGCATGCAAAACTACTACACCGTAAGCATAGAAATAAAGAAATTGAAATCAGAAAACATTTCTTCTGCACGTACAGCAAAAAATTTACCGGCAAAACGATAAAAGTCTACACCCCAAGAAGCCGAACATGGCTAAACTTTGTAACATCACTAAAGTTAATCAAGAATCCCCAAAGGATCATCGGAAACTAATTCTGCTATTTGCTCATAAACAGTTGCGTTTTCTTCCATCTGCTCACGAATAGGTTCATTCTGCTCAGCTAGAGTGTGAAAAAATCCACCAGCATCATTAAGCAAACGACCGGTCAATTCCGCATGGGTAGACCCTTCAAGAATCCCTTCAGGAGAAGTAAGAATAAGCTCGCTCATTTGTTCAAACACAGTAGCATTTTCTGTCATCTGCTCTGTAAGCTCTTCATTTTGCTCAGCAAGAGTACGAAAGAATGTCGCAGCATCCCCAAGAAGTTTGCTCGCAAGTTCTGCATGTGTAGGCATAAAAGCTCCTTAAATCATTTTACTATAATTACTCGGTGGATATATTAACATGACTTTATCATGTTAGCGCAAGGCTTTATTTTATTAGCCCCCTCTTTTATAACTCCCCCATGGGAACCTTATATGTTTTGCGTGATGAATGCGCCAAGTAAGCCCCAAGCAGCTTTACATCTTTCGCAAAAAAGCCAAGCTCTTCCAGGGCGCGATTGAATGCCCTACTCTCCGGATGACCTTCAATATCACAGTAAAAGCGTGCCGCCTGAAAGTTCTCATCTACATATGACTCTAACTTAGTTATACTTAAGCCATTAGTTGCAAATCCACCAAGAGCTTTATAAAGAGACGCAGGTATATTACGAACTTCAAACAGCAAACTCGTCATAACGTTGTCTGCGTCAATATCAGGGAAGTCAGGATCAGGTGACAATATAAGAAAACGCGTCATATTGTTATTTTGATCCTCTATCCCTCTCGCAAGAATATCCAAATCATATATTTCTGCCGCTAAGGATGAGGAAATAGACGCACTATGCACATCATTTTTACGCGCAATTTCACTTGCTGCACCTGCTGTATCTGCATGCACATAAGGTTTAGCACCAAGTTTTTTCAAATATTCTTTACATTGGGGTATAGCATGAACATGGCTGTGTACATGTTTTACATCCTCTATCTTAGCACCCTTAACACCAAGCAACATATGATTAACCGGCTGAAAATGCTCACCAATAATAAACAGGTCTTCTTTTGGCATTAAATGATGCACATCGGCAACACGCCCCGCAATTGTATTATCGACAGGAATCATTGCTAAATCTGCGCGACCATCAGCCACAGCACGAAAAGCATCATCAAATGAAGTACATGGCAATGTCTCTAAGTCAGGATAAACGGCACGACACGCCATATCGGAATATGCGCCATGCTCCCCTTGAAAGGCGATAGATTTTTGCTTGCTACTCATTTTATATTTTCCATATGATTTAAAATTCAGTTATTTATCATTTTTTGATTGAATGACTATACGTAAAGAGTATACCTATGTCGATAAAAGGACGTAAACATAGATATTTTTATTATTTAGTGTTTAATATCATCCAAATATTGAATACAATCATGACAAAGGATCTAAACGCCCCTTTTAAAATTAACATTAACCAAGGTAATTTGATCGCCCATGTCCAGTTTTGAATTTAATAAAATTTTCGCCGCCCTTCTATGTGTTGGAATAACTGTCATGCTACTCAACTTTGTAACTGACAAAATCATAGTAAGTGAAGATTTGAAAAAAGATGTAGTTGCAATTGACGGCGCCGCCACCAGTGGACACGGATCGGCAAAACCGGCGAAACCTAAATTACCTGATCCGATCATGGCTTTACTTGCAACAGCAGACATTGCAAAAGGCGCAAAGATATCAAAAGCATGTGCGGCATGTCATTCATTTGAAAAAGGTGGCCCTGTTAAACAAGGACCAAACCTTTGGGATATTACTAACGCTCCAAAAGCTGGTAAGGCTGGGTTCTCTTACTCAAAAGGAATGATAGAAGCAGGTGGTACATGGGACTATGATTCACTAAACAAGTTCTTGGCAAAACCTAAAAAATTCATTGCCGGAACAAAGATGAACTTCGCAGGTCTTAAAAAACCAAAAGATCGCGCGGCGCTTGTTGCATGGTTACGCGAACAAGCAGACAGTCCTGTGGCGCTACCAAGTGAAGCTGAGATAGCAGCAGAGCAGTTGGCATTTGCCCCTCCTGCAGAGGAAGAAGCGGTAAATGAAGGAACTGTGACCACTGAAGAAGAAGCAACCCCTGACCATCATTAAGTCTCAGTCAGGGCTTTGAACTAACACAGTAAATTATCATATAGAAGGCTTTACTATGCCTTCTTTTCCCATCCGCCTGATTGCGACTGCTGCCAATAGGTTACATCAAATGCCTGCTTCTTATACTCTTTCCAACGCCCCCTTGCATCGCTAATAGCTTGTGGATCATGACCATCAAGCATTTCACAACACAAATCAAAGTCGCCCTGCTTATTTGACAAAGCGCCCTGACACAAAATCAAAACATCGGCACTGTTTGGATTATCATCACCAGCAGTAATCCATATCGGCTGCACCTCTGCATTTCCGTCCTTAGCACACCCATGTGGCAAGAAACTGTCCGAAGAAAAACTCCACAGATAATCGTTCATTTGAGCCACTTCATCATCATTGCACATTTTCACAACAATACGGTGCCCCTTATCTAAGGCCTTCGTCAAGATAACGCACAAGACCTGAGCCTGAGTTTGGTGCTGCAAATGATAAAACCTTACTTCTGCCATACTACCCCTTAACACCATCCCGGCTTTTTGAACATAATTCAGCTACATTATCAAAATAAAGGTGAGAGCACCCCTGATAATCCTCTACCGAATAAACATTACCATCAACCCTTTGAACATAGCTCTCATTTATGGGAATTTTACCACTACCACCTGGGATATCGAGCATGTATTTTGGCAAACAAATACCCGAAACACGACCTTGCAAATCTTTCATAATTTCCTGCCCCCTTTCAAGTGAAACACGAAAATGCGACGTACCTTTTGCACGATCCAAATGATGCAAATAATATGGTTGCACATGAATAGAAACCAGCTCACGAAACAAATCCTCTAAGGAAGATGAGTCATCATTCACCCCCTTAAGAAGCACTGATTGAGATAAAATTAAACACCCAGAACGTCTTAATTCTGAAATTTTTTCAACAACATTGTTAGTGATTTCTTTAGCATGATTAATATGAACAATAACGTTAATGGCCTTACCCGAGGATTTCAAAACTGATAGCATCGTATCACCTATAATTGCGGGATTTGCAACAGGAATCCTCGTATGAATTCTAATAACTTTTACATGATCAATATCGTTCAAAATTTCTATTATTTTCCGCATACGACGGGGTGATAAAATAAAAGGATCACCACCGGTTAGAATGACCTCCCAGATCTCTTTATGCGATTTTATATATTCAATAGCCAAATCAAATTCATCATCAGATAGGTGATCTGCTCCTGCGCCAATCATCTCACGGCGAAAACAATACCTGCAATATACGGCGCAAATATTTGTAACTTTAAACAAAACCCTATCTTCATATCTGTGAACAATCCCAGCAACAGGAGAGTAGGTTTTATCCCCTATAGGATCATTTTCCTCATCAGGCGCATCATATAATTCATCAAGTGTAGGTATGTATTGACGGCCAATGACATCCATCTCAGGTAATTTCACCCCCTTGATAAGGTCACGCACATGCGCGCTAATACCAATATCGTATCTGTCGGCCAACTTAATATATCCAACTTCATCACCCACGGGTAATAATCCGGCATTGCTCAAGTCAGCAATACTACGCAAGCGTTTGCGGGCAACATTAACACCGCCTGTTTTCGAATGATTGGTTTTCACTATATTATACTCAGAAAAATTGGGTTTATGATTGCTCATAATTTTCTGCAACAAACCTATCAAGAACCCTAACACCAAATCCTGTACCATATTTTGGTGTTATGTCTTTATCTGACTTAATCCATGCTGTACCTGCAATATCCATATGCGCCCAAGGTGTTCCCTCTTCCACAAAATGCCATAAGAAACCAGCAGCAGTACACGAGCCCGCCCAGCGACCTGATTTAGACATATTTTGTGTATCAGAGATAGTTCCCTCCATGTCCTTTTTCCACACCTCATCCAATGGCATACGCCACAGCTTTTCATCACTTGCCTTGCCTGCACGTTCCATTTGCTCCCACAGGGCGTCATCAGTAACAAACGTACCACAATACTCATGCCCCAAAGAAACCAACATGGCACCAGTCAAAGTCGCCAAATCAATTATCAAGCTAGGCTTATATATTTTTTGCACATATGATAACGCATCTGCCAGAACCAAACGACCTTCAGCATCCGTATTTAAAACCTCAATCGTTTTACCTGAATAAGAAGTAATAATATCTGCAGGGCGATATGCACGCGCAGAGGGCATATTTTCTACCAACCCGACAATTGCAACAACATTAACCTTCGCCTTGCGCAGAGCCAGAGACTTCATCAACCCGACAACTGCGGCCGAGCCACCCATATCCATTTTCATATCTTCCATACCTGCACCGGGCTTAAGAGATATACCACCAGTATCAAAGGTCACCCCCTTACCCACAAACGCAAGAGGAGCATCAGTTGATGTTTTATCACCATTCCAACGCATAACAACCATACGCGGCGGATTATCAGATCCCTGACCAACCGCGAGTATGGCCCCCATACCAAGTTTGCGCATTTTCTTATCGTCAAGAATTTCAATATCAACGCCCAAAGGCTTTAACTGTTCTTTTATACGCTTTGCATAACTATCGGGATAAAGAACATTTGGCGGCTCATTAACCAAATCACGTGCCAAAAACACACCTTTATTCACACATTCTTGAACAGAGTACAAATCATTAGCCACACCACTATCAAACAACACAAAATGTGCACGAGACAATGTAACTTTATCATCCTCTTCCTCAGGCTTTGAAGATTGATAAAGCTCAAATTTATAAGAACGCAAATAAAGTCCAACACCAATATGAGCAGTCAAAGCCCCACAATTAGACATATCGTTATCAGCATAAAATTCTACGGTTTCTATCTTTTTACTCTCAAGGGCACAAAATAACTTACCGCCTAAATTCTCTGCCTCTGTCGGCGTTAAGTCTCCGCGCTTTCCACACCCAAGTAAAACCACATAATTATACGGAGAGCCTTCAGGCAACATCAAAATTTCAATTTGCCCCAACTTCCCTTTAAAGCTTTTGCTTTTTTCCAAAACATGGTCTACAAAACCTTTGAATTCATAATTTAGTGAACCAACAGAAGGGCTTGATTCCTTATCGTCATAAAAACAAATAACAGCAGCTTCTGTGTTTTTATATGGGGCTTTTGAAAACGAGATATCTAATGTCATTATATTTTCCTGATGCAAGAATAAATTGATGTCGCTTTAAGACTGTATCATAGTATAATCTATCCGTCGTATCGTCAATTGCCACATACTGGCCTATAAACAACAATATGCTTAAATTAAAATAAACAATATAACTGCGCAAAATATGAAAATTTTTAATTCCTATTTATTAAAAAACCTCTTTATCGCAACAGCATTCATTGCGGTTATATTGGCGTTTGTAATATTTTTGACGCAATCACTTAGGTTTTTGGAAATAATAATAAATGCAGGCGCAGCAGGAAGTGCCTTTATTGTGTTAACCAGCCTTGCCCTACCCAGATTTTTTGAGGTGATATTACCTCTGTCAGTCATGGCTGCTACATTGTTTCTATATAATAAAATGACCATAGATTCGGAAATTACCGCTATACGCGCTACGGGTTACTCATCCTTTTTATTGGCAAAGCCGGCCATAATATTAGGGATTTCAATTACCGTGATTTTGTGGAGTATTACAATGTGGGTTGCTCCCCTTTCATTATCTAAAATGCACAGTATGAGATATGAATTAAAATCAGAGTTCTCTACCTTGTTATTTAAAGAAGGAGTATTCAATCAAATAGGAAGTGGACTTACTGTTTACATCAAAGAACGTACAAACGAAGGAGAGTTAGCCGGCTTAATGATCCATGATACACGTAACAAGTCAGAACCACCATCCACTGTACTGGCAAAAAGAGGAATGATTGTTATTGATAACACTGGACAACAAGTTATTGTTTTCAACGGATCGCGCCAATCATACAACCCAGAAACGGGAATATTACAAAAACTAGATTTTGATAGATATACCATCGATCTTCCCGGTAACGGCCCTGCGCGTAAACGTTGGGCAGAACCTGATGAGAGGACAATCAACAAACTCCTCAACCCTGACTTAAGCAACAAGCGTGATTTAGATAATTTACGCGAATTTTCAATTGAAATACACCGCAGATTCACCAGCCCTCTACTTGCCTTATCATTCCCTTTAGTGGCTTTGAGCATACTTTTACTAGGCCCAATAGACAGACGTGGTCAGGGAACACGTATTGGAATAGCCATAATTATCACCATGGTCATTCAAGGCTTATTTCTAACATCTTATAACCTTGCACGTAACAACGATGCAGGACTCATATTAATGTACATATTAACCTTTACACCAATAATCATATCTACATTCCTATTAAGTGGCTTTAGTGAAGAAATCCGTCGAAAAATTCTATATACAAAGCGGACAAAAACATAATGAAAATCACCAAAACAATTAGCACATATCTAGCAACAAGATATCTCACAAACCTGTTCATATTATTGGCCGCTTTACTGGCAGTAATATATCTTTTTGATACAGTTGAGCTGATAAGACGTGCAAGTAAACACGGCGACATACCAATAAGTTTAGTATTGCAAATGAGTATATTTAAACTTCCCAAGGTTGGTCAAACACTGTTCCCCTTTGCCGTCCTATTCAGTGCAATGTTTACATTTTGGCAACTTACCCGTCGTTATGAACTGATTGTTGTTCGCTCGTCTGGGTTTTCCGTGTGGCAATTCCTAATGCCAATCGCTGCAGTAGGCATTCTATTTGGCATCACACAAATGACTGTTATAAATCCCATAGGAGCAGTTCTGATAGGTAAATTCGAAGAAATGGAAAGAACATACCTAAAACGTCAAGAAAACCATATCGCCGTTTTTCAAGAGGGATTATGGCTAAAACAAGCAATCCTTATAGAGTCTGAAGAAGAGAGCACAGACGGCACACAAAAACAAAATTCAGAGTTAATAAGCGGATATATAGTATTACATGCGCAAAAAATTAAACAACCTGAATGGATATTGGAAAATGTAACCATTCTTTACTTTACAGACAACAATACATTTCTTCAGCGCATCGACTCAAAAACTGCAGAACTTCAAAAAAATATGTGGCACTTAAACAATGTCAAAATACACAAAGCACACAGTACACCAGCATCAGAAAGAATATATAAACTGCCTACCACACTAACCCGACAAGATATAGAAGAGAGCTTCTCCTCACCGCAAAGTATGTCGTTTTGGAAACTACCCGCATATATAAAAACACTAGAACAAACCGGATTCGATGCAACCGCGCTTAAGGTATATTATCACAACCTTCTTTCACAACCACTAATGTTTTGCGCTATGATATTACTTGCTGCGGCTGTTTCTATGCGCCCTCCGCGCTCTAGAGGTACTTTGCCAATGGTGACCGCGGGTGTATTCATTGGTTTCATCGTATTCTTCTTATCCAGCTTTTTACAGGCCTTAGGATCATCTCAACAAATACCTGTTATTCTGGCGGCATGGTCACCTGCTCTAATATCATTTTTACTGGGGCTGTCTGTCATGATGAATTTGGAAGACGGCTAAAGCCAACTAAAACATGCACAACTTTTTAATTGTTTTAAAAATTAACCAATTGATAATCAACACATGATATCTACAATATAAGTACTATTTCTGCGTTACAATTATTCACCTCAAAAACAGACAATATAGATAACAGGACTATGCGATGAAAATTACTATTAACACAGAAAACGAGAAGTCTAAGAAGCCTTCTTTTTATGCACGTATGTCTTTAATTGCATTATCCACTCTGGCCGTTTCTTCATGTGCTAATCTTAAAGGGAACGAGATACATGAATCAGGCGTTACCATCTACGATCCCATGGAAGAACAAAACAGAAAGGTTATGGCCTTTAACATGGCCGTTGATAAGGCTGTCATAAATCCAATCGTAGAAGGATACAGAACAATTACTCCACGCCCTGCACGCAGTGGTATAAGAAACTTTTTACGCAACTTAAGAAGCCCTATAACACTTGCTAATCAATTGTTACAAGGTGATCTGGAGGGCGCGCGTGATGTTTTACTACGTGTGGCTATAAACTCATCCGTTGGTGTTGGTGGTTTATTCGATGTTGCCGGATATGAAGGAATAGAATACGAACCTGAAGATTTTGGCCAGACTCTAGCCGTTTGGGGCGTAGATCATGGTCCATATATGGTTGTCCCAATAATCGGACCATCATCTATGAGAGATTATGGCGGATATTTTGCGGACACAATTGCAGACCCACTACGTTGGCACCTTTTTAACACAAACCAAGAATTACTTTATTCAGGTAAATATGCCGCTGATTATCTTGACCTAAGAGAATCTTTAAAAGATAAACTAGATGACTTAGAAAGTAATTCAATAGATTACTATGCAGCAATCAGAAGCATCTATTACCAACATAGAAAGTCTTTGATTCTTGATGGTAAGGGCGTGGCAGTTAACGAAATACCTGCAATACCCTATTATGAAGACTAATAAACAAACTCATTTGAAACAAAAACCAATAATGTCTATAATTTATAGACATACATAATAACTGCTTAAAGGAGAGGCTTGTGATAAGTCATAAAACTATTCTATTTGTTGGCGTCACTATCGCTTTATCGGCCTCCACATCTGCATTTGCGTTTCAAGGTAACCCTTCCCTATCCACCGGCAAACATACAAGTAATCTGGTTTTCGTGGGAACAAAAACCAATAAGGAAGGGTCGATTGAATTTGTGTCAAAGCTGGCACAAAGTGGAATTAGTATCCTTGAAAATAAAGACATATCAAAGGAAAAACGTGAAGAAAATTTTCGTAAACTTCTTCATGACAACTTCGATATGAAAACAATTGCCAGATTTTCATTAGGACGTTATTGGAAAGTTAGTTCAAAGGCAGAGAAAAAAGAATATCTCAAGCTTTTTGAGGATATGATTATTAGCGTCTACTCAAAAAGGTTTAGTGAGTATAACGGTCAAAACGTAGTAGTTGGAAAAGCAATGGCCAATGGTGATCACGATACACTTGTTTCCTCATCTATCGTTCCCAAAAGCGGGCCAAAAATTGATGTAGACTGGCGCGTAAGAAAGAAGAAAAACGGTAAATTCAAAGTAATTGATATCATCGTTGAAGGTGTAAGTATGTCACTTACACAACGATCTGACTTTGCGTCCGTTATACAACGCGGTGGTGGCAAGGTAGAAGTACTTCTAGAGCACTTGCGCAAGAAATCTTAAGCAAAAACATCAAAAATCATTCTCCAAGGATTTTTAACTAACTGTATATCAATACGGTTGGATTCTATATGTCTCAAATACCGTTATATAGGTTATCACCTTGGAGAAGAGCCAAATGCCATATCCTTCAGCAACTGATCTTGAACAGCATTAGAATCCATACCCTTCATACGCGCAATAGAGGTCGTGATCTGCGCATTTGTCATTTGCGTTGCTCTGTACATCTTGCTTGAAAGCTCACCTGCAGGATCACCAGAAGTCTCATGGAACGTACTAACCGTAACACCCATCCAACGCATTATGTTATTTGGTATTTGATCAATCAATTTAAAGCACGACAAACCAATCATATAGACAATAATCACATAAATAACCGTATAGAATAATTCATCAATAGGTGATCTCCAATAATCAAGGCCATCTTTACCCGCACGCAAAACCGAAGTAGGAGAGGCTGAATCAAAAGAAGCGGAATCAAATATAATTTGCTGCATATCAAAACCAGTAGCAGTAAGAGTTACCATATGAAACAACTCATGCAACATGGCCACCAATGCCGAAAATATCGAAATACTTGCCAACAGGCCGACAATAATAAATGTAGGACGTAAGAATATCTCAAAAATTAAGAAATAACCATTTGTTGCCCAAGGCCCGGGAAGTCCTTCACCATCAATTTTTATATGCGCTACTGCCCACAGCGGCATCGCTACCACGGCTTCGAATATACTCTTTACCCAACCAGCAAATGCGAAGAAAAAGTAGATAAACGGCATAAACGGTAATACGTAATAAAGCATAAAGCCGATCGACAGTGTTAATAAGCTCATCTGAATAAGGAAATCACCTGCTGTACTTGCCAATGGACCAAAAAAGTCATCAGACAGTATTCTACCCGCAACTTCTCCGGCAGCACCCTTAATCAAGTTATCTATTGACGCATCCACAATCCCCTTACCGGCAGAGCTTAGCATAGCAAGAGGATGTACACCCTCATTTTCAAGAATATTCAATATACCATCAGTACCAAAAGCAGCATTAATGAAGTCAACGATAACATTCTTTGATGATCGCGTATGAACTGTTTCTTGCACATGTGATGTACGCCAGAAATTATAATCATTATACAATGCAGCAGCTATATATTGATCACCGGGGCGCGATAAAGAAGCCAACTGTCCGTTTTGCAAACGTGGGTTAAATCTATCTGCATAAGAAACATTAGTATCATTCATCCTATGCTCTTCGGCAACTATCTCCATAACCATAGGATATTTAAACGGTCTGGGCACATTCTTAACAGCGCCCGTGACTATACCATTTAGCTCAGCAATTTTATTATACCATAACGCCGCACCGGCCCACCCTCTTTCGCGAACGCTTGTTGGCATAAGTAAATTAGATTCATACCCTGATGTGTCATATGCGGTACGAATTCTATTATATACCGTATCAGTACCAATAACACTGTACGTTCCCCAATCATAAAATCTATCATTAAGAAATAACTGACTGGTAGAGTTAAATAACTCTATATTAGCCCTAGCAGCCGCGGCAGTCACCCACCCAGTATTAGAGGTAAAATCAAACTGACCAGTAACATTATATGGTACATCAACGCATCCAGGATCATGATCATATGGCAATATGGCCTGCGCCATACACAAGACAGTTTCATCGGCCATACTATTGTTATAAAAGAACTCATATATTTCCCAAAGATATTCATCTTGAATACCAATATCTTCAATAACATAATCATCTAAAGACGTTATTTCGAAGTGAAGTTCTCCACACGTAGGTTGAACAAAGCCCCATTCTTCATCATACGCATCAGGCTTATTATTAGGCTGTAACGCCCCATCAGCCGGGGCTCCTATAACACCAGATGGGTTAGAAGGCATACCAGGAGGATTACGGTGACCAAAACGTAAAATTACATCTTTATATCTGGAAAAGACTACAGCATCGGAGAAGTTCGGCACAACATTATACGGAAGATAGTCATTAGTAGTCCCCCCCATAGCAGCGGCTCCACCAGGCTCCGTTGAACCATTATGTAATAATACAGGTGTAGTATCACTACTGTGAGATCTAACAAAATATGGATATACATCTATTCCGTTAATAATTTTTTCTGCAACCATACACATTCTTACAACATGCATAAATTGAGTTAACCCGCCAATTTCAGGTAATGACGGCTCCGCTAACAGGCTTTGCGACTGCCCAAGAAACTCACTTGTGCTACCGACGGCATTATCATTAAACTGAAGCCATACATTAGTCGCCATATTTGATCCAAACTTAGCAACTGAGAAAACAATAAGCTGAGCAACGTTAATACCAGCATTATTGTCCGAAACGCTGATAGGTGCCAAAAGAGCAAAGAAAACGATAAGGCGAGGTATAAACCAAGCGCGATTAAAACGCTGACCGAATGGAGTACCTGATGTCACCGTTTCACCAATAATGGCAACAACAAAATATATAATAATCACACCGGAAATCATTGCAATTCCCATAGTGTAGAAATGAAACATCGTATGAAGAGCAACGTGCATAGGTAATGGGTAAGCAGTCGGAGAGGGAACTACATTACCCCGTATATCAATACAATTAATGAGTAAGTCAGAAATACATGAATCGTAAAAACCAACTGCACTTCCGGTTCCTGATCCTTGCATCATACCAAAAACGTTGTCCAACACCATAAAGGCTATGTCTTGGTCTGAGTTATGACCAACAGGTGTATTCAGGAATATACTAGACCACGGGCCTGCAAAAACCGGACTTGCCAATACAGAAAAACACAACAAAACCACTTGTAAGACAACTAAGGCCAGTCCAATTAAAATTATAAAATATATTATAATCTTATCTATGTTCTTACGTTCAAAAACCAGATTGTTACCTGCTTCTGCGATTACATGGCGTAACCCAAACCGACCGTAATTATCATGTTTTAAATATGCATGACCGGCTGGTAATAATCCAATATTGTAATACACAACAGCAACAAGGCTAGCAAGGAAAGCAAACCCAGAGCTGAGCAAACCCCTTACCCTAGGCATTATACCTGGTAATATCGTGTATTTAAAAAAATCGTTCCGTGTTATTGCCATGTACTCATATCTTAATAATAAAGTTAACCTGCAGCGCCCTTAACAGCAGCATGTAATCCACCACCAATCTTAGATAGTGATTGTTGTGATCCAACTGTAGTTTTAGACACCAATCCTTGTGCAGGATCTTCACGTTGATCGCCAAATGTCGCAACACTTTGCCCCATCCACCTAAGAATATTATTTGGAATAGTATCAATCAGCTTAAATGAGGACATCGCTATCAAATATACGATAATTGCATAAATGACAGTGAAGAAAAACTCATCGATTTTAGACCTTAAATTATCAGAAGTAGAAGTTGCAGCTGTCGCGGCAAACTCACTCTCCATATCATAACCACCAACATTCTCAGTAACAATTGAGAACACACTATTCAAAACCTCAACCAATGCAGAGAAAATAGAAATACTGGCTAATAAACCAAACACAGTAAGAATAGGCCTTAAAAATACCTCAAATATCAAGAAGTAACCGTTAACCGCAGCATTACCAGGCATACCATGACCATCAATTCTTATGTGAGCCAAGGCCCATAATGGTGCACCTACCATAGCTTCGAATATACCTTTTATCCACCCACCGACAGCAAAGAAGAAATAGATAAACGGAAGGAAAGGCACCACATAAAATAATACAAACCCTACAGTTAGCCCCATCATTGCGACAGAAATAAAGAAGTTAGCAGCAATACCGCCCATCGCACCACCTACACCAAGAGCACCAAGGGTTGTTCCTAACGCGGCATAGCCTAATGATCTAACAGCACTCTCAACCAAGGCACGACCAACACCAACCAACATAGCGAGTGGATGAGTTCCTACATTCTTTCTTAAATCGTATAAACCGTTAAGTCCAAGTAAGGCACTTATCGCATCAAGAAATGCATTTCCGGTTATATCTTCTTTTACAAGACCACCTGACGACCATTCAAATTCAGCAGTATAAAGCGCCGTAGCAAACTCAGCGTCTCTCTCACCACCCAGCAGATCAGCCAAACTATTAACACCGGCGACCTCTGGCTTATGCTTTGTCTGAGCATCAATGTCTTTATTATACTTAACTTTCTGCGCAAGAACATCTTCCATTACCTCAGGGTATTTTGATACCAGAGGAACAGCAAATGTAGAGGAAACAACCATACCATTCATTTCTGCAATACGATTATACCATATTCCGGCTCCTGCCCAGCCCCTTCGTTGAAGGTGTGTAAGATTTGTATCAGCTGCAGTTCCTTGTATTCTACCCGAAAGTTTCTGGTTTGAAACGGCGCGTTCTATACCAGCCTGTATATGCTTCTTAACTTCTTCTTTAACATTGTTAACATAAACACTATCAAGCTTCACCTGATTACCACTTAGAACTCCAGGAGGCACATCAACCTTTAAACTAGGAACTGTTCTAAAAGCGACCTCATAATCACGTCGGTTAGTAGCGCCCTCGACCGGTGCACTAGTTGTACCGGCTGCCCCTCCAACATGAGTAAGTCCAGTACCAGTAAGTAATGGTGATGTAGCATCATTGTGCCAAATACGCCACCAAAGCTCATAATATGTAAACTGCATCCAGTCAGCGCCAGGCTCTGCAATGTTATAATCTCTGGAATCTTGAAAAGTCATGGTAATTTGACCGCATATTGGCGACACAAAAGAATGGTTTTCAGGAAAAGCCTCTTCATCCCTAATACCAAAGCTAATTTTAACAGAACTAGCATTGTCATCAAGACTACTAATCATATCATCATAATCTCGACTAGTGTCCAGAAGTAAAGAATCAGCAGCGGTACTTGAATGTTGAAACAACGCATATGCCTCAACTGGTCTAAAAGGTGGATTTGCTGGAACAACAGATGACTGTGCAACGCGAACTCGTTCATAATGATCGTGAATATATTTACAAGTCTTAGCAACATACAAAAACTGCAACAAGGATGACACATCAGGAACATTAGGTGTTGATATCATAGAGTTTGAGCCACCGACACTCTCCGCTAGAGTTCCGTCGAACAATACCCAACCATTAGAAGCAAAAGCCGAACCAATTTTAGCTGCGTAAAGCACTATATATTGTGATGAGTTGAGTCCTGTATTCAAAGGCATTAAAAGCCCAAAAGCAATTACAATACGAAGAGGTGCCCACGTTTTATTAAAACGCTTACCAAATGGTGTACCTGATTGAGCTGTCTCAGCTAGAACAGTAGCAATAAAATAACAAGTAACAGCAACAGCAACAACAAGCAGTCCATTGCTGTAAACGCTCAATAATCTATGAATACCAAGATGGTAAGGAAATGGAAAATTATTATATGCACCTGGTGTAAAAGGACCAAATAAATTTGCTGTAGCAGCAGTAACACCGGTACCTGTAATGTTTGTTGGCGCAATCGCAGTACCAAAATTGTCTATACAATTAACACTAGTACCAATACAAGATTCAAAAAATCCCATTGGCGTACCAGCTGTTGAATCAGGATGAGGAACACCAAAAACCATATCCAGCATAATAAAAGCCAAATCATGTGGTCTATTTGCCGACGGCACAGTAAAAAAGCCTGCCCATGTTGTTGGTATAGCCATAGCAGGCTGCAAGAATAACAACATTGCTAAAGATAAAAATTGCACTACAAATAGTATTAAACCAACTATAACTGCTAAGAATATAAATACCTGATCAATGTGCTTCAAACTTAATGTTACATTGCGCGCAGCCTCGCTAACGACATGACGAACACCATATAATCCAATATTATTTTGATTTAGATAAGGGTGCGAACGTGGCAACAGACCTACCATCTGGTAAACAACTGCAATAAAGAAAGGAATATAATGAAAACCACTCATGAACAAATCGCGCATTCTTGGCACGATTTGCGGCATAACACTATAACTAAAAAGTCCTTTTGGTAATACTGAACCAAACATTATTTCTCTCTTTCCTAAAACTAGAAAAACCTAACTATATTTACTACACTATGTCTTTGCAGGTACCGATGCACCACCAGGAGCAGCATTAGCAGCACCCTGACCAGCTTCAGTAGACTTACCAATATGACCACCGACAACGTTACCGACACCGCCACCTAATTTAACAATTGCACCTGAAGCCTGATTACCCATTGTCATACCACCCATCGCAGCATAACGGCTCAAACTATCAACTTGGTCTTGGTTAATATCACCAAATGACGACACACCTGCGCCTGCCCAACGCAAGATATTATCAGGTATTCTGTCAATCAACTTAAACGAAGCCAAAGCCATCATATAACAGACCATAGTATAAATGATGGTAAAGAAGAATTGATCAACTATTCCACGTTGGAAACGCCTATCGGTCGCAGATGTCATGTCTAATACGTCAGCATTAGTACTAGAAGCATCACCTGCAACATTAGATGTAACCAAATCCCAAATTAAATTTAACACTTGAACCTGAGTGGAAAAAATCACAATTGCAGCGACAAGACCAACCACGGTAAGTATAGGTCTGATAAATATTTCTAGAATGAGGAAATAACCATTTTGTGCAGAATCACCTGGTAAACCATCACCATCAATTCTCAAATGTGCCAAAGCCCATAAAGGAACACCGACCATAGCTTCAAAAATAGCTTTTATCCAAGATGCAGCAGCAAAGTAAAAATAAACAAATGGTAAAAACGGCAGAATATAAAACAACACAAACCCAGCAGTTAACCCCATAAAGGCAGTAGACAATAGGATTTGACTACCCGCTTCTCCAAACTTCTTAATCTTAGAAGACAAAGCAGAAAACGCTCCGCCCAAAAACGCACCACCTGTTGATGCAGCTATATTAAAAACAGCCGAATTCACAAGACCTTTACCAACCGCAACTAATTGCACCATAGGGTGTAAATGTGCATTGGAAGTACGCATAGCCATCAAACCTGAAGTACCAAACAATAGATTTAATGAGTCCATAAAAATATTCTGATAATCAATTCTCTCAGCTTCGTCGAAATCTTTAACCTCTTCGTTCCAATATGAAAAAACAGATGAAAGACCTAACGCGACTTGGTTACGTTCGCTCATAGAGGAAAAACCCTCTGGCGCTTCCTGACCTGAAGGTGACTTGGTTGACATAGTAAATTGTCGTTTAAATTCAACATTTTCGTTACTTTTTCTATTTTGCGCACGAACCTGTTCCATTGCCAAAGGATATAGATCCATATAAGGGGTTTGCGACACAGCGTCTATCCAACCGCCATTCGTTTCAGCCATCTTACTATAAAAGACACCAGCGCCAACCCAGCCATAAGCACGATCTGCAGCAATAGCATCCTCAGTTGTAGAATTGTTAACGTGATTACCCCACGCCAGCCTTATTAAATCCCTTAGTTCATCTTCATAAAGCGCTATCATTGTCTGCTTCCAATCAGCAGAAGGTCTAGGACTTACCTCACAGTTAGCAGCAGAGCTAGGAAATCCAAAAGCAGGAGGATTAGTATGACCTGACAGACTCCCCGATCCTGGAGACTCAGACCCCGAACAAAATTCCGTAATAACCGAAGCTTTGGTCTCCATTGTCGCGACGATATGGGCTCTGGCAAACTGACGCATTCTAACATCATTAAACCACATCCTCATAACCATATTATAGTATCCCTCTAACATATGGTCAGCACCACCACGACCTGCGCCTGCACCGCCCAGATCCGCCAAAGAAGCCACCTTAATACGAATATCACCGCATATAGGTTTAACCAAACCGGGATGGTCATTAAATGTGGCATTTCCTGTCTTATATTCCCCAAAGCGGATAAGAATATCGCTACCGTAATAAAAACCCAATGCCCCTAAATAGTCAGGAGAAGCAGTAGCACCACCATATGTGACCTGTAAACGCGGAGCAGGGTTACCAACAAGAGGTGTTCCAGCGATAGTACCAGCAGGCTGACTACCTGAAACATGCTTAACTAAAAATGGCACAACTTTCATATCTGTATCTGATGCCGGCTGTACATAAGATGCGCTTGCCGGAGGATAAGTTCCCCCTGAATCATTAGGCGTCTCTGCATACAAACGCGAGTAAGAATAAGCACACGCATGAACAATGGACATGGCCTCAACCAATGCAGCTACACTTGGCACTTCTGGAATAGCAAACAACGAATAACGTTTACCCATAGGTCTTGCAGCTGTACCACCAAATTCCGAATGCCCAACCACAGCATCATTAAAACCATTCCACCCAACTGTAGCAAAACTAGAACCATACTTAGCCGCATACAGCACAATATACTGACCAGAGTTAAGCGTTGCACCAACACCAGCAACAGGTGCGGGAACAAGAAGCCCCAAAGCAACAACTAAACGAACAGGAACCCATACATTTTGAAACCTTTGACCAAATGGGGTTCCACTTGTTGCTGTTTCAAAAATAATAACGACGATAAAGTATAGAAAGATAAGAACAGCGATAAGCAACAAGGCAAGTGAGTAATATCTAAACAATTGATGTAATGCTGATTGGAAAGGTAAGGGCAAAACAGAAGCAGCAGTAGTTGGCCCAACAGTATTAAAAGGCACACCGGCACTGAAATTAGTGCAGTTAGCAATAGAAGTAGTAGAGCAAAACACGCCCGGGACACCAAAAACTCTGTCTAATAGGTTATAAGCAATATCAGATGCAGGGTCAGGAGTATCAAACCATGAAAAAGCCATAGCAGGAGAGATAAGCAAAACATAAATCAAGATAAGAAATTGCGCCAACAACATAACAACACCTGTCAGCACTCCCAAAAATACAAATATTTGATCAATATTATTTCTTGTAAACTTCAGGTTATATGCTGCTTCTGCTATTACGTGGCGAACACCAAAGCGCCCGATATTAGACGAAGATAAATATGGGTGATTTGCAGGCAGTAGACGAACAGTGAAGTATATGTGCGCCATCCAAAAGGCTAAACAAGAAAAACCAGAAGAAAATAAATTCTTTACGCGTGGAACTACACGAGGCATGGACGCATATATCAAGACATCTTTAGTTTTTATATTCTGCACGTTGTTTACTCACCATTTTTGTCTAATAATCTATCGCAAATAAAGCGAATTTTAGATAAATCACGACTAATAGTAACATCATTCACATATAAAAAGCGAGTTTTATGTCATATTAATGACACTTTTAGTATTCAAAATACCTGAAAGCAAGGCACACAGTCAAAAACTGACACGTACACCCGCCTAACTTTTACGCAATGGCCTGTATTTTATACGCCTTGGAGTATCCGCGTCATGTCCCATACGCTTGTGATAATCCGCTTCGTAATCTTGGTAGTTACCTTCAAACCAAGTTACTTGCGAATCACCCTCAAATGCAAGTATGTGAGTCGCCAAGCGGTCAAGGAACCAACGATCATGAGAAATAACCACAGCACAACCGGCATATCTCTCTAACGCCTCCTCAAGTGCAGCCAATGTCTCAGTATCCAAATCATTGGTAGGTTCATCAAGAAGGATAACATTTGCTTCTGTTTTCAACATCTTAGCAAGGTGTACGCGATTGCGTTGCCCCCCCGATAAGTTCCCTACTTTCTTTTGTTGATCTGGTCCGCGGAAGTTAAAAGCAGACACGTACGCCCTACTTTGCATTTCAACTTTACCAAGCTTTATAATATCTGTACCACCAGATATTTCTTCCCATACATTCTTATCGGAATCCAACGCATCTCGGCTTTGATCCACATAACCAAGCTTAACAGTATCTCCAACCTTAAAAGATCCGTCATCAGGAGCCTCTGATCCGGTAATCATCTTAAATAATGTAGATTTACCAGCACCATTCGGCCCAATAACACCCACAATTCCACCAGGGGGCAATCTAAAAGAAAGATCTTCAATCAACAATCTGTCACCAAATCCTTTACGAAGATTTTCTGCCTCTATAACCAAGTCACCCAAGCGCGGCGGCGTAGGAATAACTATCTGAGCATTCCTCATATCTGTTTTTTGGCTCTCAGCCAACAACTCTTCATACGAGTTAATACGTGCTTTAGACTTAGAACGACGAGCCGACGGGCTTTTACCCATCCACTCCATCTCACGAGCCAATGTTTTTTGGCGAGTATTCTCTTCACGCTCTTCTTGTTTCATACGCTTTGCTTTTGCGTCAAGATAAGCGGAATAATTACCCTCATAAGGTATACCTGACCCACGATCCACTTCTAGAATCCAGCCAGTTACATTATCTAAAAAGTAACGATCATGCGTTACCATCACAACAGCACCGGGATAATCAAGCAAGAATCTCTGTAACCACGCCACGCTCTCCGCATCCAAATGGTTCGTAGGTTCATCAAGAAGAAGAAGATCAGGTTTTTCCAACAATAACTTACACAACGCAACTCTTCTAGCTTCACCACCAGAAAGGTTTTCAACTGATGAATCGGCCGGTGGACATCTTAAAGCCTCCATAGCAACTTCAATAGTTCGATCAAGCTCCCAACCATCGACGGCATCAATTTTTTCCTGCAGCTCACCCATTTCAGCACCAAGAGCATCAAAATCCGCATCAGGCTCTGCCATTTCTAAACCAATTGCATTAAAACGATCGACCATGCCCTTAACATCCGACAATGCTTCCATGACATTCTCACCAACCGTTTTACTTTGATCTAATTTAGGCTCTTGCTCTAAATATCCGACACGTGCGCCCTTAGCTGACCATGCTTCACCCATAAAATCTTGATCAACACCAGCCATAATCTTCAACAATGTAGATTTACCGGCACCATTCGGGCCAAGAACCCCTATTTTTGCCCCGGGAAAAAAGCTAAGCGTTACGTTTTCGAGAACCTTTTTCCCGTTACCGTACGCCTTACTAAGGCCATTCATCACATAAATATATTCATACGCTGCCATTGCTGTTTTTCCCTTATATTACTGGTATTTTGCGAATTACGACCTATTTGTGGCGCATATAAATGTGCATGTCAATAATTGCATAAACGAAACGCTCTACGGTACAGCATTTATTTAACTACGCAGGTCAAAGAAACACAAAATAATTATAATTCTATATGTGGGAATCAGTCATACTTCCTTCATGAACTTTCCTAGGATCATAAAGCGACAATCTATCTATAAGCGACAATATCTCACCTATCTCATTCTTCATACTTAGTATAGATCTAGGGTCAGTCGCAGGAATCTCAAGCTCAGCCGGCTCAAAATAATTATGATTACTCTCGATAAGGATTAACATCTTACTATCATAAAATGCCGCTGTCATATTCTCGCCGCCATACTCAACCTGCAAACCCTTCAGACGCTCTATCATTACAGGATCGATTAAATACCGTGCCTCCACCTGATCATTTGTATAAACATCAAAAAGTTCTTCAAACTCCGGATCAACCAAATTGGCTCTCTTAAGTTTACTTGACTTCTGCTTAAACCATTCCCCAACCTTGCCCTTATTCTTGTCCAGCATCGTATGGCCAAAAAATTTCTTATTATTCATATCAAGTAAAATCACAAGTCCCTTAAACACACTCACATAATAAGTACGATTTTTGGAACGGCGACGCTCTTGGAAATCGACTTCCGAAAACTCTATATCCACTCCTTTATATGTGCCGTAAAAATAATCCTCACTTTCACAACGGTCATGGTTAGGAACAATTTTGGAAGGCTGCATTTTGTATCTGTCTACACTGCCGTTCAAATCATAACCAAAGTCCCCAAAAAGCTTTGCTAAATCAGGCAATATTTGCTGTTTATAAGCCTTTGCATATTGACGGCGAGGATTTGTAACCCACGCATATATCATACCCAAGAAAACCAACGTTATGCCTCCGGCACTATCATCCCCGCTACTCAAAAACAGCAACATATAATCCACATAACCCAATAAAGGCGTAAGCACCACAGTAACAGGAACAGCAATCCTTTTACGCCAGTTATAGCTTTTAAGCTTTACCTTGCGAATATCTTCAAGTCCCTCAAGATGCGCCTTGCTTCTTTCGATGAAATCCTTCTCTTCTGCAAGCCTAACATCGCTAACTTCAGATAATTTACGCGTTTTTTTTCTGTTTAAAAATGCTCGCAGCATCCATCCTCCAATGATAAAGTTATCATACGAATAATAGAGGATTTTTCATGTCGGACATAGGACTAATAACCGGAGAAGATAAAAAGCAAAGATGTTGGTGGTGTGGGTATGATGAGCAATATATCCATTACCATGACAATGAATGGGGACAACCCGTTCATGATGATTTCCGCCTCTTTGAGAAAATATGTCTGGAAGGGTTTCAAGCGGGATTAAGCTGGATAACTATATTAAGAAAACGTAATAATTTTCGCGCTTCGTTCGATAACTTTGACTTCTACAAAGTAGCAAATTACGACAATGAAGCAATTAATTTATTGCTGCAAAATGAAGGAATTATTCGACATCGCGGAAAAATAGAAGCAACAATAAACAACGCCCAACGCGCCATAGAACTAACAAAAGAAGCGGGAAGTTTAAGCAATTACTTTTGGGGGTTTCAACCAAAAGAGCATATAAAACCCAAATCAAAATCTGAAATAGTAAGCAAAACAGAAACGTCTATCGCACTATCAAAAGACCTGAAAAAACGCGGATGGAAATTTGTCGGCCCGACAACATGTTATGCCTTTATGCAAGCCATGGGAATGGTAGACGATCACATAGATGGGTGTCACATATCACCTAAACAGACCTAGTATCAACGACCACCAACAGCAACTTTAACTGTACCTGACTGAAGATCAGCGCCTTGATCAGGCTCATTGTTATCAAGAACAGATGGATCATAAGGAATACCGTCACCGATATCGCGTTTGCTTTCTGATATATTGCGATCATTAGCTGATGCACCAGAACCTATCTCAACAACATTACCGGATCTTGTCTCGCTACCACTCTTATCATTAAATGCGCCTGCATTAGACTGGCGAAGATTTATTCTGGCATTCTCATAGCGAGAGCTCTCATTATATCTTAACGTTAAGCCCGTAGCATAAGCAGCCTGATTAGCATGTGTAGTCATATTTGATCCGTAAACAGCCTTAAGACCATTCGTAAGACCCAATCTATCTTCACCATTTGGAACTATTGCAGACATATGGGTGTACCCACCTACAGGTCCTTGTAACATAATACCACCCGGTTTACGCTCAATAACACGTAGCAGGTCATCCATACGTCTTGGCCCTTGAGCGGGTGCTGTGCTCTCCGCCATATCGGCTGCACCACCTGCTTTTTGCTCTGATAATGGCTTTATAAAATCTGTATCATAATCGATGTAACGGAATTCAATGTCTGCACCGCTACGCATTGCAATAACAACATCAAAATCACTGCCCTGGAAACCATGTGCTTCAAGGTCTAAGAATACGAAAGGAGAGTGTCCCTCTTGCAAACCAAGAG
The DNA here is from genome assembly GCA_050633325.1 of Alphaproteobacteria bacterium. Lineage (GTDB taxonomy): Bacteria > Pseudomonadota > Alphaproteobacteria > Micavibrionales > Micavibrionaceae > UBA1672. The sequence continues at coordinate 168,924 of JBOEGH010000005.1, forward strand.
CGTCACCAAAGAAAGTATTTAATGGGTGCTCATGATTATTCGCAGCACGCTCCATAATATCGGGTCTGTCATTAGCTAAATCAAGCTTTTCCAAAAGAAACGCAGCTTGATCAACATTCAATATACGCAAATCCCTATACGATTCAGGCGTTTTATGAACATATGCACTATCATTGAATGTTCTTGTAATAACAGGCTCATCCTGCTTAACCGCCGGAGCATCTACTTTAGGGCGAGCCTCTAGGCAGAAGACATTATTAATAACGCTTTCTATACCTTCTGTTGTCGGATTTTTCCAATTGTAATTATCAAGCAATGCCGCCTTATCTTCTGGATCATCCAAAGCTCTCGTTTTCAAATAATCTTCAAGTTCCAATACCTTGAAAGTGTCGTTAGATGGATCAGCATCCATAGGGCCATCAGTTTTAACACGTATCAATGCAAATACAGAATCACTACCCTCTTCTTTATAGAATAGAGGAGCATCACACGGGAAACTGTCCTTATTGAACTCCATATAACGATCACGAAGAGGGTCTTCACCCTTGGCACTAGTATCAACGTCTGCTGAAACAACATTAGACGGATTCCATTGCGCTACATTGGCCGACAACTGATCCCAAAGCAACGATTGATCCAGAACGCTAACATCCTGTATAGAGCCATCAACAGTAGATTTGAAATCCTTATCAAGCAAAAACATATTCTTTGAAAACGCATCAATATCTTCTTGCGGAACTTCCTTGTCATGCATGTAAGTTAATATTACACCCATATTTTCAGATGAAAGCTGCTCTTTACTGATTGCATCAAGGCTTTCTTGAGTTACTTCAGTACCCGCCTCAATCATCGCATGAACATTTGCACGTATCCAAACTTCCTCTAAAATACCGGAAGTTTCCTTAGTCATCGTATCAGTAAACGCGTTTTCATCGCCGTCTTTATGCATGAAGTCAGGATTAATAGCAGACAATCCCAATAAAGATGCATTATCGTGCAAAACTTCTTGAATAGCGCCAACACGACCATCTGACAATCTCAAAGGATCTTGGTCAAAATCTTTATCATTACGATTAAATTCTAACTCAACTTGAACATCACCCGCTTTAATAGTTGAAGCATCAACCGCCGGCTGTTCTGATACATACGCAGCTTTAGGGGAAACAGCCAGATCAGGGCGCTCGCTAGATATTTCACCAATAGTAGTTACAATATCTTGACTACGCTCATCCAGATTAATATCTGTATCATTTTTGTATGCTTCGCCAATTTCCGCAAGCCTATTAACAAATATTTCCTTAGCATCAGCCATATTATCGGCCTTAGAGGCACGATCCATCGCGTCATTCAATGCTGCTTCAATTTGCTTAGAGTCATCGTTACCGAGTATAAGCTTCATCGCATTACGAGGAATAAACTCACCCATTTTTTCTTGGAAATCAGTCTTAGCCTTATCCATAATTTTGTCGAAATCAAGTTCTGGATCAAGACCTTCATCTTTTGCAATCTTCTCAAAAGCAGTCTCAAAGCCATCGCCAACGACACTTGCTGCATTTTTCAATGCTGCGGCATCATCAGTATCCCCCCAAAGGCGGTTAACATTTATACCAAACATAGACATAATTCCGGCAATCATTTTACCGAAGTCGCTATTCATAAAGAAATCTTTAAGACCGTCTTTAAATCCTGGTGCAAAATTATCCAAAGCACCGGCAAGACCATCAACAATCATATTCATTTTAGTTGTTGATTTAGCCTTTTCATCATTAAGTAATTCGTGCTCTTTCAATATGTTCAAATTATTGAACAATTCATTAGCTTCTTTAATTTTTGCCTGCGAAGCAATATAAGCATCATTGGATGTCTTGAACTCTGCCAGAGCAGCAACAAAAGCCGTCTTTTGTTCCTCAGTTGCATTTTCCGGTAATTTTTCCGGTAATTTTGGCGGCTCAGCGTTAACAAGTGCTCTCGCTTCATCTGCAGATAACTGCTGCACACCCAGAGCCTCCCTAACCATAGAGAAGTCGTCCTTTGTCAAAAGAGAGAACTTTAACTGCTTACCTATATCTTCCGTATAAAGACCATCTGGATTTTTCTGCCCGTCAATGGTTTTCATCAACATAAGTGACTTGGCCAACATATCTTGAGAGCTTTCACCGAAAACCTTAACGCCATTCGCGTCTACGTCTTTCAAATCTTCAGCAGTTAACGGAGTAACAACACTACCTGTCAAATTCTTTGCAATACCACCAAATTGGCCTGTAAGTCCATCAAGCTGCCCACCTATTCTGGACAAAACCTCTTCCACATACCCAACAGCGTTATCTACCTTAACTGCATCTTCAGCACTCAACGCACCACCCTTAGGCGCATCAACCGGAGGAGCATCAGCTGGCGCATCGACCACAGCATCTTTTGGAACATCAGCTGGCGCATCGACCACAACATCTTTAGGAGCGTCAACAGCAGCCCCCTGAGAAGAAGGAGCAGAAACAGTTACCTCTTTCATTTCAACGGCTTTTAAAGCCCCCTTAGAATGAAGCATATCTAAATCATTAAATAGTGCAGGAACTGCCGCAAGACTAGCTTGCAAGTCCTTAACTTTTTGTACAGCAGCCTCAGTATCAGGAGTCGTATTGAATGAACTCATAATATAATCACTAGTAGCCATAGCAGCAGTTAGATCCCTACCAAGACCGAGTTTCACCAAACTTTCTAGCTTGTCACCCATCTCCACTGAATATTCAGAACCTGGAAATTCTTCTGTGATACCAGCCGCCTGTTTCATATAATCGAGAGTTTGTTCGTATGATTTAAACGATTGATCGTCAAGAACACCATCAACCTTACCCGGTGCAGGAAGATTAGGGCTAGGATCATTAGCATTAAGAGTTTCAACAATCGCTGCCAAAGCCGTTTCAGTGCGCATAACCGCTGCACGAACATCCTCTGGTATATCAACGGCAGGAACAGTTTTATTTTCTACCACATCTGTATTCTCTGATTGTACACTGGAACTTGAAACTTCAGGCTGGTCCACAACAGGTGAATTACCACTAGCCATCTGCTCAACAACCTTATCAAGAATGGCAACATTTTTATCCGCATCATTTATAACACCTAGAGCTGTTGCAGAATCAATAACACCACCGGAATTATCAGAAATCATTTCGGCCAATATCATCCTGTCCGTAGTATACATAGGCCCTAATTGAACAATAGAGCCATCAGCAACCTTTGCATCAAGAACAGTCTGCGCCTGAACCAACGCATCAGATAGTAAATTCTTTAACTGAACACCAGCTTCTGGAGTATAAACAAAATTTTCAGGAAGAGGGGAACCTAGCGCAGAAGCAAGAACAGCAAATTCAACCTGAACCTCAGCGTAATCTTCTTGCGTTAAATTTACATTATTATCTGCCATTATTCACCCTTTGTCAGACGTCAGCCCTTTTCAAATCACCATCTTCGACCTACAGAAACATTTACTTAATTATTTTTTGTTTTTCTGCGGTTTTATACGAAGTTACGCTTATTCTTGCATATTCCGGAAAGTTTTACAAATTTAATTTGCATATAGTATGACCAAATTATAACACCAGAAAAACTTATATATTTTCTGCACTTCTTATATTTTGGAAATGATCAATATAATTTTGCACTGCCTTTTCCTTTGTAAACTCTCGTAAATACCTATCATATCCGTTTTCAACCATTTTATCACGCAGATTATCATCAGAAATAACACGAGAAATTGACGCGCTCATAGACGAAATATCATCAATAGGAGTTACAATACCATCATCCTCATGACGAACAAATTGACGAGGCCCATCGGCATCAGTTGTAACCAAAACTGTTTTTTGCGCCCATGCCTGCACAAAGACAGTGCCGAACGGCTCATAACGCGAAGAAAACACGCAAACATCTACAGCATCAAACAATGCGGCACGATCATTACGCCAACCCAGTAATTTCACACGGTCTTTCACGCCAAGGTCATCTATTAATTTTTCAAGATCATCCCTATCCGGCCCCTCACCAGCAATCCAAAGGCAGACCTCCGGCAACGCTGCAACAGATCTAATAAGGACGTCAAAAGCCTTGCTACTATGTAGCCTTCCGAGACCAAGGCACAATTTAGCATCCGCAGGAACGCCATAATCACTACGATCTAATCTTTCTGAAAAAGTTTCGGTTTCCGCAAAATTATTAATCTGCGTAACCTTATCCGCACTAACACCACAGTCATCAATTAAGTATTTTTTGATATCAGGTGTAATCGCAACAAAATAATCAGTATTCTTAAAGTTCTTAATCTTATAATACCCCCCCAACCTGGAAACCACCAAATAGCGCGGTATATTCATAGATTTGTGCCAACGAGTAACCTTCTGCGACGCACGCGACATCCAACTTTGCACAATATCAGGACGGAATTCACAAATAATTCTACGCAATGCAAACGGAGTATAAATGTCTATAGAGCCACCAAACGGCAATGTATGAACTTTAATACCTGCCTCTTCTAAACGTGGAACACGCCCACTATTTGCACGCGTAGCGACCTCAACAACGTGCCCAGCCTCATGCATAGCAATACACATGTCAACAAACGCAGTCTCTGCACCACCATGTGGAGCACCTGCTAAAACCTGTAGAATCCTCATAGTTACACCATGAATTATATATAAACGACTTTACTGCTGAGTAGCCTTTAAAAGATTAGGATAACTGGACAAAGTCTCCTTCAACATACGTCCCATGCTTTCTTCTGTTTCATCCATCTTACTTATCATGAACTCACACGCTTCAGGTGTTGTGACGGGAGTCGTTTCAAAACGCGAAGAGTTAACAGCACGTATTTCTTCAATTAAACCAAACATAGTATTAAGATTAGATTGAGGTATATAGCTCTGCGAAATGGCCATGTTATTAATGTTAGCATGCGCCTCTTTCAAAGTTGTTCCAACTTTCTTTTCCCATTCCTCAAAACGGTTTTCCAACTCATCCTTCATAGATTTATTATTATCCGCACATTTAGAAACGGCATTATTAACATCCGCATCGACCGCTTTTACCATGCTGTATAATGTATAATTCTTATACAAAGCTATAAAATGCGCAGCTTCCTCACGTGTTAACGTAGGCACCAAATCAGAAACTATACCCTTCAAAGTTTCACTTTGCGCTTTTACCAAATCATCCGCAGACTCAGCATGTGCCATATATGGCATACCAATAGTAATTGCAAAAAGAGATAAGCATGCAGTTAAACGTAGTAACATTATAGAACCTTTTGTTTCTGATATTTGTATATATAAAATTCATAGTATCGTGATAAACACAATATAGCAAAAAAAAACCACTGCAATTTTACGACAATCAAGAAGATAGAACACATAGAAGTAATCAAAGGTAATTACAATATATTAACAACACAAATACTATTACCGACAACCATCTTCACTCTTGATTTACTTAGAAAATTCAGGCTTTGTATTAGGATATTACACTAATCTCTTTTGGATAAAACTATATTATGAACCACACAATGAAAACCTCAGACAGGTCCGATGTCGCCATGTTCCGCGCATTAGATATATTAAGCCAAGTTAACGAACGCGAAGAACAAGGCATAGACATTGTACGCATGGGCGCAGGCCAGCCAAATGTCGGCGCACCACAGGCCGCACTTGAATACGCCATTTCAAAAATACAATCAGACCCAAGACAAGGATATACAGAGGCAATAGGCATGCCATCCCTAAGAGAGCGCATAGCCGATTATTACAAATCATATTACAATGTCAGCATAAGCGCAGATAACGTATTAATTGGTGCCGGATCATCAGGCGCATTCATAATAAGCCTGCTATCAGCATTCGATGCAGGTGATAAAATCGCCTTATTTACGCCCACCTACCCTGCTTATAGAAATATGTTAAAGGCGCTCAATATAGAAATTGTTGAGATAGAAACAAATGCAAAAGACAATTATCAACCAACCCTCGAGCTTTTAAATAATTGCAATCAAGAATTTGACGGAATGATAATAAACTCGCCGTCCAACCCTTCTGGCACGATGATAAGCGAAGAAGAGCTTAAAAACATATGCAACTGGTGTGACACAAAGAACATAAGGCTTATATCTGATGAAGCATATCACGGCATAACATATGAAGAAAAAGCACAAACAGCACGCAAATTTTCTAAAAATGCAATAGTGTTAAATACATTCTCAAAATATTTTGCCATGACGGGCTGGAGATTAGGATGGAGCATACTGCCTGATGAATTGAGAAATAACGCCAAAAAACTATCAGAAAGCTTATTTGTATCCGCCCCTACAATATCACAACACTTGGCATATAAAATCTTCGATCACACCGATGTCTTGGATAAGTACGTTGAATCATACAAAAAAAATAGAGAGATTCTAATTAACGAACTTCCTAAGGCCGGTATTACTGATATTACAAACGCCGCTGGTGCATTCTACGTATATGCAAATGTCCATAACTTCAGTAACGACAGCGAAGCACTATGCACAAAAATACTGAACGAGGCTAAGGTATCAACCACACCAGGCGTAGATTTCGATTTAACACGCGGACATAACAACATACGTATTTGTTACGCGGATAGTCAGGAAAACATTATTGAGGCCTGTAAACGTCTAAAAAACTGGAGAAAGTAAGTATTATTTCATCTGAAATATATTCAAACTTAAAACAAACATCACACAACACAAAAGGACGGGAAAACCCGTCCTTTATTTTTAACTTAGCTTGGAATTATAGATATTACCTATTCCACCATCCCTTTTTCTTCTTCTTAGGTGCCTGATTAACTGTCTCGTGCAAACTTGCTTCTGACGGTTCATCATCCTTCTTTGACAAAGGCGCTTTCTTTTCTGCTTCTTTATCCTTTGAAACATCATCAGAATTAACGCTTTCTTTGGCAGGAGAAGGAGCAGAAACAGTAGGCGCATCATCCGCAGAAGGATCTTCAACCTTCTTTTTCTTAACAGGTGAACGACGCTTTCTTACAGGCTTCTTAGGCTTTTCTTCTGCATCCTTATCGTCATTAGCAGGAATGTCAGCCTTTACATCAGCATTAGAATCCTCTGCCTCAGAAACAGATTCCTTAACAACCGGATCTGCCTTTTTACGACGACCACGACGCTTAGGTTTGCTTTCCTTTTCGTCCTTAACTTCTTCAGGTGTGTTTTCTTCACCGTTTGGTTTTTCTTGTGCTTTTTCTACATTTTCATTTTGCACATCGCTCTCTTCTTGAGCATTATCAGGACGGTTACTACGGTTACGTCCACCACGGCGACCACGACGACGACGAGGTGAATCCTCCTCTTTATCGTCGGAGCCCTCATTATCAGTTTCTTTATCTTGTGCTTTTTCCTGATTCTTATCCGCAGCAACAGCAGGCTTAGAAACCTCAACACGGTAATCAGATGCCGCAATATCGTCATCAACACGCAATAAGACCTGAATGTTATAACGCTCTTCTACTTGCGCCAGCTTTCTGCGCTTAAAGTTAAGAATATACAACGCAACACTGCTGGATACCTGAACAATAATTTGCGCTGCTCTCTTGCGAATTCCTTCTTCTTCAATTGCACGAAGAACAATAACAGACATTGCCTCATCGGTACGGATAAGACCTATTCCTGAACAATTACTACATTGCTCAAACTGCGCCTCAGTTAAGCTAGGGCTCAACCTTTGCCTTGATAACTCCATCAATCCGAACGAAGATATTCGACCAACTTGAACACGCGCACGATCAGAAGATAAAGCCTCCTTCATACGACGCTCTACCTTTGCGTTATTACCACGGTGCTCCATATCAATAAAGTCAATAACAACCAGACCACCTAAATCACGTAATCTTAACTGGCGCGCCACTTCTTCGGCTGCTTCAAGGTTGGTTTTCAACGCAGTCTCTTCAATATGGCGACCCTTCGTAGCCTTACCAGAGTTAACATCGACAGAAATCAGAGCCTCTGTCGGGTTAATAACAAGGTAACCACCAGACTTTAGACGAACCTCAGGTTGACCAATTTCGTTAATTTGGCTTTCAATTTGAAAACGGTTGAACAAAGGAAGCTGCCCATTTTTGTAATGCTTAACCTTCTTAACATGAGAAGGTATCAACATTTTCATAAACTCTTTGGCAGTCTCATGACCGGCATCACCGGCAACTTGAACTTCATCAACGTCATTTGTATACAGATCACGTACTGAACGCTTAATCAGGTCGGCTTCCTCATACACAATTGCCGGAGCTGTCGACTCAAGTGTAAGCTCACGAATATTATTCCATAAACGCATCAGATAATCTAAGTCACGCTTGATCTCCGCCTTTGTACGTGTAACGCCAGCAGTACGAACAATCACCGACATCCCCTTTGGAACATCAAGGCTTTTCACAATTTCCTTCATACGCGCACGGTCTTTTTGATTTGCAATCTTACGACTTACACCACCTGCACGCGGGCTATTTGGCATCAAAACACAGTAACGTCCCGGAAGTGAAAGATAAGAACCAACCGCAGCACCTTTGTTACCGCGCTCTTCTTTATTCACCTGAACCAGCATAATTTGGCCGCGCTTCACAACCTCTTGTATTTTATATTTACGACGAAGATTAAAACGAAAACGTTGAGAATCGTCACTTTCCTCACCACCTACTACTTCAACATTTCGATTACGGTATTGTGATCTTTTGTTACGACCACGACCACGTCCTCTACCACGACCACCACGGCTATTGTTTTTCTTATTACCGTCTTGATCTTGATTTTCTGCCGAATTTTCTGCTTCTTCTACTACTTCACCTTCTACCGGCAGAGCAACATTACCATCTACATCGCCCGCAGCTTCAGGGTCCAAGGATTCATCATCCGCTTTCACATCAACAGAATCTTTAACTTCTTCAGTTTGCTTTGCCTCAGCATCTTCGTCTTTAGATACTAATTCTTTACCTTCATCACTATCTTCTTTTTTTGCTTTAGAAGGTTTTCTCCCCCTCTTCTTAACCGCAGGATTATCAACATCAACCGCAATTTCATCAGCGCTATCAGAAACATTATCTAATGCTTCACCTTCTTCGCCAATATCATCACCATCACCATCATCATCTTCGCTATTACCGCCATCATCTTCATCCACGACCTCATCTTCAAGAGCCTCCTCCTCATCATGCTCTTGGATAAGGGCTTCTTGTTCAGCTATCAAAGCATCACGATCAGCAACTGGAATTTTAAAATAATCAGGATGTATTTCTGAAAATGGTAAAAACCCGTGACGATTACCACCGAAATTAACGAATGCCGCCTGCAAGGAGGGCTCAACCCGTGTAACTTTCGCCAAAAATATACTACCTTTCAAAGGCTTACGACTTTGGCTTTCGTAATCATATTCTATAAGTTTATTTCCATCAGTGATGGCAACACGCGTTTCTTCCTTGTGTGTTGCATCAATAAGCATTTTTTTAGACATTATATTCTCCGTTCTCGCATACGGCAGCCTGCTCAATTATGACGTAAGCATAAAAGAGTGGCGCAATTGCGCATAAATTAACTATTTAATGCTTGCAGCTCGACGGAACTTTTTAAACTTTACTAACTAAACGCAAAGCCGCATGCATATAAAACCTATGACACCTTACACAGTTGTCATTAAATTCTCAATGCTAAAACGCAAATCTATAAATAAATTTTAAGGCGGCAATACAAAGCCTGACTATGCAGGGAAAATCAACGGACACATAACCAATCAATTAGAACCTGAGCTCTGCGCCAACTTAACACCATCACCCAAATTGGCGTATTTTTGCTTAATAATAGAAATCTCTTTTTGGAAATTACGCAAAGATTTTCCAGCTAGCTTCTCACCACCCGAAGATTTGACACTTTTAGGGTTAACCTGTTTACCATTTTTCAAAACTTCAAAATGTAAATGCGGGCCAGTAGAGCGACCGGTAGTACCGACATAACCAATCACCTGCCCTTGAGAAACCCTTTTACCCGCAGACATGCCTTTTGCGAATTTACGCATATGCGCATATGCCGTTTGCAAACCATTTTTATGACGGATACGTATGTAATTACCATACCCCCCGTGACGACCCGCCTTTTCAACCACACCATTACCGGCCGCATATATCGGCGTACCACGCGGTGCGGCAAAATCAACGCCCTTATGCATCTTATTGTAACCAAGAACCGGATGGCGACGCATTCCATACCCCGATGACATACGCGCACCATCAATCGGGGTTTGCATCAATATACGCTTCAAACTAGTTCCATTTTCGCGATAATAGTCAACAATACCATCATCGGACTTATATCTATAAACGGGAATAGTCTTACCCCCGACCATCAAACTTGCATACAAAACATTACCATATCTGGCAAAATCACCATCTTCTGTTTCATAAGTTTCATACAACGCCTCAACCTTATCTCCACGACGAATATCGCGTTGAAAATCGACATCATAAGAATATATTTTTATAATTTCCGCAACGATGGACGCAGGAATGCCCGCACGCGCAGCAGAACCATAAAGGGATGTCTCTATTTCCGCATTTGCGGCCTTGGTTTGCAAAACAACCTTCTTTTCATCAAGAACCGCCACAAAACGACCATCATCACCACGAGATATTGCAATCCCTTTCGTAGCACTAATCTTCATATTAATGGTCGAAAGCCTCATGCCACTATCAGATGGCTCCATACGTATAGATATTGCCTGCCCCGGCTTAACAGATCTAGGGTCATAATATTTCCCCATCGCCTTAACGGCACGATACGCCTCTGCACCACTTACACCAGAATCTTGCAAAGCCCCACCAACCGTATCACCGGAATTTATTTTAATAATCTTATCACTCGCCACCATGTCATCTAGCTTGACCGGCCCCATTACAACTTTATCTGCGGAACTGTTATCTTGGTCACCACCCTCCAAAGATGCCTCTTCATCATAGATAGGCAATAAAGGTGAGACAGCAAGGTCAACAGATTCACCATCCAAATTTGAAACCTCATTACCAACATCACCAACAGGAAGAGATGCCAGAATAACAGAAGGCTTAGACACAGGAGAAGCAACCTTAGCAATAGAAGAGCGCCCAGGAGCAAAAGCAACAGAAGCCCCCATAGAACCAAGCAGACTACTCAATGCTATTGATCCGATTACAGCAAGGCCGAGAACATAACGAAGACGAAGGCGGTTTGATCTGGTAAACAAATACCTACGGCGCAACCGTATTATACGATAATGAGCAACATTTTGATTTACAACAGATATCAAGCTCACGGCTCTACTCCAGAATACCAAACAAAATAATTTGCACAGACATATACACGCCACGCAAATTCACATTATTAATTATAGTTAACAAATATTTAAAATTAGTTATCATAACATTGTATTCATTCCAAGCATTCTAAACAAAAACCATCATTTTTTAAAAAAATGACAACTTAATATTAAAAAACCTAACCTTTAGAACACATTACGCCAGATAAAAGATAAAAAACACAGACGTTAAGCAACCAACTCTACTCAAACAACACAGTAAAACTATTACTTAGCACAAGCACCGGAAATAGACTTATACGCCGCACCCGAACCCTTCAAGCTATATGTATCTGTAGTTAATGTTCCACGCGAAGAAGTTCCGCGAACAACCATCTTAGAACCACTTTGTATAGATTTAGCCAATTTTGAATCAGTGCGAGCATCAGGCGCCCAGGCAGTTTCATCTTGAGTGAACAACACATAACGATCACCATTAACTGTAACAGTAGCATCACTACCAGATTTATACGAATAACCTGTAATATAACTAAATACGTCACGCGTTTTTTCAGACGGACGATGTGTAATCAGCGCAAATATTTCACCACGGTTAGTATATTTACCTTCACTTTTTACGGGCTTGCTAACCATATAGCAAACCTTACTTCCACGCTCTGACAAAGTATAAGCTGTCCAATCACCAAATTTACCAATTTGCTTAGGAGCAGCAGAATAAGCGACACCAGACATAGTCACGACTGAACTAAATGCCAAGAATGAAAATATAAAAAATCTTTTAATCATAATGATAATCCAACCACAGAACTTAAGTTTAAAAAATGCACGTTGCATAATTCTATCGAAAGCCTTGGGTCAGGTATAATGCAAAATAGCTTTCAGTAACTTTCATCCACAAAACTATCGCATTATTTATTACGAAATACGATTGGAACAACAAAACGCAAAATATAAATCGCAATCATGGCAACCGCCATGGAGAACCAAAAAAATGCATATTGGGCATGGTTATTATTTATTTTAACACGCGTAGCAGCGGCGATTGGATACTTATCGCCACCGGCATTACCCTCTACATAAAAAACATTAGGAGAAACACCTTGTATTCCCTTGATTCTTGAGATTTGCTCAACATCAATTTTGTACCACATATCCTCATCGGGGGCATTTTCAGGAACAAAGGAACTGGAGTTGTGCAGTTTGCGTAACATACCTATGATCTTGACTTCCTCGCCCTCAGTCGATGATGGCCTTTCCCAATCAAATGGAACCCAACCACGATTAACAAGAATAGAGGAATATACCTCCCCCCCTACAGTGAATGGAGTAATAACATGATAGCCAACCTCACCATCATGAACACGAGGTTGAAGCATTATTGATTTATCATAGTCAAATATACCCGTTAAATAACCCCGCCTAAAAGAAACATTATCGGATGTGAAATCTAAAGATACAGATGTGTTTGGCGCATCAATTTCATATTGAGCGTCCATATCAGCAAGTATTTCTGCCTTCCATTGCAATCTATGCAATTGCCAATACCCAAGAGAGCACAAAACAAAGACACCAAATACAGTAAGGATAGTTCCCCAAAACGGCAACTTCATTAACGCACCTATAGACGTAACCAAAATTTAAAAATGTTACTGAGCAGCAGGGGTTAAGTCCATACCAAACGTAGTTCCCCAGAAGTATATAGCCAAGAACAAGAACAACCAAACAACATCAACAAAATGCCAATACCATGCCGCTGCTTCAAAACCGAAATGCCCTTTCGGGGTAAAGTGACCCTTTTTTGAACGTGCCCAACACACGAATAAAAATACTGTACCTACAAAAACATGAAACCCATGAAACCCTGTCGCCATAAAGAAAGTAGACGCATAAATCCCATCAGTAAAACCAAAGTGAGAATGAACATATTCGTAAACTTGGAAACACATGAAAAACACGCCAAGGAAAACTGACATCGCCAAAGCCTTGGCAACCTGATCATTTTTTCCTTCTAAAATCGCATGATGCGCCCATGTCACCGTACAACCGGACAATAATAAAATTAATGTCATCAATAACGGCAAGTCCAAAGGATCAATCGTATGTATACCTTCGGGCGGCCAAACAAAACCAATCTGTTCTGTCGGGAAGAATGCCGCATTAAAGTACGCCCAGAAAAATGCCACAAAGAACATTACTTCTGATGCAATAAACAAAGACATACCATAACGCATACCGATCAAAGCAATAGGTGTATGTGCTTTTTCTACGACAGATTCGCGAATAACGTCTCTCCACCACCCAAACATAACCAATAAAATCGCAAGAACACCCGCATAAATACCATTTAAACCCACGGCAATACCCTTATTACCATTCGCAGGGTCTGCAAACAGGTGAACTTCATGCATATACATCACCATACCAACAGCAAACAAACCACCCGCAGCAGAAGCAGCCAAAGGCCAGATACTAGGGTTAACTATATGATAAGGGTGAGGTTTTCCAGTCGTAGTATATTCTATATTTTCGGCCATAATTTAACTTCTTGTTGCGAGAAAAGTAACTATTAATTTTATAACTTTATTTTTAAAAAAGATATAACAGTATTACGCAATTTCCTGCGTTTTTCAAGGTCTACAAAAATACACAGATAATGGCCACCAAATTACTTTCCAAAAGGAAAAATATACAATCACATATTGATCACATTAGTTAATGTTACTCATCATCGTAAAACTTCTCCAATGCATTATCCAATGCCTTGGAATCAGCCTTAAAAAAGCTGTAAGATAAAGTAATAACCTTTACATCATCCATATTACGGTCTTCATGCATTTTAGGATCAACATAAAACAATACAGGCATATTCACCTTTTGGTTCGGCCCTAATACTTGCTCATCAAAGCAAAAGCACTGTATTTTGTGAAAATACTTGCCAGCCTTTAAAGGTGTCACATTAAAAGTGGCCGTTCCGGCAGTAGATGTGTTAGATCGATTAACAGCAACAAAATTAGAGAAGCCTCTTTCACCCAATTTTATATTTACAGATAAATCCTCAGGACGAAAATTCCACGGTAGATCACGCGCCGTATTACCATCAAAACGTACAGTAATATCACGATCTATAATATCTTCTACATTTGGCAAAATTTCTGCTTTTTGTGTCGTACCACTCCACCCCGTAACACGACAGAAAACGCTATATAAAGGAACAGACGCAAAAGATAGACCAATCATAAAACAAACAATAGCCACAACAGAAAAAGCCGTTTTGGCATTTTTCTTCGCCAAGTCTTGGTGATTTTCACTCACGCCTGCATGGACAATTTCATCTGATATCGTTTTTTTATTCATATAAAATCTTATACGCGTTTCTGGAAAGAAATAAAACCTACATAAAAAAACAGCCCGTAAATAACGGACTGCGAATATAAATAAATCTTATCTCAATATTACAAATTAGCCGGATCAAAATCAGGGGCATCTTCAGGCATCACCACTTTTTTCTTTGGTGCACCTTCACTTGTATCGTCTGACGGAATAGGCTTTTCAACAAGGTCAGGGCCTGCATCTTCTTGAGCATCATTTATAACCTCAACTTCAGGTGCAGTATCTTTCTTATTATCAGATGAAACAGCAGAAACTTCTACATTTTCTTCTTCATCACTATCCATTTCCATTTTATCATCAGACTTCTTTTCCAAACTATTCTGATAAGCTTCAGTTTCCGATGCATATACCTTACCCACAGTACCTCTATATAATTCGATAGCCTCAACACGTGGGTTTTCAAAATTCTCGCGTCTTTGATCCAATGATTCACGCAGATCTTTTGCACTCTCTCTAAATGCTACCTGTCTACCATATATATCATAATATTTTGAACCATCCGTTGAAACAGTACCAGTAACAGCATCACCGGCAGTAGGGAGAGAGTCGATCAACTCACTTGCCTCTTCAAGCGTTATAACCTTATCCTTTTTGTCATCCTGACCATCATCAGCATAGGAAAATGAAACAGGAACAGTGGCAAAAGCCACAATAAAGCAGGCAACACAAGTATAAAGTCTCATCGAAAAACTCCGAAATTAATAAAACAACTAATACACACTACAGTATAATTTCAATTTAATCAAAGCGTTCTATAGGATTAGGAGCAAAAGATTGAACAGTTGGCATGATTTCCATACGATTTACATTGAAATATGGAGGCAATGTAGCACTCCAAACTATCGCTTCTGCTACATCATCGGCATTCATGTTATTAGTATTTGCATAAACAGCATCAGCGCGTTTTTCATCGCCCTTAAAGCGAACTTTAGAGAACTGAGTCTCTATTGCCCCGGGTTCAATATTAGTCACCCTTACATTTGTACCCTGCAAATCGCCACGCAAAGACAATGAGAACTGCTTTACAAATGCTTTAGTCGCGCAGTAGATATTCCCTCCGGGATATGGGTAATTACCTGCAATAGATCCGATATTAATTATATGACCACATTTGCGCTCTGCCATTCCCGATATAATCAGACGAGTCATGCGTACCAATGCCATATTATTAACCGCAATCATTGTCTCCCAATCTTCCAGATCGCATTCCTGCGCAGGCTCAAGACCAAGAGCAAGACCAGCATTATTAATCAATAAATCAATATTTTCAAATTCATTAGGTATAGATTCAATAGCCTCAACCATCGCCTCTTTATCCTTAATATCAAACGCGCATTGATATGTTTCGACGCTATATTCCGTACTTAGACTATCAGAAAGAGTTTTTAGCTTATCCGCATTACGACCAAATAAAATTAACTTTGATCCAAGTGCTGCAAATCGATGTGCAAAAGCCTTACCAAAATCACCCGTTGCCCCTGTAATAAGAACAACATTAGGAACATATTGATATCGATTTTCATACATTTTAAACACTCATTTTTATAATACTAATAACCCAAATCAAGGCAACAAAACCAAAGATAATTGCAAGAACCGCATAGTTCTTTTTTGATTTCTTCTTATGAATTTCGCTTTTATGGGAATCATCACGTGGCATTTATCATCACCGCCAAAAATAGTGCAAATAAGTAAAATATCGAATAACGAAACATCAATCTCGCATGCTTCAAGTCATCGGAATAATATACTTTAATTGCTGTTAAGATAAAGAAACCGCTCAGGGCAATCGCACTTGCCAGATAAACAACACCAGACACACCCATGAAATAAGGTAATAAAGTAATTGGAAACAAAATAATCGTATAAATAATCATTTGCATCTTTGTTGCACGTATACCTGCGACCACAGGCATCATAGGAATCTTTGCCGCCTTATAATCTGAGTTAGCGAATAAAGACAATGCCCAAAAATGCGGTGGTGTCCAAAAGAATATAACCGCAAACAGAACTACTGCCTCTATAGTAACATCACCTGTTACTGACGCCCAACCAACTATTGGCGGGAATGCCCCTGCTGCACCACCGATAACAATGTTTTGCGGTGTAGAGCGCTTTAGCCACATTGTGTACACAACCACATAGAATAAATTTGCAAATGCCAAAATACCAGCAGCAACCCAATTAAGAGCCACCCCCATAAGCATCACAGAGAACACTGACAGCACAATACCAAAGGTTAAAGCTTCACTAGCATCAACGCGGCCCATCGGTATTGGTCGACCACGCGTACGCTTCATAATCATATCTATATCACGGTCATACCACATATTTATCGCACCAGCAGCACCAGCATTAACCGCAAGACATAACATCGCAATAACAATCAAAAACGGATGCATTTCAAACGCACCGGGCGCAACCCATAAACCAGCAAAACCTGAAAACACAACAAGGCTCATCACGCGTGGCTTTAACAAGGAAAAAAAATCGCTCACACGGGATTCTTTCCCGCCATAAACATCCTTCAAATCACTATTTTGCGCAATTACATCTGCCATATATTCTATTTACCACATTAACCGTAAAATTATTTCACTTTTGGCTGAATTTCAAATTGGTGGAACGGCGGAGGAGAAGAAAGTGACCACTCCAAAGTAAAGCTTTGTGGCTGTACATCCCAATAATTATCGCTTGCCTTTTTACCAAAGAAAATCGTGTAAAAAACAACGATAATAAACCAAATAGTCGCAATTCCTGTCAGATACGCACCATATGACGAAATCATGTTAAACCCTGCATAAGCATCAGGATAATCAACATATCTACGTGGCATACCTTGCAATCCTAAGAAATGCTGCGGAAAGAAGATCATATTTACGCCTACGAAAGTAAGCCAGAAATGCACCTGCCCCATCCACTCAGGAATAATTTTTCCAAACATCTTACCTGCCCAATAATAATATCCTGCGAATAATGCAAACACAGCACCAAGAGACAAAACATAATGGAAATGAGCAACAACATAATATGTGTCATGCAACGCGACATCCATTCCACCATTGGCAAGAACAACACCAGTAACACCGCCAACAGTGAACAAGAATATGAATCCAATCGCCCACAACATAGGTACTTTGAAAGATATAGAGCCACCCCACATTGTAGCAATCCATGAGAATATTTTAATCCCTGTCGGAACCGCAATAATCAATGTCGCCGCAGTGAAATAAGCCCGCGTATCAACACTCATACCAACTGTAAACATGTGATGCGCCCAAACAACAAACCCAACGGCACCAATAGATACCATGGCATATGCCATTCCTAGATAACCAAATATAGGTCTTTGAGAGAATGTAGACACAATATGCGAAACAATACCAAACGCCGGCAAAATCATAATGTAAACCTCAGGATGTCCAAAGAACCAAAACAGATGCTGGAACAATATTGGATCACCACCACCTTCAGGATTAAAGAACGAAGTACCAAAGTTACGATCAGTCAACAACATTGTTATTGCACCACCCAAAACAGGCAATGACAGCACAAGTAGGAAAGAAGTCACCAACATAGCCCAAACAAATAGTGGCATTTTGTGCAAGGTCATACCAGGTGCACGCATATTAAAGATAGTTGTAATAAAATTAGCCGCACCCAAAATAGAGCTAGCCCCCGCAAGATGAAGCGCAAATATAGCCAAATCAACTGACATTCCGTCATGGCCAAACGCACTTCCCGATAATGGTGGATATGCGGTCCAACCGGTACCTGCCCCACCACCTATAACAGTGGACAATCCCAATAATAAAAATGCAGGAACCATCAACCAAAATGAAATATTGTTCAAACGTGGAAACGCCATATCAGGCGCACCAATCATTAAGGGAACAAACCAGTTACCAAACCCACCGATTAATCCCGGCATAACCACAAAGAACACCATAATTAAACCATGTGCAGTAATTACAACATTCCACATATGGCCATCAACACCACCAGCAGAATCAAGGAAATATTGCACACCTGGCTGTTCTAGCTCCAGTCGCATAAACATAGAGAACAAGCCACCGACAAGACCGGCGACAATAGCAAATATTATATAAAGAGTACCAATATCTTTATGGTTTGTAGACATAAACCAACGTGTAAAAAATCCCGGTTTGTGATCACTCATATTACTTATTCTCTCTTTTTTAACGGTAGAAATTAATGCTGTAACGCAGTTAACTTAATATTTTCAACGACATTATCATTCGCCGCGAATTCTTCTTTCGCGCGCATTACCCATGCCTTGAACTCTTCTTTACTTACGGCGTGAACCTCAATAGGCATAAAGCTATGATCCTTACCACATAGCTCAGAACACTGGCCATAATATATTCCGGGCTTATCTATACGAAACCAAGTTTCATTAGTACGTCCGGGTACAGTATCAATTTTCACACCAAATGCCGGTATTGCCCATGCATGTATAACATCATTAGAAGTAACCAGAATTGAAATATCAGTATCTATTGGCAGAACAACAACATTATCAGTAGATAAAAGTCTCTTTTGATTTGGCCCTAAATCCTCTGTCGCGACCATACGCGCATCAAAAGAAATACCATCTTGGTCAGGGTATTCATATCCCCAATACCACTGATACCCTGTGATTTTCAATGTCATTTCAGGTTCTGCAATACGGTCATTTTTATATAAAGTTTTAAACGAAGGAATAGCAATAATAATAAGAATAATTATTGGCACGACAGTCCAAACTATCTCTAACATAACATTATGCGTAACCTTAGATGGCGTCTTATTAGCATGTCTATTGTAACGCAAGACAACAAACACCAACAAAACTGTAACAAACACAGTAATCAAAGATATAACAATCAGAAGAAGATTGTGAAAATCGTTAATACGCTCAGCCGAGGAAGTAGCAGCAGGCTGCAAACCTAGATTCCAATTAACAGGCTCATTTGCCAAAGCTGGGTTAAGCAGAGCTATACCACCTGCAAAAACTGTTAACATCATACATAATATTGCTTTATTCATTATAAAATCTTCTTGTTTTTTATGTAAAAATCGAAAATACGTACACAGATACCGATTATATGAACGAGAATATACCACTGAAAAAGCAGTATTGAACAGGGTGATTTTTAGTTTTTTTCAATCTATCTACTTAGAAGTAACCATTTTTGCATATGAAAGACACGCAACGGCCGCCGTTTCCGCCCTTAATATATCATCACCCAAATTTACAAAGCTCATCCCTTTATCAGATTTCAAACAAGAAACCTCATCACTATCAAAGCCACCTTCAGGCCCAACCATAAATGCACAACCACCATCATATGATAATGAAGATAGCGGAACACTAACATTATCACGCTCCAGACAAACCATTAAAGGAATGCCTCCTACAACACCCCCCTTGCGCGACAAAACTTCCGATAACTTTTGAATTGGATGCAAAGTCGGCACATCCAAACGCTCGCATTGCTCTGATGCTTCAATAATTTGAGAACAAATACGCTCCTCATTTATCTTTCTGTTTTCTGTTCTGTTAAATATAACCGGATACAATTCTGTAACGCCAAGCTCCACCGATTTCTCTATTAAAAAATCCATTCGCTGCTTTTTAATTGGTGAAAAAAACAACAACAAAGGAGGTCTTGATTCACCCTGCTCCCTTACCTTCTGTGTTAAAATGGCAACACCATTTTTCTTCTTAATATCATCAATACGTGCAAGCCACTCACCATCCACACCATTAAACACACGCAGAAAATCCCCAGAACCCTTGCGCAAGACATTCTTTAGATAATGGGAATGATTAGAATTCAAAAGAATTTCTTCATTTTGCGAAAATGGTGCGTTGATATATAGGCGCGTATACTTGTATAAATTTTCCATGACAAAAACAATAAACACCAAAGACCACACTGATATCAAGAGACTTGTATGGATTGAGAAGTTTATACCCACTTCAACACGTCCATATGCATACTTAATGCGTTTGGACAGACCTATCGGAATTTGGTTGCTGCTTTTACCGGGATTATGGGGAATATCTTTGGCGTCAAATGGCATACTAAACCTAAGACCTACCGAGTACTATATACCATTATTATTTGTAATCGGCGCAATCATTATGCGTGGTGCTGGGTGCGTTGTTAACGATTTATGGGATCGTGACTTAGATAAAATGGTTGAAAGAACCAAGAACCGGCCAATCGCAAGTGGTGATATAACGCCCATCAAGGGCACTATATTTATGGCTACATTGTTGCTTATAGGGCTTGCTATATTAATACAACTTAACACAACAACCATAATATTAGGCATATTCAGTATTCCACTAATAATATCATACCCCCTAATGAAACGAATTACATGGTGGCCACAAGCGTTCCTTGGGCTAACCTTTAATTTCAGCGCATTAATGGGGTACTGTGCAATTACCAACGAAATCACAATATCTGCAGCTTTACTGTATTTGGGTGGGATATTCTGGACACTTGGCTATGACACAATCTATGCGCACCAAGATAAAGAAGATGATTTAATGGCAGGAATAAAATCCACGGCATTAAAGTTTGGAAAAAACAGCAAATTATGGATATCTGTATTCTACACACTCAGCATTACATCCATATTATGCGCACAAGCTACGGAACATGGGTTATCAATAAAACACGCCATAGCAATAATACCAATCATGCACCTAACATGGCAAATATACACATGGAACACGGCCAGTCAGCAAAGCTCCCTGTCCATTTTTAAATCCAATCAAGTAACCGGCATTCTCGTGCTAATAATACTAAGTGTATAAGATCCTTACAACGGAACTAAATGCATAGATTACGCAAGCGCTGCTCAACAACTGTCAACATTGTTAAATCAATTGTACCTGCACGATGTAGGTTAGCAAAAAGAGGATCTAATTGCGTTACATGGTGCTCGTTCTTATCCAGCCAAGCATCAAACACAGAACCATCTTTTACCTTCTTACCGACATCACGTAAAACACGAACAGTAAGGCCAGCCTGACATCCGTAAAGCTGCCCCATCAAACCATTAGCAGCCTCACTTTGCCAATAATCACCCTGCGGCAAGAAACGCGCTTTTTGACGCAACCAATCCAAATGGAAACGCTCACCAACATAGAAGTATGTCTGTGCAGCAACCTTCAAATCTACTTTTTGTTCTGTTGCTATACGTATTATGTCACATGCAGAAGACAAAACAGGCATCAATGCGATTTGACGTGCTAATTCTACTGGTAACCCATCGGAAACAGCGACATTTTGACGTTGAGCTATTGTTGTTTGCAGGCTCTCCGGAACTAATTTATCCAACTCTTTAGACAACACCTTAACGCCTGCACCAAATTCTTTAGCATCCTTATTGATGTCCAAATTACGCCCTAAACGTGTTAAGAACCAAGTTATACCATATTCTGAAAGGTGAACGATTTCACGCATAGCCTTAAGCTGCACCTGCGCTGGTACGCTGCCATCCAAGTCCTCGATACTGTCCCATAACGGACGCAAACCAAACGCATCCCTAACGATAATATATGCACGCGCAATATCATTAACAGTTGCACCGGTTTTATTCATACGAGACTTCAAGAATGTAGGGCCCATACGATTAATCAATGAATTCGCCATCATCGTCGCGATAATTTCACGCTTCAACCTGTGACGTAATATTTCTTTCTCATACTTCTTACCCAATACATCCGGGAAGTAATCCATAATCCAATAATTCATTTCCGGACTATCAGGAATATCTGAATTTAAAAGATCTTGCGTCAGGTTAATTTTTGCATATGCAAAAACCACACAAAGCTCAGGACGTGTAAGTCCCTTACCCATGCGCAATCTTTCTTGGATAATACTTTGATCAGGTAGTCCTTCTATTTCTCGATTAAGACCAACTTCACGTTCCATATCCTGAATAAACTCATCATGTAACTGTAAGTTTTCAGGTGCTTGCATTTCCATCAAGGAAATCGCCTGTGCTTGCTGGTAATTATGTCTCAAAACATGATCAGCAACTTCATCGGTCATCTTTTCCAACAGCTTATTACGCGCAGAAAGATTCATTGCATGGTCTTTTTGCTCCATAACATCGCGCATAAGAATTTTAATATTCACCTCATGATCAGATGAATCAACACCGGCAGAATTATCTAAAAAGTCTGTATTAACGCTTACGCCATTTTCAGACATTTCAATACGCGCAAGTTGAGTTACACCAAGGTTAGCACCTTCACCGATAACTTTTGCACGAACTTCACATGCATCAATACGAAGAGCATCACTAGCCTTATCACCTGCATCTGCGTCGCTTTCACTTGATGCTTTGATATATGTACCAATGCCACCAAACCACAACAGATCTGTACGTGATTTCAATATCGCACGAATTAAACAATCCGGTGTTACACTGCTCTCACTCAGATCAAAACGCTTTTGAATTTCAGGGGTCAATTTTAACGTCTTATCGCTACGTTTGAAAATACGCCCGCCCTTTGACAAGAGCTTTTCATTATATTGATCCCAGCCACCACAAATGTCGAACAACCTTTTACGCTCCGCAAAGGTTTTTGCGGCGTCAGGATCAGGATCACAGAATATGTGTAAATGATTAAACGCACCGGTCAACTGTATGTGTTCTGATAACAACATACCATTGCCAAAGACATCACCGCCCATATCACCAACACCAACAACATCAAACGGTTGGTTTTGAGTGTCATGATTAAATAAACGGAAATGATATTTTACGGACTCCCATGCTCCACGCGCAGTGATCCCCATTTTCTTATGATCGTAACCGGCAGATCCACCAGATGCAAATGCATCATCAAGCCAAAAACCATAATCCTGAGATAATCCATTAGCAATATCAGAGAATGTAGCAGTCCCCTTATCCGCAGCTACAACCAGATATGGATCATCGCCGTCGCGACGAACTACATTCTTAGGAGGGATAATTTTCTTACCCGATCTGTTGTCGGTTATATCCAACATTCCACTAATGAAAATCTTGTAACATTCAACACCTTCTGCCATAAATTCTTCGCGGCTATTCGTTGGTGTTTTTACAACAAAACCACCCTTTGAACCCATAGGAACAATAACAGAGTTTTTAACCATCTGCGCCTTCATCAGGCCTAGTACCTCGGTACGATAGTCTTCATGACGATCAGACCAACGCAAACCACCACGGGCAATTTTATCACCGCGCAAGTGAATAGCCTCAACACGTGGTGAGAAAACAAAAATCTCACGGAATGGCTTAGGCAACGGCATATCGTTAATCTGGCTACAATCAAACTTCAATGCCAAACATGGCTTGGCTTTGCCACATTCTTGAGTTTGGAAGAAGTTTGTTCGTATTGTCGCATGTATCAAT
The DNA here is from genome assembly GCA_050633325.1 of Alphaproteobacteria bacterium. GTDB lineage: Bacteria > Pseudomonadota > Alphaproteobacteria > Micavibrionales > Micavibrionaceae > UBA1672. The sequence goes on from JBOEGH010000005.1 coordinate 193,094, forward strand.
TCAACAATCATACGCAAAATACGATCATAGTCACTTAGCTTGACCTGCTCCAACTCGCGCATAATTTTGCTCTCACAGGCTTCGACCAATATTTCAGACTTATCACCATGCTCAGGATCATGATAAGCTCTAAACAGATCGATCAAAAGACGACTAATCTTCGGGTTTTCCGAAAGCACTTTTTCTATATATGTTCTACTAAACGGAAAGCGCAGTTGCTTAACATATCTAACATAGGCGCGTAAAATAGTTATTTCATGCCAATTAGCACCGGCACTAAGCACCAAACGATTCAACCCGTCATTATTCGTTTCACCATCCCAAACTTTTATAAAGGCTCTCTCAAAGTTCTCTTTAACATCTTGAACAACGACAAAGTCTTCTATTTCAGGAGTTTCAAGCAAGAAATCATGAATCCAGACGCATTTATCTGAACCTAATGGCTTAACTTCGAATGGCAATTCCGCAATAACACGAAGCCCCATATTCTCTAATATCGGCAGAACATCTGACAAAATAACCGGTGATCCTACTTGGAACACTTTCAATCTTATTTTCTTCAAATCAACATCATTAGGGCGATACAAATCGAGACCGATAGAATTGCAAGACATAACATCTTCTATCTTCTCAATATCAAAAACCGCACGCTTGGCAAGGTAAGTAGAAGTATAAGATACCGGAAATGCATCATCATATTGTACTGCCAGATCAGTTATCTTCGCCTGATCTTCATAAGCATCATTCAACGCTTGGGACAAGCGCTCTGACCATGTCTGACCGCAATCGCGCAAACGTTGTTCAATACGTTTTGGCAAAATTTTAGGAGGGTTACTCTGGCTAACATTAATAACAAACATGACACGCGCAAAAACCGAATCATCCAATGTAGTATAAAAGTTCGCGCATTGACCGTTTGTTTCTTCTTCTAAAATTTCCTGAATATCTTTTCTTAGTTTTGTCCCGAAGCGGTCTCTAGGTATATAAACCAGACAAGATATATAACGCCCAAATGGGTCAGTACGCATAAATAACGCGATGCGCTGTCGTTCCTGCAAACGAATTATGTTTTGACATATTTTCAACAATTCTTTGGGGTCAATTTGGAATAACTCATCCCTAGGGTATTTTTCTAAAATATGACGCAGGGCCTTACAGTCATGCGTACCTTCAATATACCCTGATATCCTTATCGTTTCTTCAACCTTCGCACAAAGATAAGGAACATCGCTAACACTTCTGGAATAGGTCACAGAAGTCAACAAACCAAGGAAAAGCTTCTCACCTACAATGTCGCCATTATCATTATAAACCTTAACCGCGACACAATCCATAGGAACTCGTCTATGGACAGTTGCTAATCTATTAGTTTTAGATACAGAAACTGGTGGTAACTGACGACGGAGCTCTTGCAGATTGCGTGGCAGCCCCTCTTCTGTTTCACTTATATATGCTGGACTAACATCATTATGCAACAACCCCAAACTAGAGTTAGGTACATTCTTACTGTAAACTCCATGCTTACCATCTACAAATTTATATTCTCTATAGCCTAAAAGGGTAAAGTTGTTGTCATATAAATAATCAAGAAACGCACAATACTCCTGAATTTCAGCCGCAGGTCGTTTAGTACGTGCACTATTCAAATCAGTAGACGCTTCTTTTAACTTACCCAACATAGTGCGCCAATCAGAGTTGGCATAAAAAACATCATTTAAAGATGCGTATAGACCATCTTGCAGCTCTTTAATTGCCTGATCAGATAATGTTTCATTTATTTGCACATGAATATGCGCCTGCCTGTGGCAATCGCCATCCACCGCCTTTGCGGTTATATCTTTTAGATTACCTTTATCATCGTACGTAGAATAGACATTAGGATGAATCAGTATACCAATCAAAATATTGTGCCTATTAATTTCAGCCGCAATAGAATCAACCAAAAATGCAAGATCATCACTGACTATATCTATAACAGTCTTGCGATATTCTCGTCCCTCAACGATTGATGAATATATTCTAAGCTTGGGTTCTCCCTTACCGCGCTCTTTAGCCATTTCCCAATGAGACACTGCCATTTCTGACAATATTTGTGCATCAAAAAACTCCAAGTCATCAGCGTTAATTTTCTGGCACAGAATCTCAAGCATCTTAACCAATCCATCAGGGGATTTGGCTGGAAGGGCTTTTCTAGCTTTTTGAACTAGGAAATCAAATTCTTTTTTCTTTTGAGACATAGGAGAACACCAATTGTATTTGAACTTACGCAGCTCGTATCATAAAATGAAAAGAACAGTAGGTCTAGTATGTTTAAATATTATTTATAATTATCAGTATTTTAATTGCGAAGGTATAGATATAATAACCTTTGGATTACATGAGCAAGGACTAAAGACATGAGCTTACAAGGTAAAACCGCCCTTATAACCGGATCAACCAGTGGAATCGGCCTTGCTATTGCACAGGGCTTCGCGCAACAGGGGGCTAATATTATAATAAATGGTTTCGGTGATCCTAGTGAAATAGAAAACATCAGAAAAAACCTCGAAAACAAAAACAACAAAGCCATATACATCAACGCTGATGTCACAAAACCTGATGAAATCACTAATATGATACAAACTGCGGAGGATAATTTTGGTGCAATTGATATCCTTGTTAATAATGCAGGTATTCAACATGTGTCTCCTATCGAAGACTTTCCACCTGAAAAATGGGACGCTATCATGTCCATAAACTTGTCTTCCGCATTTCACACAACAAAAGCCGCACTCAATGGCATGCGAAAATCAGGATGGGGGCGAATTATAAATATGTGTTCCGCACATGGTCTTGTTGCCTCCCCCTATAAAAGCGCATATGTAGCAGCCAAACACGGCATATTGGGATTTACAAAAACAATCGCCCTTGAAGTTGCGCAAGATAACATAACATGCAATGCCATTTGTCCTGGATACGTACGCACTCCACTTGTTGAAAATCAAATTACTGACACAGCAAAAGCCAGAGGGATAAGTGAAGAAGAAGTTATTCGTGATGTATTGCTAACCGCACAATGGACAAAAAAATTTGTAACCGTGGAACAAATCGCGGGCGTAGCCCAATTTTTATGCTCTGACAGCGCAGAAAATATAACCGGAATTGACTTACGTGTTGATGGTGGTTGGACTGCCGCTTAATATTAAATATGTATCTTTTACACAAAGATAACGAACAATAGTTTACCAACAAAAATTAAGGTGAAAAATTATGTATGATGTAGATTTATTTGTAATTGGCGCAGGATCAGGGGGCGTACGCGCAGCACGTATTGCCGCAGGATATGGCGTAAAAGTAGCCTTGGCAGAAGAACGGTTTTACGGCGGTACTTGCGTTAATGTCGGTTGCGTACCAAAGAAACTGATGACATATCTTGGCGGGTACGAAAGCGCAATGCAAGACGCAAAGGGATACGGATGGAACGTTGGCGAACGTACATTAGATTGGCCAAAATTCATAAAGCAGAAAAATGATGAAATCGAACGCTTAAATGGAATATACGCGCGTATGCTTGAAAATTCAGGCGTTGAGATACATTGGGGCACAGCGACTATCGCAGACCCACATACAGTACAAGTGAACGGGCAATCCATAACCGCCGAACGCATTCTAATCGCCACAGGCGGCAAAATATCCGTGCCTGATATAAAGGGAGCACGCGAGTATGGAATTACATCAGATGATATATTCTATCTAAAAGACAAGCCACAAACACTTGTCGTGGCAGGCGTAGGGTATATAGGATTAGAGTTCGCAGGCATCTTCAACCAACTCGGATCTGACGTACATGTTATATATAGACGTGACAATATATTAAACGAAGGTTTCGACGGGGACGTACGTACATTCCTAAATCAAGAAATGGAAAAGAAGGGGATCAATTTCCACCCTAAAACCAACATTTCTTCCGTGGAAAAAACTGATACTGGTGTAACAGTACATCTAGACAATGGTCAATCAATCGACGCAGATCAAGTATTGTTCGCAACAGGGCGTACCCCCAATATAACGGGTCTCGGACTAGAAAATGTTGGCGTTGAATGCGACAGAAAAGGCGCAATCATTGTTAACAAAGATGAACAAACCAACATACCCTCAATATATGCCGTTGGTGATGTTACAGACCGTGTCGCACTGACTCCTGTTGCATTGGCAGAAGGTCATGCACTTGTAGACAGGCTGTACGCGAAAGGTGAACGTTATGTTTCTTACGAAAACATACCAAGCGCAGTATTCTCCAACCCGAATGTATCGCAAGTCGGCCTAACAGAAGAACAGGCACAAGATCAATACCCTAATGAAATTGATATATATAAATCAGAATTTCGTGCAATGAAAATGATACTGGCAAACAGCGAAGAACGTACACTTATGAAGCTGATAGTACATAATAAAACTAATAGGGTTTTAGGGCTGCATATGGTTGGCGCAGAAGCAGGTGAAATAGTACAAGGATTTGCCACCGCAATAATCGCCGGCGCTACCAAAGATGATTTTGACAGAACAATAGGCATACACCCGACAAGCGCCGAAGAGTTCGTAACCATGCGCACTAAATCAAACTAATCTTTGGCCTTATTGCGAACACGGCGCCTTTGTACGTGCGCTGGTTTTTCGTACTCAACCAATGGGCCGCCCGGCCTTACCGGGCGCTCCGCAAAACGCCCCATGCTAATCATACGATCATACATAACAAGCGCCCCTGCAACGCCAACATTAACACAAAACTTCATAGGTATCTTCACCACATGATGGCACTTTTCTACGACTTGCGGCGATAAATTACCCATTTCAGGGCCTAAAATATACGCCGCCCTAGTTGGGTGACGAAAACTTGGCAGTTCAACCGATTCATCAGTAAACTCAATACCGACCAACGTACATTTCATTGGCAACTCAAGCGCATCAGGTGACGTATATTGATAATATGGCATATGATCAAACGCGTCAGAGGTATCGCTTTTTCGCATTCCCTTAATATCGACATACGGGTTAATAGCAAAGAAGAAACTAGCGCCAAAAGAATGCGCAGAACGCGCGATAGTACCCACATTTTGCTCTTTTGTAATACCCTCAACACCAATACCGAAATAACCGCGCATATTTTAATCCTCAAACATATATTTTAACGCATCTTCAATATGAATAAGCGTTGTATCAAACCCCATCAGATTAACATCTTCCGGCTTAATTAGCATCGTTATCTCGGTACATCCCAAAATAAAACCCTGAGCGCCTTGATTCTCAAACTCTGATATTACGTCTTTATAAACATCCAATGATTTGGGGTTAATAATACCGTTACACAACTCATCATAAATCACATTATGTATATCTTTGCGCGCCTCTTCGTTAGGAATTAAAACCCTTAATCCATGTTGATGTAATCTCGATTTATAAAAGTCCTGCTCCATCGTGTAACGCGTACCCAACAGTCCCACACAATCAACTCCACTTTCCTTGATTTTACGCGCCGTCGAATCCGCGAGATGAATAAAAGGAATTGAAACAGATTCCTCAATTTGATCTGCAACCTTATGCATAGTATTAGTTGCCAATAGAATAAAATCAGCCCCAGCGGACTGCAAAGATTTAGCAGCAGCACATAAAAGCAAGGTTATTTTTTCCCAATCCCCCTGCTCTTTCAATTTGCAGAACTCACCAAAATCAAGTGAGTTAATAATAATATGTGCATTATGACTGCCACCTAAACGGGCACGTACACCATTATTAATTCCTTCATAATACAACATAGTGGATTCAGGACTAAGACCACCGATAATTCCAACCGTTTTCATGATGAACCGCTACAAATAACACTTTCTATACGATCTAACGCTTCAGTCAAACGCGCCTCAGAAACAGCAAAGCACAAACGTATATACCCTTTTGCCTCACGCCCGAACGCAGAACCCGGAGACAACAAAACCCCCGCCTCATCTATCAAGCGTTTTGTCAAAGAAATGCAATCATCTTCACCATCTACCTTGAAAAACGCATAAAAGGTTGATGCAGGATAAGACATACTTACATTACCCATTTTCTTAAAACGCTCTACTACTAAATCACGATTAGAGTGCCAAAGATCTAATTGCTTTTTCAAAAAGTCTTCGCCATCATTTAACGCAGCCATAGCACCATATTGCGTAAATGTAGGTGGGCATAGCTTATTATACAAAGCAACATCACGTATTTTATCTTCTGCTATACGTGGCCCTACAATCCATCCAAGACGCCAACCGGTCATTGCCCAGCTTTTAGAAAAGCTATTAACCACCAGCAACAAATCATCCTCACGTGCAACATCAAGAAAGCTAGGCGCACGTACACCATCATAGACAAGGCGACCATATACCTCATCCGATAACACCCAAATACCACGCTCACGCGCAAAATCAAGTATAGCGCGCAACTCTTCCGTACGTGCCGTCCAACCGGTTGGGTTAGATGGGGTAACAATCAAAATAACTTTTGTCGCCTCGGTCACCGCGCCAAATAATTTATCTAAATCCAATCGCCACTGATCATCAATATAATCCAGTGATACTTGCTTTGTACTGGCCTGCGTTAGCTCCACCGCACCTAACAGATTTTTCCATATAGGGGTTACCGCAACAACTTCGTCACCTTTATCCAACAAAGCGGCTAAAGATAAATGCATGGCAGTAGAACCAGAGGATGTGACAAATATCCTATCCGAGGGAAGATCTAGATCGTAAATATTATTATAGTAATCAGAAAGGCATTTACGAAGCTCATCAGAGCCAAGAACAGGGCCATAGAATGTTTTACCATCCTTTAGTGCCTGAGCAACGGCATCACATATAAAATCGGGCGTCGGAGAGTCTCCTTCCCCCTGCCCTAATGTAATCATATCACGCTTACCATCCGCATATCGCATCATCTCCGCACCGGGATTTGCCGTTAATGCATGTAAAACAGGACGAAATTTAGGCTCAGAACTGGAATCGGGGGTACTCATATTATGTGTGCTCGTATCTTTAATATTACGTAATTTAGTCATTTTATTATCTCATAACGTTATCAAAACAAAAGTAAAAACTATCGTTTTGTTTAATTTAAATTTGAAAAGGAAAAATGCGCGGCTCTTGCGCTATGGGCTTATATGCGGGCGTGGCCCGCCGCATTCGCTGCTGCTGCGTTTTGCGCGCACGCAAAAAGGGCACTTGTGTACGCCCCACTAAATTCAACAACAATGTTATGTTCGATAACCATCAACAAATCATATATCAACTTCGGTGTTGTTTACAATATTTTTTAAAAATAAACATCTTACACAAACAAAAAAATACGGAAAAAGGGGCAGCCAGATAAATGCCGCAAACTTTAAATCAGAATGATTTATTAAAAAACATAACCCGCAAAGAACACTAAATATTGCAAATATGCGTAATACATATTTTCTTATTCTTTTTAATGAATCCTCATACACAAAAGAAATTGCACATATTGGATAAACTGCATGAAACACAAACATACCTAATTGAAATGCCTGCGGATTACCCCACGGAGAGTTACCTATCAAAAACCACTCTGCCATTAAGCCCAAAAACCCAAAGACCAATAATAAGGTTTTCACACGGCTATGAAATTTACGAATTATTAGAAAATATATAATGCTCAGATAAATGAAATAAACAAATATAGCACCTATAAAATTATCAGGATCATAAGTCGCACCGAATTTATAAAAAAACTCCAACCACATTGCGAAAAACAATGAAATCGATACAAATTTAAAATATCGATACCCAGTAATTACCATCAAGATTTTAATTCTTCTATATTCTTGAACAACTCAAGAGCTTCGGGGTTTGCAAGTGCTTCTACATTCTTAATTGGACGACCCATAACAACGTCACGTACTGCAATTTCCGTTATTTTGCCGCTTTTTGTACGTGGTATGTCGTTCACTTCTATAATTTTTGCCGGAACATGACGAGGTGAAGCACCGATTTTTATCTGTGACTTAACTTTTGCAACTAAATCATCATCCAATACACATCCATCAATTAAAGTTACAAAAAGAACAATGCGAACATCCCCTTCCCATTCCTGACCAATGGCCACGCAATCTTTAACAGAAGAAATTTTCTCAACTTGTCCGTACAGTTCTGCCGTACCTATACGTACCCCACCAGGATTAAGCGTTGCATCACTTCGTCCATGAATAATATATCCCCCAGTACTTGTTCTTTCAATCCAATCACCATGACACCAGACATTATCAAATCGATCAAAATACGCATCACGATAACGCGATCCATCTACATCATTCCAAAAAGACACCGGCATTGATGGGAAAGGGTGCTTACATACCATCTCGCCCGATCCGCTTTGAGACGGATTTCCATCATCGTCAAAAACATCTACCGCCATACCAAGGCCCGCACATTGTATTTCGCCACGATATACAGGTGACACGGGATTACCTAACAAGAAACAAGAGACAATATCAGTACCTCCCGAAATAGATACCAAGTGCAGATCAGATTTGACATGTTCATAAACATAATCAAAACTTGCCGGTACAAGCGGAGAACCCGTAGAGGCCAAAACTCGCAATTTAGAAATATCATGTGTATTTTTAGGATAAATATCATTTACCTTCATTGCTTCTATATATTTGGCGGACGTACCGAAAAAAGAGCAATCATGCTCAGACGCATAATCCCAAAGAACATTACCATCAGGATAAAACGGTGAACCATCATACAGCAACAATGTAGCATCAGATGCTAATGCACTAAACAACCAATTCCACATCATCCATCCGCACGTAGTAAAATAAAAAACTTTCTCATCAGGCTTAATATTACATTGCAATCGATGCTCTTTCATATGTTGCAACAATGTACCACCGTGACCGTGAACAATACATTTAGGCGCACCAGTCGTACCTGATGAAAACATAATAAATAATGGATGATTGAAAGAAACGCGCGTGAATATAATTTCCAACGGTGAAAATTCACCAATAAAATCAGCCACACTTTGCGTATCCGGTATGCTTGATATTTCAACACCAGAACCCGCAAACGGCACAATGATTGTTTTACTCAAACCTTTTAAGTGCGGGACAATATCTTTGACCTTACCCATAACATCAATGACTTTGCCGTTATAATAATAACCATCAACACTCACCAATAATTTAGGTTCGATCTGACCAAAACGATCAATAACGCCTTGAACACCAAAATCCGGTGACGCAGAAGACCAAATCGCACCCAATGATATCGCCGCCAAAGCTACAACAATCGTCTCAGGCATATTAGGCATATATCCCGCGACACGATCACCGGCAACAACACCGCATGATTTCATTGCCTGCTGCCAACGTGATACTTCATTATATAGATGATTACGGGTTATATTCCGCTCTGTGCCCTTCTCATCACGGAAAACCATCGCATCAGAATCACCACGATTTTTTAATAAATTCTCCGCATAGTTTATTTCCGCATCAGGGAAAAACTGCGCCCCAAACATTCTACCGTTATTATTATCTAATACACGCGCGCCTTTATCCCCTATTACACCACAAAAGTCCCAAACAATGTCCCAAAACACTTCCTTATCCTCTACAGACCATTGCCATAAATCATCGTAATTTTTAAAATCATTCCCCGTACGATCTTTCACAACAAGCATAAAATCACTAAGTACGCTTGTATTTATATGGTGTTCAGACGGAGACCAAATCGTGGGGCGCATATAAAATCTTTCTTACAACGAATATTCATTTAATTCTGTGCAATTTGGTAACGAAAATCAAGAACTAGCGAATAAGAATGCATAAGATGTAATCTTTACGATATAAATATAGCGTATTTGATTCGCTGGATATAGATCAGGAGCCTGTGTTGAATAAAACTATTATATATTATCTTGTTTTGTGTTTTGGATTGTTTTCGCAATCGATAGAACCTATATACGCCAGTGAAGATCAAGAGCGTTATACAGAAACGTCAATAATTGCGGAACGAAATTTTATCCAGCCAAGTGATGAAATAACAATAGCTATAGATATAAAATTAGCACCACATTGGCATGTCTATTGGAAAAACCCCGGTGATTCAGGTCTTCCTGTCAGAATAAAATGGAATTTACCCGAAGGGTTTGAAATAGGTGAAATCAAATGGCCTACCCCGGATAAAATATCATACGATATTTTGGTAAATTACGGTTACTACGATAAAGTTACTTTATTACAAACACTGAAAACCCCAGATACATTACCAAAAGGGCCAATAAACCTTACGGCAGATATTAATATGCTGGTATGTAATGATATCTGTATTCCAGAAAACAGCACAAATTCAATCAGTTTTAACGACCCTAATGGTCAAAAAACAGACAACAGCGCGATAATAAATAATGCGTACGCAAATATTGCTAAGCCAATCAAAGGTACGTATTCATTTTCAGAAAATAACGGTAAATTAAACCTAACAATAAAGCCTGAGGATATTACAATTTTAGAAGGCTCTAACGTAAATAATTTAGACTTTTTCCCTTTAGATTGGGGTATAATAAATCATATTTCCGTACCAAGCGTACAGATAGAAAATAATATTATAAAAATTAGCCATGATAGAGGCGATCAAAGCATTGAAAATATAGATAACCTTACAGGACTTTTAGTTATAAAAGGTGATAAAGGACAGAGCAAGGGCTTTGAAATAACTGCTACACCCGAAATAACAACAAGTACAACAAAAGTTGAAATTGAGAATACTGAGACCAGTACACCACCTATAAAAGCTGAAGCGAAAACCAATAATACAACATGGTTTAGCGCGCTTTACTTTGCCCTGTTCGGCGGCCTTATACTTAATTTAATGCCATGCGTTTTCCCTGTTCTGTCTATGAAGGCATTAAGCCTAGTAAAAATGAGCGATAAAGAAAGCAAAGCAGCACGTACACACGGCATTGCCTATACCCTAGGTGTAGTTCTCAGCTTTCTGGCAATTGGCGGGGTGTTACTGATATTAAAAGAGGCAGGTACAGTTGTTGGTTGGGGTTTTCAACTTCAAAACCCCATAATAGTAGGTATACTTGCATATCTTTTATTTATTATCGGGTTAAACCTTATTGGTTTTTTTGAGTTCAAAACCAGCTTTGGTAATATCGGCAATAAACTGACACAAGGACAATCACTCAGCAGTTCTTTCTTCACAGGTACACTTGCAACTATTGTTGCAACACCTTGTACTGCGCCATTCATGGGTGCTGCGATGGGGTTTGCCCTAACCCAACCCGCATTTGTCAGTATGAGTATATTTGCCGCACTAGGGTTTGGTCTTGCTCTACCATACTTAATTCTATCGTACGTACCACAATTCCGTCGCGTACTACCAAAACCTGGCGCGTGGATGGACGTATTTAAACAGTTCCTATCCTTCCCTATTTTTGCATCGTCCATATGGCTTATATGGGTACTAAGTCAACAATCTGGATCTTACGGTGTTTTACTAGTTCTTCTTGGTATGCTCGCCATTGCCTTTTGTGTATGGCTTTCACACCTAAGGAATAAAGGTATCGCAAAACGTATAACAAGCGGACTTTTTGTATTATGCCTGTTTTTGCCTGTTTTCAGCCTGTCTTACCTCAAAGACACACCAAAAGACTACGCGTTCGGCGCACCTTTTTCGCCGGAAAAATTATCTGAACTTATATCAGGTGATGACCCTATATTTGTTGAAATGACAGCGGCATGGTGCATAACTTGCAAGGTAAATCACGCCGTTGCAATCAACGTAAAATCAACGAAAGAACTGTTCAAAGAAAACAACGTACAGTACTTAATCGGTGATTGGACTAATCACGATGACACCATCACACAATATCTACATGATTTCGGACGCAATGGTGTACCTATTTACGTTTATTACGGCAAACGTGACCCCAACACAGGTAAAAGACCAGAGGCAAAGCTATTACCACAAGTAATAAGTACAGATACTATACAAAACACAATTAACGAAGACTAACTCACATCAATCACAAAACCCGAAAGGACAAAACAATGTTGAAAAAAACATCTTACTTCACACTTGCGATAGCACTAATACCAATCGCATTCAGTCTGATTACAACACCTGTAAATGCCTCAGTTGAAATTGGTAAGGCTGCACCTAATTTTACCGCAACTGACATCCACGGAAACGCGTTTAATCTGGAAGATCAAAAAGGGAAAATAGTTGTACTGGAATGGACAAACCATCTGTGCCCATTTGTGAAGAAACATTACAGCACAAATAACATGCAACAAACACAAAAGACCGCCACCGATAACGGCGTAATATGGGTTAGTATAGTTTCCTCCGCAGAAGGCAAACAAGGAAACGTATCCGCACAAGAAGCAATAGCGATAGAAAAAGAAGTCGGTGCACACGCAACAACACGTATCCTTGATCCGTCAGGTGAAATTGGCAAACTATATGATGCAAAGACAACCCCGCACATGTTCGTTATTTCTGCAGCAGGTAATGTTGCTTACGCTGGTGCGATTGACAGCAACCCAAGCCCAAGCCCGAAGGCAGTAGAAAATGCCGAAAACCTTGTTCTTGCCGCATTGGATGATTTGTCGTCTGGGAGAACAGTCGACGTTCCACGCACGGCACCTTACGGATGTTCAGTAAAGTATTAATAACAAACAATATATTTTATATTAAGGCTGGTATGTATTTACCGGCCTTTTTATTTGCGTGAATAAAAAAGCAACAATGTTGATACTATAAACACAGAAATATGAAAAAGAAGCTTTGGAAATATCTAATTTTCGAGTACTATTTATATTAAGTACAAACTGTATTGATTCTCCTTATGTCCATAAGAAACAAAATAGATTTAAAAACAATTACTTCGCACTCTGCTCCCCCCATACAAGCAGAGGCTGCTCGCTGTGCCATTAATGAAGATGGCAAAATCATTTACGCAAACGAATCATTTTATAACCTTTGTGAAATAAATGAGCATCAACGCGGTAATGCACTGGATATTTTCACATTTTCAGACGACATACTAGAAGACATAAACGACATATCTACACTCCCTACTGGCGATCACGATGTACATATTAATGGAAACCCAATTATTACCGGTTTTCACTTTGACTGGCTTTCTACAATGGATAACAAACGTTATCTAATAGCTTCTGCAACGGATAACGTACTAAACAGCGGCATCGACAGCGATATTGATATTTTATTAAATAAAATACAAAGCTCTGCCGCACGTATAGAAACTGCGTCCGATAAAATAACAGACATCAAACCAACCAAAGATGATTTCAACGAATTTATCATGATGACACATGATATAATGATAATCACGGATGAACAGGGGCGCATTATAAACGCTAATGACGCGTTTATGGATGGGTTTGGATATAGCTCTGCTGATATCAGTGGCGCATCATTCTTAAACCTATTCAGTGACGAAGACAGAGCGACAATACGCAATACAATGTTAAGCTTGTCCTACAATTCAAAGGATAAAGAGACACAAAATCAAACCATCGATTTTGAAACTCGTGTTCTAACAAACACCAGACAAAGCAGATGGGTGGAATTTCGTCAAAAATGCGCGGATGGTAAAATATATTCTCTGGGAAGAGACATAACAAAAGCAAAACAACAACAAAGCAACCTTCAAAGACGGCAAAAACAACTATCAGAAGCCGAAGCTATCGGACGGATGGGACACTGGCACTGGTTAATCGGTGAAGACAATATATCTTGGTCAGAAGAAATATTCCGCATATTCGGTGTAGATCAAAATCAATATAAACCATGCATTAATGGCCTTACTGACCTGATCCATAAACGCGATCTTGGCCGTGTAGTACAAATATTCCAACGCGCCATCATAGAAGAAAAAAACTATGATATGGATTTCAGAATTGTACGTCCCGGCGGAGATATAAGATTTATAATGTGTGAGGGTCGCTGTGAAAAAGATGACAAAGGTGAAATAATCGCCCTTTACGGCATAATGCAAGATATGACCGAGCGTATGCTATATGAACAAGAACTACGTCAAGCCAAAGACGCATCTGAACAGGCTTACGCGGCTAAATCACGTTTCCTCGCAAATATGAGCCATGAACTACGTACACCTTTGAACGCCGTTATCGGGTTCTCTGAGATGATAGAATCACAAATGTTGGGCCCTATATTCAATGAAAAATATCTTGAATACGCAACTAGCATAAAAGACAGTGGTAAACACCTGTTAGACCTGATCAGCGATATATTAGACATGTCAAAAATTGAGGCTGGCAAGCATACATTGGAACTGGAAGAAATAAACATACGGGATATTATTGACCGCGCTATACACATGATTAAAGGGCGCGCTGCCGAACAGGACATATCACTACGTACACCTGAAATAGAAGATAGTGACATTAATATAATTGGTGACAGACGCGCGCTAACACAGATTTTACTTAATTTACTATCAAATGCGGTTAAGTTCACACCATCACATGGCTCTGTATGGATTGAGTGCTATAAAAAAGACACATACATATCTTTAAGAGTATGTGACACAGGTATTGGTATACCACCTAATAAGCTTGCATCTGTTCTTCGCCCCTTTGAGCAAGCATCATCTCAATATACAAGAGATCACGAAGGTACAGGTCTGGGGTTATCAATCACCAAGAAACTGGTTGAGCTTCACAAAGGAAGTATAAACATTGAGTCATCCGTAGATGTCGGGACAACGGTAAGCGTACGCCTACCCTATAATATTAAAAACACATCTAAACATTAGTTTTAATATAGGATGAAGAGTACTGTTCTGCTTCCAGACAGCCCTTAAGGCCATCTTTATAATTATTATACTTCAACTCAACACCAAGGTTACTCTTTATCTTATCATTGCGTACGCGCTTATTATCTGCATAAAAGCTTATCGCTATTGGTGCTAGATCAACTTCGTTAAATGGTAAAAGCGGAGGCGCAGCAATTCCCAATAAATTACACGCATATTCTATTACTTCATGACTGGGCGCGGGAACATCATCACAAACATTATATATCTCACCCGGTGCAGGATAATTCATCGACTTTAGCAACGTTTGTGCTAAATCTTCCACATGTATACGGCTAAATGCGTGACCGGGCTTATCAATTCTACGCGCGACGCCTGAACGTACAGAGTCAAGAGCACTACGCCCAGGACCGTATATACCCGCTAGACGAAAGACATGTACTGGAAGGCTGTATGCATGAAATAATGACAACCATTGTCTCTCCACATCTAAACGCCTTGATCCACGCTTGGTAATAGGACGAGCTTCTGAAGTTTCGTCGACCCAATTACCTCCGCGATCTCCATATGGACTGGTTGTTGATAAATACCCCACCCATTCCAGATTAGGTAAGTCCAAAATATCTTGTGCATGAAGGTTAAAACTTGGGTCACCATCACCTGATGGAGGAGTACAGATCAAAACATGAGTAACATCACGAAGCATATAAACAGGGTCATGAAGAGGAGAATTATAGTCGAAAATATGCGCATTAACACCGCGGGATCGTAACTCTTCTCTTCTTTCCGGATCACGCGTTGTACCGGAAACACGCCACCCGCTGCGCTGCATTAATTCATGTCCAATATAATCACAGCTATAGCCGTAACCAAAACAAAACAGATGTTTCCCTTTATCTACCAATATAATATTCCCCTAACATGCAATTTATTATTTTAAGATGCTGTTTGCATGTAATTAATTGCCGGATCAAAACCCGGAACACGTTCATCAACCAAAAACTCATACCCTTTACGAGCCTTAACCTTTTCATACCACTGATACGCCCCCGCATGTTGTTCCCACGGGACATCACCAACATAATCAACCGCCGATAACTGCGCAGCAGCGGAAATGTCAGCAAGAGAATAAGTATTACCGGCCAGCCATTGACGTCTTTCTGTCAAAAAACCTATATAATCGAGATGATAATGTATATTAGCACGACCAGCACGAACAGAAGGTCCGTGTGGCTCTCCCAACTTAAGAATTGTCTTCATAAGTTTTTCATCAACTAAATTTTCTGTAACTTCCTTATGAAATTTTCTGTCAAACCAATTGACCAGCCTTCGCGTTTCTGCGCGCTGAACGGGATCGTTGCCAATCAAATTTACTTCCGGGTAAACTTCGTCCAAATATTCACATATAACTTGTGAATTGGATAATATAGTGCCGTCCGCCTCAACCAATAGGGGTAAATCACCTGCAGGATTCATTGCAAGAAAATCTGTTCTTCTTTCCCAGATTTTTTCAATCTCGAGATCAAAGTCCAAGCCCTTCTCCGTTAAAGTCAATCTGACTTTACGTGAAAAAGGGTGCAGCCAAAAGTGAAACAACATTCGCATATTGTCAGTCTACCTTAGACTGAAAAATATACAATAATTCAAAGCAAAAATTATGAAAAAAAATTACTGTTTCGTTGTAGCAGACAAAGAAATATCAAGCTTCACTATACCGCCTATTGCATCAGTGCTCTGCCATTTCCCTTGCCCTATACCGAAATCAAGCCTGTTAAGCTCAATATTAGCGGACATTTCAGCAATATTTTCATCGCGATCATTCATAGTAATATCTAGAGTAAAAGGCAACTCAATCGGCAAAGTAACACCGCGCAGCGTCAAATCCCCACTTGCAATGAACTGATTCGAATCTACTTTTTTAAAATCATCCGACTCAAAAACAGCATATGGATGAGAGCCGGCATCAAACCATTCACCGGAAACCGCTTGAGTATCACGATCACTACTACCTGTTTTTATAGACGAGATATCAATTTCGATTCTTACCTTACTGTCAGCCAAATTATTTTCATCAAAAAATATCTGACCTTTCGCTATTTTAAAATTACCCTGAAATTCTTGACCATATTGCGTTGCCCCAAAACCTACAGAGCTATTATCAAAGTCAATATGCCATTCAGTCAGTTCAGATGATATTTTAACACTGCTATCTGAAACAACGCGTACGTTGCTCTCTTCTGCACCAGATACACTAAAATATTTCTTATTCAAATACTTAAGGGCATAAAACCCACCTGACGCGTACATTAGCATAATTGCTACCGTTAAAACAAAACCACCACTGACACCTAATCCAGGTACAGTCATACGACGCAACGTATTATCCTTATCAATAAAATGATGTTTTAATGCACCAAGCATATGAGCGCCTATTACTGCCAATAATAAAAATGATAAAATCTCATGTACGTATCTGGATGTATTAAAGACACCTTCATTCTTTTGCATCAAATCAGGCACGTTAACCCCAAAGAACTTAACCGTAAAATCTCCCGCCGAAGACATTACCCACCCTGATATAGGCATAGCAAAAAGCGCAAAATACAAAAATATGTGCGCTACCTTTGCCAATACATGTTCCCATTTTTTATGCGTATCTAGCGGTCTTGGCTTTCTTTTCACTAATCCCCATATAATACGTACGGCAACTAATAGTAAAATTAATAGACCAAAGGATTTATGCCATCCATATAATGATAGCTTACTTTCGCTAAAGTCTAACGCGACCATATAAAAACCAATAAATAACAGCCCTAAAATTATCAGGGCAGTTATCCAATGTATAACTTTAGAAAATACATGATATGATTGTGTCTGTTCCATAAACTATCCTCTAAAATTTAGTGTCTGCTATTTCGCAACTTCCGCGTCTTCACCCTTAGAGCGAACACCTTCTATTTCCAAACGTACTTCTACATCATCACCAATCATAGGCAATCCATATTTCATACCAAATTCAGAACGCTTGATCGTTGTAGTAGCAGAAAAACCACTAACATATTCACCGCTAAATGCGTGTTTACCAGACTTGTTATGCTTAACCGACAGAACAACAGGCTTTGTCACCTCTAACAGAGTTAAATCACCTGTTATGTTTGCTGTATTTTCACCAGTAACCTCAATTGATGTACTCTTAAAGGTCATCGTCGGAAATTTTTCAACATCAAAGAAATCTGCATTCTTCATATGTGCATTCCACTTTTCATCATCCATATCCAAACCGGCAGTGTTTATAGTAACATCCACGTTAGATTTTTCAGGGTTTTTAAGGTCAAAATTAAACGAGCCATCAAAATCTAAAAACTCACCTTGAGACTTAGAGAAACCGAGGTGATCAACGAAAAATAAAATCTGGGTGTGTGCCTTATCAAATGTATAACTTTCAACACCCATTGGCGTTTCTACGGCTACTTTTTCTTCTGCTAATACTGGCTGTACATAGGATATTGCACAAACTGATGCTGCTAGAAATAAAAACTTCTTCATAAATATTCTCCATAATATTTTAATAATGAAGCAATATACTAAGCGTATTAATATTATATGGCTATAACTTACATAAAGTATTTTTCATACATTGAGACACCTGCATACGCGCCAAGTATGGCGACCCCCCAATTCAATAAACCATATTTCCATTTGATATAGGGGTCATTAATCAAATCATCTCTCTTCACATCACGTAACAGAAACGTGAGAAGCATCAAGCCACACATAAATCCACCAACAAAACCTATGACACCTGCAACGTAAACCATTGTCTTTTTCTTTCATTTAGAGTAGCTATGAGTTTAAATTAGAAAGCAATATAATATGATTTTATACCACATAATATTACTGGCTGTCATCCAAGGGCTAACAGAATTTTTACCTGTCAGCTCAAGTGGTCATTTAGGTCTGTTTCATTGCTTTACTGACCAATGCCAGAAATGGGATAATGAAAACCTAACCATGGATATTGCAGTACATGTGGGCACATTATTATCAGTATTACTATATTTCTGGCGCGATGTAGTACGTATGTTATTAGGCATAAAAGACATAGGTACGGGTAATGTAAAGTCAGCTAACTCTAAGCTCACCCTTTATATACTAATAAGCTCCATCCCTGTTATAATTGCCGGGTTTATTCTAAACATGTTTGAACCTGACTGGTTGAAAACCCTGTACGTTATCGCATGGGCCACGATCATATTCGGCGTTGTATTGTGGTACATAGACAAAAAATACCCCGAAGAACGAGAAATAAAGGACCTTACCGTTAAAGATGCTATTATTATCGGGTGCGCGCAAATACTTGCCTTAATCCCCGGTACCAGCAGATCAGGTATTACTATGACGGCCGCAAGGTTTATGGGATTCAGCCGCAGCGAAAGCGCGCACTATTCAATGTTACTTGCCATGGTCGCGATAAGTGGTGCAGGTGCACTTATCAGTTTAGGTTTAATTAAAAGTGGCGACATAAGCCTTGGTATGGACGCACTAATTGCAGTTGTTTTATCATTTATTTCAGGATGGGTATCAATCGCTGTAATGATGAAATTCTTGCAGAACTCCACCTTTACAATATTTGCTATATACAGAGTTATATTGGGGTCAGCCTTGCTTGCATTATTATATTCAGGTGTTATCAGCTAACCTATTAATTAATATTATTTTTGTGTCGCCGTACGTTTTTTCGCTATCAGTTTCACACCCCGAAAAACCACTGCATGTGTAATACCTTTCAGACTCGCATACAATCCAACCATCTGGAGCGATCCAATCTCCATCAAGAAGTCTTTGAACCGTAATATCAATTAATCCTTTTTTATATGGCGGGTCAATAAACACAAGATTATAGGCAGGCACATCACCAGTACGTGCATTTATTTTTGTCGCATCAGACAACACAAACTCTGCGTCCACGCCTAACATATCTGCATTTTCCTGTGCTAAGGAAATAGATATACGTGACTTATCCATAAATGCACATGATTTTGCGCCACGCGAGATGGCCTCCAACCCTAAGGCACCTGTTCCACAAAACGCGTCCAGAACACGACAATCTTCAACCGCACCACGGGATTGCAACATATTAAACACTGCACCACGAATTTTATCACTGGTTGGTCTAATTTCATTGTTCTTAGGAACAAACAGCTTTCTTCCGCCAAACTTCCCAGACACTATTTTCATGATTTTTTACTTTTTTTGCGAAAATTATCGTTTTTTGAAGTGTTTTTTCTATTTTCATGCTGTTTTGGTGATGATTTTTTAAAATTTTTGTTATTTTTGCTATACGTACGTTTTTCATCAACCGCATCAGTACGCCTATCTAACTTGATACTATTATCCCTAAAGTACTCGCCTATTTGGTTACGCATTACCCCGACACTAACTTCACTAACTGAGCCTCGTGTCATTTTACCCAAAGAAAACGGGCCATAATCAGTACGAATTAATCGTGTAACACTCAGGCCTAATGCTTCCATTACACGTCTAATCTCTCTGTTTTTTCCTTCACGTAAAGTAATTGTTATCCAAGAATTACTTCCCACACTCTCCCTATCTTCTGGCTGTATATCCAATTTGGCATCAATTGATTTATAACGTACTCCTTCAACGGTAATACCATTTTTCAAAGATTGCAGGCGTTTTTCATTAACTTTACCATTAACACGTACCCTATATTTACGTTTCCACCCAGTATCCGGTAATTCCAAATGGCGTGCCAAACCGCCATCATTAGTTAACAAAAGCAATCCTTCAGTGCTTAGGTCTAAACGCCCAATACTAACAACACGCGGAAGAGAATCAGGCAATTCATCAAACACCGTAGGACGGCCTTTTTCATCTTTATGCGTTGTAACCAGACCGGGGGGTTTATGGTACAAATACAATTTCGTTTGCTCACGAGACGGTAAAGCCTTACCATCAACGACTATTCTATCGTCTTCTGTTACGTTTAATGCAGGCGAATCAATCTTTTTACCGTTAATTTTTACACGGCCTTCACCTATCCATCGCTCGGCATCACGACGAGAGCATACTCCCGCACGTGCCATTATCTTTGCAATTCTTTCGCCTTTATGCTTTTCTTCACTCATGACTGATCCTTTCACAGAACAAGACCATAGCTGTATGCGCGCCGCAATGGAAGAGGCAAAAAACGCAGCCTTACGCGATGAAGTTCCAATCGGCGCAATTATTACCAACCAAGGCGGCGAAATTGTTGCACAGGCAGGTAACCGAACTCGCGAATTAAATGACCCTTGCGCGCATGCTGAAATAATTGCCATTCGTTCTGCATGTCAAAAATCAAACTCACAAAGAATACCTAAACACACACTGTACGTTACCCTAGAACCTTGTGCCATGTGTGCCGCAGCAATATCTTTTGCCAGAATATCGCGCGTCGTTTTTGCTGCCGATGATCAAAAAGGCGGCGGGGTATTATATGGTGGAAAGTTCTACAACCAACCAACATGCCACCACATCCCAACCGTACAGCACGGGTTAATGGCAGAAGATTGCAGTAAAATATTAAAAGATTTTTTTAAAAGCAAAAGATAACAATAATTTTACGAATTTTCTTCTGCTTTTAATGCGCGCCAACCAATGTCACGACGACAAAAGCCTTCTGACCATTCAATACAATCAACAGATTCATAGGCACGTTTTTGCGCTTCGGCAACTGTTGAGCCGGTCGCAGTAACGCCAAGTACACGACCACCGACACTCAAAATCTCACCGTTTTCACCTCCGGCTGTACCCGCATGAAAAACGTACGCACCATCAACTTCATTGGCTTGTTCTATCCCTGCTATCACTGTATTCTTCTCATAAGCACCCGGATAACCTTTGGCCGCCATTACCACACACATCGCAGGATCATCAGACCAACTGATTTGATCTTTAACTTCATCCAAACGGCCTTGTGCCGCTGCCAACAATATTTGCGCTAAATCACCTTGCATACGCATCATTAATGCTTGGCATTCAGGATCACCAAATCTGATATTATGCTCCAATAATGTGACAACGCCATTCTTAACCATCAAACCTGCGAACAATACGCCGGTAAAGGCACAACCCTCTGCCGCCATTGCTGCTATTGTTGGTTCAATAGTTTTCTCGATAATTTGCTGTTCTAATTCAGGTGTAATAAAATGTGCCGGGCTATACGCTCCCATACCGCCTGTATTTAATCCGGTGTCACCGTCCCCGACACGCTTATGATCTTGTGCCGAAGTTAAAGGTAATATCGTCTTGCCATCTGCCAATGCAAAGAAACTAACCTCTTCACCTTCAAGGAACTCTTCGATCACTACTTCATGACCAGCCGATCCGAATGAACTACCTGATAACATATCACGTGCGGCCTCTATCGCTTGGTCTTTGGTTTCACAGATGATCACACCTTTACCCGCGGCCAATCCATCAGTCTTAACCACAATCGGCATATCCGCATCTTCAATAAAAGAAACAGCCTTTCCAGCATCTTCAAATCGGCCATATTTAGCCGTAGGGATAGAGTATTTAGCGCACAAATCTTTCATAAACCCTTTTGAACCTTCAAGTTCTGCGGCCTTAGCAGATGGCCCAAAAACATTCACTCCATTATTGGACAATTTATCAGCCAATCCATCAACCAATGGATTTTCCGGACCCACAACTACTAAATCAACCTCATTAACCTTTGCAAAATCAACCAGATCATCAATCGCATCAACTGGAATAGGGACACATTCTGCCTGCGCAGAAATACCAACATTGCCTGGCGCACAATAAAGCTTCGTGCAACTCTCAGATTGCGACAGCTTCCAAGCCAATGCATGCTCACGTCCGCCTGATCCAACTAGTAATATCTTCATTAATACGCTCCTAAATATGAATTACGCCCCATTCATAGCACGAGAGCACAAAAAAACAACTTTGTTATAGTATCTACTGAAAATTATTCCGAATCCATTTCATCCGTAATGGAAATAAGACCTGCATTACCACCAGAAGCCGTGGTATCAACGCTAACCAGTTTCTCTACTGCAAAGGCACGTAAATAATTAGGACCACCTGCCTTTGGCCCTGTGCCGGACATTGCCATGCCTCCGAATGGTTGCACCCCTACCACTGCACCGATCATAGAACGATTAACATATATATTACCCGCGCCTACAGATTCACTTAAATAATTCTGCCTTGATAAAATCCGACTATGAACGCCGAATGTAAGGCCATAACCCGTCTTATTTATTTGATCAACAACATCGCCCAAGTCAGATATATTATAGCGAACAATATGAAGTACAGGGCCAAAGACCTCTTCCTTAAGCTCATCTATACTTGATATTTCATACGCAACTGGCAAAAATAATCGGCCATCATCAGCTAGCGAACCATCGGAAACCGCTCTGCAAATCAATGTAGCATTATAATTCATAAAATCATCATGATCACACAGAGCATTTCTTGAATTAGCATCAATTATGTAGCCAACATCCGTTGACAATAATGACGGATCACCAACTCTCAGCTCCGCCACAGCCCCTTTGAGTATTTTAATCACACTATCAGCGATATCACTTTGCAAATACAAAACACGCAATGCAGAACATCTCTGACCCGCCGAACCAAATGAGCTTTCAATAACATCATCAACAACCTGCTCCGCCAAAGCTGAGCTATCTACTATCATCGCATTTTGCCCACCAGTTTCCGCAATAAAAGGAACTATTTTCGGGTTTTCAACCGACAGAGTTTTCTGAATATGCTTTGCCGTTGCAGTAGAACCTGTGAAAACCACACCTGCAACATCATTATGGGATACTATCGCCTCCCCAAATTCTCTACCTTTTGTAAATAAATGCAATACCTCTTTTGGAATACCTGCTTTATGCATAATTTCAACCGTACGCATCGCAATATAATGTGTTTGAGAAGCAGACTTAGCGATAACAGAATTACCAGACACAAGAGCCGCAACAATTTGTCCGGTAAATATCGCCAAAGGGAAATTCCATGGACTAATACAGACAAACACGCCACGCCCTTGAAGAGTTAGACGGTTACTCTCCCCCGTATAACCCGGCATTAAAATACCGTCTGAGTTAAAGTCCTCACGTGCTCTTGCTGCATAATATCGGCAAAAATCAACAGCTTCTCTTAACTCACCTTGTGCATCACCTATAGTTTTACCGGCCTCATACACCAGTACAGCCATCATTTCCGGCGCATGTTCTTCTAATAGATCTGCAACTTTCTCTATAATAGTTGCGCGATCATGTACGTCTTTACTATTCCATTCAGAGAAAGCATTACTAGCAGTCTCAAAAGCAATATCAACATATTCTAAGCCAATATCATCAATATGCTTACCGTCAATAATTGAACATATATTAGTTATAGTTTTCTGACCATAATCCCCAATAAAATCCAACAAATACTGTGATGATTCAGGGTCATCAAGATCTACTCCATGAGAGTTGATCCTGTCTGTACCAAATATGCCTGAGGGTAAAGGTATTACTGGGTGACGGTACGCGCCATCATAGCCGCGTACTTGGGATACAGGGTCACGTACAGTATCGACGGCAGTAACATTAGAATCTAACAACTGATTAACAAACGAAGAGTTAGCACCATTTTCAAGCAATCTACGTACAAGATAAGGCAACAGATCCTCATGTGGACCAACCGGTGCATACACACTGACATTAACATCTTTTTCGTTAATCACCTGATCGTACAGCCCCTCACCCATACCATGGAGCCTCTGGAACTCATAATTAACAGAATGCCTGTTTGCCATATCCTTAATAGCAACAATCGTATGTGCATTATGTGTCGCAAACATAGGGTAAATAACATCACAATGACTGAATAAAGACTGTGCACATGCTAGATAGGATAAATCCGTATTACTCTTACGTGTAAAAACACCATATTCAGAAAACCCATGCATTTGTGCGTGCTTAATTTCACTATCCCAATAAGCACCTTTAACCAATCGAATCTGAATTTTACGCCCCGATTCTTGCGCACGCTTCGCTAAATAATCGATCAATGGTAAAGCGCGCTTTTGATACGCCTGTACCGCGAGGCCAAAACCACTCCATCCGTTAAATTGCGCATCATCTAAAATGTTATTTATAATAGCAACTGAAAGCTCCATCCTGTTAATTTCTTCTGCATCTACAGTAAGAGGCATATCGTACGAAGCAGCCTTAACACATAAACACTTCAACTTTTCCGTGATTTCAGGTATGCAACGATCCTTTTGAGTGTATGTGTAACGAGGGTGCAAAGCGGATAATTTTACAGAAATTCCTGAATTTCTATCGGTATTTTTGCCATTTTCTTTGTTTTTTTGCCCTATTTCATCAATAGAATCACTGTACGCCTTATAATATCTATCTGCACTATCTTGATCACGTGCACCTTCGCCCAACATATCGTAAGACATACGGTAACCTTTACTCTCCCACATAGATGCGTTTGATATGGCATTATCAATAGAAGTACCCAAGACAAATTGTTTGCCCATCATCTGCATCGCTTTAATCATTGCTTCGCGAATTACAGGCTCTCCCAAACGAGACAAAGAACTGTTTAACGTTTTTCTTGTCAAAGACATACCAATACCTGCTGCCTTAGCCATCCAGTCTTTAGAATCACTACCTTGCTTTTGCAGCCATTCTGCTGCCACAACCTTATCCTTAATCAAATCATTGGCAGTCTTAGCATCAGGAATCCGTAAAAGAGCTTCTGCCAAACACATCATAGCCAAGCCCTCGTCCGTATTAAGGGAGAACTCCTGTAAAAAAGACTCTAACTGTCCTCCACGTCCTTTATGCGCACGTGTTTTATCAACCAAGTCAGCCGCGGACGAACAAATTACAGCCGCCACATCATCGGACCAATCCAAATATTCCAACAGATCATGAACTACTTGATTTTCATCTTTATAAAGATAAGAAGAGAAAGGATATGTCATATATATATAATATCACGACAAGACTGGAAATTCTTCTTTTTTACGACTAATATTCAAAATATGAGCGACGATCAGATAAAAAGAAGTAACGTACCCGAATTTTCAGTATCAGAACTGGCCTTCTCACTAAAGCGTACGTTAGAAGACAACTATGCGCGCGTGCGTGTACGTGGTGAGCTGTCTCGAGTCTCAATACCTAAATCAGGTCACATGTACTCTAACCTCAAAGATGACAAGTCTGTTATCGATGCCGTCTGTTGGAAGGGTGTTTTATCGAAATTAAGCGTAAAACCAGAAGAAGGGTTAGAAGTTATATGTGTTGGTCGTATAACCACCTATCCCGCACGATCTAATTACCAACTTATCATAGAATCTATGGAGCTAGCCGGGGAAGGCGCTCTATTAAAAATGCTGGAAGAGCGCAAAAAGAAGCTGGCTTCAGAGGGAATATTCTCACCTGACAGGAAAAAAAACCTTCCATTCATACCGCAAAAAATTGGCGTAATAACATCCCCAACCGGCGCTGTTATTCGTGACATTCTTCATCGCCTAGGTGATAGATTTCCAAGGCATGTTGTTGTTTGGCCTGTAAAAGTACAAGGACAGGGCGCAGATCAAGAGATAACCACGGCTATTGATGGGTTTAACACTTTACCAATAGAGGAAAGACCTGACATATTAATCGTCGCACGCGGTGGTGGATCGTTAGAAGACCTCATGCCATTTAACGAAGAAAATGTCGTTCGAGCAACTGCAAACAGTGAAATACCTATTATATCTGCTGTTGGCCACGAAACAGATACTACACTAATTGATTACGCATCCGATTTACGTGCACCAACACCAACAGGAGCGGCAGAAATGGCCGTACCTGTACGACTTAACCTAATCGCGCAAGTCGAAGATGATGAGAAACGTTTAATAAACGGAATAAGCCGCCTACTATCGGAAAACAGACACAAATTAGAGGCCACCAGCGCTAAATTAGGCGATCCAATGCGCTTAATAGAGCTAAAAACACAACGCTTAGACCATACAGCAAGTAAATTAGACCATAACTTTAAACATCAAATTATTAAAAGGTCGAACCAAGTCATACAAACATCATCACGCCTAATAACTCCTAAATCTCGAATAGATACTGCACGTGCATCTCTGGAAAGATGGTCAGAACAAATAGAACACAGCACGGAAAGAGCCATCGATAACAAAAGAAACATGCTAAATCAGGCACATGAAAAACTGGAGCTTCTTTCCTTTGAAAATGTTTTAAAGCGTGGATATGTTGTGGTTAGAGACCAGAATAACAAACCAATCACACAAGCAAGCAAACTCTCACAGGGGCAAGACATAAATCTGCAATTCAAAAATAATGAAAAAATTGGAGCAACCATAAACAAAAAATGTAAATCTAGCCCTATAAAGAAACAAAATACCCCTACAAAGCCGTCGCAACCTAAAAGTAATACCGACCAAGGATCTTTGTTTTAGTTAGAGTCAATTATATATGTTTAACAAGAGAATACTCGACGAACTGGCCCAATAAACGATCAGATATATCGTTCAACTTATTAGCATTTTCAACAACCGTAGATACAATTTGAATAACTTCATCCTGGGGTATTTCAGGGGTAATTTCAACGTAATCAGGTACGGTTTTAATTCGCGCATAATAATGAATAATGTCACTAACTAATCTTGGTTCAAACGAATCAAGCTTATGAGTATTACCATCAAATACAGAGCGATCTAACGCCGGCTGTTTTTGTATTATTTCACCTGTTTTTTTGTATGTTGGCATAATTCCTTGATCATCCAACCTTTTAGATACCTCGTCGTAAACAACAAGGTAAGCTTCAATTTTAACTTTATTGGCTTTAACCTCTGCATCAATCATGGATGCAATAATGTATTTCTCTTTATCTTTCAGACTGCGCTCTTTAGTGGCAAGATCAATGGATTGATTTTGAATATCTACCACACGACCAAACCCTCTCATAATATAAAACCCCAGTGAGCACAGAGCCAAAACAAATACTGCCATCAGAAAAAATGCACCCATCATAAAATTCTGACTTTGGCTATCTCCACTGGATATAACAACATCATCTGCCCATGCACCCCTTCCGCCCAGACGCGCTTCCTCTTCTGCATTTAGATAAGGTTTTTCATATATTGAGCCGTAAATAGATGCTCTGTCCGCGCTAGCATAACCTTGTTGAAGCAAGAAAAGGCTTAAATCCTCCTCTTTACTATTTACACATTGCGCCTTAATTACACCCTTATCATCACTACCTTTACTGATACAGGTTACCTTTTGGTCGTCGATTTTATTTTCTAAGATTCCTCTTACTTTTAGGTGAAACACACTCGCATCCTTGAGAATTTTCTCAATACCCCAAAGAGAGATTTCAGTTTCATCAGAAATTAATGTTATGGAATCTACAACATGAACATCATAGGCAACATTACCGTAAGGTTCTTGGACACTTTCTATATTCTGGCCAAAGGAATGCCCTGCAATAAAAAAAACAGAGAAAAATAACCCAAAAAACCTAATCAGAATATATTTTGATATGTGCTTCATCATCGAATCTTTCATTATTTTTAATGATACATGACATTAATTGATTTTCATATGCCTATAAGCATTAGAAACAAGATAGTATTCACCAAAAAAATAAAAAATATGATAATATTTTAAAAAAGATTCATTTTTTTGTATCGTAGTTTCACAATAAAAGATTATTATCAAATCATGCGGGTTGATTATAAAGAATTGATGGAAAAACTTGGTGTCGGGCATGAGCTTGAGCCATATGAAACGCGACCTTGGTTTCTATATGATCCCGAACAAGGCATTTCATGCAGCGCAGAAGTTAGAATAGGCCCCGGTGCAGAAGATGTAGAACTTGAAATTCAATTTCTACATGATGAAGAAGATGCACGTTATGACGATGACATAAACTATGGCGGGCCTGAACAAATAATGCTTATGCGCTTTCTACCCTCCAAAGAACAAATATGGGCAGAAAAAATCATGTATGTCCGTGGCGAAGATTACGCAAACAAAATACATGACTGGGGTGAAAGAGGATGCGCATTTTTCTGTAACTGCATTGGTGCATTACAGATGGGCGAAATGCCGGATATTGACGAAATGATAGAACAAGACCTTACAGACAGAAGTAGAACCGGTCGCGGTGGCCGACGCGGAAAAGTTGGTAAAAAAGGATTTAGGGTAGAGCAAAAACCTGCTATGGGAATGAAAAATTAAATAATACAATTACCCTACGTGCACTATAATATCATAGTCAGTTGCTATTTTTGCTAATCCGCCCTTAACACAATCTCCTGTTGCGTAGAAATGCCACTTAGGGCCTTCACGATTCACAGAAGCAACCAACATTCCTGTTTCCTCACTTCCTTTAACGTCCTCTTTCAATTCATAACGAAGAACCTCTAGGCCATTAGACGGGTTAACTACACGGATGTAAGAATTTCTTAAGCTTGCCATTGTCTGCTCTTTCTCTTCACCCTTATATATAGAAAGAACAAATACAATTTTCGTAACCTCAAACGGGACACCATTTAAATCTATGGATATAGTCTCGTCATCACCTTCACCAGCACCTGTACGGCTATCACCATTGTGAACTACTGCACCGTCACTAGCTTCCATATTATTATAAAACACAAAATCACTATCAACGCGCGTTTTTTCATCTTTATTAAGCAAGAAACAACTAACGTCCAAATCTAGTGTATCAACCTCAAACGCATTCAAGTCCCAACCTATGCCCACTAGAATTTTAGACATAGAGGGATCCTTCTCGGCCAGATTAACCTCATCACCCTTAACAATTATATTATCGGAAATATCAATTTCCAGATCAGAATCAAAAGAACTATCAAAAATATCAGCCATTAAAACGACTCCAAATATATTGTTAAAAAATTAAACACCTAAATTCACTGTATAAATGTAAACATTGTAGAATATGTAAGACATAAAGAATAACCCGCCCATAATGCGACTAATCTTACCAAATAAAAGTAAAACCAAAGCCAAACAAGTGGAAACAGATAACATAATCCAAATATCAAAATTCAAAATTTGCGGTGAAAAGCCACCACCAACAATTGGCTTAACCATAGATGCCACACCCAATATCATTAGAATATTAAACACATTAGAACCAATAATATTACCTATCACCATTTCTGATTGCCCTTTACGAGCAGCAATAATGCTTGTAGAAAGCTCAGGTAGAGACGTTCCGAATGCAATAATACTAAGCGCGATAATGGATTCAGGAACTCCAATCAACCCTGCACTAACCTGTGCACCTTTAACCAAAAACTCTGCCCCTACAGATATGCAAACAAGACCAAGCAACAATGTCCCATAAGCAAATGTGTCATTCTTAAACATAACATCATCACCATCCATTCCGATGTCAGGGTCTTTTGAACCCATTGCAACATATTGATAGAAAATATAGCTACCTAGTATAGAAACCATGCACAATCCGGCAAAACGAGAAATGCCACCAAAATACAACATACACACCAAAGCAACAGTTGCAGACATCATAAAGGCAAGATCACGCACCAATATTTTTGAAACCTTGACCTTTAAAACCGATATGAGAGCAGTACACCCCAAAACCATAAAGATATTAGCAATATTAGACCCTAAAACGTTACCAAGCGCAATTCCCGGTGATCCTTGTAAGTTAGCAAAAACAGAAACAATCAGCTCAGGTAAAGAAGTTCCGAAAGCAATAATAGTAAAACCAACGATAAGTGGAGAAACTCCATATCTGGACGCTATAAACACACCCGCATCAACTGCCCATCCACCACCTTTAATAAGCATAATAATACCTAGGAAAAGCGCACCTAACGACAATATCGTTGTGTCATAATAAGAAAAACTATTCATTAATTTGCTTTCAGAAAATAAATTTAAGCGGGATTCTTTTGACCATCAGCCCATTCAAGACCGTACCCGAATGCACGATCCATTTCTTCATGTCCCGGAAAATATTCCGTACGATTGGTAAGCTTTATACCACCACGTACATTTTCCAATTCACCAACAGCACATAAAGATAATTTATCATCATGGGCATTCAAAGTGACGTATAAATCGCTTTCCCCTGGAACATCGATAACTATTTGTGGGTTTAACTCTGACCAAGTTAAGGCACCTTTGTAGATATAAATGTAAACCAAAACGCGCTTTATATCCTTCCACTTTTCGCCGTTAACTAAAAGATATTCATCATCACCTTCAGTATCGCCCGTACGCTCATCGCCGGAAAGGGATATAAACGGAGGCTCATTAAAATTACCGAATTTTTCACCAAAAGCCTGAATAGAACCGCGAGTCCCATCTTGCATTTCATACAAACAGCCAACATCAAGATCAACGCCAATTTTGCGAACTTTCTTGAACCACTTACCAAACATGCCAGAGTTTTCTACACGAATATTATCCCATGCGACACCAATCATAAAAGATTCAAAACCTTCATCACCTGGAGATATAGCGACACTATCGCCTATATTTGCCAAAAATTCACAATTATCTGGATGGTCACTAGCAACGCGGTAACCAGCAGCACCAAGAGAAGCACCATGACCAGAGAAATCAACAATACTTTCACTAGCCTGTGTTAACGATGTAACAGAGCAATTTTCTTTTTTAGACATTCAGATAATCTTCCCTTTAAAAATAACAACCACCTAGCCATACACAATATCACTACCAGCATAATAAATAAAGATAAGAGATTACCACTATTCAGATACAGGGCGTTCTGAGATAAGCCTTTTGCGCAACATGACACAATATAACAAGACAAAGTAAAACAAATATAATTCCTGAACTTCACTTCCTCTTACAAACAGTTGGATACCAAACACATCTGCTTTATCTGCAATTTTAAGCGCAAGAAATATTCCCGCTGTCACACTCAATAAACCGGACGGGTAAATAATATTAAAACGTGCAGGTAATATTGAAGGCTTAACCTTCATTAATAAGGGCATAATTATACCGCCTATTATAACACCAATTTCTAAAATCAACCTTGGCTTTTGATCTAGCCATGATGATGTATTATGCAAATTTGTTTCACCCTGATCATTTAACTGATTCCAATAATCGGGCGTTGACCAATTCATTATATGCTGCCCCCAACTAACCTCTTCACCTGCAACGTAAAAGCAACTAAGAGCAGCTAAACCAATCCAGCCAACCAGCCAAGGATCTCGCCTCACGTTAACCAAACGCAACATTGTCACCGCAGTTATAAATGCCAAAAATATAATAATAAACTGAACAAATTCGTGAGGGCCGCTTTCAGAATGCATTACAGATAGTGTTTCTTCCGGCAAAGACACCTCTAAACAAATCTGCGCGAAAATCACAGATAATGGAATCCATAACCAAAAAAAGGAAAATATATTTTTATTTTTAAACATCGAATAAAGTCTCTTGAAAACAAACTATAATCGTTACAAACTCTTACCGATATTGTCAATCTAGACTTGTAAAGTGCATTAAATATAACCGTCACATAAACAAGCATTAACAAGCATTAACAAGCATTAACAATAAGAAATAACATTGAACAACCTAAGAAAGCACAAGTAAAATGAAATACAGCCCTCTGATTATTTTAACATTATGTGTATCTGCATTATCCGCAAACGCACAAGATAGTGATGTAAAAACCAGCAATATAAAAAACGATATCCACCTACTAGTCAGCCCCCAAGGCGGTAACGTTGTGGTTTCAACAGGTGAAGATGGAACTTTTCTTATCGACGACCAGCTAACAGGGCGCAGTGAAATAATAAAAGTAGAAGCAAAAAAGATAAACGATCAAAACATAAAGTTTATTCTTAATACGCATTACCATTTTGACCATACAGGTGGTAATGAATATTTTGGCGAAAATGACGCCGTAATTATTGCACATGACAGCGTAAGAAAACGCCTTAGCACAAAGCAATTCATTACTCACTTTGGTAAAGAAATGCTTCCTCTTTCTAAAGATGGGTTACCCAAAGTCACATTTTCAAAAGACACAACATTACATTACAATAATGAGGAAATTAAAATAATACATTTTCCAAAG
This sequence comes from Alphaproteobacteria bacterium, assembly GCA_050633325.1. GTDB lineage: Bacteria > Pseudomonadota > Alphaproteobacteria > Micavibrionales > Micavibrionaceae > UBA1672. Next base: position 226,130 of record JBOEGH010000005.1, read on the forward strand.
GCACACACCGATGGTGATGTTATCGCGCACTTTGCAAATTCTAATGTTATCGTTGCTGGTGACCTGATATTTAACGGTATGTATCCATTTATAGACACAGAACATGGCGGATCTATTAACGGCCTGCTCAGCGCACATGAGAAGCTACTATCAATGTCTGATGATGAAACTATCATAATTCCCGGCCATGGTGATCCAATGACCAAAAACGATCTAAAATCATACTATAAAAATCTGAAAAAGATCACAGACAGTATAAAAACTGCCATAGCAGAGAATAGAACTCTGGAGCAAACAATTGCAGCAAAACCAACTAAAGAGTTCGATGTAACCATGGGTAATGGCGTAGTAAAGCCAGATGCTTTTACATCTATATTATACAATGACTTAGTTGCAAAGTAACACTAACTAAAAGATGGCTGGCTTAATTAATGCCAGCCTCTTAACTAATCTGTTCGATCATCTTCAGGCGCTTTATCGTTATCAAATAATATACGATGCGCAGCTCCATCCAAATCATCATACTGACCTGACTTCAGACTCCATATGAACGCCACCAGACCAATTAAGCCTAGAAGTAACGCGATTGGAATAAGGTAAATTAAAACGCTCATATTTTGAACCTTAACCTAAAAGAATTGGCAATTACAATCAAAGAAGACCCCGACATTGCAAGAGCAGCAATCAAAGGAGTTACAAACCCACCCAAAGCCAATGGAACGGCAACAGCATTATAAAGAACAGCCAATGCAAAGTTATGCTTCACCAATGTTTGCGTCAGGCAAGACACTTTATATGTTTGGTATACTGGTGAGAATTTATCACCCATAAATATGATATCCGCAGCATTCTGCGCCATATCAATTGCACTTCCCGGCGCCATAGATACATCAGCCCCCGCCAAAACAGGCGCATCATTAAGTCCGTCACCAACCATCATTACTTTTCGGCCTTCGTTGCGCAACTCTTCCAGAACTTCAAATTTTTGCGTCGGAGTTTTCTCCGCATATATTGTGTCTATACCGCACTCACTTGCAATTTTGTTAACAACAGAGGAGCGATCACCAGACAACATAATAACCTGCAATCCATCATTTTGAAATTGCGTTACTATTTCCTTGGCATCATCACGAAGGTTATCAGTAAATTCGAATACAATGCTATCCTCTCCCTCTATACTAAGCCAAATCTCAAGATTTTCTGATATATCGGCATCCCGGTCGCCACAATAAGAACGGCTTCCCAATTTTATTTCTTTACCATCATATAACCCTGAAAGCCCCTTACCTGCGTGCTCTTGGACATTATCGATATCTATCAATTTACCACTATATGCTTCACTTAACGCATTTGATAAAGGGTGAGTACTATATGCCGCGAGCGATGACGCTATTTGCATCATATCACCATTATAGCTACCGAATAATGCCGGACGACCAAGGGTTAGAGTCCCAGTCTTATCAAGTAAAATCGTGTCTATACACGCCAATCTTTCTAACGCATCACCTGATTTAACCAGAATAGATGACTTCATAAGGCGACCGCTTGCCAGAACTTGCACAACAGGAACGGCCAGACCCAATGCACATGGGCAAGTGATAATCAAAACAGTAATAGAGATCATCAAGGAATCTTGCCACTGCAAACCGCCGAAAAACCACCAACCGATAAATGCTACCAATGCGCAACTATGAACAACGGGGGTATAGAGTTGCGCCGCCTTATCTGCCAAACGTACGTACCGTGCTTGACCTTGGCCTGCCTTTTCCATCAGGCGCACAATATCACTAAGCAAAGAATTATCCGCAACCTTTAACACCTTCACCGTTACAGGCGCACCAATATTCATCGTTCCTGCGAAAACTTCTGTATCTATAGATACTTCACGCGGCAAAGTTTCACCAGTAACCAAAGAGGTATCAACCTCACTAATACCCTCAATTACAACACCATCAACAGGAAATTTTTCACCTGCAGAAACACGTACAATCATTCCTTCTTGTAAATCGCGTATCATAACGCGACGCACACTTCCGGAATCTACAACATTGGCAAATCCGCTCAATGTACTTAATAAATCCGTAGCAGTAGATCTGGCGTTTTTACGTGCACGAAAATCTAAATACCGGCCAACCAATAAGAAAAACATTAACATCACAGCAGAGTCAAAATACACATGCTCACCATGGTTAATTGTTTCAGACAAGCTCATACCACCTGCTAAAAACAAAGCAAGCGAAATTGGAACATCCATATTAGTATGCCCTGATTTCAATGCTTTAATAGCCGATCGAAAAAAAGGACGGCCTGAGAATAAAATGGTTGGCAATGCGATTACCGCAGATATCCAATGCATGAAATCACGTGTTGCAACCCCCATAGTATCAGAAGATGTGCTCCACACACCGACAGATAATAACATAACATTACCCATCGCAAAGCCTGCTACGCCAAGGCAAAGAAGTAAGAATTTTTCTTGTGCTTTGGTTTCGTCTTTTTCCACTTCAGGATCATAAGGGTTAACGCTGTAACCTAAAGACTCAACAGTTTTGACAAATCCATTTGCAAGCTGCGCATCACCTTCCCACACCATAGACAATCTACGAGTAGAAAAGTTCAAACGCGCAGTTTTAATAGATTCATCAACCGATAGAGATGATTCAATTTTCTGAATACAAGCCGCACAATATACGCCACTGACCAAGACAGATAATTCATACAAACCATCAGATCTTTTATCAACAAGGCTTTCATATCCTGCATCTGCTTTATAGGAATCTACTTCTTCATAAAGTCGTAGCTCGTCTGAAATTCCTTGTTGTCCCATGTTACCTTCAAATTTGCTGTCCATATACCAGACATAGGAAGATTAAGCTTTGCCTCATACACACCATTTCCTATATGTGGCAATTCTACATTAAAATCACTACCATCTTTAACAGACCTTATGATACGTGCCACAACCAAAGAATCATGCATCGGCAGCTCCCAACGCAAAACCCCATCATTATAAGACACCTTATGGTCTATATCTGGCTGAGATTTAGCCTTTTTTAATGTGTCATTAAAAGCCAAACCCTTTTCATACGGGTTTTTCACAACGACACCACTATGGCTATCCAGTGCAACATAAATAAAAATACTATTAACGATTATAATAAGTACAAAAAACGCGAAAAAGCACAGAAACACAAATCTACCGTCAGATTTTTTATTAACGCCACCCATATCTATTCTCTACCACTTATAAACACAGCATCATAACTGTCTTCCACTTCACCATCACTAAGTGTAAATACAATATCACGCGGTGATGCCGGCTCTACATTTGCACTAACAAAAACATGGTAAGACCCTACACTATCTGCAGGCACATACAGACTGTTAGAATCAATTTTTCCTGCTGCTTTTACCTGAATAGTGGCATCACTCAAACCATCTAAAGATAATTTATAAGTCCTATGATCATGAGTTTTGTTCAGTATTTTAATAACATAACCATTGCGAATATTACCATCGGATAATTGAACAAACAGCGGATTACGGTCATGTAAAACATGAAGCTCTACAGGATCACGCATTATCAGTGAAGCAAGCATCACGCCACCTACAACTGCTAAAATACACGCATAATATAGAGTACGAATTCGTAACAGCTTAAACTTCTCTTTACCGCCCTTAACCTCTGCTTCCATATGATTGATAGTGTCATAACGAATAAGGCCCAAAGGTCTGTCAATTTTTTCCATGATATTGTTACAAGCATCAACACAAAGGCCACAGGCAATACACTCCATCTGCAAACCATTGCGAATATCAATGCCGGTTGGACAAACTTGAACGCAAGCACTGCAATCTATACAGTCGCCACGCCCTTCCCAACTAGTGCCTTTTTTATGCTTGCCGCGCTTTTCACCACGCTTTTCATCATAGCCGATGACAAGGGTATCACGATCAAACATTGCTGATTGAAACCGTGCATATGGGCACATATACATGCAGACTTGCTCACGCGCGAAACCAGCCATAAGGTATGTGCTAAAGGTTAAACCACCTATGAAAATCAAAACAGTAGTTGATACATCAAGCTCAAAAAAACTGCGCACCAATGTTGGCGCGTCATTAAAATATAAAACAAACGAACCCGCAGTACACCATCCGATAACAATCCAAATAAAATGGGTTATTCCGATTTTACGTATTTTGTCTAATGTCCACGGAGATTCATGCAACTTCTTACGTGCATTCCGATCACCTTGAACAATACGCTCAACCCAAACGAACAAATCCGTCCAAACAGTTTGCGGACAAACATAACCGCACCAAACGCGACCAAATAAACTGGTAACGAAAAACAGGGCAATCGCCGCAAGAATAAGAATACCTGTAAATACATATACCTCTTGTGGCCAGATCTCAATCCAAAACCAATAAGCACGCGCATTCTCTAAATCAATTAAGACTGCCTGATTAGGGGCATTAGGGCCACGATCCCAACGTATAAACGGCGTTAGATAATAAATCCCGAGGGTAATAACCATCGCGATCCATTTAAAAGTACGGTATCTGCCAAAAACCCTCTTTGGATAAATTTTTTCTTGTTTAGCAAAATATTGAACGCCCTGCAGATTATTGTTCGCCTGCCCCATATTCAGTATCCTCTTCTCCACCACCTAATTGATGTAAAAACACAGTCAATTGTTTCAGAGTATTTTCATCCAAACGAGTTCCCCATGCAGGCATCATTCCTGCGCGCGAATTAAACACCGTTGTATAGATAGAATCACGATCACCGCCATATAACCAAATTTTATCTGTTAGGTTAGGCGCGCCAAACTCCTTTAAACCTTTGCCATCTTCACCATGACATGAGGCACATTGTTGCTTAAATATTACTTTACCTTGCACCTCATGGCCATGAGTTTTACCTCCGGACATACTCAAAACATAATCAACAACAGAGTCAATTTCGTCACGTTTAAGCAATCCATCCTTACCAAAGGCAGGCATCTGTGATTGGCGAGTATCAAAACTTCCTTTAACACGAATACCGTACTTAATAGTTTGATGAATATCGGATAGCTGACCACCCCATATCCAATCATCATCATTTAAGTTAGGATATCCCGGCGCACCCGCACCACCAGTACCATGACATGTAGCACAATTATCTTTAAATACAGACGCACCACCAGCCATCGCAAAGGCATACAGCTCTTCATCATTCATAATATCTTTAAATGATGCATCCTCAAAACGATCAAGGTAAACGCGCTGACGCTCTACTATTTCATTTTGATTTGCCTCAAGCTCATTAAACTGTGTGTATGAACCAGTTCCCTCTGTGCTTCCGCTCAAAGTTGGCCACGCCGGATAAACGACCCAATACCAAACAGACCAAATTATCGAAACATATAATATCCAAAGCCACCAACGTGGCAATGGATTATTCAACTCTCTCAGGCCATCCCATTCATGCCCCGTAGTTTCAATACCTGTGACTTCATCAACTACTTTATTCTTTTGATCGTCGCTCATTCTTCGCCCTCCTGAAAAGGAATATTACCATGTTCTTTATAGGTTTTTTTCGCACCCGGACGTAATGTCCATAACAATATGCCACAGAAAAAAACAAAGAAAAAAATCAGCCCAACAAGACCAAAATCAGCACTAGCAAATATCTGCTTCATTCCGCGTCTCCCTCTACATTTTTCGCAGCAGAGAAATCAACCATAGTTCCCAAAACCTGTAAATAAGCAACAAGTGCATCCATCTCGGATATCATATTAGGGTTACCATCAAAGTCACGCGCATTAACATCCGCACCATAGCGCTCTTGTAAACCGGCAATGTCTGTTCTTTCCTCACCGGTTGCCTGCACCACAGCATCTTTTTCTGCCCATTCAATCATCTCATCAGTATATGGAACACCTAAAGTACGTAGAGTTTTAAAGTGACGATCAAGGTCGTGAATTTTAGCACCATTATTTAATAAGAAGCCATATGAAGGCATAACAGATTCAGGGACTAAATCTCTTGGCTCTTTTAAATGTGCAACATGCCATTCATCAGAGTATTTACCGCCAACACGCGCCAAATCCGGCCCTGTACGTTTTGATCCCCAAAGAAACGGATAGTCATACATACTCTCAGCAGCCAAAGAATAATGTCCGTAACGCACAACTTCATCACGAAGCGGACGAATATGTTGAGAGTGACACGACGTACAATTCTCTCTTATATAAATATTCTGTCCTGCTAACTCTAATGGAGTATATGGTCGCATTCCCTCTACCGGCTCAATCACCGTTTCCATACGAAACAACGGTACAATTTCAACCAAGCCACCAATTGAAACCACTAGAATTGTAAGTCCCAGCAATACTAGGGAATTACGCTCTAGCTTTGCATGTTTATCCATCAAGCTCATGCGACTGCTCCTTCTAAACGAGTATTTTGTTCTTTAACACAGACGTCACCACGAATAGTACGCCAGAAATTGTAAGCCATTATAAGTGCACCTATTAAATACAAGACACCACCCATAACACGAATAATATAAAATGGTTTCATCGCCATAACACTTTCAACAAAAGAATATTGAAGGAAACCCATATCATCATATGAACGCCACATTAGACCTTGCATAATACCTGATACCCACATCGCAGATATGTAGAAAACAATACCAATTGTTGCAATCCATAAATGGGCGCTAACAAGCTTAGTAGAGTAAAGGCGATCTCTTCCCCAAAGTCTTGGCACCATATAGTACAAACAACCAAATGTTATAAAACCATTCCAACCCAAAGCACCTGAGTGAACATGACCAACTGTCCAGTCAGTATAATGGGACAATGAGTTAACCGCTCTGATAGCCATTAAAGGACCTTCGAAAGTTGCCATACCATAAAACGCCAAGGAAATAACCATGAACTGTAATATAGGGTCTTCACGTAACTTATTCCACGCACCTGATAAAGTCATCGCGCCGTTGATCATACCACCCCAACTGGGCATCCATAGCATAATAGAAAATGTCATACCCAATGTTTGTGCCCAATCAGGCAAAGCGGTGTAATGCAAATGGTGCGGTCCCGCCCACATATAAAGGAAGATCAAAGACCAAAAATGGATAATAGACAATCTATAAGAATAAACAGGTCTCTCAGCTTGCTTTGGAACAAAATAATACATCATACCAAGGAAACCGGCAGTAAGGAAAAACCCAACCGCATTATGTCCATACCACCATTGTATCATTGCAGACTGCACACCGGCGAATGCGGAATAACTTTTAGCACCTGTAATATCAACCGGCAAAGCAAGACCATTAAACAGGTGAAGGATTGCTACGGTGACGATAAATGCAAGATAAAACCAGTTAGCAACGTATAAATGTGGCTCTTTACGTTTTACACATGTCATTAAAAACACAATAAGATAAGCGACCCAAACAATTGTTAACCATAAATCTGCATACCACTCCGGTTGTGCATATTCTTTATTCTGGGTAACGCCCAATAAATACCCAACTGCGGCCATAACAATAAACAACTGATAACCCCAGAATGTAAAACTGGCTAGCTTGTCACTCCACAACCTAACGCAACATGTACGCTGAACAACATAATAACTTGTTGCAAACAAAGCATTACCACCGAATGCAAAAATAACTGCCGATGTATGAATAGGACGCAAACGACCAAAACTCAAATATGGCTCAATATTCAATGACGGGAATGCCATTTGCGACGCAATAAACACGCCCATAGACATACCGACAACCCCCCAAAAAACGGTAGCCAATGTGAATAATTTCACAATGTCATAATTGTAATTCAGCTCTTTAGTATTCATTTTGTTTTTCCTTTAAAAAACTAAAATTCAAAAATAATTGTGCCCGCCAACGCAAACAACCAAAAACTACTAACAGTCATCGCGACTTGATTAACACGCACCGCGACATTTGGATATAGTTGTTTAAACTTATGTCCGCCAAATGCAACTAAAATTAACGCCGGCATAGTACCAATTGTAAATGCCCCCATCGCCAACGCCGATTCCAACACCGTTTCAGCAGTAGCAGAGGCCAATAAAGCCGACACTACCAAGCCACACGGCATAAACCCCAGCAAAACACCAAGACCATATCTTTTCACAACACCGGGGTTATTCATCAACTTAGAAGACAAACCGGAAATCAATAAATAAGGGGCAGAAACCTTTATACGCGTTACCCACGGAAAAACTGCTGACATTTTCGGAAAGGCACTAACCAAGAAAACAACACCTGCCACCATTAACAATGGTGCAGATATCAAAGATTTCAGATCTGAAAAAACAAACGCCAGATTTATCACAGAACTAACAAGTACGGCCAACACAACATATGTAGTCATGCGTCCCAAGTGATAAGGTAATAGCAATGAAGATCCTATCTTACCCATTTTAATTGATCCATCGACTTGCGCCAGTACAAATGGTGCGCACATTCCCGCGCAATGCGTAGTACCACCAACCAGCCCAGCCAAAAACAGACTGATAATCAGCCCGTGCGAAACCGCTATGTCATGAATGCATTGACCGATGAACATCATAAAACTATTTAAACTCCTTTTATCATTATCAAAAAACGAATACAGTAATGCCTTGACCAATGTCAATTTTAGCATTAGTTAAGCCGCAAAGTTGAATATATATATGACAGATAACAATTTTAAAAATATCCCTCTATTTCAGGGCTGCAAAAGCAGCTTTATTGACACGCTTCAAAAGCATGCGCAATACCAAACTCATGAAAAAGGCAAAATACTTTTCATTAACGATGAAAAAGCAGAGAGGTTTTATTTCATTAAAAATGGTTGGGTAAAGTTATTTCGAGAAACCTTAGATGGCGCACAAGCGGTTATAGACATACTACCTGCAGGAAAGATATTTGGAGAAACATCAATATTTGAAAATAACACTTACCCATATAGCGCAGAAGTCATAGAATCTTCGGAAATAGTTTCCATGCCAATTGCAAACTTAAAAGCAGAAATTGAAAACAACAATGCAATGGCTTTGAACATGCTGCGATCAATTACAAACGATCGACAACGACAAGATAAGCAAATTGAGCATCTATCACTACAAAACGCCCCGCAGCGCATTGGGTGCTTTTTACTCAGACTGGCAAACCAAAATACACGCGGCCCTATAACCATACATCTTCCATATGACAAAACATTAGTGGCATCACGCTTAGGAATGCAACCGGAAACATTTTCACGAGCGCTGGCAAGGTTAAGCAGAGATACCGGCATCAGAATCAAAGGCGCAACAATAGAACTAGATCAGTTAGACCAACTAACATGCTATTCTTGCTCTGCATGCTCATCAAGTTTTCCATGCAAAAACCTTTAAGAAACTAAGTCACATATTCTTAATAATTTAAAAAATTTGATACCCACAAATTGACAAAGGTCAATTATCAGTAAAATGTAATGATATAGAACATGTGACATGGAACATGCTGCAGAAAATACTAAGAATAAGCGTTGGATAAAACGCTTTAAAAAGCCAAGCAAACAGATGTTTTGGACGTGGATAGCCTACCAAACAATAAAGGGCACACTCACCACTTCTCTTATATGGATTCCATTAATATGGGCATGGTTTAGATAAGCTACAAATTAGCTTTAAGCCACTCAATAAACACCCAGCGATTTATACAGCCTGACCAAACTCTCTGATTGTGCAGCCTCCGCAGTAATTAACGCTGAGTCAGCCTCGTTAACAGTACGTTGAGCGTCCAAAACATCTAGGAAAGAAATCTCACCTTCACGATAGAGCTCCTCAGAAAGAATAAAAGACCTCTCCGCACTATCATACGCTTTTTGTAATGATACTCTCTGCTTATTAATATGAGCAGTATCAGTCAAAGCAGTTTCCACCTCTGTTACCGCACGTAACACAGCACTGCGATATGATTGATAGGCCTGCATCTCCACCGCGCGCGCGGCATCAATACGCCCTTCTATACGCCCAAAGTCTAAAATAGAAACCGCCGCACCCAGCGCCGTATTCCATATAGATGTAGAATCAATCAGCGCACTTTCAGTAACCTTAAAAAATCCACTAATTGTAAATGTTGGGAACAGCTCCGCCGTAACACTTTCCGCCAAAGAAGTGTTAGCAGCAAGATTAGCAGAAGCAGCCCTAATATCAGGACGCATCGCCAAAACATTTGCAGGCGACATCAAAACCGGATCAACCGCACCGCCGGGTATATCCGCAACTTCACTTAATAATGGTAACAATTCGCCAGGAAACTTACCTGTTAGAACACTAAGTTGTAAGCGCGCATTATCAGCCAAACGATCAAACTCAGGTATTGAAGACTTTGTTGTATTAACAATGGTCGTCGCACGCTCAACATCCAATTGAGGGGCTTCCCCAAACTCTCTTTGCTGTTTTATTAACTCCAATGTTTTTTCTTGGGTAACAAGGTTTTTCTTTGCAACAGCACTTTGCTTTTGAAACGCACGATAATTAATATAACTTCGTGCAACATCCGCAATTAACGTAATTCCTACATCATGATATTCCGCTTCAACCGCTTCCAAACGGCTATTAGACGCAGAAGAGTTCTTACGGTTTTTACCAAACACATCTATTTCATAAGACGCATCAAAACCAGCATCATAATAATCATCTACCTTAGAGGATGCGTTATCTTGTCTTCCACCAGTAGCCGAAGCATCAAGTTTAGGGAATAAAGCAGATCTGGTCGTTCTGCGAATGCCGCGAGCTTCTAAAATCTTGGCTTCTGCGATTTTGCGATCCGGACTGTCCGAAAGAGAAAACTCTACCAAACTATTCAACACGGGATCATCGAACTTATTCCACCACCCTTGAAGAGATTCCACTTCAACCACAGAAGTTTCTTGCCCTTGAACACTTCCCCACTCTTTAGGAGAATTAAGTTCAGGAAAATTTTGTGCACCGGCAAAACAACCGGATAATAGAATAGTTGATGAAAGAATAACTAAACGTCGTGGCATATTATTTCTCCTTCGCTGCTTTTAGATGCTTGCCTTTTAACAAGTCCTCTAATTTGCGTAATACAACATAAAACATAGGCGTAAATATAAGCCCGAAAATAGTAAGACCAATCATACCGCAAAATACAGCAATACCTATGGCTTGACGCATTTCCGCCCCCGCCCCATGACTTATAACCAGAGGCAAAACACCCATAATAAAGGCGATTGATGTCATTAAAATCGGACGCAATCTAAGACGTGCGGACTCTCTGGCTGCATCAACAATACCATGCCCCCTTTTCTCAAGGTCACTGGCAAACTCTACAATCAAAATTGCATTCTTACATGCCAATCCGGCCAAAACAAATAAGGATATTTGCGTAAATATATTATTATCCCCGCCCATTCCAAAGAAATAACCAAACAGCCAAATACCAAGCACAGCCGAAAGAATAGCCATAGGAACAATTAATATCACCGCAAGAGGCAAGCTCAAACTTTCATATTGCGCAGCTAAGACTAAGAATACCAACAATATACAAAGAGGGAAAATAAACACCGCAGTATTACCTGCCAATATTTGCTGGTAAGTCAATTCGGTCCACTCAAACTCCATTCCGGCAGGCAAAGTTTCATCTAATATTTTAACAATAGCATCCTGCGCTTGCCCTGAAGAATAACCGGGCGCGGGATTACCACTGATATCCGCAGAGCGAAATCCGTTATAACGCATCGCTGTATCAGGGCCGAAAGTCTCTTGCACATTTACAAGTGATCCCAACGGTATCATATCACCACTAACATTACGGGTTTTAAGCGTTTTAATATCCTCGGGCGTTGAACGGAATTGTTTATCAGCCTGCGCAACCACCTGATAAGTACGGCCGAACTGATTAAAATCATTGATATATAATGACCCTAAATATATCTGCATTGTACGGAATATATCATTAATCGGAACACCTAATTGCTGCGCTTTCGTACGGTCAACATCAACAAAAAGTTGCGGCATATTTATATTATAATTGGTCAATACAGGAAACGCCAAAGCAGGATCTTGCATTGCCTTACCCACCACCGCTTGAACCGCTTTATCCAACGCGGCATATCCGGCATCTGTTCTGTCTTGGATTTGTAATTTAAACCCGCCAGACGTTCCCAAACCACGCACAGGTGGCGGTGGGAAAACAGCGACAAAAGCATCATCAATCATTCCAAATTGCTGTTGCAGTGATTGCGTTATTGCAAATGCGCTTAGTTCACGGCTGCCGCGTTTATCAAAATCATTCAAAGGAATAAACACAACACCTGCACTAGGCGAGTTAACAAATCCATTAATAGAAAGACCGGGGAACTGGACTGCTGCTTCTACGCCTGGTTGTTTTTCTGCAATTTCACCCATTTGACGCAATACATCTTCTGTACGCTCCAACGTCGCACCGGGGGGGAGTTGCGCAATCGCAATCAAATACTTCTTATCTTGCGCGGGGACAAAACCTCTTGGAACTAAGCCAAAACTAGCACCTGTCGCAATAACAAGTATAACATAAAGCACACTCATCATGGCAAGGCGGCGCGTTATGAATCGGCAGACACCATTACCATACGCGTTTTGAAACTTACCAAAAAATTTGTTAAAGCCATTAAAGAACCACCCGAAAAGAAAGTCCATTAACTTGGTTAATCGATCCTTTGGCGCATCTTTCGATCTAAGTAATAATGCCGCCATAGCTGGGCTCAATGTCAAAGAGTTAAAGGTCGAAATAAATGTCGCAATTGCAATAGTCAGGGCAAATTGCTGATAAAACTGACCTGTCAGACCACTAATAAATGCAATAGGAATAAACACCCCTGCCAACACAAGTGACGTAGCGATAATAGGCCCTGTAACCTCACTCATTGCTTGAATTGTCGCTTCGCGCGGGTTTTTACCCTCATCTATATTACGCTCCACATTTTCAACAACAACGATCGCATCATCAACAACAATACCAATCGCAAGTATCAAACCAAATAGTGACAAAACATTAATAGAAAAGCCAAGCACATACATAAAGGCGAATGTCCCGACAATAGAAACAGGAACAGCTAGAAGAGGAATGATAGAAGCGCGCCAATTTTGTAAGAAAATGATAACCACAAGAACAACAAGTGCCACCGCCTCAAAAAGAGTTTTAATAACAGATTTTATAGAGTCTTTTACAAAAACAGTCGGATCATAAACAATAGAATAATCTATACCTTCAGGCATGTTTTCCTTCAGTCTCTTCATCGTTTTACGCACATTTTTGGAAATATCTAACGCATTCGATCCGGGGGACGCGAAAATAGGAATAGCAACAGCTTGCTGATTATTAAGCATAGACCTCAATGCATAACTCTGCGCATCTAACTCAACTCTGGCGACATCTTTTAAACGTGTAACAACACCACTTTCATCACGCTTTATTATTATTTCTTCGAATTCTTCAGCACTTTGCAAACGTCCTTGCACATTAACCGGCAATTGCACCTGTACACTATCTTCATATGGCGGGCCACCTATAACACCTGCGGCCACTTGTACGTTTTGACCACGAATAGCATCCGTAACCTCAGCGGCAGTCATTCCGCGTTCTGCAATTTTATTTGGATTTAACCAAACCCGCATCGCATAATCACCTGAACCAAAAAGCCTAACTTGCCCAACACCCTCTATCTTAGCAATTTCATCCTTAACATTGATCGTTCCGTAATTTCGTAGATACAACATATCATAACTGTCATCCGGAGAACGAAGATGAACAACCATAGTCAAGTCAGGTGAACTTTTAACAACAGTTACACCCAACTGGCGAGTTACCTCCGGCAAACGCGGCAATGCTTGCTGCACACGGTTTTGAACAAGCTGTTGCGCCAAATCTACATCAGTACCAATTGCAAAAGTAACGGTAAGAGTCATCCTGCCATCTGTCGATGCCAATGAATTCATATAAAGCATGTCTTCTACACCGTTTATCTGCTCTTCCAATGGTGTTGAAACAGTTTCGGAAATAACCGCAGGGTTCGCACCAGGGAAATTTGCGCTAACCACAATTGACGGAGGGGACACCTCAGGATATTCAGATATCGGCAACGCAAATATAGCAATACCACCGGCAATAAAAACCAAAAGCGAAAGTACAGACGCAAAAATAGGCTTATCAACAAAATACTTGGAAATATTCATGGGATTTAGTCCTTAATTATATTTTTATTTCGGCTCTATTTTGCCATTTCATTTTGGGTAGCAGGAGCACTTTCAGAATCTAATGGCTGCGCATTTTTAATTTGCGGAGCGACAGGCATACCAGGGCGAATACGTATAACGCCCTCAGTAATCACTTTATCACCTTCATTTAGCCCCGAAGAAATAACACGCTTGCCATCCACACGTTTACCAAGGGTTATCTCACGATACTCAACCATATTTGTATCATTTACCACATATAGAAACTTACGATTTTGATCCGTTCCAACCGCTTTTTCACTAACCGTAATTTGGTTTTGCACAGACGCAGACCCAATTTTCACACTAGCGAACATTCCAGGCAAAAGAGACTTATCCTTATTCGGAAATAAAGCGCGCGCACGTATAGTTCCTGTAGTGACATCAATTCTATTATCAAAACTATGAATGAAACCTTCATATTCGAAATTACTATCACCAACAGTAAGCTTCACAGGGATTTTATGTTCTGCCGCCAGATCACGCGCAACACTGCGTATATATTTCAGATAACTTTGCTCATCCACTTCAAAATCCGCATAGATACCCTGCATAGATACAATTGATGTTAATAAAGGCGCCGAAGGCCCCGCCTGCACCAAATTACCGGCTTTAATTTCGGCACGGCTTACACGACCTGAAATTGGCGCCTTAACATGGGCATAATCCAAATCAATTTTTGCCCTGTCCAGACGTGCTTGCGCCGCCTTAACCGATGAATCAGCAACACTATGCGCGCTTTTTCTTTCATCAAGCGTTCTTTTTGAAACTGCATTGGTTTTAATCAACTCTTTCGCTCGTTTTAACTCTACCCATCTCAATGATGATTGATTCTGAGCACCGCTAAGCTCGGCTTCGGCCTGATTAACTGCTGCTTCATAAGGGCGAGGATCAATAACGTATAAAACATCGCCCTTTGCCACGACCTGACCATCTTCAAACTTCACTTCTGTGATCGTACCACTAACTTGCGGGCGTATTTCCGCGAAATCTACGGCCTCCAGACGAGCAGAATATTTATTCCATATTTGCACTGGTTTTAACGAGACTACTTCAACACTAACAGGCATTGCCTGCGGCTTAGAACCTTCAGTAACAGATGCATTTACAGGATTTTTCTGAAATACATAAACGCCGCCACCAATTGCAGAAACAACCAAAGTTCCCAATAAAATCTTATTTTTTATACTCATATCTAATACCTAAAATCTCTTCTATTACTTAACTAAAAAAACTGACCGGTTAGTCAAATTCTACCGAACGCAAAAACCAACAACGACCTATTAACTATTATCTTCAATTCCTATTATACGAAATACACCGGACCTAAAATCACGATTAAACATATCCAAACTGTTAGAAATACGTGCCATAACAAATTGCCCCATAATATAGGCATATATTTGATCCGCAATTACCGTAACATCAACGTCCTCATTAAGGTCGCCATTCGCCACCATGTCACGCAACGTAAGTTCATAATATTTCTTGTGATGAACAATAATATCATAAGTTTTTTGACGAATAGATTCATCTTGGGGTGCCATCTCAGACCCAAGGGAAATAAAAGGGCATCCGCAAACCATACCATATTGTTCTGTAATATCTTTTTGACATGAAATACCCATTTCCACATATTTCTCAAATCGCTCTATTGGGGTATTTACAGGTGAAAAAACCTCATCCAACATTGGCCTAAACTCATCAAAAGCCTCCTCCAATGCGGCAACCGCCAAAGAAATTTTAGATGGAAAAAAGTGATAAAAGCTACCCTTCTTAACATCGGCCGCCTTGCATATACCATCAACACTGACAGATCCGTAACTTGACTTCCAAATCAAATCCATTGCCGTGGTAACTAAACGCTCTTTAGTATTATTGGGCACAGGCACCATATAGTCGCACTCCTAAATTTTGTATAATTAAATATATAACACACTTGACCAACCAGTCAACTATTAAATATATATCACAAAAATACCAATAAAATAAATCACCTGAAAATACAAAAACTGCCCCAAAACAACACCACATATTTTTTCATCATTTACCAATAAGGTAAGATGTGCTTATCTGCACGCGCTATGACAAAGACAACAACAAACACACCACGAAGATCAGAGCTGCTAATGCCGGCCGGATCATTAGAAAAACTAAAAGTAGCGGTATTATACGGTGCTGACGCTATATATATGGGCACACCGGATATGTCACTTCGAACTAAATCCGCATTCACTTTGGATGAAGTTGTCGAAGGAATAGAATTCGCACATAAACACGGCAAGCGTGTATATCTCACATTAAACCTATTCACGCATAATAAAGACATATCAAAACTGCCTGAATATCTGGAAACTGTAAGAAAGGTTAAACCCGACGGCCTTATCATTGCCGATCCCGGTGTCTTTCAATTTGTAAAACAACACGCCCCTGACCTAGAGCTTCATATATCTACACAGGCCAATATATGTTCTTGGCTTTCTGTTAACTTTTGGAAAGATGCAGGGGCAAGCCTTTGCGTTTTAGGGCGCGAAGTAACCTATGCCGAACTAAAAGAAATACGCGAAAAATGTGATGACGTTAAGCTAGAAGCATTTGTCCATGGTGCAATGTGCATGACATATTCGGGTCGCTGTTTGTTATCTAATTTCATGTCAGAACGAGGAGCAAACCAAGGTAATTGCGCTAACTCCTGTCGTTGGAAATACAAGCTGCACGTTCGAATGAAAGACGGAACGGTTAAAGACCTTGAAATAACCGAAGAAAACGAAGAAATGTTTGAATTCTTTATAGAAGAAGGATACAGACCCGGCGAAATGATGCAATTGGAAGAAGATGAGCGCGGGTCATACATCTTAAATTCAAGAGATTTATGTCTTATGCCTAAACTTGACGACTATATGAGTATAGGCGTTGATTCCCTGAAAGTAGAAGGCCGTAATAAAAGTTTATATTATGTTGGAATTGTTGCACGTGCATATCGCATGGCAATAGACAGCTATTACAAAGACCCTGAAAACTGGAATCCAAAACCATATATGGACGAACTGGAAACCGTTCCCAACCGTGGTTACACGCTGGCATTTCATGAAGGACGGCTAACAGATTTGTCACACGGATACGACAACACCGGATCATATTCATCATTTGAATTTGGCGGCATGATTAAAGAAGTAACGCAAGACGCCTTTTTAGTTAAAGTAAAAAACAAAATAGAAGCAGGAGATGTTTTGGAATTCATACCTCCATTCGCAATAGACCCTATTTTATTACGCATATATGAATTTGAAAACGCCGTTACAGGAAAAATCACACAAGTAGTTAACGCCGCCCCTGAAACAATAATACGAATACCATTTAGCCTATTTGAACATGAAAATATTGAGATATTAAAAAACAATTTTCCACCCATGAGCATTGTGCGAAAAGAAAAGCCAATGAGCCAAACACAAGAAAAACGTATCAAACTGGATAAATCCGTCCAAAATCTTGAGTTAGGCAAAGGCAGAGAAAGCGCCCTTCTGGAAAACAGAAAAGCCTTACAAAAGGCAACCCTAGACGACAATGAAGGTAAAGTCTTCAAATCACCTCGATTTGGTGTTGAGGGATGCTGCGGTAAAGGGTGTAACGGATGCTTGTCTTTCTGGCACGCACCGGAATACGAAAAAGCACGTAAAATATTAATGAAGAAAAAACAGGGGGAAATGCTCTCTAAAGACATGATAGAGGTCTTAGAAGATGCAAAAAATATTTAACATTCCAACACCTGATTATTCATTTTAAAGCACAAGAAAACGAAAAACCTTGTTTTACGTAACGAATGGTAATAAAATTACAAAAAAATTACAGGGTGAATTATAAATGTCTATAAATCCGTTTGATTACAAAAAGGATATGATTGCAGACAAAGAAAAAGCAATCGATCAATTCCGCGATGGAAAATCAGACGCACACAAACTTACGAATGATCTAAGCAATGTCATAGACAAATACATTAATATATTTGCCGATGCATTTTTAGGCGATTTTAAAGATGATATAAACATCGTATATACAGGCGCGAATGGCCGACGAGAAGTTCTGCCGCATTCTGACTTAGACTTGTTCATGTTAGTAGATGAGAAATTCTTTGACGGAGAAAACATGCCAGATGGCTTTGGCGATTCCTACAGCATGTTCTTAAACGCGATAACAGACATAAAACTATCTACATCGGGTTGTGCCGGAGTCGCACTTAGAACCCCCAATCAATGCATAGAAGAAATGCGCAAAGATCAAGAAGTCTGGACTCAATTTATCGACAGAAGATCATCTTGGGGAAACACAAATCTGATGCAGGATTTGAATGATAAAATCGACGTAATTGATAACGAAGCAAGAGTATCCTTCATTCAAGAAAAATTTGACGAATATGACGCACGCATTCACAGCGATAAAGGTCTGAGACATTCAACGGCAGATAAAGGAATACAATATGACAGATACGCCGTTGTAGAGCCCAATATTAAAAACGGATATGGCGGCCTGCGCGCAACACAAACAGCAAACTGGGTTATGTCAGAATGCTCTAAAATTGGGCATAATATATCACAAAACCCTGCCATTAATGACGAAGACTTAAAAGCATCCATTGATGCATATAAATTCTTGTTAAGCGTCAGATGTCATGCACATGATATTCAAGGCAAGCAAACCGATAACATGACATCTAAACATAACGAAGTGGATACATTACTGGCGCACTGCCAACCGGAAATTGCTAAGCGCCTTGGCTATGATGACGTTGAATCATTTATGAAAGATTATATACGCATCACTCGTGATAATGCTTTTTACACAAAGATGATATGCGCCGAGGCCGCCAACACAATAGGTGTAAAACCACCTGGGGACTCATCAGACATCACCATAGGGTTTGACAAACCATTACAAAACCCCATGCAAGTAATGGAACTGTTTCAACAACACGCTAATACCGGAAGCTCTATATCACATCTTGCAATGCAAGATATCAGAAACAATCTTGAATTATTCACTCCGGAATTTTCAAAGGACAATGAAGCAAACAAAATCATGGTAGATATTCTATCCCATGACGATAATAAAAGAACCCTACACCGAATGAAAAACCTTGGTGTATTATCACGATTTATACCTGAACTTTCTGAAATACAAGATCTTACACAATTCAATCCCTATCACGCTTATACGGTAGATGACCACACCGTCGCCGCAGTAGGAAATGTGTCCTCTATGGCCAAAGGTGAGGATAACGAATTTGATTTAGCATCATCAATTGCACACGGATTAGACAAAGAAGACCGCGCAACCTTATCAATCGCACTATTAACACATGACTTGCACAAAGCTTCATCACCTGAAGATATAAAGGAATTCACACGCGAAATTACGCAAACTGTTGGATCACGCCTAGGCCTAGAAGGTGAAAAATTAGATATGGCTGTATGGCTGGCAGAAAACCATCTACTTTTGAAGCACACCGCTCGCTATCGCGATGTTAACTCTACAGAAAGCTACGGCGATATCTCACTCCCCAGCCTAAAGCACCTTGATATGCTGCGCGTAATGACTGCGGCGGATTCAATGGCATTGGGTAAGGGACGCGTGAGCGCACATAATATTTCACGAACAGATATTGTTTATGAAAGACTGAGACAATCTCTTATGGGGTTAACTCAAAAATACAATGAGCAAGCAAACCCACTACCAGAAAATTATAATGCAGAAGAGTTGTTCATAGATATCAAAGGAAACGAAGCAATAAAGGCAGACAACCTTGTGATAGTCACTGAAGACAAGCCATATCTGATGGAAAACATAATGACAGCATTAGAGGCAAAAGAATGCATCGTTCATAATGCACGCGTGCGCACAATATCTAACGGATCAAACAGAGCTATGAACGAATTTGTTATCCAAAACAAAAACGGACGTCCGCACACAGAGGCAGAAGCCGAGCGCATAAAAGAAGCAATAACAAAAAATATCATGTCAAATGACAGGGCAAAACCGGCCGCAAGAACATCAAAAGACAAGCTTATAAAAAACCCAAAAAACAAAGTTTTTAATGTAGATACACAAATAGAGTTTTCAAATGCCCTATCCGACAATGAAACAATGATCAAAGTAACAACCAGAGATCGCCCAAACCTTCTGTACGATATCGCATGTGCATTCAATGATATTGGCCTAAATTTAAAACACGCTAATATCACTACTCAGGGTCACAAAGCTATCAATGTATTTGAAGTGCATACAAATGACGGCAAACAGGTCAGCAAAGATCAACAAGGCGAGATTTTAGAGCCTTTATCACAATATATTGATGGCAATGATATGTCTTAAGGCACTCTACGCGCCTGCAAACTCAGATTAAAAACCAAAACCGTTCGATTTTGATAATATTCTCAAAATAATACGTTCTATTATGAGAACGGACAATCCTCACAAACACTAAGCGATTGATATACATACAACTTTACTTTGGCACGGTTGTTGCTACTATGATACAACAACCTTAAACTGCAGGAAGGGTGCGATGTTAGTTATTAAACAAAATACGGAGACACAATTAATTCAAGACTTAAAAAGTCTATGGGAGAACTCCCCGGCCACAAGATGCGTTAGCCTGAGATTTTCTCAAGTTAATTTTAGCAGAAAAGATTGGTTCTCTATTATTACCGAGGAAGTAAAAACTTATTTTGAGAATGACATAAACACAATTTATCTCTGCCATGATAATGATATTTTTATTACATCAGAGAACTTTACACAAAAGAAACTCGACAATCTCCTTACCCACCTTACACAAAAGCTTTCGCCAGCCTCCCTGCAGGGGCTGGCGTCCCTTTTTGAAATAAAGGTGGATTGGCCCAAATTAAGAACACTATGTGAAAGAAAGATCGAGGATCTGGAAATAATAAAGAACAGAAAACAACAGAAGAAGACTGAAGAATTCGAAAGCACAAGCCACGACCAAACCTTAAAAACTATAAATAAAGATTTGGTTATGTCCATAAAATCACGCCGTGAAGCAAGAGACAAAGCAATAGTAATGGTAGTTGAAGACGACATGTTCACACAAAAGCTGGTTTACAACACAATCAAAGACACCCACGAAGTATCAGTAACAGGCGATGGCAGAGGGGCTATCATGAATTATGTTAGCAAAGCGCCCGATGTATTATTTCTAGACATCGGCTTACCTGACATTGACGGCCTTACAGTTCTGGATCAAATACTAAAAATGGATCCTGACGCATATATAGTAATGTTCAGCGGTAACGGCGACAAAGAAAACGTTATGAAAGCAGTTAAGCTTGGCGCTAAGGGCTTTTTGGGAAAGCCATTCACAAAAGATAAGCTATTCGCATATATAGACAAATCCCCATTCATTAAAAACAAGAAAAACAAGGAGTAGAATAATGGAAATTATATCAGTGAACGCAGAAACCAAGCTTTTTTCCCTCGCATCATCAATCGGAAGATCTCCACAAAGTTGGCGTGGCTGGCATTCCTTGCGCGTATCTTTGGATGGTTTAGACGACAATACACAAAGCGAATGTTTGTTCTGGGTAAAATCATTGATTAGTTCCTACCTAAAAGACGCAGAAGGACGTGTATATTTTTACGAAAACAACGCGATCCATATCGTCTGCAAATCTGTTCCTACAGATGTGTTAGAGCAAACAGGTCAACAAATATACGATCTGGCACAATCCGAAAGCTCCGCATGCATAACATATCACATATATGACTTAACAAAAGACGGAGAGGCCTACGCACAAGAAATATTAGAACAGCAAAACAATATTTTTTATAACTCTTCAAAAAATACGATCGACTTAGACAACTATGTAGACAAACACATAACTCCAAAAGGCGATGTGAAAAGTGACAAAATAAGCACAGAACGTACAAAAGTACTGCTTGTCGAAGATGACCCTGTGACACGATGGTTGGTAAGGAACTCTATAAAAGATGATTGTGATTTCGCAACTGCGCCAACAGCAAGCAAAGCATTCACTCTATATTCTGTATATCAACCAGATGTAATGTTTCTAGATATAGATTTACCGGATAAGAGCGGATACGAAGTATTAGAATGGGTAATGAAAAATGACCCCGGCGCAAATGTAATAATGTTTTCAAGCCAAAGTAACATGGATAATATTACTAATGCTTTAGAAGTGGGTGCAAAAGGATTTGTAGGAAAACCCTTTATCAAAAAGCAGCTACTCGAATACATACATGGGAATGCCTGAACAAAGTTAATTAATTTTTGAGGCTTATATTTGATATAGTGGAAAGCGAATAAAAACGACTGTTTACAACACCCCTATCAGTATCAAATAACTATGAAACTAATTTAGATAAATATTCATCAACAAGTCGCTAAGGTAAAGCATGGATTCTGAAAATAAAATATCACATATTTTAGCGGCTACACTAATCAAATCAAACGATAGTGTAATAATCACCAATGCCGATTTAGAAAACAATCCTGAAATTATATATGTAAATGACGCATTTACCCAGCTAACCGGATATACGTCTCAAGAAATTGTCGAAAAGTCATCAGATATATTAAAAAGTGATGAAACAGATACAGAAACTCTTTATCGCTTAAAATCATCTTTAAAAAAAGGTGAAGCATTTAATGGAGATTTAAAAAAGAAAACCAAACAAGGTGAAACATATTGGTCGGATACGCATATAACACCAATATATGATAACGAAAAAAACATCACGCATTTCGCCATCATTGAACGTGATATTACCGATCGCAAAAATCTGGAAAATGAACTGCGCGCAGAAAAAGAAAAAGCAGAAAAAGAACTAGAAGAGCGCCAACGCGTGAGCTCTCAAATGCAAGAATATGCCGATAAACTAGAACTTATACGTTTTGACGCAGTTGATGCGCAAAAAAAAGCAGAAGCCGCAAATCAAGCAAAAACAGAATTCTTAGCAAATATGAGCCACGAACTACGCACACCAATGAATGGAATAATAGGAATGGCAGAAATGCTTATGTTTTCCAATCTTGATGATGATCAAAAAGAAAACGCAGAAGCACTACATAGCTCAAGCGAGAATCTTCTAAGCATTCTAAATGACATTCTGGATATCTCAAAAATAGAAGCAGGTGAGCTGGAAATAGAGAATGTTCCATTTCATTTAAACACCGCTCTAAGGCAGATAATTCAACTATTCTTACCACTGGCGGAAGATCGCGGATTAACCATACAGATGGAAGGTGACAAAAATGCACCTGATATAATAATTGCAGACCTTGGCCGAGTGCAGCAAGTGTTACGTAATCTTGTAAACAACGCTTTAAAATTCACAGAAATTGGCGGCATAACACTGGTATTGCGAGTGACAGAGGAAGAGGGGAAACCATCCATATACATCGCCGTAGAAGACACCGGCGTTGGTATTCCAAAAGACAAACTAGACACAATTTTCGATAAGTTCACACAAGCTGACGCATCGGTAACACGTAAATTCGGAGGTACTGGATTAGGACTCGCTATTACTGAACATCTTATAAAACTTATGAGTGGAGAAATAGGTGTAGACAGCATAGAGGGTGAAGGATCAACTTTCTGGTTCAAAATTCCATACGAAGAAGCAACAAAAGATACAAAACCTGTAAACTTGTATGATGATACATCCAAAGACGTGGAAACATCTATATCAAGAGACATAAAAATACTTGCCGTTGACGACCACCCTATCAACCAAATTTTTGTAGCCAAGCTTTTAAAACGTCTGGAATTTCAAAATGTGGATCTTGCAGATAACGGTCAACACGCATTAGATTTAATTGAGAATAACGATTACAACATCGTCTTAATGGACTGCCAAATGCCGGAATTAGACGGTTATCAGGCCACAAGAATAATAAGAGACAAAGAGCAAGGAACAGATAACCACCTTCCTGTAATTGCATTAACCGCCAATGCCATGGTGGGTGATCGCGAGAAATGCTTAAAATCAGGTATGGATGACTATCTAAGTAAACCCATAAAACCGGATAAACTTTTAGCACTAATGAATAAGTGGGTAGACGAAAAATTCCTTGTAAGTAATGAAACAGTAGCAGTAACAGAAAATAAAACAGCCGAGGAACAAAATAAAGAGACCCCTATTGATATGGATCACTTAAACATGTTCACCGATGGTGATCCTAATGAAGAAAAACAACTGTTAGATTTATTCTTTGAACAATCCGATATAGGCATAAAAGAAATGGAACACAGTCTTACCCAAAATGATAACAAAGGGTGGCAAAAGGCCGCACATAGACTAAAAGGTTCTTCGGCAAGCTTGGGAGCAAATCCATTAAGCAAATCCTGTGAAGAGGCAGAAAGCAAATTTGAAGAAACTCAAAACGCCAAAGAAGTTATGTTATCCGATATAAAAGTAAAAATAGATGACTTACAAAAATTCTTTGCATAACATTACACAATAACGACAAACAGATAATTTTTGAAGCTAAACAAGCTCTATATATTCAGGGAATACCTGAATCAGGCGTTGTTTATACAAACTACCAATCGCTCGCTTAAAGTTCTTTTTACTAACTTTAAATGTCGCAAATATTTTCTCTGGCGGACTTTTATCTGAAATATCTATACGTCCGCTTTCTTGTTTCAACATTTCCAATATGCTGGATTCCAACTCATCACGAGTATCAGTATCAAGAGCGTTAATATTAAGGTTTATTTTCCCATCACCGCGAATTTCCTTAACCCACCCCTTCATCTTAATCCCAAGCTGCAAAGGTTGAGATAACTCACTATGATAAATAAGTCCTAATTGCTTATGATTTATAACCGCCTTGAATCCTAAATCAGTTTCATCCGAGATAAGTAAGTCTACTTGTTGACCTTCTTCTAAATCACCTTGGTATTCATCCAAATGGTGATAAAGCAAAGAAGATGCGACTGGGAGACCTTTCTTATCAAGATAAACATGGACTACACAATAATCACCCTCATCTACATAATATGCCTGCTCAGATCGTGGCAGGAATAAATCCTTGGGAAGCCCCCAATCTAAAAATGCGCCATTATCACCAACAGATACCACTTCTAAATTTGCACACTCTCCTACTTTTACATAGGCCGATGAAACTGTCGCGACAACATTACCGGATGTATTTCGGTATATGAATACTTCCAATTCATCACCTTCTTTAACACCATCCGGCGCATCAAGAAGATGTATATCACCAAAATGATCGCCTTCTAGGAACACACCATCCCCACTAACTTCAGTTACTGTCAAAATGTTCGTTTGATATATATTTGGCATTTGAATTATCCGTTAATTAAACACTGTAATTTATAGTATCTCGCTACAACTAGTTACATACAAAGAAAAATCACTACAACTATTTATTTACATTGGCTTTCACAATCAATAAAACAAATAACATAACAAAAAATACTAAATTAATAACCAGAAGGCATCACGATGAAAATAACACAAAAACTTAGCTTCATAATGATCGCAACACTATGCATGCTATCATCAATACCTTATGCAAACTCTGCAGAAAACGTAAAAATGTACGGGGTTAAATCAGGCATCCTAGAATCAAAAATTGAACAAACAATGTATGGCAAGACCACTATCATTCACGAAACAACCGTTTGGGATAATTGGGGATTAAAACTAGCAAAGTACCAAACTACTGAAAAACTCGGAACAAAATCTATAATCCTATACAGCAATAAAAATGGCCGTATCTTCCTTGATAAAAGCTATCTGGTTCAGTTGAAGGATATGAGCTACAAAGAAACCCCTACACTTTCACAGGGGTTATTGGCAAAATTAACCGACAATGACCAACAAAATGTTGCGCAGGCGATGGCCGAAAAAGGTGGCAATAAAAAGTCAGGTGAAACAAAAATATGGGACGGCAAAGAATGTGAGGTATGGGTTCATCCCGCAGGCAATAAGAACTGCCTATGGAATGGTCTGATACTATATACTGAAATCTCACCTGCAGATTTTTATAAATCCATAAAAACACCTGTCAAATTTTCTGAACAACCGGTAGACCCGTCATATTTCAATGTACCAGGGCTGGCTGCACCAGAATAAAATAAACTGATTCAATAATTTATAGCTTAACTATTTCACATGAAAATACATTTAACAGACATTGACGGTACAGAACATGAATTAGAAGCCATAGAAGGATGGCGACTGATGGAAATCATTCGTGACTATGGATTCTCTATTAAGGCAGAATGCGGTGGTTCGTGCGCATGTGCAACATGCCATGTTTACGTACATGATGATTGGATGGATAAAATACATGAAATGAGAGACGACGAAGAAGAAATGCTGGATGAAGCATTCAATGTTGAAAGCAACTCTCGCCTTTCATGTCAGATTATATTAGATGAATCTCTAGACGGACTGCGTATAAGCCTCGCACAATCCGCATCTGATTAGACACAAAGAACAACAATCAAACATTAGTGTTATTTGACTCTAGCACTTTCTCTAAGCCTCTCATTTGTTCAGGCGTCAATTCAGACATTTTCCTAAAGAATTTTATAACAGAAACCCATTCTAAAGGTTCCATTTCCAAATCAGCATTAGGCTTAAGCGGTTTATCAAAACTAGACAGTGCATCTTCTAAGGTTTTAGCCTTATCATACTCTCCAATTCTGTGAGATTCATTTATTAAATACTTAAGAGCATTATTTATAGAATAGCCATCACGATCATCGTTCATGGCATAACATTCATCATTCATTCTTTCTTCTTTCATAGGCATTATCCGAAACTCACCGTTCTATAGTGCGTCACATATGCATAAATACATAACACAACCATAGGAGGAGTCACTGCAAAATTTTTCATTAATTAGTTGTTTTTATAGGTAAGGCATAATTCCCAACGTTAATCACGCCCCCCTTACATAATCAACAAATTGAATATAATAACCATTAGAACATATTACAGGATATGGTAAACCTACCTAAGTAAGTAGGTTAAGGGAAAATCAACCCTAGAGTTATTGCCTTTGTGCATGCAACCACACGATCGTTAACTTGTAATTTTTTGTATATTTGCTTTAGATGAAAATTAACTGTGTTATCAGAAATATTTAGAATATCCCCAATATCATTATTTGACTTACCCCTAGATGCCCAGGTCAGAACTTCATATTCCTTAGGTGTAAGAAAAACATTGTTCAAATCTTCATTGTTAAGAGTCGCCCCCGCATGTCTACGTTGAAAGACCAGATAAAAATGATTGCATATTGCAGTTATGTGATCTAGCGCTTCTGGGCTAGAGTCAGTTGCATCCTTCTCATTTGAGCTAGCCAAACCGATACCCGCAAATCTTTGCGGACCCCACAAAGGCGTACATATTCCATTATGTAATTGCGCTTCACGAGCAAGATCCAAGCATGTCTTTTGCTTTTTCTTTAAATCTAAATTGCTACTCATTTCATCCCAGGTGAAACTACCCACATTCTGTCTACAATAAGCAACAACAGGGTCAATTTGATCAAAGCCATTCTCAAAATAATATTTCATCCAACTCTCAGGATAATTATTTAGATAACCTATTCCTGCACTCAGCCCTATATGACTATGGTCAGAGAGCAGGCCAAAAATCATTTTATCATAACCATATTGCTTTACTTCTAGCAAAAATGTATCAACAAGACCTTGCAGATCTTCGGTCTTGCTAGATTTATCTAAATAGTCCTGAAACGACCCCATATTTACCCTAAATCCCTAACATTGCATCAACGTACGTGTTTAACACATACGATATAGTAGCACAAAGGTACGATTGATCATAAATCTATGCACTCCGCAATAAATAAGCATAATCGTCACCATATACAAATTCATAACTGTGGTAAAATTTGTAAGAATAAAGCCATTATTTATAAGCATTTGTTGTGTAATCTCTTCAAACACTATAAACCGCAGTGGAGATAATAATTATAATCGCCGAAAGAAAATAAATGTCCGCACCAATAAATGCCCACCCTGCACTTGCAAATGCCCTTACAAAGCGCGGTTATGAATCACTCACCCCTGTGCAAAATGCTGTCTTAGACCCTACGTTAGAGGGACAAGACCTTCTCGTATCCGCACAAACAGGATCAGGAAAAACAGTAGCATTCGGCTTGGCTTGTGCCTCTACTTTGTTAGGGGATAATGATAGTTTTGAAAAAAAATCTCAGCCACTTGCACTTGTAATTGCTCCAACACGCGAATTAGCATTACAGGTAAAGCGAGAACTTGAATGGCTATATGGTGAAAGTGGCGCATCCGTTACCTCATGTGTTGGTGGTATGGACATACGTACTGAACGTAGAAATCTGGAAAAAGGCGCACATATAGTTGTCGGTACACCAGGGCGTTTACGCGACCATATTGAACGCGGTTATTTCAATACAAGCGAACTACGCGCAGTGGTTTTAGACGAAGCAGATGAAATGCTTGATATGGGTTTCCGTGAAGAGTTGGAATATATTTTAGGTACAGCGCCGGAGAAACGTCGAACTTTGCTATTCTCCGCCACAGTACCAAAATCTATTACAGGATTGGCGAAGCGTTATCAGAATAATGCAAAACGCATCACCACAAAAGAAGAAGAAAAACAACACATTGATATTGAATATCAAGCCGTACGCATTGCACCAAATGATCGTGAAAACGCGATTGTCAATATCCTGCGATATCACGAAGCGCAAAACGCGATTATATTTTGTGGTACGCGGGCTGCTGTCAATTTAATGCAAAGTCGCCTGACTAATCGTGGGTTTTCCGTAGTCGCAATTTCAGGAGAGCTGAGCCAGGCCGAGCGCAGTAACGCCCTACAATCTCTTCGCGATGGACGCGCACGTGTATGTGTAGCAACAGACGTTGCCGCACGTGGTATTGATTTGCCGGGATTGGCACTGGTTATCCATGCCGATTTACCAAAGGATAAAGATATATTGCTACATCGTAGCGGACGTACAGGGCGCGCCGGATCTAAAGGGGTAAGCGTAATAATCGCGCCACACAACCAACGCTCCAAAGGTGAGCGCCTGTTAAAAAGTGCAAAGATTAATGCTAAATGGGGTACTCCACCTTCTATTGAAGACATAACAAAGCGGGACCATGAACGTTTCCTTGCTGATCCTGTATTATCAGAACCAATCAAAGACGAAGAAAAAACCGCAGCAGCAGATCTGATAAACGCATATGGTGCCGAACAAATTGCCGCGGCATTACTGCGTCTGCACAACAAACAAAAACCAGCACCCGAAGAGTTGCTAGATTTCACAGAAGACCAAAGCAGAAATAAAAAGAACCAACGCGATAACTTCAACAACAGCGTTTGGGTATCTCTATCTCTTGGACGTAATGATGATGCCGAACCACGGTGGATTTTACCAATGCTATGTGGTGCAGGTCAGATGACAAAGCAACAAATTGGTTCGATACGTATTCACGCAAAGGAAACACATGTTGAACTGGCCGCAGATTGCGCCGATAAGTTTTTTGAACTAGTCGAAAAAGACGGCGGCACGTTAGAGAAGAACATAAAAGTCACACGCCTTGATAAAGCACCTGCCGCACCAAAAGGCAGAATTGATCGTAGCAACCGACCAAACCGGAATAAGGACAAAAGGGACGGCGGGAAAAAACCATACGGAAAGAAGAAATCCTATGGTGAAAAGAATAGTTATGGCGATCAGGCACGAGATAACAAGCCTAGACGTAATAAACCCAAAGGTGACAAACCGTGGGATAACAAACCAAATAGCGATAAGCCCAAAAAGAAAAACAATAATAACAGCCAACCCAACGACAAGCCCAAAGATAAAGGTTTTAAAAAAGACGGGTCTCCACTTGGGACAAAAAAGAAAAAAAGTTTTAAAGGTAAGAAAAAAGCTAAGTTTTAGAGCACAATTATTATATTAAAATTATAAAGCGTTCTAATTTGAGAATTATTAAGGTTTTGCTGTCATAACTATATTATGAACAGAAAAATACTCATTGTTGAAGATGAAGCCTCACAAAGGCGTATGATCGCTTTGTTAGTACAAAGACATCTAAAAATGGACGCGATTGAATCAGATAGCGGACGTGAAGCCTTGTCCATTTTAAATGATAAAACCCACCTAAATGATATATGTCTGGTTGTAATTGATTTCAATATGCCTGGAATGAACGGCTTGGAACTACTTAATATAATAAAACACAAATACAAAAACCTGCCTGTAATTATGCTGACCGGATCGAAGGATATTGAAGTTGCAGTTCAAGCGATGAAATCAGGGGCTAGTGATTTTCTAAACAAACCGGTTAACCCGAAAAAATTCGAAGTATGCGTACGCAACTCTTTAAAAATCAATGCCCTCGAAAAAGAAGTTAAGCGACTTAAGCACAAAGATGAAAACACATACATGTTCAAAAATTTAATTGGATATGACAGTGGCCTTCACAGCTCAGTAAATCTAGGGCGTAAGGCTGCTTCCGCCGATATTCCTGTATTGCTGGAGGGAGAGACAGGCGTTGGTAAAGAAGTATTCGCACGTGCGATACACGGGGAAAGCTCTCGTTCAGGAAAACCCTTTGTCGCAATAAATTGCGGCGCCATACCTGATAATTTAGTGGAAAGCACATTATTCGGCCATGAAAAAGGTGCTTTTACAGGCGCAGTAAATCAATCGCTTGGGCGTTTTAGAGAGGCTGAAGGCGGCACAATTTTCTTGGATGAAATCGGAGAGCTCCCCCTCACCGCTCAAGTAAAGCTTTTGCGTGTACTACAAGAAAAAGAAGTTCGTGCGGTTGGTTCTGACAAACCCGTACCCATTAATGTACGCATTATATCTGCAACAAACCGTAACCTTGAAACAGACGTATCAAATGGACTGTTTAGAGAAGATTTATATTTCCGTTTAAATGTTTTACCAATTACTTTACCAACATTAAGAGAGCGCAAAGACGACATACCATTATTTATACATCACTTTATAGATCAGTTCTCTTTTACAGAAGGGTTACCTATAAAAAATATAACAACTGAGGTTCAAAAAGAACTTTCACAATGGAAATGGTCAGGAAATGTACGTGAACTTGAAAACACAATTCACCGCGCCATGGTATTATGTGACGGTGATGCCCTAAGAACTGATGATTTTAAATCCTTATCTGCACATGCCCCTTCCAATGAATGTAACGACGTAAAAGACTATAACCTCAACCTTTTCAAATCAGATGGAAAGATGAAAACAATTAATCAGATAGAAAAAGATATAATGAAATTCTCTATGGAATATCATAACAATAATATAACACAAGCCGCACGCAGCATAGGTATGGCTAAATCTACTTTCTATAGGAAACTCAATAAATGATCTGATACACACCTAAATTTGACAACAACCGTATATTACGTAGTTTGTCGTAGTAAGCATAAAATGTATAAGAAAAATAATGGCTGTGTGTGTAATTTTTCTCTAATATTTCTTAGTAAAAAAAATCGTTTATAACATCTGTAATACAACGATTTTAAACAGCCCCTACCCAGATCTACGCCAGGCAGGGGATATTACCATTATTTTTGTACAGGTTTTGCCAAACGATCCCATTTCATTTTTATTACCGCGCCGTGACGTTCTATCAATGATGCTGTGATAATTATAGCTCCACCAGATAGCGATAAAGTAATCCAGTTTGAGAAATCAACCAACTCTGCTAACTCCATAACTTGTCGTCCGACACCAGATAGCAAAGTCATCATCCCCATCATCATCAGATAACGCAAGCCATGTTGACGGCTTATTGTGATAACCACTAATCCAGATATAATACATAAGATAACGTTATATATGTCATCCGTGAACATTACAGGCAGGATATGGCTCATCATCAGTGTGATTGCGGCCAAGCGTATAGGCGCAACAGGGTTATTGCAACGTCTTGATATATCGAACAATAACCCCGCAAATACAAAGCCAAATACATTAAGTGCTAATGCACCTGAAAAGTAACGCTCTGCCAATATTGCAACAGGAATAGCCACCCCTAATGCAGCACCAAGAGACAGCCAATGTGTCGCACCACGTGCGAAAGATTCTTCTTCTGTTTGTTGACAGCAAAAGCGTAACGCAATAAACGCTGTACCTGATAATATAATCTGCAATATCTCATCCACTGGGTATAACCATATGCTTCGACATATAATGATTCCCGCAGGTACAAATATAGTTGCCATCGCAAACATACCCTCTGGCGTACGCAAGGTATTATCCTGTGACATGCGCTTACAAAACAAAGATAATGGTATAATAACAGCGACCAGAGCGGCTATCCCAACAAAAAGAGATTCACGCACAGGAACAAGTAATAAAAGGTTTGTGAACAGGAATAATGCAGACAATGTTCGCGCAGAGCTACGTGCCAACACTTTATGAGCTATCCATGTCACTGGTGCGCTGATTGCAACTGTGCCTAATAAAGCCATCATAATTGCACCTAATTCCGGCGCATCCCATTTAGCATAGCTAGGATATTGTACAAGCTCACCACCCCATTGTGTGGTAGAGAATATAAGCGCACCCAACGTTGTCATATTGACAGTAATAGAAACCAGACCCAATCCAAAAAAGATACGGGCACCCTTATTTTCCTTCAAGGCGTAACTCAACCCAAACCCACAAACCGCCAAAAGAAAAGTTTGAGATAATAGCATATAATAACGGCTTATATCGTTGCCATCAGACCACCCTTGCATTAAATAGGAAGACATAGCCGTAAGCATTATTAACGCCCCACAAACCCGCAACAGTGATGCCAAACTCGTCACATTACGAATAAGACCTAATATATTTGAGTCTTCTTCTTGTGGAATGGCATGGCTTTCCTCAAACTCAGATATATTATAATTTTCTCTTGATATGGTCATTTCTATTCCCCCTTCTTCGCATTCAATATTTCAGCAAGCTCCGCTTGTAGCTGCATAGTGTTTTCTTCTTTCACAAAGGACATATCAAGCGCATCTGTATCTGATATATGACCAGAGGAATATTCCGTCTCAGTAATCAGAGTTTCCCAGCGATCAAAAGTATCCTCAATTCCGCTGTCGGCATTACCTTCAATTTTATTTATAATTCTCATGGCATCTGCAGTAGATTGTCGTGATCGCATCAGGTTCTGCTGTTGCGTGATATCGCGCAGACGCTGTTCCATGCGCCCTACATTTTCACTGACCTTGGTTTCCAGATCTTCATGTCGTGTCAGCGCAGCCTGCGTTTGCATTATTTGTTCGCGACATTGATTACGCCTTGCGATACAGGCAAGCGCTTTTTGCTCATCTTCTGCTGCTGTTTCTTTGGCACGATTTTCCCAAAGCTTATCCATTCGCGCTGCTTCGTCCAAACGTTTACGCATTACCTCACCATCCTTGCGCACACGATCTAACCGAACTTTGGCTTTTGCGACGGCTGAACGTGTATCCTTCAAGGCAACCGCCACGACAGCATCATGGTTTTCAACATGAGATACCATTTCATCTAGCTTGCCGGTGAATGTGGCTGAAATACGGGTAAATAGGTTCATTTTTTTAACTCCTTCATTTGTATAAACTATCCTTATCCTACACAAAGGAATATATATAGAATACTTAATTGACATAAGTTGCATAATAGTGCTTCATAAGTATTGTATATTGATACTATATAAGGGTTTATGATGCAGACGGCGCTATTAATTCAAACTTTGAAACAATGCCTCAAGTCTCAAGGGAAAACTTATGCCGATGTGGCACGAATACTCGACTTGTCAGAGGCAAGTGTAAAACGCATGTTCTCGGAGCAGCAGTTCTCCCTGCAAAGATTAGATATTATATGCCAGATGTTGAACATGGAAATCAGTGACCTTGTAAAACAAATGGACGCTTCACAAACCAATCTTGAGAAATTAACACACAATCAGGAAACAGAAATTATCCAAGATATGGGGTTAATACTGGTTACTGTTTGCGTCTTTAACCACTGGACGATAGATGACATAACGCAATATTTTATGTTAAGCCAAGAAGAGTGCGTGGCCAATTTGCTAAAGCTTGATAGAATTGGCATTATTCAGCTTCTACCACATAATAGAATTAAGTTAATCGTTAGTCCCAATTTTTCTTGGATTGACGATGGCCCCTTTGAACGCTTTTTTCGAGAGCATGTAGGGCAAGAATATTTTAACAGTACTTTTAAAGGTGAGCATCAGTGCCTACGTGTCTTGAATGGCACAGTATCACACAGCAGTGCAGCAGAATTTCAACGTAAATTATTACGTCTAGCCAGTGAATTTAGAGAAGTGGTTCGTGAGAACTCAACCCTGCCTATCGAGAGTCGAAACGGGGTAACATTAGTTCTGGCCATGCGCAATTGGGACTATGGATTATTCGACCATTTAGTACGACCAGAACATAAAATTAAGTCATAGATAGTTGAGTTACATTATTATAACTTTCTCTACTACCCAAGCGTTGTATATAGTGCGCAGGATCTTTTAATCTGCAATCAGATCCTTAATTACATCGCGTGCATCATTGATCGCTTTTTCACGTTGTTCCTGCCCCAGTGAGACACCTTCTGCACGGATAAAAGTAACATCGCTTATTCCAAGGAATTTAAAGACAACGCGTAAATGGCTTTCCTGATGTTCGAAATCTATCAAAGCTGTACCCTCGCCATAAAATCCACCACGAGAAATCGCAACAATGACTTTTTTGTCACCAGACAGGCCTTCTGAACCATTTTCTGTATAACGGAATGTTTTTCCTGCCACGCAAACTCTATCTATCCATGCTTTAAGCTGGCTAGGAATGGCAAAATTATACATAGGAGCGCCAATAACAATAGTATCAGCAGACATAAACTCATCTAGAGCAGCGCCACCAGCTGCTATATCTGATTTAATTTCTTCGCTCTCAGGCTCATGACCTTGGGATGCCATGACATGCGCACCACTTAGGTGACCGAGAGGAGTCTCAGCAAGATTGCGCCGAATAATTTCGGCACTGTCATTTTGCACCTTGATAGCTTTCACGATGTCTGCTGACAAGGTGCGGCTAACTGAGTTGTCACCTAAAATGCTTGAATCAATATGTAATATTTTCATGGTAAATTTCCTTTCTGTGTTCTGTTCTCCATGCTAGAAAACCTGTTAAAATAAAGAGAATAATAGCAGGGATTACGGCCTTATCTGGGTCAAGAATCATGTGATATCCAATTGCCCCAACCATAATTGTTGAAAGCCCAAATGCAGCCATAAATCTAATCTTTGACATAAGTAATCCCACAGCACCCGCAATTTCTAACAATCCAACTACATACGCCATAGGTGGAACCCCCATACGTTCAAATGGCAAGGTAACTTGCGCAACTCCGGCCATCTTTGCTGATCCAGCGACTGCAAAGATTAATGTTAAAAGGCCAATTAAAAACCAAGAGGCAATATCTTTTACATTTATTCTTTCACTAAGGTTTTTCATGCTTTTTCTTCTTTTAAATTAATGACGTATAACGTATTATTTCAGTATATTTTGTCAACTAGGTACCTTTTGGTAACCATTAAAATAAAGGAAGAAAATGGCAAAGAAAGAACATAAATTTGCATGCCCAATCGGTGAAACACTAGGGATTATCGCAGGGCGGTGGAAGCCGGAAATTCTTTGGCATCTTCGTGACAAACCAATGCGTTTTAACGAATTACGACGGTCTATTGGGGATGTATCTCAAAAAATGCTCACACAGCAATTAAGAGAAATGGAACGTGATGGGTTAGTTAAACGAACGCAGTATGAAGAAATACCGCCGCGCGTTGAGTATAGACTTACAAGTCTAGCCGGAAGCTTAGAGCCAATTTTTACAACACTAGTCACATGGAGCGACCAAAACAGCAATAGAGTTTTAAAAGCACAACAAATGTATGACAGAAAAAATAAATCTATATAATAATGGATAGATAATCGCATTCTAAATTAGCAGCACCAAGACCTGCCGCACAAACGCGGCAAATCATAGAATATTATATTTAATCTATCAAAGAGCTCATATCGATAACAAAACGATATTTAACATCAGATTTCATAACACGATCAAAAGCCGTATTAATATCCTGTATATCAATCATTTCAACCTCTGACACAATTCCTTTATCTGCACAGAAATCCAACATTTCCTGCGTTTCTTTAATGCCTCCAATCAATGATCCGGCAATAATTTTACGGCCGAACACCAAGCCCATCGTATGCATTTCTGTTGGCGTTGCACCAACAACAGCCATAGTCTTACCAAGTTTGAGCAAAGGGATGTAAGGGTCTAACTCATGTGCAACAGGAATAGTATTAAGCAGAAAATCAAAAGACCCCGCATGAGCATCCATTTGTGACTGATCTTTAGATACCAACACTTCCGCCGCACCAAGGCGCTTCGCATCTTCTCCTTTATCAGGAGAGGTTGTGATCATGACTACGTGCGCGCCCATCGCTGCGGCAAATTTAACCCCCATATGACCAAGCCCGCCAAGCCCTATCACACCGACCTTATCGCCGGCCTTAATATTCCACTGACGCAAAGGAGAATAAGTTGTAATTCCTGCACAAAGTAAAGGTGCCACTGCTTTTGTGTCTAATTTTTCAGAAACCTTAAGAACGAAATCTTGATCAACAACAATTTGCGTAGAGTACCCACCATGTGTCATAGCACCTTCTATATGCGGATCAGAGCCACCATATGTCATAACCATACCCTTTTCACAATGTTGTTCCAAATGATCTTTACATGGCGCACATTCGCGGCAGGAATCAACCATACAACCGACACCAACCAACTCACCAACGGAAAAACCACTTACCTCATCCCCGACAGACCTAACCCGTCCGATAATCTCGTGCCCCGGAACAACGGGATAAACAGACATGCCCCAATCATTATGTGCCATATGAATATCACTGTGACACACACCACAATACTCAATATCTATTTGCACATCCTTAGCGCCTACTTCACGGCGATCAAAATCAAATGGCCTAAGTTCATCTTTATCATTATAAGCCGCATAGGCTTTTGTATTGGACATAATTTATTCCTTATAACTTCAAACAACAACTTCATTAACTGTTATAAATTATAAGATTAGGAATAATATTTTACAATGTGCATTACTACATCATTCTTGCCTATTTCTGCCCTAGGCATTGAAAAAATCATTGTTTTTAGTTTAAAGTATATCTGTAACAATCAAAACGAATAGTATTTAGATGAGCGATATTACATCACACCTGCAAAAACTAAAAGATCAACTGCACACAGATAGCAGCCACGGTGTTGTAAAAACCTTAGTAGAACGTGTGTACTTTTTCTGGTCAGAGGAAACAATAGAACGCAGCCCGCTCGTATATGATGCAAGAATAGTAATTGTCGGGCAAGGCTCGAAAATAGGCTATCTGGACGACAAAATATTCAAATATAATCCCGATAATTACTTAATCGTTAGCATGCCTCTACCTTTTGAATGTGCAACATATGCATCTAAAGATGAACCACTTTTAGGCATAAATATTGATATCGACTTGTCAGAGCTTCATGAGCTGGTCGCCTTAGCCTCTCAACACGAACAAACTCCAGAGTCATTTAAATGCGACAAAAATCCCAAAGGCGCAGAACCTGTCCAATTAGACCATGACATGGTCGACAGTGTAACACGCCTGTTAAAATGCCTTAACTCCCCACTAGACAGCAAGGTTTTAGGAGCATCACTTGTAAAAGAAATCGTATACCGAGCACTGCTAGGACAACACGGATCATCTTTATACGCATTAACCCAACACAACACACATTATACGAATATTGCCAAATCCATCTCATATATACGAGGTAACTACACACAGCCTATTACGGTGGATGAACTGGCAAATCATGCAGGAATGAGCACATCTGTGTTTCATCGATCTTTTAAAGAAATAACTGGCAACTCTCCAGTGCAATATATAAAAAAAATTAGACTAACTACGGCAAAAAGCCTCATCGTACATGACAGCATGGCAGCAAATCTAGCCGCCAATAAAGTAGGCTATGAAAGCCCTTCACAGTTTAGCAGAGAGTTTAAAAAATACTTTGGAGTTTCCCCAAAAAACGCCGCCAATAATGGCTATTAGTAGGCATAATATTATTATGGCACCACTATAATTATCAAACAGATGATTATAATGGCAATCTCCTCATCAGAAAATTATAGTAAAATAGAAAAAATTGCAGAATACACACGTGAGTCAAAAGCTATGGGCAAAGTACCAGTAGGCCTCTTTTCAAATACAGTTATTTTTCAAGAACAATCATTCATAAATACTCAAACCATTCTATTCCGAACAGTCATAGGCCATTAATCGGCCCGTTTAACGCGTATTTTGTTTTTTCCAATTTTACTACCATGAAGCTCTTTAATCGCAATATCACCCTCATGCTCTAACGCCATTTCTACAAAGGCAAAGCCCTTAGACTTTCCGCTATCTTCATTAACGACTAGGTTACAAGACTTGATATTGCCATGAGATTTAAAAATTTTGGCTATGTCCTGCTCACTAAGATCACGAGGCAAATTTAAGGCAATTAATTTCATATTACGTCTCCAGCGGACAAAAGGTATATGTATGTGATTATCATAGGTGTTCACTATTGCAAAGTTAATAAGGATCACAGAAAAGGCCACACAAAGCAGTGCTTAGAAACTAAAACCATCTAAATGTGTTGAGAAAAAAGAAAAATGGCTGGGGTACCAGGGATCGAACCTGGGATGACCGGATCAAAACCGGTTGCCTTACCGCTTGGCTATACCCCAACATAATCATTATGCAGCGGGATAATGCCCAGAAAATAATGTTACCGCAAGCCTTTTTTGAAAATTATTTAAAATTATTTATGTATCAGGTAGTTAATAACGTTTTGACACTAATATCAATAGACAGCTATATTCATCTATGCAAAAAAACAATTCTTACAAAAACCTGCCACATCCTCAAGATGTCGCGATGATAGACTTTGAGGCATCGTCATTACGCGGTGCCAAAGGTATCAGCCATGAACCACACAGAACAAGTTACCCAATAGAGGTCGGAATTTCCTTTATAGATGGTCCACATGAATCATGCCTAATCAAACCACAGCCTGACTGGCAAGATTGGAATGGCGAACCTGACAATAATGACATAGGCAAAATTCATGGTATATCACGTCGCGAATTATTTGAAAAAGGCCAAGACCCCAAAGACATTGCGCAGTGGCTAAATGACAGATTAAACGGAGTAACCGTTATGTGTGACAGCCCAGACGCAAAAATTGATAAATTCTGGTTAACCCGCCTATATGATGCCGCAGAAACAAAACCCACATTTGAACTACATTTTTTATACGATTATATAGATATTCATGATCCTGATATGGGGAAAGCCTATGATAATACAGGTCTATCACGCGAAGCGCCGCACAGAGCGTTAGAAGATGCAAGAGACCTAATGCTCTTATATAATGAGTATTACGATTTAAAAGATGATAATAACTATAAAAATAGTCCAGAAGAGCCAAGCTTATAAAAATGCACTATACAATATAATTGTAATTTATATCTGTGAGAAAATAAAATCTGAAAAAATGGTGCCGCAACCAAGATTCGAACTCGGGACCTGATGATTACAAATCAACTGCTCTACCACCTGAGCTATTGCGGCATACAAATTTTCAAAACCTGAATAATTTTTACAGGCAACCATCTCTTAAAAAGAAATAGTAAAAATTTACGAACCATTGTTTATACAACTGTTGTTTTCTTGTCTAGCATAAAATGAAATAATTTTATCATTAATTATTTTTTATAACCCTGCACAAAAATATTTAGTCGTTTATATCATCTTAACTGTTGGTTTTTTATAATGTTTTCTGTTAAATTACACTTTGTGTTCAAAATAAGCACAAAAGATTAATAATTATTTGGGTATTTAATTGTGAATAACGGACAACAAGCAAACGACACTCTTTACGAAAATGGTATTGGCTGGGCACTTATGTTGGTGATTTTTGGTGTTTTACTATGGGTTTTTTGGTTCTTCTGGGCTGTAGAAATACGTGAAATGGTAAGATGGATACGTTACGGAGAAGCATGGCTTGTATCCTGGTTTCTAGGCAGTGACTACCAAGTTCCCTTTGCAGGAGGTGAAGTTGCGTTTCACAAATATTTCAATATGATACCCGATTACCAAAAAGAACAACTAGAGATGAAACATCTCGCGCTTTTTGGTGCATTAGCAATGCAGCCGTTAAAATATGTTTTTGTACTAATAACAGGCGCAGGTGCTCTTTGGTGCATGTTTTGTGGCCCGAACACGCAATACAGAACAAGAATGAGTATCGAAAACTTAATCGGTGCGCAATCAAAAGTATTTCCGGTTATATCTCCATTCATAAAATTCAACCCGTCAACACAACCACCAAGACCTCCTGGTGCACCGGTACCGGCTGAATTACCTCTATTTGCCGAAGCTTTAGGGCCTGAAGAATGGCTAGCGTTTAATTCAATACAGACACCTGACGGCGAAATAGAAAAAGGAAGCGCAAACCAAGCATTCATAGAGCAACTTGGTAAACCTTGGCGTGGCGTTAAGGCATTAGACCCGTATAAACAAGTATTATTAGCGGCATTCTGTCTAAAAGCTTCAAGACAAAGAGCTCCGGCAGATAATATGCTTGGTCGCCTTGCGCAATGCTGGGCAATGGATAATACTCTAAACCTTGCAAAAGACGCAAAGCTTGTTAAAGAGGCGAGAGCAGTTCTTCAAGACAAGAAATTGGCTGGGGCTGCACTATCTCAGGCAAATCGTCACGCATTTGAAACAACTGCAATATTACGCGCCATGCAATATGCTAGAGAAGAAGGTGGTGTTTTAGCACCTGCACAATTTGTTTGGCTACGTGCATATAACAGAGAACTATGGTATCCACTAAATAATCTGGGTAGACAGTCTTTCCATATGGAGGCACTAGGTGCAATGTCTCACTTTAAGGCGGAAAAACTAACACAACGCCCAATCCCTGTTCCTAAGGTAGATGGCGCAGTAGACACTATTCAGGAATATATGAAGTCGGGACAAGCACGTCCAATTCCTCAATTGGACTATAGTAAATCGAAGAAACGCGGAATTAAAAAGGCCGTTTAACGTATAAAATATTAGAATAAACACAGAGAAAACCATGACTAAAACATCAGAAAAATCAGAACAACAATCATCTTCAAGCGTAACAATAGTTGATGGTAAGCTAATATTGTCTCTTCCTGATGCAAAAATGCCTGTTGTATGGCAAACAGATTTTACTCAGGCACAATCATCTGTATTTACAATACAAGAAGATAAAAAGAAGACATTCACACTAATATCAAAGAATTCTGAAAATGTAGTAATTGAAATTGCCACCTTCGATAAGAAGCAAGATGCAGTGGACGTTTTAATGCAGACTTCTGCGGTCATACAAAACGCACACGGGCAGAAAAACCAAAGCCCATCTGGCAACACTAACGTTCAAAGCGTAGAAAAAAACGATAGAACCAGTGCGGCTCTGGCTTTAGCCCTTATAATTGTACTTGGTCTTATCTGGACAATGTCCGCATCAAAAAAGCTTGATCCACCAGAAAGTACGGCAAGCAGTAATTCAACATCACTTAATTCTGCATCAAGCACAAACCCTCGAGAATCATCAGGAGTACCTGTTTCTGCTGACGATTTTTTAAGTAATCGCTAATAACTGGAGTGGATCGCGTTTAAATGGCTTTAGATCAAAAAAAATACGAACATCAGCATGAAGCAATCCTCAGGGATGTTCGACCTTTAAGCACACGTATATCACATGGGCTTCAAACTACGGCATGCTCAACCGCTATATTCCTATTAGCTACAGTATTTATATTCATCAATGATTGGGCAATCATGTTTGCCGATCTGATTATACTGACCCTATTCATATATTTCTTATGGTTGATATCGCGTGACAAGAGTATTGTTTTCAAACTGCCTATCAGCTCCAAACACAAAGATGCTAACAACGGTAGAAATGGTAAAAAAGGAAAGTCAGAAGGTATACTTTACCTTGGTAACGCCGAAGACTCCAACGAAGAAGTATGGTTTACAAACAGCGATATCAGAACACATATATTATATCTTGGTACAACAGGTGCGGGTAAAACTGAGGGACTAAAATCCCTAGTGACAAATGCAATGACATGGGGTTCCGGCTTCGTGTACGTCGATGGTAAAGCGGATACAGACTTATGGTCATCCCTGTCCGCTCTTGTACGTAGATTCGGACGCGACGATGACCTACTTGTACTTAACTATATGACGGGTAATGCGGATATTAACGCACCTTCAAACACAATGAACCCGTTTTCATCAGGATCTGCATCTTACCTTACAAATATGTTAGTTAGCTTGATGCCTGAAAGTGGTGGTGACAATGCTATGTGGAAAGAACGTGCGGTGTCTTTGGTCGGTGCGATGATGCCTGCCCTGACATGGAAACGTGACAACCAAGAAATCCCGATGTCTGTACGTACTATTCGTGATTATCTTTCTCTTAACAACGTTATAAAGCTATCGCGTGATGAGTACGTACCCAAAGAAATATTGGCTGGATTAGTCGGGTATCTGGACACACTACCAGGTTTCATTGGTGAGGCGTACGACGACGAAGGTAAGGTAAAGCCACCTGGTCCTGACACACCACAATACAACACAGAAACAGCAAGCCAACAGCACGGATATTTGGCTATGCAGTTCACACGCTCATTGCAATCACTTGGTGACGATTATGGTTACATCTTTGATACGCAAGCAGCAGACGTTGACATGGTTGATGTTGTTCTAAACCGACGTATACTTGTCGTTCTTGTGCCTGCACTTGAAAAATCAGGTGATGAGGTTGCTAACCTTGGTAAGATCGTGGCCGCATCTATCAAAGGTATGATGGGTTCTGCGCTAGGTTCAACTGTTGAGGGTACGTCTGAGACAGTTATTGAAAACAAGCCTACGCACTCTGACACTCCGTTCATGACTGTTTTTGACGAGGTTGGTTACTACGTTGCCGAGGGTATGGCTGTTATGGCCGCTCAGGCTCGTTCACTTGGTTTCTCGTTGGTCTTCGCCGGACAGGATTTACCCGCGATGAAAAAACGCGTACGCGAAGAAGCTCAATCCATTACTGCTAACTGTAACATTAAGTTATTTGGTAAATTGGAAGACCCAACAGAAACAAAAGATTTCTTTGAAAAAACTGTTGGTAGTGCAATGGTTACCGAGGTTTCAGGCTTCCAAATGGCCGGCGGTAACAGCTTTGGTTCATATCACGATACAAAACAAGCAGGCGTACAGTTACGTCCACGTGCAAACTATGACAAGCTACGCGGCTTTAAAGAGGGGCAAGCAATCATAACGTACGGGGAAACCGTGGTTGACTGTGCTGTCTTTTATTCAAACCCTGGATTTGCAAAAGCAATGCGCGTTACACGCTTCATGACATTGCCAGCAACAGATGAAACTGTTCTGAAGCACGCATCTGCAATTACTAAATTACGTGACCTTATGGTTAACAAAACATGGACAGCTATGCGCTCGGACGTTGCAATTGAAACATCTGATGAAATCGCGGCTCTTCACGATGGGTTTGTTAACAATAACAAGCCATCAGTTGATCCTGTTGACGCGGGTATTGCTGCATTAGTTCAAATACACGCGGTTTCTAACGAAATACCTCCACCAACGCAGGCTAAAACACCTCTTGCCGGTGGAACAGCACAAGCAGCACCGCAACAAGCAACTGCTCAAACTGCAGCAGCTCCAGCCGCTAATACAGTACAAAAAGGCGCACAACCTGCTATATTCGGCGCACCTAAATCTGACGCCCCTG
>JBOEGH010000006.1:0-262 GCA_050633325.1 Alphaproteobacteria bacterium
CAACGTCTGAGCGTTGGTGATAAGGTTATTGCAGGTAATAAGGTTGATATTAAGCCTGGTAATGCTATGCCTCTTAAGAATATGCCTGTTGGTACAATTATTCACAATATTGAAATGAAGCCAGGTAAAGGCGCGCAGATGATTCGCTCTGCTGGTACATATGCGCAGCTAGTTGGTCGCGATCAGGGGTATGCCCAGATTAAACTTGCTTCTGGTGAGCTTCGTGTTGTTTTATCTGAATGTATGGCTTCTGTTGGTGCGG
>JBOEGH010000006.1:378-15030 GCA_050633325.1 Alphaproteobacteria bacterium
CCAGTTGATCATCCTCATGGTGGTGGTGAAGGTAAGAGTTCTGGTGGTCGTAACCCTGTAACGCCTTGGGGTGTTCCAACTAAAGGTTA
Source organism: Alphaproteobacteria bacterium (assembly GCA_050633325.1). Lineage (GTDB taxonomy): Bacteria > Pseudomonadota > Alphaproteobacteria > Micavibrionales > Micavibrionaceae > UBA1672. The sequence continues at coordinate 468 of JBOEGH010000006.1, forward strand.
TAAGACGCGTAAAAAAGGCAAGGCGAGTGATAAGTACATTATACGCCGCCGTAACAAGAAATAAGATTTGAGGAGCATTAAAAATGTCACGTAGTGTATGGAAAGGTCCATTTGTAGAAAAAAGCATTCTTAAAAAAGTTGAAGAAGCTCGCGCAAGTGGTAAAAATACGGTAATTAAAACTTGGTCACGCAGATCAACTATTTTGCCAAATATGATTGGTTTGACTTTTGGTGTGCATAATGGGAAAAAATTCATTCCTGTTCTTGTTACAGACCAAATGATCGGGCATAAGTTAGGTGAATTTTCTCCTACACGTACATATTATGGTCACGGTGCAGATAAGAAAGCCAAGAAGTAATTCTAGGTATTTAAGTAAGGAAAAAGAAAATGGGTAAGTCAGAAACACCTGAAACAACAAAAGTGAACGAAGCGAAGGCATCTGTTAAGCATGTTCGTACGTCGCCGCAGAAGCTAAATCTTCTTGCGCGCACTATTCGCGGGAAAAGCGCATCACGTGCGTTAATTGATCTTGAGTTTTCCAAAAGACGTGTTGCACAAGACGTGCGTAAGTTGTTACAGTCAGCTGTTGCAAATGCAGAAAATAACCATGGTCTGGATGTTGACCGCCTGGTTGTAGCAGAAGCGTATGTTGGTAAAAGCATCGTAATGAAGCGTTTTCGTGCAAGAGCGCGTGGACGTGGTGCAAGAATTGAAAAGAAAATAAGCAATATGACTATTGTTGTTAGAGAAGCAGAGGAAGCCTAATTATGGGACAGAAGATTAATCCGATTGGTTTAAGAGTAGGGATTAACCGCACATGGGACTCGCGTTGGTACGCAGGTCGTGATTATGCGGATAAACTTGTCGATGATTTGAAACTTCGTGAATATATCCACGAGCATTTGAAAGCTGCTGGTATCAGTAAAGTTATTATTGAGCGTGCTGCTAAGACAACAAAAGTTACAATATATACTGCGCGCCCTGGTGTTATCATCGGTAAAAAAGGTGCGGATATCGAAAGTCTACGTCAAAATCTGTCACGCCGTGCAGGTGGTGAAGTTGGTTTAAATATCGTTGAGGTTCGTAAGCCAGAAGTTGATGCTCAGTTGGTTGCTGAAAATGTGGCGCAACAGCTAGAGCGTCGTGTATCTTTCCGTCGTGCGATGAAACGTGCAGTTCAAAATGCAATGCGTTTTGGTTCTCAAGGTATTCGTATTAATGTTTCCGGTCGTTTAGGTGGCGCAGATATTGCCCGTACTGAATGGTACCGTGAAGGTCGTGTTCCTTTACACACACTTCGTGCAGATGTTGATTATGGTACAGCAGAAGCTTTGACTACATATGGTATTATTGGTGTTAAGATATGGCTTTATAAAGGCGATATCATGGAAAACGATCCGTTGGCACATGATAAACGTATGTCAGAGGCACGTGGTGGTGCTCCAAAAAATAAATATTAAAATAAAGTTACGAAAGTACTGGATTTTTATATAAAAGTGCGTTATGTTCGCGCGAAATTACCGATTAGCTTGAAATAAAGCGCCATATAGGAACTATTGCTCAGTGAGTGAAAAGTCTATGTGAATGATAATTTTTTTATGTCTGTGTTCTTGTTGTTTGAGAGTGCAGAGGAATTGAAAGCGAGAGACTGAAGAGATGTTAAGTCCAAAGAAGTTTAAACACCGCAAGCAATTTAAGGGCCGCATTCATGGTAATGCTAAGGGTGGTTCTAGTTTGGCTTTTGGTGCGTACGGTTTAAAGGCTCTACAACCTGAGCGTATTACATCACGCCAAATTGAGGCGGCGCGTCGTGCGTTAACACGCCACATGAAGCGTCAAGGTAAGGTGTGGATTCGTATATTCCCAGATGTTCCGGTTACAGCTAAGCCTCTTGAAGTTCGTCAAGGTAAGGGTAAAGGTTCTCCTGAATATTGGGCGGCACGTGTTAAGCCTGGTCGTATCATGTTCGAAATTGATGGTGTGCCGGAAGAGGTTGCTCGTGAAGCATTTGATTTGGCTGCTATGAAATTGCCAATTAAGACTAAATTTGTTAAGCGCGTTGGCGCGATAGAGGAAGTTGCGTAATGAACAATGAAGATTTGAGAGCTAAATCTGTTGATGAGTTGGTTAAGGTTATCCTTGATCTGCGTAAGGAACAGTTGAACGCACGTTTCCAGAAGTCACAAGGTACTTTTGAAAATACAGCACAAGTTCGTACTAGTCGTCGTAATATAGCGAGAGCTAAAACGATATTGAATGAAAAACGTCGTGAAGAAGCGAAAGCAACTTCAGGTAAGAAAGCCGCTTAAGAGGAGTAGAGCAATATGCCACGTCGCGTATTAGAAGGAAATGTAGTAAGTGATAAGCAAGACAAGACGATAACCGTCTCTGTTGAGCGTCGTTACATGCACCCTGTTTATAAGAAATACATCAAAAGCTCAGATACTTATGCTGCGCATGATGAAGCTAATCAGTACAAAGAAGGTGATAAGGTTTCTATCATAGAATGTCGCCCGATTTCAAAGCGTAAGCGTTGGACGGTAGTTACTGGTGATGAAGCTAAAGCTGAAAAAAAAGATGCGGCTAAGAAGCCTGCTGCTAAAAAAACAACTGCTAAAAAGAAGGGTGCGTAGTTATGATACAGATGCAATCCCGTATGGCTGTTGCCGATAATAGTGGTGCTCGTGAAGTTCAGTGCATTAAGGTGCTTGGTGGATCTCATAGGCGTACTGCTAATGTAGGTGATGTTGTCGTAGTATCCGTTAAGGAAGCTATTCCACGCGGTAAAGTTAAGAAGGGTGATGTTCGTCGTGCTGTTATTGTTCGTACGAGATTTGGTCTTCAGCGTAAATATGGTGAGAAAATACGTTTTGACAGTAATGCTTGCGTATTGATCAGTCCTAATGGTGAGCCTATCGGTACACGTATTTTTGGGCCAGTAACTCGTGAATTGCGTGTTGGTGGTTACATGAAGATTATTTCATTGGCATCGGAGGTGCTCTAGTTATGACGCAGCCACAGAAAAATAAAATTAAGATTAAAAAAGGTGATCAGGTCGTTGTTCTGACTGGTCGTGATAAAGGCGCGAAGGGTGAAGTTGTTAAAGTGCTTCCTGATGTTCGTCGTGTGGTAGTTCAGGGTGTTAACCTTGTCACAAAGCATGAGAAGCCTACGCAAGTATCACCAGGTGGTATTCAGAAGAAGGAATTACCTATTCATGTGTCTAACGTTGCAATTGCTGATCCTAAATCAGGTGAGGCGACACGCGTTGGTTATAAGGTTTTAAAGGATGGTAAAAAAGTTCGTGTGGCTAAAAAGTCCGGCGAAACCATCGCATAAGTTTAGATAGTAAAAGGGTCGAGGAAATGGCACCGCGTTTTAAAGAACTATATATTAATGAGATTGCTCCGGCATTGGATAAGAAGTTTGGGTATAAGAATCCACACCAACGTCCGGCATTGGACAAGATTGTGCTTAACATGGGTGTGGGTGAAGCCACTCAAGATCGTAAGCATATGGAGAGTGCGGTTAAGGATCTTACATTAATTGCAGGTCAAAAGCCTGTTATATGTAAGGCTCGTCAATCAAATGCATCTTTCAAGATTCGCGAAGAGCAAGCGATTGGTACTAAGGTAACTCTACGTGGTGACCGTATGTATGAATTCTTAGACAGATTGATTACTATTGCAATGCCACGTATTCGTGACTTCCGTGGTATTAATCCAAAGAGCTTTGATGGTCGTGGTAATTATGCGATGGGTGTTACTGAGCATATCATATTCCCTGAAATCGAATATGATAAGGTTGATAAGATTCGCGGTATGGATATCGTGATTTGTACAACAGCGTCTAATGATGAAGAAGCTAAAGAGCTTTTGAGTCAGTTCAAGATGCCTTTTAAAAAATAATAATACGGATAACTTATAGGAAAGAAGTAATATAATGGCAAAAGTCTGTATGATCGAAAGAGACAAAAAGCGTAGAAAGTTGGTCAAAAGCCAAGCATCTAAGCGTGCTGAGCTTAAGGCTATCATCAAGAATCAAGAGATTCCTGCTGATGAACGTTTTCAAGCAGTTTTGAAGTTGGCTGAAATGCCGCGTAATTCTTCTAAGACGCGTATTAGAAATCGTTGTGCTCTTACAGGGCGCCCGCGTTCGTATTATCGTAAATTCAATCTCTCGCGCATTGCGTTAAGAGACCTAGCATCTCGTGGTGAGTTGCCAGGTGTAACAAAATCAAGCTGGTAGAAGGAGGATTTTACTATGACTATGAGTGATCCCCTCGGTGATATGCTTACTCGTGTTCGTAACGGGCAGCAAGCCGGAAAAGAAATCGTAGAATGTCCATTTTCGCGTCTTCGTGAGAATGTTTGTACAGTTCTTAAGGATGAAGGTTTCATCCGTGGATATACTGTTCAAGAGCGTGAAGGTAACAAAAAATATCTTTTGATCCAGTTGAAATATGCTGAAGGAGAAGGTGTTATACGTAAAATTAATCGTGTATCTACTCCAGGTCGTCGTGTTTATACAACGGTTAAGTCTATGCCACGTTTCTATAACGGTCTTGGTGTTTTGGTTGTTTCAACTCCTCAAGGTGTTATGGCAGACAGCAAGGCGCGTGCGGCTAATGTCGGTGGTGAAATTTTATGTCAGGTATTTTAATCTGACGATATTGTTAATTTAAGGAATGTGAATTATGTCACGTATTGGTAAAAAACCTGTAGCTGTACCTGAAGGTGTAGAAGTTCAAATTAATGGACAGCAGCTAACAGCGAAAGGTAAATTAGGTTCTTTAGAGCTTGATATACATAGTGAAGTTTCAGCGATTATTGAAGATGCTGCAAATGATGATGGTAAGACGGGTAAAGTTGTAACACTTTCACCTAAATCTAAGTCTAAGTTTGCTGCTCAAATATGGCCAACTATGCGTACTTTGGTTGAAAATGTATGCACAGGTGTTAGTCAAGGTTATTCAAAAAATCTTGAAATTCATGGTGTTGGTTATCGTGCAAATTTACAGGGTACTGACCTTGTGTTAGCTCTAGGTTTTTCTCATGAAGTGCGCTATGCAGTTCCAAGTGATGTTAAAATCGAAGTTGAAAAACAAACACGCTTAAAAATAAGCGGCATTGACAAACAGCGTGTTGGTCAAGTTGCTGCTGAAATTCGTGCGTATAAGAAACCTGAGCCATATAAAGGTAAAGGTATTCGTTATGCTGATGAATATATCATCCGCAAAGAAGGTAAGAAGAAGTAGGGAATTAGTAAAATGGCTAAAGCAGCATCTGTTAAAACAACGCCGGCACAGCGCCGAACTTTTAGAACTCGTAACAAAATACGTCGTGTTAATATCGATCGTGTTGGTGTTCGTGAAACTCGCCCGCGTCTTTCTGTTCATCGTACAGGCAAGCAAATCTATGCGCAGGTTATCTGTGATGTACAAGGCAAAACTTTGGCTGCTGCTTCTACTATTGAAAAAGATTTAAAAGAAAAACTGAAGAGTGGTTCAACTGTTGATGCTGCTACTGAAGTTGGTAAATTAGTTGCTGAACGTGCAAAAAAAGCAGGCGTAAGCAAAATTGTATTTGATCGTGGTCGTTACCTTTATCATGGTCGTGTTAAGGCTTTGGCTAATGGCGCGCGTGACGGCGGATTAGAATTTTAGAAAAGGATTATAAATATGTCTCGTGGACAACAATCAGAAAAACACCATAAAGGTGAACGCGAAGAATCAGAACTAATCGAGCGTTTGGTTGGTATCAACCGTGTTGCTAAAGTTGTGAAGGGTGGTCGTCGCTTTGGTTTTGCTGCACTAGTTGTGGTTGGTGATGGTAAAGGTCGTGTTGGTTATGGTCACGGTAAAGCTAAAGAAGTTCCGGAAGCTATTAAAAAGGCTACTGATCAAGCTAAGCGTAAAATGATCAGAGTTCCTCTTCGTGAAGGCCGTACTTTGCACCATGATGTGTTTGGTAAAGATGGTGCTGGTCGTGTGTTTATTCGTTCTGCCCCTGCTGGTAAAGGTATTATCGCTGGTGGACCGATGCGTGCAGTATTTGAAGTTCTTGGTGTTCAGGACGTTGTTGCTAAGGCAATTGGTTCTAACAACCCATACAGCATGGTAAATGCAACATTTGAAGCTTTGAAAAATACACAAAGCCCAAGACATGTTGCGGCGCGTAGAAATAAAAAAGTTAGTGATATTGTTGCGAACCGTGAAGTTGGTATGACAACTTTGGCAGCGGATGCTGGCGAGTAAGACGAAATAATATTTAAGTATAAGGACTTAAGTTATGGCTGAAGAAGAAAAGAAAAAAACAACGGCGAAGAAGCCAGCTGCAAAAAAAGCTGCTCCTAAGAAGGAGGCAGCTAAGGCTACTGCTAAGAAAACGACAGCAAAGAAGGCTGCTCCTAAAAAAGCTGCGGCGAAGAAGTCTTCTGGTAAAACAGTTCGTGTAACGCAGGTTGGTTCACCTATTGGACGTAAAGCTTATCAGCGTGCAACGCTTATTGGTTTGGGTCTTAATAAAATGTACCGTACACGTGAATTGGAAGATACTCCTTCTGTACGTGGTATGATTAATAAAGTTAGCCACTTAGTTAAAGTGGAAGATGCTGCATAATTGCAGTAGAAAAGGATAAGTCGATGAAACTGAATGAATTACAACCTCAAAAAGGTTCTACAAAAAACCGTATTCGCGTTGGCCGTGGTATTGGTTCAGGCAAGGGAAAAACTTGTGGATCTGGTCAAAAGGGTCAAAAGTCTCGCTCTGGTGTAGCTATTAAGGGCTTTGAAGGTGGGCAAATGCCTTTGTATCAAAGACTTCCTAAAGTTGGTTTTCGTAACACTAAATTTGCTACTAATTTAGTAGAGCTTACATTCGTTCAATTACAATATGCGATTGACACGAAAAAAATTGATGCAAAAAAGACAATTGATGAAGATGCTTTGGTTGCAGCAGGTGTTATTCGTAACAAAAAAGACGGTGTTAAAGTTTTGGCTACTGGTGAATTGACTGCAAAAGTGGATCTTAAGGTTACAAAGATATCTAAAGGTGCTAAAGAAGCTGTTGAAAAAGCTGGCGGTAAAGTTGAGCTTATTGAGCGTGTTGTTGCTCCTGTTAAAAAGCGTGGCGAAAAGAAATAATAGCCTCCTAAATAATTTTTATGAAGCCTCTACATTTGTAGGGGCTTTGTTTGTTTTGACATACTTTATTCAAACGTTTAGACTGTTCACGGTATTTAACTTATAGGTTTTTAGTTTATGTGTAATCATCGCTCCGTATCTATTTTTCTTCTTTTCTTGTTTGTCTTTTGTGTGTATGGCGGTGATGCTTATGCTGTAACGGATAGATGTCCAAGACATCAAGTTGTGACTGAGCTGAAGGCAAAGTTAAAAAAGACGAAGAAGTTTAGAGCATCGATAGATGATATTAACGCTTATTTCGGTAATCATGATCGCTCTAGCGGCACAGTGTTGGCCTTTGTTACATATGGTGGAAAATCACTATATATTGATACTGGGTTTGCTTTTGGTTTGAAAAGTATAGGTCATGGTCAATATTGTGTGATGTTAGAAGGGGTTAAGTCATATTTTTATGCTGCACCGTCTATCGTGATGCCAAAGGATTTCAAGAAAAGTAGTTGTGAGTACCAGCTTATATTGAAACATGAAAAAAGACATTTGAGAGCTCTTTACGATTACCATAAAAAATACACAGGTAAATACGCTGCTTACCAAGGGAGAATCGCCCGTGAAGTTCCTATATTCCTTCCGGTAAAATCAGAGGAAGAAGCAGAAGAGGTGCGTGGTAAGATTCGTAAGTTCTTTTCTGACAAGTTTGCCTATCAAATTGAAAAATCATTTATAGAGTTGGGTAAGGCGCAGTCAAAAATTGATACTCCACAAGAATATCGTGGTGTAGGCCTTGCTCTTGATAGATGTTCTGTTGATGATAATTTAGTGTTCCATTCCCACTAATTATAATTAAACACATTAAATAATGTTGTGCTGCCTTGTTATATTCACTCGTTTTGGGTAATGAGACTACGCGTTATTTTTTATTGAGCGACGAAATTATTACTTATTCGTAAAAAACTCGTATGGAATTTCTGTTTGCACTTGTCTGGTGGCCAAGTTTTCTTTATTAATCTCTGATTAGGTTATATTTATAGGGATTCTTGTTATGGCATCAGCCGTTGAACAACTTGCAAAAAATGCAAACTGGGGAGCTTTGTCTAAAGCTACCGAACTTAAGCAACGTATCATGTTTGTTATTGGTGCTTTACTTGTATATCGTCTTGGAACATATATTCCAGTACCCGGTGTTGACCCGTTGGTGTGGAGAGAAATATTCTCAGGTCAGGATAAGGGTATTCTGGGGATGTTTAATATGTTCTCTGGTGGTGCGTTGTCACGTATGACAATTTTTGCTCTTAATATTATGCCTTATATTTCTGCCTCTATTATTATGCAGCTTGCTTCGGCGATGTCCAAAAACTTGGAAGAGCTAAAGAAAGAGGGCGAGGTTGGTCGTATGAAGATTAACCAATATACTCGCTACCTTACTGTTCTCCTTGCAACTGTTCAGGCATACGGTTTGGCAATAGGATTAGAGTCTATGCAAGGTGAAACTGGGGCGGCCGTTATTAACCCTGGTTTATTTTTCCGTATCTCAACAATGATTACCATAGTGGGGGGGACGGTATTCCTTATGTGGCTTGGGGAGCAGATAACAAGCCGTGGTGTAGGTAACGGTATTTCTTTAATTATATTTGCCGGTATTGTTGCCGAGCTTCCGCGTGCTATTGCGTCTACTCTTGACCTTACTTCACAAGGTGTATTTAGTGGGGCTCAATTGCTTATGCTGGTTGCTATGGTTGTCGGTGTTATCGCTCTTATCGTTTATGTTGAGCGCGCGCAGCGTCGTGTTGTTGTGCAGTATCCAAAGAGACAGACTGCAAATGGTATGGCTGCGGGGGAAACAAATCATATCCCGCTAAAGCTAAACACTGCGGGTGTTATTCCACCAATATTTGCTTCATCTTTATTGTTGCTTCCTGTTTCTATAATGGGTTTTTCCGGTATGGGTGAGGGAAGTGACTTTTGGGCTGATGTTACGCGTTATTTACAACATGGTCAGCCAGTGTACATGGTTTTGTACGGGGCGTTGATTGCATTCTTCTGTTTCTTTTATACTGCTATTGTATTCAATCCAGAGGAAAATGCAGACACATTGCGTAAGTATGGCGGCTTTGTTCCTGGTATACGCCCTGGCAAGCATACTGCTGATTATCTTGATTTTGTTTTAACAAGAATCAGTGTTATCGGTGCTGCTTATTTGGTGTTTATTTGTTTGTTACCTGAATTTCTGATTGCAAAATATAACATGCCTTTCTACTTTGGTGGTACTAGTCTTCTTATCGTTGTAAGTGTTACAATGGATACTGTTGCGCAAGTGCATTCGCATATGATTGCTCATCAGTATGAAGGGCTTATTAAAAAGACTAAATTGCGTGGCAGACGCAGAGCTGACAGGAGATAAAAGCTATGAATATTATTATGTTTGGCCCGCCAGGTGCTGGTAAAGGTACGCAGGCTATCCGTATTCAGGAAAAGCATAACATAAAGCAGTTAGCCACGGGCGATATGCTTCGCGCTGAAGTGGCTAGTGGAAGCGCTCTTGGCAATACTCTAAAGGCTATAATGGATTCAGGTGAGTTGGTGTCTGATGATATCATAATTGAATTGATCGGTAGCTGCGTTAGTGAGCCAGAATGTGAGAAGGGGTTTATCCTTGATGGTTTTCCTCGTACTGTAAAGCAAGCTGAAGCACTTGATGAAATGTTAAAGCACATGGCTAGAAAAATAGACCATGTTATTGTTCTTGAAGTTGATCAAGGTATTCTTATCGACAGAATTTCCGCACGTGCGGCAGAAAGCGGTGAAACCCGCAGTGATGATAATTCTGAAATCCTTAAAAACCGTCTAGAGGTTTATGAAGAGCAGACAGCGCCAGTGTTGCCATATTACGATGGTCGTGGTGTCTTGCGTAAGGTTGATGGAATGAAGCCTATTGACGAAGTTACTGCACAGATTGACGCAATTTTTGCTAATATATCTACGTAACTTGAGCGGTTATAATTTATATTATCTAAGTTATATTATTATATTGACGAAGCTTTATTAATGCTTATAATGCGCGCATCTTCGTATTAGATGATGTTTTTGCGTGCCCTAATAAAGGCGCCTGCTATTATCTTAAAATGAAGGTGAGTTTACGAACCGGCGGTGTGAAAACTTAACGCGTGGAGCGCCAACGGGTCGGATAGCTTTATGAAGGAATGGTTCTTTTATAGGCTGTAAATTTGAAAGGAAAAACTAATGGCACGTATTGCTGGGGTTAATGTACCCGATAATAAACGTGTTCCGATTGCTTTGACATATGTTTATGGTATCGGACGCACAACTGCATTCCAAATTTGTGAAAAACTTAAAATCGATGTGCAACAGCGCATGGGTCAACTTGATGATGATTCATTGAATGCTATTCGTAGTGAAATAGACACAGATGAATATAAAATTGAAGGTGATCTACGTCGTGACGTTTCTATGAATATCAAAAGATTGATGGACATGAAATGTTATCGCGGTCTTCGTCACAGAAACGGTCTTCCTGTTCGTGGTCAAAATACACGAGTTAATGCAAGAACACGCAAAGGTCCTGCAAGACCTATTGCTGGTAAGAAGAAATAAGGAGGGCATGAAAAATGGCTAAACCAAAGGTTAAAGCAAAAAGAAAAGAAAAAAAGAATATCGTTGCAGGTATTGCACACGTTAATTCTACATTTAACAATACTCTTGTTACTATCTCAGATGTTCAAGGTAATGTTGTATCATGGTCTTCATCAGGTATGATGGGTTTTAAGGGGTCTCGTAAGTCTACTCCTTATGCTTCTCAGATGGCTGCGGAAGATGCAGGTCGTAAGGCTCAAGAACATGGTATGAAAGAACTTGATGTGCTTGTTAAAGGTCCTGGTTCAGGTCGTGAATCTGCATTGCGTGCATTGCAAGCAATCGGTTTCGTTGTGAAGTCTATTAAAGATATTACACCAATTCCACATAATGGATGTCGTCCGCCGAAAAAGCGCCGCGTGTAATTGTAGTATAGATAAAACTTAATTTTTTAAGAAATAGGAGCTAACATTGTTAAGAAAAAATTGGCAAGAGCTTATTAAACCACAAAAACTAGAGTTAGTTGAAACAAGTCGTGTTAATGAAGGTCGCGTTGTCGCAGATCCTTTGGAGCGAGGTTTTGGTCTTACTCTTGGTAACGCGCTACGCCGTATCTTGTTATCATCTTTACAAGGTGCCGCCGTAACTGCTGTTCAAATCGATGGTGTTTTGCATGAATTCTCTTCTGTAGAAGGGGTTCGTGAAGACGTAACAGACATCATTTTGAACCTTAAAGCTTTAGGTGTGCGTATGCATGCAGAAGGCCCACGTAAGATGCGTCTTACAGCAACAGGTCCTTGTGAAGTAACTGCAGCACAAATCGAAGCGGGTGCAGATATTGAAATCATGAACCCTGATTTGGTTATTTGTACTCTTGATAAAGGTGCGACACTAAATATGGAAATGACTGTGAATACAGGTAAGGGTTACTGTCCTGCGGCACAAAATCGTCCGGAAGAATGCCCAGTAGGCATGATTCCAATCGATTCTGTTTTCTCACCAGTTCGTAAAGTTACTTATGAAGTGACAGATACACGTGTTGGTCAGATTACTGACTATGACAAGTTGACTATGACTGTTGAAACAAATGGCGTGTTGTCTCCTGAAGATGCTGTGGCTTTTGCTGCACGCATTATGCAAGATCAACTTCAAGTGTTCGTTAACTTTGACGAGCCAGAAGAAGAGAAGGCTAAGGAAGAAGAGCAAGAGCTACCATTCAACAAAAACTTGCTTCGCAAGGTTGATGAGCTTGAGCTTTCTGTTCGTTCTGCGAACTGCCTAAAGAACGATAATATCGTTTATATTGGTGATCTTGTTCAAAAGAGCGAGAGTGACATGCTTCGTACGCCTAACTTTGGACGTAAATCTCTTAACGAGATCAAAGAAGTGTTGCAAATCATGGGTCTGTATCTTGGTATGCAGGTTGAAGATTGGCCACCAGAGAACATTGAAGAGCTTGCTAAAAAGCTTGACGATCAACAGTTCTAATAAATTGGCATAATGCCGAAACCGGCGCGTTAATGTTTTTGTTGCGCGCCGGAACTTAATGGTTCTCATACGTGAGACCGCAATAAAGCCTAAGTGGCGAAGGAATAAAAAATGAGACATGGTATAAAACACCGCAAACTAAATAGAACATCTAGCCACCGTAAGGCTATGTTGGCTAATATGGCTGCTTCACTTGTTAAGCATGAGCAAATTGTAACAACTTTGCCAAAAGCTAAAGAGCTGCGTCCTTATTTGGAAAAACTAATCACAATGGGTAAGCAGGCTGCTGCGAATCCTGATCGTTATGTTGCAAAGCGTCGTCAGGCAATTTCAAAAATGCGTGATGAAACACAAGTTAAGAAAATATTCGATGTACTGGCAGAGCGTTATGAAGATCGTCCAGGTGGTTATGTTCGCATAATGAAGGCTGGATTCCGTTATGGTGATGCTGCTCCTATGGCAATTATTGAGCTTGTTGATCGTGATGTAACTGCCAAAGGGCAAGATTCTGGTCCGGTAGTGGCTGATGAATATGAAGAAGAGCAAGAGCAAGTTGCTGCTGCTGGTTAATAATACTCGTTATTATTTTAAGATTCTTAACAGCTCCGTTTTCGGGGCTGTTTTTTTATATCGCTATATTATCGATTAGGCGTGTTTTTCCTATCCATGCTGCGGTCAGAAGTCTGCCCCATCTTTCTTCTATATAGTCAACTTTGTCAAAGCCTGACGAGATCAGCATGTCTTTTGCTTGTTCGGTGTCTCTTGTCTCTGTGGTGTTTTTTAATATTTTATTTAGTTTACGTGCTATTTTTAATTCATCATTTGATAAATATTCGTTGCGAGAGGATAGGGCAAGGCCTTGCTCGTCTCTAATTATAGGTGCGCCAATAACGTTGATGGGCATGTTCTGGCTCTCAACCATTTCTTTGATTACTTGTAACTGTTGAAAGTCCTTTTCACCAAAAACTGCTGTATCCGGTTTGACGGCATTAAAAAGACGGCTGACTACATTTACAACACCATCAAAAAAGTGCGGGCGAAATGTTGTTTCCATGCCGTCAGCGCTCCTGCCTGACTTTACGTTGCTGTCATATCCTGACGGGTACAACACCTGATCTGTAGGTAGGAACAACACGTCTACGCCAGAATTTTTCAACTTTTCGCCGTCAGTTAGCTCGTCGCGCGGGTAGCTGTCAAAATCCTCATGCGGTGCAAATTGTGTTGGGTTTACGAAAATGCTAACTACTATTTTATCAGAATTTTGATGCGCGACTTTTATTAAGGAAAGGTGTCCGTCATGCAACGCGCCCATGGTCGGAACAAATCCAATTGAGTTACCTTTTTCACGTAAATATGATAGGTGTTTATCAAGGTCTTCTTGTGTACGTATTACTTTCATTTACTTTGCTTTGGCTTTGTATATAAAGTTTTCGTCTGGGAATGCCCTTGTTTTCACTTCTTTTGAATAATTTTTGGATGCATTATCAATCTCTTGAGCAAGGTTTGCGTATTTCTTTACGAATTTTGGTGTGTGATCGGTTATAAGGCCAAGCATATCATCGGTAACAAGAATCTGACCATCGCAAGATGCTGATGCTCCTATACCGATTGTAGGTATTTGGATTGATTGCGTTATTTCTTGTGCAACTGTTTCAATTGTTCCTTCTATGACAACAGCAAAGGCTCCTGCTTCTTCAATAGATTTTGCATCGTTTATAAGGCGAGAGATTTCTTCGTCTGTTTTGCCTTTTACTTTATATCCACCATCTTTTACAACTGATTGGGGTTGTAAGCCTATATGAGCCATAACAGCTATGCCTTTTTTAGTTATATATTCTATTGTTGGCGCTATGTCTTGTCCGCCTTCAAGTTTCACCGCATCACAACCTGTTTCATTTATTATTTTTAGTGCGTTTTCGTATGCAGTTTCTGCAGATTCTTCATAGGTTCCAAATGGCATATCGACAACTACACATGAGTTATTAACTGCTCTCATTACGGCTTTGCCGTGGTTTATCATAATATCTAGTGTTACCCCCAAGGTATTTTCCATGCCGTACAAGGCCATGCCAAGGGAGTCCCCGACTAGCAATAGGTCGCAATTATTGTCGAGCAATTTTGCTATAGGCGTGGTGTATGCGGTCAGACAAACAATTGGGACGCCTGTTTCTTTCTGTGTCGTTATGTCTGTGATTGTTTTGCGATTATTGCTCATGTTGTATTTTTCTTTTTGGCTGTGTTGATGTTCTTTTTATATGCCGATTACTGGATACGCAAATAAAAAAGGCGCCGAATTTTTTCGGTCACCTTTTTTTTATTCCCCAATCTCAAAGGCTCTTGTT
>JBOEGH010000006.1:15079-317660 GCA_050633325.1 Alphaproteobacteria bacterium
GTTATTCCCAATCTCAAAGGCTTTCACCTTTTTGTTCAACTTGCTTCTTTTTAAATTTCGTATGCGCTGTCAGGTACACCATTTTCAAATGCTAAACCCGCTGAAAACCCTGTGAAAAAGTCTGATATAAAGTCACCAGTTTTTTGTACTTTTTCTGCTACTGGGTTGTAGTAATCAGATATTCCAGCTAATCCAGAATCTGATTTCTTTTTACTCGCACCGCTTTTAATTGAGGATTGTCTACCAATTGTCTGGTTCATCACCTTGTCTTTAGTGGCAAAACCACCTGACTGTGTACCTGATATGCTGCTGTTTATATCTGACATTTGGTATCTTTCCTTTCCTTATGTTCTTAATATACCCACACCCACATTAAACGTCAAGAAAAAAAATGTAAAAATGTAAAAAAACTTTATAGTATTTACTTTTTCCCTTAAAGTATTGGTGTTTATTAACTTAAATAAATTTATAGTATATTTGTATTTTTATTTGTATTTTACATGATTGTTTCGATATTGGTTATTATAGTTTCGGTATTGATAAAGTAAAAGAGGTTTTGTTATTTTTTGTTGTAAAATATAATCTAAACCCTTGTTTTCTGTGGCTTTTGCCCGCAATATGGCCTCATAAAACATGGTAAAAAAATATTTTTAACGTGTATAAACAGTTTAAAATACGGATTTTTGAGTGATGAAAGATATAGTTTCCCTTTGTAAGCGTCGCGGTTTTATATTCCCGGCTTCAGATATTTATGGTGGATTGAATGGTTTCTGGGATTATGGCCCATTAGGTGTTGAGCTGAAGAACAATCTGCGTGATCGTTGGTGGAGGGATATGGTCGTTGCACCGCCATTAGGCCCTGACGGCACACCCGTAGATATCGTCGGTGTTGATTCTTCTATCATTCAAAACCCTAGATGTTGGGAAGCGTCAGGGCATGTAGGTGGGTTTAATGACCCAATGGTTGACTGCCGCGAATCAAAGAAACGTTATCGTGCAGATCATGTGTTTGTCTTAGTTCCAAAAGATGGTGAAGGGCACTATATTGCTTTTGATCAAGATGTTGAGGATTCAGAAATAGAAAAACGCTTGAAAAAACTGTCTAAGGGCAAGTCTGTAGAAGACTATAATAAAGAGGCTCTTGATCAGTTGCCGTTTGATATGTTCACAAAAATAGTGGGTCCAGATGTTAAGACTCCTGGAACACTAACTGAGCCACGCCAGTTTAATATGATGTTCCATACATATGTTGGTGCTACGGCTAATGATGATAATAAGGCGTATCTGCGTCCGGAAACATGTGCCGGCATATTCCTTAACTTTAAAAATGTAGTTGATTCGTCCCGTGTTAAAGTACCTTTTGGTATCGCACAGGTTGGAAAAGCATTTCGTAATGAGGTTACGCCACGTAATTTTATATTCCGTAGCCGTGAATTTGAACAAATGGAGCTGGAATGGTTCTGCGCCGAAGAAGATGTACCTATGTGGTTTGATTTCTGGGTAGAGCAGAGAACTAATTTCTGGTTATCTCTGGGGCTGCCAAAGTCAGAGCTTCATTTCCTAGATGTTCCAAAGGATGACTTGGCACATTACTCATCACGTACAATTGATGTTGAATATCGTTTTCCTTTTGCTGCTCCTGGTTTTGATGAACTTGAGGGAATCGCGCACCGTGGTAATTATGATCTGACACAGCATCAAGAGTTCTCCGGCCAAAAGATGGAGTATTTTGATCCTGTTGAGAATAAAAGATTCTTACCGCATGTGATTGAGCCATCAACCGGACTTACACGTGGTGTTCTGGCATTGATATGTCAAGCGTACACAGTAGATGAGAATAGGCCATCGGGTGTGTTCTTAGACTTCCATCCTTCTATGGCACCTAAAAAAGCAGCTATATTACCGCTGACGGCTAAGGATAAGCATGTTCCAACTGCGCAGAAGCTTTATCTTGATCTTCGCGATGAATTTGTTGTCGATTTGGATATTAAGCAAAACATTGGTAAGCGTTATGCTCGTCAGGACGAGATTGGTACGCCATATTGCTTTACTGTTGATAATGAGACTGCGGATGATCACAGTGTTACAGTTCGTGATCGTAATACTATGGCGCAAGAGCGTATTCATATGGATAACGTAAAGTCATTCTTGCGTGAGAAAATACACAGCAAGTAATTATTGTGAAAATGTTACGTGTTATCGCCAGGCTTTATTATTCTTAACTTGATTAAAATAATGGCTTGGCGTGACGCAATATCTCATCTGCATCATTTGTATAACTGCCGTCATCTTTATGCATAACTATACCGGATAATATAGATGCATTAGACTTCTTATGCTTATAAGCACGTATGATAACTCGCTTGGCTGGTGTATCTTTACGGGAAAATATTGGTATTATCTCTATTGCTCCAAACCGTTTGCCGCCGCTTTTACCGTATAAGGCGTGAATTATGCTGTCTACATGACCTGCATCATGTATTATACTAAGGCTGCCTTGACCTTTTATGTGTTTATGCGCACAAGTTACCCAATCTTGTAATGTATCATTTTCGTTGATGTATCCCATTGCCTTTGCCTTGGAAGGAGAGGGGGAGTTAAGATGCGCGCCTGCTTCCATATAAGGAGGGTTGCATATTACATGGTTGAATGTTTCGATTTCTAGTTTTTTAACATCATCGCAAATGAAATTGGCACGGCTGCCAAACCCATTCTCATCAGCATTCTTAATTGATAATTCAATGTGATCTTTTTGTATCTCAACACCGGTAAGGTCGGTTTTTGGTACACGTTGTAACACACATATTCCTGCGCTTCCTACGCCGCATCCAAGGTCTAGGATACTCTCATTTGGTTTTGCCGGACAAGATGCAGCCAACATTACGCTGTCCATAGATGTTCGAAAACCTTGTGGCGCTTGATACAGCGCAACGCGTTTATTTAAAACATGAATTAGATTTTTTCTGTCAGACATAACTTCTTGTAACAAAAGGTCTATGATTTGTCACGAACAGCATTGTCATCTGAACTATTATTGGTTTGAGTAAGGAGCATTAAATCAATGGGCTTTGCGATCAAGCTTAAAAATGGAGTGCGGGCGCTATCATCTGCTTTGTGTAGTGGGCTAGTCGGTTGATAACGGTTTAATATTTGATTGTATGAGTTTTGTTCAGCGTTATCGCGCATTGCTTGTGATCGCTGCATAATTATATGATCTGATATTCTATGTGGAATTCGCCCGTAGGCGACAACTGTGTTCTCCTCTGTTTCTATAGCTTTAGGGGAAGTATTTGTGGTCGTGTTATCATCTTTTATTTGAAATTTTTTATCAAAGAACTGATATACTTGCTCTAAAGTCCTTGGATCGCCCGTTTCTTTATCATAAAAGACATTTCTGTTTGCATTTGCTGCGCGAGGAAACAGATCAGCCGCAGGTCGTAAAGGATTTTCATCGCGAGCTTTTAAGAATGAGGATGCTCCACCTGCACCTAAAAAATGCGCAAAATATAGCTCAGTAGATCCGACATCTCCACCCCAATTATTATCAAGAGTTTTTTCATTTTCTGATGCAAAGGCGGCGGCCATAAATGATGCTGCTTTTGGATCTTTGCGCATGGCCAATATTTCTTGGCGAGATTTACCATCAGTTTCCAGGCCGTATTTATCTCCGTATCTATCTACCATTGACATCCAGGTGCTATCTATAAATTGATATAACCCTGAAGCGGAGCTTGTTTTGGCGTCGGCATTGGGGTTAAAGCTGCTCTCTGCGGATGCTTGTTGTACCAAATAGGAAAAATTGACCCCGGATTTTTCACTTGCTGCGCCTATTGCTTGGATTATATTACGTGGAGCCTGTGCTGTATATGCTTCTAAGGTACTGTTATTCATGGTGTTTATCTCATTAATTTTATATTATTTACGCAAAGTTATTATTACTTTTACTCATATTCATTTGGATAAATGCAATCACCATGCCAAAATGGTAGTGTTATATAGCGGAGGTTACAGATGAACGGTGTTAAAGAAGCGGCTACAACGGCAGATCAACTGGATGCAGGGCATAATTTTGCGATGGTCGGTTTGATTATTGCCTTATTTGCCTTTTGCTTATCCGTGACAAGCCATTGGATTATTGTTGAGCTTAAGCCTGTTCCTGAGAAGAGTGAAGTTATTGAGCAAGAACAGGAAGTTCAGGTAACTAAAGAAAATAACATATTTGCATATTTGCTTAGTATGATGTCTTCTGAAGAAATCGTCGAGGAAGAGGAGGAGACAGAAACGTCTTCTTCTGATGTTTCGGATAGTAAAAAACATTGGACAGACTATTTGTCGTTGATTGTTATAGTTATTGCCCTTGGCGGTATTGTTAATGGCACATTGGGATTTGTTCGTGAAAATACTCGTGTGATTGGCGGTCTGGCGATCTTTTTTGGTGTGTCTGCGATTGTCGTGCAGCATATGATGATTACGTTCGCAGTGTTGATTCTTTTCATTCTTGTTGTCGGAATTTTAAATTCTTTTGGAGTATCATTCTAAGGTAAACTAAGAAAAGGAATAAATTATATGAGTGATTATCAGCCACCTATACAGGATATGATGTATGTCTTATATGATTTGCTAGGCTTTGATAGTGGTGAATACGACCGTGACACAGTTGAGGCAATCCTTAACGAAGCATCTAAATTATCGTCAGGCGTTCTTGCTCCGATTAACAAATCTGCGGATGAGGAGGGGGCAACCCTTTCAGATGGCAACGTAAAAACCGCAAAAGGATTTAAAGAGGCCTATGCGACTTATTGTGATGGTGGATGGAACGCAGTTCCGTTTGATCCTGAATATGGTGGTCAAGGATTGCCATGGGCTATGGCTTTTCCAATTCAGGAAATGTGGCAGGGTGCAAACATGTCCTTTGGTTTATGCCCGTTACTTAATCAAGGTGCAGTAGAGGCAATATATTCGCATGGATCAGATAAGCAAAAAAATTATTACTTACCTAATCTAATTTCGGGTAAGTGGACGGGAACAATGAATATAACAGAACCACAGGCAGGTTCAGATCTTGGTTTGTTGCGTACTAAGGCAGAAAAACAAACAGACGGAAGTTATAGAATAACAGGTCAAAAGATATTTATCACTTATGGTGATCATGATATGGCCGAGAATATTATACATTTGGTTTTGGCACGTATTGATGGTGCACCTGATGATGTTAAAGGCATATCATTATTTGTCGTCCCTAAGGTCATGAAGAGCGGAGAGAGGAATCAGGTAGATTGCGGTGGCTTAGAGCATAAATTAGGTATTCATGCTTCCCCCACATGCACAATGAATTTTGACGGTGCATTTGGTGAGCTAATAGGTGAAGAGAATAATGGCCTAAAATATATGTTCACCATGATGAATAATGCAAGGCTGAGTGTCGGGTTGCAAGGGGTAGCTATTGCAGAGCGTTCATATCAACACGCAAAACACTATGCAAATGAAAGAATTCAGGGCAAGTCCTTCGAAACTGGACAGCGTGTGGCTATATCACAACATGCTGATGTTAAGCGTATGCTGCTTGATATGAAGTCACGCATCACTGCTGGAAGAATTATGAGTTATAATGCAGCTATGGAATTGGATAAGGCGGTAAAAGGCGATGATGATGCTCGCTTACGTGTAGATTTCCTTACGCCAATTGTAAAGAGTTGGTGCACCGATATGGCCGTTCATGTTTCTTCTGTGGGGATCCAGGTTTATGGCGGTATGGGATTTATAGAAGAGTCAGGCGTAGCTCAATATTATAGAGATTCTAGAATTTTACCTATTTATGAAGGAACTAACGGCATACAGGCTTCAGATTTTATATTTCGTAAGGTTATCCGTGATAATGCGGTGTTAGCAAAGACGTATATCAATGAAATGTCAGGATATGTAGATAGTGCTTATACAGATGCACTGATGCAAGCAACCGAGAAAATGTGTGAATTGGCGGCTAATAATGAGATGGATGAACTATCTTGGTTGTCCATGCCTTATTTAAATGCCTTTGGCTTTATCATGGCGGGGGCTATGGTTGGAACACCAAGCCAATCGCAGGGCAAAATAGATATGATTAATGAAGAAGCTAATCAATTTTATTCAAGAAATATTCTGCCATTTAGTATGGGATACTTATCGCCTATAATTAGATAAGCTTATTTATCGTAGAGCTCGATCTTCGTCGGTACACATTCCTCGAGCCCTTGATTTTAAGTTTTGCTTATGGCTGTGTGTCATTTCTCCACTTTGGTCATTTTCAAATAACTCGGCCCATTTTCTTGCATAGCATTCGCAATATTCTTTAGGTTCCATATATTTCGCATTGATCACGCCAAAGCGTTCCATACACATAGTGTATTCCGCACCTGTTGTTTCTACTACATTCCTGCACTCATTTCTTAAGGTGGATATTATAGCATCTCGTTTTACCATAGGGCCCAATTCCAAGCGCTGGTTAAGGAAGCTAGCAGATAAGCACTCACAATCAAATTGACTGGATAGTTTACGCTTCGATACACAATATTGATAGACAGATTCGACCTCTTTTAGCTGTTTATCAGTTACCTTAGAAAAGTCTGTGGTGGGTACGCCCTCTGATATTTCGTGCCTGTCTTTATCTTTTAAGCATGCATTTCTGTTAACAGCAATTATTTGTCTGGGGGTGCTTCCCGGGGGTAATTCTAGGCGTGCTTTTAAATACTCTGCTGCGGCACATTTGCAATCTTTCTGTGCTTTAAGGGTATCGTTATTTTCACATTTTCTATAGAATTGCTGCGCTTCTCGAATTTGCTCATCAGTTGCAATTTCAAACATATTTTCTTCTGTTATTTTTTGCTTTTCGACGACTTCACTCGATTCTGGTTGGGCTACACTTTCTTGTGCATTTGAATCTACTGCAATAATGTTTAGGAAAAAGCATGTAAATAATGTTACCAGAAGAAAATATCGCATAGAAAATTCCTGTTCAATTATTGTCGTGAATGTAAACCATACCAGAAATGCATAGTTAATCAAAATGAATAAACAACTTGTCTTTAAATTTTAGCCTTAGCTCTTGGCTCTTTTCCAAAATTTAAATACTGAGTTAGAGTAATCAGCAGCATTTTCATTTTCTGCTTTGAATTTCTTCATTTTTTCGTTTAGTTTCTTTGCTTCATAACCAGTGCCGGCAGGGCGTGCCATAGTTGATCCGGTTGATGGTTTTGCTTGCGCTTTTTGCACTTGCGCATTTTGTAAACGACGTTGACGTGCTCTGTCTTCGCGCTCTTTTATTTGTGCACGTAATTCTTCAGCTTGTTTTTGTGAGTATTGGCTAGTTATTAGGATTTGAGATGCTTGCTTTTCCCATTTATCACGTTGACTTGTTAGGTCTGATAATCGTTCATCAGAAACCTGTAATTGCTGTTCCAGCATTTTTATTTGCATTTTCATGCGTTCTTTTTCTACTGCATCAGTAATTTCACGTGTGTCTGCTTGCTTTGGCTCGCTTGCCTTTGTTTCTTGTTGCTTTATGCCAAACACACGCTCAAGTTCAGAAACATCGATAACACGACGCTTGTTTTGGTCTAACTCAAAGGATAATTTTCCACTATTCATGGCGCGCTGTATTGTTGATTTTGATTTTCCGGTAAGAACTGCTGCTCTTTGCGCGCCTACTTTTGCCATGGTTTCCTCGTTCGTTTCTTGAAGTAAAAAAAGATTTATAGGTAAGCTCTAGAAGTGAAGAGCCTATAAAACTAAATATCATGAGCTGATAAATTAATTCAAGTGCGATTGATGATTTGCGTCCATCTATCCACAACTCCTCCCATATCGCTAATATAAGAGGTTCTGTCGTTGTTATATATTATGATGTGTGGCTTTACGCGGCTTCTTTTTCAAGTCTTTGGTTTAAAAGACGTGTAAGTCTTTGCCATTGGGCGCCAGAGAATAAATGAGCATACAAGAACGGCAACCAGCCTTTTGCACGCCATTCGATAAATACTTTATCATCTAATTCTGATAATTTCTTTTCATCTATTATTCTAAATCCTGAAAAGTTAATTCTGCGATTTCCTGCAATATTTATCTGTGCTTCACGCTCTATTAACAGGCCTTGTTCTGCGATAGATTTGCTGAACTCCAGTGTTTGTCCTGCTGCAGCATGATATGACTTACAAAATTCTAAAGCGTTTTTGGCTAACTCGCTAGGAGCACCTTCTTTCTCGAATAATCGACGCTCACCGTCGGTTTCTACTGTTTCGTCTGTGTGATCTATACATAGAGTTAGTTGGTCACTGTCAGGTATTTCAGAAAAGATGAATGGATATCTGCGTATATAGGCGGGAATGTAAGAGTCAGTGTCCCAACTATTATCTGCGTTCAAAAACAGATTCTCGTTATCTCTTAACCCTAAAATCGCAACTGGTGTTGCGTTTTCGTCAGGGCTGAATGCTATTGGATAGAAATGACAAATTTGCGGCATTTCTACCATATTTATAGGTACTGCGTTTATGTCTTTTGTAAAGCTAAAGCCAAAATCTTTTTTTAGTGATAGTTCGGCGTGCTTCTTTGCATCTAGTGGCGTTGGGTTTTTGTAAAATAGTGGTAATTGACTAGTGCCATTTGGTTTTCCATTGTTTTCTACAATTTCGTTATTTGATGCATCTTTGTTGTTCGCCATTGGAGTCCTCGTATATATAAATAATTTGTAGCACTATATTTTGATCTGGGATCATATTGTAAAAGTCGATCTATGGCCAATGGTTTTTGAGTAATTAATAAGGCCTTATTGTGTGTTGTTATTTTTATTGCTGAAATTACAATTATTTTGGCTTTTATTGATCTGATGAATCAGATAGGTTTTGCAAATATTCTAAATCAAACTCTAAAAGTAAAAGGTGGTAAATTGTGCGAATAGGAATGGTCGGTACTGGTTATGTTGGTTTGGTTTCAGGTGTTTGCTTTGCAGAGTTTGGGCATAACGTTGTTTGCGTTGATAAGGACCAAGAAAAAATTGATAGGCTTAAAGACGGTGAAATCCCAATTTTTGAACCTGGCCTTGATGATCTGTTGAGGCGCCAAATAGATGCTGGCCGTATTAAATTCACAACCGATATATCTGAGGCGGTAAAAGATTCTGAGGCCGTGTTCATTGCCGTTGGCACTCCGTCCAGACGATATTGCCGTGACGCTGATTTATCTTATGTCCATAATGCCGCAAAAGAAATAGCCGATAATCTGTGTGGTTATACTGTCGTTGTCAATAAGTCTACTGTCCCTGTCGGAACGGGCAGTGAGGTTGAGAGAATTATAAAAGAAACAGCTCCCGATGCTGATTTTGATGTTGCTTCTAACCCTGAGTTCTTAAGAGAGGGGGCGGCAATTGATGATTTTATGCGCCCCGATAGAGTTGTAGTCGGTGTGTCCTCTGATCGTGCAAGTGATGTGATGAGAGAGGTGTACAGGCCTCTGTACTTGAACGAAACGCCAATACTTTTCACAAAACGTGAAACGGCAGAAGTTATTAAATATGCAGCAAACGCGTTTTTGGCGACCAAAATTACTTTTATCAATGAAATCGCTGATTTGTGCGAAAAGGTAGATGCAGATGTTCAGCATGTTGCAAAAGGAATTGGTCTGGATGGTAGAATAGGATCTAAATTTTTAAATGCAGGCCCGGGATATGGTGGCTCTTGCTTTCCAAAAGATACACTGGCCCTGACACGGGCAGGGCAAAAATACGGTGCTCCTCAGCGCATTGTTGAATCTGTCGTATCAGTAAATGAGGATCGAAAAGCGCGCATGGCTGATAAAATTATCAAAGCGTGTGGCGGTGATGTTCGTGGTAAAAAGATAGGTGTATTGGGTGTGGCGTTTAAGCCCAACACAGATGATATGCGTGATGCACCTTCGTTGACTATTATTCCGATCTTACAACAGGCAGGCGCGCAAGTACAGGCCTATGACCCTGAGGCAATGCGGGTGGCTGTTGAGATGATCGGTGGGGTATCGTGGTGCGATAATGCCTATGATGCGGCATCCGATGTTGATGTTGTTGCCATCATAACAGAGTGGAATGAGTTTCGTGCGCTTGATCTGAAACGCTTAAGCGAGGTTATGTCAGGTAAAGTAGTTGTTGATTTGCGTAATATTTATGATGCTCAAGAAATGGCCTCTTATGGTTTTTCTTATACGTCTGTCGGACGTTCCGGTGTTAAGTGTGATGAGGGGGCAAATAGTGTCATCTGAATCTAAGCTTTTACAACATCGTGGTGCGTTATGTAATATGGTGCGCAGGATAGCGGTTGAAGCAGGAGACCTTATACTTGAGTATTTTGAAGGTGTGAAGGGTATAGAAATTGATACTAAAGATGACGGATCTATCGTTACATGCGCAGATCGTAAGGCCGAAGATCTTATAAGTGAAAAGTTGTTGGACATTCTGCCGGATATCCCTGTGGTTGGTGAGGAATCTTTTTCTTCCGGTGTGCGTGTTGACTTTTCTGCACATGACTTCTTTTGGTTGGTTGATCCCTTGGATGGAACGCGTGCCTTTGCCGCCGGAGATTCGGACTTTACGGTAAATATCGCTCTTATACATAAAGGAGAGCCAGTCTTAGGCGTGGTTTATGCTCCTGACCTTGGCGAAATGTATGCAGGTTATGTTGATGTTAATGGTTCATCGAAGGCTCTGCGGTATTTTGAAGATAGCGATGTGGAAAAAGAAATACACACCAGGAAGATGCCTGATAAAGGTCTAGTCGTGATGTCAAGCGGAACTAGCAGTTCTAATAGTAAGCAAATAGAAATGTTGGGCAGTTTGAAGGTTAATAGAATTGTGACACGCGCCAGTTCTGTGAAAATTTGTGTGATCGCAAATGGAAAAGCGGACATTTACCCTCGTTTTGGTCCGACATGTGAATGGGATACTGCTGCCGGCCATGCTGTTCTGCGCGCCGCAGGAGGGGACATTGTTGATATGAACGGTAATCCTTTGACTTATGGTGGTGATGATCCGCTACTTCTTAACCCCGAATTTGTTGCCGCGTCCGGCGAATTCCTTGAATGTGTAGAGATATGATTGAAAGAAAATTCAAAACTTGTCCTTTTTAAGTGAGTATGTGTATAATTCAGTATGTTTAATATTAATGTAAAGACTAGCAGTTTGTTGTTCGTATCACTCTTCATCGTAATGGTGGTGGTTGCGACTTCTCCGGTTTTGGCGAAAAAAGTAAAGTCGGAACAGGAAAAGCCCTATGATATTGAGAAATCCGCTTATCCCGACAATAAAAAGGGATGCGAGATGAGGGCGGGTATGTTTGTCCTTTTTGCTAAGAAATACGCAAATGGTGAGCCGGCCAAAGGGGCTATGATGCTTAGAATGGCAGATCCTTTGGCTGAAAATATTTACGATCGCATTCGTAGCCAAGGTCTTGAGCAGGCGCAAATTAATAACATGAAAGAGTACTCTAAATGTATAAAGAGTGCCGGAGCTCATAGAAGTCCAAAAAAAGAGCGTGACCTAACGCTTAAGCATACAGCATGTGTTCAATTGAATGATGTCATACTTGATACCCTTGATGGTATTAAGCGCAGGAAGAAGCCTGAAACTCTAATGTCTAAGTATCAAAATGCTAATATTGATACTACATGGACTAATTACGCGATTATTCCTGATGCTCCCTTATATTTGATCGCAAGACTTTATAAGGAATCTCAAAGTAAAGATTATAGCACGGTAGTTGAAGCAGCCTCTGATATGAGCTCTCATTGCTACCTTTAGAGATATATTTGCAAAATTATACTTTTTGCATTATAAACTAGGGTAAATGGCATCACACAAAGATGTGAGCATAAAAAAATATAAATATATGGAGGATTTATGTCTGTAAAAGGATCAATAAAAAGCGCACTTGCGGGTGTTGCTATGCTGACTATGGTTGGTGGCACAGATGTGCAAGCACAATCATCAGAGGATAGCAAAAAGGTTACATCAGCCGAAATCATGGAGCAAGTCGACACTCTGGATAGGGCCTATTTTTATTTAGATAACGGTTATACCAAAGAGGTTCACAAGGATGTGAGGGTTAATTTTGCTTCTCACTTTCCTAGTGGTAAGCCTATTACACAATCAGTATATGAGGCGGGTGCACGCGTAGCGAAAAAGCCGACTGCGCCTGTTGTTGCTCTTATTGTTAGGGATCCTGATGAGAGTCTATCTTTAAGATCTGGTAATAGATTTTCTAATACTGATTATGAGCAAAAAGTACTGGATATGCTTACTAATGTAAGTAACAGCATCGCTGATCCGCAGGCAAAGGTTCTTATGGCTCTTGCTGTTGAGCAGGAAAGCAAGATAAAAAGCAGTGCTAATGATGTTGTTTTGTATGTAAATGATCGTACTTATGGGTTTTCACGAGATGATGATAAATATAAAAATATGAGTGAGGATCAATTTGTGGCTAGAGTTGCGGCACATCTTCATGACTTTTTATCTAGCGGAGAATATAAGCTTTCTAATGATGAGTTAGGTGAAAAACTTAGGCGTGAGGGTAGAATTGCCGGAAAAGATGGCGTGAAGGACGATGCGACTAATGTGTCCTACATTGATGGAAATAAATCTGATCCTACTTTGGCAAGTAATGGGCTATAGTTTTAACACATAGTTTTTTGTTACTTAAACCTCTGGCTTTTGGTTGGGGGTTTTTTCTTGCTTTGTTGCGTTGGGGTGGTTTATTCACGCGTATAGGAAACTAATGTAATCCGCCTTTGTGAAAGTGGATTGTGCGGTAGTTTGTTTTATCTTTGTATTATGACCTAAACGGTAAGGGCGCCAGTCTTGTTGCTCAATCCTTGCTGAGTATAATCTTCTGTAGCTTCTGCGGGGGCTTCACTTGGTGTGGTTTCTCCGCTTGTTACCTTTGAGAACATGGAGGTAATGTTATTTGCAATATTTGCTATTGGCGATTGTTCATCATCAGCTTGCGCGAAAGATCCAACAGAACGGTCTGTCGCATTAACTTCATTAGCGTTAGCGATGTTTTGGGTAGCGTCTTCGTTATTCGCAGTATCTGCTTCCGCTGTAACTTCTTCTGTGTCATCGCCAAAGCCGAAAAACGCCATAAGATCCATACCCTCATCCGGTGCGCTACCATTTGCAGTAATGTTCTCTTGCACGATTGCTATGTCTTCTTCTGTCGTGGACAGGGCTGCTCTTGCAGTGCTGTTTGATGCATCTTGCGCAAGTTCTTTTACTGCTTCTATGTCTTCTGGTTTATTAGAGCCGATAAGTTCCGCTTGTCGTTGCTCAAGATCTAATTTCTGTTCCTTTAGCTCGCCGAGCTC
The DNA here is from genome assembly GCA_050633325.1 of Alphaproteobacteria bacterium. Classification (GTDB taxonomy): domain Bacteria; phylum Pseudomonadota; class Alphaproteobacteria; order Micavibrionales; family Micavibrionaceae; genus UBA1672. The sequence continues at coordinate 28,433 of JBOEGH010000006.1, forward strand.
TTCTTTTAATGTTTGTAGGTCTTGCGCAACATCGGGAGCTGTTCGTGCTAAGTAGGTGCTTAATTTGTCTGTGTCGATCTTTCCATCTGCATTGGTGTAATCTTCTATAGATTTACCATGCCTGGAAAGTATTTTGCTTATCTTCCTTCTTGCCCCGCGTGCATCTTGCGAGTCGCCGTCAAAGTCTGCTCCACCTTCGATCATATTTTGTATGTCGCTGATGTCTTTCATATGCTCTTCTAGTTCAGCGATCTTTGCTTTTGATTCTGCAATTTTAATATCTAATTCAGCAAGCTGCCTTGTAATGGACTCTTCTTCCATTTGCAGGCTTATTCTTCTTAAGTCTGACTCTGCTCGTTTTCTGGTTTTTTGGCCTTCGTGCGCGTCAGGGTCTTGAATGCCTTGTTTTAGGAATCCGCCAGCGGTTGTAAGGTCTTGATCTGTCGGTCCGCCACTTTGTTCTGTCTTTGTGTCGTCTATACTGTAGTTTTTAACGGTTTTGAATAGATGCTGTACGACAGTGTCCGAATGACCTACATGTGCGTTCTCTACGTCTTTTGGGTCTATTACGGTGTGGCCTAAATTTTCTTCTGCGCGGAATATGTGCGCCATTGATATTACGTTATCTTTTTGGTCAAGCGCATTTATGTTTTGTTCATTTGATAAGTCATCATTGTGTGATGATCTGAATTTTAGTGCTTCTTGTCCCAAGTTCTTTACTCCACTCCATCTTGATTTGCGTGTATGCAAATAAAACAGAAGTTATTCTTATACGTTACCTTACGAGGATAAATGCAAGCTTGGATATAATAATTGAGCCAACAAATATTACATGTCCGATTTTTCGGTCTATGTAATCCTCTCCCTGTTTGTTGGGTACGTGACATTAATGCCATCTTTGAATCACCAACGTTAGAAAACTACGCCTTTTTATTAGATAATGCAAATACTTTTTTCGAAAAAAGCGCATTTTTTTATGTTCCCTAAGTGTATGATAACTAATAAAACATGGTTGTATTATGAAATATAAAGGGTCTGTGTTTCGCGGTTTCGCAGTGTTTACATAACTTTTTGCACCACAACTGTTTGGGTTAAATATTAGTGGCTATTGTATTTAATATATAAGTCTGCTTATTATCCATTCGGAATAGCATTTATTATTTTTTAGTAAGGAACATGATTATGATACCGGTTATACTTTCAGGTGGCTCGGGAACAAGACTTTGGCCGTTATCTAGACCATTATACCCTAAGCAATTTTTGGCTCTTCACTCTGATAAAACGTTATTTCAGGAAACTGTCGGGCGTTTAAATCGTATAGGCGCATCTGACCCGATAGTAGTATGCAATGATGAGCATCGTTTTATTGTCGCGGAAAACCTTCGTGAAATTGATTGTAAAGCGCAAAACATAGTATTAGAGCCTGTTGGCCGTAATACTGCACCTGCTATTGCTGCTGCATCATTGTTGGCATCTAATGGTGGTGATGATCCCATTTTGATTGTTCTTCCGGCAGATCATATTATCGACGATGTGGATGCGTTTGGTAAAGCGGTTGGTGTCGCTAAGGGTCTTGCAGAAAAAGGCCATTTGGTGACGTTTGGTATAAAGCCAAACGAGGCGCACACAGGATATGGCTATATAGAGTTGGGTGATGATATAGAAGGTGGTGTGCACAAAATTGCTGATTTTAAAGAGAAGCCTGATCGTGAAACAGCAGAAAAATTTGTGACATCTGGTAATTATCTTTGGAATGGCGGAATGTTTTGTTTTCGTGCATCTAGCTTCTTATCGGAATTAGAAAGACTTCAGCCTGAATTGTTATCTTGTGTGAAGGATGCGGTCGGTAGCGCGAAAGAGGATCTGGATTTCGATCGTCTTGATCGTGAAATGTTCGAAAAATGTGCAGATATTTCAATCGATTATGCGGTTATGGAGCACACTGATAAGGGCGTTGTCGTATCTTTGGACGCGTCGTGGAGTGATATCGGCGCGTGGGACTCTGTGTGGAAAGTGGCGGAAAAGGATAGTAGTGGCAATGTATGCAAGGGGGATGTGGTTGTTCACGACAGTAGTGATAACTTGATTTATAGCCAGAGCAAGCTCGTATCCGTGTTAGGTGCTAAAGACCTTGTTGTTGTGGAGACGCAAGATGCCATTCTGGTTGCTGATAAAACTAAGGTTCAAGATGTTAAGAAAATCGTTGATACATTGAAGTCTTCGAATCGTTCTGAGGCAAAACATCATCGTACCGTTTACCGTCCGTGGGGTAGGTATGACTCTATATGTATGGGCGCACGCGATCAGGTTAAAAGAATTACCGTTAAGCCGGGGGCCAGGCTATCCTTGCAAAAGCACCATCATAGATCAGAGCATTGGGTGGTCGTGAAGGGGACGGCAAGCGTTACTAAAGGGGATGAGGTCGTAGTCGTAACGGAAAATGAATCTGTTTATCTACCGCTTGGTATAGTACATGCTCTTGAAAATCCCGGAAAAATTGATCTGGAAATTATTGAGGTCCAGACAGGGAGCTATTTAGGCGAAGATGATATTGTCCGTTTAGAAGACAGGTATGGCAGAACTTGAATGGTTAAAATATTATATTCTTTTTGATTGATAATTTTTTACATAACTTGTTAATTCTTCCTTAACTATTTGTTGCATTGTGTTTTAAAAAGTGTCATAAAACGCGAGGTATTGTGTGCCAGATGAATGCAATTTCGTTTGGCGCACCATACAAATATAGGAAGATTGTAAATAATTTAAGTGATCTTTCTTTTTATTAAAAAAATAAAAATTGAGGACATTTAAAGTGCACGCTAATCTAGATAAAAAACTAAATAATTCTAATAAATCAGAGATAAAATCCAGGCGTACCTTAATGTCCACCACGGCATTCGTCGCCATTGCTATGCTATCTCCATCTATCACGCACGCGCAGACTGTTCCAACAAACTCTTGGGATTATGACGTTGTTCTGGATGGTAATGTAGGGAAAGATACGTCAGTTGTCGGCGTAACAGATATAACGGTTACTGGTGGTAATGGTTTTGTTGAAGGTAATGCGGACATATATACAGGTCACACGGTAAATGTTACGGGTAATGATGGGGCAACTTTTGCATACCGTGATAACCGTGCAAATATCGAATCTACGTTAAATGGTAACCTTAATTCTAATATGAAGGTTGTTATAATTGATAAGGATGGTGTGTTCTTTGGTAGTGGTTTTACAGCAGATGTTCAGAGTATCGTTGCAACTACCGGTCATGTTGAGGTAACCGACATCATGGATGGAGGTCAATTAACAATTAGTGATGTTGATCAGGGTGGGGCTATTACTCAAAATGGTACTATTACTATTGCTGAAGCCGGTTTAGCGGCGTTCGTTGCGCCTACTGTTGAAAATAACGGTATTATTAATGCGAAGCTTGCGCGTGTGCAGATTGGTGCAGCCAAGACCGCGACTGTTGACCTTTATGGCGATGGTCTACTTGAAATTGCCTTGGATGATCAGCTTTCCGATGCATTAATTGAAAATAATGGCGGAATATTTGCGGAAGGTGGCGTTGTTCAAATGACTGCCATGGCTGCAAAAGGTACTGTTGATAATGTGGTTAATAATACAGGTGTAATATCTGTCGCTTCAGCTGTGCAAGAGGGTGGAAGAATCATTCTATCCGGTGGTTCACAGGGTACTGTTTCGATCTCAGGTTCTTTGGATGCGTCTGGAACTTCCGGCGGTGAAGTGGAAATAAGTGGCGAAAGAATAGAAACTCTTGTCGGCGCGGATATCGATGCATCAGGAACGGTTGATGGTGGTAAGGTTACGATTGCAACAGATTTTATAGCCCTTGCTACACCATCTAAATTTATTAAAGCAACAGGTGCAGGTGGTACTGTTCAATTTGGAAGGTTAACTAAAGGACGCGTGTCGGTCGGCGACTATAGTGGTGGAATACATCTTAGCCAATATACCTTAAACAATATTGATACAGAAAATTTAATTATTGGTGATGCTGATTCTTCTAAAAATAAGGTAACTGAAATCAATGTAAGATCAATTGATACTACTTCGTCTGTATCAGGTCTTGTGCAGCTAAATGCTCTTGTTTCTTCTGATTTGGGACATGAACGCCAAAATGAAGGTGACGTTGAGTTTGATTCTGGCGTAAATAGTTTTAATTCACTAGAAGTGAATGCGCTTGATGATGTTAATTTACGCAAAGACATTGTTGTGCAGTCACTAGTAGGTGACATGGTGTTTAATGCGGATGCTGACGCTAATGACGTGACAGGTGATACAAACAGAATTGAGTTTTTGGGCGATAACGCAACTTTGATCAGTGCAGGTGATATCAGATTTACAGGTCAGGATTATGTTGATGTATATGAAGGTACTTCTATTACAGCAAACTCAATTGAGATAGAACGCTCTAAAGTAGGTAGAATATTGCTTGGTGGCACATTTACTGAGGAAACTCTGCTGAATGAAATGCAGATAGATCAAGGTGAGCTTGATAACTTTAATGCTCAACAGTTGATTGTTGGTGATGTGTTGAGTGCAAACAATAAGGTATCAGAAATAAATGTGCAGGGTTTTGATACTACCTCTTCAATTTCCGGTTTGGTTCAAATGAATTCTCTGGCAGCAATTCCAGGTGGCGGGCACAAAAATGAAGGTGATGTTGAGTTTGATTCAGGCGTTAACAAATTCAACACTCTGGAAGTCAATGCGCGTGATGACGTTATATTCCGTACAGATGTAACCGTTGAAACCGAAGTAGGTGATATGGTGTTTAATGCGGATGTTGATTCTGACAGTGGTTCAGGTGATTCTAATATTATTGAGTTCTTAGGCAATGGAAACTCTACAATTGAAAGTGCAGGAGACATTACTTTCTCAGGGCAAGATTATGTGGATGTTCACGATAACACGGTGGTTCGCGCGAATGGCGGTTTAGGCACAGTTAACTTTGAGCGTTCATCAAATGGTGTGATTGGTCTTGGTGAAGCTTCGGGTGATATGCAAATAGATCAAGGTGAGCTTGATAATATATTCGCGGGAACATTGAATGTTGGTAACCCGTTGGCGGCTAACTCCAATACAACAGATGTGAATGTTCAAAATGCTGATGTGTCTCATATTAATAACGTGAATTTGTATGCGCTTGCTGCATCAACGGTAAACTTTTCAGGTGTAAATAGTTTTGCGAATTTGAATGCATATGCTAGCTCGTCCACGGGTGTTATAAATGTTCTTGATGGCGTAGTTAACGCCTCTAACAGAATTCACTTTGACGCACCTTTGGTTAATTTGAACGGCGTTTTGAATGCTCCAGTTATTACGGGTACAGCAACAACTGTTAATGTTCAAAGCGACAATGCACAAATACAAGACGGTGTTGATGTCGCAAAGTTCTCTGGGGCCACTGTTAATGTTGCCGCAGGTACATATAATGAAAATGTAAATGTTTATAAAGAAGTTACATTGCGTGGTGCAAATGCAGGTGTTGCAGGTTATAATCCACGCAGAGCAGAAAGCGTGGTAACGCCGGCATTTACAGGTTTTAATGTTTCTTCTGACAATGTTGTTATTGATGGATTCCAGATAGATGGTGGTTTCACTGGTATCAGCGCGTTTGGCGTAAATAATACATCTATTGTAAACAACCTTATAACAGGAACGGGCGGTAATGCTGTTGAAATCACATCTTCTCGTAATCTAACTGTATCTCAAAACAAAATCACAGAGGCCGCGTTCGATGGTGTGAATGCGTTTGATGTTCAAGGTGCTGATATTATCGATAATGAAATAGATTCTGTTGGTATTGATGGTATTCATGTTGATGCAGAGTCTGGCATGTATTTGTTTGCTAGGACCGCATTCGTGAATGACAATGTGGTTAAAGATGGCAAAAAAGGTCCGGAAATTGTTGGAATTAACATTGTTAATAACAGGATCAATAACTCTGGTGAAGATGGAATAAATACGGTTAATGTAGATGATCTTACAGTTACTGGTAATAACGTAAGTGAAAGCTCAGCCCATGGATTCTATGCCCAGGGTGCTAACAATGGTGACATACAGTTCCAAGGTAACGCTCTTACAGATAATGGTCAGGACAGTGGTTCTGCTGCCGCTCGTTTTGAAAGTGGTGATGTTGATATGAGTGATATTAATGCGCCTAATACTTTTGTTAACACAACCGGTACTCCTGCAGTTGCGATGCAGTTTGAAGAAGTTAATGACCTAATATTCCAACCTTTAAGAATTTCATCAGAAAGAACCTTTATTGATGATGAATTAGATTTCAGCTTTGGTAATGGCCTACGCATTGTAAATGAAACTTTGGGCTCAACTGTGTTTAACGGTTACACTCCTGCCGGTAGTTTCTATGTTAGGTTTGAAGATGGGGCTATATTGGATGAAGTAACTAATGCTCCGATTGTTATAGATGGAACTAATGCTTCTTTTGATGGAATTGTACCGTCATTATTCAGTAATGTCTTAACTACTGAAAACTATAACTTTATTGAGGATCGTTTGTTCGATGCTGATGATGCCGCTTTAAATGGTCGTGGTCAGATATTTGTTGGTGATGAAGAGGAAACAGAAGGGGTTACAAACTTCGAAGACTTCTTGATTAGAAGATCATCAAATGGTGAAGGCGAAAAAGGTGGTGCAATACTTGAAATAAGAGGTCTACCTTTGGTTGGTTTGGGATCTTTGAATGATATTGCGCCTGCTGCCGGTGAAGAGAACAACGGGGATAGCGCGGAAGATGTTGCCAATATAAGTCCGGAAGCAGGGGGTGATGATGCTCCGGAGTCTGCGGATGCTACATGTATTGGTGATGTTGTGAGCTCACTTACAAGCGGATCTGTAACTTACAGTTTTGGTGGTACTTCTGAGGAGAGCATAGTTGCTGCGTCATCATGCTCTACGTCTACTGGTACATAAATATAAATTATAATTAGTTATTTTATATAAAGCTCCGATATCTTGTCGGGGCTTTTCTTTTTGCATGTGTTTGCTTGCTTAATTATTTTCGCTACAGTAGTTTTGTTGCACGATGTTAGTGAGGAAAAATTAAATGACCAAAGCCCCTATGAAAGTTGCTGTTATACATGATTGGCTACCTCTTATTGCCGGTGCTGAACGTGTCTTAGAGCAAATTTTAAAAGTATATCCGCAGGCGGATGTGTACACATTGTTTGATTTTTTAAGCGATGAGCAAAAAGAAATTTTTGGTGATAGTAAAATAACAGCAAGTTATTTGAATAAATGGCCTAAGGTACAGAAATATTATAGAAAACTTTTGCCATTATGTCCGCAAGCAATAGAGAGTTTTGATCTTTCCGATTATGATCTGGTTATATCGTCTAGCCATGCGGTTGCTAAAGGTGTTATTACAAGTGCAGAGCAAACGCATATATCTTACGTACACAGCCCAACACGTTATGCGTGGGATTTTATGCATCAGTATCTAAGAGAGAGTAATCTTAATAAGGGAATTAAAGGCTTTATCGCTCAGAATTTGTTACATAAGTTTCGTATATGGGACTATAGGACGGCAAATGGGGTAGACGTTTTTATTGCAAATTCAAAATATATTGGGCGCAGAATTTGGAAAGTTTACCGTCGTGAATCAGAAGTCATATACCCGCCGGCAGATATAGATGCATTTGAGTACCGTGATGAAAAGGATGATTTCTTCTTAACTGCTTCACGTATGGTTCCTTATAAGCGTATAGACCTTATTGCTTCTGCGTTTGCAGAAATGCCGGATAAGAAGTTGAAAATTATTGGTGATGGCCCTGAAATGGCTAAGGTAAAGGCAATTGCGGATAGCTCTCCTAATATAGAAATTATGGGATATCAGGAAACAGAAGTTCTACGTGACCATATGCAAAGGGCTAAGGCATTTGTTTTTGCCGCGGAGGAAGACTTCGGAATTATCCCTGTTGAGGCGCAAGCCTGTGGAACGCCTGTTATTGCATTTGGTGCAGGCGGTGCATTAGAAACTGTTGTTGGTTATGATGAAAACCCCGAACAGGCAACAGGGTTGTTTTTTGACGCGCAAAATGTTCCTTCGTTGGTAAAATCAGTTAAGAGATTTGACGAGGTTAAGGGAGAAATTAAGTACGTTAACTGCCGCATTAATGCGGAAAAATTCTCTCCTGAATCATTTAGGGAACAGCTCAGATCTTTGGTAGAGAAAGAAATGAGATAAGTTGAAAAATTTATTTCAAAATCCTGCTGTTATTTCTTTGTTAACGATGGGGCTTCGTGGCTCTACACTGGTGATAAAGTTTGTGTTTACGCTTTTCATCGCCCGTTTCATGGGGTTTGAAGATTTAGGGATTTACGGCTTAATAACCGCAGCAATCATTTTTATTGCTGTTTTTTTTGGTATGGGTTTCACGCACGCATTGACAAGAAAAGTTGTGACCCAAACTCCTGAGGATATAGTCAAAAACTTTTGGTCTCACTGTTTATTTATAATATGCGTTTATTGTTTGTTGCTGTGCGTTTTCTCTGTTGTTGGATTTGTAATTAATGAGTTATCTTTAGCGTTTCTAATCGTGTTCTTGGCTCTTTTAGAGCACATAAATAATTATACTTACCTACTTATCCTTAATAGGTCGAAATTTCTATCCGGTAATGTTCTGCATTTTATTAGATCCGGCGCGTGGATGGTTATTTTTATGCCATTGTCTTTATTTATTCCCTCGATGATGTCAATGGAAAGTATTTTGATATATTGGATAGTGGGTAACGTTGTATCTTTGCTATTATTCTTATGGTTAACGCGTCATTGGCCTTGGCTTTCAAATAGATCTGATACATCTTTGTTTAATTGGTCGAAATCAGAGTTTGTAAATTCAAAGATCGCCTATACTGAGTCTATGGTGTTTACTTCTACTACTTACATAGATCGCTATATCGTTACATTTTTTTTAGGTCTGGAAATGACAGGTGTCTACGTGTTTTTTTGGTCAATTGGCAGTGCGTTAAGCAACCTTATATCTACTGGTGTAATACAAATATATAGACCCAAAATGGTTCAAGCGTTCAAAGATAGCAGCACTAAATACGCAGAAATATTCATTACTTGTCTAAAACGAACGTTAATGGTTTCATCCGTTATTGGAGTAATAACGGGAATCGCAATATATATGATACTTCCATATGTTAATCGTCCGTTAGTGATTGAGTGGTACCCTGTGTTGTGGCCAGTGATATTGGGATTTGTAATAATTATGATGTATCAGGTGCAAAATTTAATATTTTACAGTCAGCACCGAGATGAAATAACTTTAAAAATTAGTATTGCATCATTGATAGGAATGATAGCTGTAAATTTAACTTTAATTCCCATTATTGGTATTTGGGGTGCAGCAAGCGCGTATGCATTAGTTGCTTTGTTCAGTGTTGTTGTTCAATATGTATATATTAAGAAATTTTTTTCCGATCAGGGTATTTATCCATGAAAAAAATATTATTTATAACCCATGTTGGTGATCCTGGTGGGGCAGAACATGTAATGATCCGGCTATGTGAACCAGTGAAGGATACATCGGAAATATTGCTTTTTCAAAATGGCACTATGGAAGAAATTCTAAAGGATAAAGGCGTTGATGTTTCTGTTTGTCCCATGCCGGATAATATGAAGAGCTTTAAAAAGAAAAATGGTGTAATAGCCGCGTTACGCGCAGTGCCTGCGACCTTATCGATGATCAGAAAAGTAGCGAGTAAATGCAAAGAGTTTGACGTAATTGTCTGTATGTCACAAAAGTCGTTTGTTATTGCATCCTTGGCAAAACCATTAATGAGAAAACCCATTATATGGTGCATGAATGATATACTTTCAGAAGATCATTTCAGTAAGTTTTTGATTAAGGCTCTGGTCAATATATCAAAGTATAGTGCAAATCATGTTGTCCTTAACTCTCAGGCTTCGTTAGACGCATGGAATAATGCAGGTGGAAAAAATAATGTTACAGTTATGTATCCGGGTAGCGACGTACAAGGGTTCGATGAACAATTACAAGATCAGGACGCTGTAGCATCGTATAAAAATAAATTCAGCCCTGACGGGAGTCCGCTTGTAGGTATATTCGGTAGGATAAGCCCATGGAAAGGTCAGGATGTCTTCTTAAAGTCTCTTGCACGACTTGAAAATGTTCGTGCGGTAATTGTCGGTGGTGCATTATTCGGCGAAGAAGATTATGAGGCATCGCTTAAAGAATTGGCAAAAGATTTAGGCATTGAAGATCGTGTAATTTTTGCCGGTCACGTAACAGATGTCGCAAAAGTGATGGCGTCATGTGATATAGTTGCGCATTGCTCTACTTCGCCAGAGCCATTCGGTCTGGTCATTGTTGAAGCAATGTTGTCGCGTATTCCTGTGGTTGCGACGAACGCAGGTGGGGCAAAAGAAATTGTGTTGCATGGTGAAACCGGGCAATTAACACCTATATCAGATGTTGCTGCGTTATCAGATGCTATAGATAAATATCTGAACAATCCTGAGTGGATGATTAATGTGGTTGAAAGTGCCAGAAAACGTGCCGTTGAAGAGTTTTCTGCTGATATTATGAATAATAAGTTTGCCAAAATTGTAAATAATGTTAGTTAGTCTTCCCATGCAAAGTTAGTAATAAGTCTCTTAAAGGTATAAGTATGGGCTTTCAATTTATGAATAACTATAGGGGGATAGCCATTTTAATGGTTATGCTGGCTCACTCTATATCTACTGTCAAATCCATTAAGCCGTTGGAAACAAATATTGTTTCATTAGTTGATTTACATATGGACAATTGTACGTTGCTTTTTGTTGCGGTGGCGGGGTATTTCTTTTCTGTATTATCAAGCAATTATAGCTATTTACCATTTTTAAAAAATAAGTTTAAGGCAGTTGTCTGTCCATATTTTTTCATTTCTATTCCTATGATCACTCTTTATATCTTTAATTTTAAGCATAATCATAGATGGATTGATTTAAACTGGTTTCACGAAAGTCTTGACCCGCTTAGTCAGTATTTATTGCTGATGTTGACTGGCGCGCACCTTGGGCCACTATGGTTTGTTCCCATGATTATTATATTTTATGTTGTAAGCCCGATTTTCATTTTTATCCAAAATAATCGAAGTTTGTTAGTTTCTTTTATATTTAGCTTAGGGATCGCTGTATATTTAGGTCGTCCTGGGTTAAATGAAAATACATTCCATTCTTTTGCATATTTTCTTCCTGCATTTTTTTTAGGAATGTTGTTATCAGAAAAGAAGAACTGGTATGAATGTATTTCTAAATATAGTGATTTATTACTATTGAGTTATGTTGTTCTGGTTTCTGCTATTTATTTAAATATTGAAGTAAACTCGTCAATTGATCTTTTCATAAAACTAACTTTGGCGTTCTTAATGTTTGCATTTTTATTTAAACGTTTGAATTACAAAGTTCCTTGGTTGGACTTATTCGCACGTTTAAGCTTCTATTTGTTCTTTATACATGGTTATTTTACTGGTCTAGCGAGAATGATTTTTAGGAAATCAACTTTTGAAGTTGAAGAGGTTTCCGCTTTTATACTGGTGTTTATTTATATTGTTTTTATGTCACTTTCTTCTTACGTAGTTTGCAAATTAATTTTAAAAGATAAGACGAAGATTATTCTCGGGGCGTAAGATAATGATCGGATATTTACGATGAGTAGAATAAATTGGATTGATAATGTAAAAGCTTATGTATTTTTTAGCCTTGCATCTATAGCTCTTTTTTATTGTATAGAAGGTTTGGTGGAAAGTATTTCTGATGCTTTTATGCCAGAAATTAATATGGCATATGGTGTGCATGGCATAGACCGTATTTTAATACACCATAATGAACCATTATGGTATTTTCCGTTTTTGGTGACCACGATGATTGTTACCTATTTATTTGTACATTTTCCCATATGGTTGGCTTGGGTTATGGCCATACTTTATGCTTCTTTTAGTTTGCTTTACTCCGGTGTTAGACTGCCATGGTGTTTAGATATCGTAGGTGTAGGTGCTCTTTTTTGTTTTATAGGATATAGGGTAAATGCGCATTACGATGATGTGTTTAAACGCTTAATTGAGTGTAAAAAGTTGTTTTTTTTACGCCGTGGTTAAATCGTTATATATTGCGTAAATGATGTTATAAGCCTTTTAAAGGGGCAAAGAAGGGTTTTATGTTTTTTGATAATTTAGATAAATTTGGGTCTAACGTTGCTGTTTATGATTCCGCCTCTGATGTTATTGTGACATATGAAGAGTTGGAAAATCTGGTTTGTGAACGTTCAAAACAATTGGGTGATATAAGGCTCCTTATTTTTGTAGAGGCACAAAACTCATTGCAGTCGGTTGTTGATTATCTATCCTGTCTAAGGGGTAGGCATGTTGTGCATTTATTAGACAGCCTGGAAACCAATAAAACCAAGTCTCTTATTGATTTGTATAAGCCAAATATCTTAATAAATGCGGATGGCGAGGTACAGTTTTCAAACGATGAATCCATCGACTTGCATCAAGATTTGGCATTGCTATTGTCTACGTCTGGCTCAACTGGATCTCCTAAATTTGTTAAGTTGTCACAAAAGAATATTCATTCTAATGCAGAATCTATATGTGAATATCTGGAGCTGACCGAGAGAGATAGGGCGCTTTCTCATCTTAAGCTTCACTATTCATACGGTATTTCAATACTTAATTCACATTTGCAAGCTGGTGCATCAGTAATATTAACTTCACATACGGTTATAGATGAAGGGTTTTGGCAGGTATTTAATCAATATGAGGCAACAAGTTTTGCAGGCGTGCCTTATACGTTTGAGACATTGCTACATAATGGGTTTACAGCACAAAAATACCCTAGCTTAAGATATGTAACCCAAGCAGGAGGTAAGTTGGAGGCAAGCTTGGTGAGTAAGTTCTCAGGAATGTTATCTGACTATAATGTTAAGTTCTTTGTTATGTATGGCCAAACAGAGGCAGCACCCAGAATATCATACCTTCCACCTGATCTTGTCGGTGAATTTTCAGGCACGATTGGTAAATCTATTCCCGGAGGTGCTTTATCTTTGATAGATGAAAACGGAAATACAATAACCGAAGAGGATACAGCAGGAGAGCTTGTTTATTCAGGGCCAAATGTAATGATGGGATATGCGATTGATCCGCAGGGGTTGTCCGTAGATGAAACTCCAGACAGGCTATTAACCGGTGATATTGCTTGTCGTACTAAATTTGATTTATTTTACATTGTTGGTCGAACCAGCAGGTTTGTGAAGCCATTTGGTGTGCGTGTTAATCTGGACGAAGTGCAAGGAGATGTTAAAGGGTGGTATCCTAAAAGCGCAGTTACAGGAGATGACAAAAATATCACTATTGCGTTGCAAAAAGCAGAAGAGGGTAAGGTCAAAGAGTTAATCCCTAATCTTTCTAAAAAGTACAAATTACCGTCAGATATATTTACTATAATTTTTTACGAAGAATTTCCTCTGTTGAGCAGCGGCAAGTATGATTATAAGACAATTCTGTCTGACACGCTGAGTGGTGGTTCAATCAAACCATCAATATTTTCAAGTATGGTTAACAAGATTGCTGACATTTTAGAGCTGAACAGTAAAGAGTGGGACACAATATTAAGCTTGTACCAAAATATTCTTTCATTACCTAATATTACAAAAGAAAGTAGTTTCAGTGACTTAAATGCTGACTCTCTATCATTTGTTTCACTATCTATTGAGTTGGAAAATGCTTTGGGATCTGATTTACCGTTAGATTGGGCTAAACACAGCATAGAAAACTTAGAGGATATATATGTTAAGAGGAAGTACTCTTAATATTCTAGTTCTTCTGCTTTTTGTTTGTCATTCTTGTTGTGTAAATATAAAAAATGTATTCCGGATGACAGGAATATAGCATTTACATAGGTCATCATATAAATGATTCCTGATATACAGAGTAGAGCAACGAGAACGCCGTTATCTGTTCCAATTCTTACAGAGCGGAATGCATTAAATAACATCATGGAAGCAAATATAACCATATATATGTATCCCATATATCCAAACCTCAAATTAAACCATACCCATGAGTAATGGGCATGACCATAATCCGTCATATATTTGTGTGTAAATTGTACATTGTAAGTTCCACCAAAGCCAAGACCAGTCCACTGCGTTGTTTTCCCGCCTAAATATATTTTGTGTGATACAGCATCTTGCTCTGCCTGCCGTTCTCCTACTGCTCCTGTTCTTGAACTTAAATCAAGTTCTGTGATCCCAACTATTCTTTGATATGTTTTTGAGTCTTTGGGAAGCATCATCCAAAATGCGGAGCACGCTACTATTGCCGCTATTATTACGAAGACCCCCTTTGATGGTGATTTAATTATTTGTATTCCTGCAAAAGCTACAATAATTAAAATTATGAACAGCATAGTGCTTCTATTAATTTCAGTAATAGATATAACGACCATAATTAAAAATGCGACTAATATAGTCTTAGGGAATGGCCTTAAAACAAACAGTGCAGTAAAAAAAATAGGGAAGTAGATTTGGCCTGCAGCAATAGAGGCAACGGACGGGTTGCCTAGGCTATGTGCAATATGACCCAATATGCATATGGTAAATGTTAGTAATGTTGTTGAATATAGTAGAAACTTAAAGTCTATAGGTTTTTCTATTTCTGAGTATGATTGCATACGTAAGATATTTAGGCCGATTATTAGAAGAGGGACTGTGTCATTAAAAATTTTGAAAACAGCATTACCATTAACTATTCCCACGAATAGCCCTTGCGCAACCATTATGAAGAATAGCAAGGAAAATAAGGACATCGGATTTACTGTGATGCGCATGTTAATAACTTTTTTAAAAGATATTAAATAATCGAAGGCAAGTAAGGAGAAGAAAATCCATTGTTGGTTTTGTGATTGTGCAAAGTGCCATTGCCCCATAACCAATTCAAATACTGCCTTTGAGAATAGCATGGAGATAAATACGTAAATTATTATTCTCTCAAACAAGTTCCTTTTGTAAAATTCAAATAGGATATATTTAAAATGTCTGAGCATTTAATTTCTTTTCTTTAGAAGCTTATTACCTTCTTGCTATAATAATAGGGCTTCATTTTTCTGCTGGTTGATATTATATGGTGGGGTAACATACTGATATTTAGGTATTCAAATTATGAAGAAAAATAACAATGTGCTCAATGCTTTTTTTATTGTGCTGGTTATCTCTAGTGCTATTTTAGTTTGTCTACCGACCATAGGCTATTCCGAAGTAATTGTAGAGCTGTTAATTTCATTCAGGATACATGTTTGTTTATTTCTGGCATTCATACTTCTACTTCTTATTTTCAAAAGATCTTATTTCCTTGCCGGTATCCAGCTTCTATTTATTATTTATAATATTTACCCTGTTGTTAGTTCCTATTCCTTTTCTGATTATAACTATGTTTGTAATAAAGGCCGTGGCCAAGACCATATAAGGGTTATGAGTTTTAATGTGTATTATAAGAACTCTGAATACTCATCTATTTATCAAAACATAAGAAGTGCCAATGCGGATATTGTGATGTTACAAGAGTCTCAGCCTGGTTTTACTGACTATGGGCACAGATTGTTGGTGGCTGATTACCCTTTCTACTATCCAAATTTTGAGCAAGGAAAACATGATCGTTGGACGCTATATTCGCGTTATCCAGTTGTTATGAGCAATAGGAAAAAAACAAAAGGTCTGGCACTGCATTCCAAGATTGATGTTAACGGCACTATTGTTGAAGTGGTCACTCTTCATGCAAAGTCACCTAAGACACGTGAACGTATTGCTGTTAGAAATCGTAGGATAAATGAGTTAAGCATTGTTGTAAAAAATATTGTTGATAATAACAGGCACGTTATTGTGGCAGGAGATTTTAATAATGTCCCGTGGCACCCATCTATGAAGGGCTTTAAAAATATAACTAAATTAAAAAGCAATGACGTGATGTCTGGTTATTTCGGAACATGGCCCGCATGGCTGCCATCGTTTGTGAGTGTACCAATAGACCATATATTTTACAGTGAAGGTTTTCACCATGTGTCGTATAGCCGAGGGCATTCATCAGGGTCTGATCATTACCCGGTCATTTCTGATTTATATTTTTGTGAATGATCTTGCGAATAATGAAAATTAAGTTAAAATGTTACCGCGTATGTGCTATTTCCATGGCTTATCACTTCTTAGTATTCTTGTTCGTTAAGCTAGTTATTTAAATTATTTACAAAGGCAAGGGATCATATGTCTCTTAAGTCCCTGATTCTTAAAGTTTTAATGCCTTCTCTGCTTCTGTTTAGCTGTGGGGTTATGCCCGCATCCGGACCACAGGGGCGTGTTTCTAGTGGCTCAATAGTCAATATTAATAATGATGGTACAGATAAGTCTTCTTCCGGATATGCTGTGGTTGAGTTCAGTTCATCCGTCTTGGAATATATATCAAATAGAAATGTTGATGTTTCTGGTGTCGCGTGGCCGAAAACAAACTCTCCTGAAATCATTAAGGTTAGTGTAGGTGACACTATTCAGGTTACTATATATGAAGCTCAATCAGGTGGTTTGTTTGTTCCTAAAGAGGCTGGTGTTCGCCCCGGTAATTTTATTTCCTTACCGCCTCAAACAGTTGAAAAATCTGGTTATATTACGATCCCTTATGTTGGCTTAGTAAAAGTGTCTGGCAGAACGACAGTTGAGATTAGTAAATCAATTGCATCCTCTCTTTCTGAAAGAGCTATAGAACCTCAAGTGGTTGTTACGTTTAATGACAGGAGTGGATCAGAGGTTAGTGTTATCGGTGCTGTTGAAGGTGCTACTCGTTTTTCTTTAAACTTTGCCGGTGATAGAATTCTTGATGCTATTGCAAGTGCCGGCGGGTTGAGCTCTCCAGGCTATGAAACTTGGGTTTCTCTGATTAGGGGGGATGAAGAATATCAAATACCTTTTGATGATATAGTTCTAAACCCAAAGAGAAACGTCTATATTAGATCTGATGATACTATTTACTTATATAGAGAGCCTAAACAATTCATTGCATATGGCGCTGTTGAGAATCAGGGGAATATAGCATTTGGTAAGAGGGAGTTGTTTCTTTCTGAGGCTTTGGGTCTGGCAAGTGGTTTAGATGATTCACGTGCTGATCCTGCGGAAATATATATATACAGGCACGAACAATCAGAATTCTTAAATGACCTTACCTTCGCGGTTCTTGGCGAAAAAGATAAGGTTTCTATCGAAAAGGACACTGTTCCGGTTATATACAAGCTGGACTTACGCGATCCTAATGGTTTCTTTTGGGCGCAAAAATTCCAAATGCAAAATGATGACGTTATCTATGTTGCTAATTCCAAGTCCGTTGAATTCCTTAAATTTATTAATATATTGAACTCAACAACGTCTGCTGCGCGTGATCTAAAAGCAACTAAAGATGATTATTAATGATATTGAAATATGCTTGGTCAAAAGCACATAATTAAGAGAATAGAAAAATGGACAAAGATGATATTTTAAGTCTGGATCGTATGTTATCTGCAATAAAGCGCGGGTTAAAATACGTGGTGGGAAGTGTATCTGTATTTTTACTTTTGGCCGTTTTGTATGTATTTACTGCCACGCCTAAATATACGTCTATGACTTCTATTTTGCTTGATCCAGCGCAAGCTGAAACAGTGTCTAACCTTTCTTCCAAGGTAAGTAGGGGTACTGAAAAGTCATCTATGTTAAGTCAGGTGGAATTGATTAAATCTCGCCGTGTTATAGAACAAGCGATGCAGTATATTTATTCTGATAAAGAGATGGCTGAGATTAACAGTGATTTTACCAGACGTGAAAAGGCCATATCTTCTTTAAGGAGAGGTCTTCGCGTTTACAGAGAAGGTGATACTTATGTGTTGAATATACGCTATACGGCCACTGATCCTGATGTTGCTGCTGAGAGAGCTAATGCCCTTGCTAAAGCTTATGTATATGATCAAATGAATTTTTTCTCTGAAGGCTCTGAGCAAACGGTGAAATGGCTAAGAAGCAAGATAGAACAGCTCAGACAACAAAGTATTCAGGCAAACTTAAAAATACAAAAATTTAGAGTGAAAAATAACCTTGTAGACGCTGGGCTTCACACGGTGACTGAGCATCAGCTAGTTAGTTTGAATGAAAAATTAGGTGATGCAAAAGCTGAAACTGCCAGTGCCTATGTCCAGTATAACCACAGCAAAGCAATAATAGAAAAAGGTGACCTGTCTGCTGCTGTGGCAGAAGCCTTCGATAACGACGTTATTAATGATGTTAGAGCTGAGTACGTTAGTGGTCAGCAGAGGCTTCTTAAGCTTGTAAGAACGTTAGGTCCTGATCATAGGGCTGTTAATGATCTTGAAAAGGAACTGGAAGAGTCTCAAAATGTCATATTTTCTGAGATGCGTCGTATAAGTAAAAGTTATCAAAATCAATATGAAGTAATGTTGGCTAAAGAGAATTCATTGGAAGAGAGCTTGGATAAGCTTATAAGTCTGAAAGTTAAAAACGATGGTCAGGTTTTTGAGCTGAGTGCAATGGAAAAGGAAGCGGAAGTCCTTAGGAATTTGTATAATGATTACCTTACAAAGTTAGAAAAAATCAGCCAGCAAGAATCATTTCCCGTAGCAGAATCTAGAATCATTAGCAAAGCAGTTGCACCACTTAACAAAAGTCACCCTAAATCAATTCTTATTATTGGTTTGTCTTTGATATTAGGTACAGGATTAGGGGTGTTTATCTCTCTACTTGTTGATAGCTTTGACAAAAGTTTTAAACGTGCCGGCCAAATTGAAAGTGAAACCGGTCTTTTCTTCCTTGGTTTCTTTCCTATGGTATCGGGTGACAACTTTGTAAAACTTCGTAAGATGGTTGGTAAACACATATTTTCTAACCCCCTATATACGCAAAGCGTAGCCTCACCTCTTTCCTTACAGGCGGAAACATGCCGTAATGTTAAATCTATATTAGATAAAAAGGATAATTCCGATGGCTGTAAAGTTATTGGTATCGCATCAGATCACCCTCATGTCGGTAAGTCTATTGCTGCTAGTAATTTGGCATTGTTTATGGCTCAATCCAAAAACAAATGTCTTTTGATTGATTCTGACTTGCGTAATCCTGTTCTTTCTAATGATAATTTTAGTCTTGGTAAGGGGCTGGCTTATGCGTTATCTAGCAAAAATCTGGATAGCGATGTGTTGTTACGCGATGATGAAACAGGCCTGTTTGTATTGCCCGCCGATAAGCAAGGTGCGGATTTAGCGTCAGCGGCTACATCGCAGGATATGAAGTCGTTTCTTGAATCATGCAAGAATACATTTGACTATATTATAATTGATCTCCCGCCTTTGTCTGCAACATCGGACGCCTCTGGACTGTCTGGTCTTATCGACAGTTTCTTGTTGGTTTTGGAGTGGGGGAAATCAAAGCCCAACAGTTTTAACTTTCATATTAAGCATAGTGACATCCCTAAAGACAAAGTAGTTGGTGCGGTCATAGGTCAGGCAGATATGGAAAAGATGGTAAAAAATTATGACCATAGTATTTACCCTGAATATACTAAGTTTTAGTATATTAAATCAACTTGCCTCTTGTTAAGTTGTTGAGAATAAATATTTATATTGTTTTTCTTGGATTTATGTAAAATTTAATCTATCCTGTTTTGCATATTAAGTGTGTAAAGGGGAATAACATGACTGTTACTTTTGTATTGGGTACTCTTACCCAAATTTCGACTAATTTTATTAATCCTTATACTGGTGAGTTGTTACCAGTGAATGGAAATTACTACGTAAATGATCAATATATAAACGGAGGATCTGCGTCTGATGATGCTATCATAGGATCGACCCATGATCAGCTGTATACACTGGAGGATGACCTCGGTAATATAATACTTGAAGATTTTGAGCAATTTTATACAGCTCCCGGAAATGACATTTTATTACTTGCCAGTACTACCAATGTTTTGGGAGACCTGATTATCCATGTGTCTGAGGGTAATGACATAGTTTGGTCGAATGCCGGAAATGATACAATCGGCGGCGGTTCCGGTGACGATATTCTTCACGGTGGTCCTGGTCATGATAACATAGATGGAGGCGATGATGATGATACGCTTACAGGTGGTCAAGGTAATGATGCAATAAATGGTGGTGACGGATCCGATATTGCAATTTATTCGGGGTCTTACAGTCAATATAATATTACTGACAGTAACGGCACCTTAACAATAATTGATACTTTGGGAACCGATGGTACTGATACAGTTGATAATGTTGAGCGTATTGAATTTGCGGACGGTTATCTAGAGGGTGGAGTTTTCACTACTATATCTACGGATGATGTTTTTCTGGGCACGCCGGCTGTACAATCCTTTGATGGTGGTTTGGGTGTTGATACGGTTGATTATAGTGGTTCATCAGTACGCGTGATAGCAGACTTAGCCAATGGGGGCAGTGACGGTGATGCATCTGGTGATACATATATATCAATAGAGAATGTAATCGGCACAAACTCTTCCCAAGATTACATATATGGTGATTCTGGTGATAACCATATTCAAGGTCTTGATGGCCATGATATGTTAGAAGGCGGCGCAGGTGCAGATATTTTAGATGGTGGTGATGGTCATGATTATGCTCGTTATACTCGTTCTGAAACAGGTGTTGATGTTGACTTAACGCGCGCTACTCAAGTTGGTGGAGATGCAGAAGGTGATGTGTTGATCAGCATAGAGCATCTCAAAGGTTCATCTCATGGAGATACATTGGCCGGTGATGATTATAACAACTTTATTTATGCTGGCGATGGCGATGATGTCATAAGTGGTGGCGTTGGAAATGATAACCTTTGGGGGCAAAATGGCGCGGATACCTTTGTGTTTGAAGGTGATATATCGTCTTTGGGCAATGATAATGTTCAAGATTTCTCATTATCAGAAGGGGATATGTTAGATATATCAGACTTGCTCAGCGGTTATGATCCGCTAACCGATGCGATAAGTGATTTTGTTCAAATTACAGATGATGGCGTAAACAGTATAGTCTCTGTTGATGCAGATGGTGGTGCAGACGGTTTCGTGCAAATTGCAACATTATTTAGTGTTAATGGCTTAACTGATGAAGATGCATTGGAAGCATCAGGAAATCTAATTACAGTGTAATAATTTCCGCTTATATCTTTTTAGTGATGGTAGGAGCCTTCATAATTTGTTGGAACAGTTTCTCTCTACTCAGAGGCTTAACAACAAATCCGTTGGCTCCACCACTTTTTATATCCATTACCATTTCTTTTTGTGTATCGCTGCTAATCATTACGACATGTGCATAAGGATCAACATTTGTCTTTAAGTCTTTTAGTATCTCATTCCCTCTGGCAGATTTAAGATGAATATCTAAAAATAAAAGATCAGGTGCATACTCTTTATAACTTTCGAAAAAGTTGTCAACTTCTTGCAACGTTACTATGTGCCCATATCCTGATATTATTTTTTCCATTTGCATTATAACCATCGGGTCATCATCAAGTACTAAAATACAGTTACCCAAACGTCTCATTCTTTTGAACATAACTTGAGGTATTACTTCATCCGGTGAAATAAGTGGGCTTATTATACTAGAGAACTTTTCCAATCCATCGCCGTCAAAACCTCTGAACTGTATGCGTAAAACATTATCAGCGAAGTTCTCATAAGCTTCTTTTTCGAATTTACTAAGGGCTAGGCTGTCGTTCTTATGTGTGAAAAGTAATAATTGCTCGCTTTCATGTATTTTTAACAGCCAAGCATCATCATTTTGAACATGAAAATATAGAAATTGCTCAACTTCATCGATATTAAGCTTTTTTTCCGGATCTTGTATGTCGATGTGAAAAAATTGCCAACTGCTGAGGTTTGTCTTTTGTGTTGAGACAAAGTGCAGAAAATCATTTAAAGCCGATCTTGCATCTATAACGTTCATATTATACTTTCATACTTATGAGGTGGTAAAGCCATGTTAAGCTGATTAATTTAACAACGAATAAGGGGGGTAGGCAACTTAATTAAAGTTAAATGTAGACTATTGTATGTCATTTAGATTGTACTTATTGTTTTTTCCATATGGAAAATATTGGCAATTTACAAGCTATTTGTGATAATAAGATATCGGTGTTATTAATAGCATAAATTAATAGTAATAAAACGGTACATTTTACGTATTGTATAAGTAATAACCGGGGGGTGAATTATGGACAAGGCCAACGAAACATTTGCGAACACGCAAAGAGATGGTGAAGATAATGTGCTTTTAAGCTCTAATAAAAGCAAGATTTTGTCTGCCTATTTGTCTGTGTTCTCTCCTAAACTTGATGAAGTTGCAGTGGATAATGCAGATGCTGTGGCGTTGTTTCGTTCCGATTACATGCAGGGTAATGAACGACCAATCGAATATGAAGACCTTAACGATGACCAACGTAAGGTCTATAATGAAGTCGTAGTGTCTTATAATAAAATAGTGGATTCAGCAGAACGTAAAGCATCACTTAACAATTATTCAGATCCGCAAAATATTCCCTTTACGCTTGAAAATGTTTTTGAGATGTATAAAGAGGCGGGCGTTAGTGCCGCCGATGTTGAGAAGAATGTCTTCGGTCTTATACGCCAAAACCCAACCATTACCGCTCATCCAACTGGTGATTTGAACGAACAACGCGATATAGACCTCTCAACATCTGATGGGGTACTTAAAATGGTTGATCGTTTGTTGAGCCAGCAAGACGTTTCAGGCCTATCTTTAGATGATCAATCCACCGCTGTTGATAAGGTTATACATCTTGTTAATGCACAGGATTTAGATCAAGTAGATCATGCGATTGATAATATTGTTGATCTTAATATGGCACCAACAAGACGTCTTAACACGTTTGAAGAGTTGGTGAATGCCATGAGCTATGCGGTTCGCGACAGGATAGCTACGGCTGATCTTCTTGAGGATATACATAGTATTTCTCATGATGTTTACGACGTTAATAAGCATAGCTTCCCCGTTAATGTGGCAGATGATAATTTTAATTTTGCATCTCACATATCATCATGGTCTGATGATACTGACGGAAAGCCAAATGCAGAGCATGTCGCACTTCTTGCTTATGATACACTGAACCTATTAATTGGTGCGTCTTTCCATTTGAATAACTTGCAAACAATTGCAGAGCTAGAACCCGCAGTTAAGAATGATGATAGGTTCAAAGATATTGAGAATGCATTTTCAACAGTTCAAGGTCGCCTGGCTCCTATTCTAAGTGACGTGGCACAGTTATATAACGTACTGCAATCCCCTGATGTTACTCCGGAGCAACGTGGAGAATTGTACAAAGAAAATGAAGCCCTGTTTTATGATTTAAATCAACAGGTTGGTCAGGCTCTTGACAATATTACATTTGATGGTCGTTCGCTTAATAACCATGGGGTTGATTTGTTCACGCGCACTGAACGGTTCTTTCCTGATTTGACGGATGATTTAAAAACAGAAGAGGCGCAACGCGTTTCCAGGCAGTCTGCTGCGCTTATCCGTAAAAACGGTCTTGGATTTATGAAGAGTGAATCACGTACTGGCCGTTTAGTAGTGAATAGTACAGTTGATAACTTATTCGAAAACAAAGATTTTATTCAATATCTTAAAGATAATGATGTTTTAACCAGAGACTCTCAAGCAGCTATTTTCCAATTAGGGGATAGTGGTGTGTCCGAGTTGAATAATCAAGAGCTAGAGAATATTTTCAGTGATATTAACAGGGCTGTTAAGCCTGAGTTACTGCTTGATTTTTTAAAGGATTCTAATCCTCTGGAACATAACCCTGATCATGGCTTTCCTAATCAGGAATATGTTTTATTAAAAAGGTTGGAAGTTAAATCAAAATTTGGCCTGTTACATGGGCCGTTTATTACCGCAGAAGCAGATCATAAATCCAGTATGATTACGCGTTTTCTTACTAATTCACTTGGTGGAAAGCTTGATAAAGTTCCGGTGATGGATCTACGTGAAGATTTACACATTATGACTGATTCTACGACTGGGGTTGAGCTCAATAAAGAAAGAATGCAAAAATCATTGCAAAAGCGTGCCGAACTTGATAGTCGTGTACGTCACCAATCTTTGCCGGAAGGGCAAATGTGGGCTAATTCCGACAGTCAAAAAGCTCTGGGGCCGTTGTCATCTTTAATGATTGCAAAGCAAATACAAAATGACACGAATTTCGTCTTAGATAATTGGTTTAATGAAGGTAAAATGGATGGCGATGTTCTGCCATTACTGCAAAAAATAGGATGTGGACTAGACCCTCAACGTGGTGGTGGTGATCCGATGGTAACGCCGAGGCTTGTCGCACGTACTATACAAACATTTATGGATGATAATGATATAGATGTTGATGACTTTCCTGATGAATTTTTGCGCATGGCATTGAATGTTGATTACACGGTTCAAGGGCGTGCAACTTATAGAACAGTTGATGAAATCCATCTGGATAGAGAGCAGCAAGTCGCCGAATTCTTGGTTATACATGCAGAGTTAAAAGGTATAGTAGAGCCAGGAACAGCAGTTCCACAAATTGAACCGTTTAGTGATGATATGACGGAATTTCTGGATGAGATGGTTTCAGAAGGCATGGTGACATATAACGCGGCGCGTAATGCAAAAGTAAATGCCGATGACCCGCAAAGCGTACTTGATTCTGTCATTAACCAAACATCACCGCGTAAGACGGTTGGTAAAAGTAATAACGCCGCAAGAATGCAATCTAAAGGTGGTGCAGGGGCGACAGCCCATACACAAGGACGCGCCATTGGTACAAGAAATGAGATCGCCGCCGAAGGTGGTCATCACGATGCCTTTTATTCCGAGGGTGCTTTTTTACAGAAAATGCATACTGCGCTGCATGAGGGGCACACATTAAAAAGTGGGCGCACTATTAAGCTCACTGAAGATGACATAAATGATTTTAATGATAACGGTTTATGGAATTATCAATTATTCACAAGAACATTAATGGATGCGACACAAACAGACTTTACGCATGCATTTGATAAGCTTGATATGAATGGTTGGGGCTTGGATGAGCTTAAACGTGTATCAGACAATACAAAGTTTTCAGTTCACAAGGGTGAAAACGATATAATATCCAGTGTTGATTTTGAATGTCCGGATGATGTAAAGCCGGAACAGGCGCTTAAAGCCGTGCATTATACTGACTTTAGAAAGTTCACAGCAGGTCTTAATGCGTTGAGCGATGGTAGCTTTTTGAAAAACAAAAACCTGTTTTCTGCAAATCCAAAGAGTCTAACTATGACGGCGGACTTTAATAAGGCGTGTATTGAAAAATGCCCGTTTATAGACAGCATACGTGCGCGCTCTACTGAGATGGAACCAGCGTTAACAAATTTAAGAAAACATGATGGTCTGGATAATACATCAGAAGCAACCGATCGCGCAGCCGCCAGCGCTTGGCGCACAGGTTATGATAAGCCAAAACCTGAATTGATTGGTGATGGTCATAAATATGCATTGGGCAGAAGGTCGGAACCAGTAGATCTGGTAGAGAAAATAACGGATCGATACTCTCAGTCTAATGATGTTTCTAATGATGTGGACTTTGATCACTCATAAAAAATAAAATAATCTCCAAGGTTATTACTTCTAATCTCGTCTTATTGTTATAAGATGAGGATAAACCTCTATTGGATGGTCTTAAATAATGCCGGATACGGATGATAAAGATTTGATAGACCGCGCAGTGCGTGGTGATGCCGATGCTTTTGAGCATCTGGTAAATGATTACTATGAGGTAATGTTCAAGATGGCATATAAATGGTGCTCTAATCAACGGGATGCAGAAGATATAACGCAAGAAGCCTGCATTAAGCTCGCACGTGGAATCTCCGGTTATAAAGGCGACTCGAAATTCACCAGTTGGCTTTATCGTTTGGTAATTAATGCCGCAAAAGATTGGTATAAATCGCAAAACCGTCATCCTGACGGTGCCGAACTAATAGAAGAGTTTGCCGCAGAGGATGCAAATTCAGATGATAAGATATATGCCGCACAAGTATGGAAACAGGTACATAAATTGCCGGATAGTGAAAAGGAATCATTGATTTTAGTGATGGGGCAGGGACTTTCACACAAAGAAGCTGCGAAAATATCTGGTGTAAAAGAAAGCACAATATCGTGGCGTATTCATGAAGCACGAAAAAAGATGCAAACAATTTTCGGGAAGGAGCAAAACTATGGATGAGAAGAAATTAGAAGAAATTCTATCTAAAGACAATGCGCCTGAAATTGATGTTAATGCCCGCAAACGCGCGCTAAATTTAGCGATGTCAGAGTTCGAAACTCAAAAACAGAAAAAAAATCAGAAAAGTTCCCAAGGAATTTCACTCCTCGCTCGTCTTATAGGCATAAGCAATTCAAAACGAGGAAATGAAACAATGGAACAGAAGACAAAAACGAAATTTATATATGGTGGTATGGCAACGGCGATGGCGGTTGTCCTTGTCGGTGGCTTAAGCTTTACACAATTAGAAGACACACTACGACGTTTCGACAATCAAATGCCTAAAGGGTCTGAGATAACTAGTGTTCCTGGGGTAAATGAGGAGGTTTCTCCTGCATATATACAGGCTGTCGAAGAGAGAAATGAAGAAAGTTTAGAAAGAGCAATAGCATCGAGCAGTAGTTCAATCCCCACGCCAATACAATCTCCGCAACCTGTTGCAAAAAAAGAAATACAGGCTGACCCGCTATCTGATTGGTCGCGTAACAACGTGAATGGCGTAAAAGATGCGAACAAAGCGCAGGCCAAAAGTAAGGCTGGAAAAAGGGTGGAGTTAGCAGAGCAAGAAGCGTCACCTATGGAACAATGGGCGAGGGAACCGTCCAAGCCGTCTATCGCACAACCTGTCGTAAATTCTTCATTGCTTGGCGGTGCGGTTGAGAGCTTTACAGGTGCAGATGTTGTTTCTAATGCGCAAGAAGCAAAGAAATCATTTGGTGCTTCAAATGTAATGCAAGAACTGGTGATTATGGATGATGTTGATATTGTGTCACCCAATTATCAGGATGAAGGGCGTGATAAATTCGAAGATTTTGATGTTAATGCGTTTAAGTCGGTTTCTGCGGAACCTGTTTCCACATTCTCATCTGATGTTGATACGGCTAGCTATAGCTTTATACGCAGGCAGTTGAATAATGGCATGCTACCGCAAAAAGATGCCGTGCGCGTTGAGGAGATGGTTAATTACTTTGACTATAATTATCCTGTACCACAAAGCCGAGCAGAACCATTCAAGCCGACAGTCACAGTAACTGATAGCCCATGGGCAGAGGGTAAAAAACTTATGCATATAGGCATAAAGGGGTACCAATTGGAAAAAACGGCTCTGCGCAGTAATGTTGTTTTCCTTTTGGATGTGTCAGGATCTATGAATGCATCGGATAAGTTGCCGTTGGTTAAGAACTCAATGAAAATGTTGCTAGATAGCCTTCATCCGGATGATACAGTGTCGATTGTGACTTATGCAGGATCGACAGGCGTTGTATTAGAACCGACAAAAGCATCGCAGCACCGTAAAATTATTAACGCAATGGATAATCTGCACGCTGGTGGCGGAACTGCCGGTGCGGCTGGTATTAAACTGGCATATGATATGGCAGAAGAAAACTTTGATAAGCGCGCTGTAAATCGTGTTATTTTGGCAACGGACGGTGATTTCAATGTTGGTATTACCAATCGTGAAGAGCTTCAGGATTTTGTGGAGCGTAAACGTGATAAAGGTATTTTCTTGTCCGTTCTTGGCTTTGGCCAAGGTAATTACAATGATCATATGATGCAAACATTGGCGCAAAATGGCAATGGAACGGCTGCTTATATCGATAACCTGAACGAAGCACGTAAAGTTCTGGTGGAGGAGGCAACCTCGTCACTATTTCCTATTGCGAAGGATGTTAAGTTCCAAATTGAATTTAATCCAACATCCGTTGCCGAGTATCGCCTGATAGGTTATGAAACTCGCCATCTTAATCGTGAAGACTTTAATAATGATAAAATCGACGCAGGTGACATGGGTGCAGGCCACAGCGTAAGTGCAATTTATGAGTTCATACCTGTAGGAAGCGATGCGGTAAGTGTGGATGCATTGCGTTATACATCAGGTGTTAAGAAAAAGAATGTCGTGCCAAGTGACGAATATGCTTACCTTAAAATTCGTTACAAGTTACCTATGGAAAGTAAGAGCAAGCTAATATCTGCGCCTGTTATGAAAAATTTTGAATATAAGAAAGATATGACAGATACGAACTTTGCAACATCTGTTGCGGCGTTTGGCCAGATATTAAAAGGTGGCCAATACACCGGAGAATTTTCCTATGATGATGTTATTTCTTTGGCGCAACAGGGAAAGGGGGACGATAAATTCGGATATCGTGCTGAATTTATAAACATGGTGCGTCTTGCTAAAACGCACTCACGCTAAGGGTTACGTGATAAATCTTAATCAAATGTCAAAGAGGCTGGGTATTCAGCCTCTTTTTTCTGGCTTTTCCTTGGTTTTTATACTACACAGGCGGTTGAATTTTTATAAACAGGACATCTTTGCCCTGTTTTATTTATAGGAAAGATAATAAAGCCATGAGTGATAAGTTAAGAAATATTGCGATTATTGCCCACGTTGACCACGGGAAAACAACTCTAATCGATTCTATTATGAAGCAAAGTGGTATGTTCCGTGAAAATGAAGCCGTTGACGTTTGTGTCATGGACTCAAATGATTTGGAACGTGAACGCGGTATCACTATTTTGGCTAAGCCGACATCCGTTCAATGGGGCGATGTGCGAATTAACATTATAGACACACCGGGACACGCGGACTTCGGTGGTGAGGTTGAGCGCGTTCTTCATATGGCTGATGGTGTTATTTTGTTGACCGATGCCGCAGAAGGCCCGATGCCACAGACTAAGTTCGTTCTTGGTAAGGCTCTTTCTCAGGGGTTGAAGCCAATAGTAATTATTAATAAAATTGATCGCCCGGATGGCCGTCCAGAAGAAGTAGTGGACGAGGTGTTTGACCTGTTCGTATCTCTTGATGCCAATGATGAACAGTTGGATTTCCCAATTCTGTATGCATCAGGCCGTGATGGCTGGTGTGTTAAAGACTTGTCGGATGATCGTAAAGACCTTTCACCTTTGATTGATATCGTTCTTGGACACGTTCCACCGCCAACAGTAGATTACGATAAGCCGTTCGCTTTGTTGGCTACCTTGTTGGATTCTGACCCTTATCTTGGGCGTTGTTTGACTGGTCGTGTTATTCAAGGGCGTGCAAATGTTAATGATACAGTTAAAGCTATGAGCCTAGATGGTTCAACCGTTGAAACAGGTCGTTTGACAAAGCTTCTAACATTTGATGGTACAGATCGTGTTCCGGTTAAATCAGTTAAAGCAGGGGATATTATTTGTATCGCAGGCCTGTCAAAGGCATCTGTGGCGGATACTATTTGTGAACCTGCTCTTGAAAATGCAGTAGAATCAACCCCGATTGACCCTCCTACAATGTCTGTGACAATATCTGTTAATGATTCTCCGTTCGCAGGTAAGGAAGGTTCTAAAGTTACATCAACAATGATCCGCGAGCGTCTACTTGCAGAAGCAGAAGTTAACGTTGCTATTACCTTTAAAGAAAGCGATGACAGAGATTCATTTGAAATCGGTGGTCGTGGAGAGCTGCAACTTGGTGTTTTGATTGAAACAATGCGTAGAGAAGGTTTTGAGCTTACTGTTTCTCGCCCGAAAGTGTTGTATCAAACAGATGAAAACGGCGTTAAGTGCGAACCAGTTGAAGAGGTTATCATTGACGTTGATGAAGAATATTCATCAACTGTGGTTGATAAAATGAATCGCCGTAAAGCGGATATGACTGATATGCGTTCTTCTGGTGTAGGTAAGACACGTATAACGTTTCTTGCGCCGTCACGTGGTTTGATTGGTTATCAAAGCACATTTATGACAGATACGCGTGGAACTGGTGTGATGAACCGTTTGTTCCATTCTTATGCACCTTGTAAGGGAGACATCGGCCAACGTCGTCGTGGCGCATTGATTTCTACCGACACTGGTACTGCTGTTGCGTTTGCGATCTTTAATCTACAAGACCGTGGTGTAATGTTCATCGGTCACCAAACACCTGTTTATGCAGGTATGATTGTTGGTGAACATAATCGTGAGAATGATTTGGAAATTAACGTTCTTAAAGGTAAGAAGCTAACTAATATGCGTGCTTCTGGATCGGATGAGGCGGTTACTTTAACGCCACCACGTAAAATGTCGCTAGAAGATATGATGTCTTACATTAATGATGATGAGTTGATGGAAGTTACTCCAACAAACCTTCGTCTGCGTAAGAAGTTTCTTTGTCCGCACGAGCGTAAAAAAGCAAGTCGCGGCGCAGCATAGTTGCAGGTGTTCATTGCCTGTATGAGCATGGTTGTTTCTGTTTAAAATATTGATTAAGATCAATATTTTTACAGTATTTACATGCTCTACTGCTGTTAGTTAAAGGCTTTTTTATCTTGTGAACAAGCTTTTAAACTGTAACACTGTCACATGCGATAAATTGGAGAGTTTAATATATGTTAGATCACGTTGAGACACAGCATAATAGGGTAGATGCAAGCACAAGTAATACACCTGTAATCAGTGATGATGACAAAGCGAAGGTGAAAAGATTTGTTAAGCATTGCTCAAAATATCAAGAATCCGATGATCGTAAAGCTGTCTTTCAATTGATAAACACATTGGTTCCGTTCTTTGCAGTTTGTGGCATAATGATATACAGCTTTTCTTCTGCTTATTGGTTAACGGCATTGTTGACTATTCCGGCATCTCTTTTGTTAGTGCGTGTATTTATTATTCAACATGACTGCGGTCACGGTTCTTTTATGTCTTCACGAAAGTGGAATAATCGTATTGGACGATTTATGAGTGTTCTAACATGGACACCTTATGACTTTTGGCGCAAAACGCACAACATGCATCATGCAGGATCTGGTAATCTTGATAACCGTGGCTTCGGTGCAATCGAAACGGTTACTATAAAAGAATACGAAAAGATGAGTGATAAAATGAAGTCTTGGTATCGTTTATATCGTAACCCTTACTTCTTGTTATTATTTGGCACACCGTTTTTTATCATCATCGCTCAAAGGCTTCCAAAGGCCGACGCATTCCAGTTCTTTGAAGTTAAAAAATCTATAAAGTTTTCTCAAATTTGGAAAAGTGTTTTGGGTCTTAATCTGGCCTTGCTAATTGTCTATGGCGGTCTTGGAATGGTATTTGGTTTTGCAACAGTATTTCTAACCTATATGCCAATAGTTATCGGAACATCATGTGCAGGTGGGTGGTTGTTCTTTATGCAGCATCAATTCGAAGATTCCTATTGGGAATATCAAGATGATTGGGATTACCATGAGGCCGCAGTTCTAGGCAGTTCTTATTACGACCTTCACCCTATTTTACAGTGGTTTACAGGTAATATTGGATTGCACCACATTCATCATTTGAATGCAAAAATACCTAATTATAGGTTACAAGAATGCATGGATGATGATGAGGATCTAAAGACCTTGAATAGGATCACTTTCTTTGAAAGTTTCAAATGTGTTCATCTTACTTTATGGGATGAAGATAAAAAGAAAATGGTTGGATTTGCTTGAGTATTTTTCTTTATTAAATTTGTAACGTTTTTTTAATCGCCAGCGAATACGGATGTAACAATTTAATACATGAAAAGGAAAATACTAATATGAATACTAATGTTCTTCAAAAAAAGACCGTAAATAAGAAAGTAGCAACAGTCGCTTTAGCTGGTATATTGGCGATGGGTGCTTTCTCTGCTGCTCCTGCATTTGCTGGTCATGGCGCAAATGGATGTAGCGCAAGTGGTTGCGGTAAAAAAATGGAGAAGAGTTCTTGTAAAGATGCTAGCTCCTGTAAAGGTAAAAGTTCTTGCAAGGGTGCAAACTCATGCAAAGGTTCTAATTCGTGCAAGGATAGTGCTGCTAAGAAATGCGATAAAGCCGGTTGTAAAACAGGTTGTGAAAGCAAAACAGGTTGCAAAACTAAGTCTAGCTGTAAAAGCAAAGGCGCAGCGCACCATAACGATAACAGCCGTTACAACGACTAATTAGATATATGATTAATCATACATTTCCTAAATTAGGTTATGGGTTGGGCTTTCGCTCATCCCATTTCCAATATATTAAAGACAATAATCCCGATATAGATTGGTTTGAGATTATTGCAGAAAATTATATGGATACTGACGGTCGCCCGCGACGTATTCTGGACGAGTTGAAGGAAAGATATCCTATTGTAACGCATGGCGTTTCTTTATCCATAGGTACTGTTGATCCTATAAATTCTGAATATTTAAAAAAATTAAAACAGCTTGAGCGTGACGTAAATCCGAAATGGATGTCAGATCATTTGTGCTGGACTGGTGTTGCGCATAAAAATACGCATGATTTACTTCCTGTACCATATACGGAGGAAGCTCTAAAACATATTGTTGAACGTATAAAGCAAGTACAGGACTTTCTTGGTAGAAGGCTGGTTTTAGAAAACCCTTCAACATATCTGGAATTTACGTGCTCATCGATGAGTGAGTGGGAATTTATTAACCGAATGGTTGAGGATTCGGGATGTGGATTGTTATTAGATGTAAATAACATTTATGTTAGTTGTTATAACCACCGCTGGGACCCAAAAACATATATAGACTCTATGCCCTTATCAGAGGTGGCGCAAATTCATCTTGCCGGTCATACTAATATGGGAACTCATATAATTGATACCCATGATGACCATGTATTGGATGAGGTCTGGACACTATACGCATACACAATACAAAAAGCAGGTTTTGTTAATACCATGATAGAATGGGATGATAAAATACCTGAATTCCCTGTTATGATAGAGGAGCTTAACAAGGCACGCCATTGGGGCAAACAGGCCGAAGGACCAACCCCTATACCAAGTTTTAAGCGCTACAGTGATAATATTCGCCCGCCGGATGATCCGTTACCGTATGAACAAGAGCTTGCAGATATGCAAAGTGCAATACTTAGCGGCGATGGTAGCAAAATGAATCCCGATGACAGGGTTATACCAAAAACTGACTTTTCACCTTCGGAACAGATACAAAGCTATATTAATGGGTATCGTTATCGCTTGTTTGATATAGTTTTTGATGATTACCCGGCAGTAATGAAAGCAATAGGACGGGACAAATTTATTGATTTAGTTGATGGTTTTGTTGAAAATACCCCATCCACGCATTTTAATGTTGCCAGATATATAGATGATTTTCCCGAATATATTAAGCCAAAAGTTTCCCCATTTATTCATGAGGTTTCGGTTCTTGAGACTGCTATTTCCAGAGTGTTTGATTATGATGAAACTAAGACATTACAACAAAGTGATTTAGAAGGATATGACCCTGAAGGGTTTATGTCAGCAAGTTTATTGCCTCGTAAAGCATTGAAGCTCTTTGCTTTTTCCTATCCTGTGAATTCATTTTATACGGCGTATATAAATGACACTGATATGGATATACCAAGTAAAGAACCATCATATTTGGCCGTGTATCGACATAACGATGAAATGTGGCGTTTAGATTTAGAAGAAAGAGAATATTTGGTTCTGTCTTCCTTGTTCTCTGGTATAAGCGTCGGAGAATCGTTGAGTGCAACGTTACCGGAAGACGAGATTGATGCAATAGGGCCGTGGTTTTCCCGTTGGATTAGTAACGGTCTTTTATCCAAAATATATTGATTATAGGCTACTGCGCATTTGCTTTTATATCTTCCAACTCTAACCATCGTAGTTCCGAGTTATCTAGTTCTTCCTTCGCAGCAGGTAATCGTTTGGATATTCGCGTAAATTCATCAGGGTCTTTAGTATAAAGATCTGGGTCAGCCATTAATTCTTCCAGCTTTTCCACTTCTTTTTCCAGAACTTTAATCTTTTTCGGTAGTTTTTCTAATTCATGTTTTAGATTAAAGGTGAATGCTACTGGTTCTTTTTTCTGTTTATTAGTTTCAGTGCTCGCTGATTTATTAGACTTTTTAATTTTGGTCTCTTCTGATTTTTGTGTTTTCTTCCAAGCCATATAGTCGCTGTAACCGCCTACGATACCTTCGACCTTTGCATCGCCTTCGAAAACCAGCATTTTTGTGACCACCTGATCTAAGAAGTCACGATCGTGAGACACGACGAACAGAGTACCATCATAACTTTTTAAAATATTGGTCAGCATATCCAATGTATCCATATCAAGGTCATTGGTTGGTTCATCCATAATCAGCATACTGGCGGGGTTGGCGAGTATTTTGGCAAGCATTAGGCGGTTTTTTTGACCACCGGATAAAGTGCTTACTTTTCTCCACGCATCTTCGGGATCAAATAGGTAATCTTTTAAATAACCGCAAACATGACGTGATTTTCCGCGTACGTCCAAATATTCCGCGCCTTCAGGGCAAAGGTTATCTTTCAAACTCTTGTCTTCTTTTAACATTGATCTGGTTTGATCGAAATAACTGAAGCTTAGGTTTTTTGCAATTTTAACGCGTCCGGTATCCGGGCTCATTTCTTTCGTTAGCATGCGTAAGAACGTGGTTTTGCCAGATCCATTTCGTCCTAAAATGCCAATGCGGTCTTGTTTCTTTATACGCATATTAAACTTATCAAGTATAAGTTTTGTGCGTCCGTTATCAGGGTCGGTGAAGCTTTTTCCAACATTAAAGAACTCTGCGACGTTTCGTGAGGATTGCTCTGTCGTCATAGGTGGTAGTTCTATTGTCGATGTAACGCGACGAAATGCCTTTTGATCTTTTTCAAACTGATCACGCGCTTCGAATGCTTCTGCTTGTCTGCGTACATTGCGCTTTACCCGTGCTTTAACACCTTTGTTGGCCCATGCTATTTCTTGATCTACTTTTTTTGCGCGGTTATGAAGGGCTCTTCCTTCTTGCTCTAACATCTCTTTAGACCATTGCTCAAAATGGGCAAATCCTTTTGGTGCGGTTTTCAGCTCTCCTCTGTCTAGCCAGAAAACGCGATCAGTAGTGTTAGATAGAAATGCACGATCGTGAGACACAATAACAACGGCGCCGCGGTAATTGCTTATATAATTTTCCAGCCACTCAATCAGTTCCAAATCCATGTGGTTTGTAGGTTCGTCTAATAATAGTATGTCTGGCTCTTCGATTAATGAGCGTGCAAGCGCGGCACGGCGCAGCTGCCCACCGGAAAGGCTCTCTAATTTATCATCTACGTTAAGAAGAAGCGGGGACACAACCATCTCTATACGGTAATCTATGTCCCAATCTTCCAATTCATCATTCAGACCTTCAAATACGTAATCGCGGACTGTTTTACCCTCAATTCCTGTGGCGTTTTGTTGCATATACCCTGTGGTAGTTCCCGGATATAAGAATCTTTTGCCATCATCGATCTCTCTATCACCTGTTATAATATTCATTAGAGTGGTTTTACCGGCACCGTTCTTACCGACAAGCGCAATTTTACGCCCTGCGTGTATGTGAAAGGTTAGGTTTTCAAAGAATGGTTTTCCGGCGATTAAAACGCCTGCTTCTTCAACACTTAGTAAAAGGTCACTCATAAATCGGTCTCAATTTTAATATAGTTTCGTCTGCTTTGTAGCAGAGAGGAGGGCAAAGTGGTACTCTATTATTTATTCTATCGCACTAGGAGGGACTTCAATGGATAAAAATCAGATACTTAATCAACTTGGTTTAGACAGTGATTTGATTAGTAACGGTAATTTAGAAGTTTTCAGTCCTGTTGATGGTTCTAAAATTGGCAGTGTTACGATGGATAGCAGTCATGATGTCGACAGAAAAATCGCAGAATCTGTTGATGCTTTTAAAGCATGGAGAAATGTCCCTGCACCTCGACGCGGTGAATTAATAAGAATTTTCGGTGATATATTGCGCGATAATAAAGAGGCTTTGGGAGCTTTGGTTACGTTAGAGTGCGGTAAAATATATCAAGAGGGTCTGGGCGAAGTACAAGAGATGATAGATATATGTGACTTTGCCGTCGGTCAAAGCAGGCAACTTTATGGCCTAACGATAGCATCAGAAAGACCACAGCATAAAATGCGCGAAATTTGGCAACCTTTAGGCCCTGTAGGAATAATAAGTGCGTTTAACTTTCCTGTCGCTGTATGGGCTTGGAATGCAACACTTGCAATTGTTTGTGGTGACAGTGTTATTTGGAAGCCATCAGAAAAAACTCCTGTAACGGCTCTGGCTTGTCAAAAGTTATTTGAGCAGGCTTGCGATAGATTCGGGGATGAAGTGCCGAAAGGCTTATCGCAAGTTTTAATTGGCGAAAGGGATATTGGCGAACTATTGGTTGATGATGCACGCGTCCCGATGATTAGTGCAACAGGCAGCACCGCAATGGGGCGTGTCGTCGGGCCAAGGGTCGCGCAAAGGTTTGCTAAGTCTTTATTAGAACTTGGTGGGAATAATGCAATTATTGTTGCCCCGACTGCAGATATTGATCTTGCCTTCCAGGGTATATTATTTGGTGCTGTGGGGACATGTGGGCAAAGATGTACAACAACCAGACGGCTATTTGTTCATGATGACGTATATGATGATTTATTATCTCGCCTTAAATCTGCATATTCTGGCCTGTCTATAGGCAATCCGTTAGACGAAAGATCATTAGTTGGGCCATTAATTGATGAACAATCATATCTGCAAATGGAAGATGCACTAAATAAAGCGCAGCTTGATGGCGGTGTAATAACTGGTGGAGGGCGCGCATTAAATGATGAATATCCTAATGCTTATTACGTGAATCCGGCGATGGTCGAAATGCCTGATGGCTCTAATATTCAAGAGGAAACATTCGCACCGATTTTATATATTTTTAAATATAGAGATCTGGGTGATGCGATTTCCCGTCAAAATGACGTGCCGCAAGGTTTGTCTTCTTCCATTTTCACCCGTGACATTCAAGAAGCAGAAATATTTACCAGTGAATCGGGCAGTGATTGTGGTATTGCCAATGTTAATATCGGGACAAGTGGTGCAGAAATAGGCGGTGCGTTCGGTGGAGAAAAAGAAACGGGCGGCGGTCGCGAGAGTGGTTCAGATAGTTGGAAAGCATATATGCGTCGTATGACGTCTACTGTAAATTACTCTTCTGAACTTCCGTTGGCACAAGGTATAGAATTTGAGTCTAATTCGTAATACACACAATAAAAAATACGCTTGGTAGGGCGCATTTTTATTAGAAAAGTAAGTTAGTATTTTTATTCTTAGCTAAGAGTGTTAAGCGTAGGATTGCTTGATATATCTGCTGTTTGCGTTTGTTCAGGTTCAAAATTAGGATTTTCTGCCGTCATCATTGTATCTCCATCAAATACAGATACTTCTCCGGGAGATTTTTGCGCATTAAATATATTGCCCTCTTCGGTCATCATTGCGTTTACGCCGCCGTTTTCTATATCTATTTGAAAGGTCCTAGCCATTTTCTATCCTGATCTTTATCTGCCATTTAGCGTTTACATATTATCAAAATATACCGAAAAATATAAATATTAGTTAACAACACTTTGTTTTTACATAAAATTTTACACGAATATGTAAAAGTAACTGTTTCTTAAATCTTTATCTATATGTTTTAGAAACTTGCGGAACCATGTCTGAGAATTGGAAATGATAGGTGTAAGCATAAAGAAGTAATTGTGGAGTGTATATTAAAATGACTTTTGATAATGGGCTATTGGGCAGTTCTGAACCTAATGAAACAGATAATACAGGTATAAATGCAGAGACATTAAGCACATCATTATCAAATGGTCTGGAACTTGCCTCTACTGTAGTTGACGCGCAATCAGTTTTTAATGCTTCTGATGATATGAAGGGAGATGTAGAAATTTCAGAAGATGGAAGTGCTTCATTTTCTTTTTCTGCTGATGATATTCAGGATATGTCATTAGATAGCGATGGGTCTCTTGTAATTAGGTTTTCAAGTGATGGTGGCTCTGAAACTCTAAATATTAAGAATTTTGAAGATATATCTAATGGCCCAGGATGTTTTAAATTATCGGATGGGTCTGAGATTGATACAAAGATATTATATAATGAACTGTGCAATGATGCAGGAATCTGCATCGTAGAAAGGCCCGAGGCAGGCGACCTGTTAGATGTATCGTTGGAAGGCGGAAAACAATACGATCTTAAATTCGATATAAATGATAGCAACGATATTTCGCAAAAAACTGATGATACATCACAGGAAACGACACTTACATTTGATGATGGCGCACAGATTAATTTTCAAACCACACAGGATTTAATAGAACACGACAGCGACCATGAGCTTTCAGAGGCGGGGGCTTCAAAATTTTTATCTGCACTTGATGTTATTCAAGAGCTAGCCACAAGAATGGAGATATTAGAGCAAGAGGTCAGCAATTCAAAAGGGGATAGTCCCGATGCTGTGCAGGAGTTGGCATCACTAGAGAATGATCTGGCGATGCAGCTTTCAAACCTAGAGCCTGCATCTGGTGATGAGGCTATTTCTTCCGTTGATGACATTTCAACAAGTGATGTGCAAGATTCCTCTTATGCATTTATGGGCAAGTCGGGTGATGATAACAATATCCCTGATCTGGAATCAAAAGATCAAGAATCTACAGATATGGCGGCATTAGCCGAACAACTGGCAGATGTTGCGCCTGCTGCTGGTGATAATGGTTCCTCCGGTGCTGGTTCTGGTGGTGGTTACGGATATCAAAGCAGCTTTGATGCGCAAGGTGTTATTGCTTTAGAAGATGTTGGTGCTATTAATCCTACGCAACTTGAATATGGTATTGAATTTAATCGCGATGATGTGTTTCCCGATGATGAAGCAGGGGATAGATCGGTTGAACCATTTGATGATGCACCAGAAATTTCAGGGACACAGAGAACACTTGATGAAACGGATGGTTTTTCTTTAAGCGACAGCGGTGTTATTGATTTTGATTTTGGTGATAACGGCGGCGGAGAAATATCATCTAACGATAACTTTTCTTCATCAGGTTCTCTATCTAATGGAGTCCTATCTAGCGGTGGATTTCCTGTAACGGTTGAGGTAACCTCATATGGATATGAGGGTACAGCAAACGGCCAAACGGTATTTACATTTACGATTGATCCGCAAACTGGCGAGTATAGTTACAATCAAGTCTTACCGTTCGATCATGCTGATGGTGATGATGTAAATGACGCTATTACGCTTGATTTTGGTGTTCAAATTTCTGATTCAGACGGTGATACAGCTCAAACAACAATTAGTATTACGATTTTAGATGATGCGCCGACATCCATTAAAGCAGAAGAACTAAGCGTTGATGAAACAGACCTTTCTGCAAGTACCTCTGCAATAGGACAGGTAGATGTGGAATTTGGAAATGATGGTGAAGGTACGATAACAGGTAATGGGATATCTGTATTTACTGGGCTTACTTCAGGTGGAAACCCTGTGAGTGTAGATTACGATAATACTACTAACACATATACAGGTATCGCAAACGGTCAGACAATATTTACCATGGTAATAAACAGTGATGGTTCTTATGAATTTACATTGACTGATACTATTGATCATCCTGATAAAAATGACAGTAATGACGTTGTATCAATTGAATTTGGAATAGTTGCCACGGACGGTGATGGTGATGCAATCGAAACCATGGTGCAAGTTGATATACTTGATGACGGACCTGTATGCGTTGTGCCACAAACGGCAGTCGTTGATGAAACAAATTTATCAACTGATGCATCGGTGTCAGGGCAACTTGCCGCACATTTCGGACAGGATGGAGCAGGTGGTTTTTCCGCAAATGGCAATGTGCCAAGTCAGGCATTAACCTCTAACGGTGAAGCAGTTAATATTAGTTTTGATAATGCGACAAATGTTTATACGGCTACGGCTGGTGGAGAGACAATATTTACACTATCGGTTAATTCAAACGGAACATATGAATTTGTGCTATCTGGAACTTTGGATCATCCTGATACTTCTGATCACAATGAGGCAATTAACCTTAAATTTGGTGTGACGGCAACAGATTTTGACGGTGACCCTGTTGATGGAACTTTGACTATTCAAGTGTTAGATGATGGTCCACATGCGAATGATGATTGCGTGTCATTTGATACTTCACAAAACAGTGTAGATGGTAATTTGATCGATAATGACGAACTATCACAGGATAAATCTAATACTATTACGCAAGTTTCATTTGAAGGAGACATTGTTGACGTGCCAGAGGTAGGCACAGCCTCTATAGATGGGGAGTTTGGAACATTAATTCTATCTGCTGATGGGGAGTATAGTTATACTCTATTTGATAATGCAGGTAGTAGTTCTTCTTCCTCTTCGCTTGCCCCCGTTGCAACTGATGTAGATGGTACACAATCGTCTTTAACTAAAGATGGTATAACAGTTGAAGTCGCAAATGTTGGTAATTTCGATCTTAAATGGGTTGATACTGCGGATGGCAGTGGCCTTGGTATTGATAACCTTGATAGTGGTGACAGCCCGAAAGTGTGGCCAAAAGGTGAAACATTCGATATATCATTTGATAAAAACGCGGACAGTGTAACCCTTACGATTGCAGAAATTGGTAGTAATAATAATTCTGGTCAACATGGTGTTGATTTTATAATTACCCTTGCCGATGGAACATCTGTAACGGGTGAGCAGCAATTTACCTCCGGCCAAATAGTGGATGGAGAGATGAGCTTTACTCTCAATGCATCAGATTTCGGCGGTGTTGAAATATCAGGGATTTCTATTAACTCAACGAACAGCGGTGATTATAAGGGGGCTTCGTTCTTGTTGAATGATGTTTCCGCGACATATGATCATTCTGTTGATGTTTGTGATGAGTTTGAATATACCCTGACTGACGGTGATGGTGATAGCTCTATCGCGACTTTAAAGCTCAAAGGCCTTGATCCGGAGCTGATAGTTGGTAAAAACGTCGATGACACGGATATATCAGATGTACCACATCATATTGGCGGTGAAGAAGGTGCAATTATTGGCGGTGCAGTATCAGACATTATGGTTGGCGATGTCGGTGGATCGTCATTGGAGCAACAAGAACAAGATTATAACTTTGTTTTCATAGTAGATGTTTCAGGATCTATGGGCAGCGCAAATTCGGCAAACTCTAGGATTTCACTATTAAAGGATTCTGTTGAGAAACTACTGAATGATTTTGGTAGTTATCAAAATGGTGAAATTAAAATTCATATCACACCTTTCGCAACAGACGTAAAGCCAAGTGGTACATTTACGGTAACGGATGCAAATGGTCTGGATGATGCGCTGGGGTATCTTGAGACACTAACCGGCAGTGGTTACACGAACTACGAATCTCCCTTGCAGGAGGCTAACGACTGGCTTGAGAGTTCAGAACCATTAGATAATGCAATTACGACAACATATTTTATTTCAGACGGTAACCCAAACAAGTATATAGATGCCGATGGTAATATTGCGTACAGTAATGCAAACACCGTAATGGATGAAATTACAGGTGCAGATGGTTCAAATGAAATCGCAACATTACACAGTCTTAATGATGATGTTATAGCCGTCGGCGTAAATGCATCAAATTCGGTTATGACCAGATTAGATGTAATCGATATTGATGGGGATGCGGTTAACATTGATGATCCTTCTGACCTGTCAGTCGTGTTTGAGGATACAACACCATTTAATAACTTAGCCTCAGTAGGTGATGATGTTATTGAAGGCGGTGATGGCGATGATATCATATTCGGAGATAGCGTTAATACAGATGCGTTGGTGGATGATCATGATGGAATTGACACACCAAACGGAAGTGGTTGGGAGGTATTTGATCGTCTTGAAAATTCTGAAAGCACAACAGACCCTGGCTGGTCTCGTGAAGATACGATCGAATATATTGAGAATAATTTAAGTGAATTATCACAAGAAAGCATTGATAGTGATGGTGACGGCCGTCAAGGTGGTGACGATACCTTAATTGGTGGCAGTGGAAACGATGTTATATACGGGCAAGAAGGTAATGATGTTCTCTACGGCGGGGCTGGTGATGATGTTTTATCTGGCGGAAGTGGCGCTGATAAATTCATGATGGAGGCTATCGGTGAAGGGCTTGATGTCATACGTGATTTCAGCGCAGATGAAGGCGATGTTCTTGATCTTGCCGGCTTGATACAAAATTATGATTCAACCCAGCAAGCCATTGACGATTTCGTATTCACCCGCGAAGTAAATGGCGGGACGATCTTGTCCGTAGATGTAAGCGGTTCGGGAGATACAGCCAATGCGGTTGACCTTGTCGCTCTTGAAGGTTTGCAAAACCTGGATATCCAAGCACTGGTGGAAAGTGGAAATATCAATGTGTTCTAAATTTTAGATTAAGACCTTAGAACGCTTAACCATTCCCTTTGATCATCACTTAATCGCTCATCAGGTGTCATAACGGCACCATTTAGGGCGGTTCTGATGTTACTAGGTGTATCAGATATACCGTTTTCCAATAACTTCAAGATCAGTTTTTTAATCTTGTCTATGTTTTCAAAATATACTGCAAACACTGCTTCAACGCTTACATGTTCGTCAGGGTCTTCACGCCAACAATCATAATCAGTTGCAATGGCAAGCGTTACATACCCCATTTGTGCTTCACGGGCTAAGAACGCCTCAGGGACGTTAGTCATGCCAACGATATCACATCCTGCTGCACCGCGTAAAAACACGCTCTCTGCCTTTGTTCCCAGACGAGGGCCTTCAACACAAGCATATGTTTTATCGCTGTGAATTGTGATATCAAAATCTTTGGCTGCTTTTAAAACATCAGAAGCCAAAACAGGGCAAGTAGGTGCAGCAGTAGATATGTGCGCAGTTACACCTTCACCAAAGAATGAGGGGTTTCTTTTCCCACGCGTGTGATCAAAATACTGTGATGCCAGTGCCAGACTACCGGGAGCAATTTCCTCTTGCAGTGAACCAGATGCAGATATGCTTAATATTGTAGTAGCACCCATCTTTTTAAGTGCAAAAATATTGGCACGGTAATTAACCTCAGAAGGAAGGAATTCATGATTACGACCATGTCGAGGAAGAAATAGCACAGATGATCCGAACGCCTTTCCCTCTACGATTGGCGCGGAAGGCTTTCCAAAAGGTGTGTCTATGTCATGTTCTTTTACAACATCCAGTTCATCTAGTGCATAAAGGCCAGAGCCACCAATAATCGCGAGCATGTTTACTTCCTTATTCCATTATTTAAATTTTATCGTTCGTTTTTCACTTGGTTATATGCGAGTAAGGCGAATAAAAATGTTCCGCCAATAATATTACCTAAACATGCTGCAACTAAGAAGCTAACGCCTTCTACCATAGTTGCTTGTCCGTTTAATAATAAAAGAAATGTTTCTGCCGATCCTGCAACGATATGTGTGAAATCACCAATAGCAATGATATAGGTCATCAACATTATAACAAAAAACTCACCGCCGCCGTGCGCGCTGGGCAGCATCCACACAAGGCATGCGATTAAAAATCCGGCAGGAATAGCCATTTCAAACACATGGATAAAATCTTGTTGAGCTGCATGTTTAGAAATATCGATGAAAATACTCAATAACTCAGGGGAAACTATATTTAATTTAGTTACGAGCAGGGCAGCGATGAATGTACCAATAAAGTTAGTCAGCAGTACAACACCCCAAAGATTTAGTGTACGTGTAAAATTACGTTTTGTGCGCTTTTCTAGTAGAGGTAAAACAACGGTGATTGTATTTTCCGTGAACAATTGAAAGCGACCAATAATGACAATCAAGAATCCAAATGTATATCCCAGATTTTCAACTAAAAAATAGTCGCCATCTTTGGGAAGGTGATGCCGCATATACCCTTCACAGAATAAAGAGAAGCTGATACATAAACCGGCGACAAGTCCTGACCACCCTAAAGAATTAAGTGGTCTTGAAAGCTCTTCTTCGCCTTCTGTTGATATTATCTCGTAAATTGTTGGTGATGTAAGTCGTAATTTATCTTCAACAACTTCTGTGGAGACACTCATATCTAAACCCCGTTTTTCATAGATATTAACT
This sequence comes from Alphaproteobacteria bacterium, assembly GCA_050633325.1. Taxonomy (GTDB): domain Bacteria; phylum Pseudomonadota; class Alphaproteobacteria; order Micavibrionales; family Micavibrionaceae; genus UBA1672. Next base: position 72,754 of record JBOEGH010000006.1, read on the forward strand.
TCGTCATTCTACGTTTAGCATTATTATTTTGTAAACCAAAAATAGAACAGAGGTATCCAAATAAAGCTGAGCGTTAAGCTGCCTTTTATACATTGGTAAGCGATCCACGCCCAGAACATTTTCTTTTTATTGGGCTTTTTTAATAGTGATATAACGCTAAAAGTTATTTTTTTCTCTGGAGTGTCGTTCATACATGATACCTTATTAGGTATTAGTCACATAATAAACTGATTGCTGTCAATCCTAAGGGGGAAAGAAACTAAAATGCTTCGTAACAAAATGTATAAGAATAATTATCTGGCTTTACCTTCCGTGGCACTTATGGCTTTGGCAGTAACATTTCCTATAAGTTCTAATGCACAAATGGTGAGCACAGGTCAGGAAAAAACAAGTAGTGGTTATAACCCCATACCTAAAAATCAGCCTCAGCCCGGACAAACTTCTAAAAACAACAACAACTATGGTAATGATACATCTAAGGGCAGCAAAACCAAGAAGACTGTGACTGCAACTAATACAAGATCTGAAAGTAGCAGCAAGGCAAAAGCGGTATCAACGGATAATTCTGTTTTAGGGCATGTTAAAAGCGTAACTTCGTCATGTGTTAAGAATTGGTCAGATCAGTCATGTATGAAAGAAATTTCATCTATGAATATGACACTTGTATCAACATATGCTGCGAATTTAAAATATTCTAATAAGCAATCATACCTTGAAAGCCTGAAAGAGGGATGTGCTGCTTCTACTGCGGCGTTGAAGGTTAATGTTCCTGCTTACGCCATGCGTAGCGCAATGGTCGAATGTGTTAATTTAATGTCTGATATTGCGGATAAGACCGCCATTCGTCCTGATCCGACGTTAAGCCAGCTAGCCGTAGGATCGATTTTATGTCTTGGCAAGGATAAGTCATGCCCGCAAATCGAAAGTGGGTTGATAACGGCATTAGGCGGCAAGTAGAGCATAGTTACTCTGCTTTAAAGCATTCATGCATTTTGTGTTATCTCTTCAAGTAAGATAAGAGCTTTTGCGATGGTTTACCATCGACATATAATCCGGCAGCAGTCTGGAAAGATTTAATCGCATCTGTTGTCATTGGACCACTCATCCCATCAACCGGTCCGGGATATAGTCCACGTCGTATTAGCTCTTCTTGTATTTGGGACGTCAAATATTCAGTAGAGTTTGATGATGCACTACCACTATTGTAATTTATTTGTGATTTTTTACCGGATTTTTGTAAGTTGGAGACGATCATATTTACTTCGTTAACTCCTATTCCTAAAGAAGAGGCAAGCTGATCTAATGCTGATTGAGCTTCCGGACTTCCTTGGTCAGCGGCTTTCTTGTACCATAATAATGCGTCATCCGGACGTGTTTCGCCCAAAAGACCGTTTTCATATATAAGGCCCAGATTATATGCGGCTTCTGTTACTTTTTTATTTGCTGCCATTTGGAAAAAATATGCAGCTTTCTTAGGGCTATATGACACACCTATACCCTCGATATGTGCTATACCAAGGTTATATTGTGCTTCCGGATGACCTAATTCTGCTGCATCTTCGTATAGGCTCATTGCACGATCAATGTTTTTATTAACGCCTAATCCCTGATGGTGTAGAACACCGAGATTATATTTCGCGTTGGCAACACCGTTGTCTGCCGCTTCGGTGAACCATAAAATGGCGCGGTCTAAATCCTGCTTTATCTTGCCATGTCCGGCTACATATATTGCCCCCATATCATGTTGAGCTTCAGGTACACCGGCGAATGCTTGCTTTTCAATTTTCTTTGCAATATCCGTTAAGTTCCTGTCAGGATTAATTCTTTGCTTTAGTTCTTTTATGTATTCGCCTTGAGAAGATGGCGATGTAGTACTAGCAACATTATTTTGATTGATTTGAGGGGCGTCGTATTTATCTTGTGTAGTAAGGCTTTGTGGCTCTATCTGGTTTAGCCTTTTTGCCACTTGCTCAGGGTCTTCGTCAAACGCATTGGACATTTGCTCGCTGTTATATATGTCCAACGTTTCTGTGCTGTTTTTATTATTCGTTCCCTTGCCAAAATCTTCTTTGTCATATCCTTTGTGAATGGTTATGCCGTAGCTATCATCCGGGGAGGTGTTCTCAGAGGCTGTCTTTATTGCTTTTTCATATATTTCTTCGGCGGTTTCTTCGTGGGCATAAACAGGTTCGCTACTTTCAATGTTAGCATTCGTGTCATATATGCTTTCCTGTGCATCAGGTTTTTGTGCATAAGGGTTGTTGTAAGAATATTCTCCTATACCGTTGTCAACGTCATTATCTGCATTAATGTCGTTTCTGGTAACGTCGTTGTTTTGAGAATATTGTTCACTTGTATTGTTATCTTTTGTTGATGGTGTATGCAAAGATATAGTTGGTGGTGGCGCGTCTGCTCTGTTGATCTGTTGGTTGAACGTTGATCTTTGGGATTCACTTAAAATCCATCCTAAAAGAAGAACCACGATAACCATTAGGCCAAGGCTTGTGCCTTGAATTCGTACAGATTTTCGCCACCATGGTAATGAGTTTTCCTCTTGCAAACGCCTGTTTAAAACGCTGGGATCTGTTTGCAAAACCTCATCTGTTACTTGTGGCATATTCACGCCTGCTACCGCACCTTGATCGGTAAGCAACACCATTGCTTTTGCATTTAACGCATCTCTGGTTTCAAGAACTGCCTGTTCGATGCGGTCTACTTTACGCAAAATGCGGTTACGATCTTCTATTGCTTTGTCTATTTTTCTATCCAGCTTTAGATAGTCCGAAGTTGTTTCTTCGATTTTATTGTCTAAGGCTTCGTTTCTGGTTTCTGTTTCGCTAACTCGCTTGGTCAGTGCTACATACGCTGCCACGCTATCAACCATTTTTTCGCCTTGGGCTTTTTGGCTAGTTTCCAAGGCTTTTTGACGTTTTAGAATAGCATCGTCTTTAGACTTTTGTTTTGCGACTTCTTCTTTAAGAGTTTTTAAGTCATCTTGGCTGTCTTCGCTTTTTTGTTCAAGTTCTTTGACAAGGTCTTTTGCTTCTTCAATCTTTTTTAAGGTATCCTTTAAGCTATCTTCAACTCGCCCTGTTTTTTTGCTAGCCTCGCTTTGTTTATTTGCGATTTTTTGCTCAAGGTCAATGTAATTGCTTTCCTGCGCAGAGGTCTTGTCTTCAAGCGTTTTAATAGTAGCCTTATATTGCGCCAACTGCTTTTTAAACGCAGCTCCATCTGATTTTGATTTTTGAAGTTTAGTGTTTAATGATTTGAGCAATAGTAAAGTCTGCATTTGCACAGTATCATTAGGCATAACAGGGTCTTTTATCTGTTTTGTGGTGTTTGTGCTCGGTGCGTCGTCATTATCTGCATTTTTGAAAAAAACTCGACCTTCGGATGTTTTTTTAAAGCCCATAACCATTTACCCTTCCTGGAAATACTCACCAGAATCACAAAACTAAGAATTAATATGGTATATAGTTAATGTATTTTGGAAAATTAAACCAAGTTTTTCACCTTTTTTCAGATTTTATCTTCTGGATAAAACGCGCATATTTCTGCATGTTTTGAAAACACAGACATACTATTTTGCCATGATATGTATGGTTGTTGAAAAAATAAGGGTTTCAGGCTTTTGTTCTGAAGGGATTATTAGCTATTAAAAATTGATGAATACTCATCATCTTTGAAGCCTAAAAATATGCATCCTTTATGCGATAATAGGGGTCTTTTTACAATTGAGGGGTTATCTAGTGCAAGGTCAATTGCGGAAGCATTATCAGTGCTCTCTTTCACTTCGTCCGATAATTTCCTCCATGTTGTACCGCGACGGTTAATAACGTTCTCCCACCCGTGATCTTTTATGGCCTGTTGTAAAATATCTTTATCGATATCCTGTTTTTTGTAATCATGGAATTTAAATTCGACATTGTTGGAATCCAGCCATTTGAAAGCTTTCTTCATTGTGTCACAGTTCTTTATTCCATAAATGATAGTGTCTGTCATTGTGCGTTAAGCCTTACTTTATTAACCGTTGCATTTCGATACCAAGCCAGTCTGTTATGCCTTCTATTTTATGCTTGATGATCAGATTTTCATCAATAATAAAAGTCTCGGGATACATGGTGGTTTTAAAAATATCTTTTGATATGCTTTTATCTGTATCTAATCCTATTACGACATTATTCAGTTTTAAATGCTCTTGGCTTTCCTTTGGTAGGGTCTTGAAAAACCTTTCTATACTTGTCGGATCTTCGTCAACGGACAAAGTAATTAGGGTTATATTTTCCTGTTCTTGATTGGCAAGTTGCAAAAGCTGAGGGAGTTCTACGATGCAGGGCGGACACCACGTAGCCCAAAAATTTAGAACAATGGTTTTTCCCTTATATTGGTGCAAGTTATGTTGATTGCCGTTTATATCTTTAAATGTAGGGTCAGAAACAGTTTCTGCGATAATTTTCTTTGTGCTTTTCATCCCCTTTGGAGGTGAAAAGATGTCTTGAAGGGCGAATAACCCTCCTAATAATGCGATTATTAATATGATTATTAGTTTAGGCATTTTTAGTTTTTGATTTTTTCAATGCTAAGGTTACGGTTGTTATAAATAAGGCTTCAACTGTGATAAAAATTCCTAAGGACCATGCCGCGGAATCCATGAAGCCATAGGCATGCAGTCCTACGCCTAACAAGTTTACACCAAACCATGATAATGCAAGTATGACTGAAAGGAAAGACAAGCCACATAATACGGCATGTTTGTTCATTTGTCCGCTAATGCGGCCATGTATAATCCAGATCAGCCATAATACAATTAATAGAGCGCCATTCTCTTTTGGATCCCACCCCCAGAACCGTCCCCATGATTGGTCTGCCCAAATGCCGCCCAAAACCGTACCAATGGTTGCGAAAAACAATGCGAGCAAAGATGCGGTTAGTGTGCTTTTATATATTGCACTGTCAATTTGGCTCTCTTTACTTATTAGTGGCTTAATCAAAGCGGCATGAGCCAGAATACTGGTTAAGGCGCAAAAAGCATATCCTGCCGTTATGCATAAAACATGAGTGGTTAGCCAAAAATTCGTGTTTAAAACAGCAGTTAACATTACGAAGCTGTCACCGCTGGTGTTGTGTGAAAACCCTAAAATATGTAAGAAAACCGCCAGCCCTAATCCAAGCCACAGCCACATTGGTTTTTTGTTTCTGCCGTAAACAATAACCGCGTAAAGTGTAGTCACCAGCCCGGTAAATAATACGGTTTCATATAGCGTGCTTACCGGCGGTCTGTCTAAGATGTATATTCTTAGTGATAGTCCATATAGTTGGAATATAAAGCTTCCTAAAAGGGCTGCAAAGGCGACTGGCCTTTGTATTTTTGTATCGTAGAATAGGGTGGTAATAAGAACAGACAGTCCCACAAAGCATATCATGAAGCTGATAAAAAATGGTGGGTACTGGTTGTAATAATATTCTGCAAGCAGAGCATTTGGCCGTAAATTACTGTTGTTGGCTGTGGTCTGTGCGTATAATTTGTGCGCGCTATCGTCCCATTTTTCTACGTCGCTATTATAATATGCATTACTTAGTTCTTGCCAATATTTTAGCTGTTCAATTTGGGGGGTAGATAGAGACGTCCAAGGTGACAGCCACGTGTCGTTGGTGCTTGGTATAACTTTGAATATATCGTTCTTTTGTCCTGTCTCACTTAGAAGACTTAGTGTGAATGATAAGTGGGCTAATGCTTGCTCATCGGCCGTATAGGTTTCTACATTATGTTGCTTTTCTGCGACAATATTTTTTACTGCAATTTGTAAATCATCTTGGAAATTTAACGTTTCAACAAAGCTAAGCGGTCTTCCTGCATATTCACTAAACGGTTCCGGCAGGCTGTCTGGTAGTGTTGTAGAAATAGGTAGTATAAGGGTTAAACTGCCGAGAAGGTTTTGCAACACGATCATGTTTTTTTGTAATTCTATGAATTCGCGCTGTTGTGTGGACCAGTTTTTTTCATCCGTGTTAATGATGCTTAGTATCATTTTTTGTTTTGTGCGTAATGCTGTAGATACTTCTTTGTATGAGTACAGCTTGTTTTTTCGGCGCTCTAGGTGAAGTATTGTTAGTATCTCAGGGTTTGTTATTTTTAAAACTGGACGCATTTCTGCGCGTGCCGGATCAAGTAATACCTCTATCAGCCAGGCAATCGCACCGGTTTCTTTGCCTGAGAATGTTTTTAAATATATGCGAGCAAAACTGTCCAAGGGCTTTATTCTGCCATCATGCAGTATGGGCAGGCGCGCCATGTATGATGTGTCAAGTTGTGCGGTCTCTTGTGATTGTGTGTTGTCTCTGGCGATGGCCTTAAGCGGCGCTATCATCAATAAAGACACTAATAACAGGGTGAAAAATTTAGGCATTTTCTCCCTTTCTGTTCTTGTTCTTTTTAGGTGAGCGTCCCCTCATAAACAGGTGGATAATCAATCCGATACACATTGTTAAACCTGAAATATAGGGAAACGACCTTCCGACATTCCAAACCGCAGCAAGCACAGATACGTCACCTTGCGGTGTGTTAATGAAAGAAGATTGGAAAAATGTATATCCCTTGTACCGTAAGGGTTCGTTCATTGAAATCACGCTTTCCCATTGCATATCACCATCTTTGATTAATACGGTTGATTGATATGATTTTGCCATTTCTGTTCCGGGGTAAATTTCCTTTTTGAAATCAAGTAAGGTAATGGAAAATGGTAATATTCTGTGTTGTCTGCGAAGTGCGAATTTATATGTTTGTCCGTTAACTAAGATTTCCGGATATCTCGGTACGTCTTCTAAGGATACAAAGATTTTATGTGTGTTGTCATATGTGACCTTATATACAAGGCCAGCCATATTCTCTTCGTTGTTCTTTTTCGGTGGAGCAACTTCTAACTGCATGTGTTGCGCCATTCCAATATGGTTTTCCGTTTTTGTGTCTGCGTCTCGTGCTACTATTTTGCAATTATGGCATGCTTCATACACGTCTATGGAGAAGGGTAGGCTTTTATCAATATATAGGGCAGAGTTAGCACTGATTTCTTTGTGATTAAAAGTTTCCAGTGGTTTTCCTTGTTCATCCATGATGACGAACTCACGCATGTGATAATCTGATATTATTGACTTGCTCTCTGTCTTGCTCAAGGCTATGTAACCTTCGCTGCTGAACAATGCGGTAAATAATCCACCAAGTAGTAAAAACAGTGCGCTGATATGGGTTAGAATAACGCCGGAGTTTTTTATCGTCCACGGGCTTTGGAACAGTAATTTAAATGCGATATTTATAAATATAATACCCAAAAATACAGGCATCCCCGGCAGGGGTATGGCCTCGCCAATCCAAACTATCGGCGCGGCAAAAAAGATGTGTGTTGCTTGATACAGGCCTATATATTTTTGCGCGATTGTTCCCGTGATAAGATATGCCATGACGATTGGGATCGTATAGTTTAACAGTCTTGGCCCACAGAGCAGGATATATAATTTTTGCGTTATCGTCATAATTTGCGCATTCTAACCATTGCGCATTAAATCGCTAGTGCAAAGTTATGATTTTGTGATATGACCTGCATTATGAATGAGGAAAAAATACAAGATATAGAGATTGCTATTGCTTATCAAGATCAGCAAATACAAGAGTTAAGCACGGTTATAACAGATCAGTGGAAACAAATTGAGCAATTAAAAAAGCGTTTGGATAAGGCATTGTCTAAAATTGACCGTCTCGAAAGTGGTGGTGATGAGGGTGGGGACGCTATGTCATCAATCGATCGTGCTGCTCAGGAAAGACCGCCACATTATTGATTTTGTTATGCTGCGTTAATAAATGGTGTAAAGAATTCTTTTAAGCCATCTCTTACTTCATCAGGATTTTTCATTTTGTTCAATTTTGCTCTGAACTCTGCTGAGCCTTGGAATCCTGAGCAATACCAAGACAGGTGCTTGCGTGCAAATGGTACGCCTTTGCGCTCTCCATAATAATTAAGAATATCTTCGTAATGGTCTAATATAAGGTTTAGTTTCTCACTTGTGTCAGGTTCTCTGCCGACTTTATTTGTCTTGATGTATGTCATAACTTGTTTGAGTAGCCAAGGCTTTCCTTGGCATCCGCGTCCTATCATAACGCCATCTGCACCCGATTGTGACATCGCGTTAATTGCATCTTGCGGGGTTAGGATATCTCCATTCACAATTAATGGAATGTTTATGGCATCCTTGGTCGTACGTATAGCTTTCCAATCGGCCTGCCCATTATATTTTTGGTCGCGTGTTCGCCCATGAACTGTGACCATTTTTATCCCTGCGTCCTCTGCCTTTTTTGCAAGAGATGGGGAATTACGGTTTTCGTTATCCCATCCTAATCGCATTTTTACTGTCACCGGAACATTCACGGCCTTAACCGTTGCCGCCATAATTCTTGTTGCGAGGTCTTCATCTTGCATAAGCGCAGAACCCGCCATTTTTTTAACTACTTTTTTAACTGGGCAGCCAAAATTAATGTCAATTATGGCTGCACCCTTATCTACGTTCATTTTTGCGGCCTCAGCCATTATGTCAGGATCACATCCTGCAAGCTGTACGGCCATTGGAAATTCTTCCGCGTAATTTTCGTTCATTTTTAACGATCTGCTGGTTTCTTGTATCATTTCCCGGCTTGCAATCATTTCCGAGAAAACAAGACCTGCGCCATATCTTTTTATAAGCTTGCGAAAGGGCAGGTCGGTAACACCGGACATTGGTGCTAAAAAGACAGGGTCATCAATTTCAATGTTACCTATGGAAAAACTCACTTATGGCCTTTCTTGAAGTTTCAACTTCTTTGCTTGTTTTTTGAAATAGACGCGTGGGTGGACTTCACCTTTTTCTTTTTCGTACTTTTCATAGTATTGCTGATGATATTCTTCGCCAACCCAGAATTTTCCTGCTGCGCTAACTTTTGTAACGATAGGGTTCTTGTATATCTTTTGCGCATTAACTTTTGCGATCAGGGTCTTTGCAGTCTCTTCTTGGTCACTATCATGATAGTAGATTTCTGATCTGTATTGCGTGCCGACATCAACGCCTTGTCTGTTAAGTGTCGTTGGATCATGGGCCTTGGTTAAGAAAAATGTTATAAGCTGTTCATACGATATTTTATCAGGATCAAATGTTATCTCTATCGCTTCGGAATGTCCGGTCTGGCCGGTGGTTATGTCGCGGTATCCGGGGTTGTTAAGGTCTCCGCCTGTATATCCCACACGTGTATGCAATATGCCGTCCAATGCGCGAAACTCGCTTTCCAGACACCAGAAACATCCGCCTGCGATGGTGGCTATGGGGTAATTATCAGGTTTGTCTGTCATTAGGTCTCTCCCTTGGGTATCTAGCACACCTTCAACTGCTAAAGACGGTTTATTCAGGGTGCTAAAGGCTATCGCTGTTAGTCCTGCGAATATAGCTATTATTGTGAAAATGCGCATTATCCTACCTTTTCTTATGTTTTAACGTTATTATATCTATATGAGACTATTCGCAAGGAATGAGGGAAATGTTTCTAAAAAAACCAAAAAAGTTAAATTATGGTGATCGCCCACAAGGTGTAGAACCGTCAATTATACTGTTGCATTACACAGGGATGGAGACTATGCAGGCGGCCAAAGATCGCCTTACTGACCCTGAAATAGAGGTAAGCGCGCATTATTTAATAGATGAGGACGGCACTGTTTATGATTTGGTTGCAGAGGATAAGCGTGCTTGGCACGCAGGTGTTTCTTATTGGGATCATGAGGCTGATATAAATTCACATTCTATTGGCATTGAGATTGTTAATCGCGGGCATGAATTTGGTTATCACGCCTTTCCAGATGCGCAAATGCAATCAGTGGCGACTTTGTGTCGTGAGATCATGTCGCGTCACGATATTGTGCATGTTTTGGGTCATTCTGATGTGGCGCCGGAGCGTAAACAAGACCCCGGTGAGTTGTTTGACTGGAAATGGTTATCTATGCAAGGGGTGGGTTTATGGCCTGATCCCACCCAAGAGGAGGTCGAGAAGGCGAAGAAAGTCGCCTGTAATGATTATGATACGGAAAAGCTGTTCACTTCCTTTGGTTATAATCACATGGCGGCTTATATAGATATAGTTACCGCTTTTCATCGTCATTTTTATCCTGATGCTTTCTCCTCTGGCAATGAGGGGCTCGTATGCGAAGAGACTGTTGCGCGCTTGCTATCCTTAATTCGTCAAAATAATGAACGTTAAAACTTCTTGATATTTAGCATGAAAACAATCATTGTGCCGTTGTCGAAGAAATCGGGTGGCCGCTATATATTTTTAATGTATAGAGGAAAGTCCGGGCTTCACGGGAAAACGACGCCGGATAACATCCGGGGAGGGGTAACCCTTACGGCTAGTGCTGCAGAAAATAAACTACCTATTGATATCTTAGGATAATTTTAGGAAAAGGTGAGAAGGTGCGGTAAGAGCGCACCGCGAATTCGGTAACGGATTTGGCATGGTAAACCCCGTCGGAAGCAAAACCAAATAGGAGCTGCGCGTTACTTAGGTAATAGGTGTTTTCCGCACTGTGGCTCGGGTAGGTTGCTTGAGGTGTTTGGTAACAAACATCCTAGATGAATGGTCACCCCTGATTTATCAGGACAGGACCCGGCTTATAGATTTCTTCGACATTTCCTTTTGGTGCCCGAAGGAATAATGTACAAAAATACACTTTTTATTCACTGGCTGTTTTTGGATTGTGCGAAAAAAAACCGCCTATGCGGTATATGGCGGTTTTTAATATTGTACGTTTCTTTGGCGTATTGCCTAAAAACGTAACTCTGATAAAGCTTATCGGCTATTTGTTGGCGTGATATGAATACAAAATTGTACCCATATAAAGTCCACCATTCACAGCAAGAACCAGCATTAAAACACTTATAATCATAAGTTACTCCCCACACACGTTAGTAATTACATTTAATTAAGTGAGATAATGTTTAGCATAATTATTTCGTAAAATGCAAGGTTTTTTTCTAGGTTTTGCAGGTACTTAGTTCTGTATGTCGCGGAATATAAGGGTTTTGATATATAAAAAATATTCATTGAAAGTGCATATTTTATGCACTGAGTTGAAATATGCGCTTCCTTGGGTTGTATTTTACGTAATCCAGCACTCTTTGTGGTTGATTTTCGTTATTTATTTGAAGAGGAAAGTAAATATTTTGGTTTTTACTCCACTAGGTTATCAACAAACTTATCCACAGAAATATTGATCAAATAAAAAACCTGTTGTTTATTGCTTTATTACAATGGGTTCTTGTTGACGTCCCAAGTATTCCCATGATATCCCATATATATCCATTTCGTGTCGTTAATAGGTGCGTTTTGGTGTTTTTCTCATTCTTAGCTGTATTATGGTGTTGTCTTTAATGGCGCTTTTTCTTTCAACATTTACGAATAAGGTCGATAAAAAGGGACGGGTATCTGTTCCGGCACCATTTCGTGCGGCTCTTGCTGATCAGCTTCATCACGGGGTTGTTCTGTTTTCTTCTAATCAGCATCCGTGTTTGGAAGGCTTTGATTGGGCCAAGATGGATGAGATTAGTGACCGTATGGATCACTATGATTTGTTTTCTGATGACCAAGATGATCTTGCGACTACTATCTTCGGTGAAAGTATTCAGTTGTTATTCGATAGCGAAGGGCGGGTGACGTTACCTGCTGAATTGATCGAGGCGGCCAGCCTCGGCGATCGTGTGACTTTCGTTGGTCTGGGGCGTAAATTCCAGATATGGAATCCGGAAATGTTTGCGCGCCGTAAGGCACAGGCCAGAGGTGCTGTACAAGATCGTAAGTTGACTGTTCCTAGGCGATTGAACGACGGGGGTGGTAAATGACTCCGCTAGACACTGTTTCTGATCCGCACTATCCGGTTATGTTGCCTGAGGTTTTGAGTGCGTTGTCTCTAAAGGATGGTGGTGTTTATGTTGACGGTACTTTTGGTGCGGGTGGGTATAGTCGTGCGATTTTAGAATCCTCAAGCTGTAAAGTGTATGCAATTGATCGTGATGATAATGCGCGTATCACTGCCGAAGGTTTTAAGGAGGAATTTGGCGATAGGTTTAATTTCCTTCGCGGCTGTTTTGGCGATGTGAAGTCTTTGCTAAATACTGTTGGTGTCAAAATGGTTGACGGTTTCGTGATTGATGTCGGTGTGTCTTCTATGCAAATAGACGAAGCGGAGCGCGGTTTTTCTTTTCGCTTTGATGGCCCTTTGGATATGCGCATGGATATGAAAAGCGGTGGCGAAACAGCGGCAGACATTGTTAATACGTATTCTCAAGATGATTTAGCGAATGTTATTTATGAATGTGGTGAAGAGAGGAAATCCCGCCATATTGCCCGTAAAATCGTTAAGATGCGTGAGGAAAGGCCATTTGAGCGTACTTTAGAGCTTGCCGATGCTATTCGCTCTGTCATCCCAAGATCTCCTAAAGATAAAATCGATCCGGCAACACGTACTTTCCAAGCTTTACGTATTGCAGTTAATGATGAGTTGGGAGAACTTGATAGAGCGTTAGACGCGTCAGAGGAAATATTATCAGAGGGCGGGCGCATGGTTGTTGTATCGTTCCATTCTCTGGAAGATGGTCGTGTGAAACGCTTTTTCAAAAATAAATCTAATACCCAAGCAAAGGGCTCCCGTCACTTGCCTCAGTCGGTTAATAATGATGTTCAACCGACATTCAGTCTGCTTTCCAGAAAAGCAATAAAACCATCAGACAAAGAAATATCCGAAAATGCTCGCTCTCGTTCTGCGCGTATGCGTGCTGGCGTTCGTTGTTTTGTAAGTGAGGGGGGTGTTTAGTATGCGAGGAGCAATTATTAAATACACTGTTGTTTTCGTGATGGTGGTTGCAAGCGGAACAATGTTGATGAATGTCAGCCACCATGTTCAAAGAGTTGAGCGCGATATAAAACTGATTGATCGTAAAATAGCACGTGAGAAAGAAAATATACGCGTTTTGAAGGCGGAGTGGGCTTATCTGAACAATCCTTCTCGCCTTGAAGAGTTGGCAACAAACTATGTTGACCTTATTTCCCCAGAAGCAGCTCAGCTGATATCTGATATGAGTGTCATTCCTGATAATGACCCTCAATCAACGATCTTTATCCCCCAAAGGTCGCCGTTGCATCGCGATATTTCCTATGATGCGCCTTCCCCTCAGCCTTATAAGGCAAATAATATCACAAAAAGAATAAGTATTTCTGTTCCCTCTAATGAAAATGAGGAGGCCAGATGATCTGGAAACACGCACGACGTCACGCGATTATTATTGATGGTGATCGCCGATCAGATACATTTATGGCGCAAAGCAGGTTGTCAATTCTGGGTGTGTGTTTTGCGCTTGGTTATCTTCTTGTTATGGTTCGTTTGCTTGATTTGGCAGTTGTTCAAAACGAAGCATTATTTCAAGAGACTGCTAATGTTGTTATTGAAAAAGAGCATGAAGTATCCTCTTTGTCTCCAAGGCGGGGGGATATATATGACAGGCATGGGTTTTTGTTGGCAACTACGTTGAAGACGCCGTCTTTATTCGTTGACCCTTCGTTAGTATATGACGGTCGTGATCTTACGGCAAAGTTAATGGCTATAATTCCTGATCTTGACCGCGCTAAGGTTGAGAGAGCTATACAGGCGAAAAATCGTTTTGGCTGGATTGCTCATAATATAACACCCGCACAACAGCAGGATATTTTAGATGTGGGCGATCCCAGTTTAGGTTTTAAATATGAATATAAACGTGTTTACCCTCAAGGTTCATTATTTGCGCATTTAGTTGGCTATACGGATCGTGACGGGCTGGGGCTATCAGGGGTAGAGCGTGGGTATGATGATGTTTTAAGCGCAGGAAAAGATGTGCATTTGTCTGCTGATTTGCGCTTGCAACATGTTGTGCGTCGTGAAGTATCGGCTGCTATGAGTGATTTTACGGCAAAGGCCGGTTCAGGAATTATTTTGGATGCGCAAACTGGTGAGGTTCTTGCCGGGGTTTCCTTGCCCGATTTTGATTTGAATGCTGCCGGTGAGGCAAGAGATAATGAAATATTTAACCGTTTAACTCTTGGTGTTTATGAGCTTGGCTCAATGTTTAAAATATTTTCCACCGCCGCGTTGTTAGAACTGCATGACGCACCTATGGGCAAAACATTTGATGCGCGAAAACCATTGAAGATCGGGCGCTTTACTATAAATGATTATCACGCGAAAAAACGAGTAATGACAATACCTGAGGTGTTCATGTACTCCTCTAACATTGGTAGTGCTTTGATGGGTAAGATTATCGGTGGTAAAGCGTTGAAGGCGTTTTACGCAGATTTGGGATTGTTAGACTCTATGCGGTTTGATATTCGTGAAATTGGCCGACCTATAGTGCCAAATCCGTGGCGTAAATCTACGACATTGACCGCGTCTTATGGTCATGGTCTGGCTACAACTCCCTTGCAAATGAGTGCCGCAGTAGCATCCATAGTAAATGGCGGTATGACAGTTAATCCAGTATTGGTTAAGTCAGATGATGCGCAGTTAAAAAGTGATGTTCGGGTTATATCAGAAGAAACATCAGAAAAAATGCGGAAACTTTTGCGTCTTGTGGTAACCAAAGGAACGGGCAAAAATGCTGATGTAGAAGGGTACTCACTTGGCGGTAAAACAGGTACAGCCGAGAAAAGTGTAAATGGCCGTTATGATCGTAAAAAGTTGATCTCATCTTTTGTAGGTGCGTTTCCTATGGACGATCCTAAATATGTGCTGATGGTTATGGTGGATGAGCCAAAGGGTAATAAGAAAAGTTATGGATATGCCACTGCTGGTTGGGTTGCTGCACCTGCGGTTAAGCGTATCATAACATCCATGGCATCTATAATCGGTTTGCCGGCTGATAAATATGATCCTGAGAATGACGTTGCCGCAAGCTTGGATAAATATTTGTATGATGAAAAATCAAAGAGGGGTAAGCGTCTTGTCTCTTATTGATGTTGATATAAATTCTCTGAAAGGTGTAACGCAAGACAGTCGCAAAGTAGGGGATGGTTTTCTCTTCGCTGCCTTGAAAGGTGAAATGGTTGATGGCAGAAATTATATAAATGACGCGGTTGAGCGCGGTGCATCGGTTATTTTATCAGGTGAAAATGTTGATATTGATGATAAGGCAGTGCGCTCTATAGTGGTTAGTAACCCTCGTCAGTATTTTAGTCATATTGTCTCTGAATTCTATGGTTCTGCCCCTGCCTCAGTCGTTGCTGTAACCGGTACAAATGGTAAAAGCTCAGTAGTTCATTTTGTAGACCAAATTTTACGTGGTTTAGGGAATAAATCCGATTTTATTGGCACGTTATCTGGTGCAATGACAACGCCTGATCCGGTTTCTTTGCATGAAAAACTTCGTGACATGGCGGGTGATGGAGTTACTAACGTTGCTTTGGAGGCTTCTAGTCATGGCTTGGCGCAGTATCGTTTAGATGGTGTAAGCGTTAATGTAGCGGCCTTTACTAGCTTTTCTCAAGATCACCTTGATTATCATGATGATATGGATTCATATCTGGGTGCTAAATTGCGTTTGTTCTCTGAAGTTATGATAGATAATGGCGTTGCGGTTTTAAATGCAGATATTCCTGAGTACCATAAGATATTATCCGTATGTCATGATCGTAATGTAAGGGTTATATCTTACGGTGAGAAAGCTGATGATATTAAGCTGGTTTCGTGTGAAATATCCGGTCATTCTCAAGCGATAGAGATTGAAGTATATGGTAATACATATCATGTGAAGTTACCTTTAGTTGGTAAGTTTCAAGTCATGAATGCGTTATGTGCTTTGTCCTGTGTGTTGGCGCAAGGGTTTGATGTCGACAAGTCTGTAGAAACTCTTGAGAAATTAGGCGCTGTACCCGGTCGTTTGCAATATGTTTCAAATGGTAACTTGCATGCTTTTGTTGACTATGCACATACGCCGGATGCTTTAAAAAATGTTTTGTCTGCTCTTCGTTCGCATACTAAAGGGCGGTTATTATGCGTGTTCGGTTGTGGTGGTGATCGTGACAAAGCAAAGCGTGCGGTAATGGGTGATGTCGTATCCAGATTGGCAGATGTTGCAATTGTTACTGATGATAATCCGCGTAGTGAAAATCCAGATGAAATTCGTAAAGCAATTCTTAGTTCAATGAATGTTGAGGCAAAAGAGATAGCAGATCGTCGCGATGCTATTTTATTTGCCGTTCAGGATATGGATGAAGATGATGTTTTGCTTGTCGCCGGAAAAGGGCACGAACAAGGTCAAATTTTCAATGGGGTTACGCACCCCTTTGATGATGTGTGTGAAGTAAATAATGCATTGCGTAATGTTGTGTAGAGTAAATAAGGGAAATACTAAATGATTGAAAATAATCGCTATTACTGGTCTCATCTAAAGACTAAAACTGTTACAGTTCGGGTTGCTCCGAAACGTAAACAGCAGGGTATAGTGTTTCGCGTTAATAACATGATTGATCTTGGTGGTGGTCGTCAAACAGTCATGTTAGAGCATGTGGATTTTCCAAAAACTTATCACAAGCGCGGTGGGGCTAATGATGTGGCGGTGCCATTCCGCATGGGCAATATGGACTTTATCTATGCATCACCGGGACAGCCAAAGGTTCAAAATGTGCATAATTTGCTTTCTACGCTTTACAAAGATGACGAAGTTGAGAAGATAGTAGCCGATGTTTTGTCACCTGGGGACTTGCTGGTTTTTAAACAAGAGGGTAAGTCTATGAAAATAAAAATGATTGAAGCGTTAAGAATCGTAAAAGTAAACTCGTACAAAAAGAATAAAGCCGAATATGCTATATAGTCTATTAACTCCTTATGCCGATCAGTTCCTGTTTTTTGACCTGTTTCGTTCCGTAACATTTAGAACGGGAATGTCTATAGGAACAGCGTTAATTATTTGTTTTCTGATTGCCAAGCCGATGATTAATTGGCTAAAAGCAAAGCAAAAAGAGGGGCAGCCTATTCGCGAAAATGGCCCTGAGACTCACTTTGTTAAGGCCGGAACGCCAACTATGGGCGGTCTGATGATATTGGTCTCAGTGTGCATAAGTACTCTTCTGTGGGCCGATTTATCAAATGCATTTGTGTGGTATGCTTTGTTGATTATGGTTGGGTATGGTGCGATTGGTTTTGCGGATGATTACCTTAAACTTACAAAACGTAATACAAAGGGCCTGTCAGGTAAGTTAAAGATAGTTGCGCAGGTTGTGATAGGTACTGTCGTGACGGTTGGGATTATGAATTCATTGCCTGATCATATGTCTATGCATGTTGCACCGCCGTTTTTTAAAGATGTTCTTATTAACTTATCATGGTTTTTTATACCGTGGTCTTTGATTGTTATTATCGGTGCGTCTAATGCGGTGAATTTAACGGATGGCTTGGATGGCTTGGCTATTGTTCCTGTTGCGATTGCTGCGGGGTGTTTTGGTCTAATTGCATATTTGGTCGGCCATGCGGATTTCTCGCAATATTTGTATTTACACCGTGTCCCAGGAACAGAAGAGCTTGCGATAATTTGCGGCGCTTTGATAGGCGGGGCAATGGGGTTCTTGTGGTACAATGCTCCTCCTGCTGCAATTTTTATGGGTGATACAGGATCTCTTGCAATGGGTGGATTGTTGGGCGCGATGTCAGTAATGACAAAGCATGAAGTTGTTCTAGCAATTATTGGCGGATTATTCGTTGTTGAAACTGTGTCAGTTATCGTGCAGGTCGTTTCTTTTAAGCTGACCGGGAAACGGGTTTTTGCAATGGCACCTTTACACCATCATTTTGAGAAAAAAGGATGGTCAGAGCCTACTATAGTTATAAGGTTTTGGATCATTGCCGTGATATTGGCTCTGGTTGGGCTTGCAACATTGAAGTTGCGTTAGTTGCATTGTGTATTGTTATTTGATAGTTATATCTGTGATATGTTAAATACTGTGACGTGAAAACGTCACTATAGAATAAAAAGCTGTGACTATTATGGGTGAGAAAACAAAGTACGATGCATGGAATCCTGGGGTTTTATCATCAATACCTAATGAATATATTCACCTGTCCAGTTGTTTCAGACCTGAAAATGTATTTACTGACATTAATGATGCTTTTGAGTTTTCAGAGCTTACGGGGCTCAAGCCAGAGCATGTAGTTGCTTGTCGGCCGGAGAGGCTTATGACGCATGAAACCTTTATCCGTGTTATGGCCGATATTAATATTCAAGAAGGTAATAATTTTCAAGAGCTGGGTATTAGATATCGTGAGACAGTAAAGACGCTGTTGGATAAGTATATTGAACCTAACATGGATGATTTCAAAAAAGAGTATGAAAATATCAGCAAAGATATATCAAATGAAATATCTGACATACTTGACGAAACTATCTTCAAATCTACTGTAGAGGAAGTAAAAGAGCAAAAATCAGGGCTGAGCGCTTTATTTAGCTTTTTTCAACATAATGATAAGAAAACAACAAAGCCCGTTTTATCAACGGAAGATGCGCATCGCCAATTTGTTAAAGGCTTTAAAGATCAGGAAACGAACGCGGATACAGCCCAGTCTAAGGCTATCAATAAATATCTTCATAAGGTAACCAACCTTCTGATGGTTAGGCATGGGCGCGTGCTTATTGATCGTGATGTGCTGGAAACAGTGGTAGGTAACTTAACCTGTAATGATTATGCCAGTAAAGTTTTAGGCGATATGGCTGCTCCGTATATCAAGGATGCTATGGATGCCGAAGATTATAAGCCAATTCCTACTTATAATGATTCAGTAGTCGTGTCTTTGAAGGGAGCTTCCGCAGCAGGGAAAAGTACTTTGCGGTTGAAATTAAACACATCTCCGACACCGTATCTGCAAGAGATAGGGTTTGATGGTACGGATGACTTTGCGTTAATAAGTCCGGATATATGTAGAAAATCTTTGTTGGATTATGACGATCTGGGCGCGGCAGAAAAATACGCCGGACCGTTGACTGCGGAAGAGCTGGTTCTGATTGATTTGAAGTTAGATAGATATATGAAGGATAAGGTGGAGTGTAATCCCGATAATGAGACCTCTAATCTTCTGATTGATAGGTTTCGTTTTGATTCTTTTGAAACTCAAAACTTAGAAGGTTTGGGCAGTAATCCATATGTAAGCAAGGCAAAGTGTATGTTTATGTTCTTTGTCGTTACAGCGCCAGAGGAACTGGTCGAACGTGGTTGGCAGCGTGGTCAGGAAACAGGAAGATATAGAGCACCAGAGGACTTTCTTGCATTAGGTGTTGATGCGTATAGGGGAATGCAAAACAAATTTTTTGAGCGTAAGGATAATGAAGGGCAAGAGTTTAAATATGAGTTTTTAAACAATAATGTTCCCAAAGGGGATAGTCCTATTACGGTCGCTTATGGAACATATGATGAGATGAATATTATCGATGTTTCCAGTTTGATTAATATTTGTAGGTATCAAAATATTGATATAAGAGGTGAATCCGCAGACGATATTTATCCTGATAATGATGACAATATGTTGCCCGAAAATAACCTAGGATTTATAGAGCAATGCATAGAAGATATTCCCCATATTAATTTTATAGATTCTGACACTAACGTTACTTATGCGTATATTGATAATGGTGATCCCGTTGTTGTTGATGCTGATATTTTTCGTGAGAAACAATCTGATCCTGATTACAACACGGTCTTTGAATCTGCGGGTTTTAAATCTACTAGTGTTGATTATGCGCCAACCAAATCATTGAATATGTAAGCGATGCCTATTTTATGATATTATGCGCTTTACGCTTTTATCGGCTTGTGTAAAAATAAGTACGATCACTACTGTTTGTATAGGATGAATATGACCGATATTCCAAGCTTTGTTGAATCACTTAATGGTAAACCGATTCTTGTTTTTGGGCTTGGTCGTACTGGCCTGTCTGTTATCAAAGTTTTGAAAAAAGCAGGAGCAGTAATTGTCGTTGGTGATGATAATGCCGATAATATTGCACAAGTTAAGGATATGGGCGTTGAGCTGCTTGAAGGAAATGATCGTGAGTTTTCTGATTATGCGTTCTTGTTGCTGTCTCCCGGAATTCCCCTTACTCATCCACGACCACATGATGTAGTTCTAAAGGCTCAAGCAGCGGATATAGATATTATATGTGATATTGAGTTATTCTATAGGATATTCCCTGACCGTAAAACTATCGGAGTAACTGGTACAAATGGTAAGTCTACATCTACCACACTGATACATCATATTTTGCAAGAATGCGGTAAGTCTGCGCAACTTGGCGGTAATATTGGGACTGCTGTGTTTGACTTGGACATGAGCGATGAGAATGCTTGGGTTGTATTGGAAATATCATCATTCCAGATAGATCTTTGCCCGACATTCAGACCCGATATATCTGTTATATTAAATCTGACACCTGATCATATTGATCGTCATGGGGATATAGAACACTATATGGAGGTTAAAGAGCGCCTCGTTGAATTAAGCAAAAGCAGCCCCGATAATATGGCCGTTATTTGTAGTGATGATGACCATACACAGCGTATTTATGACCGTGCAAAAGAGTTTGGGTTGCGTGATATCACTGAGGTTTCAACACTTAAATCTTTGTCAGATGGAGTTTTTGTTGTTGATGAATTCCTTTACGATAATTCCCAAAATGATGAAGTTAAAGTAGGAGATTTGTCTACTATACCAAGCTTGCGTGGTATTCATAATTATCAAAATGCTGCATGTGCCTATGCGGTTTTGCGTAAAGTTGGTGTGCCGTCAGAGGATATATGGCGCGCGATGAATAGTTTCCCCGGGCTTAATCACCGTCAATATTTAGTTCGTACTATGAATGGCGTGTCCTATGTTAATGACAGTAAATCAACCAATGCGGCGTCTGCGGCTGTTGCTCTTGGCTGTCGGCAAAATGTATATTGGATTGTTGGTGGTCGGCAAAAAAAGACAGGTTTGGATGGCTTGGAAGATTTTTTCCCAAGATTGAAACATGTCTTCCTAATTGGTGAGTCGACAGAGGACTTTTCGAAATGGTTTGATAATTACGGTTTGGAATATAATCGTTGTTACAATTTGGAAAAAGCTGTGTCTGAAGCCCATGAAATGGCGCAAGAAAATCGCGGTCAACCCGGCGGCGCAGGGGTCGTTTTATTATCGCCTGCTTGCGCATCATTCGATCAGTTTAAATCATTTGAAGATCGCGGTGATAAATTTACAGATATTGTAAATGCACTGGAAGAGTAAACCAATAAAACATGTCAGATACAAATACTTCATCTAATAACGATCAGGTTAAAAGCTCTAACTCCAGATCACAGCCACAGGCATTTTCTCGAATGGATCGTTCGTTCCTTGGCGCGTGGTGGTGGACGGTAGATCGGGCTATGCTTGGCAGTATTGTGACACTGTTGGTTTTTGGCATTGCTTTGGTTGCTACATCAAGTCCCGCCGTAGCGCAAAAAATTGGTGTTGGTGATTATCACTTTATTAAAAAGCATATGATTTTCCTTATTCCTACTTTGTTTATTATTATCGGAGGATCAATGTTAAGCCCTCGCTATGTCTGGCGGTTGGCTAGTTTGATGCTTCTGGGTGGTGTTGTAATGATGGTTCTTGTCTTGTTGTTTGGGGCAGAGGAAAAAGGCGCAAGGCGCTGGATCAGTGTGCTTGGATTTTCTTTACAACCCAGTGAGTTTGTTAAACCTGCATTTGTGGTTGTGGCGGCGTGGTTGATGGCACTTCAGGAAAAGTCAGTTCGTCGGTTAAATAACTTTAAATCAGACAATAATAAAGATACCACCTTTCCCGGATATTCAATCGCTATTTCATTGTATGCAATATTACTGATTCTGCTACTACTACAACCTGATTTGGGGATGAGCGTAGTTCTTACCACGGTCTTTGCCGTACAAGGGTTTATTGCAGGGCTAAGGTTTAGATTTGTTGTCGGTCTATGTGTTCTGGGTGCAGTTGGACTTGTCCTTGCCTATTATTCTTTAGATCACGCGCGTAGCCGTATGGACAGATTTTTTAACCCGGACATAGGCGACAATTATCAGGTAGAGGCATCATTATCAGCCATTAAAAAAGGCGGCATTATTGGCGTTGGCCCCGGTCAGGGGGTTGAGAAAATGAGTTTACCGGACGCTCATGCTGACTTTACATTTTCTGTATTAGTCGAAGAAGGTGGTATCGCATTTGCTGTTATTTTGATGTCGCTGTTCTTATTTATATTATTGCGAGGTTTTAAACGCCTTCAGGATACACCGGACATGTTTTCTGTATTGGCCGCAGGTGGTCTTTTGGCGATGTTTACTATACAGTCTTTGGTTCATATGGGGTCTAGTGTAAATTTATTGCCTGCAAAAGGAATGACATTGCCTTTTATTAGCTATGGCGGATCTTCTATGATATCTATGGGTATTGCTATGGGGATGGTTTTGGCTTTAACCAGACAAAAGGGGCGCTCATCTATCTCTCGTAGTTCTATGACAATGCGTCGCGGGTTAAATAAAAATTCTGATAAGAGTACTGTAAATGAGTGATAAACAATATTTTGTGATGGTTAGTGCAGGCGGAACCGGAGGTCATATGAGTCCGGCTAGCGCGCTTGCCAGTGATCTCTTGGCTAGGGGCTATCGCGTTGAGTTAATTACAGATAATCGTGGTGCTAAATTTTCCTCAATGTTTGAGGGGGTTAAAACACATATTGTCAAATCCGGTACTGTGGGTGCCGGCATTATGGGCAAGGTAAAGGGTGCTGTTAATTTAAGCTTAGGTATAGTTCACGCTTTTACTCTGGTTAGATCTTTGAAGCCTGATCTTGTTATTGGTTTTGGCGGATACCCATCTGTTCCCGGGGTTTTTGCAGCACAAAAACTGAATATTCCAACAATACTGCATGAGCAGAATGCGATTATAGGTAAGGCGAATGTTTTTCTATCATCAAACTCTGAGAGAATTGCCTTATCCGTTGATAATACTGCAGGTTTAGACCGTGAGGAAACATACCGCAGCGTTATAACCGGAAATCCTGTGCGACCGGAAATTTCAAATTTGTCGAATATAGATTATCCTGATTTTTCTGACGGAAAGGACATGAACATTCTTGTGATGGGTGGGTCTTTGGGTGCTACTGTGTTTAGCGAAGTTGTCCCGCAGACTTTAATACAATTACCTGAAGAGTACCGTAAAAGACTGAAAATAGTTCAGCAATGTCGCGCCGTTGATATTGATGATGTTCGCGCGATATATGATGAGGCAGGCATAGATGCAAAACTGGAAACGTTCTTTGAGGACGTAGCATCGGAACTGTCAAAAGCGCATTTGGTTATTGCGCGATCAGGTGCAAGTACAGTCGCAGAGGTAAGCGTAGCAGGGCGTCCCGCAATTTACGTTCCTTATCCTCATCATAAAGATCAACAACAAAAGAAGAATGCTAATGCTGTTGCTGATGTTGGTGGCGCATGGGTGATGACCGAGAGTGGATTTAAGCAGGATGCTCTTCTTACAAGAATTGAAACATTTTTTCAAAATCCGGACAGCTTGTCTCGCGCGGCTGCCCATGCTAAGGAATGTGGATCGCCTGATGCAGCAAAAAAGCTGGGTAATCTGGTTACTGCAATTATGGCAGATTTATCACGTTAATTAATACTATGTAAAAAGGTGCATATAATATGCGTACAATGTCCCCCGATATAGGAACACTACATTTTGTCGGTATCGGAGGTATCGGGATGAGCGGTATTGCTACGCTGCTTTCATCTTTGGGATATGATGTTCAAGGGTCTGACATATCAGAAAATGCAAATGTTTTACGACTGCGTGAGCAAGGTATCCGCGTTGTCGTAGGGCATGATCCGTCACATATTCGTAATGTTGATGGACATCTGCCTGCTGCCATTGTTATTTCTTCTGCGGTTAAGGAAGATAATGCAGAGCTGGTCGCCGCAAGGTCTGCTAAAGTACCTGTTGTTCAGCGCGCTGAAATGCTTGCAGAGTTAATGAGGCTTAAATCATCTGTGGCGGTTGCGGGTACGCACGGAAAAACCACCACAACATCTATGGTTGGTCAAATGTTGGATCAAGCAGGGCTTGACCCAACTGTTGTAAATGGCGGTATAGTTAATGCTTATGGTACTAATACGCGCTTTGGTCAGTCTGACTGGATGGTCGTAGAAGCAGACGAAAGTGATGGGAGTTTTATTCGCCTTCCTGCTACGGTTGCTGTGGTAACGAATATAGACCCTGAACATATGGATCATTACGGATCATTCGATAGGGTTAAGAAGGCATATAAACGCTTTATTCTAAACTTGCCCTTTCATGGTTATGCCTTGTTGTGCATTGACCATCCGGAAGTACAAACTTTGGCTGCGCAAGTGTCTGATCGTAAAGTTATAACATATGGCTTCAATCCTCAGGCTGATGTTAGGGCGAAGAATATCAGGCCCGGAGCAGAGGGTAGCGTTTTTGATGTGGTGTTTGCTGGTTGGCTTTCTGATGATGGACAAGAGCAAGAAATAAAAGACATTCACCTGTCAATGCCGGGTGAACATAACGTACAAAACTCATTAGTTGCATTAAGTGTTGCCAAGGAAATGGGGGTTACTGCGGATAAAATGAAATCCGCAATGACTAATTTTGGTGGTGTTAAACGCAGATTCACCAAAACAGGAACTGTTGAGGGGATTACTGTTATTGATGATTATGCACATCACCCTGTTGAAATAGAGGTGGTTTTAAAGACTGCAAGGTCTGCTGTAAAAGAGGCGGGCGGTAATGTAATAGCAGTGATGCAGCCGCACAGATATTCCCGTTTGGATGATTTATATGAGGAATTTTGTCGCTGCTTCAATGATGCTGATCACGTAATTATCACAGATGTTTTTGCTGCAGGAGAAGAACCGATTGAGGGTGTGGGTAAGGACTATCTCGTGCAGGGGCTTAAAACGCATGGTCATAGATCTGCTCAATCATTGCCTGAACAGGATGACTTGCCCCGTATGATCACTGAATTTGCCAATTCAGGCGATTATGTGATTATGATGGGCGCAGGAAATATTACAAGTTGGGCATATGATCTACCGGATCAAATATCTGCGGAAATTCAAAACTTAAAAGGCTCAGTGGCGTGATTGATCAAGATGCATATCGCGGTACATTCACTGAAAATGCACCTTTAGGGCAAAAAAGCTGGTTTAAATGTGGCGGCACTGCCGATCTTTTGTTTGAACCTGAGGATATAGATGACTTAACGGTGTTTTTGAAAGAATATCCGATTGATGAACCTTTGATGGTTTTAGGTGGTATGGCTAACTGTATTATACGTGATGGCGGTATCAGAGGTTGTGTGATCAATTTGGGTAAGCCATTTTCTGAAATTGAAATCCAAGGAACACGCATTATGGCTGGCGCGGGTGCGCTGAATGGCTCTGTTGCCTCTGCCGCTGCAAAGGCGGGAATAGGTGGCCTAGAATTTTTATCAGGAATTCCGGGGACTGTTGGTGGTGCTTTGCGTATGAATGCAGGCGCATATGGGACTGAGGTTAAAGATGTTTTGGTGTCTGCATTTGCGGTTGGCCGCAATGGTGCTGTTGGTGCAATTTCATTAAAAGATATGGATATGAGATACAGATATTGTGGCGCGCCTGAGGGGGTAGTATTTGCCGGTGCGGTTTTTGAGGGCGTATCTGAAGATACAGAGGTCGTTCGTAAACGATTGAAGGAAATAAAGTCAACCAGACAGTCTACACAGCCGATATCTGAAAAAACGGGAGGTTCTACCTTTGCTAACCCGTCTGTTAATGACTTGAATGATGCAGATTTACCCGAAGATACCAGAGCATGGCAGATAGTTGAAAAAGTCGGGGGCAGGGATCTTGCGATTGGAGGGGCATCGATGAGCGATAAGCACCTAAACTTTATGATCAATAATGGCAATGCGACGGCAAAAGATTTAGAAGATCTTGGGGATGAGTTAATAAAAAGAGCAAAAGATCAGCTAGGTGTAAAACTCCATTGGGAAATAAGACGCATAGGGGAGCGTAAGTAATGCTTCACATGAAACGACTCAATCCATAGCCAACTTTAAATCTTTAATATCTTTTCGTAGATATCAGGCAGGTCATTCTCCAGCAAAATGACATCATTATTCTTTTTATTTGCAAATATCCATTCTTGCGCTTCGGAAAAGCTATCTACTTCCAATAAGATTTTGCCACGGCTGTTTGCCTGAAATGCATTAATGAAGGTTGGGATGCGTTGTGGGTTTACTGCAATAACAATATCACATGTACCTGCCGCAAGCGTTCCCAATGTAGTGTGAACCTCATCATGTGCGGCGCCCAGTTCAACTATTCCGGGTGTAACCAGAATTGCGCGACCCTCGCGGTCGTCCGCTAATACACCTAATACATGTAAGGCAGAGCGGAAGCCCGGTGGATTAGAATTAAATGCATCATCAATTATAATTGTACCGTCGCTTTGTTGCTTAACCTCAAGTCTGTGGCGTATTTGCGGTGTGGTAGCCAGAGCAGATTTGATGTCTTTTGCATCCATTCCTAAATTCATCGCACAGGCAAAGGCAAGTGCAATATTATGCCCATGGTGAATGCCATATAACGGTGCGCGCAATGTATGGCTTTCACCTTTCCATTCAAGGTTAATGCAAAGACCTTTTGGCGTTTGCTTAACAGATATGATTTTAAGATCATCAGGTGCGAGGTAACTAAACTCTTGTTCTGTTTTAGGTTCTTGAGTTTTACTTGGTTCTCCGCATGCAATGAAATTGTCCATGGCGCGGTGTCTGATATTGCGTGAATGCTCAAATTTAAGGGTTTTTTCATGAACAATCATCGTGCCATTTCGCTCAAGTACAGATTCGGCCAATTCATATTTTGCGTGTACTACGGTTTCTAATGATTTAAAACGTTCATAATGCGCATGTCCGATTGATGTAATAATACCGATATCAGGTGGTGTAAACGCGCACAGTGCCGCGATAGAACCTGGCCCATATGCGCCCATTTCAGTCACAAAATATTTGTGATTATGATCCATTTGCTCGCGTATGATGCGGGTAACGCCCATTACTGTATTTACACTTCCCGGTGTTATAAGCGTAGGAGCAGAGTTTTTAAGTATATGACCTAAGATATGCTTCACAGAAGTTTTGCCATATGAGCCGGTAATTGCAATCACGGTTGGGTTCACCTCGGCAAGCTTTGCCTGTGCTTCTTTATAGAATTTCTTTTGCACTGCTGCTTCATAAGGTGCGAGAGAGCTGTTACCAAGCAGCAGCATAAAAGGAATGGCTTGCACAACTAATATCCATATTGCAGGGAACTTTATATAGAAGGCGCAACTCGCACATATCGTAGTTAAAAGCAATGACATGATTAAAATGCGTCTTGCGCGTTTTGTTATTGCTAATGCCTTTTTTGATTGCTTGCGTGGGTCTTTTTCGAAATATGCAGCCAATATAAAAGCAAGAAAAATAATGATATTTAGTATCGATGAATTGATACTGGTAAGCATCGCAATACCGCTTATAACGATCAAGAATTGGCTTACTCTGGAATCATATACATTGTGCCTTACAATCCATGCCATTAATCGCCCGTTATCATAGTCATCTTGTTGTAATGCATGCAGGTAATTCATAAGGCGCTTCGTTGCAAAAGCAAGAAAAGCAACTAAGGTTATGCTTTGTATGGCTATGTCTTCTATCATGTAATTCTTTTACCTGTTTTCTTTTATAAAGTCACTTAGGAGTTTTATAACTTGATGGCGTCCGCTTTCTAAAACACTATAGTGATCTTGATCCTTTAATATATGAAGGTTGGAGTTTTTTATAAGGTTATTCAATCTTACCCCAAATTCAGGCGGGGTAGATGTGTCGTTATCTCCATAAATTAATGTGACCGGGCATTTAACCGCTTGCGCTTGCTCAGTCAAATCTTCGTTTACAACGCGTATAAATATTTTGCGCATCGGGCCGGCATTTTTGTAATCTGTACTGCCGAATTTTGACATTATTTTATCTTTTAGCGTGCCTTCGGGCACTATCTTTCTAAGGGTTTTGAACAGACTTATCCTTAGGGTGAAATACAGCTTTTTAAGGGGAGGGCGTTTCCTCTTCAATCCTGCACCAGATATAAGCGCCATTGCTTTTATAGCTTCCGGATGGCGTGATGCAATTTGCAAACCCACACGACATCCGAAAGAGTGCCCGACCCAAATTACTTTAGGAAAGTTATTGTTTTTTAACCATTGTGCAATTGCATCGGCGTAATCACTTGTTCCCCAATCTTCAGATGGAGGAGGAGATTGCCCGAAACCCGGAAGGTCTAAGGCTATATGAGTGGCTTGTTGCTCTAACGGGTTTATAAGGGGAAACCAGTTTTTATGTGAATGTCCCCAGCCATGTGCCCAAATTATAACAATGTCAGATTCTTTATCATCTTGTTCACTGCTATTTTTTAAAGAAATTTCACCTATAAAATCTTTGTCTGTAGCGTGATAAGCGAATTTTGTGCCGTGAATTTCGAAATCTTGCACGTTCTGCCCCTTTAAAGAAAATCTGTTTCGTGATTAAATAGAAAGATTCAATTACTCTGTTATACGATGATAAGCGCATGTCACAAATGAAAAATTCAAATGATAGCAATATAAGCAAAAAGAAAGTCGCGGTATTTTTTGGTGGCAGGTCACCTGAACATGACGTTAGCGTTATTTCGGGCTTGCAAGCTTTGCAGGCAATTGACGGGGCTTTATATGATGCATTCCCAGTGTATATTGCTCCAAATGGTGCATGGTATATCGGTGATATATTGCGCCAACGTGCAAACTTCTTGTTAAATGAGGAAAGCCTTAAGAAGGTAACCGAGGTTACCTTGGATGTACAGGGTGGCCGTCGTGGTGGTGTTCTAATCCCAAAGGATACCCCGTTTTTTGGCAAGGCAAAGACTATAGAGTTCGATGTCGCTTTACCTGTTTTCCATGGTCTTTATGGTGAAGATGGTAATATCCAAGGATTGTTTGAATTAGCCAATATTCCTTATGCAGGGATGCGTACTAAAGCTTCGTCAATATTGATGGATAAGGTAACCACCAAATATTTCTTAAAAGCACTTGATATACCGACATTGGATTTTGCCGTACTAAGGCGCCCTGAACAAGGATATTTGATCGCAGAAGATAAGTTGTCAGAGTTGTTATCTCCCGTGGGTTTCCCTTGCATTCTTAAGCCGTCCCACCTAGGTAGTTCAATAGGGGTGGCAAAGGCAGATAATGTTGATGAAGCAAAAGCGTTACTTCCTGCGATATTTGAATTTGATGATGTAGCAATAGCAGAGCCATTCGTCCAAAATCTTGTTGAATATAATGTCGCTGTTTCAAAAGTATCGGGAAGCGTTCTAACATCTGCTGTGGAACGCCCTAAAGCCACTGATGAGCTGTTGGACTTTAAACAAAAATACATGTCTGGCGGCGACGATAAAAGCGGTAATAAGATATCAGGTAATAAAACATTCTCTCCTGCTAGTGAGGGGATGTTGTCTCTTACTCGTGACATTAATCCTGATATGCCTGAGGGAATGGAAGACAAAATACGTGATTGGGCGCAGCGCATGTTTGAGGCAATTGACGGTACAGGTGCGCCGCGAATTGATTTTATAGGTAATGGCGAAACCAATGAAATATGGATGAACGAAGTAAATCCGTGCCCGGGATCGTTGGGATACTTTTTGTGGGAAGCATCAAAAAGTGATCCTGTATTTTTTACTGACCTTTTGACCTCAATGATAAATGAGGCGATATATGAAAATTCTGTAAATATGTTGCCTCATGATCCTGTGCCACAGGGTGCAAGATTGCTGAGAAGGGTGTGATACATGGCAGGTAAAAAAAAGTCTAAGCCTAATAAAAAAGCATCTACTGCAAAGCCTAAAGGTACTTTGAAGTCAACGCTGAAGAAAAAGCAAAAAGCAAAGTTGTTTGATAAGGTTGCTGTATTTGGCAGGCGGGCTGCGGTTATATGTGTTTCTTTTTTCGCCGTTTTGTGGTGTCTGTCTTGGTTTTTCCTTAGTGATGCATATATGCATTCATCAAATTGGGTTAAAGGGCAAATTGTATCAATAGCAGGAAACGCGGGATACCGTGTAGAAAATATATTGGTTGAAGGCCGTAAATACAGTGATTCTGACGCTTTGTTAGCCGTTATTAATATAGAGCAGGGGGATTCAATATTTTTGTTTGACCCTAATGATTCAAAGACTCAAATAGAAAGAATTGGTTGGGTTAAGTCAGCACGTGTGGAGCGTCGTCTCCCTGATACTATATATATAAATTTGACAGAGCGCACGCCAATGGCTCTGTGGCGCAACGGTGATGATTTATCTTTGGTTGATTCT
Organism: Alphaproteobacteria bacterium; assembly: GCA_050633325.1. Classification (GTDB taxonomy): domain Bacteria; phylum Pseudomonadota; class Alphaproteobacteria; order Micavibrionales; family Micavibrionaceae; genus UBA1672. The sequence goes on from JBOEGH010000006.1 coordinate 103,262, forward strand.
GATGGTGAGTTATTAACGCAAGGTAATTTGGACAGATTTAAAGACTTAATGATGATTCGCGGAAAAGGCGCACCGGCAAAGGCCGGAAATCTTCTGTCTTTGTTGGATGCTGAAAAATCTTTGAAGGATTTGGTCGATCATGCAACACTGGTTGAAGGGCGTCGTTGGGATTTATATTTACGGGATGGCAAAAGAATTAAATTACCAGATACAGAAACGGGTTCGGCATTGCGTAATGTTGTAATGCGCCATGAGCAAGATAATATTCTGGGGAAGGATACTATTACAGTTATTGACGCGCGCTATAAGGGGCGGTTAATTGTTCGCACTAAATTAGGTAAAGTTCAGGATTATAAAGCAGGTCTGGTCGATGCAAGCGCCAGCCTTTAAGGTTAGAATATGAGTGATAAGAAAAACATTAGACCAAAGGGCTCATTGCTTGCTGCGCTTGATATAGGCAGTAGTAAAACATCATGTTTTATTGGGCGCATTGTTGATGATAAGGGTACTTTTGAAATCGTTGGTGTTGGTCACCGTCCGTCACAAGGTGTTAAAAATGCAACGATAATTGATATGGACGCTGCAGAATCTGTGATTTGTCAAACTGTTCATGCCGCAGAAAACATGGCCGCAGAAGTGATGAAGGGATACCCCTTGCGTGAGGTGGTTGTCAATGTTTCTGGTATTCACGCCCGTTCATTCGGCCATAGTGTCAAGGTGGATATAGGTGGCCATGAAGTAACGGATAATGATGTGCGTCGTGTGCTTGCAACCGCGCAAGAGCGCGAAGCAGATGATAACTTGGAGTTAATTCACACTATTCCGACATTCTATAGAATAGATGGTCAAGACGGTATACGTGATCCGCGCGGAATGTTTGCCGAGAATATGCAAGTAGACGTAAATCTGGTTACAGGTGATGTCGTGTCATTGCGCAATATGGCCAGTTGTACTGAGCGCAGCCACCTTGATATATCGGCGCTTTGTGTTGGTGTTTATGCTTCCGGTCTTTCTTCGCTTGTGGATGATGAAATTGATTTGGGTTGTACCGTTATTGATATCGGTGGCGGTGTCACATCCTTTGCTGTTTTCCATAGTGGTTATATGATTCACTGTGATTCTATTCCGCTGGGTGGGAAAAATATCACAAATGATATTGCCAAAGGCCTGACGACTACTATCGAGCATGCGGAAAGGCTTAAGGTTCTGTATGGTAGTGCGATGGCATCTCCAACGGATGAGGGTGAGATGATAGAAGTTCCACGTCTTGGTGAAGATGAGCGTGGAGAGCAAAACCATATCCCCAGATCTTTCCTGATAGGTATCATTCAGCCTAGAATAGAAGAGATATTTGAGATGGTTCGTGGCCGTTTGGTGGATAACGGTCTTGATAAAGTAGTCGGCAGACGTGTTGTGTTAACCGGTGGTACAAGTCAAATATCTGGAATGCGTGAGCTTGCGGAGCATGTGTTGGATAAACAAGTTCGTCTGGGCAAGCCTATTCGCTTAACAGGTGTTCCAGACGCAGTTAGTGGTCCTGCCTTTTCTACTGTTGCCGGCTTGTTAACATATGCGGCCGAGCATGTTGATGAAATGCCCTCAGAGGTTATGGCGCAAGCAAGACCGGATTCTATGGTTGATCGCGCTAAGTTATGGCTTAAAGAAAATTGGTAGTTATCCCTCAATAGTTATCCCGCAATAGTTATCCACATCAATAATTACCATGGTGTTTTGCTATGGTTTTTTTATGCTTTAGTGCTGTTCTGTTTTGTGAAAAGTGAATCAGTTGTGTGGGTTATGGCGTTTAGCTGTGTTTTGATTTTAACCGAGGTGTTTTTTCTGTGGTTGTAAAATGCAGGGGAAAACATTGGGGATGGTGTATTTTATCCTATTAATATGTTTTTTTATTAATTAGAGTCTTAATTGTCCTTCCACGAACATCCCTTTTTCTAGGAGTTCCCTAAACTATGATTAATATAAAAATGCAACCAACCGAAGTATCTAATCTTTCCCCTAAAATTGCAGTTATCGGCGTCGGTGGCGCAGGTGGTAATGCGGTTAATAACATGATCGCCTCCAGTCTTGACGGCTGTGAGTTTCTTGTTTGTAATACTGATTCACAAGCTCTGGCAAACTCACTTTCAGATAATAAAGTTCAGTTAGGTGTTAATGTAACAGGTGGTCTTGGCGCAGGATCAAAGCCAGAAGTTGGTCAGGCCGCTGCGGAAGAAAGCTTGGAAGAGGTTTTGCGTTATCTTGATGGTGCGAATATGGCGTTTGTTACCTGTGGAATGGGTGGTGGAACCGGTACTGGTGCTGCTCCTGTTATTGCGAAGGCGTGTCGCCAACAAGGTATCCTGACAGTTGGTGTCGTGACAAAGCCGTTTCACTTTGAAGGTGTGCACCGTATGGAGCAGGCTGAAAAAGGTATTGAGGAAATGCAGCAATATGTTGACACCTTAATCGTAATCCCTAATCAGAATTTATTCCGTATCGCGAATGAAAAGACAACTTTTGCCGAAGCATTCAAGATGGCTGATACTGTATTGCAATCAGGTGTTCGTGGTGTGACTGACCTTATGGTTCGCCCAGGTCTTGTTAATCTTGATTTCGCTGATATCCGTACTGCTATGTTGCAAATGGGTAAGGCCATGATGGGTACAGGCGAAGCGACAGGCGAAAAACGTGCTGTTGAAGCGGCAGAATCTGCGATCAATAATCCTCTTCTTGATGATGTGTCAATGAAAGGTGCAAATGGTGTTATCATTAATGTAACCGGTGGCTACGACATGACGCTATTCGAAGCGGATGAAGCTTGTAACCGTATCCGTGATGAAGTTGACCCAAGCGCAAATATCATATTTGGTGCGACATTTGATGAATCGATGGATGGCTTTATGCGTGTTTCTATCGTCGCGACTGGTATTGATGGCGAGGAAAAAGGGAAGATATTCGGCGGAACATCAGGAAATAATGGCGGCCATAAAAAGCCTTTGCCTGTTGATAGATCTGTTCCTAATACAACTCCTGCAGTGGCTGCGGAAGCATCTATACCTCCTATGGGTAACGTTGCCCAATCCAGGCCTGCTGCTTTGATGTCAGGTCGTGAAGTTATACAAGGATTGACTGCTCCTTCTCCTATTTCGGAAGCCCAGCTAAGTTCACCTTCGCCGGTTCAGGCGCAACCAGATACTTCTTCTGTTGCTAGTCAGGGAAGTGCTCCTTCTCCTGTTTCATTTGATATGTTTGAACAAGCTGAGTTCACAAATCCTAAAGACGTTGAGACTCCACCTCTTGGTGTTAGGCATAATGATTCATTCATTCCGCCTAAGCCGATGGAGCCTGATGCTTTAATTCCTGAAAAAGGTGTTGGTTCTCATATATCCAGTTTCCATGGTGCTCATGTTGAAACAGGATCAAGTGATAATGCAGAAAGAGCACCTGTTGGCTTGAATTTGAATCCTCCTAAAGGTGTTACTCCACCCGCTCATACAAAGCCTTCTCGTGCGGCTCCCTCTCTTTTGGAGCGTATCACAGGTACTGTTCAGCAACATATCGGCGGTATGCGCGAAGATGCGGATGTTGTTGAGACATCTTTGCCACCAACAGATGATGGTGTAAAGCAAGCTGTGGCTACTTCTCCTTCTCCTGCACAGGGTAGTTTGAACATTAGCGCGCCGGCGGGTAAGCCTGCGGTATCTCTTGATGATGAGCTGGATATTCCGGCATTCCTACGTCGCCAAGCAAATTAGATTTATCCTCCTCTATTGATAAAGAAGGGTCCTGATTTTTTCAGGGCTCTTTTTTATTATATGCGGGAGTGTAACATGTTTGTAACATATCGAAACAAAGTGTGATTTGATGCAGTGCATTGTTTTTTGTATATTAACAAAGTCGAATGAGCTGATTGAGATTTCTATATGATTAACAACGTACAAAATACAATAAAAAACAAAGCAACAATTCGTGATGTTGGTCTTCATTCAGGAGAGCAAATAACAATGCATTTGCTTCCTGCGCCTGAAAATCAGGGAGTTGTATTTGTGCGTAGTGACATGGTCGATGTGGACAATGTTATTCCGGCAAGTTGGGATTATGTTATTGATACTCAATTATGTACGGTAATAGGAAATGATAGTGGCGCACGTGTTGGTACGGTGGAGCATCTAATGTCTGCATTACGTGGGTGCGGAATTGATAATATTACTATTGAGATTGATGGTGCGGAAGTTCCTGCAATGGACGGTAGTGCGATGCCTTTTGTCGAAGTTATTGAAAATGCAGGCATAAAGTCACAAAATGCGCCCAAACGCGCAATCAGAGTTTTGAAAGAGGTTTGCGTTGAAGATAATGGAAAAAGCGTAACCTTAAAACCTGATGAAGCATGTGTCTTCGCCGGAGAGATTGAGTTTGACCACGGTGATATCGGTCATCAGAGATTCGAAACACAATTGGTTAACGGTAACTTCAAACATGATATAGCACAGGCACGTACATTTGGTTTCCTTCATGAGGTTGAGTATATGCGATCTCAAGGGTTGGGTCTTGGCGGATCTTTGGATAATGCGATAATATTGGACACTGATGGTGTTATGAATCCACAGGGATTGCGTTTTTCTAATGAATTTATTCGCCATAAATTATTGGATGCAATTGGTGATCTTTATCTTGCTGGCGGTCAAATCCTTGGTTTGTACGATGGTGTTAAGGCCGGTCATGCAATAAATAACGCAATTTTGCATGAGCTATTTTCTTCTGATGAAAATTGGGAATATGTTGACCTTCCTGTATCACAAGGAAAAGTTGTCAGTTCATCGAAAGAGTCTGAGATGGTTTTTGCCTAAAAACTGTTTTTCATCTCACCTTGAATAGATTTTATTTTATAGATTACGCAAAGAGGGGCTAACCCTCTTTCATTTTATGCCCATTCTGTTTATTGATATATAGATATATTTATAGAATCGGAGCGAATTTATGTGTTTGAGAAAACCCCTTTTATCTGTGTTTGTCATATGCGCTTTGGCGGCGTGTTCCAGCAGTGGTGAGAAAGAGGTTGCTGTCGAGGCTGCATCTGTTGAGTCATTGTATGAGCGAGCTAAAACTGCAATGGATGGAGAGCAATATGTCGAAGCTACTAAATATTTCGAAGAGGTAGAGCGTCAACACCCGTATTCTCAATGGTCAACACGTGCGCAGTTAATGGGTGCTTATTCTTCATATTTGGATCAGCGTTATGATGATGCGGTTATTTCTTTGGATCGTTATATACAATTGCATCCTGGTGCGTCTGATATTGATTATGCATATTATTTAAAGGCATTGTGTTTTTATGAGCAAATATCAGATGTAAGACGTGATCAGGATATGACTATTCAAGCGGTTAAGGCGTTGAATACATTGATTAGTCGCTTTCCTAACAGTCAATATGCGCGTGATGCGGTGCTAAAACGTGATCTGACATTTGATCATTTGGCAGGTAAAGAAATGGATGTTGGTCGTTATTACCTAAACCGTGGGCATGTTAATGCTTCTATTAACCGTTTTAGATCAGTTGTTATTAACTTCCAAACAACAAGCCACGTGGCAGAGGCGCTTCACCGTTTAGTTGAAGCATATATGACATTAGGTTTAAGAGGCGAAGCGGTAAAGGTTGCGGCTGTTCTTGGGCACAATTATCCGGGAAGCACATGGTACGAACGTTCATACGCAATACTTGATGATGAACAACGTCAAAAAATCATTGATGATCGCGGAATTATTGAACGTACATTTGATACTCTTCTAAAGCCTGACTAGAGTTGTTTAGATTTATAAATATGGGGTAATACGATAAATGTTGATGAATTTAATCATCAAGAATGTTGTACTGATAGACCATCTAGTTATAGATTTTAAAGGTGGTCTATGCACCATGACGGGTGAAACCGGTGCGGGTAAATCTATTCTATTGGATTCTCTTGGGTTAGCTTTAGGCGTGCGCGCAGAAAGTGGTTTGGTACGTAATGGCACCGATTCTGCCAGTGTTACAGCAAGCTTTCAAATCACCGATGATCATAAAGCATATAAGATATTAGAAAATGCAGACATCAATATTGATGATGATGTTTTATTGATGCGCCGTGTTGTGAATAACAACGGTAAAAGCAGGGCGTTCATAAATGACCAACCTGTAAGTGTCGGCTTGTTAAGGCAAGTAGGTGATAGTTTGGTTGAAATACATGGTCAATTTGAAACACAAGGGCTTTTGAACCCACAAACACATCGATCTATGTTGGATGAATATGCAAAAATAAAAGGCGATCTTGCGCGGTTTTGGGATGACTGGAAAGATCAAGAGCAAGCGCTGGACGATCTTTATAAAATGTCAGAGCGCGCCCATAGGGAAGAAGAATATTTGCGTATTTCTTTAGAAGACCTTGAAAAACTTAATCCTGTTACGGGAGAGGAGGCGGAGCTATCTTCTCTAAGAGAACGATTAAAGCACCGAGAAATAGTTCTGGAATCATTAAGCAATGTTAGCTTGATATTGGGTAATGAACATGACCCGGTGCAGCAAGCTTGGGCGGAGTTAGATAAGATATCAGGCAAAGCAGATGATAAAGTTGAGGATGCAATCGCTGCTCTTTCTCGTGCATCATCAGAAATTGCAGAGGCAGATTCTATTGTTCAGACTATATCTTCTGACCTGCAGGATAGTGATGCAAACTTAGAAGAAATAGATGACAGATTATACGCTCTTCGTATGCAGGCGCGTAAACATAATTGTTCTGTTGATGATCTTCCATCCTTTCGTGAGAAGATTGCAAATCAACTGAATATGATTGAGCATGCGGATGATGTTTTGCAGGCGCAAAAGAATAAATGTAAATGTGCACGTGACGCATATATTGAACAAGCGGAAAAAATCAGTGCAAAGCGTAAATCTGTTGCCGTCAAACTTAACAAACTTGTTCAAAAAGAACTTATCCCTTTGAAATTAGAAAAGGCGCGTTTTGTAACGCAAGTTGATAAGTTAGATGAGATAGAATGGAACATGCATGGAATGGACAAGGTTCGTTTCTTGGTGTCCACCAATCCGGGACGGGAAGCAGGCCCGATACATAAGATCGCATCAGGCGGAGAAATGTCCCGTTTTATGTTGGCGCTTAAAGTTGTTATTGCTCAATCAGGTTCAACACACAGCTTTATATTCGATGAAGTAGATACGGGAATTGGTGGCGCTACTGCTGATGCAGTTGGGGAGAGATTGGCAATTTTGGCGGATTCAAAACAAGTTTTAGTTGTCACTCATGCACCACAGGTTGCCGCACGTGCAGATCACCATTGGATAGTAAAAAAATCCGGTAAAGGTGAGGTAAAGACAGATATTATCTTGTTGAAAGACCGTAATGAAAGATGTGAAGAAATTGCCCGTATGCTTGCAGGTGCTGATATAACGGCCGAGGCACGAGCGGCCGCTAATAAGTTATTGGATAATGCCGCATGAGTTTGTTTGATTTAGATGAAGTTGATGCAAAGTCACGTCATAAAGTGCTGTCTGATAAAATGCGTGCAGCCGATAAAGCCTATTATCAAAATGATGATCCTATATTGTCTGATGCCGATTACGATAAGCTACGCATTGAGATCGAGAAGTTAGAAGAAGATTATCCCGATCTTGCTAACTCTGAAAGCCCGACACAAAAGGTTGGTTCTGCACCTGCTAAAGGGTTTAAAAAGGTTAAACATGCCGTTCCTATGTTGTCTTTATCTAACGTATTTAGCGAAGAAGATGCACAAGGCTTTATCGATAAAGCGCGTAGATTCTTGGGGCTTGGCGATGATGAGGTAATATCACTGGTCGCAGAACCTAAGATAGATGGTCTTTCATGCTCATTACGATATGAAGGCGGTGTATTGGTTCGTGCGGCCACACGTGGTGATGGCGCAGAAGGCGAAGATATAACCGATAATGTAAGGACTATATCCTCTATACCGCAAAAACTACCTGACGATGCCCCGTATGTATTAGAAATTCGTGGTGAAATTTATATGGGGCGTTCTGCATTTCAGATTCTTAATGGTAATCAGGAAAAAAATGGCAAACCTGTTTTTGCAAATCCGCGTAATGCTGCTGCTGGTAGTGTGAGACAGTTAGATTCAAATATAACTAAGGGGCGTGATTTAGGTTTCTTTGGTTATGCATTGGGGGAGATATCTGAATCTTTCGCAGATACTCAAGAAGAAGTCAGGCAAAAAATTGCACAGTGGGGGATACCTGAAACACCATATAAGTTATGTCACAGTATCGAAGACATAATGGAAAATTATGATGAAGTATTAGAAAGCCGCCCCGATTTAGATTATGAAATTGATGGCATAGTTTATAAGATAAACAATCTGGATTTACAAAATCGTTTAGGATTTGTTGCACGTTCACCGCGTTGGGCTACTGCGCATAAATTCCCGGCTGAACAAGTTGTTACCCGTATAAATGCAATTGACGTTCAGGTCGGAAGAACCGGCGCACTAACTCCTGTTGCGCGACTAGATCCTATTACCGTGGGTGGTGTTGTCGTGTCTAACGCGACATTGCATAATGAAGGTGAAATTATGCGAAAGGATATTCGCATTGGTGATTATGTTGTTGTGCAACGTGCAGGTGATGTTATACCGCAAGTGGTTGAGGCTGTAATATCAAAACGCACAGGTGATGAAGAGGCGTTTAAGCCATTAACACAATGTCCCGAATGCGGGTCTGATGCATTATTAGAAGAAGGCGATGCTGTTCGCCGTTGTAGCGGCGGTATGACTTGCCCTAAGCAAGCTATTGAGCGTTTAAAGCACTTTGTATCAAGGCTTGCATTTGATATTGATGGTCTGGGCGATAAAATTATAGAATCATTTTGGGAGGAGGGGCTTATTACAAGCCCGTCTGATATATTTTACTTAGAAAGCAATAATGAGAACAGCTTAACCCCCATACGTGCGCGTGAAGGGTGGGGAACTTTATCAGAGAAAAACCTGTTTAAATCCATAAATGATCGCCGTGAAATTGAGCTTAATCGTTTTATATATGCGCTGGGTATACGCCAAATTGGTGAGGCCACGGCAAAGAGGTTGGCTTCAACTTATGTATCAATAGACATATTAATATCATCAATGATAGCAGCGCAAGATCATGAAAGCGAAGCATATGAGAGCCTTATTTCCATTGAAGATATAGGCCCGGCTGCGGCACATGATTTAATTTCCTTTTTCGCGCAAGAAAAGAATATTGATATCTTAAATGATCTGATTTCTAACCTTAACATTAAACCTTATGAAGCTCCACAGTTGCAAAACAGCGTTGTAGCAGGGAAAATTGTTGTGTTCACGGGTACACTTATTAATATTACTCGCGCCGAGGCAAAGGCAAAGGCAGAGTCTTTAGGAGCGAAGGTTTCAGGATCAGTTTCTAAGAAAACAGATTATGTTATTGCTGGTCAGGACGCAGGGTCTAAGTTAAAGAAAGCGCAATCTTTGGGCGTTGAGGTGCTTAGCGAGCAGGATTGGTTAGACCTTGTCTCTTCTTGAGTAATAAAGGCTCCAACAAAGCAAAAGGACGCAAATTATGCGTCCAATTTTTAAGTAATTTATATAATTATTATACCGCGTCTTGTTTGTCGCGTAGGTCGTGAAGTCTGCTCATCGCATTTTCTATTTCAGGCGGATAATCCCGACGTTCGATAAACTCACCACCACCAGTATTACGAGTCATCGCAAGTTCTAATGCACGTGTAAGCAGTTCGGAGAGTTTATAATCTTCCTGTTCTAAAGAAAGCTCAAGTGATGATAATATCCTATCGCTCAGGCGAATTTGCTCTCTGTTTAATTCTGAAGTCATTTTCTATTTCTCCCGTTATTTTGAGTTTATATTGTGCATTGTTCTTAAAAAGGTTTCAAGGTTTCTGGTCTATCTATTATGTTTTCTTTTATTAAATTATAGAATTTGTCTAAAAAATCATCTCTAGTATCATCGGATTCCATTAATATTTCATGAAAAGATGTTGGGTATTCAACTATTTGGGATTTATCAATTGTATCAATAACCTTTTTGGCAATTATGTTATCCACTAAATCTTCATTCCCTGGTATGCCGAAAAGGCAAGGGGGCTTTATTCCGCTGGTGAATGATTTATTCTGTATGGTAGAGCAAGACTTTTGTGCCTCCCTTAACCATCCATATGTAACCTCACCAACTTGTAAGTCTTCATTACACTCCAACCATTGATCATGTATTAATTTACGTATCGGATCAGAGGTCAATCTGGGGTGCCTTTTGCTCTCTCCCCAATTACCGCCACCTGGTATATATGAATTACCAAGAACAGACCCACATAAAGATGTTGCAATATCAGCTATAATGGAAGGTGTTTTTTCAAACACTTTTAGTCCTATCATCGGTGCAGTGAACGCGGCACATTCAAATGTGTCAGGATATTTGTGTATGTATCTCATACCGATATTAGCACCCATAGAGTGAGCAAGCATGGCCAATGGAATACGGCCTTTATCGGTGTGTACACTTGAATGTTTTACATACTCTAATATTAAGCAGTGAAGATCCTCAACATCTAGATCAAAATCTCCGCCATGACGTTTTTGGGTGTTTTCAAGATATCTTGTTGATTTACCCTGACCAGCCCAATCGAAGGTCCAAAATGTTATATTATTTTCATTACACCATCGTGCAATTTCAAAATACTTTTCTGAAAACTCTCTTACCCCTTGTAGACATACAACCACAGCATCAGGAGCTTTGTCATGATTTGGGGTGCATGTGCCAAAGCGCATGGTTCGGCCATTACTTTTGAAGTTATGCCATCGCCAACCGACAGGCTCTTTAAAGCGCTCTTCTAAGTCGGGAGGTGTTTCGTTGGTATTCATTAGATATTCTTTTCAAAAATTTACTATCAGCATCAAGATTATGCCGTAAAAAAATTAATAGAAAGCAAAGATGTTCTAAAAAAAACCTCCTAATTATTCCATGGCTTTGATGATGTTTTCGGTCATCTTTTTTGCGTCGCCTAATAACATCATCGTGTTATCGGTAAAGAATAGGGGATTATCTATTCCGGCGTAGCCACTTCCTAATGAGCGCTTTACAAATAAAACGGTTTTAGCGTTCTCAACATCCAAAATTGGCATGCCATAAATTGGCGATGATGAATCGTTCTTTGCCGCAGGATTGGTGATATCATTTGCGCCGATTACATACACAACATCAGTTTGTGCGAAATCTCTGTTTATGTCTTCCATTTCGAACACTTCATCATATGGGACATTTGCCTCGGCAAGCAAAACATTCATGTGCCCGGGCATGCGCCCTGCAACAGGGTGTATTGCGTAGGTAACTTCTACACCCTCCTTTTGAAGAGTATCTGCAAGCTCACGCACCGCGTGTTGCGCCTGTGCCACGGCCATTCCGTAACCGGGGACGATGATAACCTTTGATGCGTTCTTCATAATATAGGCAGCATCCTCAGCGGCGCCAAGGTTAGCATTTCTATCACCCAGATCTTCCGCCGAAGCATCATTTTGGTCATCTCCACCAAATCCACCAAGAACAACACTGATGAATGATCTGTTCATTCCCTTGCACATTATGTATGACAAAATAGCACCTGATGCACCGACAAGCGCGCCTGTTATTATCAGCAAGTTATTGTGCAAGGTGAATCCGATCCCCGCTGCTGCCCAACCTGAGTATGAGTTAAGCATGGAAACGATAACAGGCATATCAGCACCACCAATGGGGATGATCATCAATACGCCAAGTCCGAATGCAACAAGCGCAATTAACCAGAACCAAAAGGCACTTCCTGTCCAGCAAAGTAAAACGATCATAAGTATCAATGCACCACCAAGCAGTGCGTTTAATTTATGCTGTCCTATAAATGTTATAGGTTTTCCAGATATCTTACCGCACAATTTGCCCCATGCAACTATTGAACCCGTAAAGGTGATTGCGCCGATGGCCAAGCCAAGTGACATCTCGATAAGGCTAGCTGTTTTTATTTCACCAACCGTGCCTATATTAAATACTTCCGGGTTGTAGAATGCTGCACCTGCAACACATACGGCCGATAACCCGACAAGAGAGTGAAACGCCGCCATTAATTCAGGCAGGGCAGTCATTTCAATTGTTTTGGCGATATGAGTACCAATCGTACCACCAATTGCGATGGCAATAATTATCCATGTCCAACTTGTTACTTGTGGTGCGAACAGGGTCGTGACGATGGCTAATGCCATACCAATCATGCCGAACTGAAGTCCTCGGCGTGCAGATTCAGGGTGTGATAATCCGCGCAATGCAAGGATGAACAATACTGATGATGCTATATATGCAAGAGATGAAAGTGTAGCCATGATATTTTATCCCTTTTTCTGAAACATGTGAAGCATGCGTTTGGTAATAACAAAGCCGCCAAAAATATTAACTGAAGCAAAGACGATTGCCATGAAGCCCAAAAATCCTGAAAACCCTGTTTCTGATATTGCGCCAGTTGCGATTACTGCACCAACAATGATTACGGATGAAATTGCGTTTGTTAACCCCATTAATGGGGAGTGAAGCGCAGGGGTAACACGCCAAACAACGTGGTAACCGACAAAACATGCAAGGATGAATATAGTAATTCCAGTTATGATGAACGGCTCGTTGTGGGCTCCGCTTTGTGTGATGATATTACCTGCATCTTCCGCAAGTCCTGTGGCTGCATCGGCTGCTTCTTGCAAAGTTTGCGCAAGTTCTTCCCAGCTCTGCGTTAATGTTCTTTCATCTGTTGGCATTATTTGTCCTCGTCTGTGCTTTTGTCTTTCGCCTCAGGCTTATCTTCGGCCTTTTTCTTCTCAGTCTTGCTGTTCGATGCGGTAGAGAAGCTTGGGTGAATTATTTCACCACCTTTTGTCATGCAAATGCCTTGAATAATTTCATCGTCCCAATTGATTGCCAGATCTTTTGTGTCCGTACTTATTATCAGGTTTAGTAAATTTAATAAGTTTTTCGCATAAAGTGATGATGTGTCAGCGGCCAACCTGCTTGGCACATTATGATGTCCTATAATTGTTACGCCGCCTTTATCAACGACTTCTCCTGCCTTCGATGACGCACAATTGCCGCCTGCCTCTACGGCAAGGTCAACTATTACTGATCCATGTTTCATAGACTTTATCATCGCGGCATTAATTAATTTAGGAGCAGGGCGTCCCGGGATAAGTGCCGTTGTTATTACTATATCTTGTTTCGCAATATGCTTTTCTACAAGTTCTGCTTGCTTTGCCTTATATTCAGCAGACATTTCTTTTGCATATCCGCCGTCTGTTTCAGCCTGTTTAAATTCTTCATTTTCTACTGCGATAAAGCTAGCACCAAGGGATTCAACTTGCTCTTTTGCTGCCGGTCGAACGTCTGTCGCAGAAACAACCGCGCCTAATCTACGTGCCGTTGCGATTGCTTGCAGTCCGGCTACTCCTGCACCCATAACAAAGACTTTTGCCGGTGGAACTGTACCTGCGGCAGTCATCATGAGTGGCATTGCATGTGGGTAATGCTCTGCTGCATCAAGAACCGCCTTGTATCCGGTTAAATTGGATTGTGATGACAATACATCCATACTTTGTGCGCGTGATATGCGCGGAACAAATTCCATTGAAAAAGTATCAATCTTTGACTTTGCACAGTCTTTAAGTATGTTTTTATTCGTGAAAGGGGCAAGCATCGCAATTAGTAATGCGCCTTTTCGTATGTCTTTTATTTCTTCTGCATTAGGAGCTTGGACTTTTAATACAATGTCTGATGTTTTCACCGTAGTTGTAAAATCTTTTGCAATTTTTGCACCGGCATCCTTGTAATCTGCGTCCGTATAAGCTGCTTCATTACCTGCGCCCGTCTCAATAGTTACTTGGCAAGATAGAGATACAAGCTTTTTAACTGTTTCCGGTGATGCTGCCACACGTTTTTCATGTTCTGCAGTTTCCTTTGGGATAGAAATTTTTAGACCCACGGTTTTGATCCCCTAAATAATGTAATTGCAGCTGCAATGATGCATTATTTAGTGATTTTTGTGAAGGGGGAAATATTATAATATGATCGCTAAGTTATAGTAGTCTGGTAACACTTTATTATATATACCAACTATTAACATGTAATTAGTGTTTGTTATTTTTGCTATCCTTGAATTGAAGTTGTTTTTTGCTTAGAGTGTAATGTATCAGAGCGTGATTCTCTCGCTTTTTATCTCTAGCTTATGTCTGACCTGTGTTTTATGTGTGTTAAATTTGGTCTAAGATTTGTTGTTTTTTCGGTGTGTGTAGCAGTCACACCGTCAGTTGTGTCTGCGCAAGATTTACGTGATTCTGTTATTTATGCGTTGAATAACCACCCCGCTATAGAAAGCGCTAAGTTAGGCTACAACGCGGCGGAACATGGTAAAGATTCTGTTGTGGCTAATTATTTCCCTGATGTTTCTATAGGTCTTACCGCCGGCCGAACTTATCAAGATAATGCAACCAGCCGAGGTCTTAATGTAACGCGCGGGGCGGCTTACTCCGGTCTTGGTGAGGGTAATATCACTGTAAGGCAAATGTTATTCGATGGTTACGAAGTATCAAATCGTGTGAGATCGGCGTCTGCAAAAATAGAATCTTTGCAGCATAGCGTCTTCGATATGGAAGGTATGGTTGTTCTTCGCTTGGCACAAAGCTATGCCGATATCTTAAGGATAAATAGTGCACTTAAGATTATGTCTGAGCAAAATGCACGCGTTAAGGATTATGAAGATCGAATAATTGATATGGTCTCTCAAGGTGTCGCTGATGAGGTTGAGCTGCAACAGGCGAGGGATGTTGCAATGATTGTTGATGGGATTAAATCCGATTACCAAGGCCAATTATCTTCTGCTATGGCGGTTTTTGCAGAGGCATCCGGGCAAAAATATATGGCAAGTAAGGATGACAAAGCTTTGTCTTTGTCGGATTTTATTGATGATGATATCGATGCTGCTGTTGAATTGGCTAATGCCAATCATCCTGCTCTGCAATCGGCGAGGTTTGATTCGCAAGCATCTCGCCATGATATGAGGGCAGAACACTCTCGTATGTATCCAAATGTCGATGGAGAGATTTCCTATTCTAAAACTGATAAAAAGGATGAAATCGGTGGTGAAACAAAAGATGCCCGTGCAGTAATTCGTATGAATTGGAGTTTTTCTACTGGCGGGCGTGATTTTTCGTCAGTAAGACAAAAACGTTATGAACATTATGAAGTTGCATCACGCTCTAAGGCACTGGAAGGTGAAATTGAACGTGATATACGCCAGTCATATTCAAACTATCATACGCTGAAACACAAATTGTTACTGTCGCAAGAGAGGGTAGAGTTAAACAAAAAGCTATTGAGCGCTTATGAAGCTAAGTTTGAGGGCGCACGTATCAGCCTTCTTGATCTTATGCGTGCAGAAAGCCAGTTATTTAATGCGCGCTTGGAAGAAAATGATAACAAATATTATCTTATATCTGCTGAATATGGTGTGCTGGCTTCATTGGGAACTTTAAAGGATATTATAATATCTGAACCCTCAGGAGAATAGAGCGATTACTGATACCTCTATAAATAATAGAAATGACGAGTTCAGGTCCAGTGGTGATCTGTTGCTCGATTGCTTGGTTTATTTGTGTCATAGTTTTGGTAAGCCCAAATCCGCTGAGATCATCAAGTCAGGGCTTGCTTATGACGAAAATGGTTTCAATCCTGATATGTTTTGTCTGGCTGCTGATCGTTTAAATTTAAAAGCAGACATTATTAAAAAGGCTGACGTAACTAAAATAGCAAAACCTATATTACCTTGTGTTTTGTTTCTTGAAGGCGACCATCCTGTCATATTACTAGAAGTATTTAACGAGCAAAAAACTGTGAAGGTATTTTTACCTGAGACCGGATCAGTAAGTGTAATGAGTGTTGAAGACGTAATGCAGGTCTATACCGGGTATGCAATTTTTATTCATCCGCGCGCAGTTTTTAATACACCGGATACTGCAAGAACATCCGTAGATAATGGGAAACATTGGTTCTGGGGGCTTATCCAACAAAGTAAATCAACATATATAATGGTTATACTGGCCTCTTTATTTATAAATTTATTCGCCTTGGTTTCTCCGCTGTTTATCATGAATGTCTATGATCGGGTAATTCCAAATAATGCAATTGAAACAGGGTGGGCGCTTGGTATTGGCGCTCTAGTTGCATTTATGTTTGATTTTGCATTTAGAACTGTACGTGGCTATATGATTGATTTTGCAGGCAGGCGTACAGATGTTATTGCATCTCAACGTATTTACGATCATGTACTTGATATGAGACTGGCGGATAGGCCAAGTTCCAGTGGTGGTTTTGCCAATATGTTGCGTGATTTTGATTCCGTTAGAGAGTTCTTTACCTCCGCTACCATAACCGCTTTGGTTGATTTACCTTTCTCTATTCTGTTCTTGTTCTTTGTCTTTCAATTAGGTGGTCACATTGCCTTTATACTCGTCGCGATGATTATGCTTGCTGCCGTGGTCGGGTTTTTTATTCAGTTGAGCTTGAAGCATTTAATATCCAAGTCTGTGCAAGCGGTGCAAACACGACATGGACTGCTTATTGAAACAATACATGGTTTAGAGACTATTAAAGCTAATCATGCTGATGGTCGTTTTCGTAAGCGATATGGCGAATATGTTGGTGATGATGCTGTATATGCACAAAAAGCCAGATTTTTATCTGCATTGGGTGTGAATATTGCAACATTTTTGCAGCAAACAGCATCGGTAATCATTATTCTCAGTGGAATGTATTTGGTGCAAAATGGTGATATGAGCGTCGGAGGATTAATAGCATGCGTTATACTGGGGGGGCGGGCTATTGCACCTGTTGGTCAGATCGCAAATTTGATTTCAAAATATCACCATGCCAATAGTTCTCTAAAGACTCTAAATGATATTATGTCGTCAAAGATTGAGCGGCCTGCAGGTCGCGATTTCTTAAGTCGTCCGGATTTGTCAGGGCATATTAGTTTTGAAAATGTTTCATTCTCTTACCCAAAGACAGACGTTCCAATTTTGAAAAACATTTCTTTTACTATTCAACAAGGTGAACGTGTTGGCATTATTGGGCGTGTAGGTTCAGGGAAAAGCACTATTGCAAGGTTAATGCTTGATCTGTATGAACCAGATGAAGGTGTCATATTGGCAGATAACACGGATTATCGTCAGATAGACCCCGCAGATTTGCGTAAGAACATCGCTTATTTATCGCAAGACGTCGTTTTGTTTCAAGGTAGTGTTAAGGATAATATAACAGCATCCGCACCAAATGTTAGTGAAGCAGATATATTGTCCTGCGCCAAACGTTCAGGGGTAGATGATTTTGTATCACGTCATCCTATGGGATATGATGCCCCGGTGGGGGAACAAGGCAGTGCCTTGTCTGGTGGGCAGCGTCAATCAATCGCATTGGCTCGTGCGATGATTACAAAACCAAATATTTTAATTTGTGACGAACCGACAAGTGCCATGGATGTGCAGGCAGAAAATAATTTTTGTAAATTTGTAAGAGAGCAGATGAAGGGTAAAACACTTGTCCTTGTAACGCATAAGCACTCAATGCTGACAATGGTTGATCGATTGTTATTGGTTCATGAAGGTAAAATTATCATGGATGGAAGACGTGATGACGTTATAGATGCCCTTAATTCTGGCAAAATTAAGGTTTCCGGAGTGCAAGGATTATGAGCGTAAAAGAAACTGATTATATGTGTAACTTAGAGGCAGCAACCAGAATGAAACTGGCCACTCCGGTTACTGTAACATTGTTTACTATGATTTCGTTCCTTGTGTTTTTCTTCGTTTGGGCAGGTGTAACAGAAATCGAAGAATTAACCCGTGGTCAAGGTCAGGTAGTACCGTCTAAAGAAATACAGGTTGTTCAGAGTCTTGAAGGCGGTGTTCTTAAAGATATTTTGGTTAAAAAAGGTGATTTTGTTAAAAAAGGGCAAGTTTTGTTGCGCATTAGTGATGTTTTGTTCTCATCAGAGCAACGCGGAACAGAAGCCAGATTCTTAGGTCTTGAGGCGAAGAAGGTTCGTTTAACAGCAGAGGCAAATGGTAGTAATTTCGATATGCCTGATCACATAACTGGCAAAGCTCCCGAAATTACAAAAAATGAGAGGTCTTTATACGAATCAAGGCAAAGTGAACTGCTCTCTGCTTATGCAATTCAAGATGATAAAGTTAAGAAAGCTAAAGCTGATTTAGAGGTGGTACGTGCCGAAATAAATGGTTTTTCACAAAGCAAGGTTTTGTTAAAAAAAGAGCTGTCAATAACCAAAAATATGGTTGCTAAGCGCGCTGTACCTAAGATGGAGCAAATAAGGCTTGAAAGAGAGCTTTCAGATATATCAGGTAAAATTAATTCCAGAGTTCAAAAGAGAAAAGGTCTTGAGGCTGTGCTTAGCGGTGCAGAAAATGAAAGAAAGGCACAAGATAATAAGTTTAAGTCATTAGCTTTAGAAGAGTTGGGTGAAGTTAAAACGCAAATAGCCTCTTTAAAAGAGAGCCTTAAATCAATAGGTGATCGGGTTGACCGTACAGAAATACGTGCGCCTGTTGATGGTATTGTAAATCAGATAATGATTCAAACAATAGGAGGAATTGTTGAGCCTGCAATGCGTTTGGTGGAAATAGTTCCTGTCGGAGATGAATTAAAGATAATAGCCAAGATAAAACCAAATGAAATTGCATTTTTGAATGTAGGGCAGCCTGTGAAGGTTAAAATTACGGCTTATGATCCTCAAAAATATGGTGCTCTTGATGGATTGTTATCGCGTATCGCCGCAAATAGTACAGTTGATAGGGACGGGGATATATTATTTGAAATTGAAGTCAGAACCGAAAGGAATTATCTGGGAAGTATAAATCGACCTTTACCGATAACGTCAGGAATGGTCGCAAATGTTGAAGTTATTACAGGTAAACACACAATATTGAATTACTTGATGAAACCGCTTCGCCGTGGGTTTGACCGCGCACTAAGAGAGCGTTGAGCATATGTTAAACAAATTTAGAGTAACGCGCTGGGGCTATGTTAATTTTCTGTTTCTTTTCTCTTTGTTGCTGGTGTGCGTATTTTTTAGCGATTCTAATCACCCCGTAAGGGTAGAGCTTCAACATGCTGTTTTTGATCAATTCAATAAGATACATCCGCGACAATCATCAGGCAAAGTAGTAATAGTTGATATAGATGAGGCATCTTTGGACTATGTGGGGCAATGGCCATGGCCACGCAACGTGATGGCAGAGTTAACAAAGAGTCTAAGTGACAAGGGGGCAAAGGTTATTGCGTTTGATGGTGTGTTTTCTGAAGAAGATCATACATCACCACACTATTTCTTATCTCACTTGCCGGATGATCAAATCGATATTTTTTCCGATGTCATAAAGAATAGTAACGATAATCTCAGTAATTATGATGACATGTTTGCTAAAGAGATTAAAAAATCTAAAATATTTGTTACTGCATTCACTTATGGTCGCAAGGATAGGAGTAATAATAAACCGCATCATAAAAAACGCATACTTGCGCGCAGTGATGTGAAAAGTGTGTTTTTGTCTAATTCCTCATATTTCGATGCTGCGGCAGTTAACCTTCCTATGTTTTCAAAAAATGCAGCAGGTAACGGTAGCTTTATGGCGCGCCCTGATGCAGATGGTGTTTTAAGGCGTGTTGGTATGATCTTTACTGATAAAGATCAGCTTTATCCATCATTAAGCTTAGAAGCATTGCGTGTCGCGTATTTAGGAAGAAAAGGGGCGGCTAGACTTGCTGCTGTTCCCAAGAGTAAGCGCGCAGAGATAGACACCAATTACCGTATTTTGATAGGTGACAAGATAGTACCGATAGAAGAGGACGGCATATTATACGTGCATTATCGCCATTTCTGTAACGAGCAAGATTACAATAATGCGGCTCTTTTCTGTGAAAGTAAGGATTACATTTCTGCACATAAATTCCTTGATCCAAAATATGCGCAAGAAGCAAAACAAGAAGTGGAAGGGAAAATAGTTTTATTGGGGGCAAGCGCAGAAGGACTAAAGGATTTGCGTAGTACACCGTTAAGGCCTTTCAGGCCGGGGGTTGAGGTTCATGCGAATGTGGTAGAGCAAATAATAGCAGGAGAGTACCTGTTGCGTCCTTCTATAACCAAAGGTGTAGAAGCTCTGTTTATATTTATAACCGGTTTGTTGTTTATAATATTATCGTCTTTCATTGGTGTTATTATATCCTCGATCCTGTTTACACTAATAATTGGTGTTTCCTCTTTCGGGGCGTATTATGTCTATGTGAATTATGGGCTTTTAGTTGATCCGGTTTATCCATCATTATCTGTATCTGTAATATTTGTTAGCTCTATAATCCTGTCATATGCACGTGCAGAAGTTCGCAGGAAGCAAATTAGAAACGCGTTTGGTATGTATGTAGCCCCGGCCGTTATGCGTGATTTAGAGAAGAACCCTGATAAGTTGACTTTAGGTGGAGAGAATCGCGAATTAACGGTTTTATTTTCTGATATAAGGCGTTTCACCGCTATTTCTGAGGGGTTGTCTCCGGAAGATCTTATTGATCTTATTAACGAGTTTTTGACCAGTATGACAGACATAGTGATGCATCATGGCGGGACGGTTGATAAATATATTGGCGATGCGATGATGACTTTTTGGAATGCTCCCAAAGATGTCGAAAATCACGAACGTGCAGCTTGTCTTGCTGCATTGCAAATGGATAGCGCCTTAGCCCCAATAAATAAAAGAATAAAGAAACGCGCAGAAGAAGCGGGAAAAGAGCCTATACTACTAATGGCAGGAATAGGCATTAATACCGGGCTTTGTGCTGTTGGAAATATGGGGTCTAAGCAACGATTTGCTTATTCCGCGTTAGGGGATGCGGTTAACTTGGCCTCTCGTTTAGAAGGGCAGACAAAATACTATGGAGTAAATATTTTAGTAGGAGAGACCACACAGTCCAAAGCATCGGATTTGGCGATGATAGAGTTGGATTTGATACAAGTGGTCGGCCGTGAAGAGGCGGTTAGGATATATGGTTTGTTTGGTGATGATGCTATGGCTAAAGGGACTGAATTTATAAGTTGGAAGTCATTACATGATGAAATGTTGTCTTATTACAGGTCGCAGAATTTCTCTATGGCTTATGAGATGATAGAGAAGTGTGAACAAATTTCAGGTGACTATGGTGCGTCTTTATATTCAATGTATAAAGAGCGCATTAGAATGATGAAAGAAACTCCTCTGCCCGATGATTGGGACGGTGTGTTTATTGCGGAAGGAAAGTAATAGCCATACAAATAAAATGTTACCTGATTGATAGTGTTTTATATCATTCCATTATTCCAATTAGAAACGCATTCAATAACGTTTGATTCGCTCATAGGTTTTGCAAAATAATAACCTTGTGCGTAATCACAGCCCATTTGTTTTAGAAGCTTACCTTCTTCTATTGTTTCTACACCTTCTGCTACTATGTCCATGCTAAGGTTTTTTCCTAGTGATATTATTGATTTAACCAAGGCTTCCGAGCTTTCTTTCTTATGCATATCCCTTACAAAGCTTTGGTCGATTTTAAGAGTATTAATGGGGAATGCGTGAAGGTAACTGAGCGATGAGTACCCAGTGCCGAAATCATCAATAGATATTCCCATACCGTTCTTTCTGCATAAATCTAGTGTTTCCTTTGCCTTCGCTGGTTGATTCATCAAAAGACGTTCTGTTATTTCCAAATGTATATTGCTCTCTTTTACGCCTGTCTTTGTAATGGTGTCATTTATGTTGTCAATAAAGTCATTGGATGAGAAATCGGTGCTGGAGAAGTTAACACTCATATTAAGTTCGTTATTGTATTTGGTTTTATCTTGAATACGATTCAATGCATTACATGATTCTGTGAATGCCCATTTGCTTGCTTCTACTATAAGGCCGCTATCTTCTAATATTGGTATGAATATACCGGGGGATATAAACCCTCGTTCAGGGTGGAACCAACGCATCAGAGCTTCAAATCCGTATACAGAACCGTCTGAGAAATTTATAAGAGGTTGATAATGTAAACATATTTCACCCTTTGATAGGGCTTCTATAAATTCGTGAGATATCCTTATTTTGTCAACGGCGTCAGTTTTTTCCAGATACTCTCTTTCTATGCTTTCTGCGATCGGAAAGGATAGGGGGTCTTGGCGTATATCTGCACGTAATAATGTGTCGCGGTATCTTGTTAATATCACCTGCATTGTCATTCTTAATACAGGATCAGAACCGTCCAAGCGACGTGCGAAATCTTCTTTTGTTATTTCAAGAAGCGTACAGTTTTCCTTTGCTGTCACTGTCGCTGTTCGCGGTGCTTTGTCTATTAATGACATTTCCCCTATTATTGCACCGCTACTGCGAGTAGCAACGATCAGGCTCTCTCCATTTGGGTTTTCTATTGAAATTTCAACGCTTCCACTTTCTATTATGTATGCGCTCTCACCTTTTTCACCTTGGCTCATTATAATGTCGCCAGTACTGAAATTCCTAAGTGATTTATCCGTTGTATTCATGCTTATGGGCCCCACACGTAAAAATTGCCACAAACGCATTATGTATGTAGTGTATTAGCGTTTAGTTAATAATGCGCGTTTTGTTTTGAAACGAAAGATGTTTTTTTTAATATGAAGGCTTGACAAACCTTGTTGCTTATCGTTATGTTCGCCGCTCAATAGATATTTTTAAGTAGGAATTTGAAAAATGAAAGTTGTTAATTCTTTGAAAACATTGAAGACACGTGATCGTAACTGTCGCGTTATCCGTCGCAAAGGCCGTGTTTATGTTATCAATAAGAAAAACCCACGTTTTAAAGCACGTCAGGGGTAATTCCTAACTTTTATTAGTGGATTTTAGGAAACCGCAGGTTCAGGCTTGCGGTTTTGTTTTGCTTGAAAACCTTTTGTTTAAATGTGTGGGCAATAAAAATACAGTGAGTGCATTATCTGATGCAGTCTGCTATACCCAATATATCTTATGAGTATTATCAACAAGGAATGAGTGGGGCTGTTTATGTTCTCCAAACTTTTTGGCTTTATGTCGGCCGATATGGCAATTGATTTAGGTACAGCGAATACTCTGGTCTATGTGAAAGATCAGGGGGTTGTCTTGAATGAACCGTCTGTTGTTGCAATTTCTGTGGTCGGCGGGAAAATGCAGGTTCTTGCGGTTGGTGATGAGGCAAAGCAAATGCTTGGCCGTACACCGGGAAGTATCATTGCAACTCGCCCTTTGCGTGATGGTGTTATCGCAGACTTTGAAGTAACCGAAGCAATGATTAAGCATTTTATTCGTAAAGTTCATAACAGGCGCTCATTTGTTTCCCCTAAGATGATTATTTGTGTTCCATCTGGATCAACTGCGGTTGAGCGTCGTGCAATACAGGAATCTGCGGAAAGCGCAGGTGCTAGTCAAGTAAGATTGATTGAAGAGCCGATGGCCGCCGCGATTGGTTCCGGCTTGCCTGTTACTGAGGCGACAGGATCTATGGTTGTTGATATTGGTGGTGGTACGACTGAGGTTGCCGTTATATCTCTTGGTGGAATTGTGTATGCACGCTCTGTTCGTGTGGGTGGTGATAAAATGGATGAGGCGATAATTGCGTATATCCGTCGTGTTCATAACTTACTGATTGGTGAGAGTACCTCTGAAAGAATTAAAAAAGAAATTGGATCTGCTTGTGTCCCTGCGGACGGTGAAGGACGTACTATGGAGATTCGTGGTCGTGACCTACTGAATGGCGTTCCAAAAGAGATCGTTATAACAGAACGCCAAGTTGCCGAAGCTCTATCAGAGCCTGTCGGGCAGATTGTTGAAGGTGTGAAAGTTGCTTTGGAACATACTGCACCGGAACTGGCCGCGGATATCGTTGATAAGGGTATTGTTCTAACAGGTGGTGGCGCATTGTTAACTAACCTTGATTATGTCCTGCGCCATGCGACCGGGCTTGCGGTTACATTGGCTGATGATCCTTTGTCTTGTGTTGCTCTTGGTACTGGTCATGCTTTAGAAGCAGGAAAAGATCTGCGCCACGTTTTAATTGGTACATATTAATAATTTTACCTAAATTTTGTAATCCAGAATAACTATTTTGAAACGACATGAAAAAGTAAAAAGTCTCGCCAATACGATGCCATTCCCTTGGGATGGTGCATCTTTTTCAACGCCTTTGTTAATGTTCATATCAGTAATACTTATGGTGGTTTCTTCGTTTAAACCCCATATTATTGAACCTGTAAGGAATGGTGTAATAGATGTTTTCTCTCCCGTTTTATTTGTGGTTAGCGTTCCTTTCCAACATGTGGCTATTTTTTTTCATGATGTAACTGGCTTGGCACAGTTGCAGGCGGATAACCTTAGGCTGGAACAAGAAAATGTTAAGTTGCGTGATTGGTATCAAACGGCATTATTATTAAATTCTGAAAACAAATCATTACGTGAATTGCTTAACTTAAAAGTTGATCCGCAATATAAGAACATCAGTGCTCGTGTTATTTCTGATTCCGGTAATACTTACGTCAAAAGCCTTCTTGTATCTGTTGGTAAAGAAGATGGAATAACTAAGGGCTTGGCAGTGTTATCAGGAGATGGGCTGATAGGGAGAATTGTCGAAGTATCAGATACTACATCAAGGATACTTCTTGTTACTGATATAAATTCGCGAGTTCCTGTAATGGTAGAAGACACAGGACAGCACGCAATTATGTCGGGACAGAATACTTCTACGCCAAATCTTATACATTTACCCCAAGATAGTGAAATTGTAGAGGGAGCGCGCCTTATTACGTCAGGGTATGGCGGTGTGTATCCGCATGGCTTGCCTGTGGGGAAGATGGTTGTGCAAAATGGTAATGTAAAGAGCGTGGCTCTTTTTTCGGACTTTGACACAATACAGATTGTTAGAATTTTGCAGTTGAATGTTGAAGAAATACAAAGACCAAAAGGTCAATAAAAATATAAGGTAATAACTATGTTCGGTATTTCAGAACAAATGGATATTTTTTTACGTCTTTGTGTGCCGTACTTTGTTATGCTTGTGTTGTTTATTTTCAATATGGCTTTTTTCTCTGCTTCTTTGTCTGTGACGGTTGAAATTCCGTTTGTGATTATAGCGATATATTATTGGTCTATATACCGTCCGACGCTAATCCCACCTTTACTAGTGTTTGTTAGCGGTATATGCCTTGATTTTATTAGTGGCTTTCCCGTCGGACTTAGTTCGCTCGTGTTCTTGCTTATGCGTAAGATTGTTTCGGAACAGCGGTTATTCTTAACCGGGCAACCATTTATGGTCATATGGCTCGGCTTTTGCGTAGTTAGTGCCGTAACCATGTTTTTACAGTGGTTGTTGTTCGGCCTTATGCATTTCCATTGGACACCGATGCAGCCCGTATTATTTACAGTTATATCGGGGATATTACTGTTTCCTGTTATCAGCATATTACTTCACTTATCTCATAAGGTATTACCGTTACTGCCAGATCAATATAGCGCGGTGAAATAAATGGTGATTCATGCTTAGCAGTGATTATGATTATGGTGAAAAGTTTTTTTCCAGACGCGCTTTTTTTGTTGGTGGTTTGCAATTACTTGGGCTTAGTATTTTGGGTGCACGTTTGGCTTGGTTGCAAGTTGCGCAAGGCAAAAGATATAAGACACTATCTGACAAAAATAGAATAAATATAAGGATGCTTGCTCCATCAAGGGGAGAAATAGTTGATCGTTTTGGCGTTCCATTAGCTATTAATGAGCAAAATTATAGAGTTTTGATTATCCCTGAGAAGACTGATGGTCTTAAGAAATCTCTTTCAATGCTTCAGGGGCTTATTTCAGTAGATGATGATGTTATAAAACGTGTTATTAAGGATGCTTCGGTTACTGCAAAGTTTTTACCTCTTATTGTGAAAGAAGACCTTACTTGGTCGGAGGTCGCACAAATAGAGGTTAATTTGCCTGACTTACCTGGCTTATTTATTGATACAGGTGAGGTAAGATCATACCCATATAAAGATGCTACTGCGCATGTAATTGGTTACGTTCGTGCGGTATCACCAAAAGACATGACTGATGATCCTGTATTGAAATTGCCCGGATTTAAAATTGGTAAAACCGGTATTGAAAAGGTGTATGATATGGATATTCGTGGCAAAGCAGGTGCCGCGGAGGTTGAAGTTAATGTTGTTGGACGCGAGGTGCGTGAGTTAAAACGCAAGAATGCATCATCAGGCGGTCGCGTTACCCTGACAATAGATGGAGAAATGCAGCGTTTTACGCAAGAGGTCTTAGCAACACATAAAAGTGCATCTGCAGTTGTAATGGACGCACATACTGGGGCTATTTATGCTTTGGCATCTCATCCTGCCTTTGATCCTAATATGTTTGTTCATGGCTTTTCTCAAGAGCAATGGCAAATTATGATGGATGATCCCGGATTGCCGCAAACAAATAAGGCTATTTCCGGTGTGTACCCTCCTGGATCAACATTTAAAATGATTACTGCACTTGCCGGGTTGAAAGCAGGTATAATAAACGAACATACGACAGTTTTTTGTCCCGGTCATTATGAATTCGGCAGAGACAAGTTTCATTGTTGGAAAAAATATGGTCATGGAAAGGTTGACTTGGCCGAGGCGTTGGCACAGTCATGCGATACATATTTCTATAAAATGTCTACAGAAGTAGGAATAGATGCTATCGCAGATATGGCACGTAAATTTGGCCTTGGTTCTAAGTTAGGGTTTGAGCTTGCTGAGGAAAAACCCGGTCTGATGGTTGACCAGAAATGGAAGCGCACTCGTTTTGGAAAAAGGTGGTATCCGGGAGAGACCATCGTATCAAGTATTGGGCAAGGGGATATAAGAACCACGCCATTGCAATTGGCTGTTATGACTGCTCGTCTAGTTAATGGCGGCTATGCTGTAAATCCCTGGATAACGGGATATGTCGGCGACAAGTTTGTTGGCAAGACACAATGGGAAGATATGAAAATACCTAAAAAGCATCTGGATTTAGTTATGCGTGGTATGGACATGGTTGTTAATGGTAAAACAGGAACAGCAAAGAAATCTCGTATAGAGGAAGATGACCTTGCGATGGGTGGAAAAACAGGTACCGCGCAGGTGCAACGTATTACTGCTGAGCAACGAAGGCTAGGGGTTAAAAATGAAGATTTACCTTGGGCACAACGCCATCACGCATTGTTCGTTGGTTATGCTCCTACTAATGCGCCCAGATATGTTTGTGCAGTGGTGGTTGAGCACGGTGTCGGTGGATCAAGTGCTGCTGCGCCGATAGCAAAGGAACTGTTGAAACAGGTGCAGTTACGTGATCCTTCTATTACACAAATGCAACCTGAATTAATAGAAGGCAATGGCATTTTGCGCCCATGGCCACCCAAGAAACCAAAAAACAGTAACCTTACACAAGGGGAGGGTGAATAAATGGTTTCAGCAATGTTTATTGAGAATGACCTTACGTTCTCTCAGAAAATAATGAGACTTAATTGGTGGTTAATCTTATTGATCTGCTGCGTGTCATCTGTTGGTATAGCATCCTTGTACTCTGCTGCTGGGGGCGATATGGAGCCTTGGGCTATAAGGCATTTGATGAGGTTCTGTGTTGGGTTGGTCGGAATGATTATTATCGCCCTAATTAATATTAAATGGTGGTATCGCCTGACTTGGCCACTATATTTTATAGGTCTGATTCTTTTGGTAATTGTTGAGGTTAAAGGACGTGTCGGAATGGGAGCGCAGCGTTGGATAGACCTTGGCTTTATGCAGTTGCAGCCATCTGAATTGATGAAGATTGCCGTGGTTATGGCATTGGCAAGACATTTTAACGGCGCAAGTCCTGAGCAAGCAAGGAATTTATCATTTTTGATAGTGCCCGTGTTGGTTATAATGGCGCCTGTGTCTTTGGTCTTATTGCAGCCCGATCTGGGTACGTCTTTAATGATTGTTATGGCTGGTGCGGGGATGATTTTTCTGGCTGGTGCGCCTATATGGTTGTTTGTTGCTGCTATAATTCTAGTTGGTGTTAGTATCCCTGTTATTTGGCAATTCTTGCATGCATATCAAAAGCAACGTGTGATGACGTTTTTGAATCCTGAATCTGATCCGTTAGGTGCAGGCTACCATATTATCCAATCGAAAATAGCTATTGGCTCAGGAGGGATAGAGGGCAAAGGGTTTTTACAAGGAACACAGAGCCACTTAAATTTTTTGCCCGAAAAACAAACTGATTTTATTTTCACCTTATGGGTAGAGGAATGGGGCTTGTTGGGAGGCTTGGCGTTGCTTGCCGGGTTCTTGCTTGTCTTCGTATCTGCATTGCGAACTGCTTTGAGATGTAAGCATAATTTTGGTAAGTATCTTGCCCTTGGGATTGGTATAAACTTTTCACTTTATGTATTTATAAATATATCCATGGTCATGGGGTTAATACCTGTCGTGGGGGCACCATTGCCGTTGGTATCATATGGTGGAACATCGATGTTGGCGGCATTGATTGGGTTTGGTCTAATGATGTCATGCGGAATTTATCGACACAGTAAAGTGACGAGATAATATTTCTGTAATACAAAAATGTGTAGTTACGCCGCGACTTTGATTCCGCTTGTTTCCAGTAGAGTTTTAAGCTCTCCAGATTCGTACATTTCGCGTACGATATCACAACCACCAACAAACTCACCCTTAACATATAGTTGAGGTATGGTTGGCCATTGTGTGAAGTCTTTGATTCCCTGACGCAGCTCGTTATCTTCAAGGATGTTTATGTCTTTGAACTGAACACCAAGCTGAGATAGTACTTGCACAGTAAGCGATGAGAAACCACATTGTGGGTACGCGGCATTTCCTTTCATGAATAGAACCACATCATTGTCTGTGATTTCTTTGCGAATTCTGTCGAATAAGATATTTTCCATTACTTTTTAGTCCTTTTATTTTGGTACTGATGTTTGTAGGGCAAGTGCGTGCAGCTCTCCACCCATTTTGTCTTTTAACGCGCTGTAAACCATTTGGTGTTGTATTACACGGCTTTTACCTTCAAAGCTAGGTGATTCGACATGTGCTGCGTAATGATCGCCGTCGCCACGTAAATCTTCTATACGAACGCTAGCATCGGGGATGCCCTCTAATATCATTTTTTCAATTGTTGCTGCATCCATTGCCATATCTTTGTTCCTTTAATTTTATGTTTATTTCGCTTGTTCTTTTGCCAGTTCTAAGCATTTTTCAAGTTCAACTTCCATAATGTGGTTTGATATATCTAAGTTTTTCTCATCAAAATCTGCACGGACTTTGCGCAATATATCATCGAAACCAGGCTCTTCCAAATTGGCTTCCACTACTTGAACCGCATAGGTCTGCGCGTTTTCTCCCTCTAGGCCAAGCTTCTCCGCAGCCCACAATCCGAACAATTTTGACAGGCGTGCCTCTATTGCAAAGTCCAGTTTTTCTTCATGTGCAAATTTATTTTCAAAAGCGGTTTCGCGATTATCGAATGAAGTCATATTTAATCTCCTAAGCTAGGCATAATTTCTGAAATAATTAATTCAACACTTTTCTATCATTTGAATCTTGTGAAATCTATTATTATATGAACATATTACAAAAAGCTAAGAATAAAACAGCCTAAGGAAGACGCAATGGTTAGACGTAAAATGATTTATGAAGGTAAAGCGAAAACTCTGTTTGAAGGGCCTGAGCCTGGCACAGTTATTCAGTACTTCAAAGATGATGCAACCGCTATGAACGGTAAAAAGCATGATATCATTGCGGGCAAGGGTGTGTTGAATAATCGTATATCCGCGCATTTAATGACTAAATTAGAGGCCATTGGTATTCCGACACACTTTATGCGTTCTATTAATATGCGTGAGCAATTAGTGCGCAGCGTTGAAATTATTCCAATTGAGCTGGTTGTACGTAATATAGCCGCCGGATCGTTGTGTAAGCGCCTTGGCCTGAAAGAGGGCGAAATCCTGCGCAAGCCATTGATAGAGTTCTATTATAAGGAAGATGAACTTAACGATCCTTTGGTAGGTGAAGATCATATCGTTACATTCGGTTGGGCTGATATGTATGAGCTTGAAGAAATGGTGTCTATGGCGTGGCGCGTAAATGATTATTTGAACGGCCTGTTTTCCGGTATCGGTCTGCAACTTGTTGATTTTAAGCTAGAGTTCGGCCGTATATGGGGTGAGCATGGAGAGCTGTATATTATACTTGCAGATGAAATATCACCTGATAACTGCCGACTATGGGATGTTAAAACAGGTGAAAAGCTTGATAAAGATCGTTTCCGTCAAGACCTCGGTGATCTGGTTGAAGGATATCAATATATCGCAGAGCGCTTAGGGTTAATACCTGAGGGCGGTATTATTAAAGGCGGTAATGTGAATGAGCAACTTTTCGAAGGTTTAGATCAAATTGAAAACGAACTTTCCGAGCGTCGTCGCCTTAAAGCATTAGGTGGTAATCGCCCAAGAAAAGTATAATAAGAAGACTCTCATTATTATGGAGCGAATTGCTCTTGGTAAATTCGTTCTTCTAAGTGATTGTCAGGGTCGAAAAGAAG
The DNA here is from genome assembly GCA_050633325.1 of Alphaproteobacteria bacterium. Taxonomy (GTDB): domain Bacteria; phylum Pseudomonadota; class Alphaproteobacteria; order Micavibrionales; family Micavibrionaceae; genus UBA1672. The sequence goes on from JBOEGH010000006.1 coordinate 133,994, forward strand.
TTTTGCCGAAATTTCTTTTGATTGGCATATGTCTACACTTGTTATGTTGCGGATTTCAAATGAATCTGCTGATGTGCTAACAGGGCGTTCAAGTGGTCTTATAACTTCAAACTTAACTGAATAAGTGTTGCGTATTAATGCACCGGGCCAACGACGCGGCCTGAACGCACTTATCGGCGTTAGAGGAAGAATATTTGCAGTTAATGGAACGATGGGGCCATTTGCAGATGAATTGTAAGCGGTACTTCCCACGGGGGTGGAGAGCATAATACCGTCGCAAACCAGCAAAGGCATTCTAACCTCATCATTTACAAAGATCATAAGCTTGGCAGAGCTGTGTGTTTGGCGCAGTAATGATACTTCGTTATATGCAATTTTAGAATATGTTTTGCCGTCTATATCAGTAGCATTCATAGATAAGGGGTGTATTTCATAACTTTGAGCAGCAGAAATCCTTTCAATTAAATCCTGATTTTTATATTCATTGAGCAAAAACCCCAATGTGCCAAAGTTCAGTCCGAAAATCGGTAAGTCTACATTTGTGAAAGTGTGCAAGGCACGAAGCATCGCTCCATCACCACCAAGCACCACAATAATATCAGCATTATCAAGGTCATGGTGTTGATATCGTTCAGATAACTCTTTGAACGCTGCTTGGGGTCTTGGGTTTTGCGATGCGTGGAAATGTATTCTCATTCAATTATCCATATTTTCCTAAAGCAGATATTGTATCTGCCTATTATAAGGTTATTTTTCTTACCCAGATGTTAAACTTCATCATATTCATTTTGCCATTTTACCGGGTTTTCAAGAAATCTTTCAACTGACTCAAGGGTTTTGGTGTCGAAATAGCTATTTTCTTTTGCAACATCCAATACGTCCCACCATGTTGTTAATGCATGAAGTGTTATTCCAAGGTCACTCATATTACGCTCGCTAGCATCAAAAATACCATAATGGAACACTACGAAGGCATGTTCTACATTTGCTCCTGCATTTCTCAATGCTTCAATGAATATTTTTTTGCTTCCACCATCAGTTTGCAAGTCTTCTATCAGGATTACATTAGGTTTTTTGCCGATTTCATTCTTTTCTGGCAATACACCTTCTATTTGTGCCATACGACCATAACCTTTGGGTTCTTTACGTACATATATCATTGGCTTGTTCATTCGATCTGATATAAACGCGCCATAGGGGATACCCGCAGTCTCGCCACCGGCAAGTATATCAAGTTTATCAGCACCAATGTCAGAGGTAAGCATACGCGCAGCGTTATCCATAAGGTCGTTGCGCTCTTTCACGAATGAGACTAAGCGTCTGCAATCAATGTATACAGGGCTTTTTCTGCCGGATTTAAGCGTAAACGGTTCTGCTGCATTAAATAGAACAGATTTGGTTTCTATAAGTGCTTTTGCCGCGTTCTGTGCAATTTGTTTTCTGTCTTGTTGGGAAAGTTTACCCTGTGTCGGATTATCTATTAATGAAATGAAATCTGTCATAGTCGATTCGGTTACAGATAGAATTTTTGATATGCTTTCCGTTGATGGCCATCTTGGTTTTCCATCAGGGCTTGTTCTTTTACTTTTGTTAAATGACGTTGCATCAAGTCCCGCCAACTTTGCCAATCCTGATGCTGAATAGCCGTGGGACGATGCTAGTCTGTCAATCCCTTGCCATATTTGTCCGTGCGTAAACATGTTGTTATTTCCTTTATTTTTTGTGCTTTTAAGCATGTATTCAGTAATGTTTAAAACCCTTTAGGACATTAGTCCCATTATTACATGAAAACGTAAACAGGAAAATAATCCTATTTTTATCTTGACATTGTGATTTTGTTGTAGCATAAAGAGAACATAAAGGGAACAGTTGCGTTCTTTTTTAGTCTGAAACACAAATTCAATAACGAAAAGAAGGGAATAGCTGGTCATGGTTAAAATGAAAGCTGATAAAAATGATTCTTATGATGACTGTTGCTTGGTTAAGGGTGCTACTCCTTTTGAAAATGCAGAAGAGGCATGGTTCTGGTTCATAGCAGCACAGCAAGCAAGAAATGATGGTGCGCGTATTACAGCAGGTGACGGTTTGTTACGAAGACCCTGTGAACCGGTTGATATATTAAAAATACTTGATGGTTTATGTCGAAAAAGACAGCTTTTGCGCGACCATTTGTTGGTTTTGCGTCACTACGGCAGGCGTAATATGCCGCCGGAGCGCCATAGGGTAAAAGAGGCTCGTGCTTTTTACCTGTGGGAAGAAGCGATGGATCGTCTGGAACCTGCCTTTGAAAGTAAGGGCATTATTACTAAGCAAAATTGGGTGACTAAACATCTGCATAAAGCCACTCCTGTGTCCGCTGAGATTCAAACCTCACTTTTCGATCAAAAAATGACAGTAGCATAAAGAGGATAATAAAATGACATATTCAAATGATAGTACAACAAAAAGCATTGCAGAATTAATAGAAAGTAAGCGCGATGATAGGCGGGCGTGGGTTGTGTTTACCAATCAAACCGATCTGCGGATGGTTGGCATGCTTAAGAAAGGGTATAGGCACTGCTTTATATTGATTAATGATGGTGAACAATGGATAAGCATTGACCCAATGGCAAATTATATGGATGTGGTTGTTCATCATGTTCCGTGTGAATTTGATATGCCAAACTGGCTTTTAGAGCGTGGTCACAGGGTTATACCTGCACGCTTGAATGTCGATGTTAGCCGGGCTGCTCCTCTAATGCTGTTTACATGTGTTGAGGCATGTAAGCGTATTTTGGGCATTCATAAACGTTTTATTTTTACGCCGTGGCAGTTGTTCAAATATCTGGATCAGAAGAATTCGAAGACGCCGCAAAGGCCGTCTGTTCTTTCAAGGATAAAAAATAATATTACAAGCTTTTTTAATAAGGGAGTTATTTCATGGGAAGTTTAAGTTCATCGCCAAAAGCGCCTCAGCAGTCACAAATAGTATATGTGCCGTCGACCCCAGAGCCTTCAAATCCGGTTGTAGATAATGATTCTGCCAATGTTGATGATGGTGGCGGTAGTTCAGATGAGGCCGTTAAAAACAGACGTCAAAGCCTTTTATCCAGAAATCGCAGCAGATTCGGAACTATAGCAACTAGCTTTCAAGGGTTTGTAGGAAATGAAAACGCCAATAGTCGAAAGACCTTGTTAGGTGAGTAAATGTTAAGGGATTATATAAATGATTACAGATACAGACAATTTTAGCCCCGATTTAACGGATGCTGATATAGATATTATTAAAATGAAAAGCTTGCTTCGCCGTTATGAGTCTGCGAAAAATCGGCGCGATGAATGGACGGGATTGTGGCAGGATTGCTATGATTATGCGCTGCCGCAACGTGGAGGATTTAACAACAGCCTTGCCGCGGGTAAGGCGCGCACAAACCATGTATATGATGCAACGGCAATGGATGCTGCTGAACAATTAGCAGCCAGCTTGTTAGGTAATTTAACACCGACATGGTCACAATGGTTTGGTCTAAAGCCCGGGCCTGATCTATCTAATGCGGAGGCAGATGCTATTGCTCCTGTTTTGGAGAAAGCCGCAAAGGCAATACAAGCTCATTTTGACAGGTCAAATTTCTCTGTAGAAATACATCAATGTTATCTGGATCTGGTAGTAGGGGGAAGTGCGGCAATTTCATTCGAAGAGGCAGAACCAGGTGAGTTTTCTGCGTTTAAATTCGGTGCAATACCTTTGTCACAGATAGTACTGGAAGAGGGTGTGTCAGGATATCTTGACGGTGCATTCCGTACTTTGCCAATGACGTTAGAGCAATTAATAAACAGATATCCAAATGCAGAAATACCGTCGGATATAATTAAATCTGCAACGAAAGATCCGCAATTGCGCTTTGACGTGTTAGAGGCAGTTGTGCCAAATGACTTGGTTTTTGATTATATGGCAGTTTTATCTGATGATTTAAATATATATCAAAAAGACCCCGTGGTTTTGCAAACAGGTGTTTTTAATCAATCACCAATCATAGGGTTTCGTTGGTTAAAATCTCCCGGAGAAGTATATGGAAGATCGCCTGTGATGAAGGCTTTGCCAGATATAAAGACTGCTAATAAAGTTGTTGAACTGATATTAAAGAATGCATCTATAGCGGTAACTGGAATTTGGCAGGCCGATGATGATGGTGTTCTAAACCCTGCAAATATTGAACTAACACCGGGCAGTATTATTCCTAAGGCCATAGGGTCTAAAGGGTTGCAACCCTTAGAGATGCCAGGTCGTTTTGATGTGTCTCAACTTATGCTAGACAGCTTGCAAAGCCGTATCCGTCATGCCTTGCTAACGGATAAGTTAGCACCCATAGCAGGTGCGCGTATGACAGCAACAGAAGTGTTGGAGCGCTCTGCCGAGATGTCACTGATTTTAGGGGCGACTTATGGACGATTACAAACTGAGCTGTTAACTCCGTTGATTAAACGTGCATTCTCAATATTGCGTCGTCGTGGTGAAGTGCCCGACATATCATTGGACGGTCGTTTGGTCGCGGTTGATTACCGATCGCCACTGGCACGTTCACAAGGCCAAAGAAACGTTCAAAATACATTGAGCTGGCTGAATACCGTGCTGTCTATGGGGCCGGAGGCGTCTATGTCTGTTGATATACAGGCGGCAGTAAAGTTTCTAGGAGATGCGCTTGCTGTTCCTAGTGATCTGGTAAGAAGTGAAATATTACCGGAAGTGGTGAATTCAATAGAGGTCAACCAAACACAATAATCAGAATAATTTTAAAAAACTAAGGAGAGTATAAAATGAATAACCAAAATAATGATGTTCAGATGGAAGAGAATTTACTTAATGCGGATATCCCAACTAAGTTCAAAAACCCTGAAACTGGCGAGGTTCAAATTGATTTGCTGATGAAGTCGTATAAAGCCTTGGAGAAGAAACTTTCTCAAACCCCCTCTATACCAAAATCAGCAGATGAATATTGTATAGATTGTTCACATGGAATGTTTGAATCTGATAGTGAAATCAATCACCGCTTGCATGAAAAAGGGTTTACACAGGATCAGGCGCAAGAGGTGTATAACTTGGCCTCTGAGAAAATGGTTCCTATGGTGCGCGAAATTGCAGCAGATTTTAAAGCAGAGCGTGAGGTTGAGAAGCTGGTAAACCATTTTGGCGGTGTTGAACAATGGAAAGAGGTGTCCAGACAGCTATTGTCATTTGGAAGCAAAAACCTCCCCAATGATGTTCTTGATAATTTATCCAGCTCTTACGAAGGTGTTATAGCCCTTCATCGTATGATGAAAGGTGAGGAGCCAAGCTTACAACGTAATGTAAAGCAAGGGGAGCAATCTATTAATGATGTTGAGTTATCGTCAATGATGCGTGATCCGAGATATTGGAAAGATAAAGACCCTGCCTATATTGCTAAAGTAACTCAAGGGTTTGAAAACCTATATGGTAAATAGTCTGTAACGAATAAAACCTTCTTCATATGTGGGGAAGGTTTTCGGTGTTTATATTATATGACTAATGTTCTCAGCTTTGTGATTCTGCGAAACGTTGTGACACGTAATCGTCTACAACTTTTTGGAAGCCGATTTGTGTGCTCTTGGTAAGGGGTAAATATTGTAATGCAATTTTACCGGGGGATTTTCTGACAATCTTTGCTTTGTGGTCAACTTCCATCATTTCATCACGTAGCTTGAATTTTAATGTGAATTCGCAATCTTGACCAATTGAAAATATGCGTTCATCTGCGGTGATTAGCATTCCTCCTGAACTCCAATTTTCAACAGGGTGCATTTGTCCGTTAATGATGCTGACACAGCGATCATCAGATCTACGAGCCTCTCTGCGCTTTGATTGTGCGTTCGAGTTGCCTTTTAAAATATCAGAAGATTTCATGACCTTAGTAAACATGATTTATTCCCATAACTATTTATGTGGTTAAGATAGAGTTAATTTTTGTTGAAAATAAGGCAAAATTAACTATTAGAGACATTATACGCAGTAATATATAAAAAAACTTGACATAATATGAAATTATTCCTATTTTGGGTAGGTAAAGTCATAAATGTCACTTAATTTAGTGATTAATTTATATCACAAATCGTGATTCACGAGAATATATTTCGAAATTTTATACCAAATAGGTAACACGGTTTTTCGTGTCTGTAAGGTATGCCACTCCAAAAACTCTGTTTTATATAGGCGTTTATTAACGTTTTTTCAGGGTTTTTGGTGCTTAACGCCCTTTGTTTGGCCTTAGAGATTTTCAGTTCTTTCAGATAACCAGAAAACGGCTTTTTATAAACTCTAAACCAAAAGAAAGAGGTTTAAAATGTCTACAACAATAGATCAAGCCTTCATAAAGCAGTTCGAGCGCGAAGTGCATGAAGCATATCAACGTCAAGGTTCTAAGCTACGTAATACTGTGCGTACTATATCTGACGTTAACGGTTCCAGTGCCGTTTTCCAAAAGGTCGGTAAAGGAACAGCCAGCACAAAAGCGACACATGGCATGGTGCCGGTGATGAATTTGGATCATTCTAGCATTGAGGTTGTACTATCCGATTATTATGCAGGTGATTGGGTTGATCGTCTTGATGAACTTAAAACAAATATAGATGAGCGTCAGGTTATAGCAAATGCAGGTGCACAAGCTTTAGGGCGTAAAACTGATGAACTTATTATTAGTTCCTTATCAGGTGCGTCAGATAACGTGATTGCGGATTCTAATACCGGTTTAACTAAGGATAAAATCTTAAATGCATTTGAAACTTTTGGAGAGAATGATGTTCCCGATGACGGCCAGCGTTTCTGTATAGTTGGTTGGAAACAGTGGAGCGATCTACTGGCAATTGATGAATTTGTTAATGCAGATTACATCGGTGCAGAGAATTTGCCATTTTCCAGTATAACTCAGGCTAAGATGTTTCTAGGTACTATATTTATTCCGCATTCAGGACTTCCTGTTGATGGTAGTGATATTAGGTCTTGTTATTATTATCACAAGACAGCAATTGGTCACGCCGCCGCCAGTGATGTTCAAACGGATGTTTCATGGCATGGTGATCGTGCTTCTCATTTTGTTAATAACATGATGAGCCAAGGTGCCGGCCTGATTGATGAAGGCGGAATTGTTACAATCAATTGTGATGAGACACCGGATTAAGCAACTCAATTAATTCTTAGTTTTTGCGCCTTGTATTTGATTATACGAGGCGTTTTTTATTTCAATTTAAAAGGTCGCGCTCGTGACCTCAGCGTTAATTTGCTGTTTTCTTAATTATGGGAGAGAAAGATATGGCTTATATAGCATCTGACTTAAGCGTACTTGCATACGCAAACAATTTTACCTTATGGCACTTCACCACTGAAGATGCCGATATTACTACAAGTGGTTATTTTAATAGTGCAGTAGATATGTTGCGCACTAATGATTTGATTATCGCGAATATCGATACCGATGGTAGCCCGTCTACAACGTTTTATGTTGTGACAGGAAATGATGGCAACACAGTTTCAATTAGCGCATATGCGTAATTTGTAAAACTGAAGTGGCAAGGCTTGACGCGCTCCTCACGCTCGCCTTGCTAGCCTTTACCGGTATCGTACCAGTGCAGCCCCAGACCTTATTAATTAAGGCTGGGGTTGTTACGTTTAAACAGGAGCAATAATTTATATAAGGAGAACAACATGGCATTATCTGATATAGGGCTATGCAGTCGTGCGTTAATAAAAATAGGTGCTTCGCCGATAACAGGTTTTAATGAAGGTAGCGCAGAAAGTGAAATAGCCGGCGCATTATTTGAACAGGTGCGTGATGCATTACTTTCTGCATATGCATGGAGCTTCGCCAGTGGTCAGGTGTCTTTAAATCAGCTAGCCAGCGCGCCACTTGCCGATTACACTTATGCTTATGCACTGCCGAATGATTTTTTAAGAGCTTTAAGCGCAGGTACAGGGTCTAAGGGACGTGGCCTAAATTTCAGGATCGCCGGTAACACACTGCACACAAATGCATCTGATGTTGTTTTAAGCTATGTATTCAGACCGGATGAAGAAGTATTTCCGCCTTATTTTGATCAAGCATTAATAGCGCAATTATCCGCAGAATTTACAATTCCGGTTACAGAAAATACATCTCGTGCGCAGAGTATGCTTGCCATGGCGGATAAAGAATTCAAAAGGGCACGCCAAATTGACGCACAGCAGGATACTCCAAATAAAATTGAAGATTTTACGTTAATTGATGTTCGTGGTTGAGTTGTGGTACTATTTTTACATCAATATTTTGAGTGGAAGACATACTCTACAAGTTAAGGTGTAAAATGGAACATGATGATTTAGAAATGCCCTGGGATGATGATTTTAAGGCTGAGTTGGAAGCAATTGAAAATGAGGCATTTCCTGATGTTAATGAAGATGGAAAACCTTTAAGAAAGACCAGCAGGAAAATGTCTTCTTCATATAAAAGAAATATACGTAGTATGGCCTCTCATATGAGTGAAACTGACGCTGCTGTTGGCTCGGTAAATAGTGCGGATTTGTCAGATTTAGACGAAGGGGAAAACCCAACACTAGATATGTAATGCTTTTGTTGTGAAGACCGATAATAATAAAGCGCTCATTCTAGTTGTGTAACCGTGTAACGCATTTAAATATCATAAGTAAACCGTCATGTTGGGCGGTTTTTTTGTGCCTTGTTTTTAAGAAAAGAAAGATTAAATATGAGCAGAATTAGAAATATGAAAACCACATTTACTGCAGGCGAGGTGTCTCGTGAATTGTTGGGACGCGGAGATTTGCGTGCTTATGATAACGGAGCGTTAGAGCTTCGTAATGTTTTTATTAATCCAACTGGCGGTGTTAAGCGTCGTTTTGGGTTAGGTTACATAGACAGTGCCGCGGGTGATGGTAAATTAATTGCCTTTGAATTTAACACTCAACAAACGGCATTACTAGTAATCACAGATGGACAAATTGATGTGTATTCATCAGGTGTTAAGGAGGCCACCATTCCCTCACCATGGAATGAAAGCCAAATATCACAAATTGCATGGACACAAAGTGCCGACACGTTATTGATGGTGCATCCTGACCTTCCTCCCAAAAAACTGGTGCGCAGTGGTATGGGCGTGTGGACTTTATCTGATTGGAGCTTCTTTACCGATGAAAACATCATATATCATCCATATTTTAAGTTCGCAGAAAGTGAATCTACGCTCACTCCGAGTGGTACTACGGGTACAATAACACTCAGTGCTTCTGATGATGTGTTTGTTGCAGGACATGAAGGAACTCGCCTTCGCATTGGTGGCAAAGATGTTGAAATAACTGATTATGATTCTCCGACAGTTGTTACCGCCACAGTTATTGATGAGTTATTGTCAACAGATCCGACGATTGATTGGTTTGAACAGGCATTTAGTTCCGTTCGTGGTTATCCGGTAAGCGTCGCATTCCATCAAGATCGATTAGTAATAGGTGGTTCTCGTGATTTACCCAATCGTTTATGGTTTTCTAAATCAGGTGATTTATTTAATTTTGATTTGGGAGAGGGGCTGGATGATGAAGCCATTGAATTCTCTATTTTATCAGATCAGGTGAATGCGATACGCGGGATTTTTTCTTCCCGCCATTTGCAGTTATTCACCAGTGGTGCAGAGTGGATGGTCACGGGTGATCCTCTCACGCCGTCTTCTGTTCAAATAAGGCGGCAAACACGCACTGGATCGCGTATTGATCGTTATATACCGCCTGTGAATGTCGATGGTGCGACTTTGTATGTTGCGCGTAATGCACAAGAGATACATGAATATCTCTATACTGATTTAGAGGCCGCATATACCTCAACCGATCTGGCTTTGTTATCAAGGCACGTGGTTGAAGACCCCGTTGATCAAGATTACGATCAAAGAAACAGGTTGCTGTTTGTTGTACGCGGCGATGGTAAATTCGCAAGCTTAACGGTGTTCCGTGCAGAGAAAGTATCGGCTTGGACGCTACATGAGACGGATGGAAATGTGAAATCAGTATCTGTTGTCGGTGATGATGTATATATGCTGGTTGAGCGTAACGGTACTTTTATGATTGAGCAGCTGGACGCATCACTTCACCTTGATTCAGCATTATCAGGAGAAGTCGCATCACCGGCAAGTGTTTGGTCAGGCCTCGATCATCTTGAGGGTGAAGAGGTCTCAATCGTGGCCGATGGTGCAGTTGTTACGTCTCAAAATGTTGTCGGCGGCTTGATAACGCTTGATGAGCCGGCCAGCTCAGTTGAAATAGGTTTACCTTACACCCATGTCGTTGAACCCTTGCCACCTAATGAAGTAGGGCAAGTTGGATCAGGGCGCAGACTGCGTCTTGTTGAGGGTATATTTCGTGTAAAAGATACTGCTGCTTTACGGCTTGATGTGGGACGAGGCGCGCAAGACGTATCGCTTAAACAAATTGGTGAGGAAGATATCTTGGATACATCAGCACCCACAGTAAGTGGAGATGTTAAGGTGCGTAGCCTTGGTTGGCAAAAAGACGGTACGCAGCCTCTATGGAGAATAGAGCAAAGCTCTCCTCTGCCATTTACGTTGTTATCAGTCAGTCTGGAAATAAAAGTTAACGATTAAAATATAGCAATAATAGATAAGAAAAGGAATTTGGTATGGCTTCTTTAGTACCTGTTTTAACTAGTACAATTGTCTCTCAGGGCGCTGGTTTAATTGCCAATGAGCTGTCGGGCAGAAGGTCAGATAACAGTAAAGATATTGCGTTAGAACAGTTGCGTGCGCAACAATCTCTGCAAGAGCAGCAATCCGCAGCAGATGCAGCGTTAAATAAACAAAAAATTGCTATTGATGCACAAGAGGCAGAAGAAGAGCGTAAAAAAGCACTGCGTCGTGCTGTATCACGTCAGCGTGCAAATTTTGGCGCACAAGGCATTAGTTCAGGTAGTGGTTCTTCACAGGCAGTTCTGCTTGGTTTGTTTGAAGAATCTGATGCGGAAAAGCAGAAGAGAGAACAGCTTGATGCTCTTCGTATAACTTCAATAGATCAGGATCTTGCGCAACAGAAATCTCTGAACGTTTTGCAACGTACGCAATTACAGGAAAAGCAGAAAATCAACCAGTTATCGACGGGTGAGCGCTTGTTCGGATCACTGTTTTAATCTGCATTTTACAAATTATAGGAGTTATAAATAATGAACGAACATATAAAGATGCCTGACATTACACCAATCGTGCGCTATGTCGCCGATGGTATTGATACTAGTTACAGCTATGCATTTCCAATATTTGCCAGTGAGGATTTGCGTGTGCTTTTAGACGGTGCACCACAGGTCAGTGGTTTTATTATTGATGGTGCGGGGGATACTATTGGAGGTCATGTGGTATTTGATACCGCGCCCGATAATGGCGTTATAATAACATTAGCGCGCATATTGCCGATTGAGCGTATAACCGATTTTTTAGAAGGTGGAGACTTCTCGGCGCAAAGCATTAATAATGAGCTTGATTACATAGTTGCGAGCTTGCAACAAGTGAACCGTGATAATGACATGATGTTGCGCTACTCCGATCATGAAACTCCGGGTAATGTAGAATTACCTGATAGATCAGTTAGATCTAATAAAGCACTAGGGTTCGATGGTGATGGTAACCCTGTGGCGGTGCCTTTAGAAGGATCAATGGCGTCACCTGATTTTACGGCACATGGTTCTGGGGCAACAACAAGAACGTCTACGGATAAATTATCAGATATGGTGTCTGTCAAAGATTTTGGCGCAGTTGGTGATGGTCTGAGTGATGATACTACCGCAATTCAAAATGCTATTGCTGCACATGGTTCTGTTTTCTTACCCGAAGGAGAATATTTGGTGAGCAGCACGATACGCCTGAACGCTAGGCAATCTTTGATCGGTGCAGGTCAGAAATCTGTCTTATTAGGTAACAGTAATAGTTTCAACATTTTGGAAATTGTTGAAGACCATGTGGGTGTCGCAAATCTTCGTATAGAGCAAGGAGATATAGGTGTTAAGTTGTTTGGGCTTACTCGTCCTGTTGTGCAATGTGCAATCACTGATGTGACAATTGCGCAATCTAATATCGGGGTGCAACTTGATGGTTATAATGACATGAATAAGCCATGTTATTGGAACAATTTGACGCGTGTACTGGTAGAGCAGCCCGCTACACATGGTTTTCATTTAACTAAGTCAGGTGCAGGCGATACGCCCAATGCTAATAAGTTTCATAATTGTCGCGCATATTCTTTGGGTGCGGATATAACAGGTGCGGGCTTTTATGTCGAACATGGCAGGTTTAACAACAGTTTTATTGATTGTGAAGCCAATGTAAAAGGCACTGCGCAGGGGTGTTTTATTATTGGGTCTAATTCCGATAAAACATTACTTGTTAACCCATATGCAGAGAGCAATAACCTTGTCCCTAATATAAAATTAGAGGCAGGTTCAATTGAAACCTCAATATATAATTTGTTATCGGTAAGTGATGGAGCCGCAATCTGGGATTTGTCTGGTGGAGAATACAGCGCCTATAATGCAGGTTACCCATACAAAAATCGTATGCAAAAAACAACGGTTACAGATATGAATGCAACTTTGCAACGCTATGATACAGAATTCATAGATGCCAGTGGTACTGTTACTCTTGATACTTCACACTCAGTTCATTTAGTGTCGTCATTCGGTGGCGCGTTGAATGTGGTATTGCCCTCTGCAAGTGATGCGGTTGGTGTTATGATGTTGGTTAAGAAAACTGACAGTTCATCTAATGTGATTACAGTAACAGAAGATGGTGGGGCAGGTGCAGATGGTAAGGACTTCTTCCTTGGTGCTGAAAATGACTATGTAATGATGTTGTCTAACGGTGCAGAGTGGTTTGTTATTGCTTCTAACAGATCGGCAGGAAATACAAGGTTCTTTGACGGAAGTGGTACATATGACATTGATATGGCCGTAGATGTTTATTTATTGTCCAGCTTTGGTGGAACAATGACAGCCAGACTGCCACCAGCAAATGCCGCCGAGGCAGTAGGACGTACTGTTACTTTAAAGAAAACAGATGGCTCTTCTAATGTAATTAATGTTACGGAACAGGGTGGATCAGGTCCTGATAACTCTTCGCAACCACTTGCTGGCCAATATAGTGCAATAACCGTTGTATCTGATGGTGGGCAATGGTTCATAGTCAGCAAACACCTGTAATCGCCGTATATCCATTTACGAATTTTAAAACAATAAAGGACTAACTATGCCTCAAATAGAAGCAGAAATGCGCGCGCGTATATCAATGTTTTTACCAAAAGCGCTGGAAACAGCAATGTCATCATATCGCACATTTTCCCGTCAGGAAATATCAGGTGACCCAGTCGCATTTAAAAAGCATCACGATGCCTGCAAGGTATCGGTGGCGCACATTGAATTACTTATAAAACTAGCGCGCTGGGCCGATCTACCTGATGATCGCCTAAACGATAAGCAGGCACAAAAGGAGATAGATAAGCTTATGCAATCTGCACAAAGCGAGATTGATTCATTTTTGCAAAAATAGGTTACGGAGATTAATGAATGAACGAATATTCGTTGAATAGTGCGGATTTCATACAGTTTATAGTCTTATGGAATCAGCAGCAGAATATGAGTACCCCTCATTTACACATGAATATAGCGTGTTGGCTGGAAGAACGCTGGAAAAAAGGTGACAAATCATTGCTCTTGATGGCTTTCAGGTCTGCGGGCAAGTCAACTTTAGTCGGGATGTTTTGTGCGTGGCTGATATATCGTGACCCTAATTTAAGGATATTAGTATTAGCAGCAGATTTTACATTAGCCAAAAAAATGGTTCGTAACGTAAAGCGTATAATAGAGCGCCATCCCCTGACTGTTGATCTGAAACCTGCGCGTGCAGATCAATGGGCATCGGATCGTTTTACAGTTCAAAGGTGTCTTGAGCTGCGTGATCCATCAATGATGGCAAAGGGGGTTAGCTCTAATATAACCGGTAGTAGAGCAGACATAGTTATTTGTGATGATGTAGAAGTTCCCAATACATGTGATAGCGTAGAAAAGCGTGATAATTTGCGCGAAAGACTAGGTGAAATACCTTATGTTCTTACGGTTGGCGGTACACAATTATATGTTGGCACTCCTCATCATTACTTCTCTATTTATTCAGATGTTGTACGTAAAGAAATCGGTGAAGATTATATTTTCTTAGATGGTTTTAAACGGTTATTGCTTCCTATTCTTGATGAAAAGGGTAACAGCGCTTGGCCGGAACGTTATAGCAAAAAACAAATATCGCGAATAAAGCGCAGCGCAGGACCAAATAAATTTGATTCTCAGATGATGTTGAAGTCCGTAAATATTATGGAGGGTAGACTAAACCCTGAATTGCTTCGTTTCTACGATGCTCCTTTAGAATATGCAAAAGAGATTAACGCCCTATATATAGGGCAGCATAAAATAGTAGGCGCGTCATGTTGGTGGGATCCCGCGTTCGGTAAGTCAGGTGGAGATAACAGCGTTGTCGCAGTTATATTTGGCGATGAAGGTGGCAATTATTATTTGCATCATATTTCTTATCTTAACGTAGATGAAAACAGTGATATTGATGAGGCAACTCAGCAGGCGCAGCAAGTAGCTAGGCTAGCCAAAGAATTTTATCTGCCTTCAGTGGCCGTAGAAATTAACGGTATAGGGCGGTTTTTACCTAATATTTTACGTAATGTTCTGGTTAAGGCGCGTGCGCCATGTCGTGTTCGCGACGTATCAAGCACCAGAAATAAAGATATACGAATATTAGAAGGGTTTGACGCAGTGATGGCGGCAGGGCGTTTATATGTACATGACAGTGTATCAAAAACACCATTTTTAATGGAAATGCGAGAATGGTCGCCGGGAAAAAACAAAGGGCATGATGATGGCCTTGATGCTGTTGCAGGGGCATTGTCCTTACAGCCTGACCGTATGGAGCGCCTTCATATGAGAGGAGGGCATAGTTGGATGAAAGGCTCTGGCGCGCATTCGGCTAAAAGCGATTTTCATGTTTAAACAGAATTAGGGAAAAGATAATGACTGAAATTTCAAATGACCTTTTATGGTGGATCACTGTTGTTGACCTTCCCGCTATGGCGGGTTTGTTGTTGATGATTTGGCGTACACGTAATGACACCAATAAGGCGGTAACGCACATTCAAATAACACTTGATCGCAGATGTGATCAATTGCGTGATGCCTTATTTGCTTTCAAGTTGGAAGTTGCAAAGAACTATGCATCACAAAAAGATTTGCGAAGCGCAGAGAGCAGCATCATAAAGCATTTACTAAGAATTGAAGCGAAGTTAGATAAGACCGCTTTAAAAACCGAGGGGCTTAGTGCCTCTAAAAAGTAACCCACAATTAAATTAAAAAGGAAATTATGATGAGTAAGAAGCCAAAGCTTATTGCTGTTGATTCATTGTGCCAAAACGATTCTGCGTCTGGTGATGAAAAAACTATGCAAGATTTTTATGATGAAATGACGGTTGATGTGCTTGCCCGCACTCTTTGGGGGGAAGCACGTGGAGAGGGTAGTGCTGGCATGGTTGCTGTTGCCAATGTGATACTTAATCGTGTGAAGGTTGCGAAAGAGCGTGGCAAATTCTGGTGGGGCAATAATATTATTCAAGTATGCCAAAAGCCATATCAGTTCTCCTGTTGGAATCGTAGTGACCCTAACTTTAAAAAGTTACAATCAGTAGAAGAGAAAGACCCTAATTTTAAAACTGCTCTACGAATATCTAGAAGGGCTGTTATTGGTGTTCTTGATGATAATACATTGGGTTCAACTCATTATCACGCATCGTCTATCATGCCGTATTGGGCGAAAGGTAAAACTGTCACAACGGTAGTAGGAAATCATAAATTTTATAAATTAGTGGAGGGGTAAGTAATGTTATCTGCATTTTTATCGCAAATGGGATTGCCTGTTTTAATAAGTGTAGTGTGCAGTGTTTTGGGTGCTTTGGATAATCCTGTGGCGAAAACTGCATCAAAGGCTCTGGAAGATGTTTCTGAAACTATAAAAAGTGGCGGTATATCTCCTGAACAGTTGGCAGAAGCAAACCGCCATACAGAAGCAATGGCCGATCTGGAGATGAAAAATTACCAAACAACCCTTTCTGAAATAAATAAATCTTTGCGCGCAGAAGTTTCATCAAGTGACAAATATGTTAGGAGAATGCGCCCAACATTTGGATATTTGATGGCTTTTACGTGGGCTGCTCAAATGCTTGGTGTTGCATATGTTATTATCTTTGACACTTCAAAGTCAGGAATGGTAATGGCGGCGATGGGTAACCTAAGTGCTATATGGGCGGTAGGCCTGTCTGTATTGGGTATTTATGTGTACAAAAGAAGTGAGGATAAGCGCGCATTTTCAGTGGATGAAAGGATATATTGGAATGATTAACAATGATGATTACCTATTTCTGGATTTTATAATTAATATATACTATAATCATCCGATTATTTTCTGTAATTTAAATTCAGTAGGGTCTTTTTTTATATATGCCTAATATTATGTTTATTATAGCTCTTGTGGCGATTGTTGTTCCTCAAAATACTTATGCTAGGGCGAAGGTTACATCCGGTACGGATATAGTTATGCCCGAACTTCGATCTACTTCTGTAATGATAGATGATGATGATGAAATGCCTTTAGAGCCTAATATAGGTGTTGTTAAATATAAAAAACGCCAACCTATAACCAGTATGAAAGAGCGCGTTGATAGGTTAGTGCAAGGGGTCAATAAAAGTATTCCACCGGAATTTGATCACTATGGTTATGAAATAAGAAGATATATGGCTCATGTTGGTAACCTTGAGGTCTTTGAAAATGAGGAATACCTAAAAGATCAAATAAAAAATACTCGTAAAGCTGCTATTATCTATAAATACTGGAAAAAGGCTTTAGAAAAAGAGGTCTATGATATTGAGGAGATAATTAATAATGACGAAACAATATCGCCGGTAATTAGAACTGCTTTTAAGCAGAATAAAACTACTGTGCGGACATTCTTGGTTAGTTTGAAGAGTTGGATTGATTCTAACGAAAGATTATTGATGCACGTATTTAATGATCCTGAAATTTACGAAATATATTACCCTGAGATAATAATAGCTAATGCTAAGGCTAATGTTAAATTTTACAATTTATCCGTTATCAAGCAAACAAAACTTAAGGAAATAAGAGTTTATAGACCATTTAGCGTTATGGTCCATTAATATGTATCTTATTATATCACCTGTTGTTTCTATGGGCCTTTAGAGTATTAGCAAGTAAACAAGCAATTGTCATGGGCCCGACGCCACCGGGTACTGGGGTTATTGATCCCGCAATGTCTGATACATTATCGTAATCTACATCACCACATAGCTTTCCGTTTTCCATGCGATTAATACCAACATCAATTACGCATGCTCCCGGTTTAACCCAATTTGATTTAACCATTTTCTCTCGGCCAACTGCGGCAACAAGTATATCCGCATTGCGACAAACTTCATCAAGGTTCTTAGTTCTTGAATGAGCCATAGTAACAGTGCAGTTTTCTTTAAGTAATAGCTGTGCCATAGGTTTGCCGAATAATAAAGACCTGCCAATAACAACAGCATTAAGGCCGCTTAAGTCATTTATAACACTCTTTATCAACATTAAACTGCCTTGTGGTGTGCATGGAACCATACCATCCACACCCGCAACTAGTGCCCCTGCATTGAGGAGGTTAAGGCCGTCAACGTCTTTATTTGCAGATATCAACTGTACAAGCCTGTCACTATCGAGGTGCTTAGGCAAAGGTAGTTGAAGTAAAATACCATCAACTTCGCTATCATTATTTAGCGTTAAGATAAGGTCTTCAATGATTTGATCTGTGGTGTCAGATGGCAGGCGGTGCTCAATACTGCGTATACCGGTTTTTTCACATGCTTTGATCTTATTGCTTACATACACTTTTGATGCCGGGTCATCGCCAACCAATATAACTGCAAGTCCGGGTTGGCTGTCCATTGCGGCAATCTCTTGCGCCAGATCTTCTTTTAATTTTTTTGATACTGCTTTTCCGTCAATAATATCTGTCATTGATCTTGTTCCTGTTTATTAAAGGATAAGGGTAAATAATAGGCCGGGTATGAGCTGTATAGCGATAATCACTATTAGCGGTGTGAAGTCCATACCACCCATTGGGGGAACATACTTTCTAACCGGAATAAATACAGGGTCTGTCAGCTTTTTCAAAAGTGTACTCAACCTAATTGCGGCATCATTATCTGCGTTAACAATATCAAAAGCAATTAGCCAGCTTAATGCAACTTGTGCAACAATTACTAGGATGTATAAATTGATCACAAATGTTATAATGTTAACAACAGTCCAAAGTAGAAACATGATTATATCCTATAGTTTTTCCTTGTTTTTACTTTTTATATAGGATTTACATCTAAAGTAAATGATTTAGGGGATAAGCTAAGGTTTTTTATGTTTGTATTTGATCCAATTACATTATCGTCTTTATTGATTCTCGCAGGGGGCGCGCCTGTTTGTCCATCGCATGAGCCAACAAAAATCAATATCGTTCCACGAACGGCAAAGGTTAAACATGATTACAAGCAAAGCCTAAAAAAAATACAGGGTTACAGTATGGATACTGTTGACCCGTATGGATTCCACGGAACTACGATTACACAAGGTTTCATGAAAGGTAAAATCCAGTTAGAGCACAATATACAATTCGGGCAATCTGTTAACAAAAAATATGGTTATGCATGTATATGGTATAAAGATATTACGGTTAACCTTAATATAGAGCCTACAATAGTAATTGCTAAAGAGCTTTCCAAAGACCACTGCATGCGCAAAGCGATTTTAGGCCATGAAATGAAACATGTGCGTGTTGATCGTGAAGTTGTAAATAAATACGCAAAATCTATGGGTAAGAAACTTATTACTGCTCTAAAATCGCGTGGCTTTTCCGCAGGTCCTGTACAAGTAGGGCGAGTTAAAGAAGTATCTCATAAAATGGGTCGTGTAGTTGGGCAAATTCTTGAATTGGAATACCGCAAAATGGGTATTGATCGTCAAGAAAGACAACGCGCTGTAGACAGTCTTGAAGAATATAATAGTGTGGATGATAAATGCCCGTCTTTTGAGAAAAGAAAAGCGAAGCTTTATTCCAATTTATTGAAGTAGATATCTTATTTTTCGGTTTCTTGGGTGTCCATATCCATGGCTTCTATCTTGTCAATGAACCCTTGTAAATCAGTAAGGTAGTAGCTGTCTTCGGGGAATATGGTTTGAGCCTTTCTTAGGTTAATTAGAGCTTTCTCTTTTTCGTTATTTTCGGCGTGAAGTAATCCTTTGGCAAAATATGCTCTTCCCAGTTGTATTATGTTCTCTTCACTTCCTTCGTTCTTTTTAATTGAGTTCTCTAATATGTTGATTGCGTTAATGAAATCACCATTTTTAATATGAGTTTCGGCACGCTCGGTTTCGTTTTGTGGCGGTGGTGCTTGTTCTATCGGAAAGAAGTATAGTGCGGTTGCTAATGTTATTAACGGTATGGAAACCATCAAAAAATAGCATATATAAGGCCTTTTTTGCATTATAGGTATTGTGATTAGTAATGTAATAATACCGCTGATGATCAGGCAAATTGCAATTGGAGTCATTTTGATAACTTTTCAATGATGGGGATTATTATTGTCTCAACATGTTGTTTCAATATTGGCCCTTTGTGCCGATATCTTATTTTTCCGTTTACATCAACAATGAAGCTTTCGGGCATTCCCGTCATTCCCCATATGTTGGTATTGTAAATAGTAGGTGTTATAAGCAGCTTACTGTATGGGTTTTTTCGTTTTTTGAAAAATTTAGCCAGTGCCTTTTCCGTGTCGTTATAAGCGATTCCGTAAATGGTTAGGTTGTGTTTTTCTGCCAACTCTACAATCTGTTTGTGCTCTCTATAACATGCCATACACCAGCTGGCGAATATGTTTATCATCATAACTTGGCGAGGTAGGTCGTTAGACGAAACGATGTTGTTGGTTCGCCATTTTGTTAGCGATGCTTCCTTAAATGAAAATTCCGGAACATCCACTGATATCAGGGTTGTGTCTATTTTTTCTTCTTCTGGCTTTGATATTTGAAGATACCCTAGCCAAGCCATAACCATAATAGGTATTATGTATATGATTTTATTCATTTTATACGTCTATGCTATGTTTGCTAAAGATTGCTCTAGATCCGATATTAGGTCATCAATATGTTCTACTCCTACGGAAAGGCGTAGTAGTTGATCTGTTACTCCTGCTTTTGTCCGAGCCTCTTCCCCCATTGATACATGTGTCATGGATGCGGGATGGTTTATTAAGCTCTCAGTTCCCCCTAAAGATTGGGCAAGTCGGAATATTTCTAAATTATCGACAAAATCAATTGTGTTTTCTTTGCTTCCTTTAATTTCAAAGCTGAGGATTGCTCCAAATCCATCTTGTTGTCGTTTTGCGATTTCATGTCCTGAATGTTCGGGTAATCCAGGATAGTAAACGGTCTTGACCTTTTCATGATTGTTCAGCATTTCTGCAATTATCTGTGCATTTTCTTGCGCGCGATGAATGCGCAATTCCAATGTTCTCATTCCACGTAGCGTCATATAGCTGTCAAATGGAGCGCCGATAAGTCCCAAAGAATTAGCCCAAAACTCCAAATCGCTTAGTATGTCTTTGTCAGAGGTTATAACACATCCACCTACAACATCGCTGTGCCCGTTTAGGAACTTAGTAGTAGAGTGGAAAACGATATCCGCGCCCAGCTTTAATGGTTGTTGCAGCATAGGGGACAAAAATGTGTTATCAACGGCAACGATTGTATTATGCTCTTTTGCACATTTTGATATATGACGAATATCGGCGGTACGCATAACCGGGTTACTTGGGCTTTCTATCAATACCATTTTAGGTTTGGATTCAAATGCTTCTTCAACAGATTCTTTATTGTATTGATCTATGAATTTCAGTTTAAAATGACCTTTTTCTGATAAAGCACAAAGCAGCCGATATGATCGTCCGTAACAATCAAAAGGTGCTATAATTAAGTCATCGGGATTTAGTAAATGTAAAGTCAGTGTTAAGGCGGCCATTCCTGAGGAAGTAACGCACCCACCGATTCCGTGTTCTAATGTTGTTAGTGCGTCCGCTAGTTCATCACGATTTGGGTTACGCGTGCGCGAATATTCATATTTCGAATGTTTGTCTATGCCATCGATCTCAAAGGTAGATGACATGTATAAAGGTGATATCACGGCCTTGTATGCTTTGTCTGAACCGATTCCTGCTTGAACAACTGATGTTCTTCTTCTTTTATCTTCTGGCATAATCTACCTTTTTTATGAAATAAGGGTGATAAGCTTAACGCGTTATCAAGATAAAATCAGCAATAAATTTATTGTGTAACCTTATGATTTATCGAAGAACAGTAATATTTTGATATAAAATTAGGCCTGAATCAAAACCACTGCCCTGGTAAGAGGCAGCGGTATGAATAAAGTAAGTAAGCAAATTGGATGTTTTGAGGGAAAAATAAAATCTCTTTGTGAGTTTACCTCTCTTGAAGGTCTCAATTCATCTATTAAAGATTATGCACGTCAATTGTGGCAAAAAAAAGGGGATATAATGCCGATTTCATACCGATGCATAAGGTGCTGATATTTATATGTTTATTTGTGTTGAAAACTGATTTTAATAATCTGTTATTTGCTAGAGAATATATTTTTTCTTAATCTATATAGATTTCATCCTCTTCATGCAGATCTACATTCTTTGCGTGCTTTTCTGTTTGTAAAATCAATGTTTCGAAATCGGGGCGTTCAGGTCTGTACCTTACCTTACAACGTCTTTCCATGCTGTTTATTAGTGCGTTTAATTCTGTAAGGCGCTCTCTGGCTTTGATCATTTTCTTTTCTTCATCAGAGTATTTACTAATTACGCCTTGGTTTAGTTGCTCTGAATTAAAGCCAACCATATATGAAAGTTGTACCCCCTCTAGGAAATCTGCCGCCGTGCTTAGGCCTTGAGGTATATTTAAGTTTTCGTTCTTATCGATAGGTTTAAGAGAGTAATTAAACGTAGTCGTATTGTTAGGCCCACGAATTACCATGGAACATCGGCCACTGTCTTTTGCTAATATAGATATTAATGCGACCGTACTGTCACAAGTAATTGTTGTATCTTTTCCTGCTTGTCTAAAGGCTTGTTCTGCTATCTTTATAGATTTGTCGTAACTGTCTTTATTCAGGGCATCGCATTTTTCAATCACATCAAGGAATGAGTGATATTCCCCGGCAGAGAAAACAGGAACACCTTTGTGGTATATAACAACCCAACGGTCTGCGTTATGTATTCTCTCGTAACTACTTAATGAATTATCCCATAATTCTGTCCAGTCAATGGATATTGATCGGCTCATAATAGGGCCGTTTTTTTCATAGTCATGTATTAACTGGGCCGCAATTCGTGTACCACTATGCATGTTGTAGCTGCGAATAACGTATGTTTCCTTGGGAAGTTCGCCTGATTGCAAATGTATAGACATGCGTGTGCTAGGGCATATTATTTTCATTGCCTTATCACCTTGGTGCTCTGTTTTTTCGCTAATAGTAAATTTTTCACGAAGTAATGATGTATCTATATTCATTGATTAATCCAAGCTATATACAGTGCATAAAATAATTCATGATCACTTTAGCATATTAGGATAAATCTATAAAATTTCTACATGTTTTTTATGTGATGCTAACACATAATTTTTATTAATGTATTTTCGGTGGGGTATTAAGCAGCCATACGTGGAGCTGGTGCTTTATATTCTGGTTTTTGTGCATCAATCATTTCAAGCTGCTTCGCATAGTAAGCAAGGGCACGTTCAGTTTTCATACGCTTTGGCATATCATCCATGAAACTTTGCATTTCAGTGCTGATTGAACCGCGCATATTAAATCCTGAAGAAATAGACTGTCCTGAAAGGCGTGCTAGAGTACCTTGACCGTGTGCTGCCTTCTTTTGTGCGCTACCTTCTACGTCAGATATATACTCGCTGTAACACTCTAGTGCGCTTATTGCATCAAAGTTCTGGGCACAGTCTCCAAATACTTCGGATACCGCATCCGTGAAGGCTGTTCCCAGAACACTCTCAAGTATCATACTACCTAGCATACCATCATGATCGTTGGCTGCTTTGAAGTTAGGATTACTTTGGATGAATAGAGGGCCGTTATTCTGAGGTTGGTCAGGGTGGGGTGCCAACTTTTGCAAGTCTTGCATTAGGCCCATGATTGTTCCCATTACTGCTTGACGCTGGCTGTTCTGACTAACTGTGTAACTCATAATATATTGCCTCTCTGTTAGTTAGATACTAGTAGAGGCAAGTAAACATGAATTTAATTATTGATAAAATTCGAAGTAATTCATAGTTTTACTTTATCTTTTATTTAAATAGATTTTATTTAAAATTTTATACATCATAGTGTAGCTAAGCTATATCAATGGCTTATGTGTATTGGGGCGGGTTTTTATGTTTGTCTTGCTTGACGAATACTTGTTGAAAAAGGTGGGTAATACTATGTGGTTGGCGCTATAGCAGGGTGGGTATTGTTAATTTTTACGTTAATTTGTTAACGGTGCTTAATAAAAAATGCGATTACATTAACATGTAACCGCACATCATAATTCTGTAGTAAAGATTCAATAGGCTCAGTCGAACAATGCATCAATGTCGTCTTGGCTGGATGCATCCTTAACTCTTTCCTTTATGGCTTCATCGTCTTTTTTGACCTCGATTCCAAGAGTTTCAAATGTAGAGTTCAACCTGTCCTCAATTCCGTGAAGGTCATCCAATGTGTTGCGTATTCTTTGACCTGTACGATCTTGGAAGCTACATGCCATTAGTATTTTTTGAACTTCGTCCCCTATAGTGGTGCGGTGAGAGTTTCTTTTTTCTTTATCCTCCCAGTCGGCATCATTGTTAATGCAGTCCATAATGACATCTGCAGAGTCCATTATTTCATTTGCTGCAACTTCTGTTTCTTTTATAACGCTTTCTAGTTCAACACCAGAGTTTGCGGCCGAATCACCTGTGCCACTATAATTTATAGCACCTAGAACTTCTAATATTTCGGAGAACCTGTTGCTGATACCGTCTTCGGCCATGTCAGCCTGCTGTGCAGATGCATTTATCTCCATAGATATTTCATCAAAGCGGCGTGCGATAAAAGTCTCTAAAGTAGATAATTGTACATTTACAGTATCTACTGTCTTGTAAATTTCTTCTTTATCCGATGACGTTTCGTTTTTTAATGATGTGTCTGACATTAGTTTCTCTGTATATGGTGGAATAGTAAAATATTATAACAACGCAGTGGTTAATAATATACTACAGTTGAGAGATAAGGAAAATAAATCCCTTATATTTCCCCATGGTGTACATATGTATTGTTAAGATTTTATAGGTTCATATAGGTCAAATACGTCTATTATTTCTAATAGCTGCTCAATCTCTTTTTTACACTGCATTGCTTGTGTTTTTGTTGTAACTGGAACAAACAAATCTGATGCCTCGAACATGTCCGCTTCATATGGAATCATCATGAATACGTATTTTTTGTTAAATAGAACGGCAGTTAGAGGCGAATCATCAAATACGTCTGATGCCTCTGATAGTTCTTTTAACAATCGATCACCAACAAACTGTTCAGCCATTTCGGGCTTTGTAGAGAAAATGTCAAACTTATCCCAGTCCGGATCAGAAACGCTGACATGCACTTCTTTCATGGTTTTCCATCGCGTTTTTGAGTACGCTTTTACCATTTTACTGTTCGCAGTAATAATTGTGTGTCCGTCGATAACATCCTCAGGTGTTTCTAATAGAACGAAAATGCCGTCGAATATCGGATCATCTTTACGGTTTTTACTGTACAGGCGTGCTTCAGAAAAAATAACTTTTACCCCACGATATGTGCCCATAAAGCAATCTTCCGCTTTATATGTATCGTGCGCAGGAACTACGGCTAGCTTTTCTATGATTTTGGCACTGACACCGCGCTCAGGATGGAACTTTAAACCGTTCAGTGTGTTTGCCAGCTTAGGCATGAAAATTGTTTTATGCTCTTTTACATATGATTTAAGTGGGCTGTTAACCCAAAAATGTAAAAATATAGCGGGTATAAGTGATACCGTTATACATATAATGGCAGGAAGAAGCAGTATCTCAACTAAGAAGAACCACCCAAATCCTGCTACTCCTAACAAAACAAATAGAATATTGAGATTCATCGCAACAAAACCACGTGTGCGGTGTTGTTTCATTTTTTGAAGACGCATATCTTCTGATTCTGCGATTAATGCATCAAGTTTTTTACCAAACTTTCTGTCATCAACGCGACTAAGGTCACCATCTTTGCTATGCGTTTTTTTACGTTTTATTTTTTCTTTTGTGCTCATAACCACTATCTAAGCAGCCCACGACAAAGAGTGCAAGCAATTTAGGTGCGGCAAGTAATTTCTTCTGTAAGTATAATAGTTATTGAAAATCGGCCAATGGTTCATACCAATCTCGTAGCATACCTGCTTTTTCACGAGATGGGTGATTGAACGGGCGTTTCAATGATGTACCAAAGTATTTTTTCACCAGCTCTTGCCAATGTGTTTCTATGTCAAAATCGTTATATGAGCACCAATGTTCAAACCAGTCTGTTCCCGCTTTTACGTGCGTTACCTCATCATCATGTATTATTTGTAACATATCTGCTGTTTTTTGGTCTTCTTGCTTTTTCATCATTGCAATCATTCCCGGAGTAACATCAAGGCCACGTGCCTCCAAAACCATTGGTACTATAGCAAGGCGTGCGGCAAAGTCATGCGCGGTTTTTTCGCTTGATTCCCACAGGCTGTCATGTGCAGGTAAATCACCGTAAGTTGCGCCGAAATCATTTAATCGTTCTTCCAACATTAAAAAGTGTTTTGCTTCATCATCTGCAACTTTGACCCAGTCGTCGTAAAATTTTTTTGGCAGAGTAAACCCGTTTTTTTGATTTTGCTCAGAGTAGTGAGAAAATCTGGCTATTATATCCCACGCCAAATCTATCGCATTTAATTCTATATGCGCTATTGCGTGAAGTAGGGCGATCTTTGATTTGTCTGACCCTGCCTTTCTACGCTTTGGCATGTCATTGGGGTGGCGTAGTTCAGGTTTTTTCGGACGGGCCGGTCGTGCGGGGATGTTATCCGCATTTCCAATTAGCATATCTATGTCATTGCGCCAGTTTTGTGCATGCTGTCTCGTCTTTTGTGCTTTTTCAATTGCTGTGGGGCAGTTAAGTACATCAAGAGAACTGTCACATAGTGTGGTATTCATTTTATTATATTCCGTTGTTCTTGTTTTATTTTTACTACCACTTTCTAGTAGCGTTTTTTTGTTAATAAACAAAGCTATCTATAGGATTGTTTTAGGGTCGTGAAACAGGCAAGGGTGCTATGCAAAAAATGAGCGCAATATCATGAGTTTTATTGTTGATTTTATTTATCGCCCAGATTATAAAGCACACCTCTCCTGATCGCCGGGATCCCCCCACACACTCCTTGGGCGGTCGGGAGGCTTCTTCTAATCTATATCAGATAAATTATTATAATTATTTTCGAGTAATATTGGTGTGGTTTTAGGTGCTCCATCTTCATTATGCATCATTCCACCTTTAATAATTCGTCCCGGAAGCTTAACAGCAGTGCCCAGTAATTTACCGGAAGCACCACAAGAGCATAATGATAATGTAATACACGTTAGAATAATATATCGCATTGTTCCGTTCTCTTTTAAATATTTGCTACGAAATGGTTATCGAGTAAGAGAACCTAAAAAATCTGATGCTCTGATTGAGGCACGTTTTTCTGCGTGTTGGCAAGCGGATAAGGTTATCGCGGCCAGCATTAAAAGTGTTAGTTTCATATTGTGTCCTTTATGTTTCTCTATGATCGTTAGGTTATATTTCGAACTTTAGTTAATCAACTTAATTATAATCACTGCAGAGTTTAATGGTGATCATTATATTGCGTTAATCCTTTCAAGAACCTTTTTAATCTGTAATGTCCTGATATGAATTGTTATTACATTCATTGTAGTCCTTTTTATTAAAGTACTTTTTTTTATGTTTAATTTTTATAGCCTTGTTATTATTTACGGGTAACCAACGTTCAATTATAAATTTTCTAGGGTTATTGCTGGTCATTCTTACTTCTATATAAGCTTCATATTTGTATTTTGCTTTACGCAATCCGTTGCTGCGTAACATCTTAACAGGAACATTGACCTTCCATATTTTATCGTCTTGTTCGGCCTTTCTTTTCTTTAGCTCTTCTTTGTTCAGCTGTTTGACCTTAACGAGCATGATTTCCTTTGGTACAGTTCTTGTTCGCCATAATTCGTTTGTAGATATAGATTCTTTTCTTTTGATTAAATCATCCGACAACCCGTATTTGTCCAGCGTCCATAGGAAAGACATGCAACCTAATTGTGTAAGTAGGTGAGAATTACGCTGTGTGTTTTGTACTAAGCTATCATGGTTATAGGTTAGTAACCGTGCTACAGCGCCGAAAGACCAATATCTGACTTCCATTTCAAGGTCCTTTTGAGCCTTGCTTGCTGCATACGAAATATTTGTGTGTAAACAAAATAAGATAAAAAGGGAGATGATAAAAATGGATTTTAGTCCACTTAACCCCATTATTCATCACCCATCTTCAGTGCCGCTATAAATGCGCTTTGCGGTATGTCTACATTACCGTATTGACGCATTTTTGCTTTACCTTTTTTCTGCTTATCTAATAGCTTTTTCTTACGAGACACATCACCACCATAACATTTGGCGGTTACGTCTTTGCGCAATGCTGACACATTTTCACGTGCGATAATTTTACCACCAATCGCGGCCTGTATAGCAATCTTAAACATCTGGCGCGGAACTAAGTCTTTTAAACGTTCACACAACGCACGGCCACGGGTTTCCGCAGTTGATCTGTGAACAATCATTGCCAATGCGTCTACCGGCTCATCATTTACGCGAATGTCTAGTTTAACCAAATCATTCTCACCATACCCGTCTAGTTCGTAGTCAAAACTTGCATATCCTTTTGAAAGGGATTTTAGGCGATCGTAGAAATCAAAGACAACCTCATTCAGTGGAAGACGGTAAACGAGCATAGCGCGAGATCCCGCATAGGTAAGATCAATTTGCACGCCTCGTCTGTCTTGACATAGCTTAAGCAATCCACCTAAATACTCGTCAGGAACTAGTATTGTTGCTTTGATCCATGGCTCTTCAACCGAAGCAATTTTAACAACATCGGGCATGTCTACGGGGTTATACATTTCAATAACGTCACCGTTATTCATGTTCAGTTTGTAAACAACACTTGGAGCAGTCGGAATTAGGTCAAGATCGAATTCCCGTTCCAGTCTTTCTTGTATGATTTCCATGTGTAACAAACCCAAGAAACCACAGCGAAACCCAAGACCTAGAGCTTGTGAGCTTTCTGCCTCATAATGTAATGAAGCATCATTAAGTCGTATGCGTCCTAATGAGTCCCTTAATTTTTCGAAATCACTGGCATCTGCAGGGTAAAACGAACAAAAAACCATTGGAATACTAGGCTTGAAACCATCTAATGCGGTTTCACATGGTTTGCGTTCATCAGTTATGGTGTCACCGACATTTGTTTCACTGATGTCTTTTATGCTGGCCGTAATAAAGCCCATCTCGCCGGGGCCTAATTCATCAAGTTCAACTTTCTTAGGGGTAAACATACCAACGCGATCTATTTCTCTTGTCGCTCCGTTGCTCATAAATTGAACTTTTTGTCCTTTGCGTAATGTCCCGTCAATCACCCTTACCAGAACAATAACGCCCAAATATATGTCGTACCAACTGTCGACTAGTAAGGCTTTTGTCGGTTTTTCTATATCACCCTCACTTGGCGGCGGTAGGGTTTTTACGATAGATTCTAAAAGTTCCTCAATACCTTCCCCAGACTTGCCAGAGCAGGGAATAGCTTCGCTAGCATCCAATCCGATCACATCTTCTATTTGTGTTTTTGCATTATCGATGTCGGCTGCGGGAAGGTCGATTTTGTTAATTGCACAAACGATCTCATGTTCATTGTCTAAGGCTTGATAAACATTTGCCAGTGTTTGTGCTTCCACACCTTGTGATGCATCAACAACAAGTATTGATCCTTCGCAAGATGCCAGAGATCTGGATACTTCATATGCAAAGTCAACGTGCCCCGGTGTGTCCATAAGGTTTAGCTGATATTTGATGCCATCTTTTGCTTCATACTCCAAACGTACAGTTTGTGCCTTTATGGTTATACCGCGCTCTCGCTCAATATCCATGTTATCAAGCACTTGCTCTTGCATCTCGCGTTCTTCTAATCCACCACATGTTTGGATTAGTCTATCGGCCAATGTTGATTTACCATGATCGATATGGGCGATAATGGCGAAGTTACGTATGTGTTCTAATTTTTTGCTCATGGCTTTTCTTATAGCGGGATGATAGGAAAAAGGGAATGGATTTATTATCTTTTTATTACTGTATATGGTGTATATTCTATTTATAATAAATTATGAAAGGATGGGTTTGAATGTCAGATAATAAAGAAGATAGAGCGCCGGTACTTAAGCCGAAGGATAAAGTCTATAACCCATTTAGTATTGCCAGATCTTCTGGGGATGAGCCTGTATTAAAACCGGGTAAGGGGTATTATGAGAAGTCTTCTCCTCCTTATGTTTTGATTGTTATTACATTGATCGGTATTTCTTTGGTTTGTTGGAAAATGATTATGCGTGACAATAGTGACGTAGTAAAAAGTGACCCCAATCATATACAAGAGTTAGAGGGTAGGACTAAATCAATTAGGTAGGTTTTATGTAGTTATTTGAATGACTATATTTGAATCAGTGCATCTATATTGTGTTCAAATAAACGAAAGGGCAGTAAAAACCGCCCATCCTTAATGATTAAATAAAACTATTAAATAACAGTTTTCTACATGTCAAAAGCACTAACAGTAGGTGAGCTCATTGACATAGTTTGATCGTTATTCATTTCTGGACCATCAATACCCAGTGTCGCTGAAACACGCATGTCCGCTGCACCAAATGTTGTTGTTAATCCTTCAGGGTCTGTAACTGCTCCGTTAAAACCGTCTTTTCCAAAAGCCATTTTTTATTCACTCCTTTAATTTATTATTCAACCAATTTATTTCGCCTACTATACGTAGATCTTATATTTACTTTCCGTGAATGATAAGTGGAACATAAGTACCTTCTTTTGCACCACCTGTATCATCATCAAGCAAAACCATTAACATTTGATGAGTATTTTGCATATATTTTGACATTTCCCTTGTTAGGTCAACACCAGCATTTCGCATCTCACCGCAGTCTAAGACAAAATCTAACTTGAAAGTGTTTAAATCAAATTCAAGCCAGGCAAGTTCATTTCTAAAAGGTCTATTATAAAAGACGGCACAACGTCCATCTTCTTTAACGGCCACTTCTATATGAAGCTTGTTTTCTTCGTCAACACCATAAACAAAATCGGTCAGATTACCATTGTTTGGAATTTCACCACTTTGTCTTGTATGTTCACTCATCGTCTCATTTCTTTTACTTGTATATATTATATAATGCTTTTACTCAAAATGCTCGATTTTTTTTCAATTAATTCAAAGTTTTTTTGATCTCTGGGTCTTTAATTCTTAATGGCACTTCGAACCCGTCAATTGCTTGTCCATCTTTTGTTCGAATTATGAATAAATCTTGTTCCTTTGCGATATAAGGACGAACTAGCCACTGTATTTTTGTACCTAAATCAAAGCGTTGCCTATCATTGGTGTGTACAGTGATTCGCTGTGTATCGTGATCATACTCTAAAAAATCAATTGTGCAATTTAATTCAGGAGCATGGAAAATATAGTTTATGCCACGCTCTCTATCACAGTAAATATCAAAGTCATCCGGATTGTCGAATAGGCGAGTTCGACCCGCACCAAATCCAGACCCCCAGTCATTTCCCATGTTGGGAGGGGCGGTGTTAGTAGAGCTTTCTTTTTTTTCTTCTTCTTCCTTGGACATAATCAGACTCGCCAGAAATGGCATATTTGTGAAGTGTTCTAAGCCATCATAGCGATCAACACTTAACAAAATCATAACATTAGTCCGATGATAGGGAAAGACATAACCGATTCGCGCCTATTATTGTGCTGCTGCTTTAACAGTAATATCCACGCCTGTATTGTCATTGTCAGCAAGTGGAACAATATTGCTGTCTGGTGCGGCATCTTCACCGTTAGGTACGACATTTGCATTTTCTGCTTTATTAACAAAATCTGGTATATTTTTACTGCTTCCTTGACCAGCGGCAAGAGCTTTGTCAGCTTGCTCTTTTGCTACTCGAGCAGCATCCAGATCAATAACATTTTGTGGAACTTCACCTTCTTTACTTTGAGCTGTAACACCAGCTTTACCGGCAGGTGCGATTTCATGTTTGATCGGCTGACCGTCTTTACCGGTTAAAGTAACAACATTACTTTTTGGATCTTGGCTTTGTACTGCTTGAGAACCATTAAAGCCAGCAGCTACAGCCTTTGGTAGGTTGTTGCGTCCACGTAATGACGGATTAACTTGTGCAAATGAACTTTTTGCATCAGCATGGTCGCGCATTTCTTGACCGGTCGCACCTGAACGATGGATAAAGTAACCGATAATACCAACAAGCGCAGCTATCTTCACACCCTTAGACATTCCGGTCCAATCGCCAACTTTGTTTAAAGCAACTATAGACATAAATGCTAAGAAGCCTTGTTCAGCAAGGTTATAACCATTCATTTCACCTTGAGTTTTTGCACCGCGTTTAACTTCAGACCACCAGTCCTTACCGTCTTGAAGCTTGCTTGCAGCCATATTGAAATAGCCACCTATAACGCTGTCACCGCCATTTCTGCTCCCTAAGAATTGGTTAAGAAGACCGTATTCGCCACCACCTGCAGCAATCGCTCCTCTTTCAAAGCGACCACCAGTGCCAAAGTGGTGTTTGGTGTCTTGATTTTCTTGTAATAGAGCTGCGTTATCAGAAACCAAAGTATTAATTTGTTTATGTAGTGCTTCTGCCTCTGTTTTTACAGCTTCAACTGCATCAGTTTTAGCTTTCAGTGTTTCAAGAAGGGCTTTCGCGCTGTCCTTGCCTGAAAGTGCAGTTATTCCTTGGATCTGAGTGTTAAGATCAGTTATTTCTTTTTGAAGTGCGCTTGCTTCATCTTTCTTTTGAGCAAGTTGTTCAAGATATTCTGCTGCCGCACGGTTGTTACCGTTCATATCCGCTAAAAGCTCGTTTAATCTACCAACAGCGACGTGATCACCTTTATCGAACAGCTGTTCGCTTAGTGTTTCTACTTTGTCAACCTGCTGTGTTTTCATGCCAGCAACTAGGAAAGCAGCACTATTCTTTGCATCTTCTGCACCGTAAAGTTTTGAAACACGACCTGCATCTTTTGTTGCTTCTGCTAAAGCGTCTTTTGCAGCCTTGTGCTCATCGTAAAGAGGGTTTGCTGCTCGTGCTGCTTCTTCCGCTTTTGCTGCTTCTTCTGCTTTTTGCTCTGGCGTTAGCCCTGCAAGGCGTGCTTTTTCTGCTGCATCAGCTGCCGCTTGCGCTTTCGCTTCTGCTGCAATACGTGCATCTTCAACAGCCTTTAATCTAGCTATTTCAACAGTATTTAATTGATCAAAGTCGCTTTGAGCTTTAGCTGCTGCTGCTTGAAGAGCAGGGTCATCAGGGTTTGCTTTTAATGCTTCTTGCGCCGCCGTATTAGCATCACGCGCAGCATTTAATTTTTCCTCTGCTGCTATGCGTGCTGCTTCTGCTTCTGCCGCTACTCGTGCCGCTTCTGCTTCTGCCGCTGCTTTTGCGTCTGCTGCTGCTTTTGCGTCTGCTGCTTGTTGTTCAGCTGCGGTCAAAACAACAGGAGGGATAGTTCCTGTGGTGTTGATGCCTGTGATTATTGCATCTACCTCTGATCTAATTCTTTTATCCGCTGCGATAACGTTTGTATTTATTCTAGCAAGGTCAGTAACGTGTGATTGTTGATCTGCCCAAGCAATGTTTGCAAGAGGTAGAAGAGTATCGTCATTTGATATTATAGTATTTTGCTTAACTATACCCTCATAAGCTGCTTGAGCCGAGGGAACCAATTTATCACTATTTGCGTTAACCGTGTCTATGTAAGCATCAAAGCGTTGTTCTACTTCTGCTTTTAGAGCAGTGTATTTTTCAAATGCGTCAGACCCTTGATCAGAGTTATCTATAACATTTTGTATACCCTGTAACGCCTCAGCTTTGGTAGAGTTAAGGTGCTGCTCCAAGCTTGTAAGGTTACTCTCTACAGAATCATTAATCTCTTTTGCTGCTTCTGTAATTTCTTTTGACGTATCTTGTAGATCAGAAAGCTTTAAAGGTGCAGCAGAAGGGGGAGCGTCCTCTTGTTTTTCATCTGGTGATGGCTCACCACCACTGAAATAATTGATCCCAGCCAATATTGTCGATCCATCAGGAATATTTGCGTTTTCGCGAATCCATTCACCAACTTTACTGTCATCACCAAGGGCTGCATCTATAGGTTGGGTAACCCCCCATGTCAGCGCACTAATTCCTGTGCGTGTTGTATATGTTGCAACATCTATAGGTAAAGACCATTCAAGACCAGTGTCCCAGCCTTCGCCATCTTCGCCAAGGCCTAGTTTTTCACTTGCCCATTCAACGCCTTTTGCACCAGCAACCAGAGCCAAACTGCCCTCTACTGCTGCCAATGTTCCCCAACGAACATGTGCGCTTGATAACCCACCTGATGCAAGGAATTTAGTAGGCTTCCAAATACCATCGCGAATTACATTACCAACTCCACGTATCGGGTTAGGGCCTTTACCCTCAGGGTATATAGTTTTAAGCTTGTCTAACTCACCTGGCTTTGCACCGGGAACCACTTCTGTACTTCCTCCAAACAAGTAAGCTTTAGCCTTTGTCTGTAAGTTTGCAATATACTGAGTGCGGTTATATTGACCAGGAACACCAGATTTTGGAATATCAAATAATCTTGTATTGCTTTTGTCAGGTCCGGGGAATGCCCAACCATATGTGAAATATTCATAAGGATCGGCTATTCGCTTTTCAGTATCCCTTGGTCCAAACGTAAATGGAGCATCTTTGTCATCTATGTGTGTGCGTTGCAGATCATCGACAAATTCTCTGTAATTTTGATCAGCACCTTTTTTCGAGTCTACTAGAGTAGTGAAAAATGATTCAGGTAGAGTGTCACTCGCCTTTACACCCATATGCATTTGTGTAATTCGAATTGCTCTTGCTGCTTCATGGGGGTAGCCAGCAGTGTAAAGAGACCTTGCATAACCGACCAATGTTCTAAAATCTTCAACATCCCATTTAATACGACCAGCCTCATCCATAGACTTGCCCTTGAACATAGTTGCCAGTCTGCCCATGGTCAATTCAGCGTTACTAGACCCAGCATTTGGTGTGAAGCGAGTTGTACGCTGGTACATACTCATGCTAAGGCTTCTTTCCAACGCTCTTTCTTTTGCAAGGCTAGGTCTGTTTTCTACTGAACCATCAATGCCTTTCCATCCTGCTAATCTTATTTCAGGATCGCCACCGATTCTTGCCATTCTATTGGAAGATCCGGCGCTCAACGCAACCTCAAACGCACCTCTATCATTACCTACTGCATCTAAGTTTTCTAGAAAGTCCATAAGTATTTCGTTGTTCTCACCTGTCTTCGACATGGTGGTTGCCATACCGTTTATATCATTTACATATTTTTTCGATACAATGAGTTGGTTCCCGCTAAGTCTTTCTGTTCCATGATATTTTTTATCAGGAGCTTCCGTAGCTTCCAATTCTTTTAGGCGTATTTCTGTATTATCTGCAAGTTGATCAAGACTGGATTTGTTGTTTTCTGCAAAACTGTCAAATGCTTGTCTTACTTGAGATTTTGCATCTTCTATACTTATTTTGTTGTTACCAACATTAGCTGCAATCTCTTGCAATTGGTCATCCAAACTTTTGGCTGCATCTATTATACCAGACTTACTTATAGAGGTATCTATGTCTTTAATGATGGGTCTTATAAAGTCTCTACCAGTGAAAAGGTTAGGGATATTTTTTGTTAAGTTACCTATTGGCTGCACACCGGGAATAAATCTGGTGTGAGTATTAACAAAACCGTGGCTAGTACCCTTAGCAGTACCCCAGTTTGAATAGTGAAGTCTTGTCAGCTGTTGTAAGAAGTTACGGTAAGGCTCCGGCAGAATTGTTTCGGGGGCTTTGTGCGCACCTGATGCATCGGCTGTTTTTGCGCTACTATTTGCTGCATCAGTATCATTAGCGGCGTCAGAAGCACTCTTTGGTGCTGCATCCGCAGTATCTACATTCTGCGCGACATCATCAGCCGCAGTATCTACACTTTGTGCTACATCATCAACGGCACTGTCGGCAGCCTTAGTTTGCACCCAAACTGCACGTGCAGCACCATGCGCAGCATCACCCTCTAAGCCGTTCTTACTCATAAGCTCGGCCGCCAAGGCTCTTATACTTGCTTCTCTTTCTGCAACTTCATCAACAGCCTTCAAAAGCATACCAGGTGGAATATCATTATACTTTTCGGCAATCAGACTAATGTCATCATGGGTAACTTCAGCACCAGAGTTTATTTTTGCTAATATTTCATCTGTGAATTTTGTTTCATGAATTTGCTTGGTAAGCGTAATTTTGAATGCGTCACCAGTAAGAAACTCTCTTGATTGACGTGTAAGGCCATCTGCCTTCGCAGCGGTTTCCTGAATTTCTCTTATTGCATTATCTATGTCAGATAGGTCAGTGTTTTTGATCGCATTTGTTAATGCGTCATCAAATGCAGGACTAGTTAAAACTGGCTCTATCGCTTTTACGACATCAGCTGCGATTTGGTCGCTTGCTTTCAGGAGCTTCAGTATTTCGTCAATTGCATTCATGTAATGCTACACCCTTTTTATTTATAGTTATAATACTATTCTTTTATGCTTACTAGAATAATACTGTATCTATAAGGGTATTGTCAAATTTAATTTCGGTTTTGGTTATTTGTTGCTGCTAAGACTGTCATTTATTATTTTTGCTTCTTCTGGTGTATCAAAAGTAAGCGTGAAAATCGTTGGTTTATCAGGGTTTAGAGACGTTGTTGTGCCATCAACGCGATTATTGAAAGCAGTTGATGTAACACCACCTTGCCCATCACTAGCGTAAGATAAAGTAGAGCCATTGGCTTTATTTATAGCTGGTTGATTGAATGTGCCACTTAGAGGTGCGCCGCCCGATTCTGTATTGTCAGGAGATTGCTTGTTATCTTGCATCTGCCTGTATGTTTTCATTAGCTCATCAACAGAATATCCACTTTTGTTATTGTCGTATCTATCCATATTAACTGTACTATTTGCATCACGTATGGCTTTGTTGCCATCAACTTCTGCTGCTGTGTTTTTCAAATCTGCACTAACACCAAGTCCAAACGCAAGCCCGGCACCGCCAAGCTCCACTACTTTCGCTGTAGTATCAAAGAATGGGTTAAGTGCTCTACTACCCGCTTTGTATATTCCTGCATCCCAACCATTTGTAATGCGTTGCATAGTTGTAAAGCTCTGATCTATTTGTTCGATCTTGATAGCGGAGGCGGGCATGGCTGCTTGTTCGCTTGCCTGTGCTGCCCTTGTCGTTGATGTAAGTAAAACCTCATCAGATGTTTTTGCAACTCTTGTCGCTTGCTCTACCGCTATTTGGGCGTTGGCGATATCGTCTGCTGATGCTCCTGCTGCTTTTAATTCTGCTAGCTGTGTTTCTGCCAGAGTTAGTGCTTTTGCCGATTCTTGGGCTTGTAATTGAGCGGCTTGCCTGATTGCTTCTTCTGCCTGTGCTACGGCGGCCTTGTCTGATAGGCCGGTTGTGTGCTTGATTAGTTCTTGTGCCGCTTTTTCTGCATTCTGCGCTTGCTGTAATGCTATTTCAGCTTTTGCAATATCTTCTGCAGATGCGCTTGCCGCTTTTAATGCCTCTAACTTTTGTTCAGCTGCTGTGGCAACTTTTCCTGCCTCAGTTGCATGAGCAGTAGCCGCCGTATTTGCTATTCCTTCTGCCTTAACTAATTTAGCTTGCGCTTTTGCTAAAGCCTTTTCTGCTTTTGCTATTTGACTCATCGATGCGCCAGCTTTTTCAAGCTGTAATAGCTTTTCTTCAGCTGCTGCAACTTTGTTTGCTGCTTTTGCCGCTTTGTCTATCAGCTTGGCTGCATCGGCCAACATGTCGACGCTTTTCATTACTTGAACTACTTTTGTGCCGACACTTGATACTCTTAATGCGGCTAGTGCTGCACCACCGACACCTGCGGTTACTGATCCTACTGCCCAGAACATTAATGCTTCTGCAACGGCTTGCGGGCCGTACATAAGAGTCATTTCCTGTGTTTTATATGGGTTTGGTATTTCATTACCATCATCATCTATGATAACGGGCTGAACACGGTCAAATGCGGTTTCTAATGATTTGTTTTCTAACAACGAATCTTCATCGAATAAGTGCTTAACTTGTAATGTGTCATTAAGACCTGTCGTCCAAGAGAAGAATTTCGTGTCGGATATCAGGTTGGCTTTTTCGTCTTCCTCCATTCCAAGGTTATATATACCAACTGCCAAAGGGCGAGTTGTGTATTCATATAAAACATTGCGTCCGATGTCACCGACAAATCCAACAGTAGAGGAGGCGGCATTTATAATACCCTGTGTAGCCAGAGCTGTCGCTCTACCTGGGTTTTCCTTAACGTAGGTGCCCATATCCTCTGCCCAAGCTTGAGCTTTTTCATTGCGATCGGCAAGACCTCCACCAGCCCAGTCTGGCAAGTCTGTGTCAAAGGCCCACTCAGCACCGCGTGCTACATAACCAACAGGGCTAACTGCGACAATATAGGCTCCGCCGTTCCAAACGGCTGGTGCGGCGGTGTCGGCAATCCATGTTGTTGCTGGTTCTATTACTGCTAATTGAGTGTCTAGCCTGGTTTCTGCCCATTCAACTTCGACATCTGCTCCCATCATTTGAAGGCCGTTGGTTACTCCACCAACTACCGGGGCTGCGACATGTGCTATTACGTTGATTTGATCATCTAGCCTGGTTTCTGCCCACTCGACTTTAACATCTGCGCCCATCATTTGAAGACCGTTGGTTACGCCACCAACAACTGGGGCTGCAACTTGCGCGCCAACTTCTATGGCACCGTCTTTGACAGCGGTCAAGCCAGTTACAACGCCGTCTACTGCGCTGCTACCTGCTTCATATAACCAATCACCAAAGCCCATTTTACCCTATGTTCTGTTTAATTTTTTGTTTTTTATTTTTATATTTCAAGCGTGTCAACTTCAACTGTGTTGAAAGGATTGTTAGTTCTATCCCTGTCACTTCCACCCGTGAAATCATTTACTTTATCCATTATGAAGTCTCTGTTCATAAAGGCTAGGGCGGCGAGGCCAATTGTAATGGTTGTACCGTTTATAAGGTCAAACCCACTATCATTGTCATCTTTGCCGCCGCCAAATAATTTGAAAATACCGAACATTACTGCGGCAACGCCACCAAGTTTCGCACCGTCTCCAAAACCAAAACCATCCTCACCAGTAAATGCACTCGCTGCCCCTGCAAAGTCACCTTGTAGTAACTTACCTATGGCAGAGAACATGCTACCGTTTTCGTTTTTGTTTTCTTTGCTATCCGGATTAGACATACGCTCAAAAGCTTCGCGTGCCTTTTTGTCTGTGAACTCCACAGGATCTTCAACAATTTCTTTTGCTAAGTCTATTGTTTCGGTAGTTTTGTCTAGTGCTGACGATGTACCTTCTACAATATCGTTTCCTAGGTCTGATGCAGTCTTTGCCAAGCCTTCTTTATTATATTGCTCAACAATTTCATCTTTCTTTTCCTCTAAAGCATCACGGTTCCAATAGGCAGCTGTAGCAGCCCCAGCTGTTAGAAGTTTATTTTTAAAAGGAAATTTAACTAGACCAAGTAATCCTTTTCCAACCAGACCCCACATTACACAATCCCCCTTGAATTATATTCAAGAGAGCAACGTGAAGTGCCAAAAACCTCTGAAATGTATGGATTATCCAACATTTATCTTTCCTCTTATCACCTTAATAATAGCACATTTTCTGCGCTTTTTCTATCAACTTAAAGGCATTATAGAATAAAGAGAACAGGTGACGCAAGGTTTTTGTAAAAAATAGTTGCGTTATTGGTTTTATTTTAGTGTTTGAAGTGCCTCATGCCGGTAAATACCATGGCTAATCCGCGCTCATTTGCGGCATCGATTACTTCTTGGTCTCTTATTGATCCACCTGGCTGTATGATTGCGGTTACCCCGGCATTAGCGGCGGCAATAAGACCATCAGCAAAAGGGAAGAATGCATCAGATGCAACAACCGATCCTGTTGTTAATGGTTGATCCCATCCGGCGCTGCGTGCTGCTTCTTCTGCTTTCCATGCGGCGATACGTGACGAATCGATTCTGCTCATTTGTCCTGCGCCTATACCAACGGTTGCCCCGTCTTTTGCATATACGATTGCATTTGATTTTACATGCTTGCTAACACAGAAGGAGAATAATAAGTCATCCATTTCTTTTTCTGTGGGTTCTCTGTCCGTAACTGTAGTTAATGCATCTTTATCAAACAGACTGGCGTCGCGATCTTGTACGAGCAGCCCTCCTGCTATGCAGGTAACCATACGGCGTTTCTTCAGGTTCTTTGGCATTTCACCGGTTGTAAGTACGCGTATATTCTTTTTGGTTTTAAGTATCTCTATGGCTTCTGCATCTATTGATGGTGCAATTATAACTTCTACGAATCGCGTTATTATTGCGCTGGCCACATCTGCTGTTAACGTTTTGTTTGATGCGATTATTCCACCGAATGCGCTGGTTTGATCACACATAAGAGCTTTCCTGTATGCGCTAAGCAGGTTATCATCTGTTGCTACTCCACATGGGTTAGCGTGCTTGATAATTGCAATTGTCGGTTCGTCGAATTCATTTACCAGTTCAAATGCTGCATCAGTATCATTTAGGTTGTTATAGGAAAGTTCCTTACCTTGAATTTGTGTGGCGCGCGCTGCACCTGGGCAACTGTTATCATCAGTTAGGTAAAGGGCGGCATTTTGATGCGGGTTTTCACCATAGCGCAAATTCTGTTTAAGAGTTCCTGAGAAGCTGATGCGTCTTGGTGCGTGTTCTTCAGTTTGTTCTGCAAACCAACCAGCTACGCTCGAATCATAGGTTGCAGTTAATGAGAATGCAGTAAAGGCAAGCTTGCGGCGTAACTCTTTTGTTACTGCGCCATTATTTGTGTCCAAGTCTTCAATTACTCGTTCATAGTCTTGTGGATCTGTTATTACTGTAACAAAGTCGTGGTTTTTCGCAGCTGCACGAATCATAGCAGGGCCACCAATATCGATATTCTCAATACATTTTGAAAAATCAGCACCACTGTTAATTGTCTCTACAAATGGGTACAGGTTAATGACAACCATATCTATAGCTTGAATGCCGTTATCTTCCATGGCTTGTAAATGGTCAGAATTATCGCGTTTAGCAAGTATTCCACCGTGAATTTTAGGGTGAAGGGTTTTTACTCTTCCTTCCATTATTTCAGGGGAGTTAGTGTGCTCTGATACTTCTGTGACTTCTATTCCTGCTTCTTTAAGCATTTTTGCAGTACCACCGGTAGACAGGATTTCAATACCACGTTGCGATAATTGCCTTGCAAAATCTTCTATACCATCTTTGTCAGATACAGAAATTAATGCACGTGTTATCTTTGTTGCATTAGGGTCATTAATGGTGGCATTGCTCATAATAATACTTTCCTTGCCCTATATAAAATAGGATCGGTTATTTTTAGCGGATTATATATAAGCAGATTTATTTTTCAGTGCAATAGTTACTGTAATAGATGCATGTAAAAATGTTTAAGCAACCTTAGTATGTTCGCTTTGATCTTTTACATATAGGCCACGATTATTTGGCATTGCTTTGAAATCGTCGGTTATTCCAAGAACGGTCTCCGCACCACCTA
Source organism: Alphaproteobacteria bacterium (assembly GCA_050633325.1). Taxonomy (GTDB): domain Bacteria; phylum Pseudomonadota; class Alphaproteobacteria; order Micavibrionales; family Micavibrionaceae; genus UBA1672. The sequence goes on from JBOEGH010000006.1 coordinate 175,304, forward strand.
GGAATAGGAAACCATCATCGGGCATAAGCTTGTGCATGTTTATAAGAACTTCACGTTTAGTTTCTTGATCAAAATAGATTAGAACGTTTCTGCAAAACACAATGTCAAATCCGCCTAATGCTGACATATTGTCGAGCAAGTTAAAGTATTTGTACTCCACCATATCTTTAATTTCATTACTAATGCACCACTTGTCACCGTCTTGCGTGAAATACTTCATAAGCATGGTTATTGGTAAACCGCGCTGTACTTCGAATTGAGTGTAAATACCTTCTTTTGCTTGATCTAATATTTCATGAGAAATATCCGTAGCAGTAATTTTGAAGTTCCAGCCGGGCATATTTGCCATTTCTTCTTTAATTATCATGGCAAGTGAATATGGTTCTTGTCCACTGGAAGATGCTGCGCACCAAATACGTATGTTTTTAGATTGTCCCGGCTTATTCTTGAAGTAGGGTAAAACAGTATTTTTGAAGATATCGAACGGCTTTGTATCTCTAAAGAACGAAGTTTCATTTGTTGTCATTGCTTCTACAATATCAGTTATAAGCTCTTTTGACGGCACGCCTCTTAATGCATTGGTCATTTCCGCGATGTCACTGAAACCCCATTTTTTTGCGAGTGGGTTTAAGCGTGACTCGATAAGGTATATCTTATCTTGCGTAAGAACCAATCCTGATGATTTCTTAAGAAGGTCCTTATATATGTCAAAGTCTGTAATATTCATTTTTATTTTAACCTTTAAAAGAGTTATCCTATTATCCGTTTTACTTTTGATCCGATGTCATCAATAGGTAGTATATCGCTGCAAATACCATCCTCTGCTACAGCGCCAGGCATTCCCCAAACAACACTGCTCGCTTTGTCTTGGGCAATAACTCGTCCGCCAATTTGGTGCAATTGACGCGCGCCAAGTAAACCATCTTGTCCCATACCTGTTAAAATAACACAAAGAACTTTGTTATGGTGGATGTCTATTATGGATAGCATCATTTTATCAACGGCGGGCTTGCAGAAGTTTTCCGGTGCGCCGTCGTCCAATTTTATAACTATTTGGCCATTATTCTTTTGGAATGTCATATGTTTACCGCCAGGGGCAACGTATATTTTTCCCTTTTCTACAGGCATATCGTCTTCACCCTCATAGGCGGGCATAACGGAATTTTGTGAGATATGCTCAGCCAAAATTTTTGTGAAGGTTGCGGGCATATGCTGCGTTATAATTACAGGAACATTAATTTGCCCCAATCCTCCGAAGAAATTGAATAAAGCTTGCGGCCCTCCTGTTGAACTACCAATTGCGAGTATTTCAGGGCGTTGGGAGGTCTGTGGAATACTTGCCGTAGTAGGGGCGCTATAACTCTTCTTTTCTACTGCTGCATTACTTGTAACAGGTTTTGTCGCAGATTTTGCACCACCAAGTGTTTTGATTAATCCGGTTATATATGTATGGAACTCTGAGCCCGGACTCGTGTCTTGAGAGCTCTTAGGCTTAACAATACATTCCACAGCACCCAATGCCATTGCTTTTATTGTTGCGTCTGCTCCCTCTGCGGTTAGTGCAGAAAACATAATTACTTTAGTATCCGGAGAGTTCTCTATTATTTGCGGTAGAGCTGTTAGGCCATCCATTACAGGCATTTCGATGTCAAGTATCATGACATCAGGCTTTTTATCCTTTGCGCATAAAACTGCCATCTCACCATTGGCGAGTGATGCTACTATTTCAATATTCTTATCAGTGTCAATAATACGTGCCAGTGCGCCTCTTATTACGCTTGAGTCGTCTATTAATGCAACGGTGATAGTATCGTTTGTACTCATATTTTTTTCCGATGATATAATTGTACTTAAGTAGTGTAGTGTTGGTTAGTCTGATTGCTCAAGCAAACCTATTTGAATGAATTTAGTTTCTATTATCTCGCTGTCAAATGGTTTCATAATATATTCATTCGCACCAGCCTGCATAGCTCTTTGTATATGAGATATATCATTTTCTGTCGTACAAAATACAACTTTTGGATAATCACCATTTTCCATTTGCCTTAGCTTTTCAAGGAATTCCAAGCCGTTCATGATCGGCATGTTCCAATCTAATATAATTGCATCAGGCATTGATACAGCACATGCATCACATGCTTTTTGTCCATCTTCTGCTTCGCTACATTCAAATCCAAGGTCTTTAACAATCCTGGTTGCAACTTTCCTGACTACACGGCTATCGTCAACGATTAAACAAGACTTCATTTTATTTCCTTTTATTTAAGAGTAACATCGGCAAGACGTTAATAGGTTATGTTAGAACAGCATAGAATAAAAAACTTAATCAAATATGAACTGTTTCGGTTAATTTTATTATTTTATATTTTCTAATAATTTAGAGACATCCATTATGATTAATAAATCATCTTCCAGCTGAAATATTCCGGTTGATATATCCTTCCAAGATGAATCTAATGTCCCCGGATTTTTTTCAAAATCCGTCTTAGCTAGCCTAAGAACTTCGCCTACGCTGTCTATAACCAGACTAAATAATTCCTCTTTATGCTCTACGACAACACTCATGTTGCTTTTTCCGCTATCCCTTGCAGGCATTGATAAACATTGTCTGACGTTTATCGCGGTAACAATGCGCCCCCTCAGGTTTAATGACCCTGCAACTTCGGCAGAAGATAGTGGTATCTTTGTCACGGGCTGTTCGCTTAGGACATCTTGAACTTGAAGAACAGGTATACCAAAAGATTGTCCCTCAACAACAAATGTTAAGAAATCCTCAGACATTTTGTTTATGTTTTCATCTGTATCTGTATTTGTCATATATGTTTACCCCGTAACTTTGTCGTTTGTGAATGTTTGGGAAAGCGTATTCAATAAAGTGTCTTTGTCAAATTTCGCCACATAACTTGAAAAGCCAACTTGCGTGCCACGCTCTATATCCTGTGGAGTGGCATGTGAGGATAGGGCAATCATCGGGATATTATTCCATTTGCCACCGTCATTCTTGATATGTTGTGCAAATTCAAACCCATCCATATCTGGCATTTCTATATCGCTTACAATTACATCGAATATTGCACCTTCATCACACATCTGTAGTGCCTCTGATGGTTTTTCTAATGATGTTACATCATATCCTGCCATGCTAAGTAGTGGTGTAAGCATATTACGGAAGAAGGAGCTGTCATCAACAAGCAGCAGCTTTTTCTTGCCAGATTCGTTCCCACCATCAGTGACCGATGTGTAAGGAGAATCACCATGATCATTGAACCAATCATGGCGTGCATCATCTAGGAAATGAGTTATATCAACTACATCAGTTGCAATACCGTTTATTATAGCACTTCCAAGTAACCCATTCTTTTGTGTGCTTAGCTGTATATCTAAGTGCTCGTCTATTATATCAACGATATCATCAACAATTATGCCCAATGATTGCTCCTTATCAGAAAAGACCAGTACTGGCTTGCTTTCTTCATCACCAACTTTGATTGTTGAGTCAAATGGCATTAGAGGCATTAGTGCGCCACGATATTGTGTTGTCATCTGGCCGCTTGAATATTCTATATCTGCCGTATTTATATTTTCCAGTCGCGCAACCAATGCTAGAGGAACTGCTTTTGGTGTTTTGTCACCAGTACTGAATAGAAGCAGGGAAGTGTTTTCTTCCGATGTTGATTTATGTCTGTCTTGTTCCTGTGATTCGTTAAGATCGTCTGCGGATGTTATGTTTCCTGTTGCGTTGGCAATTCCATTTGGATCTAGAATCATGATAACGCTACCATCGCCAAGAATCGTATTACCAGAGAACAATGTTAATCCCTTCAACATTTCTGCTACCGGTTTTACAACTATTTCTTCCGTATCGAAAACTCTGTCAACAATAATCCCAAATACATATCCACCCACCTCGGTAATGATTAGGTACAGGTTGTTTGTTTCTCTGTCTTTGTCTGAGTTGGCTGCAGTTTTGTTTACTGTCTCGCCATCACCATTATCCGGTAAGTTTTGACATTCAATATCATCATTAACTGACTTAACCTCTTTTAATACTTCTTTTTCGCTCAGTCCTAAAACGTTACTAAGAGAAACGAGAGGAAGCAATCGATCACGTAATCGGAATACTGGTGATCCTTTTATATATTCTACCCGACTGTCTCCGTGCTCTGATACCATTACCAGTTCTCTAACAGCGAGTTGCGGAATAGCAAATCTTTCGCCGCCTGCTTCCACGACCAATGCGGAAACAATTGCAAGTGTAAGAGGTATTTTAATTGTGAATACTGACCCTTGTCCTTCTTCGGATTTAAGCTCAATAGACCCACCAATTTTTTCAATATTTGTCCTTACAACGTCCATACCAACACCACGACCTGATACAGCGGTAACTGCGGCGGCGGTAGAAAAACCGGCAGCAAAAATAAATTGATGAATTTGTTGTTTTGACATCTCATCTATTTCTTCTTGTGTGGCTAAGCCGTTATTATATATCTTCTCTTTGATTTTCTCTTCAGAAAGACCTTTGCCGTCATCTGATATTCTTATGATAATGTGGCCACCCTCATGAAAAGCATCCAGTTTTATTGTTCCTGTTTCCGGTTTTCCTGCGGCCATTCTTTCTTCTGGTGTTTCTATACCATGATCACCTGAATTTCTAACCATGTGGGTTAGGGGGTCTTTGATCATTTCAAGAACCTGCCTATCTAGTTCTGTCTCATTTCCTGTCATTACCAGATCAATTTTTTTGTCCAGCTCTATGCTCAAATCTCTAATTATACGAGGCAGCTTGGACCATGCATTTCCAACTGGCTGCATTCGTGTTTTCATTACGCCTTCTTGCAGGTCTGAGACAACATGGCTTAACCGCTGTAGAGGGATTGAAAACTCAGTTTCCGTTTGAGCACGTAAAATTTGCAATAGCTGATTGCGGGTAAGAACAAGCTCGCTGACCATTGTCATTAAGTCTTCAAGGACATCTACGTTAACTCTTAATGTTTGTGCTGTTTTAGGTTTTGTTGCCACTGCTTTTGTTTTTTTGCTTGCTTGTGGTTTTGGCTGTTCCGGAGGTGTACTATTCACCTGATCCGCAGGATTAACAATTCCATCCATACCCGGAGCATTTGCGAATGCTGCTTCCAGCTCTGCTTCTGTTGCATCACCAGGGACAACATTTCTTTCCTCTGATGTTTCTGCTTCTTTTTCAGCGGCAGTATCCGCAGGATTGACAATTCCATCCATACCCGGCGCATTTGCGAATGCTGCTTCTAATTCTGCTTCTGTCGCATCACCAGGAACCACGTTTCTTTCAGTTTCTTTGGGAGTTTCAGCAGCTTCGGAGATAGGGGGGGCGTCTGAGTTTCCGTTTGAGCTTGTTCCAGTGTCCGAAGCTTCTTTAAGTGTTCCATCTGCAAGAAGAACCTTACCCTCATGGGCTGCATCTAATCGAGCAATTAAAAGGCTATCATCGCCATCTGGTTCTTCGCCTGTCTCTTCGATTTCGCCGACTATATATTTAATTTGGTCGATAGATTCAAAAATTAGGGTTACGTAATCAGGTGTAACATCTAGAACACCATCACGAAATTTACCTAAAACATTCTCTCCATGATGTGCTACTTTTTCAAGTCTTGGGAGACTAAGGAACCCACATGTACCTTTGATTGTATGTACTAAACGGAAGATTTTTCCCAAAAGATCTGCGTCGTTCGGGTTCTTTTCGAGATTAACAATATCCATGTCAAGCTCTTCAAGGCTTTCATTCGTTTCCGTTATAAACTCTACAATCAGGTCATCCATGTTTCTGTTCTCTATTTTATAAGTTTAATTGGCAGTACCTCAAACGGCGTCAAGACACGCAAAGGTGCATTAATGCAATATGAGGTTTTACAAAAGTATACGCAGAGTTTAGAAACGCAGTGCCGTACATAATAAGATTATTACATTGGATACATTATTAGTACTTATTCAGAATACATTAGCAGATTTTAATCTCAAGCAAATAAAATCTTCACTTGGGGAGCTCGCTGTAATTTCAAAGCCATAATTTTTTGCCATAAGACCAGTTACATAAGAGTGAACATGCTTTGGAGTTATTAATTTTTCATCTATCTTATGTGTAATTATATCTGTAAAATCGTCTTGGAAATTGGCTTTTTCGCCTTTTCCGTTAATTATGACAGAGTTATCTTCACCATTTGTAACCGAGAGTACACCGCCTTTTGGCAGGTTTTCCGATATCAGTATTAATGCTGCAAGCAGTATCTTTGCTCTTCCTGGTTTGTATTCCAAATCAAAGTCGTGATGGGGGTCCCAGTCTTGAGATAATCTTTTTTCATTTTCTATAAATTCACCAAATAATCCATGAATGTCAGAAATTCTTATTGTTTCATCGGCTCCACCCAGTCCGTAAACCATACGCAAAGTTTTTAGCTTTGCATTCGCCTGTGTGGTGCTGGATGATATCAGGGCCGTTACTTCACCATTATCATCTGCTCCCATTTCCTCTAAAATTTCAATTCCGTTTGAAATCGCGCCAACTGGACTTATCAAGTCATGGCATATTTTTGAGGCAAGAAGTTCCAGAATTTTGGTGTCGTTCATTGTATATATTTTACCCATGTTTGCGCGCAGAAATGCACGGTACGATATTTAAGCAATATAGCTATAATTAACTGTATTATGGGTCAAATATGACAGCAAATCAATAGTATAAAGTATTGCTTTGCTGTTGATTGGTTATGCTTTCTTTAGAAGCTAAGGTTATACCCTAGTTTTTTGACTTCTTCACTAGCCATATTTTTTAATCTTGATAAGCCTTCTTCACTGTCGCTTTCCATCCTTGCAACAAGAACATCTTGTGTATTAGACGGGCGTAGTAACCACCAACCGTCTGGGGTTGATACGCGTACACCATCAATATCATCAAGCGAGATATTATCATCATTCTCCGTCGCTTCTTTTAAGCTCTCAAATACGCGAGGGACTAATGAGAATTTTTCTTTTTCACTAACCTCTATACGTAATTCTGGTGTGTTGAATAGCTTTGGCAGATGTGACGTAAGGCTTGATAGTCCGCCGGTTGCCTTTGATAATTCGTTTAATAGTCTAACCGAACAATATAGAGCATCATCAAAGCCATAATACTTGTCTGCAAAGAATATGTGTCCGCTTAGCTCTCCTGCAAGGGGGGAGTTAAGTTCGCGCATTTTATCCTTTACCAGTGAGTGCCCTGTTTTCCACATAACAGGGTTTCCGCCCATATTTTGTATTTCATCAAACATAACCTGTGAGCATTTAACATCGCCAATTATATAAGCATCAGGATTGTTCTTTATAACTTCGCGTGCGTAAATAGTCATAAGAATGTCACAACGCAGTACGTCACCATTTTCATCTACTACACCTATACGGTCACCATCACCGTCAAATGCAATACCCAAGTCGCATGACTTTTCTGCAACAAGTGCTTGTAAATCAACAAGGTTTTCATCAACCGTAGGATCAGGGTGGTGATTAGGGAACGTACCGTCAATATCTTCGAATAATAGGTGGTGTTCACCCGGTATTTTCTTTACCAACAGCTGTAATATTTCGCCAGCAGCACCATTTCCGGCATCCCATGCAATTTTCATATCTCGCGAAAGCTCGAGATCTTGTATTAGACGGTCTACATAAACATCTTTTATATCTTTTTCTTCTACGGATCCGTCACCATTAAGCAGATCTCCTGTCGCAGATATAGCACCAATTTTTTGGATTGTTTCACCGAAAATAGGATTCTTATTCGCGGTCATTTTAAAGCCATTATAATCAGAAGGGTTGTGAGACCCTGTAACCATTATTCCTGCTTCTGCGCCGAAATGCTTTACCGCGAAATACAACATAGGAGTAGGGCCTAGGCCAACATTGATTACCGAAATACCGCATTCCTTTAAACCTTGGATTAGTTTCTCGGAAAGTGCAGGAGAGCTTATACGTCCGTCATAGCCAACGCATACCGTGTGTGTTTCAGAGGTTGTGTTTTCATTTCTAACAAAAGTTCCAAAAGCACGACCCAAGGCGTATGCATCATCCTCTGATAGGTTCTTGTCGATTTGTCCGCGTATGTCGTATTCGCGCAGTATTGTCGGGTTGAATGTATAACTCATTATGTTTTCCGTATATTTGTTCTGTTAATGTGGCGGGTGTTATTTGTAAGACTTTAGTAACTCTTGAACGCCGTCACCTATTTCTTCGTCTTTTAGGCTGTATGCCAGATTTGCTGCAATAAACCCAAGGCGAGAACCACAGTCAAAGTGGTCACCTTTGAATCTTAAACCGTGAAATGGCTGTTTTCCAAGTAGCTTAGCCATAGCATCTGTCAATTGAATTTCGTTACCTGCGCCTGTTTCGAACGCGGCTAAGTGATCAAACACTTCAGGCTGTAGGATATATCTTCCGATAATTGACAAGGTAGATGGAGCATTTTCAGGATCAGGTTTTTCAACTAATCCCTTTATAGAAACAGTGTCACCGTTATCTTTATCTATGTCTAAGATACCGTATTTATTTGTTTCTGCGCGTGGTACGTCTTTAACGGCAACAATATTCCCACCAAATTCATTATAGCTGTTAATCATTTGCGTTAGACATCCCTCCTGATAATTAACTAAATCATCGGGCAGGATGATTGCAAATGGCTCATCACCAATTAGTTTTTGTGCACACCAAACGGCATGTCCAAGACCTAATGGTTTTGGTTGTCTGGTCAAGAATAGCTTTCCTGCAGGCATTTCTGAGTTTCTGACCTTGGCAATCATATCATCTTTGTTTCTTGCCTCCAGAGTTTGCTCTAATTCTGGTTGGTAATCGAAATGTTCTTCAAGCATATTTTTGTGACGCCCGGTGACGAAAATAAATTCTTCTATTCCTGCATCGCGTGCTTCTTCGAAAACATGTTGTATCAATGGGCGGTCATTAATTGGCAACATTTCTTTTGGCATTGCCTTTGTGGCAGGTAAAAAACGTGTACCTAGCCCGGCAACTGGAAATACTGCTTTTCTGACTGGCTGTATGTTGTTTTGTGACATTGATTACACTCTCATTTCATTTGTTTATTCGTCATTGTAACGAGGAATGAATGCCACATTTTATATTGCTGTGCAAGAAGAAGTGTTTTATTCGTCGTCTTGCTTTTTTTCATTGTCTTTTTTCACTGATTTGCTTTTGAAATGTGAAATTATAAACGGAATTGAGAGAAGCAAAAGCGCAAGTGATATGATAATCCTGCTTGTCAGGGCAAAAAAGATAAGAATAAGGCAAAATATCGCAAATATAGTATATAGAATCAGATTCTTTATTTGTTCAGGGCTGGCTTTTATAAAAAAACGATATAAAGCATATAAGCTAGCGATTATACCTAGGACTAATATTAGATATGGCATTATAAACCCCTGTTAATTACTTGCAGATTTATTGTTCTGTGGCGGTTGTACATGTCCTTTTATATGTTCCGGAGCAATCTCTACTATTAAATTGCGCACTTCTTGCCGCGCAGCTATTTGTGAAAGAGTTAGTCCGCCGTCCTGATCTTCTTTTAAATCTAGTAATGTTAAACCTTTTAAGAACATTTCTTTAAACACAACACGTTCGCCAAAACCAGGGGCAAGTCGAAATTTTGCCAAGCTTGATATTTCATTTAGTAATCTGGTTATAATTTTATTATTGTTGGTGTTCAAATGTGTCATTCTGTTTCTCATGACAATCCAGTCAATTGCACCACCATCGCGCTGGTTTTTGACTCTGCGTTGCTCTTCCACCATTTTTGAGTAAATTGATGGCCCAACAACGTCATAATTTTTCATGTCAATGTCAGCAAGAAGATCCAGGTCTATAAAACTGTCATTCATAGGTGTTATAAGGGTGTCGGCATGACTGTGTGCAAGTCGTGATAGGAATGAGTCTGTTCCCGGAGTATCGATGATTATAAAGTCACATACGCGCTTCAGCTCGTCCAAAGCCATTAACAGAAAAGACTCTTCTTCGAATTTTTGCTCTGCCACAGTTTCTAGCATGCTTTTTTGAATTGCCATATGGGCGGGGCTTGGCAAATGTTCTCTATTACGTGTGATATAGTCAAAGCGCTTCTTTAAATAGCGTGTAAGCGTTCCTTGTCGTGCATCAAGGTCGATTGTACCAACACGATATCCTAATCGGAGAAGGGCGATAGCAGTATGCATAGCAGTAGTAGATTTTCCTGAACCACCTTTTTCATTACCAAAAACGATAATATGCGCTGTATTTTTCATGTTTATACACTTATCCTTATATACGGATCATTACGAAATAGAGATATAACATGCCAGAAAATACTACCAAATATCAAGATAGACTCGGAAAAATAAGGCAAGCTATTGAAAGGCAAGGTCTATCCGGTTTCATATTGCCACGTACCGATGAATTTCAAGGAGAGTTCTTAGCAGAATATGCTGAGCGTTTATCTTGGCTTTCAGGGTTCACAGGCAGCGCAGGGGCGGCGGTTATATTACAAGATCAAGCTGTAATTCTAAGTGATGGTCGTTATACCATACAAATGAAAAACCAAGTTGATAGTAATTTGTTTGATACGGATGACATTACAAAAATTTCGATGGGTGAATGGTTATCTATGTATGCAAAACCTGAAAGTAAAATAGGTTATGATGTTTGGCTTTATACCCCTAAACAGTTAAAAGTAATCAAGGATGAAATTGAGGGGAAGAATATTACTCTTATACCCGTAGATGTTAATCCGATTGATGAAGTATGGTTTGACCAACCTAAACCACCTAAAAGTAATGTGACTATATTCCCTGATGAAATAGCAGGTAATAGCTCTGCGGATAAAAGGTGTGATGTTGCAAAGTTGATAAAGGCTAACGGTTGCTCATCGTGTCTTTTAACATTAAGTGACTCAATATGTTGGCTTTTGAATGTTCGCGGCGGGGATGTCGACTACTCTCCTTTAGTTTTGTCCTATGGCATGCTTTATGACGATGGATCTTTCGACTGGTTTGTTGATAAAGAAAAATTATCCGAAGATGTTATTAGTCAGTTTGGTGAAGATGTTCGTATATATGAAATGGACTTTATTGAGGAGCGCATATCACAATTATCTGGCTGCGTTTGGATGGATAGGTCATCAGCACCATGTTGGTTTGATAAATCTTTTAGGCGTGCAGGCCTTGAGATTTTAGATTTGGATGATCCGTGTATTGCACCTAAGGCAATCAAAACTACTTCAGAAAAATCGGCAATACGTGCTGCACATGTTCAAGATGGAGTTGCAATTGCTAAGTTTTTGTATTGGTTATCGACTTTAGAAAATTATGATGGAGTAAGCGAAATATCAGTAGAGGACAAGCTTGAGTCCTTTCGCCGTGAATGCGCTGATTATATAGGCGCAAGCTTTCCAACGATCGCTGGGTTTGCTGGTAATGGTGCCATTGTTCATTATCGGGCGACAAAGGACAGTAATGCCGAGATTAGCGTTGATGGTCTTTTGCTTGTTGATAGTGGTGGTCAATACAGGTGGGGAACTACGGACATAACGCGTACTGTGGCAATAAATGATCCAACGCAAGAGCAAAGGGAAAATTACACTCGCGTGCTACAGGGGCATATTGCTCTGGCCACTGCCATTTTCCCTAAAGGAACAGTGGGAAAAGAGATAGATAGCTTGGCGAGAGGCCCTTTACAAAAAGCAGGTTTAGATTATGCACATGGCACCGGACACGGTGTTGGCTGTTATCTTTGTGTTCATGAGAGCGCCGCGGGAATTTCTCCGCGGGGGGAACAACCTCTGGAGGAGGGGATGCTAATATCTAATGAGCCGGGATATTACAAAGAGGGTGAGTACGGAATACGTATAGAGAATTTGGTTCTTGTAGAGGAAAGTGAGGCGGACAATATGCTTCAATTTGAAACAGTTACCTATGCGCCCTATGCGCGTAATTTGATTGATTTGTCTATGCTAAACGATCAAGAATTATCATATATAAGATGGTATTCTAGTATGATAATTGACGTTTTATCTCCTTATTTGCCGAACCACATAATTGATTGGCTTAAGTCAGAGGCGGACTTTTAACTTTTTAGGGCTGTAGTTTTTAATTCGTATGTCCAAAGTTATTTTATTGTTTAATTATCACTTGTTACAGGTAGATCTTCATCTATTGTTTTGGTTTCAGATGCATCTGCTTCTTGTTTTTTTACAGGCGTGTTTCTTTTTTCTGGATGAAATTTCATTAATGGAAAAAATGTTTTATCCAACGCAGATTTTGAGTTTTTCTTTGTGCTCAAAAACTCTTGTATTGTTACCACGTTACCTCGGTATACAGCTTGCAAAACAATAGTTGTTATATTGGGGAATTGGTCTGTTGGTGTGATTACCAATTTAATCCACATCGCGTCATCACCATCTACTTTGAGAGTTTTTACGTTAAGACTGTCTGTAGAAACATTTTTTACAAATTTTGCCACATGTTTGGAAAATAGAAGGGCTTTCACGCTGGAGTATGCATAAGCCTTTTTGTCTTTATATGAGTATACGTTATAGTTTGCTCTCTCTTCTGTAACTGGATCAACTAATATAAAGCGCATAACCTCTGTGCCGTCTTTTATTGTAAACTTAGGAGGAAACGGCGTGTAATCTTTGTTTTGTGGCGGTAATTTTACAGTAAATATATTGCTTTTAGATGTGTGGTCTATCCAACCATATCCTAATGGAATATTTTCTTTTGTTGCTCTTCCATCATATGGTGTCATTGTATCAAAGAAGTCATCAGATCTGTATGAATACATTGTATGTGCAGGGCCACTTAATACCTGCTCTATCTTAGAGAAGTTGGTAATGTATATTCTAATCCTTAGTCCATATTTTTCACCTTTTACCTTATATGAAATATAAACGTCACGACCTAGAAAGCCCTTATGCTTTATGTCCTTGTTGGTTAAAACTGCACCATTTATTGATTTAGCAGATGTAACGTACCTTCTAGCAGAACGCTCTAGTATTTCTTTCATTTCCTTATATGTTAGTTCGCTGCCAAATGTTTGTGTAGTCTTTATAAGAAGGCTTTTCTCACTTTTAGTTCCTATATTACCATCCAGGGCGGATATTATTTCGGCCGAGCTTACAAACTCGTTTTGAGAAAATTGAAATGGAAAAATATTATATTTATATTTTAAAGGAAACTTGGTTTCAAAAATACCGGTTATAGATTTATGTAGTCGCCATTCAATCTTATTTGCTTCTTTTTTTAGCTCATCAGGCATTTCTGTCCTGTCTTTAGTACCGATTTTTCCGGATGTCTTTTTGACTTCTTCCTTAGAGGGAGATTCAGATTTTTCTTTTGAAGGTGGCTGAGATATTGCTGTTGCCGGAGAAAAACCAAGGCATAATATGAACAAAATACCAAATAAATGGATGTGTTTTACTTTTTGCATTATATTACCCCATGATTAAAACTAGCTTTTAATGTTACCACACAAATATTAAAAATTAAGCACAAAAAAACCGCTAACCAACATAAGGTAGCAGTTTTTTAAAAACTTAATATCGTTTGGAAACTAATACCCGTCACGATCGCGACGTTTACGTTCCATTTTGCGACATCTACGAACCGCTTCTGCGTCTTCACGCGCGCGTTTCTCAGATGGTTTTTCGTAATGACGACGAAGTTTCATTTCACGAAAAATACCTTCGCGTTGCATTTTCTTTTTAAGAACGCGCAAAGCTTGGTCGACATTGTTATCTCTTACGTTCACACTGACCACAGTGTTCACCTCTTTCTAATTGTGTTTAAAAAATTAATATTACCCAAAATAGGTTGAGAATTGTTTAACATGACTTATACGTGGAAAGCAAAGGAAAAATAAGAAGATAAAGCGTTTTTACGCTGCTTTGTGAGTTTTAAGGTTCATTGCTGCGTCAAGAAGGGTTTTGGTATAGTCCTGTTTAGGGGCGGAAAATATTTCTTTTGCGCTACCATGTTCTATAACTTTACCGTCTTTCATGACCAAAACGTTATGGCTCATCGCGCGTACAACACGTAAATCATGGCTGATAAACATATAAGACAGGTCGTGCTTTTCTTGTAGGTCTCGTAAAAGGTCTACTATTTCTGCTTGCACAGAAACATCTAATGCGCTTGTCGGTTCATCTAATACTACGAATTCGGGGGCAAGAACCATGGCGCGCGCAATTGATATACGTTGCCTTTGTCCACCAGAAAATTCGTGCGGATATCTGTGGCGTGTATCCGGTTTCATTTGAACATCCTCAAGAGATTGTACGATTAAGTCATCTCTTTGTTCATTGGATAGGCTTGGTTGATGCAGTTTTAATCCTTCTCCAATGATTTGTGAGACGCTCATCCTTGGGGATAGTGATCCGTAAGGGTCTTGAAATACGATTTGCATACGTGAGCGCAAAGGGCGCATAGCCTTACGGTTTAAGGTAGATATATCTTGACCGTCGAAATTAATTATACCTTTAGATTCTAATAAACGTAGGGTAGCTAAACCTAATGTGCTTTTTCCTGATCCAGACTCGCCAACAACACCAAGTGTCTCACCACGTTTTATCTCTATATCAATGCCGTCAACGGCTTTTATCCAGTTAGTTGTCTTGCCCATAAAGTTTTTTGTGTGCGGGAAGTGCACCTTTATATCATTCCCCGATATTATCGTTTTTGTATCATCATTTGTCTTTTTAACCGTTCCTGTAGGTCGGGTGTTAATTAACATCTTAGTATAGTCATTACTTGGTGTTTTGAATATGGACGAGGTTTCATTGATTTCCATCATTTCACCATGTTGCATGACACATACGTTATCTGCCATTTTTTCTACTACGGAAAGGTCATGTGTTATGAGCAACATCGCCATACCCATTTCTTTTTGCAAGTCTTTAAGTAGCTCTAATATCTGTGCTTGAACAGTTACATCCAATGCCGTAGTAGGCTCATCCGCGATTAGTAGCTCAGGTTTGTTTGCCAACGCCATAGCAATCATTACACGCTGCCTTTGCCCCCCAGATAGCTCGTGAGGGTATGCGTTCAGGCGTTGCTTCATTTTAGGCAACCCAACCATATCCAGTAATTCTAAAACGCTTGATTTTGTATGACCTTTATCCATGCCCTGATGTATTGACAACACTTCGCCAATTTGACGCTCAATAGTGTGTAGCGGGTTTAGGGCGCTTTGCGGTTCTTGGAATATCATTCCTATTTGTTGCCCACGAATGGTGCGCATATATTCCTCACCTTTATTTAGAAGTTCTTCTCCCTCAAAGATGATTGATGATCCAGATCTGTGTGATGCCACGGGGTAAGGCAGTAACTTCATCGCAGAAAGTGCGGTAACAGATTTTCCTGACCCTGATTCCCCAACCAAAGACATGGTTTCTCCCTTTAATATGTCAAAGCTCATACCTTTAA
The DNA here is from genome assembly GCA_050633325.1 of Alphaproteobacteria bacterium. Classification (GTDB taxonomy): domain Bacteria; phylum Pseudomonadota; class Alphaproteobacteria; order Micavibrionales; family Micavibrionaceae; genus UBA1672. Next base: position 190,759 of record JBOEGH010000006.1, read on the forward strand.
CGGCATGGAAATCACCGGAAGGTGTTTTGAAATCAACATGTAAATTCTTGACTTGTAATATTTTATCGGGCATCACGATCTTCACTGATATTGTATTTACAGGAAACCATAAACAATGAGCAGCGACAAGAGCGGAAGCCCACCATGTGGCATTTATGTGCGGATAGATGATTTTTCCAATATGTTGGATGTCATTGGATATGTCCGTAAGATGGCGTTTGCCATTAACCGTTCATCCGGATATGAAAAAAATATGGTGGTGGTTGAGCTTGCCTATACCGAAGAAGTAGCAGAGCGTATAGTAGATATTGTACCCATTATACGCGATCAGGGTTTCGTGGTCATTGTAAGTGGTGTCTCAGACTCTATGGGGGCAGATGGTGTTTTAGTTACAAGTCCTGATGAAGCGAATATAACGCGTGATAAACTTGGTGATGACGCGATTATTGGTGTTACTTGCGACGACCTTGACGCGGCGGCCACTGCGGTTGAAACGGGAGTTGATTATGTTGTTATACCTTCTGATCCGATAACGATATCTAAATTTAGTGCGAAGAGTGATGTTTTATGTGTTGCTCGTGGTAAGTCTATAACAAATAAAAATTGTGGCGTATTATCGCAAGCTGGAGCCAACTTAGTTGATGTTGGTGATTACATTCGTAATCATAAAAAAGATGCCATGCAAGGGACTGTGAATATATTGCATGAACTTGATCAGGCAGTGAAATCTATGGGTAAACTTAATTGATTGATTAAAAAATTATTTTTACAAAAGGTCTTTTACCAATTCCGGTGGACGGCAAATCAATGCACCTTTATCTGTTACAACGATTGGACGCTCAAGTAATCTTGGATATTTTGCAATTCCTGATATCAGCTCTTCATTATTGCTATCTTGATGAAGTTCAGCCTCTTTGAATTCAGGTTCTTTAACCCTCATCATTTTCAACGCACTATCAAACCCCAGTAAGTTTAGTATTTTCTCCAAACCTTCAATATCTAATGATTCATTCAGATACTCAACTATTTCCGGTTCAATATCATGTTCACGAATTATCTCTAAAGTTTGTCTGGATTTAGAACAGCGAGGGTTGTGATAAATTACAGTTTTCATTGGTTTCTTTCTTTCGTAATTTTGTTTTTTGATAATAGGGGGTAATAATGTCTCATAAGCATAAATATACCTAGTATAGTCATGATAAGATGAACAATGTATAGGGGTATCAAATCGTTATCTGCGGCATAAAGCATCCATAATGCTTCGGCGAATGTATAACCGATCTTCATTTGATGTTGATTTGGACACATCTCGCCGCCACGGCACAGTACGATTGCGATAACTAAGTATAAGTCACTTAGATTTTGATAAACGGCTAATATCCCAATTAATGCAAAAATACTGCTTCCAAGGAATTTGTACAACACAACACGTCGTTTACTGATATGTGATAGGTAATTAATTGTGTAAAGTTGATATAGTGAAGCAGAGCCCGCCGCTATACACGCAATAACGCCGGCGTAACCGCCCGTTAAAACCAAATAGATACCGCAAAAGAAGCACGCCCAGAAATTAAGGGCGAGGATCATAGTCTTTGAATTGCTTAGATACAGAAATGTTACAGATATTACATATGCTGTAAAAAATGAGTATGCGAGCATTATTTCTTAACACTTAAAACGCTAAATATTTCATCTGTTATCGCTGGATTTACGGCTTGCATATCTTCCAGATTAAGTTCGTCCAATTTGCATCCCTTATCCTCTGCCATTTTAACAATAGCGCCTGTCGCGTGATGCGCATCACGGAAAGGAAGTCCTAAATTCATAACCAGCCAATCAGCAAGCGCAGTAGCTGTAGTATAACCCATCTCAGCAGAGTTCAGCATTGCCTCCGTATGGAATTCCGCGCTCTCTAACATGCCTTTCATTGCTTGCAAGCAAAGTGAAAGAGCGTCGAAATTGTCGAATACAGGTTCTTTATCTTCTTGAAGGTCTTTGTTGTATGCCAAGGGAAGACCTTTAAGTACGGTCATCATTTGAACAAGGTTGCCGTTCATACGTCCGGTTTTTCCACGCACCAGTTCCGCGGCATCAGGGTTTTTCTTCTGCGGCATTATAGAGCTTCCTGTGCTCCAACTGTCAGATAGCTGGATAAAACCAAACTGTGGTGTTGCCCAAATGATAATCTCTTCGGCCAGTCTTGATAGATTTAGGCCACATTGTGCAGTTATAAATAAGAACTCACTGGCAAAGTCACGTGCCGATACTGCATCTAATGTGTTTGGCATTGGGCCATCAAAGCCAAGCTTTTCCGCAGTAAATTCACGATCAATTGGATATGGTGTTCCCGCCAAAGCCGCCGATCCCAGTGGGCATTTATTTATCCGTACTGCAAAATCTTGAAGGCGTGATTTGTCGCGCTCTAACATGTGCCAATATGCGTTCATGTGTATACCAAGAGTTATTGGCTGTGCTGCTTGTAGGTGTGTGAATCCAGGCATAATATCGTTGCCATGCTTTGTGCTAAGCGCATCTAAGGTTATTTGCAGTGATTCAACTTGCCCAATCAGGTCATGTGTTGCTTCACGCGTCCACATTTTAAAATCTGTTGCCACTTGGTCATTACGTGAACGTGCAGTGTGCAGTTTTCCGGCCACATCACCAATAATCTCACGCAGGCGAGATTCTATGTTCATATGTATATCTTCAAGTGATGCTTTGAATTCAAATTCACCTGCTTTAATTTCTTCGGCAATTTTGTTTAGTCCGTTTACTATTTGAACTGCTTCGTCTTTTGATATTATCTCTTGTTTTGCAAGCATAGTTGCGTGCGCAATGCTTCCGCGAATATCTTGCCTCCACATGCGTTTGTCAAAACCTATACTGGCGTTAATTTGTTCCATTATATCGGATGGCTTGTCTTCGAATCTACCACCCCACATTTGATTTGCGTTATTCTCTTTTGTCATGTCTTTATTCCTTTATATCTTTTTCACAAAACAAGTTTTAAGTACCAATCCTTTTACTTCTTTCGTTCGGCAATCTATCAACTCTGGGTCATCTGTAAGGGTGATGTTTTTAACAGTTGTTCCACGTTTTAAGGTAACGCCAGCACCCTTAACGTCCAAGTCTTTGATTAGCGTTACCGTATCACCATCTTGCAATGTTGTTCCATTGAAATCCAGAGTAGGGGCGGTTTTTCCTTCGCCTTCTTCGTTCCAATCAAGTGAACCTATGCCGTAATCTACGTTGGCTTGTTCCATGGCGTCTTCTTTGGTCATGTGCCAAAGTTCTAATGACGGAACATCACCAATAGATTCGTATCCGTATAAAAACCATCCGTCTGAGGCAGGGTCAAATTCGATTGTAATATGCTTGACGTTATCCTGAGGTGAAGAAAGATCAGCCATTATACGTTTTGGTGAAGTCATAGTAATTCCTAAGTTATTTACTTACTTTGTAATTGAGTTGTTGGGGTAAGGCTAGGGCTAAATGTTGCTTTTATTAATAAAACTGATTAGATTATGAAAAAAATAAATTGGGGCATTGGTTACAATGGGTGATGATGTAACGGTCGATAATATTCGGCTCTTAAGGTTTAATACGAGATATTTATCTGATGAAGTGAAAGATTGGCAGGAAAAGGCAGGTGTTCCTTTTGCTGAGAGTTGTGATAATCAGATATGGTACGGTAAGAAAAGTGATTTTGATGACTTCCCATTTCCCGATGGGCGTGGGGATGAGGTCAAGGTTATGGATGATAAGGACGCTTACAAGTTCTTATTAGATACGGTTTCCGGCTTTCGCAGTAAACGAAAGGGGGAAACGCACATAAGGCGACAATTTACGGACGGTCTAAATGTTTTGAAGAATAAGCATGCTGATAAAGAGCAAAATTACCAAAACTTAGTTTGTCATATCAAAAGGGATATCGCCTATATAGAAAACAGCGTTTCTGTCGGTCATAAAAATACAAATAACATTGTTGTTGCTCGTGATCTTTCCGGTCAGGTTAAGGGGGAAACGGTACTGGTTGTAGGCAGTCTTGGTAGTGGTGGTCTAATAGGTAATAATACAAAGAAGATGATATGTTTGTCAGAGAACAAGCAAGACCCTAATGGTAAAATGTTAGGCAGAGATAACTTTATTCGTGTTACTAACCCTGATCCTGATGCTTTGTCATCTTTAAAGAAGCAAATTGATTCCCTTAAAGATCAGGGGATATTCAGGTCGAATATTGACGTGGTTGATTTCTCTGATATTGGTGTTCAATTTGAGGAATGTGACCGTGTATATGTTGACCTGCCTATGGTGCCGGAATCTGATGTCGATAATATAATGACGATGGCCTGGATGGATAGGGTGCGTAATGATAATACGCTTGTTCATATGCGCGGTAATCCATTGACGCAGATGCTCTCTACAGAAACATGGAAGCAAGATAATATGCTAAATTCTGGTTATATATCTCCGGAAGATATATTGGAGGAAGGCTCCGCTAGAAGTAGAGAAAATACACGTATATTACAAAGGGTTGATAACGCCTCTCGTACAATTGCGGAACTTCGTCTTGATGGTGTAGAGCATCCCTCAAAAGAAATAGAGGACCAAGGTATTAACCTTGATCCCGAAGATTTATCACAGTCCTGACTGGATATGTGTCTTATTTATCGCTTAGTGGTTTGCCATGTACCGCCGTATTATTTTTCAAACGCACAGCATTGATTTTGATGAAACCATCAGCATCTTTTTGATCATATCCACCTTCAACATCCATAGATGATTGTTCCGGATCATACAGAGCAATAGGGCTTTTACGAGCGATAGGGTATGCAACACCCTTGATTAACTTAATTTGTACGCTACCCGTATTAGTTTCCTGTGCTTTATCCATGAATGTCATAAGCAAATCAAATTCAGGTGAGAACCAAAAACCGTTATATATAAGTTCTGCTACTTTTAGCGCCATATAATCACGTAGTTTCATAACCTCACGATCAAGGGTTAGCCCCTCAAGATCGCGGTGCGCTTTATAAAGAATTTCTCCGCCCGGAGTTTCATAAACGCCACGGGATTTAATGCCTACAAAACGGTTTTCAACCATATCAAGGCGACCAATTCCATGCTTAGTACCTAATTCATTTAAGTAGTCAAATAATTCTACAGCGCCGGAAATAGTTGTGCCATCAGTCTGGTTTGTAACTTTTACCGGAATACCTTTTTCAAAATCAATTGTCAGTACGTCTGCTGTGTCAGGTGATGTGTCAGTACCGTTCGTACGTGAATAAACATCTTCGTCAGCGGCGGCATTTGGGTCTTCTAATACACCTGCCTCATGTGAAATATGTAGCATGTTGTCATCTTCAGAATACGGCTTCTTACGTGTCGCAGAAACAGGTATTCCGTATTGATCTGCATAGTTAAGCATGTCCGCACGACCTTCAAAGCGTGTCAAAAACTCATCCATTTTCCAAGGGGCTAGTACTTGAATATCAGGTTTCAGCGCATAATAGGACAACTCAAAACGAACTTGGTCGTTACCTTTTCCAGTTGCACCATGAGAAACAAATTGCGCATTTTCTTTTTCTGCAATCTCAATTTGTCGCTTAGCAATAATAGGACGAGCAACAGAAGTGCCAAGTAAGTAACGTCCTTCATATATAGCTTGTGATTTTACCGCTGTGAATATGTAATCACGTACGAATTCCAGTTTAAGGTCTTCTACATATACTTTGGCCGCACCTAATTTTATTGCTTTTTCTTCTGCAGCTTTAAAGTCTTCTTCCTGACCAACATCTGCGATATACGCAATAACTTCGTATCCTTCTTCTATAAACCATTTAAGGATAATTGATGTGTCTAATCCACCTGAATAGGCGAGAACGATTTTACCTTTGCTCATAATGCTTTCCTTATTCTTTGTACGGCATTGTTTTAAGAGAAAAACATGTAAATGTGAAGGTGTTTTCTTGATTTGTTTGGTTTTTGTATGGATTTCACCACTTTTTATTTAAAAGCCGATTGGCTTTTGTAACCGTACTCCGTTACTTTCCATGCTCCACGCTAATATTGCTTTTTGTGCATGAAGGCGGTTTTCTGCTTCGTCATATATTACGCAGGCATCACTAGCCAGAACCTCAGGTGTTACTTCTTCATCTTTATGAATAGGCATACAGTGCATAAATATGGCACTGTCTTTTGCGTGCGCCATTAGATCTGTATTAACCTGATAGGGCATGAATTTATCTATAGTTTTGCCTTCTTCTCCCATTGATACCCAAGTATCGGTAACAATGACATCTGCATTTTGCGCGGCATCTTTTGGCGGAACACTGTTGTTATGTAAGTCCTCAGGTGTTGATATAACCAGTTCAAAATCAAAAAGAGGTGCTGCTTGTTCGAAGGTTTTTACAACATTATTATAGTCACCAAACCAAGCAATTTTTTTACCTTTAATATCTCCTAACTTTTCCTCTATTGTCAGGATATCTGCCATAATTTGACATGGGTGAGACGCATTAGTCATACCACTTATCACAGGAATTGTAGTGTTACGGGATAGCTCTTCTAATTGTTCGTGATCGCTCATTCTAATCATTATACCATCAACATAGCGAGACAAAACCGCGCCTGTGTCTTGCATGCTTTCCGCGCCGGTAATTTGCATGTCATCCATGCTCATCACCAATGTATGACCACCAAGTTGCTTCATAGCCAGTTCAAAGCTCATCCTTGTGCGGGTAGAGCGTTTATCAAATACCATGGCAAGAGATAACCCCTCCATAATTTGCGGAGGAGAGAACTTCTCTGCCTTTAGTGCATGTGCATGTTTGATAATACCTTTAAGGGTATCTGCACCGATATCCGGCAAATTGATGAAGTGTCTTATGTCGTTTGTCATTTTAACGATCCTGATATATGCGTTGTCAGTTAAATCAATATTATGTGGCTTAGCTCATACCCTTGATAGTTTTATCAATTATTTTAAGGGCTTCTTGTGCTTCTTCCATTTTTATTAATAGTGGAGGCGTAAGGCGCAATGTTGCTTTACCGGCCTGTGTCGCCATTAAACCATTTTCCTGTAATGCAGATAAAAGTTCCTTAATATCAAAGGGAGTATCAACGCCAATCATAAGGCCTTTAGCACGTATATCTGTGATTTTGTTTGATGTACTTTGTATTTGTTGGAGGCCATTTACAAGGTATGCAGATACTCTGCTGGCATGATCCAAAAATCCGTCACTAAGAATTTCGCTCATTACTGTTGCTGCAACCGCACATGCAAGAGGGTTACCACCATATGTTGTACCATGCGTTCCAACCGTTATAGCATCACCGAATTCTTTTTTCGCGACCATAGCACCAACAGGGAATCCTCCGCCCATTCCTTTTGCCAGACAAGCAATATCTGGCTCGACAATACCGTCAGGAGTTTCAAACGCTTGATAAGCGAAGAATGTTCCTAAACGTCCCATGCCTGTTTGTATCTCATCAAATATAAGGCATATATTATGTTTGTTACAGATTTCCCTTAACTCTATAAGAAAATATGGGTTAGCAGGAGTTAGACCACCTTCACCTTGCACAGGTTCAACAATAATAGTAGCAGTATTTTCATTTACTAATGATCTTACTGAACTGGCATCATTGAAATCGGCAAAATGTACACCGTCTAAATAAGGCTCAAAAAATGGTTGAGAGTTACGCTTTGCTGTAACGCTGGCTGCACCGTATGTGCGACCGTGGAATGAGTTTTTAAATGAAATAATCTCGTTACAGTTCTTGCCTTTATTCTCATAGGCCCATTTACGCGCACATTTAAGAGCCGCTTCAACGCTTTCCGCGCCACTGTTAGAGAAGTAGACAAGGTCAAAACAGCCATTATCAATTAATATTTCTGCGGCCTCTAATTTTTCCTTCGTCGCGTATGATGCCTGACATGTCATAAGGCGTGCAGCCTGCGTATTAATTGTTTCCAACATTTTAGGGTGGGCATGCCCAAGGGATGCAACGGCAATACCGGCCGCAAAGTCTATGTATTTTTTGCCATCTGTATCATAAGAATAAACACCTTCGCCACGATCCATAACAACAGGTTGAGAGTTGTAGGTGCTAACCAGTATATCGTCGGTTTTCTTTATAATTTCTTGTGCTGTCATTTTATGTCTCCTCTTGGTTTTATCTCTTTTATTTCATTCATATTTTTATGCGTAAAGTTTGTTTTATATTGTGTTTGTTTTGAAGTTTCTGCTTCTTGTTTTTGTTTGTCCGAATAATCATCGGCTATCATACTTTTAAAGCTTAACCCCTCTGGTGGATATCCATATTCATTTTTTAATTTGTTACCAGAAGCAAATAAAGACCACAATATTAGAAGTGGGTAAGGGCATGAATATGGAACTCTCATTAACATGTAAACGTTTCTATGCGTGGGTTCTTCTTTATGTATCATTAGGCCATCTTCAGCATCCATATTCATGTCGTGCATTCTACGTATTATAATCAACATAAAAATATATAATGATATGATAAGTGCTGGCCACTGTAATATAGGATCAATGGTCCTAAGGCTATAATTAACACCAGTTACAATTAACAGAGCTAACCAAAATTGCTGTCTATTAGCTCTTCCTGTTCTAATGTCAAGTAATCGCCAATTCACGATTATTTACCTCCAATGGCTTTTTGTACTTCAACTTCATTCATGTAATTATCACGTTCAGTTTCTTGCAACAACATTGTTCCCGGGCCAACAGACTCAAAAATCTCCTTGGACAGAGCGTTCTCTCGTAAGCCATTTATAAGATGTATGCGACTAACGCCCGCGTGAAGAGCATTTTGGCAGTTTTCCATTTTAACTTTCATTCCATCAGTTACCGTACCATCTTCAATATAGCCAGATATTTGAGTGTCAGTAATCAATAGGGCCGTCTCACCCTTTACCTTTACGCCGTCAACATTACTCATAAATATTAGTTTATCTGCATCAAGCCCAGCGGCAATTTTGGTGGCGATTGTATCTGCATTAATGTTGCACAAATCGCCATCCTTGCTGATCGCTATACAAGGGCAGGCGATAAATCCTGTGACTTTAAGTTGGCGCATAATCGGGCGCGTATTAACACCATCAATATCACCAACAAATCCGTAATCTATCGGATCCTTAGCACGTAGAGACACATCCATCCAATCGGACGGAACAACATTAAAAGATAGTCCGTCCAGATTATTTTTATGCATGGCTTCGGATATTTTTAACGATAGATCACCGCCAATAACCTCACGAATAACACCCATTGTTGCGGCATCTGTTATGCGTCTGCCATCATTTTTTTTGATTTCTACGCCACGCTCTTTTAGCGCTTCATCAATTGCGTTACCGCCACCATAAATTAGGATTACTTTTATACCATGAAGTGTTAGCTCTCTTATATTAGAGATTAAGTTGTTACGCGCTTCGTCGTTTTCTATTACGCTACCGCTCGCTTTTACAACGAAAAGGTTGTCGCGAAATTTGCTTTCATAGAATGCATTTATAAAAAAATCCGGAAGTTTCTTTTTCATTTTTATTATCCTTAAGGGTAAACGGGGCTTAGTGATAGAAGGCCTAGCGTCTCATCATATCCACACATTAAATTCATATTTTGTACAGCACATCCAGCCGCACCTTTAACCAAATTATCAATCGCTCCTTGGACAATGTATTCGTGTTCATTAATTTTTTGAAAACTAAGATCGCAGAAATTAGACCCAACCACATTGGCCAAAGCAACATTATCCATTGTGCGAATAAAGATATTCTCATTATATGCTGTATTTACATCAATACCTTGGTTAGTTGTAATAAAGGCAGTGGCAAATATCCCTCTAACAAAGGGGCCTGAGGTCGGAACAAAATTAAGCTTATTGTCATTAATTTTTGCCGTTCTGATGATTTCAGGAATATGTCTGTGCTTGTTAACATTATAGCTTTTCATATTATGAGAGCGCACAGGGTGGTGCGTTCCGTCGCTTGCCGATTTACCAGATCCACTAGAACCCGTGATCGCCATAATGTTTGCGTTGTTAATTGCGCCTGCAAATGGAAACAACATAAGTTGAGAGAGCAGGGCAAAACAACCAGGGTTGGCAACAATATTTGCATTTGTAATGTCGTTATGATCCGTTATTTCAGGTAATCCGTAGACAGCTTCTTTCAGTAATTCAGGATAGTTATGCTTAACGTTATAGTGCTTTTCATATGTTTCAACGTCATCAAGGCGGAAATCAGCGGATAAATCTATAATTTTCACCTTGTTATGTAGGGCCGCAACCGTGTCTTGCGCGGTTTTGTGTGGTAGGCACAGGAAAACAACATCACTGTCTTGGGCGATGATATCTAAGTCAGGGTTGCTGACTGTTATATCCATATGCGCAAGGTGCGGATACACATCTCCGATAGGTGTGTTTTCATGTTGTCGCGACGTTACATGAGATATAGAAACATTAGGGTGTGCATTTAGCATCCTTAGTAATTCTAGGCCTGTGTAACCTGTTATGCCGATAATTGATACGCGTGTAACCATCTTGATATCACCAAATCCATCCATTCATTCGTTGGGTTAAAAGCATTATAGACGATAACATCAAGTTCGTCTTTTATTATGCCTTGTCCAACCTCGTTATCTGTTACAGGGCCGCTTATTACATCTATTGGTAATCCTATCGACGCACAACCGCGCGCCAAACCAACAGCACCAATAGGATCACCTGCGCATCCAATATGTAAGCGTACGTTTTTCTGTATTTCAGGTATTTGCAAAATCGAATCAACGCCGTAACGCCCCATTAAGCCATCTCCAAATTCAATGATGATTGCATCAGGCTTATCCTTGCTTAGATGCTCTATCGCGCCTTTGGTCATTTCGCTCATTGTTTTATCATCTATATTAGCCGTAGATGTAATACCTGTGTCGACGAATGAAACGGCATTATAAACGCCATAATCTTGCATTTTATAAAGATCACGAAGCGCACCAACACCGGTAAGCTTTGTCCCGGCAAGTTTCATTCCCATATGGGTTAATGTCTTTATGATCTCGGTTGCTACTGTTGTTTTTCCGCTGTCCATACTTGTACCAGTAACAATGATCAGCGGCACTTCACTTTTCATTGTTATGCTGGGTTTAAATAATGTCTTTTGATTTATGTTTAGTTGCTTACCCTTGCGAGCAATACCGCCCAATACACGCACACGCATTGGATCACCAACTTCTTTTGTATTTGCACTAGTGCATTCCCCAGCAACACCACCAAAGTTCAGTAAGTGAATAATATCTCCTGGTTTTAGAGACTTTGGAAGGTCACCAACAAAACCTTTAAGTGCACGCCTTTGCCCTAATGCTATGGCTACTACATCACCTTTTTTAAGCTTTGACATGCGCCCAGATGGTAATTCCATTTCATTGTAAACAGTCTTATCATCAAGTATTTCTGCCGCTAAAACCGTGCCCATATCGCAAGATAGGTTTACGTTTGGATCATCAATGATGTTCTCATTATGCTTCAAGTCTAAATTTTTTGTGACAGAACTAATTTTATCTATAAATATTTTTGTCATGTGTCGTTTCTCTATTGATAATAAGCACTTATCATCGTGCCTAATACGTATTTTAAATACGCTTTACCACCTTATTAAGTGGTAAATAATTGTTAAATGTAAAATGCCTTATATGTTCGGCGTAAGCAATTGATTTTTTTAAGAGAACAGACCTTAATGCGGGCAAGATGAAAAAGTTTTAAATGGACAGCAATAATGCCTCGCAAAGAATGTCTCTAGCGGGCGGTTCGTCGTAATGGTGTTGCTGTATAATTTTTCATGATCTATGAAGACCATATAATCAGGCTACATGTCAAGTGAATCTACGTTTAGTCTACGAAAAATTTCTTCTTCTTCTCTTAGCAGCGTCGCTTCTCTATGCTCTGCGTCTTGTTCATCTACATCCATGTCTAAGTCCGTGTCATCATAGTCATCCTGATTAATTGCAATTTCTGAATCTAGAATTGCATCAAGTGGTCCTAAGTTTCTATCAATTATACTTTCTACAGCTGAAATTTCTGTATGAGAATCTACGGATGCAACCTCCTGATCGCCATGCTCTGAAAGAATGTGATCTTCAGGTGGTATATCAAGCGGGCGTTTTGGTTCTCTGGTGCCTGTGTTTTCTATAACTACGTCTGTGTTGTCAATCCATTCTTCTTCTGGTATTTGCTCTTCGTTTTTTAGGGAAATATTAAAGTCTTCAGCATCAAACTCAAAAGGTACTTCTTTACGTGATTTTGTATGAATGCACTTATCTTTTTGAATGGTGTGAAGAAGTTCTCTTGCTTGATCTTCTGCGGCTTCTCCAAATACATACCAGTTTCTTGACTCTGCTATTTCTTTATCTTCTGCTGGAGTAGTAGGTTTTTCAGGCCTCATAGTATTTCCCGCAGATGATTTAAATAAGGCCTTTATTTCATCTGTTTGTTCTGTTACTTCCCAGCCAAGAGATTTTCCAAATAAACCGTTCGCGGCTTTATTTTCTTTGGATACCTTTGCGATGATGGGATAATCTTCACCTTCTTTTTCTTTTAGTGCCAAGGTGAGGGCGGATATAGCAACAGCGGTCAAGCCAAGTCCTTTTGCGCAAGATAATACCGTGCCGATTTCTGCATGACTTTGTTGTAGTTCATGCCCGGGCATATCGTCTACTTTATGTTTGAAAGCAAAGCAAACGGCCGTTATTTCTTCGTTATGATCTTCTATAAGTGCGATATGACCATTACTTGACAGATCTTTTACTGGATCTTCGGGTCTTGGTTTTACAAAATTACCTGGGTCGGCTTGTTTTTTTCTTCTTGACTGAAAGAACGCTTCAATCTGGGGGGTGTCTTCTTTATCTGCGATTTTTAAAGATAATGATTCTGGGAACTCATCCTCTGGTTTATCATCAGCATTCCAAAAGTCTTTTAAGAATTGCGGAACCACATTTCTGTAAGCTTGGCTAATATTTATCGAAGAATTATTTAAAGAAAATCCAAAGTTCTTATCAGCCATAATGGTTATCCTGATCATAACGTTATTGTTATGTGTTTTTAGACCATCAACTTATTCTTGTGCAAGAAAAAAGAAGTTTCGCACAACCGTGTGGGAATTAATTCTTAAGCGTGATTGTGCAGCATACTAAAAACTTGTTTTACGAGGGTCGAATGCATCACGTACTGCTTCCCCTATAAATGTTAATAGTATTAACATAGTTGCAAGTGATAGAAATGCGCAAATACCAAGCCATGGGGCGTGTAAATTGTTTTTACCTTGGGAGAGTAATTCACCTAATGAAGGGCTTCCTGGGGGCATTCCTAAACCCAAAAAATCCAATGCGGTTAATGATGTTATGGCAGCCGTTAAAATAAAGGGCATGAAGGTTATGGTAGCAACCATGGCGTTTGGTAGTACATGTCGCCACATAATTACCGGATCAGATACGCCCAGTGATGCTGCTGCGCGTACATAATCAAAGTTCCGCGCGCGTAAGAATTCTGCCCTCACTACATCAACAAGGCTTAACCATTTGAAAAGTAAGAGTATAAATAACAATGTCCAAAAGCTTGGTGTGAAAATACTGGCAAATATTATAAGAATGTAAAGAGAAGGCAGGCTGGACCATATCTCAATTATTCTTTGCATAACCAGATCGGTCTTACCCCCGTAATATCCTTGTACTGCGCCGGCTATTACTCCAATAATTGTACTTAATATTGTTAGAATTATTCCAAATAATACTGATATACGAAATCCGTAAATTACCCGTGCCATAACATCTCTTCCCTGATCATCAGTACCCAAGAAATTAATGTTGTCAGGGGGGGTAGGGGCTGGTTTGGTTAAATCGTAATTTATCGTGTCATAGTAAAATGGTATAGGTGGCCATATCATCCATCCCAATCTGCCATCTTCACCTTTAATTAGTTCTTTAACAAATGAATCGCGATATTCAGCTTCGGTTTCAAAATCCCCGCCAAATGTAGTTTCTGGATAATTGAATATCACAGGAAAGTATAAGTTTCCGTTGTGACTAACAATTATTGGCTTATCATTTGCGATTAATTCTGCGCTTAAAGCCATAGTTAACAGTGCTAAAAATATCCATAAACTCCAGAATCCGCGTTTGTTTGCGCGGAATTGGGATAGGCGACGCTGTGTTATTGGTGAAAGCTTCATTTAATCACTATAACGTAAACTGTGAATGACAAAAGATGTTAAGGGGTTTTATCACCATCTTGTTTCTCAGGAGGTTTTTCTTTAAGCCTGAATATTGATGGTGCAAATTGTGCAGGAAGGTGAACAAAGTTTCGTTTTCGTTCGATTTTTTCTCCAACGATAGATCTATAAAGTGCAATAACAAGTAATATAGCGGTGTATGCCGCAAACATAATGAAAAACCCTTGTGATCCTACAACGGATAATAATCCACCACCGACTATTGGCCCTATTGTCGCCCCCAGTGAATTAAATAGTATTAATGAACGACTTACAGATACGATTTGAGATTTCTTTATTTGATCATTCATATGTGTGATTGATACGCTGTATATAGATGTCATCATGCCACCTAACAAGAAAATGAGTATATAGTAATGCGTATATACAGTGATGAGGGTAGAACAAATAATGGCAATTATTGTAGCTAGCTTTATAACTTTTCTGCGATCTATTTTATCGGATAGTGCCCCCATAAATATGGGTAAAACAGCATTACCCAAAATATAAACAGCCATAAAAATTGCTGTTTCTGAGTTGGGCATGCCCGATGCACTTGCATATACAGGGCCAAGGCTGATCATTGTTCCGCCGCATAATCCAGAAACAAAAACTCCGGCCATGGATAGTGGAGATATGCTCATAATTTTACGAAAAGATACGGTCTCTGGTTTTTGATATCCGGGGGTGCGCTTGTTTGTTAGAGTGATTGGTGCTAATGCGATAGATATTAGTATGGAAACCATTATGAATAAGTCTATTTTTGTTAATGGCGCAGAGTTTATAAGAAATTGCCCTGCAAATAATCCCGCATAAACGATAGATACATAAGCGCTGAATATTGTTCCGCGTTGTTCCTTGTTCGCAATTTTGTTTAGCCAGCTTTCCGCAATAATAAATAGCCCGGAAAAACAAAATCCTGTTAACAGTCTAATAGGTATCCATAGCCAAGGGTTAACGAATAGTCCGTGTAACAAAATGGTTGTTGATGCCATAGATGCAAGTGCGGCGAAAACGCGAATATGACCAACTGATGAGATCATCTTTGGTATATACTGACAGCCAATTAAAAAACCGGCATAATACATCGACATTATGATGCCGGTAATGGCAACGGGGAAGCCTTCGCTGCTTGCACGTAAGCCTAATAGCGTGCCTTGCAGGCCATTACTTATACAAAGGATGAATATGCCGAATAATAGTGGCCAAACAACAATTAAACGCTTCAGTGTTGATGAGTGAGACATATCCAGCTCCGCTTTTTTTCGAAGCTATAGGCTTTAAATTACATGTCGTCAAGAAAATAATATTATGCAGTTTATAGCGTTATTATGAGGTGTTTAGTCTCTGCTATTAAAATCAATGCGCGGATCTATCCATACATAAACCAGATCTCTCAATAAATGCATTATTAAGCTCATTAATGAGAATATGTATAGAGTTCCAAGAACAACCGGATAGTCTCGGTTTATGATGCTTTCATAACTTAGTAATCCCAAACCGTCTAGAGAGAATATAACCTCAATTAACAATGATCCGGTAAAGAATACTGATATGAATAGGGCAGGAAAGCCCGCAATAACTATCAGCATGGCATTACGAAATATGTGACCATATAAAACTCTGTTCTCGGCCAGCCCCTTTGCGCGCGCTGTTAACACATATTGTTTTCCAATCTCATCCAGGAATGAGTTTTTTGTAAGCATTGTTAGCCCCGCAAAGCCACTGATTACCATTGCAGCAGTAGGAAGAACCATATGCCAAGCATAGTCTAGTATAGCCTGTAACATTGTCATTTCTTCCCAACCATCTGATGTAAGGCCACGTAAGGGAAAGAAATCGAAATATCTGCCGCCCGCAAATACGATAATCAATAATATTGCAAACATGAAGGAGGGGATAGCGTAGCCAACAAACACCGTTACGCTTGTCCAAATATCAAATTTTGACCCATCATGTACGGCCTTTTTTATTCCTAATGGGATTGAGATTAAGTATATGATTAGCGTTGACCACAAGCCCAGTGATATTGATACGGGCATTTTTTCTACTACCAGTTCCAATACTCCTACATCACGATAGTAGCTGTCCCCGAGATTAAAGGTTAGATAATTTCCCATCATGTTTAAGAAGCGAATATGTGCGGGTTTGTCGAATCCGTACATGGCTTCTAATTCTTTTATGAATTCAGGGTCTAACCCTTGTGCGCCTTTGTAATCGCTGCTTTGTCCGCGTGATGATTGCCCACCAGATGATGTGCCCATATCGCCACCGCTGCCGCTTAACCTTGCAGTCGCAGATGTCCCGTGTCCCTGAAGTTCTGATATCATTTTTTCGACCGGTCCGCCCGGTACGAACTGAATGATAACAAAACTGACCAGCATAATACCTAATAGCGTAGGTATCATCAAAAGGCAGCGCTTGATAATATAAGATAACATATTCGGTATGATATGTATGATGGTCTATTAAGTCCATTAACAAAAAGCAGCATAAAGAAGTTTTACGCTGCTTTTATTGTAATATTTTTTATTCTTATTTGGTTAATGAACCATTTTCGAAGATTCTGCACCGCTATGCATGTTGAAGTCTTCAAAGGCAGATGGGATATCATCTTGAAGTAATAATGAATCAAAATCGTTAAGAAGTCTTTTTTCCTTCTCTTCAATTTCTGCCAACCTCTGTGTCGCAGAAACATTATAGGCGTGAACCAAAGTTTTCTCACGTATTTCATCTAAGCCAAGAAGTTTGGCAATATATGCTTTGTTACTTAAAACATTAATATTATTTGGATCTATGTTTAAAGCAATATCAGCAGTAGTTAATGCTTCTTCCTCTCGGTTAAGGTTTGCAAGTGCACACCCTTTATTCAAAAGTGCATTTATATTTTTCGGATCATGCTTAAGTATTTGATCCTCTTGCTCCAGCAATCTTGTATATTCTTGTTTTAGGTTATTAATAAACGCACGCTGAAAAGCCGCTTTTTCACATTCTGGATCATCTTTTAACTTCTGATCTAAAAGGATTTCCGCTTCTTTGTAAAAACCATCAACAATCATGATATCAATTTCGTCATCACTTTGTGATGGCTCTGATGATGCGAATGAATCAGGGTTCATAAAATATGAACATTCGGAACGCTTCATAAATGTCATTAAGTCGTATGCCAAACGTGCACGCATTGAGCCATCATCTACAGGAGAATGGTTTAGTGGGTGCGAATACTTGAAATTAGAAGTAGATTCACTATTAGCGTATATTTCTTCAGGCAACATAATAACAACCCCTTGTTATTTACTTTATTTATTGGTCTTTATTTAATTTGACCTTGTTTATTTATAAGATAGTACCGCTTTTGGAGGGGGAAATCAATTCATTTTAAAACTTTATTTTTTTGCTATCCACATTAGTCGATAACGGGGCGTGTATTCCACTCTGTAACCTGCCATTTTCCTGCATTTATCTCGATAACACCAAATGCTCCGGTTGAAAGTTTTATTGAATGATTTTTTGAAAATGATTGAAAGTCATTTGTTATATATGGTGCAAATCTTGCGATTCCATTAGAAGTAACAATAAATATTGTCTTGTTATTACTAAGTGAAGATTCTTCTGCAAAACTATGCCAATTTTTAATTATCTGTTCTGGGTTAACATTCCATCCGTTAGGAGGGCTGGCATTATTATCCCAATTATCTATTGCGTCTTGGCCAATTCTTGCAATTACTGTTTCTTCTGTTTGATTTTCATCGATACCGTAATCAATCTCATTGAATATATCTAATTCATTTATTTCTGTATCTTGACCGTACGCGCTCATAGCAAGTTGGGCTGTGTATTTTGTACGCATCAAGGTAGAGCTATAGACAATATCAGGATTAAACCCAGATTTCTTCAAATGATTACCTAGGGCAATTGCCTGATCTTTCCCTTTTTGTACCAAGGGCAGGTCGGTACGTGCACCAACACGTGTTGGCGTGTCTTTGGCGGTAAAAGTATTTCCATGTCGTGCAATGATTAATTTTGTCATTAATTTATATGTTCGCCATGGTTAAGAATGTGGTTTTCTGCCCGTATGATATCTTCGGGACTGTCGATGCCTGATTGAATCAGGCCTTCTTCTATATCTATTGGAACGGTTTGGATCTGTATGTTGTTTTCTAACATTCGCAGTTGCTCTAAGCCTTCCATCTTCTCATATGTTCCTTGTGGAAGGCTACAAAATGATTCAAGTATGTCTGATCTGAAACCATATAGGCCAATATGCTGGTATATTGGTGATATGGTGCTTTCCTGTCTTAGTTCTTCTTCCTTACGGATAGCAGGGATAATATTTTTGGAAAACCATAAAGCGCGTTCTTTTTCATTTATGATTGCCGTTGTTCCACTAAACGGAGTTTTCTTTTTTGCTTCACGTAGTCTGTCCAAATCTTTCCAGCTTAACTTATGGACAGGGGTTATGACTTCCGCACGTGGATTATTCTTATATGCATCAAATATGTTTCTTATGATTTCAGGAGGGGTAAACGGCGCATCACCTTGCAGGTTTATAATGAAATCAGGCCAATCATGTAGCTGCCTTATCGCTGACAATACACGATCAGAACCAGTGGGGCAGCTGGGTGGGGTGTTGATGCACGTAGCACCAAGCTCACTTGCATGTTCTACTATGCGCTTATCATCTGTTGCAACAAAGATAGTTACATCCTCATATGGCTCTGCTGCTTTGCTTGCAACCTCTAAAACGCGTTGAAGCATGGACTTTCCATTTATCATGGCAAGTGGCTTCCCCGGAAATCTTGTGGATGCATAACGTGCAGGTATGGCAATTGCGAGTTTCATTGTGATGTACCCTTAACTATTCTGAGCTTTCGATGTCTTTTGACCACCAAGTTTGTGTTATCAGTGGACTGATGTGCGATAATGTATCAGGTCTATCAAGGTTATCCCAATATGCCAATCTCCATTTAGGATAGTGCCACATCGGAATAACGTAGTGGTTCCATGTTAGAATTCGATCTAAAGCATGTGTTTTTGTCACTAAATCATCGCGAGAAGTGGCGTGAATGATGCCATCTATTAATTCGTCTATGACGGGGTCATTTATGCCTATGTAATTGCGTGACCCATGTGTCTCTGCTCTATCAGACCCCCAAAATTCACGTTGTTCGTTTCCCGGTGATGCGGATTGTCCGATACCTCCTATTATGATGTCAAAATCAAAGGTGTCCACGCGACGTTGAAATTGTGCGCTGTCTACTACGCGGAAGTTTGCTTTAACTCCTATGCGCTTTAAGTTCTTTATAAATGGAAGAACCCAACGCTCATAAATAGGTGAGTAGTGCAATATCTCAAATTCCAAAACCTCTTGAGACCCATCATCTAGTGTTTTGTATCTGTATCCCTCTTTATTTAATGATTTATATCCTGCAGAAGTAAGCTTCTTTATTGCTGTACTTAAGTTCTTGCGGTTGTTTCCCGACCCATCAGTAGTAGGTGGGGAGTATATATCGGTAAATACATTATCAGGTATTTTACTGCGTAATGGCTCTAGAATAAGAAGCTCATTCTCACTAGGAAGCTTTGTAGGCGCAAGGTCAGAGTTTTCGAAAAAGCTGTTTGTTCTTATATAGTCACCATATGCGAATTGCTTGTTAGACCATTCAAAATCATATGCGTAGTTTAGTGCTTCGCGTACATCGATGTTTTGGAAGACAGGGCGGCGTATGTTGTATATGAATGCAGTCATTCCTGCGGGTCTGTTGTGGTTTATCTCTTCTTTTCTTAAATCTCCCTGTTTCTGATTTGATACATTATATCCTTCGTGCCAAGTCTTTGATGTGGTTTCTATTTTCACATCGTAATCCTGAGCGAGGAATGCTTCATGCGCAACATTTTCGTCTTTATAGTAATCGTATCGAATCGTATCGAAATTATTCATTCCCTTAAATAATGCTAAATCCTTACCCCACCAATCAGGGTTTCTTGTGTATTCGATACTGCGCCCTGCATCCACATTGCTGATTTTGTATGGCCCGCTACCTAAAGGTATTTCTAGTGTGGTTGCGCTGAAATCTCGACCTTCTTCTGTCCAGTAATGTTTTGGTAATATTGGTAATTCCGCAATGATAAGCGGTAGTTCTGCATTACCCTTAACAGAGAATTTGAAGGTAACCGATTTTTCACCGTCAGAGGTTATGGTCTCAACATCTTCCCAATAGGCCTTGTAAAATGGTTGCCCTTTTTGTGTTAATGTTTCGAATGTCCAAATAACATCTGAGGCGGTGATCGAAACCCCATCATGCCACTTTGCGTTTTCGCGTAAGTTGAATGTAACCCAAGACTTATCTTTTGCGATAGTTATATCCTTGGCTATAACACCATAAAGAGAGAAGGGCTCATCCCAAGCATTTTGCATTAGGCTTTCATATACAAGGCCACTTCTTAGATAGTTTAGGCCTGCGGCTGGGTTACCCTTAACAATAAAGGGGTTAAGTGAATCGAATGTGCCTGTTACATGTTGTTTAATTACTCCGCCTTTGGGGGCGTCAGGGTTAACATATTCAAGATGCATGAAGTCAGCGGGATATTTAGGCGTTCCATGCAAGGATACAGCATGCGTTGCCTCTTCCCCAGATGATGGAGAAATTTCCTCATTCTGAACAGGAACAGTGTTACTTGTTTCTTTGCCGTTAGCGTTTGCATTGGTATATGACAAGGCTAGGGTAGCCAGAACGATTAACGACGCTTGTGAAAATTTTAGATGCATTTTTGTATCCCTCTCTGATCGAGATTTTATTGTAATGATGCGTGATACAAAGTCACGTGTAAATATATGAGATTAACGTTTATGTATTATATTCTTTTATAGATTTTTCTTCTTGGTTCTGGTTTTCTTTAATCTTTCTGTCTGCGATTAATACGGCCATGGGAATCCAAAATACTATCCAACTATTATTCAAGGATTTGTAATATCCGCCAAAATCTGCAAGTCCGAAAACATAACCAAAGCTTATAAGTAATAGGATTGTGTAATCTTGGGTTCGTACTGTGTATTTAATGGCTCTGAACCATGTCATTGTTAATAGGGTAAAGAAAATTATACTTCCTAAAACCCCAAGGTGAAGTAAACTGGAGAAGTATAAGCTGTGTGCATGACCTACTGAAATTGTCATGGATGGGTGTGGTATGTCATATGTGAATTTGGTTCCTACGCCACGACCAAACCATGGAGATTCTTTGAATTGCTCTAAAACGATACTCCATATCTCTATGCGACCGGTTGACCCTCGTTCTATCATGTATTTCAGTATGTCAGGGAATGCAAAGACCAGAAGTATTATTACTGTTGTTATGGCTGTTAAGGTTGTAATCAGAGCTTTTTTATCTATATAGCTTTGGGAGTATATTTTAACACCGCAAGCAACGGTAAATGCCCCAATAAACCCAAGGAATGCACCTCTTGATAATGTTAGAGCAAGGGCAAGGCCGATTACAAATATGCATAGAACTTTAAACGCTTTGTTGTTAAGTATCTTAAATATACAAGGCTTTACAAATAACAAACACAACAGGGCGCAAGCATACAGGATGCCAGCTAAGTTTGAGTTTTGTGCTCGTCCAAACCCTTCGAGCCTCCATATATAATTTTCTCGTATCGCTAAATCCGTTATTGGAGTCACATTTATTATGAGTAGAATTATCGCCGTAGCCAGTGCAGATAATACAAAAACTTCTATTATAATAGTGTGTAATTTTGGTAATTTATTTATATGGTAAGAGTAGATAGCAAGAGATAGTGTAATGAAAATTGCTGGCTTTATTCCTTTCCAGATTTTACTACCATCCATATTCTCCGACCATAGCAAGCTAGCGGCGGCATAAAGGCAAAATACAATAGTGGTTATAAACAAAGGATCTTTTATAAAAAAGGCCTCTTTCCAATCATTGTTTTTGCTAATGCTCCACATACCCAGTAATAATGTTACATATAAACAGACCCTATGAATTGATGTGTCCAAAAAGAATGCTCCGCCAAAGACAAGACATATAAACACTGTGAATAGTGTATCGGGAGATAATTTTTTAGTTATTATGTTTATCATGATCTGCTTGGCTGGTTATTTTAGGGGGATTCAATGCTTGTTTGTAGGCCAGTTATATTCTTGTGATAAAGGTTTATCAAATGTTGTTTCAATGATGTATTGGCAAACTTTGTCCGCGTGAAAATAGTCGTTAATCTTATTGTATCCGGTTTGCGCAATTTTTATGCGTTGTTCACTGTGCTGTGAGAAATATTTTATTTTATCCATCAAATCTTCGTTTGTGTCGAAGCTTATAAATGAGTCATTATCAAAAATATCTTCAAATTGAGGCCCTGCGGGGATAAATGACAGAAGGCCTGCTGCCATATATTGGCTCATCCTGTCGGATGCATAAAGATAGTAATCGTTTGTTTTATTTATGCATAAACCCATTTTACTGCGCTCTAACATATCAAAATACTGTTTGCCATATATTCGGTTTTCATTAATGCCGGCACCGCCGATTTGGATTGTTAAATCTTCTTTGTTTTGTAACAGATACTTTGCTGTTATATGCCTGTGATCGTATTGATCCCTTAAAAAGCTGGCTAAAAATAAAACATCGATATCGGCATTGCTATTTTTAAACGCACATCTTGTATCAAGGGCAGGGTCGACAGGGTTAGGCATAAAATAAACACCACCAGCATTGTTGGAGAATTTATTTAGACTATCTCCGGCTGTAGTTATAAAAATAGAATCAACATGACCGACGCGTTGCATTATATCTTCTACGTTTTTTTCAGAACTTAGGGGGTCAACGTTTCTATACGCAATTTTCACGCCTTTAACGTGTTTTCGTATTTCTGATAATGTGTCGTTGGTTATATTCTTGCAATGACCAAGGATTATCAGATCTGGCTGGTATTCTTTACAAAATTCTATAACTTTTTCGTTGAGTTTCTTTTTACCGCGTTTTTGTGATCTTAGAATGTTAGAATACCTTGCGTAATCCCGATCGTTAAATGCATAAACATTGTGTCCTAATCTGGTGAATCCATTTATAAGGCGTTGTGGAATAAAATAGTACTTTTTTGCGTTAACAAATCCCTGCACATTTCCAAGATATAATATATTCAAGATTATGCCTGTTAATTTTAATGGTTGAGGTCTGTTGTTTATATATTTTGAATTATTATAATAGGTTCAAGTAAAACGGCAAGTGGTAGGGCCTTTGTTTTAATATTTTGTCTGTTCCTGTTATTTATTGGGTGTAAACTCCCTGAAAGTCAGGTCTACCAAATAAAAACCCCTGACCGTACTTTACATCAAAGTCTAATATCTCTTTTAAATCATTTTCATTTTCCGTTTTTTCGGCGATCATATCTATGCCATTGACCTCAATATTATGTTTCTTTTGTAGTAATTGTGAGAAGCCACGATCGGTCTTGCTGTCTTTTAGTAGAGAGTTTGTATTAACTTTTACAAAGTTGATGCATTTTTCTCGTAAACCCTTCACATCAGTGGGGATGTTATCTACATGATCTGCGGAAAACCTGCATCCGGCTTTTGATAGGCCCTGAAGTATTTTTTGCTCCGCTGGGGAAAGCATCTGAAAATCATTATAATGCATTTCGAAAATCAGGCTATGAGCTATATTCTTGTGCCGTGATATCAGCGTAAGTAGATTATTCATGAATAATTTATCGCGCAAAGTGTGGGGCTTTATATTGATAAAACAAGGATGAACGTAACCGTATTTTCTTTGTTGTTTTTTTATTACTTTTAAACAGCTTGTAAACAGCAAAGTATCAAGCTTATTTATGATATGTTCTTCATTTGCGATGGCCATATAATCTTGCGCAGGTATATATTGGCCTGGTTTTATTCGCAGTCGTCCGTAGAATTCGTAAAATTTAATTTTTCTTTGGGGCAGGCTGACTATAGGCTGCATGAATAAATCTATGTGCTGTTCAGTTACTGCTTTGTGTAAATTTTCACGTATAACAAAATCTATTGGTTTAGAATTGTCGCCAGATGGTTTTTCAATAACATCTATTATTTTCGGTATGTCATTAACCGAATTGTTAGATTTGTTTTTGAGGTGCTCTGGTGTTAAGAACGCCGGTATTACCTCGTCTATATATGTTCTGTCTCTTTGTGTACTTTGTCGATCCATATCAAATGATATGCAATATATGTACCAAAAGTGAGTATCGCTACTTTTAGGGCGTTTATTTTTGTTTATGAAGGCAGGGTTACTTGTGATTCAATCCAATAGCGTCGCTTATAGAGCTTAAACCATCCTGTTCAAGTAACTTGATTAGGCCTTTATTGATATTGTTGGCAATTTCAGGGCCTTCATAAACCATCCCTGTGTAAAGCTGAATAAGGCTTGCACCGGATTTTATCTTTTCATAGGCATGTTCGGCGTTTGATATGCCACCAACACCAACTATGGGCAGCTCGCCCTTTGTCAGTTTGTAGAAATTGTGGATAATGGCGGTGGATTTGTCACGAACGGGAGCTCCGCTCAATCCGCCTTTTTCTGCGTTGAAATCTGCAGGCAGGTAATCGGGTCTGTCTAATGTTGTGTTGGATAATATTACCCCATCAACACCGGACTGCATTAATGTGTCGGCAATTTCTTCCTGTTGTTGCTCGTTAAGGTCAGGGGCAAGTTTAATTAAAAATGCTGGTGCTTTACCTGATGATATGTCCCCGCAAACTTCTTGGCGTGTTGCCATCATTTTACTTATTAGGTCGAGCAATATATCTTTTTGTTGCAGGTCTCTTAACCCCGGGGTGTTAGGCGAGGATATATTCACAGTCATATAGTCAGCCAGAGGCGCTAACTCCCTTATTAATGCACAATAGTCCTCTGCAGGGTTTAGTTGTTCTTTATTCATGCCTATATTTATGCCAACCACGCCTTGTGGGCGATCAGGGTTCGCCATGAATTTCTCTATATTGGGTTTAAACAACCGTAGTCCGCCATTTGGAAAGCCCATTCTGTTTATAACTGAGCCGCTCTCTACATCCCTAAAAATACGAGGGCGCGGATTTCCACTTTGTGGTTTGGGGGTAACTGTGCCAACCTCGGTACAGCCAAATCCAACTTTCAGGGCTGGGGCTATTGCTTCTGCATTTTTGTCAAAACCTGCTGATATTCCAACAGGGTTTAAGAATTTAAGGTTAAATATGTCTTGCTCTAACGCGGGTGATTTAACAACAGAGCACGGACGTATTAATCCTGTTTTTAATGCTTTTATTGTTAATTTGTGCGTTGTTTCAGGATCGATTTTGAAAATTGCGGGTCGTACGCGTTTGTACAGGTTAAGCATGACTTATTCTTTCAAGTGTTTTAATCCAACAATCATATAGGATATTCCGGTTATCAACGTCAAGACGGTTGCTATTAACAGTAAAACTTGTCCTAATTCCAATGTGTATGGTGCATGTCCGGCAATTATAAGGAAACCCAAACTTAACATCTGTACAGTAGTTTTCCATTTTGCCAATTTAGTAACGGGCATCTGAATATTTTTAGGGCCAAGAAACTCCCTTAATCCTGAAACCAAGAACTCTCGCGCGAATATTAAAATCACGCAAATAATCCATATTCCTGTAATTTTACCAAATGCAACAAGTAGTATCATCAATGTTGATACAAAAACTTTATCAGATATTGGATCAAGAAAAGTCCCGAATGCCGTGATTTGATTGTATTTTCTTGCTATATACCCATCAAAAAAATCTGTTATTGCCGCAATAGCAAATATTAATAAGCATAACCATGCGGCAAACCCGCCCCATGATGCCTCTGCAAAGAATAGTGCGATAATTATTGGCAATAGAAATAATCGTGCCACAGTTAGAATATTTGCGATGTTGTTCTTTATTATATCCATGTGCGGAGTTTAGGGGCGAATTATTGAATTTACAAGTTAAGTATTGTTTATGTGCACAGCACTTTTGTGTGTGTTTATGAAAATGACCTAACATTTAATCTGAATGTTCTGGGGGCTGTTATTAAAATAATGTTGATTATCTTATAATGTTTAAACTATAAGTTTATAGGTTAATTTATGTACAAAAGGTAGCGGATGCAAGATAACAAGCCAAGCAACATGGACAGATACATGAAGGGTATGAGGTCGACGCAGCGCAGTATTCTGGACCCGGTTCAGGCCGCTGGATATGATCTTACACATCCTAAAGAATCTGCGCCGCAAGATTGGGGTGATTTTATCGAGCTTCTAACCTGCTATTCCAAGGGGAAGACTTGGCCTAAGTGGAATGCTGTATTTTTTGCTCTGATTACTGTCGTTTATTGCTTTTTTAACTCATATTCAATTTTATTAACGTTGTTGTTTACGGGTATAGCCGCGTTTTGTGGTTATGCTATTATTGGAATAGCAGTTGTATCAGCGATTTTGTTGGGTGTGGTAATTGCAACCTATCTTCTTGTGCAATTAATAAACTGGATATGGTAGGGCTGGCATCTTATGTCTATTTGGCATCAGTTCTTATGAATAATAGTAAACTCCGAAAATAATGGGTAAATTATGAGAAAACAAACAAATATAATTACAGCAGTCTTAACAGTTATTCTAATCGTTGTGTCACCAATAGAAACTGTTAATGCACAATTGACTCGCGAAGATCCTTTTGCTCATCTAGCCACGAAAAAGCATACCGACCCTTTGACTAAAGCAATTCATACTGATTTAGAGGCGACTAGGCATATGGCTACCTCTATCAAGGAAGGCTTGTATTTTAGCGCTAATAAGTTCAAAAGATATGAAAAAGGTGAGCAGAATCCAAAGTTCACGCAAAAAGCAATCAAGGACATACTAAAATTTGCAGATTCAATGGATTGGAGAGAGGCTGTATATAAAAATAAGATACTTAACATTGCACCAAAACTTATAACCAATATATCAGTAGAAGACAGTAGTGTTAAAAATGGAATATATACGTGGACAGCCACTATGGATGTTAGTTTTCTGCTTCATGGCGCAGAAGGTCAGAGTAAGGATAGCAAAACGTTTAAAGTTATCATGCATAGAAGTAATGAGGCACACTTTCATAACTTTATAGCGATAGATAGTTTTGAGTTGATTGAATAGTTTTTAAATTATGCCTGTAAAACTATATGTTGTTACTTGGTTTATTTAGTGAAAATTCGGCAATAATAGGGTAGTGGTCTGATCCTAGGTGATGGCTTCTATTCTTGTTAATTAATGTTAAATCACCTTTGTGCAAGATATGATCAATAGGAATTTGCAATATTGATGTTATGAATGTTGAGGGCCATGTTGGTTGCGGATATGGTGAAGTATGTTGGTTTTGTAACCCTGTACTATCCAGCAAATCTTTAAAATATGGGGAATATTGCGTGATATTCCAATCACCCATGAATATTATACTTTTATCATCATCATTGTTTATTTCACTTGCGATGGCTTTCAGGTTTTCGTTCCTTTGTTTTTGGAGCGCGTAGCTTACCGGCGGCGGTGGGTGGCTTGCATATACTGATATTATGTTCCCATCAGGTAATTTAATTCGTGCATGAACATATATGTTGTTTAATACGTATTTTTTATCTTGGTGTATTCTTGAGCTAATAATTTTATGCTTGCTTGCCAGTACAAAGCCAAAAGCACCTTTGTCAGATTTATGTACTTGGTGAGGGTAGGTGTTTAATAACCCTTTTATTGCGACTGAGTGAGTTTCCCCCGTTTCTTGTACGATGAAGATGTCTGGATTTTGTTCTTCAATCCATTTAATCATATTTTCATGATTTTGAAGGTTATAATGCCTGTTATAATGGACAATCTTAAGAGTGTTTCCGTTGTGCTTGTTGTTATGCGTAATCACCTCTGTGGTTGAGTATATTTCGTATGCGCTCAGACAAAAGACAATAATAATAGCCATGCTTAATAATGGCTTTTTCATATAAATTAATATTGGTGCTAGTGCTAAGCTCCCTAAGAAGTATTGATGCATAAAATGGCGAAACAAATCGCACGCCCAATTTAAGGGCGCGAAAAGAGATGTAATGTAGGAAGTTATGAGTACGAATGATAATATGTTTACAATTTTAATAACTTCTTTGGATGAAATTATTTTGTAAATTATCTTCATTTTTACTTCATTTAGCCATTGACGACTTTTTTATCGTCTTCATGTGGATCACGTAGAACATAACCGCGTCCCCAAACTGTTTCTATATAGTTTGATCCATCTGTTGCATCAGCAAGCTTTTTACGTAATTTACAAATGAATACGTCAATGATTTTGACCTCCGGTTCATCCATGCCGCCATAAAGATGGTTTAGGAACATTTCCTTGGTCAGTGTAGATCCTTTACGTAAGGATAATAGCTCCAAAATACCGTATTCTTTACCTGTAAGGTGCAATGGTTTTCCATTGGCTTCTATTGTGCGACTGTCTAGGTTTACTTTTATCAAACCTGTTTCGATAATGCTTTGAGCGTGTCCTTGTGATCTACGTACTATTGCCTGTATTCTTGCAACAAGTTCACGTTTATCGAATGGCTTGGTTAGGTAATCATCTGCGCCAAAACCTAGGCCTTTTAATTTATTGTCCAGTTCCGTCAAGCCGGAAAGAATAAGGATAGGTGTGTCTATTTTTGAAGCGCGGAATGCCTTTAAAACATCATATCCGTCCATATCAGGTAACATAAGGTCAAGAATAATGATGTCATAATCATAGATTTTGCCTAAATCGAGACCATCTTCGCCAAGGTCTGTGGCATCAATTATATATCCCTCAGACTTGAGCATAAGCTCAATGCTTTTTGCTGTTGAACTATCGTCTTCTACTAACAGAACTCGCATAAATTTTTCCTTGTAAAATGGTGCAATCACAATAGGTTATCGTGGATATGTTAACCTTTATTAATATATATTAACAAATTTTTAAAAGGTTAACAAATTGTTTAACGCATTATCTTTGTTTTTATATTGAATAGGGTTAGGATGATGATGTCTCAATATCAGGAATCAAGTAATTAATGGATAGATTATCAAACCGTTTGCAAGGCGCAATATCATCATTACCAGATCGAGAGAGCTATGGTCGTGTAACCAAAATACTCGGACTGTTGGTGGAAATAGCCGGTTTTGGTGATGCTTTAGCGATTGGCTCTATGGTTTATTTGAGGCCTTCAGATGACTTAGAAATACCTTGTGAAGTTGTAGGTTTTAGAGATGGTCAGGCGTTGTTAATGCCTTTTGGAGTATTGGAGGGTGTAGGTCTTGGGTGTATGGCTGTTATACAAAAATCTGCTCCTACTATCTCTCCGTCTGATAAGTGGTTGGGACGAGTGGTTAACGGTATGGCAGAACCCATTGACGGCAAGGGAAGCCTGACAAACGGTTCAGTTCCAATATTGTTGAAGAACAAAGCCCCCGCACCGCATTCCAGACAACGATTAGGAAGCCAATTAGATCTGGGAGTTAGGCCCGTTAATACGTTTCTTGCTACATGTCAGGGTCAAAGAATGGGTATATTCTCTGGGTCTGGGGTTGGTAAGTCTGTTTTATTATCTATGATGGCCAGATATACGTCCGCTGATGTATCAATAATTGGCCTTGTCGGAGAGCGTGGCCGAGAGGTGCAGGAGTTCATCCAAGATGATTTAGGTGAGGATGGACTGGCAAGATCCATTGTTGTAGTCGCCACAGGTGATGAGCCGGCATTAATGCGTAGGCAGGCCGCATATACTACCCTTGCTTTGGCTGAATATTTTCGTGATCAGGGGAAGCAAGTTCTATGTTTAATTGACTCTCTTACTCGTTTCGCAATGGCACAGCGTGAAATAGGTCTGAGCGCTGGTGAGCCACCGACCTCTAAAGGATATCCTCCTACTACTTTTGGTGAATTGGCTCGTCTGATGGAGCGTGCAGGGCCAGGAGGTCCGGGGCAAGGATCAATAACTGGGCTGTTCTCGGTTTTAGTTGAGGGTGATGATCATAACGAACCTATATCTGATTCTGTTCGTGGATTGATTGATGGTCATATCGTGATGGAACGTGATATTGCGGATCGTGGAAGATATCCTGCGATTAATGTATTAAAGTCTGTGTCAAGATCATTGCCAGGGGCAATAACCCCTTATCAAAACGATATAATACGCCGAGCAAAGCAGGTTATCACGACTTATGAAGATATGGCGGAGCTTATAAGGTTAGGGGCGTATAGAAAGGGGAGTGATCAAGCGGTTGATGAGGCTATATCTCTGTACCCCGAAATAGAGGCATTTCTTTCTCAGAATAAGGATGAGTGCACTAGTATAGATGATGGTTTTGCGCGTTTATCCGACATATTGAATATGTGATATAATGGATAAAGGTTAAGGGGGTGTTTTAAGTGCTTATTTTGAATTCAAACGATTATGAATGCGGTATCAGAGGAGATGACAAACGTATGCAATCTCTTATGATGCTTCCCAAGGCAACTTATATTGAGGATGCTAGGGAAACGTTTGACCCAAAATCTGCAGTAATGATTGATATGCACGAAGGTGGGGTTACCTCACCAGATGCGCAATATCCCGCATTGGGCACTGTGGCATTGGCTACTTGTATTGCTGTAATTGCTCATAACCCACAAACTAAAGCTACCGGAATGTGTCACGTGGTTTCTGATGGTGTTGAACCTCAACCGTCTAATGATAGTCAGGCCAGTCTAATTTCCATGTTAAATAAAGTTAAAAATGCAATGGATACAAATATTGAGGTACGTTTAGTAGGTGCGCATATGGGTGGGGATCTTCAAAATGGTATAATTAACAATTTAATGGACACTATGTCTGATTATAATGCTGTTATTTTGAGTGCTGATATAAAGGGGAAGCCGGGGCCAAGCGCGGTCGCTGTTGATGTAAGTCGTTGGAGTGATGGTTTGATCCGCGGTAAAGCAGACGCAATCGATATAAGGGATAATCCGGATGCTTTTGCAGAAATGTCTAAACAATCATTATCATGTGTTGATTTGAATGAAATGGTACGTTTACCAGACAGTGGTAAAGATCTTATTTATGATTCCACGTCTACCTATTCTAATGATTTTGAGGTTACATTATAGGGTAAGGTCTTGACCGCTAACGGATACTGTCATTTTTCCGTTTTCTATACGCGGTGATTCCCATTGCTTTTGTTCTTTAACAGCAGCGCCAATATCACCGTTATTTGCGCTTGTTACAGAGTAGGCTTGGTTACTTCCCTGTGGTGCTGGTCTTATGTCTTGTCCAAAAACATGTTTTAGCTCTACTTGCTTTTGCTCTACTGTTTCACCTTGTTCGTTCACGGCTTCGCGTCCGCTAAATGGTACTTCACTGGCAATATAAAAATTTTCAGATACTAATTTTCCGTCAGTTTTTGTTAATTTGTATAAACTGATATCGTCGCCATGTTGATCCGTCACGATATCTGTTTCGAGGTTCTTTTGAGACAGGTTTTGTGTGGTGGCGTCATTGGCCCATACATATTCAGTTTTCATTGCGCTATCTTCCCGATTATTTTTTCTAATACATACATGAACACTATAATTTATGTCAATTAAAATGCAGTTAAATATATTATATAAATAGGTTATAGTTTTGTATGGCTAAACTTGATCCTTTAATACGTGTTCGTAAACACACAATAGAACAAAAGAAAAAGTTTTTGGCGTCATTATATGCCAAGGATGAGGAGCTGAAGGAGCAAGAAGATACACTGAAAACCCAACTGGCCATAGAAACAGAAAAAGCCAAAGATTTAGGGGCGGAAATGATGGGTTATTTCGGTGCTTACGCAGATTCGGTTAGTGTTCAATTAGAGGAGCTGGCAGTAGTAAGGCAGCATATGGAAGACCGTATCAAGATTGCGCAAGACGATGTGCGAAATGCTTTTGCTGATCTTAAAAAAATTGAAATAATTGATGAGCGTCGTAAAGCGGATATATTGGCGGATATGGATAAACGGGAATCAATTGAAATAGATGAAATCGCAATAGATATGTTTATGCGCAATAATGATAATGATTAACCTCTATTATTGTGCGGGTAGATTAAACATCCTCAATGAATTCAGAATCTATATCGGGTGATATTTCTACCCAGTTATATGTTTGTCCCTGAAATGACAGTTCACCTGTGAAGTTTGTTTGGTCTAAAGCATTCTTATAAGCAATACGCATTTCTTGCTTCATCGCCTGACTGAAAATTTGTTCAGTGCGCAGAATTAAATCCATACGTCCTACACTATCATTATTACCAATAAACAGCCCGTCTAATTGAACCTTTCCGATTTTACTAAGGTTAATATCCATGACAAAGCGAGTTTTTGTACCATTATTTATGTTTTCATCGTCGGAGTTGTTATCTTCTTCTTTACGGTAATTAATAATAATTTTATGAATATCATTTTGCCACGCCATTGGTAGGGATAATGTACGCCATTCTTGTGGTGATTGGTCATTTGCAAATCGTGCTAGGCTTGATATTTCACCACTTAAACGGTTTATAATATCTGACTTACCTGCACGTTTTAAGGATTCTATCGCTTTTTCTCCGATCCAGTTTTGAATGTCACCTGATCTCAAGGCGGCAATAAAAAACAATGCTGTAGATTGTATGTTGGCCGGAGATCCGGCATTGGGAATTGTATTCATAAATGCTTTTGCTGCCGGAGGGTTTGATTGAATAAGGGCAATGTGCGTGTCTTGCATTATCTGCCAAATTTCCGGTGTCATAACATTTGATACGCCCACAGGGTTGGGTGCAATTATTGATGTGAACTGTTGCGTTTGTGCGATCTGGGTAATTTGCTTTACCTGCGTAGTGTCAAGTTCAAACTGTGTTCCCAGTGGAATGTCTGATATGGGGGTTTGCAATACATAGTGTTGATCGTTACGGCTTTCCGGTGCGGTTATTCTTATAATCGGTAGGTGTTTGTTTTCTGTAAACCCAACCAAAGTCGCATGTGTTTCTCCTGCTATTGATCGTATTGGTGTAGTGTCTTCGTTATGGACCTTTATTTTATGTTCACTCTTTTCGTTTGTCTGAGGTGGTGTTATTTCAATCAGGGGAGTCTTGGCATCTGTTATATTTATTTCGGAAAGGCTGGGGGGAGGAGTGTCGCTACTCGTCAACATATCTGTCTTAATAGGTATCATTTGCGGGTTTGATGCAATTTTGGTCGCAATAAAATATAATGGTATTTCAGTATTAGTAGGGTTAAGTGAAGTTATTGAAAAATATTGATCTGTGCTTATTGGTTGAATGGTGAGTAAGGAGTTATCTGTAATTTGCGTGATGGGTAATAATGCATCATTTGATGAAATAGTTATTTGATTGTCAGATATAACAGGGTTTGTCACGGTGATCAGATCATGTGATGGAAGTATATTTTTATTGTACGTTATTACTTCTACATTAATGTCAGTTATGGTCGGCAACAGACTTGTGGGAAATGTTTCCACCTTTATTGGTTGCCCATTAATCAAATCTTGCAAGTTGCTTGTGGTTGGTAAGGTGTTTGTATTTTTAATATCTGTGTAATATGACTTTGTTTGTGGAACGTCTTGGTTCTCAATTTTTCTTTGTGTGTTGATGCTGGCGGTTTGTGATGGGTTGCCTGATGATATTTTAATCTCAACCTTGTCGCCTTCTTCTGTACTTATCGGTTTTTCCGATTTAAGGGTTATGTCACCTTTGTCCGTGCGTATGTTAACTGTTCCATCATCGCTTTTTTTATTAACTGTGCCACTTATTTTTTTAGATTGGCTATTGTTTGCTAAGTCTTTTGAAATTTTAACAATTTTCAGTTCTGAAGAATTTTGATCAACATTATTGTTCGTATTAATACGTTGATTAAGAACAGAACCTA
Organism: Alphaproteobacteria bacterium; assembly: GCA_050633325.1. Taxonomy (GTDB): domain Bacteria; phylum Pseudomonadota; class Alphaproteobacteria; order Micavibrionales; family Micavibrionaceae; genus UBA1672. The sequence goes on from JBOEGH010000006.1 coordinate 224,967, forward strand.
TGGATGTCGTATCACTCATGGTACGAGTGTAACGCAAAATGTCTGCTTAAGTGTAGCCTAATTTTATGATTGTCTTTATTCTTGTGCGGCGCGTCGTCCTGCATTTTGGACGTTTCTCCAGACAAGTTTTGCTATTTTCTCGACATCAATTGCCGCGTCAGCATTAGGAGACCTAATAAGAATAGGGGTTTGAGATCTTATTGTGTCTTTCACTTTGCTGTCCACGCGTATCATTCCAGCTAACGGAGGTGATATTCTTAAAAAATTCTCGCAAGCTTTAAGCAGTGTTTTGTAGGTTTTTTCACCCTCTGTTACGCTGGATGCCATGTTGACAACAACGTTAATATTTTTGGACATCCCCGCAGCACTGCCAAGTTTAATGAAGGCATATGCATCGGTAAGAGAGGTAGGCTCATCAGTAGTTATAAGCATAGTGCTGCTGGCAGTTGCAGACAGCATCCTAACAGTACGATCAACGCCCGCGCCGAGGTCGGCGATAACAACATCATATTCTGATGAAACGTCCAGCAATTGATCACGCAACAAAGCTAGTCTTTGACTTGGTAGGGCGGACAGTGATGCTTGACCTGATCGCCCAGCAACAATATCAAAATTTCCATCTTCGTAAGTTTGGATGACTTTATCCAACCCAAGTCTACCACGAATAACATCGTTTAGATCACGTTTTGGCATTAAGCCAAGTTGAACGTCAACGTTAGCCAGACCCAGATCACCATCAAACAGTAAAACACGTTTACCCATTTGGCTAAGAGCATTTGCAAGGGTTATAGAGAACCATGTTTTGCCCACGCCGCCTTTACCGCTACCAACTGCTACTATGTTAGTGCCACGTTGGAATGATCCATTACCTGTGCTTGGCTCTTGATTTAGTGATTTTTTGTCAGCAGAAGTTTCTGTCATTGCGTAGTTCCTGTTTTTCGATCACCGGTTCTTGATGTCGCGGTGGGCAGTATAACATTTTTTTCAGATTGATACAGTCGTGGTACTAATAAATTTGCAAGAGATTTTGGTGACATATGACTAAGACCTTGAGCCACCTTCGGTGTAGTACTAACATCTGAAAAGCTTAATCCGCCCTGATGTGCTGCGGCAAGCAAGCTGCCTAGTCTTCTTGCTATATCTACACGTGTAGGCAATATTTCAGTTGCCCCGATTGTTGCAAATACACGCGCCATTTCACCGGCTTCATCTGCATCAATTCCGGCAGGAAGAACAAGTACAGGACGAGCATCTATTGCGCCGATTAGCTTTGCCAATATTTTAACATCACTGGTATCAAATGGATTAAGTCCGGAAGTGTCTATAATTACCTGATCGCTATGTTGCATCAGTTCTTCTGTTATATTCCGTAAGTCTTGAGGGTTTTTTGCTTTTTTAAGGTCAATTTGTAACAGTTTGGTGAATGCCTGCAATTGTTCAACACCACCCGCACGTACAGTATCAGTTGAAATAGCATTAATGTTAAGACCATTCATTGCTCCGCGGGCGGCCATTTTTGCGACTGCCAGTGTTTTACCTGATCCTGGAGGGCCAATCATCATTATTGGTTTTTTATGTGCGGTAACAGGAAGAGGACGGAACGAATAAAGCTGTTCCAAAGTATATGAAAGAGCAGTACCAATATCATCAAACCCCATAACCGTAGCACATGAAATAATGTTATCCATTACGTTTTCCGGCACACAATGGCGTAGCATGACTTCGGTTAATTCTTCTGCGACGGCGTCTGAATCTTGTTCATCGTCATATTGTAACCAGCTTTGTACACCAGCAACACCGTCATTTCCTATTTCGAATGATGGTTCTATTGCTGCTGTAACGCGAACACCGCCACGAGCACGGTCTTCACCTGTCGCAACGATAATGGCCTCATCACCTAAGGTCTCTCGTATCATCTGCATCGCCTCTGTCATAGTATTGGCATAGAAAGTTTTTAGCCGCATGGGGGAAGTCTACTCGAATCAATGGTAATTATATGGTTTATTATTAACATATACCAGAGTTAAACCGCAAATATATACGTGTTATGTACTTATAATATGTAATTAGTGGCATCGGTGTTGATTAGTACCGATATTTATATCTGGCCGACGGTTTTTATTTTTGCTTTTGCGTGAATTTCGTTTTGTGACATCACTATTGTTTGTGGACGGAACCGTTCGATAACAGATCTGACATATGGACGTATCATTGGAGAGGTAAGCATGACAGGCGTTATACCTTGTGGTGAAAATTCATCATATCTATCTCTTACTGCTGAGATGAAATCCTGCAGTTTTGTAGGTGGCATAGCAAGCTGCTTTTCCTCGCCATCTCCGATTAATGATTCAATGAATGCTTGATCCCATTCAGGGGACAGGGTTAGCAATATCAACACACCTGACGCATCTACGTTAGTATTGCATAATTGCCTTCCTAAGCGCGTTCTGACATGTTCAGTAATTCTGGATATGTTTTTAGTATAACCTGCTGCTTCTGCGATACCCTCTAAAATTGTAGGTAGATCACGTATGGAAACACGTTCAGACAGGAGGGTTTGCAATATACGTTGCAAGCTTCCCACTGTTACTTGTCCCGGGATTACGTCTGCTACAAGCTTTTGATAGTCTTTTGGTAGCTCATCCAATAATTTCTGCGTTTCCGCATAATTAAGCAGATCGGGCATATTGTCTTTTATTACTTCTGTTATATGTGTTGTGATAACAGTAGGGGCATCGACCACGGTGTACCCTTTGAAATGTGCTTCTTCTCTGTATTGATCATTTATCCACATTGCAGGTAAACCGAATGTCGGTTCAACGGTATTCTCACCCGGCATGGAAATGCTGTCACCACTAGGATCCATACAAAGTAACATATTTGGCCTTACATCGCCGCGTCCGGCTTCTATTTCTTTTATGCTAATGATGTAGTCATTTGCAGCAAGCTGTAAATTGTCCTGTATGCGTACGGCGGGTAAAACATATCCCATATCTTCTGCTAATTGACGTCTAAGTCCTTTTATTTGATCAGTTAATTTGTTTCCTCCATCTCCTTGAACAAGGGGTAATAAACCATATCCAAGTTCAAGGCGAATAATATCCATGGCAAGCGCCTTTGATATTGGTTCGTCGGCGGGAGCGGGGGCACCTGATGCGGTGATTGCGTTTTGTTGCTCTTCCGTTTCTGCTTGCTCTTCTGCTTCTTTGTTTTGATATATGAATATTGCAATTCCACCAGTGACTACTGATAGAGTAAAAAACGGCATAAATGGCATTGCAGGGACAAGTCCAAGCACAAGCATTAGGAATGAGCTCATCCCCATTGCCATCGGGTATTTACCTAATTGCTGGAAAAGCGCTTGGTCTGCTGATCCTTCAACGCCTGCTTTTGATACTAAAAGACCCGCAGAGATAGATATGACGAGGGCAGGTATCTGACTAACAAGACCATCACCAATAGTAAGCATAGTATAATTTGCGGTGGCTTCAGCAAGGGTCATTCCCTCCATTACTGTGCCTATAACAATTCCACCGATTATATTTACGAACACAATGATCAGGCCGGCAATAGCATCTCCGCGCACGAATTTTGCTGCACCATCCATTGACCCAAAGAATGTGCTTTCTTGCTCAAGATTTCTACGTTTTGCTTTGGCTTCTTCTTCTGTAATCATGCCGGCAGATAGATCGCTATCTATTGCCATTTGTTTGCCAGGCATAGCATCCAGTGTAAATCTTGCTGCTACCTCTGCTATACGGCCTGAACCCTTTGTTATAACAACAAAATTAACGATAACTAAGATGGCGAATACTATTGCCCCAATCACATAGTTGCTTCCTATAATGAAAGTTCCGAATGCTTCAATAACTCCACCTGCTGCACCGGTGCCTGTATGGCCATGCTCCAATATAAGTCGTGTGGAGGCAATGTTTAGACCAAGTCGCATTGACGTTGTGATTAGCAATACAGTCGGAAATGTTGAGAACTCTAAGGGGGACTGAATAAATAGTACCGTCATTAAAATTAGAATTGAAAAAGTTACTGATATTGCTAGCCCGCCATCAAGCATAAAGGTAGGCATGGGCACCAGCATAAATAATATTATAACTACAATACCAAGGGCAAAAAGTACGTCAGTCCTAATCATGCTGCCAGCACTAAATGACGCGTCAGAAGAGGCGACAGAGGGTGTTTGTGTGGGTGGTAAATTATTTGCCATAAAGTCTTGTGCGGTGGTTAGGTAGTTGACTGTCGATAACGTTGCCCCCATGCTAATGATGTAAGCATTTTTTCATGATACATACGCCTTGCTAAACATGCAAATGATTAGAGATATGATCGTAACAAGTCTTTTTATAAAAAGGGTTTGATTAATCGCGAGAACCAGCGGCAGCTATATCTGCTCCGCTGTCTTTATATTGGTTAAGTTTGTTGCGCAAAGTTCTTATAGAGATGCCAAGTATGTTTGCGGCATGTGTACGGTTTCCTAAGCAATGATCAAGTGTGTTTAATATCATGTCACGTTCAACATCGGCTATGGTTCTTCCGATCATGGATTCTACCCCGCCTGGGTTGTTTAATGCGGGTATTTTCTCTGCCTCATTAACTGTTTCAGGCTTAATTCCAGGTGATGGAGGTGCATCATTTTGTGAAATAGGTGATTGTATGAATATAGCATCAGGCTCTATTTCTTCTTCTGTGGCCATTAAAATGGCGCGGTGCATGGTATTTTCAAGTTCTCTTATATTTCCGCGCCACTCGCAATTTAATAGTTTTGTTTCTGAATCTTTTGATACGTTCTTGCGATCGACACCGTTTGCTTCGGCATATTTATCTGCAAACATTTGCGCCAGTCTGGTTATGTCAGATGGTCGATCTCTTAAAGGTGGTAGAGGTATATTAACAACGTTTAAGCGAAAGTATAAATCCTCTCTAAAATCACCTTTCTTGACTGAGTCTTCTAAATCTCTGTTTGATGTAGCCAAGATTCTTACATCTACTTTCACTACATCATTGCTACCAACCCTTGTTATTTCTTTTTCTTGTATAGCGCGTAGAAGTTTTGCCTGTAGAAGAGGGTGCATTTCACTAACTTCGTCTAGAAGAATTGTTCCTTTATGAGCTTCTTCGAACTTTCCTACGCGTCGTCCCGTAGCACCTGTAAACGCCCCTTTTTCGTGTCCGAATAATTCAGATTCCAACAAATTTTCAGGGATTGCGGCACAGTTAACCGCAATGAAAGAGCCGTTACTTCGTTTTGAATTGTTATGTATATAGCGTGACATTACTTCTTTACCCGTGCCGGACTCGCCAGTAATCAGGACTGTTGCTTCGCTTGGGGCAATTCTGTCTGCAAGTAATTTTACTGATTTCATCGCCGGATCACTGGCGATCATTGAACTACTTTCTTCCGTAACTGCCTCAAGTACAGCTGCAATCAGTTCTGCATCAGGGGGAAGAGGGACATACTCTTTTGCACCTTGTTGTATTGCTTTGACCGCGGATCGTGCATCGGTGCCAATTCCACAAGCAATAACAGGCATGTGAATACGTTCGTCTTTTAAACGTTTAATGAAATTACCAAGTTTTTGCTTTACATCAACCATTGCAAGGTCTGCGCTTTTACCGTTTAGTAATGCGCCTACTGCTTGTTCTGTATCTTCGCAATGAACCACTTTTGCGCCGCGTTGTAAGGCGATTTTACCTGCCTGAGATATATGTCCGTCAAGTCGACCAATGATCATTAAACGCATAGTGGGTATGCTCCTGATAAAAAAATAATTTCGTTTACTCTTAGACAACCTTTTTAGGCTATAATGCGACATTATGACAGCAAATAATTATATACCTCATGGGTATGATAGAATAAAGATTGTTGATGATTTATATTCGTTTTTAAAGACGGATTTTGCGCCTATATCTAACGTTGTGTTGTTTCAAAGAAAGCTTAAAGGTGACTTTGATGCTTTGGCGGTTAAAATGGCCGAGTTTTTTTGCCTTAAAGAAGAAGAGATATTTATAAAATACAGTGAGAGGGATAGGATTGAGGAGTTTCAGGAAACCTTGGTTGATCCCGCATTGGTTAATTGTGTAGATATTATTCTTAAAGATATGGAGTTTTTTTATTCTGCGAGAGTTAAGATACATATGCGATTGCTAACCGGTTATATACGCGATACCAGAACGCACGATTTTCACGTAGATGGTTTGGATCAAGACTTTGATCGATATATGACGTGTTATAATAACCCTGTGACACAGTTTATACGTAATGATGACGTTATTGACGTGTCCGGGCATGACGTTATATATCGTGATGATGCAAAAATTTATCAGTTTCGAGCGGGCGATATATGGAAGTCACGTGTCCGTAATAAGCCAAAGAGTAGGGCAGACATGGTCTTTGAGAAAATAATGCGGGTAAAAGAAAAGCGCGCATTTGTTCATCGCGCCCAATTATCTAAAACTCCCAGATTAATGGTTGTTGGCGATATGAGGCTCTGACAATTTTTAATCAAAATATCTTATGCGTTGTGATGGCGGTAGTAGCGCATTTATCAGCATTTCAAGATTACGAGGGTTTTCTTGTTTTATCGCTGATATAGCAGTGCGTAGCACCATTGTTTTTGCCGTTACCTCATCATCTGCATTTTTTTCTATTTTAGCAGCAAGGGGAGACATCACAATAGATCCTAATATAGCACCGTAAAATGTTGTAAGAAGAGCAACAGCCATTGCTGGGCCAATAGTGTCAGGGTTTTCAAGGTTGGCTAGCATTTGGACAAGACCGACAAGAGTTCCTATCAAGCCCATTGCTGGTGCTACTTCTGAGGCGCGTCGTAGAATGCTCGCCGCACGTTTTTGGCGTTCCTCTTCAAGGTCAATGTCTTGTTGTAAAATGCGTCTGACATCATTTTCACTATACCCGTCAACCACAATTCCCATAGCGTGCTTAAGAAACGGTTCTTTTGCGGTTTCTTTTTCATAGTTAGAAAGGAATAACAGGCCTTTTTTGCGTGATATTGTTGCCAAATCCATCAGGCTTTTTGCTAACTTAGGGAAGTCTCTTACCGGCCTTACGGCAGATTTTAGTATGATGCCGCCGGATTGGGCGAGTTCCGCGCCTGTATAAGATATGCATGTTGTTGTAATTGTGCCTAGAATAACGATCAAAACAGAAGGTAAATTAAAGAACTGAGCATCGCTTTGCCCAATTGCTATTGCGCCGATTATTAAAGAAAATGACAGAGTTAGACCCAGTATAGTCGCGAAATCAATACGTGATATAGCCGCAGGAACGGAAACCGTCGGAAGTTTTGTGTCTATCGTTGCATCGGCTGCTGCCATTTTTAACTTACTCCTTTTCTAGGGTCAGCTGTGTTAGTTTGTATTTTAAGTGCGTTCTGACTTCACGATCTCAGTCATTGTTATTCCCAGTCTGTCTTCAACTACAACTACCTCGCCACGCGCAACCAATCGGTTATTAACGTAGATATCTATTGCTTCACCAACTTTTCTGTCCAGTTCGATAACCGCACCACGACCAAGTTTCAATAATTGACTAACTTGCATAGTTGATCGGCCTAAAACAGCAGAAACGTTAACAGGTATGTCATATATAGCAGTCACATCATTTGCCATTGGTTCACCGATGGCAAATTCAGAGCCGTCATCACCTTGTAATTCCGGAGACTCTGCTATTTCATCTAAATTAAGATCCGTTCCTGATGGTGCTTCAGCATCACTTTGTGTATCGTCACTCATTTAAGTTTCTCCTGCCGTGTTTTCTTGGCTTAGTCGATCTGATTTTGCGGTTTTATTATCAGATGTTGTTTCATTGTTTGAACTATCCTCATCATGAACGTTAACGCCGCGCTCTGCAAGTGCCTCTTTCATAATGCTTATAGTTTTATCTGCAATTAGGCTGTGGTTACAAATTATCCCACCGTCAGGCCATGATATACGGCATTCAAATTCTTGTAAGGATTCATTGCTCTTCAAGGATATGTGCTTGTCTAATGTTACTTCCATGTTTTTTATGCTTTGTTCTAATGAAGTCATAAGTGACGGAGGTAAATCTATTTGAATTTTTTCAGGAGTGTTATGACTGCTGAGAATATCTTCTATCGCAGATTTAAGTTCCTTATCACCGTATTCTTTCATGTAAAGAGGGAATGACTTTTGCATGATATTTAGTACTAAATTTACGGCCTCTTCCTCATACTTGGCACTTCGGTCATGTTCTGCCGCGAATAAAATGGACATATCGCGTTCAATTTTTTGTAATGTTGATAATATGTTTTTGTTTATGCTGGTTTCGCTTTCTGCAAATCCTTCTTTTTTACCTTTTTCAAAGGCTTCTCGTTGCATTGACTCCATTTGTGATTTCGTGAATTCAGCCGCTTCTTCACTGCTCAGTGAAGCGGTATCTTCATCGTCAAATACATTGTTATCGAAAAAATATGGCTGTACAGTCATTATTATCTCTCTTTACCAAACCTTATACTACCCGACCATCTCTTCGTCTTGAGTTCCGCTGGCTATTACAACTTCTCCACGTCCCTCTAGGTCTTTTGTTACTGTCACGATATATTGTTGTGCTTCTTCTACATCCTTCAATCTTACAGGACCCATTGCTGCCATGTCTTCTTTCATTATCTTTGCGGCGCGTTCTGACATGTTAGAGAAGAACAGTTCTTGTAAGGTGTCACTAGCACCCTTAAGGGCCATGGGTAGTTTTTCTTTGTCTATGGCTCTGACCACAGTTTGTATTGACGCGGCATCAAGTGTTGATAGGTCATCAAATGTGAACATTAAGCTTCTGATTTTTTCGGCTGCTTCAGGTGCGCCTTTTTCCAAATCTTCCATGAAGCGGTTTTCTACGGCTCGCTCCATATTGTTAAATATTTCGGCCATTAATTCATGGCTATCACGACGTTGAGTTCGTGATAGGTTGGTCATAAATTCTTTGCGCAGCGTTTTTTCTACTTCTTCTAATATGTCTTTTTGTACGGTTTCCATTTTAAGCATACGATTTATAACTTCTAATGCGAAGCCATCAGGAAGTATGGCAAGAACACGCGCGGCATGATCTGATGTTACTTTTGACAGGACAACTGCCACTGTTTGCGGATATTCTTTTTGTAGAAAAGACGCGAGTATCTCTTCGTTAACATTGCCAAGTTTTTCCCACATTGTACGTCCGGCAGGACCACGTATTTCTTCCATTATATTGTCGATTTTTTCTTGAGACAGACCGGATTTGAGCAACATGCGCTCAGTACTGTCTTGTGATCCGACAAGTGTATTTGTAGAACTCATTTGCTCAGAAAAATCGACGAACAATCGTTCGACTACAGTAGGGCCGATTTTACCAAGGCTAGACATTATTTGAGAAAGCTCAAGTATTTCGTCATCATCCATCATTCCAAAAATTTGGCTTGTACGTTCTTCGCTAAGTGACAATAGGAATATTGCGGCCTTTTCCTGCCCCATTAATGTCCTGTAATCATCTCTTACTCGCATATTCATGTGTTAGCTCTCCTGCGACATCCAACTTCTAATTACCGAAACAGTTTCCTCCGGGTAATTATCTACTATTTCTTCAACCTTCTTAATTGTTGATGCCTTAACACGGCCTTCAACACCTTGAATATTAATGAGGTCATCGCCTTCTTCAATATTGTTATCTTGGCTAATTGGTTGTCCGTCAGCGCCAATTTGAACCGCACCTGTTGGCGGAGGGGCAAGGGCAGGGTTAGCAGGGGAGGCGGCTAGTAAATCATGCTGCAACATGTCATCAAGACCAGGGCGGGATGCCAGGTCAACATTCATTAGTTTTGTGACCATTGGCTGTAATATTAATAGGACTACAAGAATAACCATTATTGCAACTACCATTATTTCTGCTGCATCGATAAGGTCACTTTTTTCAAAACCAAAAAGCATACGGTCATCAATTAAATCGTCAGCGGCATCAAGAACGGCAAATTGCAGGTTTGCAACCTCCAGAGTATCCCCTCTATCTTCGTTTAGGCCTATTGCCGCACGGATAAGGGTGGATATTTTATTCATCTCCTCTGCTGGGCGCTCTTCATAGGTTCTAACGCCTTCTTCGTCAGTTACGTAACGACCATCAACGAGGACGGAAACGTTTAGTTTCTCAACTCTTCCTGATTGATATACAGTGTTTCTAAGGGTTTTGCTTATTTCGTAATTAGCAACTTCTTCGCTGCGTGTTCCTTCGGCCGATGGGCCTTGATCTGCAAGTAAATCTCCGCCGACACCAGGTAAGTTATTTCCAATTGAAACATCATCGGATATAGGCTCTCTTTCAGTATTGCTTTCTTGTGTCGACTGGGTAGACCTAAGAACTTGTCCTTCCGGGTTGTATAATTCCTCGCTTGTGTTGATACGGTCAAAGTTCATATCGACGGTTACTATTGCGGTAACTTTTCCGTACCCTACAATGCGGCTTACTTGCTCCTCAATTTTATTTTGAAGGCGCGTTTCATAGTTTTTACGCATATCGTCGGCTTTAAGTGAAAGTAATCCGTTATCTTCACTTCCGCCTTTTGCCAATAGGTTACCATTGCTATCTACTACAGAAACGTTTCTTGATTTAAGTGATGGGACGGCGGAAGATATTAACGATTGAACAGACACTATTTGCTGTCTATCTACGACTGAACCAGAATTAACGCCCAAAACTACACTTGCGGATGGTGCACGCGTTTCACGACTGAATTTTTGTCTTTGTGGCAGGACAATATGAACTCGTGCACTGCGAATATTGTCGAGAGAGCTAATGGTTCTTGCAAGTTCACCCTCTAATGCGCGCACTTGATTTATATTTTGTACAAAATTTGTAGTTCCGAACCCTGATTGTTTATCAAACAATTCGTAACCTACAGATCCACCATTTGGCAATCCTTCTGAAGCCAAAAGCATTCTAGCTCTTCCAACTTCATCACCAGGAACCAGAATTCTTGAGCCATCAGAAGATATTTCATATGGTATTTGGCTTTCTTCCAGTTTTGTGGCCACCGCACCGGAGTCGATGGATGATAGATCTGTGTAAAGCAGCTTCATTTCCTGTGTCGTTATGCGCATTGATATAAAGACAAAGAACATAAGCAAGCCAAGTAAGATTGCGCCCATAACCCCTAGTCTTGCGGGGCCTAATTGTTGTAGTGTCGCGACAAAGCTATTCACGTTATATACCTTAATATTACTTATTTAATAATTACGCTAGAACCCCAATGAAGACAGGGGTAGCAACAGTATAGCATAAATACATCCCATTAGACGAGTAGGTGATTCGATTTAAAGGTCAATATTTGGTAAATAAAGTACTGTAATTTTTATTTTCTGGCAAATGGCAATGTGGTTTACATAGAATAAAGGGCAGTTCCTTGTCATATAATTCTTTAGTAAAAGGTTAAAAACAAAGAGATAATAGCCATTATCCACTTGGTTTTAACTGCATTTTCTTGACTTTTGCATAAAACAGGAGTAGTCTGATAGTAGGGTAGTATATCTTGTTTTGTATTTTGAAACAGGATTTAATTTGGAAAGGTTAGGGATTCACCATGATAGAAGCGGTGAGCTCATCATTGGCAAGTGCACAATCTCTGCGCAGTAATGTGGCGGAAGGTGTTTCCTCTGTGTCCGTTGAGGGCGCACGTGCAGCACCTCAAGCTCCTTATATAAGCCCCCATATCTCTATTGATTTGGCGCATAATAAGGCTGTTATTGAAATAAGAGATAGTGACACAGGTGATGTGCAGCAGCAATTTCCAAGTGAAAGCCGTTTGGCGCAAATAAGTCAGGCGCAAGCAAGATTGGAAAGTGAAAGATCTGTTAGGGATGTTGATTTACCTGATGCTCCAAGCTTTAGTAGTGATACTAGTGAAGGAGCCTCCGGTTCACTTCCTTCATCTACTATAAAATCTTCTGATATCGTTACTGTGCAGGATATAACTTCCTCCGGTTCTGCAAATACATCACTTCCGTCGCCTCAAATCGCTACGGCTGCGTTATCGGCAACCGCCCAACCTCAAGCGACAGCATCAGAAGTTAGTGTTCTGGCATAATTCTTTATTTGTTGCTTATACAATGTGTATTAACCTGAGATATCTGTGGTTGATCCTGCGTGATTTTGCTCAGTAGCTACGTTGGTTTGCTGTGCTGTTTTTTCTTCACCAGGTTGGGGAACCATTAATCCTGCTGATATCTCGCGATTAATGCTCATTAAAATGTTCAGTTTTTCTTTCTTTGGCTCAGCAAGGATGTCTATTTCTCTCTTGAAGATAAAGTTGGCCAGATTAACGATATTGCTTCGTAAATCGTTAGGTCTTCCTTCATCTTTGTTTTCTAGAGCTGTATCGTAAAACAAAACCCATATTTGCCTGTTGTAGGTTAGGGCGTCTGCCAATGAATCTTTGGGGCGGTTATCCCAATTATCTATAAGTGATTGCATCATGCGGTTGGATTTTAGCAATATGCGTGCTTCAAGCTCTCTTTGTGATGTCGTGTGAGCCTGTGCATTGGTGTCGTATGCTTTTGTTGCTTTTCCGTAGGGGTCATTATTATAGGACATTTTCAATTAACTCCCTTTCATGCTCTATTAGTTGCTTGGCAAGTTTCATTGCCTTGTAATATGCGCCGTCCATGATTTGTTCGTTTATTTGCATGAAGAATATTGATGAAGTAGGGGCTGCTTTTTGTATTTCCTCTACCGTCTGGAAGTATCTGTTGTGGTATTCTTTAGGGTCGGAAGATATATACATGCACTGAATCAGAAAATATGCTGCCTTGCATGGTGTATCAGCGTCAGATTCCTGCATTATATCTTTATGCCTGATAATTGGAGAGTCTCCAGCAATGTGGAGTCTGGTTCTTTGTGAGCTGTTGGTTATAACAGCATCTCCTATTAATATTTTTTCTTGAGGTTTTAGGTCAATAACGAGTGCCATGGATTTCTTCCCTTTATGTAGCCGCCTTCTGCAGTCAATGTAATTATCATTATACCACAATGATGGTTTTAGTAAAAGTTTAATTGGTAAATGGTGGTATTTTGTGTGATGCATGAAAATAAAGTGGCGAGAAATTTCTTTCCTCGCCACTTTGAAAATATATGTGTAATTCTGGTTTTCTTCAGAATTAGAATAGTCTTAGAACAGCTTGCTGTGACTGAGACGCTAGTGATAGGGATGTAACACCCAGTGTCTGACGTGTCTGTAGAGCAAGTAGGTTCGCACCTTCTTCGTTCTGATCCGCAACAGTCAAGTCATCAGCACCGGCTTTTAGTGTGTTGATTGTTGACTTTGTGAAGTCTTCACGTGTTTGGATAATTGACAAGTTGTTGGCCAGTGTTGATCCAAAGCTACGAACTTCATTCAATGCTGTACGTGATTGAGTTGCAGATAGTTCGATCGCACCAGAGCTTCTGAATGTTGCTTCTGTCAGGCCAAGTCCGTCTGCAGTGAAGTTCGCACCGTTAGTTGTCAATGTGCTTGTGTTATCTTCGTTAAAGAATGTAGTGAGGTTGTCACCACCAAGCAAGTTAACACCACGGTACTGAGCATCAGAAACCAAGCTGTCAATCTGCTCTCTAACACGGTTGTAATCGTCTGCAAGACCATCCAATGATTCTGTTGAACTGTTGAATGAGAACACGCGCTCTTCAACTACTGCTGCTTCGGTTGTTACAGGGTCTAAGTTACCACTTGGGTCACCTAATCCGATATCAAACGTTGCTACACCTGCTGATGTTGCGCGAATACCAAATGTATTTACGTTATCTGCTAGTGATGTGAAGCTAAGCTGTCCTGTGTCACTGTTGAAGTTTGCACTGATAGACTCATTAACTGTTGAATCTTGGTTGATTGTGTCAACAAGATCCTGAAACGTAGTTTCTGCAGTTAAAGTGAATGTAGCAGTTGTTGTGCCAGCATCTGTGTTTACATCAAATGCAATGGTGTCAGCCGCCGCAAATCCAGACAGCACAGTATTACCATCAACATCTTGGAACGTTCCACCAGCAATAACATCACCAGCCTCAACTGTGTCTCCAGAGTTTTCGTTTAATGTTATTGATGTAAGTGTGTTACCAGCCACGATTGTTGCTGCTGCACGAGTGGCAGCACCACCGCTACCGATGCTTTCGATTTCGAAATAGTCACCAAGACCCAAAGCTGTGAAACCAGCATTTGTTACCTCGTCACCATCACCAACTTCACCGTCAACAATACGGAAAGAATCACCATTTGTGCTTGAAATAGATATGAAACCTTCATCTGTTACGCTTGCAACGATCTCACCATTACGCGCATCTGCGAATTGGTCAGTAATCTTAGCAGTAAGAGAGTGAGCTGTATCGCCGGTTTGAATGATGATTGTCTCAGTGATTTGTGTACCACTAGAGTCTGTTGTAACGATATCAAATTCATCGTTATCTGCGATACCACCAAGGCCGATCAATGTTGCTGTTGATCCAAGGTCAACATCACCAACAAGACGAGCTTCACCAGTTGATGCAGCCAGTTCATCACGAGCGGACGAGGCAATTGATTGAGCCTGTTCAACAAGATTTGTAAGACCTGTGATACCATTATCTGCAGCTTCGATTGTACGAATTGACTGACCAACACCATCAAGAAGACGGGTAAGGTCAGATGCACGGTTATCAAGGCTTTGTGCAGCAAAGAAGTTAGATGGACTATCGAGAGCAGAGTTAACTTTCAAACCTGTTGCAAGGCGAAGTTGAGTTGTATCGATAAGTGATTGTGTGTTTTGCAGCGATAGAAGGTTGTTTCTAAGGGCTGCTGTTAATACGACATCTGATGACATTGTATATTCCTTTCCTAGGTTGTGTTACCGGAATATCCTATTCCAGCTTCATACAACATCATACTAGCACAAGGTTTAACAAATCGTTAAATTTATTTTTGAATATTATTATAATTCTGTGAATTAGACCAAAAACCCCGCATATGCAGAGTTAGTTTTATAGTTATATAAACTATGTCCTATACAAAAAAGGAGGACGTATCAGGTATGGTATTCTACCAATTCTTCCTGATACGCCCGATCCGCAACACTGCTCATACTTCTGTATGTAATGAGTTGCAGGGATTCGGATACTGGGCTTTAGGGGTTAGGGATGCAGGGTAGCATTTGTCCTAAAACTCAATATCCTGAATAGTCTTCGTTCCTGAACCACTGTCGGGCTGGTACTTCAAACTATGTTCTTATTGTTATCTCAATTGCAAAAGCTCCTGCGTCATTTGGTCAACTGTATTAATAACCTTTGTTCCGGCGGAATATGCGCGCTGTGCGACGATCAATAATGCAAATTCATCGGCGAGGTCTACGTTAGAGTTTTCCAGTGTTGATGGCTCAAGAAACCCTGCGCCACCACTTCCTGCTTCTCTTAGGTTTTCTTCACCAGAATTTTCTGTTTCCGTATATGCCGTTCCTGATACTTCTCCCAATCCGTTTGCGTTTGCAAAAGTAACTAAGGGGAGTTTGTAAAGCACCGAGCTGGCACCGTTAGAGAATTGTGCAATAACAAACCCTTCTCTATTAATCTGAACACCCGTTCTAAGACCTAGCTCCGCACCATCCTGATCAGAGAATAGAACGCTGTAATCACTAGAGAATTGAGAGAAACGCTCAATATCTACCGCTATATTTTGAAGGTCTGATCCATTGTTCCAATCAATTTGATTCAGCTCAATATCAATATTTCCATCAGAGTCCGGTATCGCGTTTATCGTACCGTCGCCCTTAAAGTTTACAAGACTGGTTGTTAATGTATTGTTGTTTGGGTCCAAAATACGCATAGACCACCAACCACGTGAATTGTAAGACGGGTCGCCTGGAAGGAATTGTAGGGTAGGGGCGTTGCCTGTGCTGTATGGTGGTGTATCTGTAGGTAAACCGTTTGAATATGTTCCACCTGTTAAATTGTCAGATGTGTATGTTCCTGGTGTGAACCCTAATGAAGATAGAGCTGTACCGGCACCGACCTCTGCGATTGCAAAGTTTTCAGTACCTAAAACGAATTCATCATGTTGAAATACTATCTCACCGTCATTACCTAAAAATGCATTTAGGTTAGGAACATTTGCGTTAACATCATCGATTAGGTCACCAATATCAAACACCATAACATCAACACCTACAGGTGGAGCGGCTCCATCAGTCGCGCTTATTTGATATGTTCTTGGGCCTGTGCCATCGACGTCTATTGTGAATTGATCACCAGCGGATAGGCCAAGGTCATTAACCATTTCATCTGTACTTGTTAGAGTTGTGCGCGAAGACGAGTGTGCAGCTTGTGGGCCGTATGTTTTAACAAATTCGAATGACAAAGCCTGTGGGTTACCAAGTGAATCGTAAACGGTCAGTCCCCTTGTGAAGTCTGCGTTTCCTGTTGCTGCTGCTGCTAATGTTTTATCGGTTTCTGCAGAATCTAAGTTTATTGAAAGCTCCGCCGTATTAGTTGGTCTTGTTAACCCACCCAAAAATGCAACATCAATCGGAACTAGTGATGTTAAGTCCCCTTGGTTCGATGGTAAGTTACCAGACTGATCGACCGCCCAACCGTATAGGTAGAAACCCGCTGAATTACGAAGAAATCCTTGCGCATCTTCACTGAATTGTCCGTTTCTAGTGTAAAGGAATTCTGTTAATGCGGAGTCATCTGAATCACGTTTTACTGCAAAAAAGCCATTTCCTGAAACCGAAGCATCTGTTCCAGATACAGATTGAGTAATCGGACCTTGTTGGTCGACACGCTGAAGTCTGTTTGCGGTAACCGTACCTGGTGAATATCTACTGGTGTTTCCTGACGTTGTGACAAGCGAGAAGAACGATGCTTCCGAGCGTTTAAAGCCGGTCGTATTAATGTTTGCGATATTATTTGCAATAATCGCCGTATTTTGCGACTGGGCGGACAGGGCAGAAACCCCTGTAAATAATGCTCCAAATAGTCCCATAGTTTTTCTCCTTAAAATATACGCATTGTTAAATTTAAAATAAATTAGTGTTTATGCAGAATCGTCACCTGAATCGTCATCAGAATTATCGGGTGTTTGTTCTGTTTGTGCTGGGGCCGGTTCGACCACATTAATAATGTTTCCTAATGAGACCGCACGTGATCCAACCAGTAAAAATGTTGACCCGTTTTGTGTTTCAATCCCGCTAACATGTCCTGTAACAACCGTCGTTGTAGTTAA
The DNA here is from genome assembly GCA_050633325.1 of Alphaproteobacteria bacterium. GTDB lineage: Bacteria > Pseudomonadota > Alphaproteobacteria > Micavibrionales > Micavibrionaceae > UBA1672. The sequence goes on from JBOEGH010000006.1 coordinate 242,216, forward strand.
TGGGTTGTTTTTAGAGTCCAAAGCGTCAATTCTTATCTCATAAGTTCCTTCGGGTTGAACAATTCCGTTTTTATCTTTTCCGTCCCATGTGAATTCTGTAACGCCGTTATTACTGGCGGGAACTTCTGTATATATAAGTGTGCCGTCTTCATCGAATACATTGATTTTTGTGTCTACCGATTCTCCATCAATTGCATAGTTTATTTTAACAGGTTTGGTTCCGTCAAAATGTGCTTCAGAGCTGATATAGCTTATGTCCTTGCCAACATAATTTAGTGCGGAGGAGAACGAAGAACCGAGACTTAATGAAACCAGAGAATCTAGCTTTTGGTTCTGGTTTATTGCCTGTTCTACACCAGCAAATTGAACAATTTGCGACGTAAATTCTGATGAATCTGCTGGGTCTAATGGGTCTTGGTGTTGTAACTGCGTTGTCAGTAACACCAAGAAGTCATCGAAATCCTCTGCCAACTTGGTTGAAGATTCCGCCGTGCTTTTTGCAAAATCTAGCGCATTATTTATATTTACATCACTTGTCATTTCTATCTCCTTTACCCTTATTAAACCAACACACTGTAATGCATCTGGCCTGTTTGAGGGTCTACTTGCCAATCCATAGAGGTCTCAATTACGTCTTCGTTCGGCAAGCCGTCTGAATTGCCGTTTTGTTTACCATTGCTGCTTTGGTTTTTATCTTGGTTGAATTCATGATTCTCACTTGCTAATTCAAAGCTCAGCTCACCATCAGTGTCTAAACCTGCGCTGTTTAAGGCGCGCTCAAGAGCATCAGAATCTTGTTTTAGCATCATGTAAGTTTCCGGCTTTTCTGCCGTTAATATTATTTTTGTTGAGTTATCTTTATCTATACTCATCTTTACCTCGACACGACCTAACTCAGGTGGGTCAAGTTTCAACTTAATGTTTGTGTCCTCACCAGCTTTTACCGCTTTTTGAATTGTTGCTGATACCATCTGCGTTGCAGGGTGGGCTTGCGTGGCCCCTTGAGACTGTGTGATAACGTTTGTCAGGCTGCTTTGTATAGGAGTTTGACTTACGTGCGAACTAGTTGCTGTCGTTTGTGTCAGATCGCTTGTTACCATTTGCCCCTGATTGTTCAGGCCGGTACTTTGTAGAAATTGTTGACCTGCGCGCTGTGCTTGGTTGTTGTTCACCGCGTTACTATTAGGTTGCGGATTTGCATTTTTCATCTCAGATTTAAAATCGCGTGCCTTAATATCTGCATCTTCTGAATTGCGAGAGATGTTGTCATCGCTTTGGTCGTATCTTCCATCATATCTGGAATCTAAATGTGGGTTTACTGTTTGACCTTTCGTAATAGGAGTGTCTGCTTTTGTTGATAATATGGTTGTATTGTCTTTTCCTTTGTTATCAGAATTGCTGTTTTCTCTTGTGACTGGCTGGATTGAAACCCATTGTGCAGCTATAGCCTCCAGTTCCTCTTGCTCTCCTTGAGATAGCGCGTCATTCATATAGTTTTGTATATGTTCTTGCAATGCTGTTAATTGTTCAATCGTTAACCCGCTTGTTGTCGCGGATGGGGCATCGGTGTTGGCGGTGTCCTGAATGCTCTTCAAAATAGACAGCAGGCTAGAATCTTTGCCAGTGTTTTTATCTGAGTTTAGTACCGAAGATAAAAGTGATGATACGCTGTTTGCCTCATCAATCTTATTGTCTACTGTGGTGGTAACGTCGCCATTTTTTGAGCTTTGATTTGCTTGCGCTTCTATTAATCTTTGTATCTCTGCATTTAGAGACGCAATATTAGCAAGATTTATCTCGGTGTTTTCGTCTTCGCTACCAAATGTAATAGTTTCTGATGATGTTACTGGTGCGCTCTGCTTTGTTGTGAAAGGGGAGTTTAGTGATTTTGCAACCGCTATACTTTGCACATTATCAGCAGTCGCTTGTTTGTTATCTGCTCGGTCAGTTGTCTTTTCTTTTAAGTTGTTCATCATATCTGCAAATTTTTCATTTTTGTCAGTTTGTTCTTGATGATTACTTTTTGAGCGAGAGGTGCTGAATTCATCACGTTTTAGGGGCGTCGTGTAATCTTTCTTGCTTCCAGCTGTTACAGATGGATCAATAAGGGATTTTTGAAATCCGTTCTCTGATGTGAAAAAATTTAACGTCATAACTTATATACCTTAATTATATAATTCCTGTTACCTACACGGTCTCACTCAGCCCTGATGAAACTGCTTTTTTCTTTGCCGCATTTGATATTGCGCCATTCTCACCATAGCTATAGCCATTTTGTTTTTGCGCGGCATGAATTGCGGCATTCCTTATGGTATTGCCTAACTTGTCTGTGCATCGTTGCATACGTGATAAAGCCTCAAGGTTTTCTTGTGATATGCGACTGAAATCCTTTTGCATTTGTTTTAGTTTGTTTCTAATGGTCGGGTCTGCTTGAGAAATTTCATTTTTTCTGCTGATTATTTGCCCCATATCATTTTGGTATTCTTGTGCGGTTGACAGTTTGTCTGCTTGAAGGGCGGCGAAAGCATTACTGTCGACGGCGTTTAATGCTTTAGTTTCTGCTATGAATATTTCACTCATTTTGGTGATAGTCGTCGAAACCTCCCTTAGAGCTGTGTTCATATCCTTAGAAAGAGTTCTTAGCTGTGCATTGCTTTTCATTTTATCTGATTTATCTGCCTGAATAGCGTGTTTTTCATATGTCATGATGCAACCCTTTCTTCTTTATTTTCTTTTTGTGCAGCATTGTCAGGAAAGCTAACTCTCTGCCCCAATTCTTGAACCGTGAATAATGTTGATTGCGTATTCGCAGATGCTCGAGTTTTGATCTGGTCAATTAACACATTATTGTTTTGTGTCTTTTCCTTAAGCTCTATTTGCAATTTATCTAACTGCATCAAAATACTTTTGTCTGCATGTCGGAAATCATCAAGGCGAGTTCGGAATTCTTCCGAGGCTTGCATATATTGGCGCGCCAGACTTTCCTTGTCTTGTTGGGTAAATGCAAATCGCATGTGATCGTTTGTTACCAAACTTTGTGTTTCTTGATCTGCAAAATCTATAAGTCTTTTATTAAGCCTTACCAACTCTCGTAGGGCTTGATTAACATCCTTGCCAAGAACATTAGTATTTTGCTTTTGTTTTTGTTTGTTCATCTTTTTGTGCCTTTAGTTACTAGTTGGTTCTTGGGCTATTATTTCGTTACTTAATGTGTTGCCGGATTTCTCTTGGTATTTTTCTATTGTTTGGGCGGTTCGTTCGGATTGCATTTCAATTAATTTGTTTTTTACCTGTGTTTGAATTCCAGTTGTATTTAGTGATGCAATATCCTTGCCATATTCATCCAACATCATTCCGCGAAATATTTCTTCGCCCTTGCCGCCGCCAAAAAGTTCATCCGTCTCAATGCCTTCAAACATTGGCTTCATCATTTCAGTAATAAACACAGCTTCAAAATCACGTGCTTTTTCTTCTATACGCGCTTGGTTTTTGTCCATAGCCGCAGTTTGTTTGGTCTGTGAAGCCTGCATAAGGGCGAGGGAGGTTTCTGTTGATAATTGTGGAGTGTTCATTACATCACCTCTATTTCTGCCTGCAAAGCACCAGCTGCTTTTATGGCTTGTAAGATGGTGATCACATCGCGTGGTTTAACACCTAGTTGATTTAAACCAGTAACAAGTTCTTGTAATGTTACGCCTGATTTAAGTACGGCCAACTTTACATCGTCGCCTACATTTGCTGATACATCACTGCGTGGAACAATTACTGTTTCTCCCTGATCTGCGAAAGGGTTGGCCTGTGATACTTGCGGAGTTTCGTTTATTTTTAATGTCAGGTTGCCCTGTGCAATCGCAACGCTGCTTACGCGGACATCTGCGCCCATAACAACCACACCAGAACGTTCGCTGATGATCACCTTCGCAGGTTGATCTGGTTGAACGGGAAGTTGCTCAATATCTGTTATTAAATCAACAATGGTTCCGTCATAGTTTGTTGGACGACGAAGTACTATACTTGACGAATTCTCTGCTTTTGCTAGGGATGCATTAGTAAATCCGTTAATCGCCTGTGCAATGCGTCTTGCCGTTGTGAAATCTGGATTTCTTAACGCCAGGCGTATTTGTTGTAAATCTTCAAGCTGGAAGTCTATTTCACGCTCTACTATTCCGCCATTAGGTATGCGACCGGCAGTAGGAATATTTTGCGTTATAGAAGCAGCATCACCTTCAACGGAGAAACCGGCAATATTTACCCCACCTTGTGCAACGGCATATACTTCTCCGTCTGCTGCTATCAATGGAGTTACCAATAATGTTCCACCTTGAAGTGAGCTGGCATCACCAAGTGCAGAGATGTTAACGTCAATTTTTGACCCTTGGTTGGCAAATGGGGGCAGGGTAGCGGTAACCATAACTGCTGCTACGTTACCTGTATTTACATTCTCTCCGCGAATATTTACGTTTAAACGTTCTAACATTGCGATAAGGCTTTGTTTGGTAAACGGCGAATTATTAAGACCATCGCCAGTACCATTTAAACCTACTATAAGGCCGTATCCAACCAATTGGTTTTCGCGAACGCCTTCAATAGCAACGATGTCTTTAATTCTTGATGTTTTTGCGAAGGCAGGAGAAAGTGGTTGAAGCAGTAATGCTCCGGCCGTCACTACAACCCCTAACTTCTTTAGGAATGACGACCGGAATACCACCGAAGTGTCCGTTTTATATGTTTGTCCAAAACTAAACATTCTTACTTTCTAACTCTACTTTTTCTACTTTTACGCTTTTGGAGGAAACCTTTGTTGATCTCTCGGGATATATGTTGCGAAAGGCGTGCCAGTTTTTGTAATTAAGTATTTGTAAGGGATACAGAGATTCGGGCTGGGTGGATGTTGTCCCATATGAGTGTAGAAATGGGTATATTTTGTCACGTGCCAGTCTTGTCTAGGCAATTCTTGCCGACTTGAACCGCTTGTTTAAACATACATAATACTGGTATATTGGAATCGTAAACAAAGATAAGGTATGTGTAATGAAAGTCGGTGGTACTAAGGGGCCTAAGTCAACATCAGGAACGCAGAAGTCTTCACCTTCTAACGAAGGAGGAAATGTAGATTTCTCTCAGTACGTAACTGGTGGTGCAAGTGAAACGGCAAGTGCGTCTGCAACACAAAGCATTGCACAGTTAGATGTTTTATTAGCGGTTCAAGAATCGGAAGATCCCACGCATGGTGCGGCTAAAAAGAGGTTGCAGGTTCGGGCAGATAATATATTGGAAAAGTTAGATGGTATTCGTTTAAAGATGTTGGGTGGGGATTTAACCGTAGGGCATATGATAGATGTCGCAGATGTTGTTTCATCTCATCGTGATAAAATTGATGATCCTGCTTTGACCTCGATCATGGATGAAATTGATTTGAGAGCGCAAGTTGAGCTTGCTAAACTAAGATATGCGATGGATCAGGGATAGTTTGAAAGCAATATGTTTAGTGTAAAATTATCAAATTCCTTGTTTTTGTTTGATAACAGCAGTATATTCTCTGCTCTTTAATATGATAATACGATATGTTTAGTTCATAGGTTCGTTAAGAATAAAAAGGACACAAAATAATGACAACACCAACTAGCGTAACTTTACCACCAGAGTATGATCCCGAAAATGACAAGGGAGAATTCATGAATCCGGTTATGAGAGAGTATTTCCGTCAACAGCTTATCGCTTGGCGTGAAGACCTTTTAAAGGAATCTGAATCTACTATTAATGATACTTTGCAAAGTACAGACCTGCAAAAGCCTGACATTGCGGATCGCGCATCTGCGGAAACAGATCATGCTTTAGAGCTTCGTACACGTGATAGGGAGCGTAAGCTGATATCAAAAATTAATTCAACTATCCGTAAGTTGGATGATGATGAATATGGTTATTGTGATGAAACTGGTGAGCCAATTGGTATTGGTCGCTTGAAGGCTCGTCCTATTGCTTCCCTAGGTTTAGAAGCGCAAGAGCGTCATGAACGCATGGAAAAAACAAAACGAGAATCTTAAATTTATTTAAGTATAATCGGATAAAGAAAGAGGGCGGTTATGCCCTCTTTTTTGTACCTTAGAATGGGAATAAAATATCGTATAACTGTTGGCCATATCTTGGCTGCTGCATGTCCGATATCTGTCCTTCACCACCATAAACAATCCTAGCTTCGGCGATTTGGTCGTAAGTAATTGTATTGTTAACGGAAATATCTTCAGGGCGAATAACACCATCAACTTGTAATATACGTTTTTCAAAGTTAACTAATACTTCTTGTTTGCCGTGAATTACCATATTGCCATTTGGTAGCATTTGCGTGATAAGTGCAGCCATTCTAACTTTTATTTCGTCTTCACGTTCGATACTTCCAGAACCTTTATGTGATGAATTTGAATCGAACCCTGTAAGGTTTGCGTTATCGATATCCTGTGGCAACACACGGTTTAGTGCAGTTTCATATCCTAACAGGTTATCTAGTCCTGCATCTTCATTGCTTGCACGTGTGCGCTCAGATTCATTATCTATTGTGGCTTCATCTTTTATATCAATTGTAACTGTTATTATATCACCGACATCATTTGCACGCTGATCTTCGAAAAATGTTACGCGATCATTCTGCCAAAGGGAGTTGTGTTGCTTCTTTATGTTTTTGGGTGCGGGCATGGGTAAACTAACCGGTTGGTATGTGGGGTCAGTCATTGGGTTTGAAATAGTAGCCATCTCTGGAGCTTCACCTATTTTTGATATGCGATCCGCGGTAGAACAGGCGCTAAGCATGCTGCACGCCATAAGTGCTATACCAACTGATTTTATGTTTGTTTTTCCGTTACTCATAGTGTGAACCTCATATGGTTTTAATATTCGTTATTGTACGATGGATACTTGGTTACTGCCCATCACCATTGCTTGCAGAGTCTTGTTACTGTTTGTATTCACAACGCGGATAACATCACCCTTTGCACCATCTTGCAGTGCTTTTACCTGAGTGGTTAAAGCCATCGTGCCAACATTTAGCGACAGCGTAATAATCTCACCGCGCTCCACTATTCTAGGTGCAATCATTTCAGATTGCTTTATAGGGCGGCCGGCTAATATTACACGACGTGCAGTCATTCCGACCAATGCCTGAGGGTCAAGAATAGTGTCTTTTGTAAAGCTTCTCTCTTTAATCTTTACGTGCTTGATGTCTTGTGCGGTAATTATGTTACCAGATTGTAAGTTATTACTTAGTACAGGTACGCTAATTACTGCGTTTAGGTGACCTTTTATCTTAAAGTGTTGTATTGGGTTCTCTGCAGATGGGGCGGCAATTGTTGCCTCGAATGTGTCGTTTGCATTATTTGTATCAAACCGCGTTATTACCATGCTTGCCGGTTGGTCATGAGGCAGGATTATTTTGTGGTATTGTGCAGGAATGCTAAGCTCATAATCACCATAGACATTGTTATCATAAAGGGCCGTGTATAGAGCCTCTTTTATTTGGTCATATTCAATTACTGTTGCTTCGCGGCGTAATACTACATTATCGTTGGGGCCTGACGGTCTCCACGGTAGGTCTAGTGCTATGGCGATACGTAGTAAAGTATTGGCATTTATTACCATGTCTTTTCCTGGGCGTGGCGCAGAGCCAAGAATACGGCTTTCATTGCGCGGTAGGTCATAGAATATATCACCAAGCGTAATGGTATCACCTGTTAAAACACTGTGTTCTTTTAACCCCACAGCCATGGCGGAGAAAGGGGATGACATGACGGCGCATGCAATAGATGCGAGGATAAAATTCTTCCCTGTTCTTTTTGCTGTTTCTAACATGTCGATTAACCCTTTCTTGTTCTATTTAGTTGTTATCTTAACTGTGAAATTGTTCGTAGCATTTCATCGCTAGTTGATATTACAGTTGAATTCATTTCATATGCACGCTGGGCGGCGATTAGTGAGGTTATCTCTGAAACAACGTTAACGTTGGATTGTTCTACTGCACCTTGCTCTATGCCACCAAACTGGCCTTGATTTGCAATTCCTGTTGTAGGAGATCCGGAAGCCTCTGTTTCTAACAGGAAGTTATTACCAATTGCCTCTAATCCCGTAGGGTTGACGAAGTCCGCCATTTGCAGTTGCCCTAAATTCTGAACGGCGGTTTGCCCCTGTATGCTTGCAAGTATTTCGCCTTCTGCATTTATGTCTATTCCTGTGGCATTGTTTGGTACGGTTATTGATGGAACTACGCTGTATCCTTGTACGGTTACAACCTCGCCGTTTTCATTGATTTGAAATGTACCATCACGTGTATATGCCGTTGATCCATCTGGTAAATCTACTTGAAAAAAACCTCTGCCTAAAATTGCTAGATCGAGTTCATTTTCGGTTATTTGAATTGGCCCTTGGGAATGCATACGATAAACAGCGCCTGTTTTAACACCAAGCCCAACCTGTAATCCTGATGGAACAGTCGTTCCGGAATCTGATGATGTCGATCCGGGGCGGTTTAGGTTTTGATATATCAAATCCTGAAATGCGGCACGTTGTCTTTTATACCCTGTTGTAGTCATGTTAGCGATGTTGTTCGATATAACATCAACATTTAACTGCTGTGCCATCATTCCTGTGGCGCCAATATCAAGTGATCTCATAACATATATCCTTTTCTTATATTTCTTTGTTCACGTTTTACACGCGGGTTAATTTTTGAACGGCAGAGCGTAGTCGGTCATGCTCGCTGTCTAATAGTTTTTGTGTGGTTTGGAAGTCTCTTAAAATTTCTATCATTCGTGTCATTTCAACAACTGAATTGACGTTTGATCCTTCAAGAAATCCTTGCTTTGCGGTGGTCTGTGTAGCGGTATTGAACGCACCATCTGTCGTGTAGAGGTTGTTTCCGCGTGCTTCCAGCTCTTGCACATTATCAAACTCAACTATTTGTAATTGTCCGATTATGCCATTTTGATCGGATACAAACCCACGTTCATCTATTGATATTTCAGTAGAATCTGCGGGAATTGTGATTGGGCCGCCTTGTCCCATTACAGGCCATCCTGATGCATTTACCAGTGTTCCGTCTGCTCTTTTTTGGAAATCACCGTCGCGTGTATATCCCGTTTCACCGCTTGGCATTTGAACACCCATAAATCCCGGGCCTTCTAATGCAACATTAAATGGGTTCTCAGTTTGTTTCATTGATCCGGGGTTGGTCATTTGATATTGACCATAATCGTAAACAAAGGACAGCTCATCATCACCATATCTAGGGTCAGATAAATATTCTTCGAACACTGGGTTTTGCCCGCGAAAACCGCTTGTATTCATGTTGGCTATGTTGTTTGCAACGACATCCATATTGGTTTTTAAAACCATTTGTCTGGATAGACCTAAATATATACTGTTTTCCATTATACTTTTTCCTATTCTTCCAGTTGGTGTAATGCGAAGACCGTGCCATAATTTATTGTTGTTGTTTATCAATGCCTTATGTGAATTGTGAGAGTGGCGTGTTATAGGGAGGGGTGTTTTTATTACATACTAAAATTACCCTTTTGAGTAATACGGGGAAAATTTTACCTAATGTCTGTATTGTTAAAGGGTAACTATAATGTTGATAGTTACCGTTCCAGATTAGACGTAAGGCATAGTTTGCATTATAGTAAACGTAATTTCTTGTGTTTCTAATCAACACCAACACTTAAATGATATGGAAAAATTATGGCAGACGAAGAAGATCAAGTCGAAGAGGGTGCAGAAGAATCCGAAGAGGATGAGAAAAAAGGCGGCAAGAAAAAGCTTCTTATGATACTTGTTCCAATTTTGCTGATTGGCGGTGGTGGTGCCGGTGCTTATTTTATGGGCATGTTGGATTCTGTACTGGGCATTGAGAAAGAGTGTATTCCAAAAGCAGAACACGGCGACGACGAATACGGTGAAAAATCTGATGATCATGGTGATAATCCAGAAGGATTAGAAGAGTGTGAAGATGAACCTGCGGAAAAAGATGACAGCCACGGTGAAAAAAAGAAAAAAGGTGGCGATAAAAAGAAAAAAGGTGGAGATAAAAAGAAGGGTGGCGATGATTACGGCGAAGGAGGGGACTCATCGGCCTTTTTGGCAATACCTCCTATGATCGTTAATTTAAACACAGAAGATGGTACACCTAGATATTTACGCCTGACTGTTCAACTGGAATTGGAAGACCCGAGTGAGAAAGCAGATGTGGAGGCAATTATTCCGCGTGTTATCGATCAATTCCAAACATATTTGAGAGAATTGCGTGTGCGTGATTTAAGGGGTTCCGCAGGAATATATCGGTTACAAATGGAATTGTTGTGGCGTGTTAATCAAGCATCTGATCCTATTGAAATAAAAGATGTTTTGTTTCAAGAAATTCTTATACAATAGATACCATGTGCTTTACCGAAGAATAAAACGGCATATATCTTGCTTGTTGTAACTATTAAGATAGATATATTGCAAAATAAGTTGTTAAGATAAAATATAATGAGCGACACCGACGAAAAAGAACAAATGAGCGCAGAAGAGCAGGCCATGATGGATGAATGGGCTGCTATGGCTGATGATGACGGCGGTGACGATGAAATCGGCGGCGGCGGTGATGACGGTGGTGAAGATAATGCACGTATTCTAAATCAGGATGAAATAGACAGTCTTCTTGGTTTTGATGATGATGATGGCGACGGTAATGAGAATTCCGGCGTTATGGCTCTTATTAACTCTGCTATGGTTAATTATGAGCGCTTGCCGATGCTTGACATCGTCTTTGATCGTCTTGTTCGCTTGATGTCTACATCTTTACGTAATCTAACCAGTGATAATGTTGAAGTTAGTTTGGATCAAGTATCTACGGTTCGTTTTGGTGATTATATTAATTCAATCCCATTGCCTGCTATGTTGTCTGTGTTTAAGGCGGAAGAGTGGGATAATAACGGCCTTATGGTCACAGATAGTGCACTGATTTATTCAATTGTTGATGTTCTTCTTGGTGGTCGTAAGGGGGAATCATCGATTAGGGTTGAGGGGCGACCTTATACAACAATTGAAAGTAAATTAGTCGAGAAAATGATTCATGTGACATTGACTGATTTATCTTCAGCGTTTGATCCACTTTCTCCGGTTAGTTTCAACTTGGATCGTGTGGAAACCAACCCGCGTTTTGCAACAATCACTCAAAGCGGTAATGCATGTGTGTTGACACGTTTACGCGTTGATATGGGGGATCGTGGTGGTAGAATGGAGATACTTATCCCTTATGCCACGTTAGAGCCGATAAGAGAGCTGCTCTTGCAGATGTTTATGGGTGAGAAGTTCGGTCGTGACTCTATTTGGGAAACTCACTTAACTGAAGAGCTGCATAAAACAGACGTTCAATTACAAGCAGTATTAGGAGAAATGGCCGTCCCTCTGGGTGAGATGCTGAATTGGAAAGTTGGTGATCAGGTTATGCTTAATAGATATGTTAATGAAGATGTTGAACTTCGATGTGGTCAATTCCCTATGTTTAAGGGGCCTGTCGGTCAACGACAAGAACATATCGCTGTGCGTATAGAAGATTATATTGAGCCTGACGAGGATGGGGCAAGTTCATGAGTACTGAGTTGATTTCGCTATTATTAGATATAATTATTTTATTTTTCTTGGGTGCAACCATATTTTACGTATTGCGTTTATCAAAGGGCTTGAATGATTTTAAGCTGCACCGTCGTGAGTTTGATAATGTTATAACCAGTTTGCTTTCCAGTATTGATCAAGCAGAGAGATCTGTTCAAACTTTAAAACAGGCCGGGGCAAAAGAGGCTGGTGAACTCGAAAGCCTTATTATGCAATCAAAGTCTATTTCTGAGGAGCTGAAAATAATTAATGAGGCTGGTGAAGGCATGGCAAAACGTTTGGAGAAGCTCGCCGAAAAAAACAGAGAAGCTGTGCAAGCATCAAGGCCATCTATTAAACCGCCGGAACGCGCATTAAGAAAAAATACTTATAGCCAATCTGATAATAAAAATAAAATTAGCAGCCATATAGATATGGACAAGGAACGCGATTATACCTCTACTTTAAAAAGCGTGGAAAAGGCGGATGATGATTTGGATATGCCATCATTCATGATTCAGGATAGGGATATAGCGGATTTGGATGAGTTGGAAGATCACTTGGATGCTTCTGTCAGTAATGATGCATTTATCTCTGATGATGATCAAAATGATGTTATTCCCGAAGACTTGCAAAGTCAGGCTGAAAAGGAGCTGTTGGATGCGCTACGTGCAAGTAAAAGCAGTGTGTCACAACGGAGGCGCACATGATTGGTGGTTCTTTTAAATTATTACCGTTATTGATCATTGTATCCTTATTGTCTTTTTCTGTTCGTTTATCAGAAGTATTCACAGGTGTTTCTAATTTATCGAGTGTAGCATTTGCAGAGAGCAAGCAAGGCAAACCAGACAAACACAAAAAAGAAGATAAACAAAAAAAGAAAAAAGAAAAAAACAAAGATCATAGTGAAGATAAAGAAATGGTCGATAAAGACCATGATGCAAAGCCGCCTAAGTGGCGTGATGCCAGTGATTCTGACTTTGATGTTAGTGATGTGAAAATGGAGCTGTTTGAAGACTTATCCAAGCGCCGTAAAGAACTTGATAAGTATGAAAAGAACCTACATGTCAGGGAAGCACTTTTAAAAGCTACAGAACAAGAGTTAGAGCGTAAATATCAAGAACTTAAAAAGCTTCGCAAGGAAATAGAAGGTCTTCTTGACACACAATCAGAAGAAGAAAGTAATAGAGTTGCCAGCCTTGTGAAAATTTACGAAGGTATGAAGCCTAAGGATGCTGCGCGTATATTTGATACCTTGGATATAGATGTTCTGATAGATGTCGTCTCCAAAATGTCAGAGCGTAAAGTTTCCCCTATTTTGGCGGCAATGAATCCTGAACGTGTGCGTACTATAACCATAATGCTTGTTGAACAGAAAAAGTTGCCGGTACTGCGCTAGTTATTTGTCGTTTTGATGTACTAATGTGTGCACTTCATGGGGTTTAATGGCGTATTTGGGGAGAGTTACCGCTTTGCCCTTTTCTTTGTAGTAGGTTAGTATATTATAATTGATAGGTGCGTATTATTCTTTTTTGGTTACGTTCTGTTAACTATTTTTGCGCATAATGCATTTCTGTACAAATGCAGGGGGCGATGGAAATCATCAAACTTTTTCTCGAGTTTTTTTATTTAATATTTTCGTTCTAATTATAAGGAGAACAATGTGGCTGTAGATATGAATATGAATGTCTTGATTGTCGATGACTATACAACAATGTTGAGAATTATTAAGAATTTGCTTAAGCAACTGGGCTTTCACAATATTGATGAGGCAACAGATGGGACTATGGCTTTTGAAAAGGTTAAAATGAAAGATTATGGCCTGGTTATATCAGACTGGAATATGGAACCTATGAGTGGTTTTGAATTCTTGAAAAAGATACGTGCATCTGAAGATAAGTTTAAAACTGTTCCATTTATTATGATCACGGCTGAGAGTAAGACAGAAAACGTTATTGCAGCAAAGCAAGCAGGTGTTAACAACTATATTGTTAAGCCGTTCAACGCGGAAACGTTAAAAGGTAAAATAACTTCAGTTTTAGGTGACTTTTAGACACTGATGTAAAAATTATATATTTAGGGGGAAATTCTATGTCTAATGAATCCGCAAAGAAAAGTACGATTAGCGAAGGTAAGAAAGATCGCATTGTTTCTATTATTTCTTCTGTAGTTAATAAGGTCGGGCATGATGAGAAAGTGTCTCTTGCCGCAATAATGACAGAGCTTAGAGATTTGTTGTTGGTTATTGAGGAAACGAGACAAGATCTTGGTATGGTTAGGGCTTCTGATATTACAGGGGATTCTATACCGGGTGCTACGGATGAGCTTGATGCGATTGTTGCCTCTACTTCTGAGGCAACGGGGGCGATTATGGATTGCTGCGATGTTATCCAAGAAAAGGCAGGCGAAATCGGTGGCGATAATGCCGATGCAATTACCGATGAAGTAATGAAAATATTCGAAGCTTGCTCTTTCCAAGATATAACTGGGCAACGCGTGTCCAAGGTCGTCAAAACTTTTAGAAATATTGAGGAAAAAATTGATAAACTTGTTCGTGTTCTTGGTGTTAACATATCAACCGTAGAGGTTGAGGATACCAGAGAAGGAGATGAGGCACTAATGAACGGGCCACAACTATCCGGTCAAGGTGTTTCTCAGGCTGATATTGATAAAATAATGGCAGAATTAGACGATGTATCTGGATAATGTCTTCTGTAGATAATATTTTTGATTTTTAAAGCGGTAGTGCAAGCTATCGCTTTTTATTTGTATTTAAGATATAATAATCACTTACATTTCACTTTATTGAAAATAGAAAATTTTTGATATGGCTAACCAGTTTCTATCCTTAGCATTGTTTTTGATGCTGCTTTCATTTTTTATTGTTATGAATGCAATGTCGAGTTTTGAGGACTTTAAGTCAAAGCCCGTGATAAATTCCTTATCATTAGCATTCTCAAACCATGTTCCTGAAAAAAAAGAAGACCCTGTTCAGATTGAAACCCCAAGAGTTACTAAGGGGGAGGGAGATACATTAGAATCTGTTGAAGGTTTGTTTAATGCACATATATCCGGATTTCAGGCGACACGTAACAGACTGGGAACGGTTATGCATGTTAGAACCGATGTCGGCGCATTTGAAAATGCAATCGATTTATCTGATATTTATTATGATGATGTTGAAATGGGGGATCGTGGATCATTTGTAATGTCTATGATATCGATATTGAGGTCGAGTGAAAAGGGTCAGCCCTATAGAATAGATATGGTTTTGAATCTTCCTGAAGACCCCGCAATATTTCAAAAGACATCTCCTGAAGAGTTTATTAGTGATTTGAAGCGTGTTAGTAGTTTTGCGGAAAAGCTGGAAAAGGCAGGTCTTCCAAAAAAAATGATTAGTGCGGGTGCTGCGAAGGGTGAGAGAGGGTTTATAGATATATATATATATAGGTACAAGCCATTTGATATGCTTGCAAAAGTTAGGGATCAATCTCGCAAAAGTGGGGTTAAGTAATGGATGATGAACTGAGCGATGCAGGTGATGTAGATGATGATGCAACTGTAGATTCTTTGGATAAAAAGCCAGAAGATAAGGAAAAAGACACAACCCCAAAGCAAAAAGATTATTATCCTTCTATAGTGCGCAGAGATGATAATGCGTCTCAGGCAGTACCACTATGGCTTATAACTTTTACTGATGTTATGGCTTTGATGCTGACATTTTTTGTTTTGTTGTATTCAATGTCTGTACCGGTAGAAGAAAAATGGGAAGAAATTTCTAATTCTTTAAGCAGTAAGTTTAACTCTGTTGAGGCAAAGCCATTAAATGCGGGTTCTCAAGACGTGATTGATATTGATCGTATTGATAAATCTAAAGCACTGTCGTTGAAGTATTTGAAGGTGTTGGTAACAAATATGTTAAAGGCGGATGGTGTGGATAATGTAGTCGTCTTTGAAAATGATAAACGTCTGGTTATTTCATTGCCATCAGAGTTATTGTTTAAAAGCGGTAGCGCGCAGATAAAGCTTGAGGGCAAAAAGATGCTGTTTTCTTTAGGGGGTGCTCTTTCACGTGTGAAAAACCGTATAGAGGTTGTAGGGCATACAGACCCCAGACCTATAACAGGAAATAATGGCCCATACAGAACAAATTGGGAGTTATCAATGGCTCGAAGTGCTTCGGTATCTGTAATTCTAAAAGATGTTGGGTATACAAGGGATATTACAATAAGAGGGTTATCAAGTGCACGTTTCGATGAAATGTCCGAACAATCACCCGAAAGCGAGCGTTATGACCTTTCCAGACGGGTAGATATAGTGTTGATGAATGATGATGGAATTCGTACAAATTTTTATGATTTACAATAGGGGCAAGGGCGTGACTTATTGTTTTGTCTATGGCATTCTAAAGCTATGAAAAGATATTTCTTTCTCGGATCTTTACTTCTGTGTTTTTTTAACGTCGCTTCAATATATGCTCAGGATAATATACCTTTGCGTACAAGTGCGCGCGATGGATATTCTCGTCTTACTTTAGGATGGAAAGATGCTGTTAAATATTCTTTGAATAAAGATGATGGCTTGTTGACTATTAAATTTGACCGCGCTGCAACGGTTGATACTACAAAGGTTGATTTGTCTGTATTAGACAATATATCCGAAATAAAAGTTATTTCGACTAACCCGTTAACTCTATCCATTAATATACCAAAAACCAGTAACATTAGAGATATTGCAATAGGTAAACGTATAATCTTAGACGTTTATGACCCTATAGGAGGTCACAAAAATAAGGTTGAGAGCTCAAAGAAACCAGAAAACAAGAAATCTGAGGTTAAAACAACGCCTTCGGCTTATGCAGCTAAGCTTAATAATATTAAGAAGAGTGAAGACAAGGGCAAGGCTGCGAAAGCGAAACCAGCACCTAAAAATGTTGAGAAAAGGGTGGCATCTCCACCTGCGTTTGTATTGGTTCCTGAAAACTTGCCCGAGATCCCAGTTGTTAAAAAGTCCCCAAAGCCTAAGGAAAAGAAAACGGAAAGCCCACAAGAAAAAGAGATTAAACAAAACAAGAAAAAGCTTTCTAAGGCAGTGAAAGAAGACCATCACGTTATATCTTTGCGTGCAACCAAAAGCCTTGATATGGCTGTGTTTGAAGAATATGGAGAGCTGCGCCTTATTATGGGTAGTTCCTCGTCATATGTTCTTCCAACACTGAATAGTCCAACACCTGATATTTTTTCTTCTTTAGATTTAGAGTCTATAGATGGAGTGGTTTCATACCGCATGAGCCTTCCTGAACAACCGCTAAAAATAAAAGCAAAAGGTGGTGGGTTGATATGGGATATAATTCTTGGCTCGAAGGTGAAAGAGGGAAGAGCGGCAAAACCCTTTAGAAGTGTTGCCAACTCTCCTGACTCCCATGGTGAACGTATAATTTGGCCATTAGAGCAGGTTCACGAAATTGTTGATTTTGTTGACCCTATAACTGGAGGTGGGCTAAAGGCTGTCTTGGTGGAGGATGCCTCACAATTTACGGGCGCAGCGGCGTCTTATGTTGATTTTGATGTCCTTAAATCTCCGGTTGGTATGGTTATTAGGCCAAAGGTCGATGACTTGAACGTTGAGATGACTACACAGGGTATCGCTATTTATAGGAAATCCGGCCTTAATCTTTCGAATGTTAATGATGCGGAAGAGGCGCGCATATTTGCCGAAAGGTTGAATAAAAAGGAATCAGAGCCGAAAGATAATGGAAAAGATCCTAAAGCTGCAAAGAAGGTTAAAAAGAACTTTTTTCAGTTTAAAGAATGGCAGTTGGGTAAGGCAAAAGATATAGCTAAAAATGAGAGCATTTTACTTTCCGGGATGAAGGGAAAATCAGAATCCAGACGTATAGAAGACTTATTGTCACTTGGGAAAATGTACCTTTCTCATGGGTTCGGTGCAGAGGCGTTAGGTTTTTTTAATTTTGCAGGTAATGAACTTCCTGCTTTGCTTGAAAGTCCGGAATTTGTAGCTCTCCGTGGTGTGGCTAAAGCCTTGGATTGGAAAAGTGATGCTGCTTTGGAAGATTTCTTGTTTGAGAGGTTGGAAAATGAGGATGAAGTAAAATACTGGAAATCTTTTGTTCTGGCCGACCTTGGTGATTGGCAACAGGCGGCAAAAACTCTTCCTGAACATTATAAAGCAATACATAGTTACCCTAAAAAGATAGGGCATCGCTTGGCTTTATCTCTTGCCGAAGTGAATTTGCGTGATGGAAACCTGAAAGCCGCAGAAGAGCTTATGGCTTTGGTGGAGAAAAATAAATCTTCCTTATCCCCATCATTGAAAGCATCATTAAAATATTTACGTGGTGAGTCATATAGGCAGAAAAAGCAAAAAGATAAGACCAAGAAAATATGGAAAGCTTTGACGAAAGATCAAGACGACCTGTACCGTACAAAGGCCGGACTTGCATTGACTATTTTGTTGGCAAAAGACGATAAGATTACAAATGATGAGGCGATAGATAGGTTAGAGAGACTAAGATATGCGTGGCGTGGTGATGAATTAGAAGCGCAGGTTCAATATTGGCTTGGTGATGCTTATTTTAAAGATAAGAAATTTATAAAAGGCCTTTCTATAATGCGCGATGCCGCGGCAATTGCAGGTGATAGTGCGTTGGGGCAAAGAATAGCCGGGTTTATGGGGAAAACCTTTACTGATCTGTTCTTAGGCGAAGATTTAAAGAAAATTTCTGCCGTTGATGCCGTGTCTCTTTACGATACATTTAGTGAACTAACCCCCGTGGGAGAGACGGGGGATAAGCTCGTTCAGAATTTGGCAGAACATCTTGTAAATTCTGATCTTTTAGGCAGGGCAACTAAGTTATTAAACCATCAGGTATCTCACCGTCTGGATGGTATGAATAAATTACGTGTTGCAATTAGGCTTGCGGCGATTGAGCTTATAAATAAATCTCCTCAAAAAGCTATGAATGCTCTTGGTAAGGCATCGGATACACTTCACTTCCTTTCAGACACACCGGAAAAAGCAAAGTATAAGTCAGAAATTGATCTGTTAAAAATTAGAGCATATTCACAAAATAAACAGTTTAAGAAAGCTATGTCTTTATTGGACAATACTGATCCCAGTAAGAATGTTAATCGGTTAAGAGCGGACATAGCGTGGCAAGCAGGGTATTGGGATGAGGCCGCTGAATCTTTGAACTCAGTGTTGTCTGATGAGAATATTTCCATGACCCGCCCATTATCTCAAGAGCAATCAGATTTAATACTTAATCGTGCCATTGCTCTTAGTCTGTCAAATGATCGTATTGCATTGGGTAATATGCGTGCTAAATATAGCGATTTGATGCTGCAAACGCATAAGGCGCATCAGTTTGAAGTTATAACACGCCCGCGCCAGAATAGTGCCCTTGCCGATAGAGAGACTTTGTTATCTGTAGTGTCGGAAGTTGACTTATTTAAGGATTTCTTAGACAGTTACCGCTCTTCAAGCCCTTAATTTCAAATGATCTATTTATCCCCCGCCACTAACCGTGGTGAAGCTTTGGATTAATGAGCCTGATATTAAGTGCCATCCATCCACCAGAACAAAGAATATGATCTTAAACGGTAGGGACACGGTTACCGGTGGTAACATCATCATACCCATCGACATCAATATAGATGCTGTTACTAAGTCAATAATCAAAAATGGTAGAAACAGCATAAATCCGATCTCAAATGCACGCCGTAGTTCCGATATCATGAATGATGGAATAACAATTTGTAATGGAATATCAATGGCTTTGTCATAGCTGCCTGTATTGCTCATCTCCACAAAAAGTTCTAGGTCATCATCGCGTACATGTTTCAACATAAAGCGTTTAAATGGCATTGTTGTACGCTCGAATGCTTGTATTTCATCAATATCTTCATTTATTAGTGGTACAATTCCCTCATCATATGCAGATTGCAGGGTAGGTGCCATAATAAAGAAGGTAAGAAACAGCGCAAGCGACACCATAACTGTGTTAGGCGGTGTTTGTTGTATACCAATGGCCGTACGTAAAAACGATAGGACAACAACGATTCGTGTAAATGAAGTCATCATTATTAGAATAGATGGCGCCAATGATAGGACGGTCATCAATGCAACCATTTGCACAACGCGCCCTGTTACCGTGCCGTCACTGCCAGATCCAAGGTCTATAGATATGTTTTGCGCCAATGCAGGGTGCGCAAATAGGGCGACCATAAAAACGGTCACGAAGCTTAATGAGAATTTATTGAGTAGTTTATCACGCATGCAATTATCATAGCGCAGTAGTATGGCAGAGCTTAAGCCCCTGAAACAGAATTATCCGAACCATCCACAGAAGGTATGTTTTTATCGATTACTGTTTCACTGTTTGAGCCAAGTATTACCAAATGTTCTTTGTCATCACACTTTAATATAGCCAGACGCCTACGCGCATCCAATGGAATAGATTCTACTATTTTTAATCTTTTCTTATCGCCACTTTTAATAGTGCTGTTTGTTGCAAGGCCAAGCTTTTTTAAAACGAGAGTCAAACCGCCCATCAACAAAAAGACAATGCAAAGCGCCATGATAAGCCTTACGGCTTGCGGTAATTCTGGTGATATCGTGACATCCATATATATTATGTATCATCATCTATATTATTATTAAAAGGATCTTCCTTATCATTGGCCTTATAAACATAGGATAATATTTCTCCCACTGCCATAAATGCTTCCGAAGGTATTGGGCTGTCTAGCTCAATAGAGGTTAAAAGCTCCGCCAAATCACTGTCTTCGCGTACTTTTATGTCGTTTTCGTATGCTAATTCCAATATTTTATCGGCAACTTTTCCCCGTCCGGCTGCCGCAATACGAGGAACTTTTTTCCCACCGTCTGAATCTTTTAACGCAACAGCAGTTTTTTTGTCAGGAATTTTTGTTGTATTTAAGGGGGTTAGGTCTGTTTCTGTGCTGTCTTTGTATTTGTCGTCAAAGCCATCATCCATTGGCATGTTTCCTGCATTGTTATTATCGAAACTGATTATACAAGGTTATATAAAATGACGATACAAGATATAGGATTATTTCAAGCATTATCGGCAAAGATGGGTTACCTTAACCAACGTCAAAGTATAATAGCGCAAAATGTAGCTAACTCCGACACTCCCGGATATCGTCCTAAAGATCTGGTCGAGGTTGATTTCTCCACGATGTTAAAATCGGAAATGGGAGGGACTAAGAACGTTGCTGTTGCGACCACAAATGAAGGCCATTTGCCAAATGCAAATATGCAGATGAACGCCGATGCGAAGAAACAAAAAGATACTTATGAAGTCGCGCCAAGTGGTAATGCGGTAATCATGGAAGAGCAGCTAATGAACGCAGGTCAAAACAATATGGATTATAACCTTATGCTAAATGTTTATCAAAAGCAGGTCGGCATGATGCGTATGGCGCTAGGTAGATAAGAATATTTAAGTATAGAGAGAGGGTTTAGTATTATGAGTGGTGATATTGCAAATGCATTGATGATTTCTGCAAATGGGATGCGGGCACAGGGCGCACGTATACGTGTGATTTCGGAAAATATTGCTAATGCTAATACTACGGGTTTAACGCCAGGTTCTGACCCGTATGCACGCCAAACGATAAGTTTTAAGAACGAGCTTGATCGTGAAATGGGAATTAATCTTGTCGGTGTTAATGAGATCGGTGTTGATTCAGATGCTCCGTTTACTTTGGAATATAGCCCGGATCATCCGGCGGCGAATGCGGACGGATATGTTAAGATGCCAAACGTAAATTCTATGCTGGAAATAATGGATGCAAAGGAAGCTCAACGATCTTATGAGGCAAATTTGGGTATGATTGAGCAATCTAGGGCAATGATATCACGTACAATAGATTTGCTTCGTAATTAAAACAGGTTTAAACTGTTACTCAAGAAAAGGTATAAATCATGGCAATTAACGGCATAAATCCAAACGCAGCGGCAAGCGCATATTCTAGCTCTCAAAAAATTACAGGTGCAGGCCAGATTACTGAGCTTGGTTCTGAAATAAAGGGGTTAGGTCAAAGCTCGGATAATGGTGTTGAAACATTCGCTGATTTTATGAAGCAAAACGTTTCCCAAGCCATTGATACAATGAAATCCGGTGAGGAAATGTCTGCCAAAGCCATAACAGGTGAAGCATCCGCAGTTGACGTGGTACAGGCGGCGACATCGGCAGAACTAACACTGCAAACGGTTGTATCTGTTCGCGATAAGATGATTAGTGCATATCAAGATATTATGCGTATGCCAATTTAGATCGCGTTTTCATGATTGTATATTGGTTTGAGTATCGATATTTCATGTGGTTTACTTTTAAAACGTTCCTTATCAGTGTTCTTCATACACACATGATCTGCTAAGCTTTACCTATGAATGATACAGAAGTCATAGAAGTAGCCCGCCAAGCACTGCTTATTACCATGGAAATAAGTGCGCCTGTGTTAATTGTTGGCCTAGTTGTCGGTGTTGCTATTGCTCTATTACAGGCCTTAACGCAAATTCAGGAAATGACGCTTGTCTTTGTTCCAAAGATTATGGCCATTTTCTTTTCAATGTTTTTCTTTTTACCTTGGATGATGAATACACTGGTTGTGTTTATGGAGGCAATAGCCGACAGAATTATCAGTGGCGGCGGAGGGTAAGCGTATGCAAGGCGCTCTCGAAACCTTTCTAGCTGGTGGTGTTCTCGCATTTTTATTGACCTTTACCCGAATAGGGACTGCAATCATGATTATGCCGGGCCTTGGTGATTCATTTGTGTCTCAGCGTGTTCGCCTTCATATGGCCTTGGGAATAAGTTTTGTTTTGTTTCCTGTGGTTTTGCCATATATGCCTTCGCCAATACCTGCGACTTTTGCTTTGGTTACTCTGATCTTGATGGAGCTTGTGATAGGTGTCTTGTTTGGCACTGTTGCACGAATTTTTATGATTGCGTTGGATACTGCGGGAATGATCATATCTATGCAATCAGGCCTGTCAAATGCGCAGGTGTTTAACCCGTCATTGGCTACACAAGGGTCTATTATGGGTGCATTTCTATCAATGACAGGTGTTATGTTGTTGTTTGCATTAAATTTGCATCATTTACTTATTATTGGCGTTGTCGAAAGCTATGAGCTGTTTCCTCTAGGTAGTATCCCTGACACCGGGTCGATGGCAGAATTTGTGTCACAAGCTTTATCCGCGAGTTTTCTGGTTGGGGTAAAACTTGCTACTCCGTTTATTGTTATGACATTACTGATATATGTTGGTATGGGGGTGTTATCGCGCTTAATGCCACAAATACAAGTGTTTATGGTTGCTCTTCCTTTGCAAATATTGCTGTCTATCGTTCTGTTCTTTCTTGCCACCGCTGCAATATTTTCTTATTGGGTTGGTGAGTTTGAGGCGGGAATGATGTTTTTCCTTTCTAGTGGTGGATAGGTTATAATAACGCTATGGCAGAAGATCAAACCGACGATTCCCAAAAGACCGAAGAACCCACCCCGAAAAAGCTGGAGGAGTCCAGAAAGCGTGGACAAATTTCTATGTCGCGTGAGGTTAATAATTGGGTGATGTTGTTTGCGGGTACAGTCTTCATTATAGCACTTGCTGGCCCAATGATGATGCAGTTGAGTGATATGATGCGTGTTTACATTGAGTTTTCTCACTCTTTACCAGGAATGCCAGGTGGTTTGGGCGTCGTTCTTGGTGAAAGTGTTAAAAAAGTCATTGGTATTATGATCTTACCGCTATTTCTTTTTATGATTGCTGCATTTGCGGCTCCATATCTGCAAATAGGGCCATTATTTGCGCCAGAGGTCATAAAACCTGATTGGAGCAAGGTGTCAATTAAGAAAGGCTTTGGTCGCCTTTTTTCCTTACGTTCTATTGTAGAGTTATTGAAAGGGGTGTTTAAAATTGGGGTAATAGGCTTGATTGCTACAATTATTATTTACCCTTATTTCGATGGGTTTGAGCATTTCGTAAATATTTCAGTGGCTGCTGTAATGATAGAATTACGTGCGTTAGTTATTAAGATGATGGCTGGTGTTCTTATTGTATTGATCGTAATTGCGGTGGCTGATTTGTTGTATCAGAGAATGGAATACAACAAAAAAATGCGCATGAGCCGCCAAGAAATAAAAGACGAATACAAACAATCAGAAGGTGATCCACACATAAAGGCAAAGTTGCGCCAATTACGTGCGCAAAAGGCACAACAACGTATGATGCAAGCAGTACCAGAGGCCGATGTTATCATCACAAACCCGACTCATTACTCTATTGCGCTTAAATATAATCCTGATGAAATGCCTGCACCTGTGGTTATTGCGATGGGTATGGATGAGACTGCTCTACGTATTCGTGAACTTGCAAAAGAGCATGATATTATCCTTTATGAGAATAAACCACTTGCCCGCGCATTATATGACGTTGCAGTCATAGATGAAATGATCCCGATGGAGCATTTTAAAGCGGTTGCGGAAATCATATCTTATGTCTTTAAGTTAAAAGGTAAGCTGAACTAACTTATATTAATCAACTTTATCGAATTCTTTCAGGTCACCCAGTTCTTTGCGTAAATTGGCCTTACGTATACGGGACTTAAGCGCACGTTCTTCTTTGTCTCCACCTTTACGGAGTGCAATAATCGATAACACAGGCGGTATAAGAAGTATTAATGCCATGCGCGCTTCTCCTCCGTAAGAGTTCGCGACAATAAATAATGTTACGAAAATCATGGCTAGATTTGCCAAGATAGTAATGCAATGAAATATACAGCTGGTTTTCTTGCAGTTAGACATGATTTATTTCCTTTTGAACCTATTTGAATTTACGTGCTATAACCATAGCGTATATTTTGGAATTTTGAAATAATCAGGAGAGTTTTTCATGCGCCAGCCTTTTTTCGCCCTTATGGTTTTTACTGCTTTATCCCCCGTAACTGCATTTTCAGCGTTGGCAAAGGATATACCGGTAGAAAGCGAAATACGCGCAGCAACAGTATATAGTGACCGTGCGACATTAACTCGTAACGTGAAGGTTAAAATTCCCGCAGGTTCTCATAACCTTGTTTTTACAGGCCTACCGGTTAGTTTGTTTTCTGATTCATTGCGCACAGAAGGTAGCGCAAAGGCAGATGTAACATTTGGCGCGTTAACGCATAAACGCGAAAACCATAGTGATTACGTTGTCCCAAAGGAAAAGGATCTGAACGCGCAGTTGGTTGCATTACAAGATTATAACAAGCTATATAATATTGAAAAACATGCTTTGAAAGCGGGTAAAACCTTTCTTGAAAATGTTGGTAAGCAAGCATCACTTCGCACGAACGAAGATATAGCAAAAATTGAATTAAATCCTGATAGTTGGTCTTCTGCTGCTGATAGCATATCTACTAAGATGTTAGAGAACATGAAGTCATCTCTTGCCCTTGATATTAAAATCCGCGATACAAATGAAAAAATTAGAAAAATTCAAAGTGAATTGCGTGATCTTCGCACAGGTCAAAAACAAACATACAGTGTAACTGTTCCCTTCGAAGCGGATAAGGATACAACATTAAATATTGATCTAAGTTATCAATTGCCTAGCGTAGGATGGCAGCCGATATATGATGCGCGTCTTGATGTTAAGACAGGAAAATTGAACTTAGTACAATATGGCTCTGTTTGGCAGCGCACAGGTGAGGATTGGAAAGATGTTGAATTAACACTGTCCACGGCTCAACCAAGTCGCGGTACAGGCTTGCCCGACTTACATCCACACTGGGTTTCAATAATTAACAATGTCAGACATATGAAGTCTCGTGGCGCGAACAATTTCAGTACAATATCTGCTAATATAAGTGGTTCTGCTGCGCCTATGGCTGTTATGGAGATGGCGGAAATATCTGCAGATACAGATTTAGAAGATCCTATTCATAGGTGGAGGAAGATTCAAGGTGAGAAAGTAGAAAGAAGCAAGGTAGTGTCGATACAAGCCGCGCAAATAAATACAGAGGGCTTTGTAGGAGAATACAAAATTACCGGCCCTGCAAATGTTAAATCTGATGGTACCAAGTCTAAGCTTCTTGTCGGTGGTTTTGATACTCAAACTTGGAAGCAAGTACAGATTAAACCGCAATATGGAACTGATGCATATTTGGTTATAAAAACAAAGCTAAAAGGTGATGCACCAATTCTACCGGGGCAGGTTAACCTATTCCGTGATGGAGCATTTATCGGCAAAACTCACTTGCCTATGCTACGCCCTGATGATGTTGAAGAACTGGCATTTGGCATTGATGACAACGTAACGGTAAAACGTAATACGGTTAAAAATGAAAACAGCGAAGCGGGTATGATTACAAAGGAAAGCGTAGTCGAACGTCATTATGTTACAGAGATTCAAAACCTGCATAAAGATCCTGTCGATATTGCTGTGTTAGAAACCGTCCCGGTGTCCAGTGATAAGAGATTACGCATTGAAATATTGAAGGACAAGACAACGCAAGGATATGAAACAGATTTACATGATGTTAAGGGTGTTACGCGTTGGATACAAACCTTGAAACCACAGGGACAGTCCAAGATTAATCTTGGGTGGAAGGCCGTCTGGCCAAAGGGTGAGAATGTGTCAGGTCTGTAATATATTCAGTAACTTTGGTGTATAAATCATCTCTATCTTATGCATGCTATTGCTCTAATTTGCATGGCATGCCAGCATAGATAACTATGAAAAAGATTGATTATTCAGAATTTATTGATCGTCACCATAATAGGGGCGCAGCCGTTCATGGAAAAAGCAAAGGCCTGAATGTCGCGGTTATTGCTTCTATCATGTCATTATACTTTGTCTTGATGGTGTTCGTTGTTCAAATGGCTAGCGTAGACCAGACAACAATAGTTATATCTATTTTAGTTTTTCTAACTGCTACTGTGGTTGCTATCGCTGCACGACGTGCGCAATATTTACAAGCAGAACAAGAAGAGGAACTTATCCTTCTAAAAGAGGTGTTAGAGGGCAGTCGTGGCGGTCGTCTGATAACTGACAGTGCGGATAACACATTATATTATAATCAGCGCTTCGTAGATTTATGTCATATTGGCGAAGATGAGGATGTTAGCTATGATCAGCTAATTAATATGTTTTCAGATAATGATAAGGCAGCGGCACTGTTTAACGCCTTGTCTGATCATGCTCACCGTGGATTAACAGATTCAATAGAGCTGTACTGTGAAAAGCAAGATTATGAAGGTTGGTATTACGTCACGGCTCAGCCTGTAGCCGGTCACGCGGGAATTATTCATTGGCGGTTGGATAATGTTACCGAGAAATACACGGCCAGCCGCGCAATTAAAGAGGAAAGAGAAAAGTTAGTCGACTTTACCGATAACGCCCCTGTAGGCTTCTTTTCCGTGGATGAGCAGGGCAGCTTTGTTTTTGCAAATGCGACGTTTGCGCGTTGGCTTGGTGTTGATCTTGAATACTTGCTTGGTTCTGCAACTTTGCATACATATTTTGTTACCCCGCCAAGTAATGCTCAGCCCTATGATTTAATGGATCATGGTGGTGAAAAACAAATAGTTGAGATTGAGATGAAGGGAACGGCAGGTAAGACTTTCCGCGCCTCAATTAGTCAGAGCATTGTCCATAAAGATGATGGTAGCGTAAGAACACGTGCAGTTGTTCATGACTTAACGTCCGAGCAGGAAATGCATCGTGCTTTAAAAGCATCGGAAGACAGGTTTAAGCGTTTTTACGAGGACGCACCTTTAGGGATTGTATTGGTGAATAAGGATGGCTTGATTGAGGATTGTAACCCCCAATTCGCACAATTTATGGGGCGCAGCACAGAAGGACTTGTTTCCAAGCATTTTAAATTATTGATCAGTGATGATGATCGTGATGTTGTTGCTTCTATGATTTCTAAAATAGAAAAAGGTGATAGTGTGCCTGATTCTATAGAGGTATCTCTGCTAGGTGATAATGAAGAAGTAAAAACGGCGCAATTACACGCCCGAAACACTATGGGTAGTGATGGTGTGGTTCTTCATTTTATAGATATGACAGAGAAAAAGTCTTTGGAAGAGCAATTTGTGCAGTCTCAGAAAATGCAGGCTGTCGGTCAATTAGCAGGCGGTATAGCGCATGACTTTAATAATCTGCTTACTGCAATTATTGGGTTTTGTGATTTGTTGTTACTACGTCATAAGGCGGGCGATCCGTCTTTTGGCGATATTATGCAGATACAACAAAACTCTAACCGCGCTGCGAATCTTGTTCGACAATTATTGGCGTTTTCGCGCCAACAAACTCTCCGTCAGCATGTGCATGATATAACCGATATATTGACAGAGCTTTCACACCTCATGCGCCGATTGATCGGTGCTAATATTGATCTTGAAATGATCCATGGCAGTGATCTTGGTCTGGTTAAGGTTGATGAAGGCCAAATGGAACAAGTCCTGATTAATTTGGCAGTTAATGCGCGTGATGCTATGGATGGCGGGGGCAAGCTTCTCATCACCACAGAAAATTATACAAATCGTCAAAATGTTAAAGTGATGCAAGAGGAAATGCCACCGGGGCATTGGGTTTTGATTAAAGTAACTGATACTGGTTGCGGTATATCACCGGAAAACATGCATCATATATTAGAGCCGTTTTTTACAACTAAAGATGTGGGAGAGGGAACAGGCCTTGGTCTTGCAACCGTTTACGGTATTGTGCGTCAAAGTGGTGGATTCCTTGATATTGAAAGCGAAGTAGGAAAGGGTACTACTTTCCTTATATATTTGCCGAAATCAAATGACATTGAAGAAGAGGATGCAAAACCTGTTGAACAAGCTGTGGCGAAGGATTTAACGGGTACTGAGTGCATTATGTTGGTTGAAGATGAGGACGCGGTCAGGACTTTTTCTCAACGCGCTTTGGCAAATAAGGGATACGAGGTTATTTCTGCTGAACATGGTGAGGCTGCTCTGGAGTTGTATGAGGAAGATGGTCAAAAGAATATAGACTTGCTTATCACAGATGTTGTTATGCCCGGGATGGATGGGCCAACCCTTGCACAAAGAATTAGACAGCATAGCCCTAATTTAAAAATAATATTCATGTCAGGATATACAGAAGATAAGTTAAAGGATCATATTGGTGAGAACACTTATTTCCTGCCAAAGCCTTTCACCCTAAAAATCCTCGCGGCCAAGGTTAAAGAGGTGCTTGAGGAATAATACCCACGGCATTGTATTTGCTGTTGTTTGTTTCGGTGACCTAGTTTCGCGTAAAAAGACTATTTAGTCATAAGTTCTTTTTTTGTTCTTTTATGTTGACATTGGTACAAAATAAGAACATCCTTCGTGTAGATAAGGTTGCAACGCACCTTCTAATCAATTGCACATGATAACTAACTATGCGACAAAGGGATATTAAGTATGAGTGTTACGCCGCTACGTAAAAATAAGGATAATGATATGACCCAAAATAATGCAGAAAAGAAAAAAGCACTAGATGCTGCTTTATCACAGATTGAGCGTGCCTTTGGTAAGGGCTCTATTATGAAGCTTAATGATGGCGCAAATCCTATGGATATTGAATCTGTTTCTACTGGTTCTTTGGGGCTTGATATCGGCCTTGGTATTGGTGGTCTTCCACGTGGTCGTATTATTGAAGTATATGGCCCAGAAAGTTCCGGTAAGACAACTTTGGCACTTCATGTTATTGCAGAAGCTCAAAAAGCAGGCGGTACATGTGCAATAGTTGATGCTGAGCATGCGCTTGACCCTGCTTATGCTAAAAAATTAGGTGTTAATGTTGATGATTTATTGATTTCACAACCTGATGCAGGAGAGCAAGCATTAGAAATTACAGATACACTTGTACGATCTGGTGCTCTTGATGTTTTGGTTGTTGATTCTGTTGCTGCGCTTGTGCCGCGTGCGGAATTGGAAGGTGAAATGGGTGATAGTCACATGGGACTTCAGGCACGTTTGATGTCACAGGCATTAAGAAAGCTTACCGGTTCTATTTCTAGATCAAGAACTATCGTTATTTTCATTAATCAAATTCGTATGAAAATTGGTGTTATGTTTGGTTCTCCTGAAACGACTACGGGTGGTAACGCATTGAAATTCTATGCTTCTGTTCGTCTTGATATTCGTCGCATCGGTGCAATTAAGAACAAGGATGAAATTGTTGGTAACCAAACGCGTGTTAAGGTCGTGAAAAATAAAATGGCACCACCATTTAGGCAAATAGAGTTCGATATAATGTATGGCGAAGGTATATCTAAACTTGGTGAGCTTATTGATCTAGGTGTTAAGGCTGAATTAGTTGAAAAAGCAGGTTCTTGGTTCTCTTACGATGGTCAAAGAATTGGTCAAGGGAGAGAAAATGTGAAAAACTTTTTAAGGGAAAATCCCGACGTCGCGGAAAAGCTAGAAAACCAGATACGTGTTAATGCAGGACTTATTGCGGATGAGATGTTAACCGGATCAAGTGATGCCAAGGCTGCGGCTGACGAAGCTGCCGAGGATGTAGCTAACGACTAATCTATAGTTATATTGTAATTAAATATTAAAAGCGGCCTTTGGGCTGCTTTTATTTTGTCTGACTTAGTTTTATTGAATAGCGTTAGGTTATAGGTCTAATCGCGAGTCTTAAGTAGGCGTTGCTTTTGCTTTCCCCAGTCACGTTTCTTTTCTGTTTGCCGCTTGTCGTGTTGTTTTTTACCTTTTGCCAAAGCAATTTCAAGCTTTACCTTACCGTGCTCGTTGAAATATATCCTTGTCGCAACAATCGTCATCCCCTCACGCGCCACAGAACCAGCAATTTTATTTATTTCTCGTTTGTGCAGTAACAGTTTTCTGGGGCGGGTTGTATGATGTTGTAAATGAGTTCCTGCTTGTGAGTATTCTGAAATATTGGCATTGAAAATCCATAACTCACCGTCTTTCGGACCAACATATGATTCTTTTATGCTGCACTGTCCAAGGCGTAAAGATTTAACCTCAGTTCCTTTAAGCATAATTCCAGCCTCGAATGTGTCACATATTTCATAATCAAAACGTGCTTTTTTGTTATCGGCAATTGTTTGATTTGTCGATATAAGACCTGTTTTTGATTTTTTCTTTTTAGCCATAAAGTCACCGAATATTATATTTTATATCGCCTTTAGTTCTGCATGCCTAACGGCAGCATCTACTTTTTTGCGACCTTCATCTGTAACAGGCAGTATTGGTCTGCGTACATCATCTTCGCAAATACCAAGAGTCTTTGCGGCATATTTAACAGGTGCAGGATTGCTTTCACAGAATAAATCCCTAGCCAATAATACCAAAGAATCACGTATAGTTTCGAATGTTTCAACATCTCCGTTGATCCATGCATTATGCATGTTTGCTGATTGCTCTGGTGCTATATTAGATAAAACAGATATCGTTCCAACACCCCCTTGCGCTAAAAACGCAGCAGTAGTGATATCATCACCTGAAAGTTGGCAAAAATCTGTGCCAATAGCATGTCGAACTTCTAACGGACGGCTTAAATCACCTGTAGCATCTTTTACACCAACAATATTTGGTAGTTTTGCCAGTCTCGCCATAGTATCGACGCTCATATCAACGACACATCTTCCCGGTATGTTGTATATAACAATTGGGATATCTATTTCCTCATGTATGGCTTTATAATGCTCATACATCCCGTTTTGCGTGGGTTTGTTGTAATATGGCGTAACAATAAGAGCGGCATCAGCGCCTGCTTCTTTTGCATGTTCAGTTAGATGGATTGCTTCCCTTGTGGAGTTTGATCCTGTTCCTGCTATTATTGGAATTCTTCCCTTGACCACATCCACACAACGCTTAACAATGGCCATATGCTCATCATGAGATAATGTTGGAGATTCTCCAGTCGTACCACAAGGAACTAATGCATGTGTGCCTTTTTCAATTTGCCATTCAACCAAGTTATCGAACGCCGACCAGTCGATGTCGCCATTTTTAAATGGTGTTATAAGGGCAGTAATAGATCCGTGAAACATAGCACATCTTTCTTTTCTTACTTTTTGAGAATGGATGATAATCTATATGGTGCTAATCATTTTGGCAAGAATACTCATTATTTTATTAGTGCAATATACTTGTTTTTACTGATTTTTATTACTTCTTACCCATCTTCATCTTTTGCAAAGGATAACCCGATTAACCGTTTGCAAAGCAGCCATGCACAAAAACTAACAATACAAGCTTTAAAAGATATAGAAAAAGGTGAATGGGAAGAAGCAAAGAAGAAGATAGCACAGAGCAAAGATCCTTTAGCATCTAAAGCTTATCATTGGTCTTTATTGGTTAATAAGAAAAACACCAGTTGGGATAATCAAATGTTTATTCGTTTATCTCACTTTATTAGGCGAAATCCTGAATGGCCGGATATAGATAAAATGAAGATACGCGCAGAAGGGGCGATGTCTGAATCCTTGTCAAATCAGGAAGTGATATCATGGTACAGTGATTTTCCTCCTAAAACTCCATATGGAATGGGGCGTTATATGGACGCGCTGATAATAGAGGGAAACAAAGATAGCGCACGTTTGTTTATGGTTGATTGGTGGGCCAACACTCTTACATCTCGAAAACAGCAAAAAGAAATTTTTAAAAAATATGGTAATTTTCTGACTTTGGATGCGCACAAAAAAAGGTTCGATGTTTTGCTTTATAAGGGGCACTATGATAGTGCACGCGCAATAGCAGCAGTTCTTGGACAAGGATATCCTGCATTGGCCAATGCACGTATAGCATTGATGAAAAAAAAGAACAGTGGTTTGGGTGCTTTAATCAATAAAGTCCCGCTTCATTTACAAAATAATCCGGGATTGCTGTATGAAAGATTGCACTGGCGAAGAAAGAAGGGGTTATATGACGGCGCACTTGAAATTTTGGAAAAGTCCCCGAATTCTTCAAAAATATCAAACCCTAAAAAATGGTGGGTTGAGCGCCATATAATGGTGCGTCATATGATTAGTCAGGGGAAATATAAAAAAGCGTATGCTTTGTCTCGCGCCCATGTTCAAAAGGAAGGTTTTTCCTATGCACAGGCGGAATGGTTGACAGGCTGGCTCGCTCTTCGTTTTATGAGTAAGCCAACAGAAGCATATGAGAGATTTACAGCGTTGTATCAACGGGTGAAAACACCGGTCAGTAAGGCGCGGGCTTCATATTGGGCAGGTCGCGCGGCGCAAGGGATGAGGCAAGAAAACCTTGCGCAAAGGTGGTATGTAAAATCGGCCGAGTTTCAAAACGCATTCTATGGTCAACTAGCTGCGGCTGAAATTTCTAAGAAAAGCGGTATATCAAATAATGACTTGCCAAAACTATCAAAGTCAGATCGTCGTAACTTTAGTAAAAATGAGTTAGTTCAAATGTCTGTTTTATTTAAAAAGGCGGGTATGGATAAAATGTCAGAGGCATTTATTTACTCTTTTCTAAGTGCTGAAGAAACACCCAAATCTTATAGATTTGCTGCTGAGCTGTCAGCGCAAAGGGGTGATTTCTATAGTTCCGTTAGAATTGCAAAAAGAGCCACTCGCAAAGGATTATTTTTAACTAAGCAATCATATCCTACAATAACAAAACACTTGTCTGATATTGATACGGTTGAATGGGCGTTGGTGCATGCCCTTATACGCCAAGAAAGTATGTTTGATTATAAAGCAAAAAGCCCTGTAGGGGCGAGGGGGTTGATGCAGATAATGCCAGCAACTGCGCGTGAAACTGCCGGGAAGCTGGGCACATCATACAAAAGGGAGTGGCTAACCTCTAAGCCTAAATATAATATAAAATTGGGGTCAGCCTATATGGAGGGGTTGTTAAAAAGGTATGATGGTAATTACGCGCTTTCTATTGCTGCTTATAATGCGGGGCCAGGGCGTGTGAATTCCTGGTTAAAGTCTTATGGAGACCCTAGAAATGGTGATGTCGGCATAATTGACTGGATAGAATTGATACCGATTTACGAAACTAGAAACTACGTACAGCGCGTATTAGAGAATACGCACATCTATAGGTTGCGCTTGAATGGAATACAATTGCAACCAAAACATCAGTTGCATGTTGCTATTCACGCTAAATAGTAGCAACATTATAAGTGTACACTCTTTAAGATTTGTAATTAATTAGAACTTAATTGTATACTAAAGTATGTATATGGTACTATATTGATACTACTGTGTGTGGAGAGTATTTGGAATGAAACTATTGATAGCAGATGACCACGCGTTATTTCGTGATGCGTTAGTTCAGTATATAGAGCGTGCTGACCCTTTGTCGTCCATAACTTTGGCAAAGGATTTTCACCAGGCTTTAGATGCGCTAGAACAAAATCCGCACCAGAACTTAGTGGTCTTAGATTTGAGAATGCCTGGAATGGACGGCTTAAACGGTTTTAAAATTATGAAGGACCGTTTTCCTGATGTTCCTGTTGCTTTGATGTCTGGAATTGCAGAGCCGAAAGATGTTGAAGAAGCTTTGCAAAAAGGTGCTGTTGGTTACTTTCCTAAAACTATGTCCGGTAAAGCATTGTTAAGTGCAATTAAAAAGGTTGTTTCCGGTGATGTTTTCGTACCTGAGGGTAAAGATGGCGAAAGGTTCATGCGTTCATATCATAGTGACAGTAATGTTACCGAAGAAACTGAAAGTAACAATAATTTACCATCTGTAGAGAGCCTGCAATTAACTCCACGTGAGAGTGAGGTTCTGTCATTTCTTGTTGAGGGAGCGTCAAATAAAGACATCGCTCGTTCTCTGAATTTACAGGTGGTAACTGTTAAACTTCATGTTCGGGGTGTTTGCCGTAAAATGAATGCAAAGAACCGAACACAAGCCGCCCTTATGGGCAAGGAAATGGGTATAAAACCTTTCTCTAACTCTTAAAATATCATGATTGGTGGTTTATGTGATTATAAAACGCGAAAGTTGTTCTGGGTTTTTATATCATACATTAAATATTTTAATTGCTGTTATCTTTATTGTAACAATAGGCACATCGCTGTTTTTCATGCAGTCTCGGCATGAACTAGACTCTAGTTTGAATAATCATCAGAAGAAAACTGGCGAACTGGTCTCTCTGTTAGAAGGGGTTAGTATCAAAGACCTGAGCCATGTTAAGAGCAAGGTGTTAGTATTAGACAATGACTTGTCACACATTCAGAATCAAAAACATTCTTCTGTAGAGAGTATAATATGTACTCTAATGGCTGTTCTTGGGGGAATGGTTGTTTTTAATATGCTTTTAAGTAATAGGATATTGTCCTCTGCTAAACAATGCAGTGATGATAAATCTTTGATTATAGAAACATATAATAACCGGCTTTTTGCGCTAGATATGGCGCAAGATGGTATTCTAATTGCTGATGATGCAGGGAACTTATCTTATATAAATAACTCCTTATGCAAAATTAATGGCATTAAGGTAGAAAAAAAAGACATATGCTTGGGAAAAAATTGGTTAGATATATTCTCGGATTCCGATCGTGAAACCATAGAGGAAGAGATACTACCCAGTCTGTTAGAAACCGGGAACTGGAAAGGAGAATTTTCATTATACAGATTGGATAATTCTGTTGTTTCTACGGACATGTCATTTACTAAATTGCCTGATAATGCAGGTATTATAGGAACTGTCCAAGATGTTTCCGAAAAAAAGAGGTCTGAAGACGAGAAGAATATGTTGGAGGAGCAATTCTATCAGTCTCAGAAGATGGACGCTATAGGACGTCTTGCCGGGGGGATAGCGCATGATTTCAATAATATACTTGCCGCGATGAATGGATATGCAGAGTTTTTGGTAGAGGATTTAGAAGATAGACCTGAGCAGCAAGCATTTGCGCAAAACATACTACAGGCCGGATTGCAGGCGCGTAACCAAGTTGATCAAATGTTGGCATTTTCACGCAGTGGCGACTCTACTTTAGAGACATTGAACCTAGTTGAAGCAGTCTCAGAATCTGTTTCCTTACTGCGTGCGACGCTTTCAAAATCTATTGAATTGCGTGATAGTTTTTCAATACCATCTGCGAATATTACCGGAAATGCAACGCAAATATCTCAATTGGTTATGAATCTATGTGTTAATGCCCGTGATGCAATGGAAGATAATTATGGGTATCTCGATATTGAAATACAGCAAAAATATGCGGAAGACATTGCTAGTATTGATGAACTTAAAACAAACTTACCTGATCCAAAGGAACAACCAAAATATAAAATAGTGGATATGGATGCAGGTCTTTCGAGGTTGGCTCTAGGTCAACTGGCAATAGGGCAATCATATGTACAGTTGAGCGTGCGAGATACGGGATCGGGAATGAGCAGAACTGTTATGGAGCGCATATTTGAACCATTTTTTACTACAAAAGCTGTTGATAAAGGCACGGGTTTAGGCCTTGCAGCTGTAATGGGTGTGATCGCTAGTCATCAGGGGTTTTTGACTATTAACAGTGCCTTGGGAAAGGGGACTTGTTTTGATCTTTACTTTCCTCTTAAAGATGATGTCAAACCTAAAGAGGATAAGGAAAGCAACACGAGTCTTTCAGATACTAATAGTCATTCCAAATCAGAATATAAATTGGCGAAAATATTGTTGGTGGAAGATCAAGATGATGTTCGAAAGACTATTAAAGAGATATTGCGTCGCATTGGCCATGATGTGTCCTCTGTTTCTTCTGGTTTAGAGGGGCTGGATACAATTCGAGAAAACCCTACGGGATATGATTTGATATTGACCGATCATAACATGCCTAAGATGACTGGTCTTGAGTTGGCGCAGCAAGTTCACCTGGATTTACCAAGTCTTCCTTTCATAATGTTATCCGGATATAGCGAGGAAAAACTTCAAGATATTATCAATGGTCATCCGGCAATTAAACTATTGCTTCATAAGCCTATTACACGCGGTAAACTTGATGAAGCAATACAAAATGTATTACATGGGATAGAGGCTAAATAATTTATTATTCAGATACCTTGCCTTCTCTAAACCATAATAACAAAAGCGCGGAAATAAGCATTATCACCATCGCCCATTTAGGAAGGATTGATATATCTTTAACACTGGTGACGGTATGATCGTTATTTAACTTAAATGAAAGCCAGTTTGAACCACCATAATGGCGAGAGTTTTTGGATGCTTTTACCTTAGGTTTTGATGCTTTATCTAGCCATATCGTTGTACCTTTAGATTTTTCAACCAAAGGTCTCAATTTTTCTGCCGTTGTTTTTATTCCGCGTAATTCAGGAGGATTTACCTCACCAATAACCGCAAATTTTCTCTCTTTGTTTATGTCTTCGAATGAGTATATTCCAAGTTGATCCGCATGATGTTTATATTCTAAATGCCCTTGTCCATTATCTTTAAGCTTGGCTGCTATATACTCTCCACTTGGCAGAGTTATTGCCAGACTTTCTTCGCTTACTTTTTTGTGGTTTTGTTTTCGAACAGTGATATCGCTTTTGTGTATTGTTATATCTAGTGCGCGTTCATCTAACTCAGGTTCTTTCATAAGCCAATGAACAATACGCCTTAACAGCTCCGCATGAGGGCCGCCATTCTTGTAACCTCTTGACCACATCCATATGTGATCGCTTGAAATTTGTGCTACACGCCCTTTTCCAACACGATCAAGAAGTAGGAGGGGCCAATCATTTACGCTGGTCATCAGTTTATCACCCCGTACAGGATCCAGTATAACCGTTCTCATCCAAGGCCCCCAAGGAGCTTCTTTTCCTTTTTCCGATATTGAATTATTCCAAATCAGATTCTTGGTTACAGGGTGATTCATTCCCAGTTCTGAAAGTTGGGGGGTAAACGACTTTTCTAAAATACGTCCTGTTGCTTTACCCGGTAATATATCACCAATGGCAGTATTTCCTACTGATCTTCTCGTCGCAAATGCAGGGCCACTAGCCTCTAAAAATGCACCGCCTTCGCGAACATAACGTGCAATATTGTTGAAGTAATGCCGTGGAAGTATATTATTTACTCGGTAACGATCAAATATAATCAGGTCAAAGTCATATAGCTTTACTTCGAACAGTTCCCTGAAAGGGAAAGCAATAAGTGACATTTCATTCTTCGGAGTATAGTCAAATTTTTGAGGCTCTCTTAATATTGTGAAGTGAACCAGATCAACACCCGGATCTGATGTTAGCAAGTCTCTCCATGTTCGTTCACCAGTATGAGGTACACCGGATACTAATAGTACTTTTAACCTGTCTCTAACCCCATTAACAATTATCGCGCTTTTGTTATTTGCCGTAGTGATCTCATCTTTTATGGTGTTTGTTTCTAATGTGTATATATTTTGTGATGGGTGGTTTAGCGGTAAAATAATCTGCTGTTCTTTATTCACCGGTACTTTAAAAGTTTTATATGTCCCGTCATGCAGCGTTAGCGTAACGTCCGCATACTCTTCATTGACGTTTTTTGTGTCTTCAACGCGATATTTGACAGTTATATCTTTTCCAACCAGACCGTAGGCAGGTGCATTGGTTATGATAATTTGACGATCTTTTTCGTTTTTGTGCCCACTTAAAAGGTTATGAACAGGGCCGTAATCATCATAGTTCTCTTTGTTTACAGGTACGTCATGTATTTGTCCGTCGGTTATAAACACTACGCCGGCGCGCTGTTTTTTTGGTACATCTTTTAACCTTTGATCCAGTAGTTTGAAAAGCTCAGTCTTATTGGTTAATTCATCGCCATTTGGTGTATGAATGATACGTAGATCAAACATATTCATATCTTTTATTTGTTCAGATATGGATTCCAGCGCAATACGCGTTCTTTCTGCGCGCTTTCCTATTTTTTGACTAGGGCTGTTATCTACAACAATAACGGCAACGTCTTTTACGTATTTTCTGTCTTCTTTTAGAATAGAAGGGTTTAACATCACAATCATGAAAACGGAAAATGCCAAAGCACGCGCAATCACGCCGCCTTTATAATATAAGAAGGATATAACCAATAATACGACACCAACAACAGCTATAGTCCACAGATATTGCTCTTCCAGCAATGGTGTGAAATGCAATGTGGTTGATATGTCTGGCTTTGTACTCATATCATTTACCTAACCGTTTTAAAATATGAGGTATATGAACTTGATCGGCTTTATAATTTCCCGTTAATACGTACAT
Source organism: Alphaproteobacteria bacterium (assembly GCA_050633325.1). Classification (GTDB taxonomy): domain Bacteria; phylum Pseudomonadota; class Alphaproteobacteria; order Micavibrionales; family Micavibrionaceae; genus UBA1672. The sequence goes on from JBOEGH010000006.1 coordinate 281,059, forward strand.
AATAAGATTAACCCCAAACCTAAGAGACATTTCTTTTTGTTTAGAATCATAGCTGTTACTGTATCTGTCGTATTTCCTGTTGTTATAAGAGCTAGCCCACGAACCGGCCCAGTTATTACTTCCGATTAGAACGGATGATACGTTATCTCTGCCACTAACACTTTGTTGTTCAACCCATAAAACGCCTGATGAAAATTGCCCAGGATATTCTTTTAGAAGGTAAAATGATTTTCCCAAAACGTGATCTGAAGGAATAGGGGCTAAAGGGGGTATGTTTAGTGACGCTGTAATGGCTCTTAACGATAGAGAGTTTTTGGTGTTTGAAGTTCCATTTACTGAACGGTTTTGATCTCGTGTGTCGAATAAGATTGTTCCGCCATGATCAAGATAATATTGTATTCTCTTCATAGCCTTACTGGAGTAATTGTTGTGTGTCTCACTGATCGGCCAATAAATAAACGGGAAAAAGGCAAGTGGATCTTCTTCAGGGTTGAGGCCAACCACACCAACCGGCTCTACAGATGTCCTGCTCTTTAGCGTATTTGAAAGTGATTCAAGCCCTCTTTGACTAAGTGCGTCAAGCTCTGGATTACCTGTTTTTATGTACGCTAGATATAGCCCTTTTGAAAATTGTAACTCTTTATCCTCTGATGCCTGAGCATTGTATGGAGTGATCATTAACGTGAATAAGGCTATAAAAGGAAGAGCTCTGCTGCTTATGCTGGAAAATCCATTTCTTGACATCATAATCATTACTAACCAGTCGATACAAAACAGAATTAAAGCGCAGTATAAAATATATGGCATTAAGCTTATCTCGTAATTACTTTCATAATTTGTATGCGGAATGCTTATAGGAAGGTTATCAATAGCAATTATTTTCGGCAAGTTAGTACCTATGTTAATTGCATATTGTGTCTTACCTTGCCCATATATGCCCGGAGGGTGGTTTTTACTTGGTATAAATTTATCAATACTTTTAACGGATATTGGTAGAACTGCGGCTGGTGGGGATATAAGAGTTCCAAACCCATCCATGACTAATAAAGGATCTAAAGAGGTGTATGATTTTCCAGCAGATAAATTAGTTGCGCCTGATAGTCTGATTATTCTCTTTAACACTGAAACGTACAGACCAGATATCGCAAAGTCAGACCATTGCGTATTTGCGCTTGTATGGATTAAAACTATCAATCCTTTTTCTTTTTTGTCAGCCGTTATTAGGGGAGTTCCGTCATTCAATTGCGCCCATATTTTATTATCCAGATCTTGCGAAGGATCGGCCAGAACCTGTTGTCTTATTGTTACATCATTTGGGATTTCTAAACCGTAAAAAGGGCTGCTCTTTGCGAATGGCTTAATTGTTTGAGGCTCATCCCACGATAGCGCGCCTGATATTGACCTTCCACCTGTTCGCAAGGCGACAGGTAGAAGAAATTGTTCCCCTTGTTTTTCTGCCATGTTAGGCCCTGCAAAATGTAAGAGTAACCCGCCTTCATTAACCCATTTTTCTAATGCGTTTAGGGTCTCTGTTGGCATGGATGCTATGTCAGGTAATATAATTACTGATACTCCTGAATTTATTAGTGAGGTTATCTCCCCCGTATCTATATTCGCATAAGGTTCTAAAGCTCTTTTAATGTAATAGCTTTCCTCTATTAGAGGTGCAGAAAGAGCAGATTGCGGAGGTGCGGCAATACCAACTTTTCTCTTTTTAAACTGGTCATCCAATAAGAATAAACTGCCTGCGCCTTTTGCGTTGCTAATTTTAAATTTGTTTATCTTATCGATCATCGATTTAGTTACATCAAATGAAACTGTATTTGGTAAATTATCGTTATCAAGTGCAATATTTTGTATGTCTAAAATGTTTCCGTTTTCGCCCAAAGCCTGCACAGTAACAGGCAGGGAAGTTGGTATATTTTCTGGTGCATCTACATTAATACTTACGTTACTTTTCGTATGTTCTTTGCTTTTTCTCGTGGCCTTGTTGTTTGGTCGTAACAAAATAGGGAGTTTTTCTTGTGAAGGGGAAACGTAACTAAGGCTGCCTTGGTTTTGTAGGACCTTGACCATATCTCTGGCATTGCCCTCATCCAAACCATGAGAGAGCCAAATGCTGCTAATTGGTTTGTTTTTCTTGTTGTTTGATAGGTACTTTGCCAGTTCCCTGTAATCAGCAGGCCAAGGGTTAGGCTGTAAACCTCGTATGATTGATGATGCTGTTCCTTTTGGCAGTGGCCCGAATTGCTCTATTGCTTCTTGTCCGGTGTTTACGGTTGTCGGCAGTATGTATATTTCGCGATTTTCTCTTCCGGCCTGAGCTATTGTTTCTTCTGCCGCTGATATTTGTAAATTCCAGTTTTGTGCGCTTGCCCAACTATTATCTATAACTAATCTTATAGCGTCTTTCCCTGGTAACCCTTTCGATGGGTTAATTACCGGCCCGGCTAAAGCAATGACTATTAATGTTATCATCAGTAATCTTAGGAGGAAAATCCACCATGGAGTTTTGCTTTGCGTGTTTTCTTCTGAATTTAATCCGTTTAAAAACCTGATAGCAGGAAATTGAATTGTTTGTGGAGCAGGCGGGGTAACACGAAGCAAATACCATATAATAGGCAATGCCAGTAATGCAGACAGTATAACCGGCTGTATAAATACTATTTGTGATAATAGTGCAATCATATATTCACCCTATTATTACTGTCTGATAGATATAGGATGTTTTTGAGTGTTTCGGCGATATCGTCGTTATTATCGTACAATATATATGACCAGTTTTTATCATGGCAGAGCGCCCTTATTTGATTAATATGATCATTTATACGTTTTTTGTATTCTTTTCGTATTGATGAAACATTGCTTATAAGTTCGTACTGGTTGTCACCATTGCCTTCAAAGCGTATGCGGCCTTTATAGTTAAGCTCAATCTCTGAAAAGTCCAAGGTTTGAATTAGTAAACCATTTTGCGCATTTGCCGATATGTTTGATATACTTTGTGATATTTCTTCTATAGGGGACAGAAAATCACCAATTCCAATGAATGATGCATGATTTGGAATTGCAAAATTCATCGTATCAGGCAAATCTGAGTTTATATTAGATTGTTGTAATAGCATTTGCCCGATATTTTGTACTTTTTCTTCACTATTTCCTGTTTTAAGGTCTCCGAATATTCCTATTTGTTCGCCTGACTTACGCATTAACATAGCCAAAGAAACAGCAATGATATGTGCGCAATCTTGTTTTGTGTAATTGTCTAAATCTGATGTGAAATCCATTGATGAACCGCTGGCGCACCATAGATATGTTTTTTGTGTGGTCTGCCATTCTCTTTGTTTTATTAAAACGTGATCGCCTTTCGCCGATTGTCGCCAATCAATATCTTGTGGTCGGTCTGTATCTTGGTATTCACGAAACTGCCAAAATTTTTCACCTGCCCCTGATTTCCTTTGGGCGTGTGTACCATGCACAATATTGTTAGACACTTTTTCTGCTTTTATCATCAGCGCAGGAAGGTCAGAAATATTATTTTCTGCTTCACGTCGTAACTGTAATATATCTGACAACTTTCTCAATTAAAGCTCCTAAAGGTTTTGGGAAATGTCAGATATTATATTGTCTATAGTAATGTCTTGCGCCCTTGCTTTGAAGTTAAGAGCCATTCTGTGTCTTAGAATAGGGGTTGATAATGCGATTACATCTTCTTCCAATGGTGCGTTTCTACCCTGCAGTAAAGCGCGCGCCCTTACCGCAAGCATCAGGCCTTGCGCACCACGAGGACCCGGCGCCCATGTTACATATTCATTCACCAAATCTGATGTGCTTTCTCCTGGTCTTAAGCTGCGCACTAATGTAAGTATCATGTCAACAACACCATCGCTTATTGGCATTTCTCTTACCAAATGTTGTATTTCTTGCAAAGACTCGCCATTAATGACTGCCTTTACATCATTGGATTTATTCGTTGTCGTGCTCAGAATTATCTCACGCTCTGATTTTGCATCAGGATAATCAACGTTAATTTGCATCATGAATCTGTCAAGTTGAGCTTCTGGTAATGGGTATGTTCCTTCTTGCTCAATCGGGTTTTGTGTGGCTAATACATGAAATGGTTCGGGAAGTTCTCTTGTTTTACCCGCGATAGATATTTCTTTTTCCTGCATTGCCTGTAATAGCGCGCTTTGTGTTCTTGGGGATGCACGGTTAATTTCATCCGCCATGAATAATTGTGTGAATATTGGGCCTTCTATAAAGCGAAATGAACGTTTTCCTTTTGCATCTTCTTCAAGTATTTCCGAGCCGATAATATCAGCAGGCATCAGGTCGGGGGTACATTGAACGCGACTTGAATTAAGTCCAAAAACTTTAGCAACAGTTTCAACAAGTAATGTTTTAGCCAATCCAGGAACACCCACCAATAACACATGGCCACCAGATATCAGTGTGACTAAGGTCTGATCGACAGTGTCATCTTGCCCAATGATGACCTTTGTAATTTCCTCTTTGGCTTCATTTAGGCTTTTATGCGTGTTTTTAAATATATCCACGGTCTTATCGCTCATGGTATTTAGTCCTTCTCAAAAGATTCGCGTAAGGTATAATACGAAATATTCATGTAAATGCATGCTTTTTAGAGTGAAAATTTAAGATGTCCCAAAAAAATCCATTAAAGGTAAAGCGCCATATTGTTCGTCCAAACTGGTTACTATCGACGGAAACACAAAAATTGTTCAAGGTTTTACAAGGCGGTGTTCCTGATGATGAACCGCAAGCTTTGTTCGTAGGAGGTTGTGTTCGCAATACTTTGTTAGATGAAAAGGTGGAGGATTTTGATGTCGCTACGCCTTTGTCACCTGATGAGGTTACCAATATTTTAGAGGCTGCAGATATAAAAGTAATCCCCACAGGTATAGATCATGGAACGGTAACGGTTCTTATTGGTGATTATGCTTATGAGGTCACCACATTACGCCATGATAAAGAAACCGATGGTAGGCATGCGGTTGTTGCTTATACTGATTCATGGGTTGATGATGCGCGCAGGCGTGACTTTACGGTTAATACTCTACTGATGGACCTAAGGGGAAATGTATATGATCCTTTGGATAGCGGCTTAAGTGATATTGATGCAAAATGTATTCGTTTTGTTGGAAATGCAAATACGAGAATTGAAGAAGATCATTTGCGTATTTTACGGTTTTTTAGATTTTCTGCACAGTATAGCAGTGGAGAATTCGATAAAGAGGGGCTGGATGCCTGTAAAAATGGTGCTGAACACATAAATAAATTGTCAAGAGAGCGAATAACGCAAGAAATGTTTAAAATTCTATCCTCTGAAAAGCCATATAAAACGCTTAATGTAATGTTAGAGCATGAAATCCTTGATGAAATTATGTTTTTTAAAGAAAACCCTAAATTTTTTGAGCATTTTTGCAATTTTCAATCACGTTTTAGGTTAAATGCTCTTTCTTCGCGTTTATTCGTTTTTGCAAATATGGATTTTAGTAATATTCAATTGATGGGTAAGTTGATTTTATTTCCTAAGGTGTTCTTAAAAGATATGAAGGCGATTGCGGGTGCGCTGGAACTTCCTGACCTTTCATGCGACCATGCTGTACAACGCAGTGTGTATAGGTTTGGTAGGTCTGCGACGGCGCAAGCGCTTATGATTGAGCTGGCTCAAGATCGTGTCATGAATTCTTATGCGTCTACTGCTTTAGACATTATACAGAACTGGGATGTGCCTGATTTCCCTGTTAGCGGAGGGGACTTGATGGCACGCGGTATGAAAGCCGGCCCCGAATTAGGGGCAGAGCTTAATCGGCTCGAGCAAGAGTGGATAGATAATGGGTTTAAGCTCAGCTAGCCTATGGCCATTTTACCTCTGGTGGCATGGACATTAATATTGCCTCGGTATTGCCGCCGGTTTTCAAGCCAAACATAGTTCCACGATCATGCAATAGATTAAATTCTACGTAGCGACCACGTTTTATAAGTTGATGTTCACGCTGTTCTTCGTTCCATTCATTGTTCATTGATCGACGAACAATGTCACAATATATGTCTTTAAATGTTGTGCCGACATCTTGAACGAATTTAAAATCATTATCCCATTCTTTGCGATCTAAGTAATCAAAGAATATACCACCAACACCACGAGGTTCATTCCTGTGGGGTAGGAAGAAATATCTATCGCACCATTCTTTAAATTCAGGATAATATTCAGGATCATGCCTGTCACAGCAATTTTTAAGTGCCGCGTGAAAGTCAGAAGTATCTTTCTCATCAGGAAACATAGGTGTTAAATCTGCGCCACCGCCAAACCAGCTTTTTGATGTTGCTATCATTCGTGTGTTCATGTGAACCGCAGGAACTAGGGGGGAATGCATATGCGCGACTAATGAAATTCCTGATGCCCAGAACTCACCATTGCTTTCTTCCGCTCCAGGTATTTGTTTTGCAAACTCTTCTGAAAATTTCCCATGAACCAAAGAAAAGTTCACACCAACCTTTTCAAAAACTCTGCCACGCATAACAGCCATACGTCCGCCACCCTTAAGCACTGACCCTGAGGGGTTTTCTTTGTCACTATCTGCACGGTTCCAATCTGTTTTCTCAAACTTCCCCGCGGCGGAGTCGATGTTATGGCCAGTGTCCAGATCTTGTTCAATGTCCTCAAAGGCATCACATATTTGGTCTTGTAAGTTTTTAAACCAATCTGATGCTGTTTGTTTTTTGTTTTCCATTATTTGGTCCATTCCGTTTGTCTGATTGCTTCACCCAAAATCATTGATGTTGCGTTTACTATGTTTAAAGATCGTAAGCCATGCTTCATTGGGATGCATATACGATTATGCACACTATCGTGAACATTATCCGGTACTCCGGCGCTTTCCCTTCCTGCTAGTAATATATCGTTATCATTGAATTGGAAATCCGCGTAGGGGGTCTCTGTCTTTGTAGACATCAAAATAATACGGTGATCAGATTTGTATAAATCAAAAAAATCATTCCAGCTATTATGTTTAGTTATTGTGATTTTATCATAATAATCCAAAGCAGATTGCCTGATCTTTCTGGCGTCCCATAAAAATCCACAGGGCTCAATAATATCAAGTGACGCACCCATACATGCGCATAAACGCATCATAGCGCCCAGATTTTGGGGGATGTCTGGCTGGTATAGGGCGATTTTCAATTTTTTCTCCTGCTAAATATTGCCCACATTTATTAAACTTTATTGCATAAGATTACAATTTTCTTTTAAAGGCTGGAAAGGTTGGACTTGATCTATTATAAAGGGAGAGTTAAAAGACTGTTTCAAATATTAGATTCTATTAAATTTAAAGAGATTAAGACAAAAATGTCAGCCGATACAAAAACAAATAATGATAGCCCACATAGTGAAGAAGGCGAAACTCGCCGCGACTTCATGCAATTACTTGCCTCTGCCTTTGGTGTAGTGGGTGGGGCACTTGCCGCTTGGCCAATGATAAACTCTCTTAATCCTGCGAAGGATACTTTGGCTCTTGCCACTGTTGAGGTTGATATAAGTGGCATACCTAAAGGTGAAGCTAAAACTATCATGTGGCAAGGTAAACCGGTTTTTGTTCGCCACAGAACTGATGAAGAAATTAAAATGGCCGAAGCTGTTGATGTTCAGGCTCTTACAGATAAGCAAACTGATAAAGAACGCATCAAGCGCCCTGAATGGCTTGTTACTATTGGTGTTTGTACACATTTGGGTTGCGTTCCTGTAGGTCAGAAGATGACTGAAACACGTGGTGATTATGGTGGGTGGTTTTGCCCATGTCATGGGTCTCACTACGACACTTCGGGGCGTATACGTAAAGGTCCTGCACCTAAGAACTTGGCTGTACCGCCTTATAAATTTGTTAACGACACAACTATAAAGATTGGATAATAGAGATGGGACACGGAACTCGTGAAGAATTTAGTAATCCGATCGTAGAGTGGGTGGATTCCCGTCTACCGGTCTTTACTATGATGCAAAAGGAATACGGGGTTTTTCCAACGCCGCGTAATTTCAACTGGTTTTGGAATTTTGGCGCTATTGCTATGTTCATGCTAATTACTATGATTGTGACTGGTATTGTTCTTGCAATGCATTATACGGCAAATACTGAACTCGCATTTGACAGTGTAGAGCGTATTACCCGCGATGTTAATGGTGGTTGGTTGCTTCGTAATCTGCACATGAACGGCGCGTCTTTCTTCTTTATTGCCGTTTACATACATATTTTCCGCGGCATGTATTATGGTTCTTATAAAGGACCACGTGAATTACTGTGGATCTTAGGTGTTGTTATTTTCTTGTTGATGATGGCAACGGCATTTATCGGTTATGTTCTTCCTTGGGGGCAAATGAGCCTTTGGGGTGCTACAGTTATTACTAACCTGTTCTCTGCAATTCCTTTTGTGGGTGATAGTATCGTGACGCTTCTTTGGGGTGGGTTTGCCGTTGATAACCCAACTCTAACTCGTTTCTTTGCGCTGCATTTTTTATTGCCGTTTGTTATCTTTGCTGTTGTGTTTCTTCATATTTGGGCATTACACGTTACAGGATCAAATAATCCATTGGGTATTGAGCCGAAAGGGCCACAAGATACATTGCCGTTTCATCCGTATTATACGATGAAAGACTTTTTCGGCATGATTGTGTTCATGATTTTCTATGCGTTGTTTGTGTTTTATGCACCCGATGCTTTAGGACATCCTGATAACTATATACCGGCTAATCCTATGGTAACGCCACCGCACATCGTTCCTGAATGGTACTTCTTGCCTTTCTATGCGATTTTGCGTGCGATTACTTTTAACTTTAACTTGTTTATGCTTGCTGGCCTTGGTCTGTTGGCGGTGTTTATGGTTGAATTTATCTGGCGTTATAAGCCGAAATATCTGTCGACATTACAAGGTGTGATATTACTTGTTGTTGGTGGAGCTTTGGCTTTGTTTGGTTTGTTGGCTGACTTTAATCAGACATGGGGTATTCCTATGACTGCTGCGACGCAAGTTCCTATTTCTGCGAAATTTGGTGGTGTTCTTGCAATGTTTGGATCGATTGGTCTTCTGGTTGTATTACCATGGTTAGACAGTCATCCAATCAGGTCTGCACGCTTCCGCCCATTGTTCCGTATTGCTGTACTTGTATTTACTTTTAGTGTGTTCGTTCTTGGTTATGCGGGTTCACAACCGGCGGATAAAGTGTATTTGTCGACATGTCTTGGTGATGCGCATGCTTGTGAAGCGGTTGCGCATGGTGATGAAAGTCACATAGAAGAAGGTCATGAACCGACGATATTAAAATTCGATAACACAATGTTGGCTCAGGTGTTTACCGGGTTATATTTCGCATTCTTTCTAATTATCTTGCCACTTTTAAGCCGCTTTGAAAAAGGTCGTGAATTACCGACTTCAATTCACGAGGCTGTATTGGCAAAAAAACAAAAAGCAGGAGCATAGTTAATGTTTACTCGTAACTTATTAACGGCAGTTATTATTGGTCTAACTCCTGTTTCTGCAGCTGTTGCTGCTGGTGGTGGTGGCCCGGCTATACCTTCACAAAATTGGAGCTTTAGCGGCGCATTCGGCACTTATGATAAGGCATCTTTACAACGTGGTTATAAAATATACCGTGAAGTTTGTGCATCTTGTCATTCGATGAAGCGCATATATTTTCGAAATTTAGAAGATCTAGGTTATAACGAAGCGCAAATTAAAAATATCGCTGCGGAATATGCTGTTGAAGATGGTCCAAATGATGAAGGTGACATGTTCGAACGTCCTGCATTGCCAAGTGACGCATTTGTTTCTCCATTTGCAAATGACAATGCGGCTAAATATGCAAATGGTGGTGCATTACCGCCAGATTTATCGCTTATTACTAAGGCGCGCGCAAATGGTTCTAATTATATACATGCGTTGATTACAGGTTATGAAGAAAACCCACCACATGGTGAAACTGTTTCTGATGGTCAATATTGGAACACATATTTCCCTGGTCATAAGCTTTCAATGGCTCCACCACTAATGGATGGTCAGGTGTCTTATGAGGATAGTACCCCTGAAACTCTGGATCAATATGCACATGATATAGCTCACTTCCTTACATGGGCTGCTGATCCACATATGGAAGAGCGTAAATCAACAGGATTTAAGGTTATTATATTCCTGATTATTTTTGCTTCAGTAATGTTGTCGGTAAAACGTAAAGTTTGGGCAGATGCACACTGATGCTTAATATTTTAAATTAATGATCATAAATGCGTCTGCTTTCATTATCAGGCGCATTTTTATATTGTAGGTGATGATAATTGAGAGACACTAAAAAAGAAGTAATCAAATTCTGGTTTGAGGAAACATTACCTCAACAATGGTTTCAGAAAAGTGATGCGTTTGATGATGATATTAAAGAGCGCTTTATGGTTACTTATGATATGGCTCGCAAGGGTTTGTGTTCTGATTGGGCGAAAGACGCGGATGGTGTTTTGGCACTTTGTTTGGTGCTTGACCAGTTTCCACGTAATATGTTTAGAGGCTCTCCTAAGGCGTTTGAAACAGACGATGTAGCCTTGGAGATAGTTAAGGAAGCGCTTAACAAGGGGTTTGATTGTCTTTTATCACCAGAGAAAAGACGATTTATTTATATTCCTTTTATGCACAGTGAAAATATATCGGACCAAAAGCGAAGTGTTTCATTGTTTGAAACCATGAAAGATTCTGATCCTATTAGCTATGAGTATGCGCTAAAGCATCTTGAGGTTATTGAGCGTTTTGGTCGTTTTGCACACAGGAATGCAGTTCTTGGTCGCAAGAGTTCTGCCGATGAGTTGGAATATCTTAAACTTCCGGGGGCAGGGTTTTAATAACCGAATCAGTTCATATGTTTTTATCGATCATGTATTTTTAAATATATGATATTAAATGATAATTGTATATTTTTGCATTTGCTTTCATTTTCGTTATATCATTTTCGTATCATGAAATTTCTATAGGAGGATATGTATGTCTGTGTCAAAGGTTTCTGTCAGTTCACGTGTAGAGGCACTCAGGGAAAAACATAGGTTGTTGTCTGAAGAAGTAGAGAAGGCTCATAGTGATTTATCAACAACCGACTATTATCTTTCTCAGATTAAAAAACAAAAGTTAATGGTGAAGCAAGAGCTGGAAAGCGCAGAAAGCCGTGTGGCAAGCTAGATTTATAAATTAATGTGAATGTAAAAAAAGCCGAGACTATTGCTCGGCTTTTTTATTGAATCTAAAAACTTGTTATTCTGATGTATCAGATGATTCAGGCATGAAGTTTGAGAAGTCGAATCCACCTGTTTGTGAATTATCTTCCTGCTCTTTAGATGCATCTTCTAGCTCTTGCTTTTGCTGTGCTTCTAATTCTGCCTTAACTGCTTCCGGATCTTTTCCAATTGCTTTCAATCCTTTGTGGTACGCAATTTCAAACTCTTGATAAGTACACAATCCTAGTTCCGCCGGGTGTCGTGGACGTAGATTAGGTGTGCTTGGGTGTGTGCGCTCACGGATAGATATGATTGTTGGTTTAGTTGTCCCAACTAGCTTACAAATTTGTGCATCTGAAATTTCAGGGTGATTCTTAACCAAAAATGCGATTGCGTCCGGCTTATCTCCTCGTTTTGCAACAGGGGTGTATCTTGGTCCTTTTGATCTCGCCTTAACCGCAGGGAGGTCTCTTTTGGCAATTCTTAGACTTGCTGCAGGATCTGCCTCACAACGCTCTAACTCTGCTTTGCTAAGTTCACCGTGATCAATAGGAGAACGACCAACAAGACCTCTGCCAATTTCTTCATTTGCCAAAGCTTCTATTTCTATTTCTGTTAGATCTGTAAAGTCAGCAATCTGCTTAAACGTTAAAGCAGTATTCTCAATAAGCCATACAGATGTTGCCTTTGGCATAAGCAGTGTAGGTGTTTGTGCGACGGCCTTGGCCATTTTCTTCTCCTGAAGTATTATTTCAACAATTTTAACATTGAAACCCGTCCCTTGGTTCAATGTAGTATTTAAACGAAATGTTTAGGGAACGACCAGAATATAAGCGAGTTTTTTAACAAATGCCAGCTTTTTATTAATGAAGAATTGTATATAATTGGTGTATCCTTATGCTTACACTACGGAGCAATACCATAATGTTTAATGATGACCTTCCAAAACCAAAGCCGGAATCCGTATTTCCGCGTGATTTAGAGTTTTTGTCTGTTGATGATTTAAGGGAATATATATCTGAGTTAAAAGAAGAAATAGAAAGGGTTAGGGGCGATATGGAAATCAAAGAAAAATCTAAAAACGCTGCTGATTCATTTTTTAAATAATATAATAATAGAGGTACAAAATGCGCATAGAAGAAGATGTTAAGCTGGACTTTAAAGATGTATTAATCCGCCCGAAGCGCTCTACATTAGGTAGTCGTAAGGATGTAGATATTACACGCGATTATCAATTTAAGTGGAGCGGACGATCATATAGTGGAGTTCCAATTATTGCGGCAAATATGGACGGGGTTGGTACAATGGATATGGCCAAGTCTTTTTCTAAGTCGCAAAGTGGTATGAGTGTTTCCCTGCATAAGCATTACTCATTGGATAAATTAATAGAGTTTTTTGACGAAAATGACCCATCATCAGTTTGGTACAGTATCGGTATGGTCAAGGCAGATCAGGAAAAGTTGAGCGAGTTTCTAAAACTTAGGCCAAACAAAATAGATAAAATATGTCTTGATGTCGCAAACGGATATAGCGAGCATTTCTTAGATTTTGTAAAAAGGGTTCGTGAAATGGTTCCCGGCATAACTATCATGGCCGGTAATGTGGTCACAGGTGAAATGGTAGAGGAGCTTATTCTATCTGGTGTTGACGTTGTTAAGGTAGGTATCGGTCCGGGAAGTGTCTGTACAACACGTAAAATGACTGGCGTAGGTTATCCGCAGTTATCTGCGATCATTGAATGTGCTGATGCTGCGCATGGTCTTGGCGGTTTGATATGTGCCGATGGCGGATGTACTGTTCCGGGTGATATTGCCAAAGCATTCGGCGCGGGAGCAGATTTCATTATGTTAGGCGGTATGTTGGCAGGACATGATCAAGCAGAACTTAACGTGATTGAAGAGGGCGGTGAAAAGTTCATGACCTTTTACGGGATGAGTAGTGACACCGCAATGACAAAGCATAAAGGTGGTGTTGCTGAATATCGTGCAAGCGAAGGGAAAACCGTTAAAATACCATATCGCGGTGACGTTGCAGGTACGTTGCAGGATATTCTTGGTGGGGTACGATCCGCGTGTACTTATGTCGGTGCTCGTCGTTTGAAGGAGCTGGCTAAACGCACTACATTTATTCGTGTTACACAACAAATTAACAATGTTTTTGGCAGTAGTTAGGCATTAATTTTGTGCATATTTAGGGCTGTACATCATATTGTTTTTCCAGAGCATCGGTGTTGTAATCGTCTCTCCATATACTGCGAGATACTATTCCAGATACATCATCACCATCAGGGGATGTAGCTTGAACCATGTTTCCGGTGTATGATGGGCGTATAAGTAACGCAGGCATTTTATCCACTTGTACTTCACTATATCCCATTTGTTCTAATGCATTTTGAACAGCATCAGGATCATTTTGTGAAAACTGTACTCCCGCATGAGTTGCTAAGGCAAATGCACCAATTGCGATTTTTGAACGAAGGGATGATTTTGTCATTGCGTTACTGTCTTCTTAATTTAATCTAATATTTGATTGATAGTAATTCTTAATTGCAATGTCAAGTTTTCCTATGGAATCATGAAAATACATTCATACCTGTATTTTATACTGTGATTGACTTGCACATATTGTGTCAAATCGATATGGTGTGCGCTTAGAATTTTAATATTAGAGGAGAGCTAATAAATGGACGACATTCAAACAAGATTGAAAGAAACGTCTCAGAACTGCTTGGTTGCTCATGAAGCGTGGGATGCCAATAAGCAGGATAAAAAAGCGCAGGAGGATTTGCATTCCGCCATACATGAATTGCGTAAGGTATCTTCTCGTTTGGAGATTGAGCTAGCAGTTAGTGAGCGTGATAAAGCAACGTCAAAGCCGCTTCCAATTCCTTCACATAAATCCAGTAATAAAGGTGCAGGCGTTACTATACTTGATGATTCAAGTAATGCTGAGGGTGGTTCGCAGACAGTTGTGCAGAAATCTGCACCACGTCGTCGTCGTGCACCGCGCAAGCCACAGAGCTGATTTATATTAGAAATTATCTTTCTTAATACGAAGCGCGGCGAACTCCTCCGCGCTTTTTGCTTTCATGAATATATTGGTTTTTTGTTCCATACCTATAGTCGTTGGAATTGTTGGCTTTCCTTCTGATCTGAATACTTTTATTTGTTCTATACGTTTTTTTAGCTCCTCATTATCACGATCATTAGCCAAGCAAAATCCAGCATTACCGCGTGTATATTCATGCCCGCAATAAACGAGAGTATCATCAGGTAATGATTTTAATTTTTGAAATCCGTTAAACATATCCTGCGCAGTACCTTCGAATATGCGGCCACAACCTAGGGAGAATAGGGTGTCTCCTGTAAATATAGCGGCGCTATCTTTGAAATAAAAACAAACGCCACCCTGTGTATGGCCAATGGTCTCTATTATTTGTGCTTTTTCTGTACCTAAGATGAATGTGTCGCCATCGGTTACTGCGATGTCTATATCATTGATTAGATGTGCCTCTTTAGCAGGGGCGACTATTTTTGCACCATATCTATGTTTTAGTTCTTCATTACCATCGGTATGATCCCAGTGATGATGTGTGTTTAGGATAAAATCTAAACTTAAATCGAGTTTATTTAATATATTTATGATCGGGGAGGCTTCTCCCGGGTCTATAACTGCAACTTTTCCGCAAGTTGATTTTAATAGATAAGCATAGTTATCTTTCAGAATGGGGATTATGTCGATTTTAATCACGGTGTTGCCTTCTATCCAAGTTTTATTTCTTTTGATCCCAGTGCTTCAGCTAAGCTGTTTTTTGCGCTTCCTGGGCGAAGTGGTGTTTGTTGGGATTCATGCGGAGCCCAACCATGCAGAAATATAATTTCGAATGATGCAACAATGCGGCCGTCATCTTCTGCGTAATTATCGTGATATTTTTGTGCAAGGCGCATAAAGAACTCTTTGTTAAGAGGTGTTTTGTTCCTCTCGATAATTGAGTTACTTTCTCCCATTCCTCGGATATCATGTAATAGCTTAAATACATTATCGTAAGTTACTGTTATAATTTCAGAATCGATGATAGGTAAGTTTAGTCCGGCACGTTGTATCAGGTCGCCCATTTGTGGTTTATCTGCAAATGGAAATATACGTGGACTTATGCCGCCAAACATTGATATCTCAATGTCCGCGATAGCCTTTCTCAGTTCATGAAGTGTTTCACCGCCAAAAATAGATGACATGAAAAGTCCATCACTTTTCAATGTGTTACGTATTTGTATTAAAGTTCCGGGTAAGTCATTAACGGTGTGAAGGTTTAGATTACTTAAAACTAAATCCATACTGTTGTTTGCTATGGGAAGGAGTTCTTCGTTACCTTGTATATATGGTGTACATCTTGTTATAGGGGTGTCTACTAAATCCATTGTAGATATTTGCCCTATTTTTTTATGATCCGATGGAATAGGGCATCTCGATCCAATATTTAGTGCAGTATCAAAATGACGGTTTATATCTAGTAAACGCTCGCATATTTGATTTCTGCTCCATTGGAATAAGAAATCATGTTCACTAAAGCTATTGGATGCGCGCTGTCTTTTGTTCTTGATAAGCTCACGATCAAATATAATGGTTTCGTTGTTGAATTTTGATGATGTTACCATTTTTCTGGTTTTGGTTGGTTGTCTTGATCTTCTTCCAGAGCCTCTCTTATAGCATCAATTTCTTGTTCGAAATCTTCGATCAAGCTTATATCAAGGTTTTTGGCAGCATCTCTTTTTTTGTTTTGTTCCTCAAGGAGTTCTGGGTCCGCGTCTGTTTCACTTGCATCCAATTCTAAATTGTCATCTTTTGCACTGCTTAGGCCGAGTTTCCTTCTTTTTCGCTTTTCTTTTTTATCTTTGCTTTTTTTCTTTGAGGTCTTATCGCTTTTTGGTGATTTTTTATTGGTAGCCGTTATCGGACTCTCATCATCACTACTGCTTTTCTTCTTTACACGTACGGTCTGTGATTCCGTAGGCGCAATAGCGTCAGGCATTGACCAGTCAGGGCGTGCGGTTTTGAACATATCGTCGATGATAAGTTTAACATCTCTGTCCGCCTGTAGTTTCATGTGTTCAGGAAGGTATCTGTAGGCACGTGCAAGTATTGTCATGAAATGCTGCTCCTTGGATATAGATTTCCAAAGCAGCATATATTGGTAAATAGGTATGAATGTTATACCCGGGTCTTTGAATACCTTAGGCGGTGATGTGATCGCAAAAGGGTGTATTCTTTGAGGTGTTATTCCAACATGGCTGTAATAGCTTTCCCCTAATTTGATAACCAAGTCTGGTGTAACACCAAACTTTTCCGCAATAAATTGCTTCAGCATCTTATAATTGGTTATTTCTTTTGGAATATTGAATTGTGGAGCGCTAACGCTAAGGCCATTTCCTTCAAAACGTTGTGGTACCGGCATATGTTTTACCATGAATCCGGCGTGAATATCGCCTTTCAGGCTTTTTGTTAATGGTAGAACAACTGCTGTGTTTACGGTTTTTTCGTCTGAAAGCGCAAAATCTACTGTTTCTGATGATATTCCCGTATGTCCACCTTGGCTTTGTCCTTCTTCTACAAATATAGAGTTAACGGTTTTTAACTGTTCCGCCGCCCCTTTAACCTCTTTGAAGCGTTTGTCAGAATTGTTAATTTGTTTAAGGAAGTCTCTTACCTTAAATGTTCTTTTTATCTCACCTGATTCTATGTTTATGTTTCTGCTTATCCAGTTCTCTGCTTTGACTTTTAGGTGTTGCATTAACGATAATATTTGCAGTTCAAGTCGAGAGTTAGGTATAAGCCCAACAGCAATAGCATCAAGTACATTTTGTGCGCTGAATTCGTGTATGACGCCTTTTGCTTGAAAGTGGTGGTCTTCTAGAATTTTGCGTTTTGGCGCAATTTTCTTATCAACATCTTGTACAGAAAGGTAAAATGTATGAACCCTTTCATCAATGTAATTTGGATCAGGATAATAGAAGGGGCCAGCCTCCATAATGCTGTCTTTTTCGGATTTAAGGCCTATATATGACTTGGCAAAGCTTTTAGTGTTTTCAGAAACTAGAGGCCCTAAATTTTGAATGTCTTCATAGTTTGTTGAAATTGCCTCTAACATATGCCCTGACCATTCACGGCCATCAATGTTAATTCCGCTGCGCTTTACTGCATTTGCAATACCGCGCACTATACCATCATGCAGGTAAATATGCAGACGGTTATCTTCATCCAAACGATAGGGCAGTATTTCCGCTATTTCTTTGTTACGTGTTACAACATCGACCAAAGTTCCGTCTTTTTGATCGCGTAGTGTCTTTATGTCTAGAACGCCGCCCTCATCTTGCGATATGCGTCTTTCTTTTACGTTTAGGCTTGTGCGTTCCGGTTGTTTTCTAGCCACAGCGATGAAGCTGGTGGGCGGGTCGCCAAGTGGGTTCCCATCTGTTTGTAACAGTCTGAAATGGCCATCAAAGTTTTTCTTTATATGCTCATCATCCCAGTGAGGGGATGAGTATTGAACACGTGCGCCAAGCGCTCTCAACTCTCTTCTGAATTCAGGTACGGTGAAATATGTATATTCAAATGGAAGGTTCTTTTCCCATATTTCACGATTGTCTTTACGCATAATAAATTCATAAGCCCATTTATAAGGCAGGCGAAATAATCGTGTGCGCGGAAAACGTGGGGGTAGCTCTTCTAGAAAAAAACCACCACAACCCGGATCTTGTTTTGGTCTTGCATGTTCTGAATACCAAACTAACAGGTCTGCTTCACATAGGTCAGCCAGTTCATCGCTTTTGCTTTCCTCGTCGTGCATTTCCAAAAGAACAAATTCGCTTCCTTCTGGTTTTGTGTAATCACGAATGAACATCGTACCGTCATTCTTCAGCATTGCAAATTGCTTGCGCAATGTGTCAGTTATGATGCGTGGATTATATCGAGCATTAGAGAATACTTGGTGTAAAATATATGAATTTATTATTGTGTCTATTGTCTCAGGTTCGAATAGGTCACTGGAAACATCACCAATTTTAAATTCCAAGTTATGAGTTTGGTATTTTTCTTTTGCTACACGGATTGTTTTTTTACTTTTGTCTACGCCTATAAATCTGACTTTTGGGTTTAGTACTGCCATCGCATATGTCAGCTCTCCATCACCGCATCCCATATCTAAAACTTTTGCACCATCGTCAAGAAGTAAGTGCGACAAGGTAAACCATGCGCGGTGCACAACGTCATAAGATATATCCTTAAGCATAAAGTTACGCTCTTCGATATAATCTATTTTTTCATTTTCAAATAAGTCGTTATCGCCCGTATCTGTCATTAATTCTTAGTTCTTTTTGTGTCCCGCATTTGCGTATATTATTTTTTTGTTTTTCAATCGAAACATCATACATTTATTGTAATGCAAACGCACTAATTATATGCGAATATTGTTTGATATGAGCAATCTATATACGCAAATCAAAGAAATATTTAAACCGATATTTACAAGGTATCTTGATCTGATTTTACCTCCTCGTTGTCCGATAACAGGTGAGATTGTTGATGCGCAAGGTGTTATGTCTTCACAGGCGTGGCAAGGTCTTGTTTTTATATCTGATCCTAAATGCATCTGTTGCGGTACAGCGTTAGACTTTGAATTATCAGACAATGTTAAATGTGATAAATGTATGGAGTCTCCGCCAGAGTTCATCTGCGCTCGATCCGCCTTAGTTTATAATGACACAAGCCGTGACCTTATACTGGGCTTTAAGCATGGAGATAAGACACATTTAATTCAAACTTTTATTCCTTGGTTAAAGCAGGCAGGAAAAGATCTATTCCATCAGGCAGATTATCTTGTTCCTGTTCCTTTGCATTCTATGCGCATGATAATGCGAAGGTATAATCAGGCTGCCTTGATATCAGAAGCTCTATCAAGATCGGTTAACGTTACGCATTTTCCTGATGCTCTTCGCCGTATAAGGTCAACACCGTCACAGGGGCATCTGACAAGCGCAGATCGCGTTGAAAATGTTCATAATGCATTTGATATTTTGCCTAAAAATATATCCAAGGTTAAGGGTAAAAAGTTTATTTTGATTGATGATGTGTATACTACAGGTGCAACCGTTAATGAATGCTCTCGGGTTCTATATAATTATGGTGCGGAAAGTGTAAGTGTTTTGACTATTGCGCGTGTTATTAGTTCTGCGTGATGTTGTTATTTAATAATGGCTATATTTATGTTTATATGTCGTGTTAGGATTTGTTTTATTTATGCATTATGGAAGGTAATAAAATGGCGAAAATTGAGATATATACATGGTCAACATGCCCTTATTGTACACGTGCAAAGGCGTTACTTGATTCTAAAGGTGTTGAGTATACTAATCATGATATTACAGGTGACGATGCTGCGCGTAGTAAAATGATAGAGCGTACAGGTGGTCCTAAATCTGTTCCTCAAGTTTTTGTAGATGATAAGCACTATGGCGGATGTGATGATTTGCATGCACTTGATGCGCAAGGAAAGCTGGACGGTATTTTAAATGCCTGATGCTTTGAAAGTTGCCTGCTTGCAGATGACGAGCAGTGCAAATATTGAGGAAAACCTTGAAAAAGCAGGGCATTACATCAGGGATGCGGCCTCACAGGGGGCTGAATTTGTTGTTACGCCGGAAAATACATGCCATATCAGGTTTCCCGCTGAGCTTAAATTAGGGGCAGTGGAATCTGAAGATAGTCATGTCGGACTTCCGTTCTTTGCCAACCTGGCACGCGAACTTGGTATTAAGATACTTGTTGGTTCGATGGCGATGCAGGGTAATCAGGATAAGCTTGTTAACAGATCACTTTTGTTTGATCAGTTAGGCGCGGTACAAAGCAGATATGATAAAATACACTTGTTCGACGTTAAACTTTCTAATGGTGAGAACTATTGTGAGAGTGATGTCATATCACCGGGTGATCGCGCTGTATTATCTGGAATAGATGAGAATTTTACGGCCGGTCTTAGCATTTGTTATGATCTTCGTTTTGCTTATTTGTACAGATCTTTGGCGCAAAAGGGTGCGAATATACTTTGTGTACCTGCTGCATTTACTGTGCCGACCGGGCAGGCTCATTGGGAGGTGTTGTTGAGGGCACGTGCAATTGAAACCGGAAGTTATGTTATTGCTGCTGCGCAAGTGGGAGAACATGAAGGCGGTCGCAAAACTTATGGCCATTCTATGATTATAGACCCTTGGGGTAATATTATCTCACAAATGGGTGAGGAAGAGGGTGTGGTTATAGCCGACTTGGATATTGCTTTGGTAAATCAGGCCAGATCATCTATTCCTGCCCTTGAACATGATAGAGATTATATTTTATAGGTAAAAAAGTACTATGGATGATAAAAAAGACTATCATAAAGAAACTAAATTAATGCATGCGGGGCGTAAGCCTGAAGATTATTTCGGTGTTGTTAACCCCCCGATATGTCGTACATCTACAATTTTGTATGATGATTTGGATGCATATTTTGATCCCAATACAAAATTTCGTTATGGCCGCGTAGGTAACCCTTTAAGTTGCGCCTTTGAGGAGGCCATTTCAGATTTGGAGGGCGGGTATAATGCCATAACTTCATCCAGTGGAATGTCCGCAATTTCAACGGCTTTATTGTCATTCGTTAAGTCAGGTGATCATGTTTTAATAGTTGATACTTGTTACCCACCGACCAGATTTTTCGCTAATAAGCAGTTGAGATCATATGGTGTTGATGTCGAATATTATGACCCTATGATTGGTGATGGTATTAATGACCTGATCCGTGAAAATACATCCGTTATTTATTTGGAATCACCAGGGTCGGCAACGTTTGAGGTGCAAGATGTTCCCGCGATTGTTAAGGCGGCCAAAGGCCGTGGTGTCATTACCGTTATGGATAATACTTATTCCGCAGGTGTGTTGTTCCGCCCCTTGGATCACGGGGTCAATATATCTGTTCAGTCTGCTGCGAAATATCTTGGTGGTCATTCTGACGTTAATCTTGGTGTTGCCGTCGCTGACAGTAAGGCTAATTATAATATTTTAAAATCATGTGCAATTAACCTTGGTACTTGTGCGTCGGCAGAAGATTTGTACTTGGCGATGAGAGGTCTTAGAACATTGGAGATGCGCTTGGGTTATGCCGCAAAAAATATGATGTCTGTACTTACATGGTTTAAAGGGCGCGATGAGGTGCAGTCTTTATACTCGCCAATTTTAGAAAATAGCGTAGGTCATGATAATTGGAAAAGAGACTTTTCAGGAGTAAATGGTGTGTTTAGCGTACTGTTCAAGCCTGAATATAAAAAAGACGATATATCACGTTTTGTAGACTCTTTATCACTGTTTCCGGTAGGTAGTAGTTGGGGAGGGTATGAAAGTTTGATCCAGCCACAAGACATGAAATCATACAGATCCAATTGGCAAAAAGAAGGATTCTTCTTACGCTTTCAAATTGGAAATGAAAATGTCGATGATTTGATAGCGGATTTAGAGCAGGGTATCACTAGGCTACAGTCCTAGGTCAGGTTCTCTTATCATTGGAATATGGTCTGGGCTTGGTGCTTTGAACTCATCTGTTTTCTTATATCCGAATCGCTTGTAAAAATCATGGGCGGGATTTCTGTCGGACACGCTTAAGAATGATTTTGTACATGTCTCATCTAACAGTCTTGTGACTTCTTCCATTAGTTCCGTGCCGACGCCGTATTCTCTATAATCGGGATGAACAAATAGTCTTGCAATATGCTGGGATGAATCCATATTTTGTTCCAATATAGCAACCCCTATAAGTTCTTCGTTATCTATGGCGCAAAATACTATTTCCGAGGTTAGGTATTTTTCAATTATATCAGGGTCAACTGGTGTGCTGTCACCATTCCACATGCTTGATAATTCAACTATTTGATCTAATTGTGATATACCTGCTTTTACTATTGGCATTAATTGCGGTCTTTCGAAGGTTCTGCGTGTGATATGGTTATGTAATGTCTCCGATTGTGACGCCTAACGCTTCGGCCAGAGTCTTTAATGCGCGGATAGATCCATCTTTTTTGCCCGTTTCTATTTCTGTGAGATATGGGCGCGAAATTCCTGATGCATCGGCAAGGTCTGCTTGTGTCATGTTGCGGAATTTTCTAATTACTTTTATTGGATGTTCCTGTCGTGCAGATAGTTGGTCCAGTATGTCGCCGGGCAAGTCACTGTCCGTTCCGTTAGAGCTTATTTCGCGGTAATCATGCAATGGTACCAGTACATAGGGCTTTCCTTGTATGTGTAGTAAGTCATATTTCATGATTTAAGCTCCTTTTCTTTAGCGACATTGTATTGATTTTTTTACAAAAATCCACGGTAATATTGTATTTAAAACCTCTTTGTGATGGTGATAGAGCCAAAAACGCTTTCTTCATCTTGTCCGTCGAACTCTTTGCTGCGCGCGTTTAGCGTATATGACATTCTGTAATCATCGAAAGTAAGGGAAAAACCACCGCTTAAGTCACCAACGAAATGTTTCTTATCTACGCTGTGGCTGTTGCTGAATGTATTACCATCTAAAAATATGTCATGCGCAACCAGCCGTGCTTCTGCTCCTGCAAATATTTGCCAGTTAAGTTTATTCTTTTCTGTGAAAAACACACCTGTTCCGGGTATAGCAGGGCGCACACGTTGTGGTGTGTCTTGGTGTTTTGATGATCCTAAAATTGCGGTTGCTCCAGCACTGGCATTTGTTCTTATGTTGCCAAGTGTAACGGAAAAGTTTGGCTCAATTCGAGCGTTTAGGTTATTGAAATCGTAAGAAAGTGCATAAGGTACACGGCGTTGCCATGACACCATAAATCCCGGTTCAAAGTTAAGTTGATTTCTCCATCCTCTTGGTTTTGGTGAGTCTGAAACATGCTTGTGAACGAATTTTTGTGTTTGCTCTCCCAGAGCTTCCGGTCCAACTACGCCAAGTGTGAATTCCAACTCATCAACGTGAAAAGGCTTGTCCCCATTATCTGTAATGTTCGCCATTCCAACCGATCCGTATAAAAATGCTGCCCAAGGGCGGTCTTTGTCTGGTTGGTCTGCGATTTTTATATCTTCTGGCGTGTATATGTTATGACCAATTGTGTAAAATGTTGCTGTTTTATCATTGAAATCAAAAGTGGGTATTTTATCTGCTAATACGTCTATAACCGGGGGGACTTTTATATCGGCGTCAAACCATGTCGCTCTTACGCCGCTAGTGTAATATTTATCTGTTCCACCCCCGAAATTATCATTTTCAACAGATAAACTTATATATGTATCGTTATCTTCGGCCATTGCATTTATCGGCGATATTATTAAAGCAATAGATAAGCACGAATATTTTAACCACATGGTATTGTCCTTTTGTTTCATACTTTATCTACCTTATATAAATCCTCTGTGCTACATATCTTTGCATGAGTATTTCAAATTTTTATGAGCATAAACCGCAGAGCGGAAAAGTTGAGCGTCTTGTTATAATGTTGCATGGCGTGGGTTCTAATGGTCAAGACTTGATATCCCTTGCGCCTATTTTATCGCAAGGACTTCCGAACACAATGTTCATATCACCTGATGCGCCGTTTCCTTGTGATATGGTTCCTGCGGGTTATCCAAATTCATTTCAGTGGTTCTCTTTGCAAGATCGTGACCCTCAAGTAATGTTGTCAGGGGTTAAGAGTGCGTTTCCGTTAGTGGAAGAATTTATAGACGCGCAAGTTGAAAGGTTAGACCTGACATATTCGGATGTCGCTTTGTTTGGCTTTTCTCAAGGTACGATGACAAGCTTGCATGTCGCGCCGAGGTTGAAATCGAAAATAGCAGGCGTGATGGGTTTTTCAGGTGCTTTGCTTTGGGATGAAAGCGAAGGTAAGGATTTTCAAAAACCACCTATATGTTTGGTTCACGGGGAGGCAGATGATGTTGTCCCTGTTCAGGCTTGGTCTATGGCAAAAAGCGTTCTTTTGAATAATGGTTTTGATTTTTCTGGGCACACAAGTTCAGGGCTAACTCATTCAATAGATCAGAAGGGTATAGATGCTAGTTCTGATTTCTTGAAAAAAGTTCTGAAAATTTAGTTATGTATTATTTCTTTGTTGGGTGGGCTTGTATTATACGGCCAAGGCTAAGTTTACTTTTGTGTTTTTGTAATCATAACGGCACTGATAATACAGAAAATGAATAACCCAAAGCAAAATGGAATATTGTAGTTCGCCATTGAAAAGCCAAATATTGGGTCTTGCCATGGTATTTTACTGCAATCACCCATTGGTGCGCTCATTATATTCTCAAGTATACTTTGTCCTTCGTTGCTGTCAGGAAAAATAACCGCGCATCCTTCAACTGCGGATGTCCACCATTTTTGCTCTATCCCTGTATGGTATGACGCTATCGCGCTGTTTACTAGAAAGTTTAATCCGCAGATTCCTAGTAGTGGTGCCAGTATCTTGTCTTTGTTTCTCAGGATTAGCCCGATCACCCCAATTAATAACCCTATTGCAAAAGGGTACCTTTGATAGATGCATAATGCGCAAGGTTCTAGGTTAAATATGGCTTCTGCAATAAAGGCCAGTGATAGTGATGAAAAAGATATTAGGGCGATTAATGAAAATGATAAGGTTGGGTTTGAAAAAATAGCCTTCATCGTATTAAACCTTTAATTCCTTCTTTTATCAGGTCAAGTCCTTCAAGACCTACAAATAGTAATACTGAATATAACATGATTACCCATATTATACCTATTAGTGCGCCTGTAAGAACGGCTAGTCCATCACGCATAATAACCCCGATAGACATTAACGCTATGCCAAAACTTGGTACCGTGTTTGTTAATGGGATAGGTACGCAAACAGATAGAGCCATTATAAAGCCGCACACACCTATTATTCGTGAGAAATTTCCCTGGGTTACAAAGCTTAATCGTGGTTTTATGAATTTTTCAAGTCGCTTGGCCCAAGGTAATGCTTTTTCTATTATCGCGGTTAAGTTTTCACGCTTCATGCTTTTGCTTCTGAATGATTTTGGAAACCAAATTGTGTGTCGTCCTAATGCTTGTTGAGCAGTAAGGAAAACGAGCGGTAGCCCCAAAATTGTGCCGACCCCAACTGCGGGCAGGGGAAGAGCAGCTGGCAAGGCGAAGATGAATAAAAAGAATCCGAAACCTCTTTCGTGAAACGCTTCAAGTAAATCATTTATACTGATTGTTTCACCGGTGCATGCGGTGTCTATATTTTTAAGTATGTCAGAAATAGTTCTCATTCATATTCAAATATCAGAGTTACTTGTGTTTTACGAGTAAGAAAACACGTAATTGATAAGTTTTATTGTTGATTGTTAATGGTGTGGCCACCCCCATTAGTGTGTGGGTAACGGGGGTGACCCGAGTGTATAATGCACTCGTTATTGTGAACAATCACACCAAAAGCGTTGCTTGTCAATGGGAAAAATCACTGGATTGAGCGTGGGTGTTGTTGTGCTTATTTGTGCTTTGAATTTTGTCGGGTAATGCCTATTTTTTACGTGAGCGTTCTTTTGCTGCTTTACGTAGTTCATCCATATTTGTGAATGATTGGTCGCTAACCTCTCTGAGAAGTGCATTTTCTTCTTTTAGGGTCGCTAACTCTTCGTATGATTGGTCGATCATTGATGGTATTAGGCGGTAAACAGGTACGTTTAAGCCGTAAGCAATCTTTTCTATAGTATCCAGCTTTGGGCTGGATGATCTGTTTTGTAGTATGTCGCGTATGGCTGTTTCGCCTAGGCCTGATGCGATGGAAAGCTTTTTAGGGTTGGTAACGCCTTTGCGCTCTTTGAGTATAGCTTTTAGGTTCCGCTTAAACTCTGCGGTAAGTATGTCTGTCAGCTCTTTTTTCATGGCGATATAATGACTGATTTTTGTTGTTTTTTAAAGGGGGTATGTTTCACAAATGTTTTGCTTTGTGCTCTATTTGGCAAAATAAAACACCTCAAATTTATGAGGTGTTATTTGTGTAATAGGGCTGTTTTAAGTGTCAGTATTACTACACCCCAGGTGCGTCAGGTGTCATCCATCCTGAAAGAATTTCTCCAGCACCACTCAAATTGTGAGCAAAGCCATTACCAACATTAGCTAGCATATCTGTTGGAGTGAATTTAATAGATTCTCCTGCTGCTATAGCTGCATCAGCAGTAAGGCTTAACCCGCCTGTCGCTGCGGCCACAATTGTGCTTACTGTAGCTGCAGCCAATATGCCTCGTGATGCGTTCCATGCTGTTGAAACGATGCTTCTGCCTGAACTCGCTAAGTTATCAGCAGCGTCTAATGGGTTTGCCATTATAGTATTCCTTTTAAATTTATCACCATTTATTATTATTAGTAAAATATTATCATATGTATTTCACGTAATACAAGGAAATTATTCAGCGGCTAAGTCGTCATGTTTATAAAGTAGTTCTTTTAAGTATTCGCCCGTAAAGCTGTCCTTTGATTTACATATGTTTTCCGGTGTTCCTTCTGCCACGATTACCCCGCCTTTGTCGCCGCCTTGGGGGCCTATATCTATTATATGATCTGCTGTTTTTATAACGTCGAGGTTATGTTCTATTACTACTATGCTGTTTCCTTGGTCGACAAGCCTGTGTAGCACTTCCAAAAGTTTTCTTACATCTTCGAAGTGGAGACCTGTTGTCGGTTCATCCAGTATATAAAGCGTTTTTCCGGTTGATCGTTTGGATAGCTCTTTTGCCAGCTTTACTCTCTGAGCTTCTCCGCCTGATAGGGTGGTGGCTTGTTGCCCGACCTTTATGTATGTAAGGCCAACTTCTTTAAGGGTTTGCATTTTATCGCGTATAGCAGGTATGGAGTCGAAAAAATCAACTGCGTCTTCTACAGTCATATCCAGTACATCTGCGATAGACTTGCCTTTGTATTTAACTTCCAGTGTTTCGCGGCTGTAACGTTTTCCTTTGCATGTTTCGCATTCTACATACACATCAGGAAGGAAGTGCATCTCTATTTTTATTACGCCATCTCCTTGGCATGCTTCGCATCGTCCGCCTTTTACATTGAATGAGAATCTTCCGGCCTTGTATCCTCTTACCTTAGATTCGGGAAGTCCGGCAAACCATTCTCTTATATGTGAAAATGCGCCGGTATATGTCGCAGGGTTTGACCTTGGTGTTCTTCCGATCGGGGATTGGTTTATGTCGATTACTTTATCTACATGTTCGAACCCTTTGATTTCCTCGTGTGGTAGGGGATGCTCCTTGGATTTCATTAAGGTTTTGCTTGCTGCGCGGTACAATGTATCAATTGTAAGTGTTGATTTTCCTGATCCTGATACTCCCGTGATGCAGGTGAACGTTCCAAGGGGTATTTTGGCACTTACATTTTTCAGGTTATTTCCATTTGCCCCTATAATTTCTATATGCTTCTTTCCTGTGCGACGCTTGGTAGGGATCGGGATTTCTTTCTCTCCACGCATATATTGTGCAGTTAGGCTGTCTTTGGATTTGAAGACTTCATCTGGTGTACCTTGTGCAACCACTTGTCCGCCATGAGCTCCAGCACCTGGGCCCATATCTATAAGGTGATCGGCGATACGTATTGCATCTTCGTCGTGTTCTACGACGATTACAGTGTTTCCGATGTCTCGTAACCTTTTAAGTGTCTTTAACAGTCGATTATTGTCACGTTGGTGTAGGCCAATCGATGGCTCGTCTAATACATACAACACCCCGGTCAGGCCAGAACCTATTTGTGATGCTAATCTAATGCGTTGCGATTCACCGCCAGATAATGTGCCTGATGCGCGAGAAAGGTTTAAATATTCTAACCCGACATTGATAAGAAACGTTAGCCTGTCTTCGATTTCTTTTAGTATTTTTTCAGCGATTTGTTGTTGTTGAGTGCTTAGTGTCTTTGAAGCATTGCTGAACCATAATTGGGCATCTTGAATGCTTAATCCGCTTATATCGGAAATTGTTTTATTATCTATTTTAACGGCAAGGCTTTCAGTTTTTAGCCGTGAACCGTTGCATGCGTCGCAAGGTGCACTGGATTGGTATTTGGAAAGAGATTCGCGAACGTTGTTTGACTCTGTTTCCATCATGCGTCGTTCCATATTGTTTATGACGCCTTCAAACGGTTTTGTGTTTTCCCAAGTGTTTTGTTTGCTTTTATATGTAAGGGGAACCTTTTCTTTCCCGGATCCGTATAATATTATGTCTTTATATTCTTGCTTTAATTTATCCCAGCTAATGTCTAAGTCGAATTTGAAATGTTCAGCAACGCATATAAGTGTTTGCATGTAGTACCCTGAGAATGCGCCTGCTTTGGACCATGGTGCAATTGCGCCATCTGATACTTTTATGGAGGTGTCAGGTATTATAAGGTCTAAATCCATATTCAGCTTTACACCAAGTCCGTCACATGTTGGGCAAGCACCATGAGGGGAGTTGAACGAGAATAATCGTGGTTCAATTTCGGGTATTGTGAACCCTGATACGGGGCACGAGAACTTTTCGGAGAATAGGGTGGTTTCACCTGTCGTGGCGTCCTCTGCGATTACTAATCCATTCGCAATATTTAGTGATGTCTCCACTGAGTCTGCTATTCTTTTTTGTAGCTCCAGTTTCTTATCGTTGCGTATTACAATTCGATCAACTACTACCTCAATATCGTGTTTTACTTTTTTGTTAAGTTCGGGCGCGTCATCAATTTCGTAAAGAGTGCCATCAACTTTAACCCTACTAAAACCTTTTGCCTGTAAATCTTTGAATTCTTTTTTGTATTCTCCTTTTCGCCCTCTAACAATAGGTGCAAGTATGTATAGTTTTGTTCCTTCATCCATTTCCAGTATTCTATCAACTATTTCGCTGATGGTTTGGCTGGTGATAGGTAATCCTGTTGTGGGGGAGTACGGAACACCTACACGTGCCCATAAAAGGCGCATATAGTCATATATTTCTGTTACTGTTCCTACCGTTGATCTGGGGTTTTTACTTGTTGTCTTTTGCTCTATCGATATAGCGGGGGATAATCCTTCTATACTGTCTAGGTCAGGTTTTTGCATCATTTCAAGGAATTGACGGGCGTAAGCTGATAGACTCTCAACATAGCGACGCTGTCCTTCTGCGTAAATTGTGTCGAATGCAAGGGATGACTTTCCCGATCCGGACAAGCCAGTTATCACCACGAGTTTATCTCGCGGGATATCTATATTAATATTTTTTAAGTTATGTTCTCGCGCACCGCGCACACTTATTTCTGTCAGCATGCGGTATTTATGACGTAAATTTTAGGCAGTAGCAATATCTATTACACTTCAAGTGTATTCAATGCCTGTTCTGCTTCCAATTCTTTGTGGTGGATTTGTTTTTTTGCGTACATAAGGTGGTCGGCTCTCTCAATTGCGGCTTCGGCACTCTCGCCGTCTGCGACTATTGCCATTCCCATATCTCCACCAATAGGGTAATCATTTTGATCGTTATCTTGATATACGATTTGACCGTCGAAAAGATCGATTACTTTCCTTTCTTCGGCTTCAAAGCTGTGTTTGGGGTCTTGGTTTGACATTGCGATAACAAATTCGTCACCGCCAATACGACCAGTGATGTCACCGTCACGTACTGTTTCTGTGATTTTTGATGCCACTAATTGTAATGCTTGGTCCCCGTGTAGGTGCCCTAATGTGTCATTAATTGGTTTGAACTTTGTCAGGTCTATAAATAGTACGGCCACAGAGCTACCGTCACGATTGCTTCTTGCGATCATGTCATGTAGGGCAGCAGTAGTTCCCGATTTATTTGCTAACTGTGTCAGGCCATCGACACGTGCCAGTTTCTCATTTCTCTCAGCGCGTATTCTTTGTGCATCTTTGTTAACCAGACGCATTTCTGAAATGCCCATTGAGTGTGCATATGATGCGAATAGCTCTCCCATGCTTTGAGCGGCAAGTATATTGTTTTCTGTGGGGTCTTTGTGGGCGTTTTCAAATGCCGTGCGGGTGTTACTGATATGATGCTCAACCAGTTTACCGCCATCTTTGCGGTTTTTTATGTCTCCAAGATCCATTATATGGTTTGCCAGATAGTTGAACTTGTCTTCTATTTCAGACAGTTTCGTTATATCAGTCATTTGTTTTCTCCGCTTTTTATTATGTTTAATAATGTGTGTTCACATATATTGTCAAGCTTTAGGGCATTATAATGTAATTTTGACTTTATTTCAAAGTTGATCATGTAATCAATCTCTATGGCGTTACTATTGATATCTCCACATTATTTGCATAAATAATATGATTAAGTGCTTTAGAAAAAGGCACGCGGAGTCTATACTCCGATTCCTTGTGAAATTTTTGTATGGAGTGCGCCTGTGGCTGGTAGTGTTAATAAAGTAATTTTAGTTGGTAATTTAGGTGCTGATCCTGATGTTCGTACAATGCAATCAGGCGATAAAGTCGTTAATTTGTCTATTGCAACTTCAGAATCTTGGAAAGATAAATCGACAGGTGAGCGTCGCGAAAAAACAGAATGGCATCGTGTAGTTGTTTTTAACAAAGGTCTTGTAACTGTTTGTGAGAACTACCTTAAAAAAGGTGCTAAGGTATATATAGAAGGTCAGGTTGAGACACGTAAGTGGCAAGATCAGGCAACAGGTCAGGATAAATACACAACGGAGATTGTGTTGCGTCCATTCCGTGGAGAACTGACAATGTTGGATTCTCGTGGTTCTGGTGACGGTGGCGGTTATGGCGGAGGCCAATCATTTAATGATGGTGGCGCGAGTAATTACGGCGGTGGTGCACCCGCGCAATCACAAAGGCAAGCTTCTTCTGCGCCTGTAGATACTATGGATGATGAAATTCCATTTTAATGGTAATGTAAAAAGGATATAATATATGTCACGTTTTAAAAAAATACCGGTAGTTTCCTTGGCTGTAATCGCAGGGGTGCTTTCTATGTCTGCCGGAGCTTATGCACAAGGTGAGGCCGTTAGCGCGGATGAATTCTTGCAACAGCAAAAAAACAATACTCCTGTGGTGCAGCCTGATACAGATGCAAAACCAAAAGAGTTAAGCACTGTCGAAAAGGGAATAGAAGAAGCGAAGGCTGAGCTGAAAAATAAGGATATTCTTGCGAAGAAGATTGCTTTAGCAAGGGAAATGCACAAGATACGCCCAACGCGTGTTCAGGTCGATTCCGCAGTTAACCGTGCTTCTCTTGCTCTTCCGGCACGTGAACGCAGGGCATTCATAGATTCCATGAAGGGTATGCTTAACTACAATGCGATAGAGCGTATATCAACTGATGCGATGATTGAAACATACACCCTTAAAGAACTGGATGCTATGGTTGAGTATTATAGCAAACCGGAGGCAAAGAGCGCATCTGACAAAATATCAAATTGGGCAAGTATTGTGCAGCCAGAAGTAGTCAATATGATTGACAAGGCAATGATGCGTATTAGGGCGGGTCAATAAGGGGTATATTGTCAATTCCAACTGTTAATAATAATGAAATAGAATTAAAGTGAAAATATGAGCGAAGACATTACATCAGACAATACAGGCGAAACTTTCCCTAAAATTGCACTAGAGGAGGAGATGAAGAAATCCTACCTTGATTATGCGATGAGCGTTATCGTGTCGCGCGCCTTGCCTGATGTCCGTGATGGTCTTAAACCGGTTCACCGTCGTATTTTATATGCCATGAAGGTCGGGGGCTATACTTCCGATAAGGCATATAAAAAATCTGCACGTGTAGTCGGTGACGTGATGGGTAAATATCACCCGCATGGTGACCAAGCGATTTATGATTCTCTTGTTCGTATGGCACAGCCATGGTCGCTTCGCTTGCCGTTAGTTGACGGGCAGGGTAACTTCGGTTCAATGGATGGTGATTCTCCTGCTGCTATGCGTTATACAGAGGCGCGTCTTGAAAAGGCTGCGGAATTTGTTCTTGCTGATCTTGATAAGGGTACGGTTGATTTTCAACCCAACTATGATGATTCTGAGTCAGAGCCGAATGTCCTTCCATCACGTATCCCAAATTTATTAGTTAATGGTGCTGGTGGTATTGCCGTTGGTATGGCAACGAACATCCCCCCTCATAATTTGGGCGAAGTTGTTGATGCCTGTTGCGCATATGTTGAAAATCCAGACCTTACAACAGAAGAACTGATAGAAATTGTCCCAGGTCCTGACTTTCCGACTGGCGCACAAATACTAGGCCGTTCTGGTATTCATTCTGCTTATCACACTGGTAACGGATCTGTGAAAATGCGTGCTAAAACCTCAATTGAGGAAATAGGTAAGCGCGAAGCAATAATTGTTCATGAAGTTCCTTATCAAGTTAATAAAAGTAAATTGATGGAGCGTATTGGTGAAGTTGCACGCGACAAGATTGTAGAAGACATACATGAGGTACGCGATGAATCTGACCGTGATGGTGTTCGTGTTGTTGTGGAATTAAAGATAGGTGCAAATGCGGATGTTGTATTAAACAGGTTGTTTAAATATACGGCACTACAGACAAATTTTGCATGTAACATGGTTGCCTTACATAATGGTAAGCCCCAGACTATGATTATCCTTGATATGGTTAAGGCATTTGTTAAGTTCCGTGAGGAAGTTATTACTCGCCGTACAATATTTGAATTGGGTAAGGCACGGGATCGTGCGCATGTTTTGGCTGGTTTGGCCGTGGCTGTTGCCAATATAGATGAGATTATTGCACTTATTCGTAATGCTGCTAACCCTACGGACGCACGCGAAAAATTATTGGCTAAGCGCTGGGATACTCATGACATTGCACCATTGATCGCACTCATTGATGATCCAGAGCACCTTGTTGATGCCGCCGGTACTTATCAAATGTCCGAAGTTCAGGCAAAGGCTATACTTGATTTACGTTTGCATAAATTGACAGGCCTTGAGCGCGGTAAAATTAGTGATGAGCTGAAAGAAATAACAGACCTAATTGCGGAGCTTCTGATTATCTTGGGTAATCGTTCCCGTTTGCTTGAAGTATTGGTGGAAGAGCTTGAAGAAGTTAAGGAGCGCTTTGGCACTCCACGCCGTACTGAATTGGTCGAAGCTGAGTTTGAAGTAGATATGGAAGACCTGATACAGCGTGAGGACATGGTTGTTACCATTACTCATGGCGGTTACGTGAAACGAGTTCCTCTGGATACTTACCGTGCGCAACGTCGTGGAGGTAAGGGGCGTTCAGGTATGTCAATGAAGGATGATGACTTTATATCCGATCTGTTTGTTGCCTCAACCCATACTCCAATTCTATTCTTTACTTCACGTGGTATTGTTCACCGTATGAAGGTGTATCAGTTACCATTAGCAACACCGCAGAGCCGTGGTAAAGCCTTGGTCAATATGCTTCCTCTTGAAAAGGAAGAGAATGTGAATGTTTACTTGCGCATGCCTGAGGATGAAAATGTGTGGGATGACTTGGATATTATGTTTGCTACCAGTCATGGTTCTGTCCGCCGTAATAAGTTGTCCGACTTTAAAAACATACGTTCTAACGGTTTGATTGCAATGAAGCTTGGCGATGATGAGAGCTTGGTCTCTGTAGCGGTATGTAAGGATGATGATGACATCATGCTTGCAACTAAACTTGGTAAGGCCATACGCTTTCCTGTTACAGATATACGTGTTTTTGCTGGGCGTACATCTACAGGTGTTCGTGGTGTTAAGATGAAAGAGGCCGGGGACGAGGTTATATCCATGTCTGTGTTAAAGCATGTTGATGTTTCCCCTGATGAGCGTAATGCTTATCTGAAAATGGCTAGCCAAACCATAGGTGTTGATGGTGCGGAAGGTATGGATATCGAGGATACTGATTACCAATTGCCACAACAGCGTTTCCAAGAGCTTCTGGAGAAGGAGCAAATAGTTCTTACTGTTTCTAACAAGGGTTTTGGTAAGCGTACTTCTGCGTATGAATATCGTGTATCCGGTCGTGGCGGTATGGGTGTTGCGAACATGTCGTTGACTAAGAAAAATGGTGGCGAAGTTGTTGCAACTTTCCCTGTAACTGATTCTCATCAGATTATGTTGGTTACCGATGGTGGTCAATTGATAAGAACACCTGTTGAAAATGTCCGTACAACAGGACGCAGCGCGCAAGGGGTTACAATATTTAAAGTAGGGGATGATGAAAACGTTGTTTCCGTTGCTTGGCTTGTGCAAGAAGATGAAGAGGATACAAGTGATGAAGTTGTCGCGGGTACTGGCGATGAAGTTGTCGCTGCCTCCTCATCTGATGATGCTACTGCGGCTGAGGATTAATTAGGGTCTTTAGCTATTTAATAGGATTTGAATGAAATATTTTACTGGTGTTTGCTTGTGTTTTGTTATGTCCAATGTTGCATTGGCCGATAATTGTAAAACAGGAGACCCTTTCCCCTTTAAATCACCCTACAGCATAGAAAAATGCCCTGCGGATATTCAGCATTGGATGGACCGTGCCAATATATGTGCTCACTTTTCTGGTGAGGAGGCGTATGATGCGGATAGGGGTGCAGAGATAGACGCTGTAATGGTTGAGAACGAATGTGGCTATATCGGATGTGATGCAAGGGCTCTATGGGCCAAGTATGAGGGCGATATCGCTTATACCGGCGTTATCAGTGATTATGAAGAGTTTGTATTTGGTGGGCCTGTTTCATGTGATGAGGAGCAAGAGTTACCTCCGGAAGAGCGCGTGGGTGATGTGTACCTTGAAGGGACAGTTCCTGATACATCAAAGGCGGAGGCGAATAATAACTCTTCCCCCGATAATAATACTGATGTAGAAAATGTCGTTAAGGGCATATTTGATAATTTTTTAAAGTAATAGGGGGCAATATATAATGTCACGTAATGGAAAATTTATTACCGGAATTTATCCTGGAACTTTCGACCCTGTTACCAAGGGGCATTTACACCTGATTAGGCGCGCCAGTA
The DNA here is from genome assembly GCA_050633325.1 of Alphaproteobacteria bacterium. GTDB lineage: Bacteria > Pseudomonadota > Alphaproteobacteria > Micavibrionales > Micavibrionaceae > UBA1672. The sequence continues at coordinate 316,322 of JBOEGH010000006.1, forward strand.
AAATGGTAGATAAGCTGGTTGTTGCTGTAGCTGATAGCCCTAAGAAAAGCCCATTATTCACCTATGAACGTCGTATGGAGATGCTTCAGGCTGATATTGATAATATGCAGGAGAAGGGTTGTGAGATAGAAGTTAAGTCTTTTAATAAGCTGCTTGTACACTTTGCGCGCGATGTTGATGCATCGTTTATTTTCAGGGGGTTACGTGCTGTTTCTGATTTTGAATATGAGTTCCAAATGACTGGCATGAATTCAAAGCTTGATCCCGATATTGAGACTGTTTTTTTGATGGCTGCGGATAAGTGGCAGTTTGTTTCCTCATCATTTGTAAAAGAGATAGCCGCCCTTGGTGGGGATGTTGATTCATTTGTTACACCCCAAGTTTCACATGAATTGTATAAAAAATTTAAAAAAGATAATTGAGTACTTGACGTAGCCTTATGAAATAAATAAGGTGCAGCAATTCAAGCGGTTCTACATTATTTGAGCCGCGGAAAACATGGTAAGATCGCTTAGCTCAGCCGGTAGAGCAACTGACTTTTAATCAGTAGGTCGAGAGTTCGAATCTCTCAGCGATCACCACTTTCACCGAAAACGTTCACCTTTTTAAAAGGTAAACGTTCACCTTTTCCAGATTTTACACCCTCTTAATGATTTTGGATGCGAGTTTTATATTCGGAAGATCGTCATCATTTGCACCTTCAAAATACTTTAAAATTTATGTTGAGTATTTAAAGGGTAAAGGCCACGGCATCGGCGGATATGTGTATTCAAATTCAAAGGTTTGGGGTCGTCTGCTGGAGGCGGTTGAATGAAGAGGGGGGTAATTGGGAAAACTTGTAGGTTTACCGCTGTCTCTTGCATCGAATCGTCTGTTTTCCCTAGCTTCATCATCACTAAAACGTTTCAGTATTTTAGATACAGATTTACGCATCTTTTTACATCTAGCCTCTAGTTTTAGAATTTTATCATAAGCCTTGCGCATGTGACGATCTTGAATTTCTCCATGATGTTTTTCATGCAAGATTGCATCCTCAATCATAATGTTCCATTTTTTCTGTATTTCGGGTGACGCTTTATCCTTCTGTTTCCATTCTGGTATGTGATATATGGCGCTAGTGGTGAATTTTAGACCTGATATCCCGCATTTTCCTTTCCCGATATCGATATATTCAGATTTGATATTGGTAGATCCTGTGGCACACGCAAGTAAACGGCCATGTAGTTTACATGTCTTCTTTAGATTCTTTGATGTTGTGAAGAGTAGTTTTTTGGGATCAGGCTCATCAACAGGATGATATTCGATTTTTTCATTAAATATATATTCTGCTTTTGCAGAA